>NZ_JBGMEB010000009.1:0-167096 GCF_041447285.1 Methanomethylovorans sp. | reverse complement strand
CAAGGAGATCTGTTCAAAAATACTGCTCTCTGGCTGTACTTTTAGTGGGGATGACCATAAACCTCGGCATTAATGAAAAGAAGGCTTTACAAGCCTTTGCTGAGTGAGGATACTACAAGGACCCTATCTCTAAACTAATTCATAATATTGTCATTGAATCGGCATTATCTATATATTATATAACTGACTATACGTTGTGCGTAGCTACTTTGATCCTACACTAATCTCTAAAATGATGCACATGAGCTTACTACCCATAGCTGTTCTTTTAACGATTATCCCAGCTAGTGTTTATCTGGTATATCTTGTGGGAGCTTTTACAACAAAAAATCCATTGGTAAAAAAGCTTGAATCTTTGCCTGTGGTCAGTGTAGTTATTCCCGCTTACAATGAGGAATCTGGGATAGCTGATCGTATTAATAATCTTGTCTCTGTGTATCCCGTTGAGAAACTTGAAATAATAGTTTCCAACGATGGTTCACACGACAGGACAGAGGAAGTAGCAAAAGCTGCTCTTCAGAAGCATTCTATAAAGGGAAAAGTAATTACTCATGAAAGAAGCGGGGTCAATAAAGCTATCAATAGGGGAATAGAAAATTCCAGCAATGAGCTCGTGGTTATAACCGGAGCTGACGGACTTTTTGATGAAAATACAATTCCTGATCTTCTATCAGTACTTCTTAGCAGTGATGACATTGGTGCAGTTTCAGGCGACCTGATACCAGTAGCAAAAGGAGAATCAGTGTTCTCAAATTCTGAATCAGCTTACAGATCCATATATGGAAGAATGTGTACCTGGGAAAGCAAGATACATTCAACTTTCTGTTTTAACGGTCCCGTTGTTGCATTCAAAAAGGAAGCTTCTTCTTCCTTGAACACCCGCAGAGGTGCAGATGATGCAAGTATGGCATTGTCAGTAATAAAAAAAGGATATCGGTGCCAATACGTGCCATCTGCGAAGTTCTATGAATACGTTCCTGACAAATTCTATGAACAGCGCAGGCAAAAGATACGCCGGGCTACAAGGCTTCTGGAAGCTACTTTTGTCAACAGGGATGCACTTTCTCCTAAATTTGGAAAATTCGGAACATTCGTTTTTCCTCTCAGGATACTTCTTTTCTTTGTGGTACCTACAATGTTCTTTTTATCTCTGCTTGTTTGGTTCTTCTATTTAGTTTCTTTGAGCATAGTGTATTCAGTAATTTTTGTCTTAGCGATATTTGCACTCATATCCATAGGTGGAGTAGTACCAAACGTATTCTCTTCCTTTATTATCTACCAGAGTTATCTTTTCCTTGGTTTCTTCAATATGCTAAGGGATGTACACGTCTGGGAGCCAACTGAAAGAGTAAAGATAACCAATGAATGACCATTATGCAGAACAATAAAGCGATAATTGGAAAAAACTCTAATGTACAGGCTTTCGTAGAAATAAGTATTTATCCTCCAGAGGGTCCAGAAACAATAATCGGAGACGATGCGACAATACGCTCACATTCTGTCATCTACGGTGGGAACAAGATCGGTGATAAGTTTCAGACAGGGCATGGTGTGCTCATTCGTGAAGGAAATATCATTGGTGATAATGTAAGCATTGGTTCTCATTCTGTGATCGAACGTGAGAATAACATCGGCAACAATGTAAGGATCCACTCTAATTGTTTTATTCCGGAATTTGTGATCATTGAAGATAATGTGTGGATAGGTCCTTCTACTACGATATTGAACGTCCTTCATCCTCCATGTCCCCGTTTTGAGGATTGTGCTAAGAATGTTACATTGAAAAGAGGTGTGAAGATAGGCGGTAATGTAACAATTGGCCCAAGAGTAACCATTGGAGAAAACTCTTTGATCGGCATGGGATCAGTTGTCACAAAAGATATACCTCCGAATGTACTTGCTTATGGGAATCCGGCCCGTGTTATTTGTACAATTGATGAAATGAAATGTGAAGTTGGCTACTTCATAAGGCCTTATGAATGGTTGAAAGAGTGATAGGAAACTATCTGTAAAAAGGAGTTGAGATCTTGCAGGTTAATTTAAGTGAAATGTACATTGATGACGAGATTAAAAAAGCTGTTAATACTGTTCTTGACAGCGGCCAGTATGTGAAAGGTAAGAACTTGACAGCTTTTGAGGCAGAATTTTCTGCATATTGCAACTCCAAATATGCTATTGGCGTAAATTCCGGAACTTCAGCCATGCTTTTAACTATGATGGCTCTTGGAATTGGCAGGGGAGACGAGGTGATTGTTCCATCTCACACCTTCATTGCTACAGCAAGCCCTGCAAAGTTCCTGGGTGCTACTCCGGTATATGTTGATATAGATCCTGTAAACTACAATCTTGACCCTGCAAAGCTCGAGGAAGCTATTACTCCCAATACTAAAGCAATAATCCCTGTTCATCTTTATGGTCATCCTGCTGATATGGATCCAATCATGAAAATAGCAAAAAAGCACGGGATCTCTGTTGTTGAAGATGCCTGCCAGGCACATGGTGCAGAATACAAGGGCAGAAAAGCAGGTTCTATTGGAAATTTCGCTGTCTTCAGTTTTTTCCCCTCAAAGAATATGACTGTTGCAGGAGATGGAGGTATGGTTCTCACAGACAACGAGGAAATAGCTCATAAAATGTCAATGCTGAGGGACCATGGTCGTACTGATAAATACCTGCATGAAATGCTGGGTCTTAATCTCAGAATGAGCGAGATCCCTGCTGCAATTGGCAGACAGCAGTTAAAACACCTTCCACAATGGGTTGAAAGAAGAAGGCAAATAGCTTCTATGTACAACGATCTGCTGGAAGATTATGTAAGTGTTCCTCAGGAAGCGGATTGGGCAAAGCATGCTTATTATGTCTATACTCTGCAGACACCAAATAGGGATGCTCTGCGTGAATATCTGCACACTAAAGGCATAAGTACGGGAATTTACTATCCGGTGCCTGTCCACAGACAGCCATGTATGGAAGCTCCTGATCTAACGCTTCCTGTTACAGATGCGTGTGTAAAGAGAATTCTCTCCATACCGATGCACCCAAAACTTACGGATGAACATGTCCATTATATTGCTGACAATGTCATAGGAGGGTTAAAATGACAGGCATTGCAGTCATAGGTACTGGTTACTGGGGCAAGAACCATGTGCGTACCTATAGTGAACTTCTTTCAGAAGGCAGAATTGATAAAGTGATAATCTGTGATATAAATGAGAAGCGTGCCAAAGAGCTTGGAGAATTGTTCAGGATCGATTACATCACTGACTATAGAAAAATCCTTAATGATCCTACTATACATGGCGTTAGTATAGTCACGCCTTCTCCTACTCATTTCCATCTTGCCAAGGAACTGATGGAAGCAGGGAAAGATGTGCTTGTTGAAAAACCAATGACCATGGACATTGTTCAGGCAGAGGAGCTTGTAAAGGTTGCGGAAAGGACAGGCCGGATCCTTATGGTAGGCCATATTTTCAGACATCATCCTGCCGTAAAAGAGTTAAAGGAAAGAATTGACCTTGGAGAACTGGGTTCTATTAGGATAATGTTTGGAAATCGTTTTTCATTCGGTGCTCCGAGAAAGGACATGGGTGTTATCTATGCTTTGGGTATTCACGAAGTTGACATTTTCTGTTACCTTGTTAACAAGGACATGCCAATAAGCATACTTGCAGATACACGTTGTTCATTGCAGAATGACATTGAAGAAACCGCTATGATCACCATGGATTTTGGAGGGGCTACTGCTTATGCATTTGAAAGCTGGATCATGCCTGCTTATGGCAAGCACCGCGATCTTGTTGTGGTAGGATCTGAAAAAGTGGCTAGAATCGATTACTTAAAACCACAGGAACTCCATATCTTCGATATGCGGATAGCTGAACAGGAAATCCAGGACAATACAATTTTCAGTGTGGAGAATGAAGGCTTCTATACTATTCCCATTCCATATGCAGAACCTCTAAAGGAGGAACTTTGTCATTTTCTGGAGTGCATTGTCTCACGAAAGGAACCTCTATCCAATGGCACAATAGGTATGAGGGCTGTCAGGATGGCAGAGGCAGCATTGTTGTCTGCAAAAGAAGGGAAAAAGATTCAATTCTGAATCTCCTTTATTATATTAATTAGAAATAGGGAGCTTATCAGATGAAGGATGTTCTGAAGATGGCTCCTCAACAATGTGACCTATTGAAACCACTATTTTCTGCGCCCTCTAACAATAGTTCCTCTCATAAATATCCCGAGGGTAAAGAATTTGCAGTATGCCTTGTTCATGATGTTGGAATTATTTCTCCTTCATTACCAAATGTCTTTTATTACTGTTACAGGCACATGAAAAAAGGGTCAATAAAAAACGGCTTTAAAATGCTTTTTTCAAGGTTCAGCAGACAGTTCAATCCATTCTTTAATTTTGAAAAGCTCATAGAGCTTGAGCGTAAATATGGTGCAATTTCTGGTTTTTACTTCTCGGTCCTGAACAAAGGAGAAAAAGGTTATAACTACAACATTTCAGACCTTGCATGCGAATTAAAAAACATTCGTGAAAATGGCTGGGAAGTTGGTTTTCTTGGAAGTCCAGACTCACTTTTTGATCTTGAGGAGATAGTTTCACGAAAAATGAAATTAGAAGATGTCCTCAGGGATAAGGTGGTGGGGTATGTGGACCCATTTAACTCTTTGAATAATCCTGAAAATTGGATAATATTGTACCAAGCAGGTTTCGAGTATATGACTGCTTTTGTAGATCCGGTGAACCATTTTGGTGAAAGTGTCTGTTACCCTTTCAGGGCTTATGATCCTGAAATAAAGGACGTAGATATCACAGTATTGCCCTTGAATGTCATTGATTTCAATGCTTCAGAAAGTTTTGGAAATGCAAATCTAAATGATGATGATGATATTGAAAACACCTGGGAATCCATAAAGAAAATCATAGACTACGTCTCTGAATGCTCTGGCATACTTACTCTACGTTTTCCAAGTGAAGCCATGATAGGCAATGGACTGTTTTTTTACGAGAGAATACTATCCTATTGTTCAAAAAAGAATGTATGGATGACCTCTGGGAAAAAGATAACAGATTGGTGGAGGTCATTTCATACTTAAGGGTTGAAATGTAACTATTTAACTCAATTGCATGGATTAAGCGTTCTCAGATGCTCCAGCATTTCGTCTCTCATTTCCTCATTCTCTAAAGCAAAATCCACGATGGCTTTAACATATTCCAGTTTGTCACCGGTATCATAACGTTTGCCCGTGAACTTGTATGCGTAGATCTTTTGGGATGCGTTAAGAAGTCTAATACCATCTGTTAGCTGTATTTCTCCACCTACGCCACAAGCTGTTTGTTTTATGCAATCGAATATCTCTGGAGTGAATACGTATCTTCCAATAGCACCGGTATTCGAAGGAGCTTTTTCAGGAGCCGGTTTCTCCACAATATCTTCAAGGAGGTATAGGTGGTCATCAAGTTCACGCCCTTTGATGATACCGTAGTTGCTAACTTTTTCCTTTGGGACTTCTTCCACTGCAATGGTGGAGCGGCCATATTTTTTGAAAACCTCGATTAGCTGCTTTGTGCATGGAGTGCTGTTTACTATAATGTCGTCACCAAGCAGCACAGCAAAAGGATCTCCACTGATATGTTTCTCAGCTGTGAGGATTGCATCTCCCAGTCCTCTGGGTTCCTTTTGCCTGATATAGTGGATATCCACAAGAGAAGAGATGTCCTGCACCATTTTAAGCATCTCTGTTTTTCCCTTGCTCTTCAAGTGCATTTCCAACTCAGGAGAATCGTCAAAATAGTCCTCTATAGACCTTTTACTTCTTCCCGTGACGAATATAATATCATCTATGCCGGAGTTTATAGCCTCTTCTACTACATAGTGGATCACTGGCTTATCGATGATAGGAAGCATTTCCTTTGGCATGGATTTAGTTACCGGGAGGAATCTTGTACCAAGTCCCGCAGTTGGTATTACCGCTTTCTTAATAGTCATTTTTCATCCTCTTTATTGTTTCACCCTTCCATACTCATCGTCATAACGGACGATATCATCTTCATCCACGCATTCTCCAAGTTGCACTTCTATTATTTCGAGAGGCAGTTTTCCTTCATTAGCAAGTCTATGTCTCATGCCAGCTCTAATGAAAGTGCTTTCTCCTTGCCTGAGGAAAAATATTTCATCGTTTATCTGTACCGTGGCCATCCCTTTGACTACGATCCAGTGCTCACTGCGGTGGTAATGGAGTTGCAGGCTCAACTTCTTTTTTGGCTCAACTATGATGTTCTTTATCTTGTGTCTATCGGATTTCTCCATCACAGTATAGGAACCCCACGGCCGGTATACTGTCTGCTGCAAATATGCCCTCTCATCATTTTTGTTGTGCAATGTGTCAGCCACTTGTTTTACTTTCTGGCTGCTTTTCCTTGGACATACAAGTAATGCATCAGGCGTATCTATCACAGCCATATCTTCGACGTCTATAAGAGCAACGAGTTTATCGCATTTGGAATAAAGGAGGTTGTTCTTCGAATTGATCAGGATGTCTTCACATTCGTAAATGACATTTCCATTGTCGTCTTTATCCGATTCTTCATATATTGCATTGAAGTTTCCAAGATCGCTCCATTTATGTTCCAGGCGCACGACTACAACATTCTTGGATTTTTCCATGATTCCATAGTCGATAGATATTGCTCTTACTTTTTCAAATATTTCTTCAATGGTTGCATCAGGATTGTTCTCTGGATCAAAAGCCTTATAAAATGTTTTTTCCTGTTGCTGTAATTCTCTAAAGAATACATCAGTGTCAAAAAGGAACATTCCGCTATTCCAAAGACATCCTTCGTTCAAATATTTCAGAGCATCATCATGATTCGGTTTCTCTCTGAATTCAGCAACCTTATATCCGGCACCGATCTTTTCAGATGGTTTTATGTATCCATATCCGGTATGTGGTGATGTGGGTACTATTCCAAAAGTGACCAGATGATCCATTGCAAGGGTTTGTGCATTTTTGATCGTTTCCATTGCACGTATGTCGAGAACATGATCGGAAGAAAAAACCCCTACCATTGATTTTCCGAACTTCTTGACGATTTCCCTCATGCCGAAGCTAATAGCAGGAAGCGTGTTCTTCGGCTCTGGCTCAATAAGCACATTTTCTGGAGGGAGGTCGTATCCCAACTCTTTAGCCTGACCTGTAACAAAGAATCTCTGTGAATCATTTGTAACAACGAAGATTTCCGATATATCAGAGACTTCCAGGCAGCGTGTTAAGGTGTTCTGGAAAAACGATGTATCTTTAAGTTTCAGGAACTGTTTAGGATTATGCTTTCTGCTTAATGGCCATAGTCTTGTTCCAGATCCACCGGCAAGGATAAGCGATTTAATATTTTCATCTCCTCTTTTAATTGTGCACTTTCTTGATCAGTTTATGTTTTAGGCAGATTTGCTTTGTACCAATTGATAATAGTTGATGTTCTAGTTCTTTAGTCCAGAATTATATACTTAAAATGCTTATTAATATTTATCAGTTACCAATATTCTCTGTAGACGATAATTTACACTTCTGTTCTTTAGTAATGGTGTTCCTATCTAGGTGCATTAATATCTCTATTGCCGAAATTTGATATTATCATCATTGTCAAAAAACTTTCAGATTGCGTACCATGAACTATAATTTGATAACTGTGTTATCGATCGCATCTCATGCCAATGCTTGGGTTTTGGGAAATTTCAATATCGGATAAAAAATAAAATATAGAATGATTCCTATAATACATGTGAAGCAAGGTTTTTGTATGGCATCTCAAAAGCAATTAAATGTTAAACGGTCCTCTGTGAGTGCTACTTCAAAAGGAAATAGTAAAATATCGTACTTAATAAACATCATAAAATCATCCAGAGAACTGCAGTTAATATTGGCAATAACATTTTTAGGGGCTTTTTTAAGGATATATCAGCTTGGAACTGAATCTGTCTGGCTTGATGAAGCAACAACTTATCTGATGTCATCCAATACTTTGTCTGGAATATATGAGACGACAAAAGGCGATGTGCACCCTCCCTTCTATTATTTTGTGGTCCATTTTTTCCTTTTTGCAGGAAAATCGGAAGTACTCTTACGTTTTCCTTCAATGATTTTCGGAATACTTTCAATTCCATTATTATACATGCTTGGAACACGCTTATTCAGTGTAAAAGAAGGTCTCATCAGTTCATTTTTGCTTTCTATCTCTTTGGCCCATATTTACTATTCTCAGGAAGCAAGAATGTATTCGATGATGGTATTTTTGACACTTGGTTCCATTTTCTGTTTTTATGTTGCTATTGAGGATAAAAGGAACAGTTTCTGGTTCTTGTTTGTTGTTTTCACCGTGCTCAATATCTATACGCATTATTTCGGTTTCTTCATTTTCCCTATCGAAATACTATATTTTATATCTCTCTTGTTTTCTTATGAACAAAAAAAGCTGCATTTTAATACAGAAAGATTGTCACAATCAAAGGTCTTTTTTGCTAGCTTGGCTTTAATCTTAATTTCCATAATTCCCAGAATTCAGGTTTTCTTTGAACAGGCAGCTTCAAGAGTTGGAGGCGAAGTGACCTGGGGTGTGGACCAGGCGCATTTTGTATCAAGCACCATCTCTCATTTCACAATGTCTGAATCTCCTTCTCTGCTTTATCTTACTTTTTTTGTAATAGGTTTAGTAATAATGCTCCGTTCTAGTCGGAACCAGGCTTTTTTATTAATTTCTTGGTTCATTCTTCCAATGATAGTAAGTTATTACCTTTCGGATATAATGCCCTTTCATCCAAGGTATCTTCTTTTCATTTTGCCGGCTTATCTTCTTATAGTTTCACGCGGTCTGACTGGAACTTCGAGTTTTATACTTTCTGCAAGCAAATCCCCTAAGCAAAATGGTAAGTCATTAGAGAATATGCAGCAACTTCTAACAGTAATCATTTTGTTCATTTTCGTATTGAATGCCGTGTTTCCAATCGTAAACTACTATTCTTCTCTTCAGAAAGAAGATTGGAAAAGTGTGGCATCGTACATTTATTCAGTCACCAAAGAGGGAGATGTGATCATACCACTTCCAGGCTACATCGCAAAACCATTTGAATTCTATTACAATAACTCCGC
Organism: Methanomethylovorans sp.; assembly: GCF_041447285.1. Classification (GTDB taxonomy): domain Archaea; phylum Halobacteriota; class Methanosarcinia; order Methanosarcinales; family Methanosarcinaceae; genus Methanomethylovorans. Next base: position 157,946 of record NZ_JBGMEB010000009.1, on the reverse strand, counting down.
TGATGGGACATATATAAAAACATCAGGATATAGCCAGCAGGAACTGGATAATATGGTCAACGGAAGGACAAGCACAAGTTTCTTTGTTCTTACAGGTGACATCAACGCAGCAAATCCAAATGGGAGCGCTGTTACATGGCTAGGAGCAAATGCTGAGGTGGTAAATATCATCACCAATGTGTACATCCTGACTCCTAAGGTCTGATCCATGCACATTGAAATCAAATAATTCTAGTTTTCAATAAATGAGAAAAATACTGTTTTTACTATTTATCAACTGAATTCTTAAGTACTATTAATATTATCCTATCCACCATAATCTTCCAATACAGTTTAAAATGTGATCGAATGTCATACAGGATAATTGAGAAACGTGATATGGTTCACCAGGTACACCTGATGAGGGTACTTGCGCCAGATGTGGCAAAGGCTGCAAAACCCGGGCAATTTGTGATAATCCGAATTGATGAGCAAAGTGAAAGAATTCCTCTTACAATTGCAGATTATAATGTTGCGGAAGGTTCAGTAACCATTATTTTCCAGGAAATGGGTAAGACTACCAAACGGCTGGCTGCTCTAAGAGCTCAGGACGAGCTTGAGGACTTTGTAGGACCGCTGGGTACCCCCTCCGAAATAGAGAAACTTGGTACTGTTGTACTTGTTGGAGGAGGCGTGGGTGTTGCTCCTGTTTATCCCCAGGCAAGAGCCTACAAGGCTGCAGGCAATAAAGTGATTTCTGTCATAGGTGCAAGAAGTGAGAATTTGCTGATCCTTGAAGAAGAAATGCAGGCAGCAAGTGACGAACTTCATATCTGTACAGATGACGGCACAAAAGGACATCATGGTTTTGTTACCGATGTGCTCCAAAAAATGCTGCAAAACGGTGAACATGTGGATAGAGTAGTAGCCATTGGTCCACCTATAATGATGCGTGCTGTGACAGGTGTCACCAAGCCTTTCGGTGTCCAGACTATTGTGAGCCTCAATCCCATTATGATCGATGGTACGGGTATGTGTGGAGGTTGCCGTGTTTCAGTGGGCGGTGAGACCAGATTTGCCTGTGTGGATGGGCCGGAGTTCGATGGACATAAAGTAGATTTCAACCTGCTCATGAGTCGTCTGGCAGTTTATAGAGATGAAGAAAGCAGTTCTCTTAAGAAACATGAATGTAAATGCGAAGGTGGGAAATAATGGCAACCAGACAGCCTATGCCAGTACAAGACCCGGCTGAAAGAAGTAAGAACTTCAATGAAGTGGCACTGGGTTACACTGAAGAGCAGGCAATTGCTGAAGCTGAACGCTGCCTTCAATGCAAGGATCCCAAATGTGTGCAGGGATGTCCAGTGAATATCGATATCTCCGCTTTCATAGCAAATATTGCTGAACACGATTTCGATGCAGCTATAAGGACCATCAAGCTCACCAATGCTCTTCCGGCAGTTTGCGGACGTGTCTGTCCTCAGGAAGTGCAGTGCGAAGAATACTGTGTACTTGCAAAGAAAGGGCAACCTATAGCTATAGGCCGCCTTGAACGTTTTGCTGCAGATTATGAGGGTGCTAAAGGTGTCGTATCTCCTCAGAAAGCAAAGTCAACCGGTAAACATGTGGCTGTAGTAGGCTCAGGTCCTGCAGGACTAACAGCTGCTGCTGACCTTGCAAAAGCCGGTCATTCAGTGACCATTTTTGAATCACTTCACGAGCCAGGAGGGGTGCTTACTTACGGTATTCCTGAGTTCCGTCTTCCTAAGGCGATAGTTCGCCAGGAAGTCGAATACATCAAACAGCTTGGGGTAGACATAAAAGTAGACTACATAATTGGCAGGATCAAGACGCTGGATGAACTGAGAAAAGAGTTCGATGCCGTCTTCCTGGGCACAGGTGCAGGACTACCCAATTTCATGGGTATCGAAGGCGAGAACTTCAATGGTGTCTATTCTGCAAATGAGTTCTTGACCCGTGTGAATCTTATGAAGGCTTTCCGTTTCCCTGATTATGATACGCCGATAAAGCGTGGTAAGAAGGTCATAGTCGTAGGCGGCGGAAATGTGGCAATGGATGCTGCTCGCTGTGCCCTCAGGCTGGGTGCTGATGAAGTTAGCATCGTCTACCGCCGTGGCGAGGATGAACTTCCTGCACGCAGAGAAGAAATCGAGAATGCTAAGGAAGAAGGCATTATCTTCAGGCTGCTCACAAACCCCGTGCGCATTTTAGGCGACGATAAAATGAAGGTAAAGGGTGTGGAATGCATCAGAATGGAGCTTGGTGAACCAGATGCATCAGGCCGCAGGAAACCCCTGACAGTGAAAGGTTCAGAACATGAGATCGAGGCTGACACTGTGATCATTGCCATAGGTACATCTCCAAACCCGATCATATTCACAGGTTCCAAGGGGCTTAAATCAACCCCCAAGGGCACTATAGTCGTGGATGATTCAGCCATGAGCTCTATTCCAGGCGTATGTGCAGGTGGGGATGTTGTTACCGGCGCAGCAACGGTTATAAGTGCCATGGGTGCAGGGAAGCTCGCTGCCCAGACAATCAATGAATACCTTAACAATTGACCGTATAATATCGGTCAATTCTTTTTTAAATACCCGAGTATGAAACCACAGAACAGATCTTTTTCTTCCAACAGGAATTCTTCAGCAGGAAAACCTGCACATGAGCGGGTTAGAAACAGTCCTTCGAGGTCTTGGAAACAGCATAGTGCTAATCTTCAGCATAATATTTTCTGGTGTCAGCATTGCAATGTGCCTCTGTTGAAGTCTACTTGTGACATCTGCCACTCAGAGGGTACTTATGTTAATCTGTCGTCTCCAGGAGACATAAGGTTCTGCTCGCCTTATGAGAAAGAAGTTCTCAAAGGTCTTCTGTTTACCTCTTTCAATTGTGATCCTATCGGTGACCGGATAGTATTCCTCAATAAGACTGCAGGTGAAGACAGAACAGATGAAGTGATAGTCGATGGATTGCATTTTGGTGTACTGCGTTTTGATATGAAGACGTTGGGATATGTTTTTGACCTGTCCGTTGACGGTGCAAAGATCCTGGCAGCACATACTAATAGCAAAACCATTGAACTTAAAAAGGCTTCCAGTCACCTCAGCGGCAAAAAGATAAAAGCTGACCAGCTTCTGAAATTTACAGAAGATATCAAAAAACAGGATACTGTCCTAATCAAATGTAAAAGTCTTATCGGTTTTGGTGTATCACTTTCTGATCATGAGCACTTTAAAAACTCAGAAGATGCTGTATTACGTGTAAGGAAACTTGATGGGAATCCTGTTTCACTTAACCCTCATATATCTTCCGTGCAAGATGTGATCAAAGCAAACACAAGCCACATGGAAAAGATTTCCAGGGATGCTGCTAATGTTATCAAGGGTATTGTCAACCGCAAGGAATACAAAGACCTGCCGGTCCATGTGTCTTTCAGTGGTGGAAAGGATAGCCTTGTGGTGTTTGATCTTACCCGCAGTACTCTTAAAAAAAGACATGTTAAGGCTTTTTTTCTTAACACTGGTATTGAATTCCCTGAAACTGTGGAATTCGCACGCAATTTTTGTTCAATTTGTGGTATCGAGTTAATAGAATCAGCTGCAGGTGATGCTTTCTGGGAGAATCTCGAAAGGTTCGGTCCGCCTGCAAAAGACATGCGCTGGTGCTGCAAGGTCTGTAAATTAGCACCTGCTAACAGGGTTATAGACGGATCCACAAGCGAAGGGGAAGTATGCCTTACTGTGGATGGTAAAAGGAAATACGAGTCTTTCTCAAGAGCTTCCATTTCTGCCAGTGAGAGAAATCCCTTTGTTCCAACACAGCTCAATATTTTCCCCATCCGGGACTGGAGGGCGATAGAAGTATGGTTGTATATATATGGAAAGAATCTTGATTACAACCCTCTTTATGATATGGGTTTCGAAAGAGTGGGGTGCTACCTCTGTCCGGCTTCTTTATCTGCGGAATACCAGATTTTTTCCAGGTTGCATCCTGCCCTTCATGCACGCTGGCACAGATATCTTCTGGAATGGGCCAACAAAAAGGGGCTGCCGGAGTCTTTTGTAGAACATGGTCTATGGCGCTGGAAAGAACTGCCTCCCAAAATGATCAAGCTTGCAGAAGAGCTTGGGATTAAATATGACCTCTCCGCAGCTAATGAAAACTTCAGTGTAGACTCTGTAAGCGGTGCTTCTCCATGTACTGGCGGAGGTTTTACAATTGAAGCTAAAGTGGGGGGTGTTTCTCTTCAGGATGCAGCAGATGTTCTGTATATTATAGGCGATCTAAAGGCTGCTGAAAGTATGGGAATGCTGCTTGTAAGAGCAGGTGATGCAACAGTTAAGTTCTTCTCTTCGGGTAACCTGCTGGTCACTGCCGATAGCAGAGAAAAAGCTACCGAAGTATTTAGACAGGTCACACTGCAGCTTATGAGAGTGTGCATGTGTACAAGGTGTGGCATCTGCCAAGGTGTATGTCCCGTGAATGCCATTGAAATTGATGATATGCGAGGTCTTTTCATAAGCAATGCTTGTATCAGATGTGGCAAGTGTATTGAACCGTGTGTGGTTTTGAAATACGCTCCCCGTAATCTCCCGTGGCTTAGGGAGGACCACTAATATATGGGTGAAGCTTTAATAGTTTTATACAAATTATATAACAGCCACAAAATAAAATTATAAGATGTGTATACATGCAGTTAGGTCAATTAGATGGTATTTCTGTACTTATATCTTCAAGGTTAAAGATAGCTGTCATTTTGATCGTCATACTGCTTTCACTGATTCTTATCTCTATTTTTCTTCCCCTTGCTGATGGCATTGTACTGGGTTTAGTTCTGGCGTATATAGCAAGGCCAATCTATCTTAAGCTACATCGGTATCAGCGTTTAGGTGCATTGATGGCAACTCTGATTATTGTAATGCCTGTAGTTTTTATCATAGGTTCTGGAATAATTGAAATAACAAGATTGGTAAGCTGGATATTCGAAAACCAAGGTGTATTTATCAATAGTTTATTTGATTTTGTTGCAGCTGTTGATATACCACCTCAATACAATGAACCAATCCGCCAATTTATATGGGATACATCTACATCAGTACTACCTTTACTTAGTGGATTTGGGTTATTATCCTATGCAAAGGCCATTTTAATGTTTATCCTCAATCTGGCCATATCAGTATTAGTGTGTTATTTCTTGCTGGCTGACGGCTACAAGATCTACAAAAGTCTGGTGGCATTTATGCCGGTGGACAACAGGCCATGGGTTGCAGAGTATATAAAACACCTTGACTTGATACTTAAAGGAGTGTTCATTGGCAACGCTTATGCTGCTTTATTTGTTAGTGTAACTTCTCTGGTTGTTTTCTACTTATTTGGTTTTTCCCATATTCTTGCCCTTGCAACTCTAATTTTTATTGCATCTATTGTTCCCTTATTTGCTGGTTATACTGTTCTTATTGCTCTTGCGGTTGTTCGCTATTTCCAGATGGGGCTTGAATCAGCTTTAATATTCTTTATTGTTGCTTCCATTGTAATTTACCTGCCACCTGAATTTATACTTCGGCCGTACCTTGCAAGCATGCATTCGCGAGTCCATCCTCTATTAATAATGCTTTCTTTCTTAGGCGGTGCTTTTGTGGGTGGCATTTCCGGGTTCTTTTTGGCACCTATTATCCTTGCATGCTTGATATCTGCTTACAGGGTTCATATGGGAACGCCTGTTTATGGTGAAATAAAAAAATCTGATTCTTCGGTATGATTTCCTTTCTTTTTGGGTAAGATTTAGCTTCTAAAAACTTTTGACGCTAAAAAGGTTTATAAGGATTGTTAAATCTAAGTCTACAGGTAATTTTGCAGGTGAAATCATGCAGCTATTGCTCATCCATTCTGATTATATCGAATACGAGGTCAAAAAAAGCACCCCGGTGGCAGAGAAGATCGAAGATCCAATGAAATCTGGCAGGCTGGAGGATGCACTCACAGTTTTCATAGCCGTAGAGAAAACGGACGAGGTGAATCCTGATGAAGTGGTCCAGAAAGGTGTCTCTGAGGTCGAGAAGGTCATAGGGCAGGTAAAAACTAACAACGTTATGCTTTATCCTTATGCTCATCTCAGTTCAAACCTCTCTTCGCCGAAAGTTGCAGTTTATGTGCTTACCGCCATGGAAAAAGCACTCTCTGAAAAGTACACTGTAAAAAGGGCTCCTTTTGGCTGGTACAAAGCATTCAAGATCAGTTGCAAAGGTCACCCGCTTTCTGAGCTTTCCCGTTCCATCGCTCCGGAGAACAAAGACGGTGTTAATGTTGTTTGCGCTCTTGAAGGAAAGCCTGAAGTGGTCTCTGAGGCCCTGAAAGCCGAAAGCACTGCTAAATCCTACTGGCGTATTCTCACTCCCGATGGCGAGCTTCATGAAATGGATGGTTTTGATTTCAAAGGCCATGAGAACCTTGGAAAGTTCGTGGATTATGAGATATCCAAGAAAAGAGAAGTTGAAAAGGCACCACCTCACGTTGAGCTTATGCGCAGGCTGGAAATAGCCGATTATGAGCCAGGGTCAGACTCCGGTAACATGCGTTTTTATCCCAAAGGCAGGCTCATCAAGTCTTTACTGGAAAATTACGTCGTTGAGGAGTCACTCAAGGTGGGAGCCATGGAAGTAGAAACTCCCTTGATGTATGACATGAACCATCCAACTCTTAAGAAGTATCTTGACAGGTTCCCAGCAAGGCAGTATTCCATAGAATCCGATAAAAGACAGCTTTTCCTGAGGTTTGCTGCATGTTTTGGTCAGTTCCTTATCAATCATGACATGACTATGTCTTACAAGAACCTACCTCTGAAGATGATCGAGCTAACTCGTTACAGTTTCCGTAAGGAGCAGAGGGGAGAGCTTGTTGGCCTGCGCCGCCTGAGGGCATTCACTATGCCTGATATGCATACTCTGTGTCATGATATGGAACAGGCTGTTTCCCAGTTTGACGATCAGTATAATATGTGCATCCGCATTCTGGATCAGGTCGGTATCAAGGTTGAAGACTTCGAGGTTGCCATTAGGTTCACAAGAGATTTCTATGAGGAGAATAAGGATTTCATCACTAACCTTGCCCGCACTGTGAACAAGCCGGTACTTGTAGAGATGTGGGATACAAGGTTCTTCTATTTCGTTCTTAAATTCGAGTTCAACTTTGTGGATGCTCTGGCAAAGGCAAGCGCTCTTTCCACAGTGCAGATAGATGTAGAGAATGCTGAAAGATATGACATAAAATATGTCGATGTCACCGGTGAGGAGAAACGTCCAACTATATTGCATTGCTCTCCAAGCGGCGCAATCGAGCGCTGTATCTATGGCCTGCTGGAGAAAGAGGCCATGAGAGCTGAACGTGGAGACGTTCCGATGCTTCCTGTCTGGCTTTCCCCAACACAGGTAAGAGTGCTTCCAGTATCTGAGAAGCATTTAGAATTTGCAAAGCAAGTGTCTGAGAAGTTGAACTGCCGTGTGGATATTGATGACCGCGAGGATACTGTAGGCAAGCGTATACGTGAAGCAGGGCGTGAATGGGTGCCTTATGTGGTGGTCATCGGAGATAAGGAAGTCGAGACTGGCAAACTAAATGTGACTGTACGGGCCGAATCCCAAGCTAATCGCCCCAAAACTGTGGAAATGTCCTCTGAAGAACTGAATGCCCGTATACAGGCAGAGATCGCTGGCTTGCCATACAGGGGCTTGCCTCTTGCAAAGATGCTCTCTTTGAGGCCAAAGTTCATATAATATGGTTCCTGAATACCCTTTCATGGATGACGGGCGTGTACTTATCGAGGTCCGTGTATGTGGAAGGGTACAGGGAGTTTTTTTCCGTCAGTTCACTAAAAATACTGCACAAGAACTAGGTATTGTGGGCTATGCGCGTAATCTCTCTGATGGCTGCGTACAGGTTTTGGCCGAAGGACCTAAGCAATTCGTGGACTCATTTGTTCAAAGGCTTCGTGTAGGCCCTCCTTCGTCTCGTGTGGATTCCTTAGATATAAAATGGAAGCAACCTTCAGGCGAATTTACAAGCTTTGTCATCAGGCGCTGAATACTGAGCTTCTGAATTCTATGGCATTTTCTTTTTAAAGGGTAAGTTATATGAGACTCATCAGGAAACAGTAAAATGATGAAAGAGATTGTAATTGTCAGATATGGGGAGCTGGCACTGAAAAGTCCGGGTGTCAGGAACCACTATGAAAAGATCCTTATGCGTAATATCTCTGCTATGCTTGATCAGCGTGGTGTTAAGTATTCAGGATTGAGCAGGGAATGGGGCCGAATATTTATCCGTACTTCCGATGAAAACGCTGCAAATGCTGCAGCTGATGTTTTTGGTGTTGTCTCTGCATCATTTGCAAGTGCAGTTGATGCGAATCTTGAAGATATATCCAGGAAATGCGCTGATGTTGGTTCCAAATTTATCCATGAAGGCGACTCTTTTGCCATAAGGGCTCGCAGGACTGGTAATCATACTTTTTCTTCTCAGGATGTAGGGATGAAATGCGGAGATGCTGTATGGGAACGCTTGCTTTTAGAAGGTAAAACTCCGAAAGTTGATCTTAAAAATCCTAATAAGGAGATATTTGTAGAAGTGCGCCAGAAAGAAGCGTATGTATTTACGGAAAACTCCAGAGGAGTGGGTGGTCTTCCATTGGGAACTCAGGGAAAAATGGTTGCTCTGGTATCAGGTGGGATTGATTCTCCTGTGGCTGCCTGGCTTATGATGAAGAGGGGAGTTGAGATTATTCCTGTATACTGCAGCAATGAACCATATGCGGATGATTCCACCAGGCAGCGTGCACTGGATAGTATAAAAGTGTTGCAGCAATGGGCTCCGGGTCGTCCATTAAAAATATATGAAATTCCTCATGGATGCTCTCTGAAGGCTTTTGTGGAGCAGTGTTCCCGGAATAAAACCTGTGTATTGTGTAAAAGGACTATGTACAGGGTTGCTTATGAAATAATGAAGCTTGAAGGTGCTACAGGGGTCATAACTGGTTCTTCTCTAGGTCAAGTAGCTTCCCAGACGTCTGCAAATATGTATGCTGAGCTTTACGGTCTTGCAATTCCTCTCTATCATCCACTGATAGCACTCGATAAGGCTGATATAATAGATCTTGCAAGGAAGATAGGCTCTTATGATGTATCCATCAGACCTGCAACATGCTGTTCAGCTGTGCCTGAAAAGCCCGAGACAAGAGCTGAGTATGATTCTCTGCTTGCTGAAGAAAGCAAAGTGGATATTGATGGTCTGGTAACGTATTCTGTATCTGGGGCAAAGGTATTCAAGCTATCAACTGTATAAAAGGTCGTATTGGTATACTTATTCTATTTTTCTCATTTTTTAAGTTATTTCTATTTGCACAGTTGTCATACTCATCATTATGATGAGAATTGTTTTTCCTTTCTCTGCTATCCGAGTTTACTTACGATCAACTACAAAACCCTTATATATTTTGATAACGTATGCACAGAATAGGCGCACAGAGTAACAACAACATGAATTTCTAGCACAAATTTCATCCTTTATCTCTCGTCCATTCCCTCAAATTTTCATGTGCGCCTGCTTCTAATTTATAATTCGAATTTACTTGATTTTCATTTTTGCTGAGTGTTTTTTGTTTGTTTAGTGTTATTTTTTTTATCATGCATATTTTCAACCAGCAAGTTTTATATAAATACATGTATAATTTACTCTAATTAATTTGAATTTACTGTTATTTGAAGTTGGGACTTTATGAGCAAATTACCATGGGAACAGCCAGGCCAGAAAAAAGAACAAGACTCAAGTAGTGATACTAGTACTCCTGCTGCAGGTGCACCACCTTTTGCAGCTGGAGCTCCCATTCCTGACCTTTTTCAAAAAGCTTTCTCAGAAACAGTTATTCAGGAGACAAGTATTTCTCCTCTTCCTCAGGAGAATACTTCCTATCAACCACCTTCCAATATAACTCCTCCTTTATTTTCCATGGAAATGCCTGATCTTAATTCTCTTCAGTCCAATCAGAAACCATCAAACGATCCACTTTCTCCTTTTATACCAGGTGGGAATAAAGAGTCTTTACCTCCCTTTTTATCTCAGGCATCACAGGTAGCATCTCCGGAGGTTACTGCACCTGATGTAAAGAATCTGTCCAAAGCTCAGACAGCTAAGAAAAAACAACTACCACTTTTTGAAATCGCATTGCCAGATGACGGTACAAAGGGCGGTAGTTCAACAACTTCTGTAAATGATGCTGCTACGCTTCCGTTTCTTTCTGGACTCTCCACCCCCGGTCCAAAATTGGATGAACCCGGGATGCCTAATTTGCCATTATTTTCGGTATCTGCTGAAAACACTATCTCTTCTCCTCTTACCTCGAATACTCCTGTTTTAGGTGGGATCACTCCACCTTCTCAAAACACAGCCCCTGCTTCGGTTGAGTTTTCTCCATTCTCATCAAATCAGGCCTCTATGCCTTCAACTTCTCCTGCTGAACATTCTGGCTCAGGTAATCCCTTTGATTTACCTCAGTCAGGTAGTGTAACTCCTGCTTTCTCAGTAGGTCCATCGCCTTTTGATGTCCCAGGCAATTCTCCATTTTCCGGGCCGAGTTCGTCTAAGGATCCGTTCTCTTCAGCTGGAAATCCATTTGACCAGGCACCTGCCTCTTCTCCATTATCGGGCAGTTCTCCGTTCCCTGCAACCTCTCCTTCTGCAGATCCATTTTCCGTATCTGTGGATCCTTTTGCAAAGGGTCCGGTTTCGAAGGTTCCTGATCCGTTTGCAGGTCAGACTAATCCGTTTGGCACAGGTTTTGTTCCTGAAGGTCCAAATCCATTTTCACCCTCGGGAGCCATCTCTCCTTTCCCTACAGGTCCGATTTCAATTGCTAGTACCAATAGTCAAGAGAAAAAGGCAGGCATCAGCGAAAAGATGGCTGGTGTATCGGGGAACTTGGTGGCAGGCATAAGTGAGTTTGCAGATTCCATTGTTTCCAATCTCCGTAATCTGACTAAAGGTAAGAGTCTGATGGAAAAAATGGAGAAAATAAAGGAAGGTAATAATCGCGAGGGTGATGATTCTTTACGGTTATTTGGTACTTCAGAATATGGGTATAAAAAAGAGAAAGTAAAAGTTAATGGATCAACTCCATTTTCAGGTGAATCTCCTTTTGATTCAGAACTTTCAGGTACATCACCTTTTGCGCCTAATGGTAGCGCAGATCAGTTCTCGATACCTCCTTCTGCTTCATCAAATGTCAGTACGGAAGATACTAAGGCAAATGATAGTACTCCAAACGATTTTATGAAGGTAACACCAATAGAAAATCCCTTGTTTGATTTCCCCGAAGCACTGAAGATAGAGAATAACTTACAAAAACTTCCTCCTACTAGTAATGACTCCTTGGAAGGTGCCAAAGGAGGGGCCAATGGTAATAAGGATGAGCTAAAATCTCTGAAAAATCAGGGCAATATGATTCCTGAAACATCTTCTCTTCCTGCAAGCATGGTACAGAGGCCATCGAGCACTCTTTATAATGCCGTTCCTGTCTCTAAAAAAGAATCTGCATCTGAATCTTCTGGTGATGAGGATGGCAGTATTTTGTATATGTCTAAGGAACTGGAAGATGTGAAGGAGAAGCTGGAGCTATCTACAGGAAATGTTTCACAGGTCTTTTGCATGTTTGAGGAGCTTTCGGGAAATGTGAATGTACTTGGGGATTCTGTTAAATCGCTTCAAAGCTCTTCTGATGACGTGATGAAGGCAACAGGTATGAAATTCGATAGCCTGGATGAGCGTGTAGGGCAACTGGAATCACGTTTTTCAGGAATTGAACAACAGGTCTCTCAGATTCAGTCTGAGAACAAGAACCTCATATCAAGTCTTTCAAGTATTGAGCAACATATATCTGAGCTGGTGGAATCTTATTCGGCCCTTGTTTCGAAAATGCAGGAGACATCTCAGGAAAATGATGAGCGCTTTTCCGCTTTGTCCGGTAAAATCGGATCAATGGAGAGCTTGATCCCAAAACTTGCTACTATGGAGAAATCTGGTGCTGAAACGTCTGATGCTGTTCAAGACATGGCAGGAAATGTTTCGAAGCTCGCAATCGATGTTTCTAGTGTTTCTGCTTCACAGCAACAGGTTCGGGACGAAATGGCTGAGCTATCCAAGTATGTGGAGGGTGAGCTCAAAAAAATAGGTGCAAGAGGTTATAAAGTTGCAGGCCAGAGCATACAGCTTGCACACATAATGAAAAATTCCACCAGTATCAAGCTGTGTATGGAATGGCTTGAGTTCCTTATGGAACTCGTGGGACGTAATAATCTTCCGGACATACTTTCTTACTATGAGGAGCTTGGCTGGATCACTGAAGAAGTGCGTCTGGAGCTCATGAGGTATGCCGAAGGTATAGATTTCTACATGGAGAAACCAGACTGGAAGCTGACTCCTGATGACCATGTGAAATCTATCTGGTTCATAGAGAACCTTGCAGGGATCAAAGTAGACAAGAACAAGCTTTCTATAATCGATAGGGATATCGATAAAGTAAGGAAAAGTTCAGAGATATATAATATCTGAAATAATACCTGAACTTTGTGTTAGTTCTGTTCTCTGAAATTATTTGCGGCTTTATCTCTTTGTTTTTGCAGCAGGAACACTGCAATGAGTGAATATGCCAACCCGCTTCCAATTATGTTGTAATTTGGGAATGTTTTAAGAAGGATAATTAATCCTATGAAATAGCTGATTCCCAACAGAACTCCAAAAACTGTTCGAACAACATTGTAGCTTCTATGTATTTTAAAAGCAGAAACAGACCAGTCAATAAGTGTGAATAAGGGCAGAACCGCTAACAATAGATAGTAATATCTTAGATTTTGGGTGTCTGGGCGGAATAAAATGATTCCAATTAGAATCCCTGCATATATGCCCAGACATCTTGAGCAAATATGGATTTTTTTATTAAGGATGTTCAAAGAATAGCACTTGTAGTATTCTTCAGGTTGATGATGTGATAGTATATACTTCGATGTTTCTTTAAGTGCTATCTTTGTTTCGCTGAAGATCAGTTTGGTGTTCATATCTTTTTGCAGATCTAGTCTTTATCCGTACTTTGCTTCAAACTCCTCATCGGATTTTGTTAAATAAATTATACCTTCTATAAATCCAATTATACTGGGTATGAATGTCCAGCTGAAGCATAAGTATAGTATTCCCAGTCCAATTTCTCCGAGATAGAATTTATGTACGCCAATTCCTCCAAGGAGAATGGCTAAGATTCCGGCTGTTGTTTTGTCTTTTTTTCTGTGGGATGAAGGAGATGCATTTTGTCTGACTCCGCATTTGGGACAAATTTCTGCTTCTTTTTTTATTATCTCTCCGCAAGAACTACAAAACATTTCATCTAGCTTCTTTTCTCTATCGGTCATATTATATTTTATTACACTATATTTATATATAAATTGCCGTGAACTATGAACAGCATTCTAAGTTAAAAAGCACTAGATTGAGCATAAAATCTCAATTTTAGATGACGTTACAAAAAAAGAAGTTAACCTGTGAAGTGTTCCACAGGTAAGATATTTAGCCTGTTTAATTAGATGTTGCACTGGTTACCATTGGTAGTGCCAGCACAAGCAGCAGCATGCTGAATGGCATTGTAAGGATTGTTCCAATCCAGATTGCGCTGCCGATTGCATTGAGTATCATTACTATTACAACCAGTATTACAGTGTCCTGAAGGTTAGCTTTTGCTATTTCCAGGCTTTCCTTTAGTGCATCCACAGCGCCAAGATCCTTGATTACCATCAGTGGCAGAGCATACAGGAAAATTACGCTGAATACTATACCGATTATCATGCCTGGGATTACCAGAAGCAAGAATCCTATGAAAATCGGAATCATGATTATCAGGAACAATATCCAGCTCTGTATAAACTTATCTGCCTTAAATCCTGCAAAGACATCAGCTATCTCTACAGTTTCTCCTCTTGCTCCCTTTGCAGCCATGTAAGTCAAGCCATAGGCTAATGGGGCGGATGTTATAACTATAATCGATCCAAAAATTGTTATAAGCGCACCAACAATGTACGCAACCATGTTCTTTTGGAATATCTCCCAACTATCTTTTAAGAGCGTTTCTATCTCCATAATTTCGCCTCCCATAAATGAATATATACTATTGTGATTGGATAGTATTTTTGTACATCTAATGACGGTTCTAATGAACTGAAGCTTTAAAGGATGCAGGTGCATTGCACCTATTTATTCCTCTATATAAGCCACTGGCTGTCCGTTGCCTGTCAGGTTCTTTGCCATAAGGGTGTATCCTATCATGCTGAATGGGAATGTCAGGAGCGCACCGATTACAATGAGGCTACCAATGAAATTCAGAGCGAAGAATATCAGGAATACAATAGCGGTTTCCACTGGATACTTTTGTATCAGTTCAAAGTTTTCCTTAATGGCATCTTTTCCGCTGTATTCTCTCATAACCAATAGCGGCAAAGCATAGATCATGAGTATTCCCAGTATTCCGCCAATTCTGCCAAGCAGCATAGAACCTGCTATCATCAACACCAGATATATGATAACAACTATCCAGCTCTGTACAAAGGCTCCAGGTGCTTTAAATCCTTCAAACACATCGCCAATTTCTACCTTTTCGCCCTTTATTCCTTTAACGGCCATATACACTACACCATAGAACAATGGCGCAATGGTTACAATAAGTATTGATCCAATACCCGCTATAAGCGTACCAATGATAAATGCAACAATATTCTTCTGGAAGATCTCTAAGCTATCTTTCAAAAGTTTCTCTATTTCCACCAAGGTCTAAACCTCCTATTATCAACACTATCCATTAAATAGAATTGTTATTGTATTGTATATATACTTGTTGAAATCGTCAATGATAAAAATGAGCAATGGTTTTTGTTATCTTACTTGCAGAATAAATTTATGCAATCGCCAGTCTCAACTGATTATAAATAGGGTAATTCTGGTTCTCAGATCTAATCCTATGAGATTATATGAGTATATATCAAAAGATATGACAAATCTCGAGAATCCTAAGAATAGCATGCCGTCATTTGAATAAAAAATTCAACAAGATATGGATCTCTATATCTCAGCTACCACGCAAACGACTCAACCAAAGTCGCCAAAAATGTATGTATGGCATGTGGGAATGACATAACCCACATACCGCCAAACACTCTATGTTGTGATTTTATATGGACCCGTGACCGGATATACCCGGTCGTCACAACTCCAAAAGAATACACACCATACTCCTATTTAAGGTTTATCATAATTAAAAATGTAATATTTTCATAATAATTAAATATGTAGTTTTCTTCTCTGGGAATTCAAGTCTGATCTGTCTTAGTATGTTTCTCCTTTATCACGGTTCAACTCAGCGTGTCGTGATGTAAAATTGAGGTGAATTTTCACAGTAAAATCAAGATTATTCTAAAACATAGCGTCCATTGATACTCTGCCATACGCAAAATAAGGCTATAAAAAAAGTCTGAAAGGAGTATGGGTGCGAGATTGCACCCTTGTCCTAAGGTTTCCATTCGTCAGGCTTAGAAGTTGACCTTGAGGTCAGCAATCATCTGCTGGCTACCAACGTCTACAATCTTGACGTTTGATGTAGTTCCGGTTGTGGCTAAGTCAGCATCTACTGGTTCAATGGTAGTATTAGTAGCTGTGACATTAGTCTTTGTAGTCATAAAGTATGCGCTGTCATAGTTGAAGATATATAATGCTTCACCAGCATCGAACTGTGTGTCATCTTCACCTAATCCAGTTAAGTCGACAGCACTTCCATCCAGGGTGACTTTTGTCTTAGAGTCAGTCAGAGTGAGTGCTTCTCCGCCTTGGTGTTCAAGTTTCAGTACATTGAATCCACCGACAGTATCAGCGCTACCTCTAATGCTTGCCTGTGGTGCCTGTTCTGGTGGTCCCATGCCGAACACGAACGCAGCAATTACTGCTGCAAGGATGACAGTAATGGCGACCATCAGGATTACACCGATGACCGGGGATACTGCGCCCTCTTCCTCGAGGAATTGGTTTGCTTTGCACATTGCGTGTTTCTCTCCTGTTTTTTTGGGTTACAAATTTTGAGATTTTTTCTTCTGGACGACCCTCTCTAATTTTTTCGTCCACATTTTATCTCCGAGGTCCGTGTACTCACACTCAAGATAATGCTGCACAGCTATGCTAAGAGCCTCCTTTGTAGAGGGCTCATTACATTTCTTCTTGAGAGCTTCAAGTTCTTCTTCTGTCAGCACGGTCTGAGCGTGTACGATTTTCACCATTATATCTTCCTGATTGAGTTTTAGTTAACAGACATACGATGGTATGTCCTTCATCATCATTATAATCATAAGTTCTGCAATATAAAAAGTTTTTGTTATTATCTAAGCTACAAAATGATTGGGGTGAAAGTTAATCCATAAATATACTTTTATTAGTATATAATTACAAGTAATAGAATAATCTGTTCTTTTATGGAACATATTTCTACATCTTAACTGATTATAGTGTATTCTTATTCTTTAAATTCATTTTCTATTGGGAAAATTCCATCTCAAATCAAAATCAATTTTTCTTCGCGTCTGCGCAAACTACTTAATCCATTCAGTAGTTGAACACGCAATTAATTTTCCTGTGACAAACAGGTGCATTATCATGAGCTCAAGCCGTTTTGTTATTACCGTCATCGGTATCGATAGAGTAGGTATAGTAGCTGGCATTACTGCAGTAATGGCCAAGCACAACGTAAACATAGTGGATATTACTCAAACCATCATGCAAGGCCTCTTTACAATGATCATGCTGGCAGAAATTCAAGGTGAGGACTTCGACCTGTCCGCATTCCAGAACAGCATGGCCGAAGAAGGCAAAAGGCTTGGTGTGGAAGTTAAAGTACAGCACGAAGATGCCTTCACTTGCATGCACAGGATCTGAAGGTTGAAAGCATGCTCATTCATCCTGAAGAGATACTTGAGACCATACAGATGGTCACTAGCGAAAGTCTCGATATCCGCACAGTCACCATGGGTATAAACCTGAGGGGCTGCAGTCATCCTGATATCGATGAGTTCAACGCTAACATTTACGATAAGATAACCACTTATGCAAAGGATCTCGTGCAGGTGACAGAAGAGATTTCCCGCCTGTATGGTATTCCTATTGTAAACAAAAGGATATCTGTTACTCCCATTGCCATTGTGGCAGAAGCCTGCAAATGTGACGATTATGTTTCCATCGCACAAACTTTAGATAAAGCAGCCTCAAAGGTCGGCGTGAATTTCATCGGAGGTTTTAGTGCCCTGGTGCACAAAGGCATCACTCCCGGTGATATGCGGCTTATAAATTCCATTCCCCAAGCTCTTGCCACCACTGAGAAAGTTTGTTCCTCGGTCAACGTAGCAACCACTAATGCCGGAATAAATATGGATGCAGTGGCACTTATGGGAAATGTTATCAAGCAGACTGCATCACTTACTGCAGACAGGGACGGCATAGGCTGTGCCAAGCTTGTTGTATTTGCAAATGCACCAGAAGATAACCCCTTCATGGCAGGAGCATTCCACGGTGTAGGTGAAGCTGACTGTGCAATAAATGTAGGTGTCAGTGGCCCAGGTGTAGTGAATGCCGCTGTCCGGGCTCTTAATGATCCAACGCTTAATGAGATCTCAGAAACTATTAAAAAAACAGCTTTCAAGATCACACGAATGGGTGAAAAGGTAGGGCGTGAAGTATCATCCCGTCTTAATGCACAGTTTGGTGTGCTGGACCTTTCCCTTGCACCCACTCCTGCTGTTGGGGACAGTGTAGCAGCAATACTTGAAGCCATGGGCCTTGAAAGATGTGGTACTCATGGAACCACTGCAGCTCTTGCTCTGCTTAACGATGCTGTTAAGAAAGGCGGTTCTATGGCCTCTTCATCAGTAGGAGGTCTCAGCGGTGCCTTTATCCCGGTAAGCGAAGATGCAGGCATGATCCGGGCTGTGGAAGATGGTTCTCTTACCCTGGAGAAACTTGAAGCAATGACAAGTGTATGCTCAGTTGGTCTTGATATGATAGCAGTGCCAGGAGACACTCCGGTTTCAACAATATCAGCTATCATTGCAGATGAAATGGCAATCGGCATGATCAACTGTAAGACCACAGCCGTACGTCTTATTCCGGTTCCAGGTAAAAAGGTGGGTGATGAGGTGGAATTCGGTGGTCTCTTGGGAAGGGCGCCTGTGATGGCAGTGAACCGTTTCAGTTCGGAAACTTTCATCTCAAGGGGCGGAAAGATACCAGCGCCTATACAAGCCCTGAACAACTAATACTCCGAATAAATCCTATATAATCCTATATAATATCTAGGGTGCATAACATGAACATCACATTGATAGGCATGCCGGGATCAGGGAAAACTTCCGTAGGCAGGGAAGTTGCCAGATTGCTTGAGTATAAATTTGTGGATATTGATCTTCTCATCAAGCAAAAGGCAGGGTGCACTCTTCAGGAGATCATAGACACTCAAGGTGATGAGGCTCTCGTACTTCTTGAAGGGAAGATTGTTCTTGGCCTTCCTATTAGTGATGGAATTGTCATCTCTCCAGGTGGCAGTATAGTATATTCACAAAAGGCAATGGATTTCCTTAAAGCAAAGTCCACTATTATATTCTTACACACCCCTCTTTCACGGGTCAAACATCAAATAGACAATCAGGAGTCTAGAGGCATCGTTGGCCTGAAAGGCAGAAGCCTTGAGCAACTTTTTGCTGAGAGATTCCCTCTCTATCAGAAATATGCTGACATGAGTATTAATATAGGGGACAAGGATACAGTTAATTCTGTAGCAACTAAAGTGGTTGAAGCCATTCGTTATGTCCCTGATAAGTGAGCATTGAATCTGTTTTTATTTTTTCTTTATCTCTAATCTGTTTTTGCTTTTTATCTTTTTAGCAGGTTTTGGTTCACCTATTTGTTTGCTATTATTTTTCATTAAGTTAACACCACCAGTTATATATAGCAAAATATTGTATCAAAAGTGTTACGAAAAAAGAAAATCTTCACACTTTAATATTATTGGAGGAATAAAATGCATATCCCTGATTCATTCGTACCTCTGGGGCAGGCTATCATCTACTGGATAATAGCACTGCCTTTCATTTTCATGGCCGTTAAATGGGCCGGAAAAGAAATGGATGACACGAAAGTTCCTATTCTCGCTGCCCTTGCGGCTGGTATTTTTGCAATTCAGGCTTTGAACATTCCAATAGGAATGGGCACCAGCGGCCACATGGTGGGGGCCACTCTTGTTGCTATTATCTTTGCAAGTCCATGGGCTGGTGTGCTTGTGCTTACTCTTGTGCTTCTAGTGCAGGGTTTTGTCTTTGGTGACGGCGGTATTTCAACTATGGGTGCCAATATTCTAAACATGGGTGTAATCTCTGGATTCGTGGGCTACTACGCATTTGCTGCCCTCATGAAACTCAAGCTCAACCTTCAGATCTCATCTTTTATAGGTGCATGGCTAGGTTTGTTTGTATCAGCTCTTGCATGTGCGGTCCAGATGTACCTTGCCGGAACTTTTCCGTTGGTTCCAGGACTAATTGCTATGGGTACTTATCACTTTATCATTGGAATAATCGGTGAAGGGCTCATCACAGCTATTGCAGTCAGTGCAATTGCAAGTTCAAGGCCTGATCTTCTGGAGAACAAGTCGCTAGCTAACAGGAGTACAAAAGCATGAGTAAGAACGTCACCGTTACAAGTTCATCTAATATGAAGTTTCTCTATGCAGGAATTGCTATAGCCCTCATACTTGCCATAATTGCTCCTTTCCTTGCATCTCCTGATCCCGATGGTCTGGAAAGTGCTGCCGGAGGCGTAGTAAGCGATGAAAAACTCTCAGAGATGGAAGAAGCAGGATCTGTTTTCTCCTCTCCAATGCCCGATTATGCCATAGAGGGCATGGGCAAATCAGGCGAAGTAACTGCAATAGTTGTGGGTACCCTGCTTGTGCTAGGAATAAGTTATGGTCTTGGAAAACTAATAAAGAAGTGAGTAATTCATTTCTTTTATCTTCTTTTTTGTTCTATTTACAAGACTTTGTGATGGTTAGTCTGGACACAAAATCGTATATGCATCTTTTTTCTCACTTTATTTTCAAGACAGAAAATAAGATCCAACCAAGACTAGAACTGTAGTTCCGGAAAACAGAATATCTGATGTTTTCAGGTCTTTTTTGTGAATCTTCATATTGCCATTTTGTCCATATCCTCTGCAAAGCATGCTGATATACGTTCTTTCTCCCTGTTCATAGGCCATCACAAAGATTGAACTGATGGTATATCCAATTTGTTCCAATACCCACTTACGATGGACTTTCTTGTTCCATATATTGTACAAACGGCATTTCTGAGCTGTACGAATACGTTTGAGCACACTCCAGAACAAAAACAAGTAGCGCACCATCATGGTAAGTAGCAATGCGATCTCCTTCGGAATGCCTAGCTGTCTCGCAGCTCCTACGATATCATGCATCTTTGTGGTAGAAGAAAGCAGTATTATTGCACTGATACATACAATGAACTTTACCAGCAGTGTTATTCCAAAGGTCAGGCCTTCGTATGTTATTGTTAGTCCAAATGGCAGATCAAGTGGGTATACTGTAAAGGAATCAAAGAATGGTTGTCTTACAAAAGGCTGTATCACAATTATTCCAAGTCCAAAGGGCAACACTGCCAGGAACCGGACTATAATATATGCAGGGTTCAGACTTGCCAATGCCATCAAAATAACAAGGTATAATTCTACAACTGCTAAACGTATCAGATTATCCTCATGGACACGAGGCAGGCTTACTGCAAAAATTATTATCAGGATAGTGGCAAGGAGCTTCACCCGACTGTCCAGTCTGTGTACCGGACTATCCTTGTAAGCTTCTTTTTCAATATCTGTAAGCGTAATTTCCATGCAGTTGCCTTCTCTATTCCCTGGGTGTATTTAAGAGCCTCAGGATCTCATCCCTGGCATCTGCAGGTGTGACTTTTGTTTCCACATCCAGGCCCTCGGCCTTGAGCAATTCAAATACCTCTGCTATCCGGGGGATTCTCAGGTGCACATGTTCCAACAGTCCATGTTGTTTGAATATTTCCGTTGCTGTACCATGTGCTTCTATTTTTCCATGATGCATAAGGAAAACCCTGTCCGCAAAAAGAGGCACCATGTCCACATCGTGGGTTGAGAGGATTATTGTAATTCCAAGACCACGATTCATCGTCTCAATAACGCTCATTATATTTTCAGCGCTCTTCGGATCAAGTCCGGCTGTAGGTTCATCTAATACTATGACCTCTGGCCTCATAGCTAGTATACCGGCAATAGCAACACGTTTTTTCTGGCCCCCACTGAGGTGGTGTGGAGATCTTTCTTCCAGTCCCAGCATATTCACAAATCCTAAAGCTTCGTTTACTCGTGCTGTAACCTCTTCTTCTGAGAGGCCCATATTAATGGGTCCGAAAGCTACATCTTGTTCTACTGTGGGTGCAAGGATCTGATCATCAGGGTTTTGAAAAACTATCCCTACCGTTTGGCGCACTTTTTCTATGTTTTTCTTAGATATCGTCTCCCCGTGGACTAATATCTCTCCGGAGTTTGGTTTAAGGATGCCGTTCAAGTGTTTAAATAACGTGGATTTTCCGGCACCATTAGCCCCTAAAAATGCTACTTTTTCTCCGGGATATATCTCCAGATTAATGTCTTTAAGTGCCTCTATTTTGCTGTTGCCGTAAGAATAGGAAAGTTTCTTAAGTTCAATTATGGGTGTAGTTGATCTCATGTTCCCTTGTTTGAATGTTTCCCACATGTGATTCCTTTCGTGTAATACTAAATTTAAGAAATAAGCGGTATAGTGTGAGAAATGCCTGTTATATTCTTACTATCTGTGTGGTTGATATGCAATACTAGGCTACATATTTATAAATGGTGGTAAGCAAAGAGGAATGATGTCACTTCAGAAATCCATTCACAGACATTGTTTTTATACAATTATCTCCTTAGATATGCAATATTATGCAGGGCAGCTTAGATCATCCAGATACCGGTCATTTGATAGATTTCAGGAATATCACAGTTACTCGTGGTGGAAAAAAGATACTTGATTCTGTTTCTCTGCAAATAGGTGTGGGTGAGAACGTTGCTATCATTGGTCCTAATGGTTCCGGAAAGTCTTCTCTCATCAAGACTATTACCAGAGAATATCGGCCATTGGTTAATTCTCCAGGTGTTGCATGTCGCATCATGGGTAAAGAAAGGTGGGATATATTTGATCTGCAAGATCTGTTGGGTATAGTTTCAGGCGATCTTCAGCATGAATATACTCGTGACATCTGTGGGTATGAAGCTGTTTTATCTGGATTTTTCAGTAGTATTGGGATTTACAAAAATCACCGTGTTACTTATGAGATGAAGTGTATAGTCCAGACAGTAATGGAATTTCTGGAAATATCTCATCTTCAGGATAAATCCATTTCTCAGATGTCAACCGGTGAGGCCAGAAGAATACTTATTGCAAGAGCCCTGGTTCATGATCCTCTGGCTCTTGTGCTTGATGAGCCTGCAAATAGTCTTGATCTGCACAGTTTTCATAAATTTAGAGAAGTAATGCGCAGAATTGCAGCAGCAGGGAAAAGCATTATTCTTGTAACTCACAACCTCCAGGACATAATTCCGGAAATAGAACGAGTCATTCTGTTCAAAGATGGAAAAATTTTCATGGATGGACCGAAAAAGGAGATATTGACCTCCTCCAACCTTTCTCTGCTATTCGGATTACAGGTGGAGGTTCAAAATACAGGTGGATATTACCGTGCCTGGTGTTGAAGACTCTTTTTAGGAAAACTTCTGTTGATACCATTTTTTTTCATGGTATTGTGATTACTTTCATGCGCTTCTTTTTCAATTTTAAAGAAATGTGTTGCAGGTAGTATTTGAGTATTTATCTGACTTTTGGCTTTTTCTGTTCGTTCAAATTTCCTTCTGGATATGATTGCTCTCTCTTTCTGTTTTTCTGAGTGGTAATATATAATTGATCTGAATTGTTTGATATTTTCTTCAGACTTGAGGAAATATGAGGGGTCATGTAATTCCCAGAATAATTCCACTAATCGCTCATAGGGAACAATTTTTGGATCAAATACAATCTGCACAGCCTGTATAAGGTCAGTTCCATTCTCTGTGTCCCTTTCAAGTCGTGGGTACTGTACTTCATCTCCTGTATATCCTACGTAGGAAGTGATTATTCCTCTGGATTTGTTGCGAAATACTGCCTCTGCTTTCCAAGAGGTTCCAACAGCAAAAGTTGCAATCTCGTACTCATTCTTGGGGATATTTTCCATTTTATCCATTTTTAGTCCCCCGTTTTTAGTTTATTTTGTTTTTAGTAGTTATTCTCTATGGGGTTTTATAAGCTGAACTAGTAATCAGTTATATTTATCTAAATATAATAATCTTTCTTTGATTAGAATTGTGTTATTCATAAATTGCTCTAAACAAATGGCATAATAATTATTTATACGAATAAGAAGCTTTCTAGGAATAATTCAAGAGTTTATTTATATATGTGAATGTACTTTCATCCATCATCCCAGATCATTGTCACGACTGGGGTATAAATCCATAGGGGAGGCATGATTCCATGTCTCCTCACTTCCCTAAAGCGGTTTTTATCTTCTCTTAATGTTTGGTCTATTCTGAGAATTTAACCTACTCTTTCTCTCGTATCAATGGCAATTCTCCTTCCTGTTACATTGAAAGGTACCATTCTATTAAATGGTGGGGTGCCAGGCATCTTGGGTATGTTAATGTAGCGATTTATTTTACTTCCTATGTATTCCGTCCTGAACTGGATTGTTCCGTCAGTCATAGCTCTTATGATTCTTTCTGAACGGTCAGTAAGTATTCCCATATCCGACAGTAGTAGAAAAGTTGTTCTATTTTTTCTGCTCATGGTAACAAAGCAATTCAGTATCTCTTTGATCGTGCTTGTATCTTCTTCCATGAAAAGGTGGGAGAATGTATCAATGATACATACATCGGCAGTAAAAAGATTGCTAAGAGGTGGGTTTTGGACCATGTTGGCATCTGCAGGTACATCTGTACTTTTCTTGCAAATGTTCAACAGAGAATTTAGTTCATTAAAACTTCCTAGTATTGTGAAGTCATTGTTCTCTTTGTCTTGCTCAGATGTTGAGATGTGATTTCTTACATCTTCCTGTGAACGTGTGGTGGAAATATATACTATTGTTTTCCTGTCATGAAACAGTTCCTGTACTGCCATCTGCACAAAAATACTCTTGACATTACCCATGTCTTCTTCTATTAACAGTACTACATTTCCGGGTATATCGCCTAATCCTAGATTTGCAAGCATTGATAATCTACAAGTATAGCATAATACTTAAACAGTGGTATCTCTTAAATGCCTATTTATAGGCGACTCCTATTGTTATTGAGAATCCTTCCTATTTCAGAAAGAAAATAAGCATTGCTCTAACTATGAACAACTGTATAATGAGAGAATTAATTCTCATGGTTTTCAAGATAAACCGCTTTATGCTTTTTCAGTTCACAGTTCTTCTGATTCCTTTGTCTTGAATTCAATTATTTCTACTTGTGTTTAAGTTTTGCTCTTTTTTATAACTATTCACTCTTTAAGGGTAAACTCTACAAACTTGGATAATAGTTTTTCTTTTAAGAGATGTTATATTTTTGGATTATAACAGTGGATAAGGAATGTTTTAAGTATTCATTCCAATTTATATAGAAAGTTCTCTCAAACAATAAAATGAACAAGTAACAAAAGAAAAGGTGTAAGAGAGGTTTTGAAACAGGTTCTATTACAAAGGTTCTAAAGTTGAGATTTGGGGTTGTAGGGACATGGAGGATGTGAAGGTAAAACTTTCAAGATATCAAAGAAAAACATTCCACTTACGCAAACACTGTTTGAGAATGGCTTTTTCGAGATATATCTTTTCATTAATGCTAATTCCATACCAATTGACCAAATCTTAAATACGAAGGTAGTTAGTTTAAATAATAGAGGGATCTCGTTATGAATGAAATACAAGGAAGATACGTAAAAATGGACAATATTAAGCTTCTGATTAAAGAGCACAGGAGTGAGATAAGACAGATGTTCAAAGCGGAAGTAATCGGCATCTTCGGTTCTTATGCCAGAGGTGAAGAGAAAGCTGGCAGTGACGTGGACGTACTTGTTAATTTCGATGATGGTGCAACTCTTTTTGATCTGGTGGGACTTGGAGACTACCTTGAAGAGATGCTTGGAATCCCTGTTGATGTGGTTTCCATGAGGGCCTTGCATCCAATGATGCGCGATGATGTTTTGAGAGAGCTGGTGGCTTTATGAGGTCGCCTTTGCTATACCTGTCTGAAATGATCGATGCTGTAGATGCAATAGAGGATTTCACCCATGGGATGGATAGAGAAGATTTCCTATGCGATGCGAAAACTGAGAGTGCTGTGGTTAGGCAGTTCGAGATATTGGGTGAGGCAGCCAAAGCAATACCTGAAAATATAAAGGCTCTTGTTCCGAATCTACCATGGAGCAAGATTGCTGGGATGAGGGACAGACTTATTCATGCATATTTTATTGTTGATTACAATCTTGTTTGGGACACTCTGGAAAACGAATTGCCTATACTTAAGGAAAAGCTTGAAAAGCTACGGTCTGAGCTAAAAGAAGTTGATGAAACCTAACATCCTCCCTCATTCAGTACTCGATGACAGATAACTATCAGTTCTCAGCAAGGTCCACCATACCATTTGACAAGATCTTCAATTCATCATTACTAATCAATTCATTGACTACGTCTTCGATCCTCTCTGAAGCGATCTTGCTGGTGGATCGTATTCCAAAGACCCTTGAAGTTTGAACCACAAGTTCATAAGGGAGGGTGGCATGCTGAGTTCTAATTACCAATTTTACAGCTTCAGCTATCTCCTCATCGCAAATCATTTCGATTTTTGCGGCAACTCCATTACATCTGCGACGGAGATTTACATCATTGATATCTTTCCATAGAAAATCGCCACGTTTAACAAGATTGTTTTTATTCTCCGAATAATTAACAGCATCCAGAATAGCATTTCTGATTTTTTCACCGGTTCTTTTCAAACCATGATTCTCACGAATCCTTTTTATTAATTCATCTATATGGATGGGAGATTCAATTTCAAGGATCTTTTGGATAGCTTTTTCAAGTTCATACGGATATAGCTCATGAATCTGCTTCCACGTAGGGATATCGATAGAAGTACATACCTTGTACTCTGGAACAAGACCCAAGAACTCATCCTCATCAGAAATAGGTAACTCTGTGACCTTTTCCCTCTCAACACCTGTATTCATTGTAAGTGCTGAACTTGTAAACTGGTCCTTCTTGGTTAGAATTGGTATAACGCTCTCCACTTTTGTCTTTTCAACAAATTCCCTAAGTCTTACCTGGCACTCTTTTTTATTCCGGTACCAGTCTGTAGACCAGATGCGATAGATGGTCCAGCCAAGGTCTTCAAGAATCTGCTGGCGTAGCCTGTCCCTATCTCTTGCTACCTGAGATGAATGGTATTTAACCCCATCACATTCTATTCCCAAAAGATATTTGCCTGGATATCTATGATCTATAATTGCAAGATCAATGCGATATCCAGCACAACCAACCTGTTTTTGAACATCATATCCGCAATCGCTAAGGAACTCATACACGGCTTCTTCAAATGGCGATCCGGCATCTTCTCCCGTAGCATACATGCTGTGGAGATTTCTGTTCTCGGCAAATTCCAGGAATACTTTCAATGACTTTACGCCAAAAGGCGATGTCTGAGTGGTCGGAAGGTCATGTGCTTTGAAATTAGAGAACACTACACACTTTTCACGTGCACGTGTGATCAAAACGTTTAACCGCCGCTCTCCACCTTCCTGGTTCAGTGGACCGAAATGCAGGCTAAGCTTGTGGTCACTATCAAAACCAAAACCAACACTGATGAAAATTACATCTCTCTCATCACCCTGTATTGTTTCCAGATTCTTGACAAAGAAATGATCCTGATGTTTACTATCAAAAAACTTAGCCATGGTGGGATGCTCGATGAGCAGCATGTCAACTTCTTCCTGTATGGCCTGCTGTTGTTTTATATTGAACGTACCAATACCAAGACTTTTGTCGGGATACTTGGAAAAATGTTCAAGAGCAGCTTTTGCGACTGCTTTTGCTTCTTTTCTATTTACAGAGGTCTTTCCGCGATCATATACAGTATCTGGCAGATGAACAAATTTCAGACCCAGATGTTCCATATCAGCTATCGGTGAAGGATAGATTACCAACCTGTTGTCATAGAACTCCTGATTCGAAACTGCTATTAAAGATTCATGCCTACTACGATAGTGCCAACGGAGATTCTTCGTAAGGAAACTACGTTTGCACAGGTGAAGAATACTTTCTATATCAGATAACGAAGTTGTAATTTCTTCATCGGTTTCCTCAGTTGGATCAACCATATTATCAAAAAAGCTTGTAGGAGGAAGCTGACGAGTATCACCTATTATTACACATTGGTTTGCTCGCAACAATGCCCCTAAAGAGTCTTCGGGCCTTACTTGGCTTGCTTCGTCAAAAACAACCACATCGAAATTGACATTGAGAGGGTCCAAGAATTGCGCTATTGACAGCGGGCTCATCATGAAACAGGGTTTTATTTTTTGTATCAAGCCACCTGTATATGTCATCAGTTTCCTTATAGGCATATGATTGCGCTTTCTATTGAATTCTCCTAAGAGGATACCAGCCTCGGATTTTGGCGATGCGCCTCTGGGAATTGGTGGCTGTCTCTTGTAAAGCAAATGAGCAAGCCTTTGCCTATTTTCCACAATCAGTCCGCTATCCAGTTCTATGAAATCTTTGATTTTCTTTTCGTGGAGTTCTCCCATAAAACTCGCCAAAGATGATCGTTCTTTGAACGCAGACCTAAGAATATCTTCTGCAAAGTTTCCTCTGAAACATGGAATAATATCATCTGGCTCCATCATGTCCAGATCAATGAGATCTACTATCGGGGATGCAAATGTGTTGAGACATCTATCTCGGGAAATAGTGAATTGACCCCATTTTTGAATCTTTGGTATTCCTTCTTTCCACAACTTAAGTTTAGAGTCCATTTCCTCAATAGGTACAGTATCAATGCTAGCTCCAAATATCTGCTCGTGATTGAAGTTCAGCCGAGCAAACAATTTATCCCGCTTTTCGATGAAGATACTTTTGTTCTTTGTTAGAGTATCAATAGATTTTTCTATATCTGTTTTAGAAACACCAGCACTGATCTTCTCGCATATCTGGTCATCATATGCCTTGTTAAGGAAATGTTTACGGAAAGACAGCATCCATTCGACAAAAGAGTTCAGAGATAACATATCGCTATCTTCCCCTCTCCAGTGAGGTCCAAAGAAAGATACTCCAATTTCATTTAGTTCTCTTATCCTTTCTCTGGATACATTGCAGTCTGATATCTCTTTCAAATTAGAAACTATATCTTCTGCTTTTTCAGGAGATTCAGTTCTGTAGAACTGAGCTATGGAATTTTTCCATTTTTGAATTTCTAAAATACCATTTTTCCATGAGTCTAATTGAATGCTGATATTTTCAAGTTGAGGATTCTCAGCCGTTGAGGAAAACAGTAATTGTGGAGATATTCCTATGAGAACTGCTAAATTATCACGCTGCTCAGTAAAGTGATCAGCGGCTCTTAAAAGGTCATCAATTGCCTTCTCCCCATTCTTCCTGGAAACGCCTGCACTTATCTTATGGAACACTTGATCATCAAAAGCATCCTTCAATAACTTCTGACGGAAAGACACTATCCATTCTGCAAATGGACCAAGTATTTGTGGATCGCTATTTTCATCCTTCCAGTATGGACCAAAAAGGCTCTTTCCCCTTTGACTGGAATCTCTTATTTCTTTTCTGTATTGAATGCATGTAGATAGCTCGTTCAGGTCTGAGATGATGTATTCTATTTTCTTAGGAGCTACATCCTTATAAAAAGAAGAGATTTCATTTTTCAAGTAACGATAACGGCTATTGAAAATGCGTAGTATGAAAAAACTGGCAGATAGTTCTTTATATTCCTTTATAATGGAGTCTATATCCTTTTCAAAAGCATGCTCTTTAAATTTGGAATGCAGACCCGAACTCAACCTTTTATAAAGTTCTACCTTTTCGATCAATGAGCGTGCTTGAGAATTTAGTTCGTTCCATTCTTTATTCTGCAGGACATCTTCGTCAATGGGATATGATGATGCTATAATTCTTGCAGCAGAAATAGATGGTTCAATCTCTTCTAATGTTAGAGGTTTATGTATTGAGCAGCTGTCACATAACCTCTTGATCATGTTTTCAAGGTCAATGAAAGATTTCTTACATCTAGCGATCAGTTCTTCAAGCTCTTTTTCATTAGGTGGAAGCGTCCCGTGAGGTGAATTTACTTTCCACGGATGTTCAATACATTTACTGTCTAAAAATTGAATTATAGGATATTTATCGGATAATTCCTTGTATTGCGATATAAGGGCATCAATGTCATTTTCCAGTACATCTTCCCTGAACTTACTATACAGTACTGAACGCTGTTTCTGGAAATCCCTTACTTTTGTGATCAGGGTAGGTGCAGCAGCGGGTTCCTTGTCCCAGTTTTGATTCAATAGCACTTCTTCGTTAACGGGTTTTGATAAAGCTACCACTCTTGAGACTAAAATTGATGATTCGATTTCACTTAAATTGAGAGGAATATTTGCTGAACTAAGATTACAAAGACCATTTATTGAACTGATCAGCTCATCCAATGAAACTTTACATGTGTCGAGTAAATCTTCGATCTCGCTTTCATCTGAAGGAAGCACAAGTCCTGGACTACATCCTTTCCACTGATTTCTGTTCACTGGTTTTACAAGCGGCAATACATCAGTAACATTAGAAAGGACAGATATTGCTTCTGTCCAATCCTTCTGGCTGCATTGTTCAGCATTCGAAAGTCTGATATTTGGTATTTCTCTTCCGGCATTTTCGAAATGGTGCAATGCAGTCTCTTTCATACAGAACAGATTAAATGGTGATTGGCAAATGGAGCCGAATGGTTCCCTCAAAGCTTTTGCATAATCATTCAATTCAGCTTTGAGATTTTCAAATTTGTAAAAACTACTATCCAAGGATACTGACTTTGGAGATGCTAGTGAAACTGTGCGCTTGAGCTCTTTAAGAACCTCTTTTTTGTTGGATTTTCTACTATGCAGTTCAAGACAAAAGTCCCCTAGTCCTACTTGTTCAAGGCGGCTTTTCACTACTTCTAGAGCTGCCATTTTCTCGCTGACAAACAGCACAGTTTTTTCTGCTGCAAGTAGCTCTGCAATGATATTTGCGATTGTCTGGGATTTACCAGTACCTGGTGGCCCTTCCACTACTATGTTCTTACCAGATTTGACATCCTCGATCACAGCAATTTGAGATGGATCGGCATCCATCACGTGATATATGTTCCTAGCATTTAGTTTTTTGTCAACATCGTCTTCTGAGAACTCGATACCATAGTCTTGAGTATCAGGATCAAATATACATTTTATCAATGGATGGATAGAAGGAGAGTTATCCTCAGGCCATGCCACCGGATCAAGGTCCTTATACATAACGAATTTGGTAAAACTGAAGAAACTTAGATTGATTTCGGATAGAACCTTCCAATTAGGTTTTTTTGAGATTATGTTAGTAATATTTTGATAATATTGGTCCAATCCATCCTTTAAATCGGGCATTTCAAATTCAGGAAATGCTATTTCATACTCTATCAGTTTTGTCTGAAGAGAGATGTTTGTTAATATGTCTTCTCCAGTCCATGATAATTGGAAAGGACCGCCTACTTCCGCACGAGATAACTCTACAGGAATAAGAACTAATGGAGATCGTCTTAGTTTCGAACCTTCGACACACTCATCCCATTCCAAAAAGCCAAGAGCCAAGTAAAGAACAGTATATCCTTGCTCTTCAAGAACAGATTGTGATTGCTGACTGATATAGTACATTCTTTTTTGAAGATCTTCGCTTTTTAGCGTCGTTTGAAGAAAACGATCCGTGTGTTTTGCTTCCATCATCTCACTGGATTGTGGCATTTTCCAGAGTACGGATGCTTCATCAGCATAAAGGTCTGCATTTTGAACTTTTAACTTTTTTTCATCTGCAGATTGTGTATATTTTATATTTTGAATGAATGATGGACGAAATTCCATTTTCTTTTCTTGAAGAACCAGTCGGTCATAGACTTCCCTTGGTATTTCATCAACTACTTTTATTGTTCTTGTTTTTGAAGAACGGAAATTCAGAAGTTGGTTGCGCATCGTCAGGTCCAGTAAATTGTGTCTTGCTACTTCCAACTCTTTGTCAACAATGGTCATGTGATTTCTCCACTTTATTTCCGCTACACTTGCTATCTTTTTCTCAAAGGAAAGCTTTTGTGGTTTTCAGAATATTTCTTCGCTTAAACTCTGCCCTTCCTAGAGTTGTATGTCCACAGGACTAAATATTATCAATTTTATAATAAACTACATTATAATACAACTACAAATACCTAACTCTTCTAAGCAAGAAAACGTAATAGGCTATGTCTGAATCCTGGGGAGTTCTACTTAATTAAAAAAGAATCCCTTATATGGAAACTTGAAGAAGCTCTCTTAGAACCAAATTCTGACCTGTAATGATGTTATTGTGGACTATAATCAAAGAAAACTTAAAATTGGTATGGATATGGATTGATAATTTAAGGGGCTCTAAAAAGGTCTAAATCAGACCTTTAACTTCAGTACTTCAAAATAGGTTTAAAAAGTCGTATTGATTAGGTGTATAAAAAAATTTATAGTGCTCCGATGGGGATTCGAACCCCAGTCGCAGGAGTGAGAGTCCTGCATGATTGGCCGTGCTACACTATCGGAGCATTGCGTTATTTGCTTTGACAGCATACCCAAAATACACTTAACGGATATTAACTTTTCGTTCAGGATAAATGATGTATGTTCTTATGCGAACATACCAGAGGGTGTAGCTGTCTCTTCTTCGGAAACTACTTTTTCATAAGCATCCATCATGTCTTGCATGGTCACCTGGTTTCCGCGGCGCCTTAGCACGAACATGCCTGCCTCCTTGGTAATAACCTGAAGGTCTGCACCACTAAGTCCAGTCGTGATCTTGGCAAGCTTCTTGAAGTCCACGTCATCTGCAAGTTTCATCTTGCGGGTGTGGATGTTCAATATTTCTTCGCGAGCATCCAGGTCAGGCAAAGGTATCTCAATTACTCTGTCAAATCTGCCGGGGCGCAAGAGAGCTGGGTCCAGCAAATCTATTCTGTTTGTGGCAGCGATAACCTTTACGTTCTTTGTGGCATCAAACCCATCCATTTCAGCCAGAAGTTGCAGCATAGTACGATTCACTTCGGCTGAACCTGTTGTGCCATCATGGGTACGCATACCGCCTACAGCATCAATTTCATCTATGAATAGTATTGCAGGAGACTTATCCCGGGCAAGCTGGAATACATCTTTGACCAATCTCGCACCTTCGCCGATGAACTTCTGTACAAGGTCAGAACCGGACATCCGAATGAAAGTTGCTTTTGCTCTGGAGGCAACTGCCTTTGCGATTAAGGTCTTCCCTGTACCAGGTGCGCCATAGAGAAGCACTCCATTTGGTGGCTCAATACCTATGTTAGAGAATAGCTCAGGCTCAGTGAGCGGCAGCTCTACAGACTCAATGACTTCTTTGATCACTTCGTCAAGGCCACCTATCATATCATAGTCTATTCCAGGTGAATTGATCAGTTCCATCACCTGTGCTCTGACATCAGTACCCTTGCGTATGATAGATATTATAGAGAAAGCTCCGTTCACACTGACTCTCATGCCAGGTTCCAGTTTTCCATGAAGGGAAGGTGGGGTCCTTGTCATGACTTCCTGGTTGTTGCCATGTTGCCTTATAAGGACCATATCTCCTTCTATCTCCATTATACTGGCAATGAACAGTGGAGGTGTTGTAAGGTGCTCAACCTGCTTCTTGAGCTTGCTGACTTCTTCCATATAGGAGTTGTTCATCATGCTGGCCTCAAGCAGCTTTGCCCGCATGTTCTCATTGTTGACTTTCAGCAGTTCTATCTCGTTGAGCAGTGACCTTACATCTTCTTTACTAAGATTCTCAAATCCTGTCCGGGCTTTGTCTCTGGTTGCGCCGGTATCAACGGGAGTATCTGCACTTGTGTTCGTCATAAGACGCCCCTATGGTTATCATTTGATATAAATCATACTGAGGTTTTATCTTACCTATTATTCATTAATTATTAGTTATCATTACGATTAGATATAGGTTTTCAACTTGATCCTGTTCTATATGTGTCTCATACTCATATCTGTCCTCTGTATTCGTAATGGTCAAATTTGAGGATTATTTAGTACTATTTATTAATTTAAAGGTATAAACACAGTTTTCAAGTCAAAATCTCTAACCCCTTTGTTTCCAGTGGAAAAATAAAAGAAACCTTTATCTATCAAGTTCACAATATGTATTTACTAGGTACAAATGGTAGGATGGATTATTGCTTATTTATTGAATTAAAGCTTTATTCTTCCTTTATTTGTATCGCCGACAATTAGGCACAAGATAATCAGCACAATATTTATATATAATCAATGCAATGTATATCATTGTAGCACAGAAGGCTAAAGTAGTGTTCTGTAAACACTAAACAGTCAAGCTAAAATAAACCATTGTCTGAGGGGATATATGGTTCGTGAATCCTTCAATCTGAGGGGATGAATGGATCCACATGCACAGAGGCAGAATAATGAAGGTCCGACTCGAAATAACAGATGAAGACGGGACGCGTGTAAATGTTGAATTTACAGGTGCTGAATGGCAAAAATGCCTGGTCTCCTTTATAGAGTCGTTCTCAGGGAAAAGAGTCCAGGCGTCCGGACCTTCTTCTGCTTCTGTAGCAAATTACAACAATTCTTTTCAACAACCTGTTTCACAACCTTTACCACAGGTTAACTCACAACCTTATCAACAATCGCCACCGTTTTTCCCTGGCTCATTTGTGCCACAAACACAGCCCGTTATGCAGCAACAGGTAGCACCATCGTTTGTTCAGGTACCGCAATCTTCTATGTATCAATATCCGCAGTATGCTCAGTATCAGCAAATGGCGCCTTCTTTGCAGCCAGGTATGTCTCAGGTTCCATTCCAATATTCTACTACGTTGCAATCTCCAACTCCACAACCTGTTGTGAACCAGTATATGCCGGAGAATAACACTTCACAACAACTTCCGCAATCCTCGGTCAGGCAGGAGCAACCTGCCCCTCCGGCCCGCAAGACCCCTTCTTTTCAGGAACGTATAGGGGATACTAAGCTCACAATAAACGAAAGACTGGAGCTTTTCCTTAAATATGAGTATCCACGCGTCTGGTTCTCATCTCAGTCTATACAGAAACATTATGAGAAGATATACGGCCCCATAAAACAGAGTACGGTGTCAACATATCTTTCCCGTATGTTCGGTAAGAATCTTCTTGAGCGCAGAGGCAATAGGACACAGCGGGAGTATAGGTATATCTCTGATGAACCTACAGAGCTTCAAGCGGGCGAGTCTGTTATGCAGCAGAGTATTATTTAATTATAGTTTCCACTATTTCTTATGACATCTTCCAGGGACATTATCAGAATCGGTTCCTATTTGATTTCTATTGGAATTCTACTTATGTTTGCAGGCTTTTTAATTTCCGCTATGGGCAGTGGCAGTGATAGTGGGGATTTTGGCGGATTAGTACTCATTGGTCCAATTCCAATTGCCTTTGGTTCATCTCCTGAAATTACTACGTCCATGATGTATATTGGTTTCTTTGTGTTCTTCATACACATGTTCTTCTGGAGGAAAATGCGATGGTAGCGCAATTGCTGATATTCACTGGGGTATTGTGTATAATTACTGGTTTTATTCTGTTTTTTATTGCTAGCTTCATGTCCTCCAGTGACAACAGTAGTGGAGTCGAATACGAGTATGCTCAACATCAGGTAAATAATACTAATAATAGTGAACAGATCCGCAAGGCTTCAGAAGGTGTGTTCAAAAGGTCAGAAATTCGTGGCGGGGGTATTATCATGATCGGTCCGATTCCTATTATTCTGGGTACTGACAGTAAAAGCGCTCAGATTGTCATAATGCTTGCTATAGTTCTCATGCTTATGGCTTTTTTCCTATTCAGGCAAGCTTAATATCCTGTTGTATTTACGTCTATGCGACTATTACACTCGCTATTCACAGATTATCTACGGATTACTGAAACTGTATGATCCGGTGAATTTGTGATTGGAGTGAATACCCTGAGTTAATACCTCGGTATGCATTATCGTATTGTGAAAACATTACCTCATTTACAAATGCATACTTTTATACTCCTATACTAAGATAAAACGCAGGTATGCGCCCTTTCACATTAGTATCTGATTATTCTCCCAAAGGTGACCAGCCAGAAGCCATATCCCGGCTGACAGAAGGCATTAACAAAGGAGTGAAGCACCAGACATTACTGGGTGTAACAGGTTCAGGTAAAACATTCACAGTAGCTAATGTGATCCAGAATGTCCAGCGGCCTACTCTGGTAATCGCACATAACAAGACTCTTGCAGCACAATTGTTTTCAGAGTTCCGTGAATTCTTTCCTGATAATGCCGTAGAATACTTTGTCAGCTACTATGATTATTATCAGCCCGAGGCTTATCTTCCTACTACGGATACGTATATCGAAAAGGATGCTTCCATAAATGAAGAGATTGAAAGATTGCGTCTGTCTGCCACTAAGTCTCTTATGGAGCGCAGAGATGTGATAGTAGTATCGAGTGTTTCCTGTATCTACAGTTTGGGTTCACCACAGGAGTGGCGGGCTATGACAGTGATGCTCACTGTAGGTGAAGAGATAGATCGTTCTACTTTGTTTGCAGATCTTATCAATATCCAGTATGAGCGTAATGATATAGAGCCAGCGCAAGGAACTTTTCGCTCAAGAGGAGATACTATTGAGATATTCCCTGCTCAGGAGAAGCGAGGTATAAGGATAGAATTGTTCGGTGACGAGATCGAAAGGATCGCTTATTTCGAACCTCTGACAGGTAAGGTGCAGGAAGAACTAGGTATGGGGGAAACTCTGGCCATCTACCCTGCAAAGCATTTCGTCATGCCACAGGAATACATTGACAAGGCACTTGTAGACATCGAAGAAGAACTTACTGGACAGCTTGCCAGGCTGCGGGCCGAGAACAAGCTGCTAGAGGCTCAGCGTCTGGAACAGAGAACAAAGTTTGATATGGAAATGATCCGGGAATTGGGGTATTGTAGTGGTATAGAAAACTATTCGCGTCATTTTGATGGTAGAAAACCCGGAGAACCACCTTCTTCACTGCTGGATTTCTTCCCAGAGGATTATCTGATGGTAATAGATGAGTCGCATGTGACGATTCCTCAGATAAGGGGTATGTATAACGGTGACAGGGCAAGG
Source organism: Methanomethylovorans sp. (assembly GCF_041447285.1). Classification (GTDB taxonomy): domain Archaea; phylum Halobacteriota; class Methanosarcinia; order Methanosarcinales; family Methanosarcinaceae; genus Methanomethylovorans. Next base: position 121,255 of record NZ_JBGMEB010000009.1, on the reverse strand, counting down.
AAAGAATCTCTGGTTACATACGGTTTCAGGCTTCCCTCAGCTCTGGACAACAGACCCCTGAAATATGATGAATTTGCACGACACATTAACACAGTCGTTTATGTCTCTGCCACACCTGCTGAATATGAAGTGGAGCTGAGTAAGTCTGTAGTGGAGCAGATCATCCGGCCTACCGGACTTGTAGATCCGGAGATAACTATCCGTCCGGTGGAGAATCAGGTAGATGACCTTATTGGAGAAATTTCGAAGACTACCGCCAAGGGTTACAGGACACTCGTTACTACTCTTACCAAGAGAATGGCTGAAGAACTCACGGAATATTTACATGAACTAGGTGTCAAGGTGCGTTACATGCATTCGGATATTGATACCATTGAGAGGACTGAAATAATCCGCAGCCTGCGTAAGGGTGATTTCGATGTACTGATAGGTATTAACCTCCTGCGAGAAGGACTGGACATCCCGGAGGTTGCACTGGTTGCCATTCTGGATGCGGACAAAGAAGGTTTCCTTCGCTCAGAAAGGTCTCTGATACAGACCATAGGCAGGGCTTCGAGGAATGCCGAGGGAAGGGTAATACTGTATGCTGATAACATTACAGGTTCGATTGAACGCGCTGTGAATGAGACAAACAGGCGTCGTAAGCTTCAGATGAAATTCAACGAAAAACACGGGATTATCCCTCAGACCATCAAAAAAGCATTGCAGCGTGAACTTGTGGAGGTTGAGGAATCAGCAATACCTGAAGCGCTTGTGTTGGCAGAGGACAAGTCTGAAAAGGAGGTTTCTGATATGATTATTGACCTTGAGGCTGAGATGCACCTTGCCGCAAAGAACCTGGAATTTGAGAGGGCTGCAGAGCTTCGCGACATGATCAAGGAACTGCGTACAAGCTATTCACTGTGAATGTCGCAGTGTTTAAGTGTGTTTTTCAGTTTTAGACTTGGGATTGGTTAGTGAATATCTGATGTGTACTTGTTTTTGTATTCTTTTCTTTTTTCTAATTTTTGCTGAAAAGTAAATAAATATTGGATTTATTGTCGTTTTCAACCATATTATACGCAGATGATGCGAAAATGTTATATTACAAAAAGACGTGTATAGGCTGCTTAATGCGCCGATGGTCTAGCGGCTATGACTGGGGCCTTCCAAGCCCTAAACCCGGGTTCGAATCCCGGTTGGCGCATTGTTTCTTATTTCTCTTTTCTGCAATCGTTTTCTGTTCATTTACTTGCATGTTTACTTGAGTGTTTTTCAGTGGCTTGTCTGGCATTCTGTAAATATAGTTGTGACACGTGAATATCTAGTAAGCAGTATAATGGTTGGATCTTATGTATTCAAAGTCACTTTTCATATTCAGGCGGGATTTGCGTGTTGATGATAATACTGGCCTGATAGAGGCTCTTCACTCTTCACACGAGGTATTACCCTGTTTTATTTTTGATCATAGATTGCTAAAGGATGGTAAATACAGTAAGAATGCTCTGCAATTCATGTTAGAGTCCCTTGCAGACCTGGAAAAACAGCTTGAGTTGGTGAGTGGAAAACTGTATCTTTTCTCAGGCTTGCCACACGAGGTAATTGAAAAGTTGATCCGTGAAGAAAGTATAGATGCTGTTTTTGTGAACTGTGATTATACCCCTTTCAGTGCCCGAAGGGATGAATTGATCTCTATGGTTTGTGCTGAACATGGATTGAAGTTCCATCAGTTTCATGATGCAACCTTGCAAGTTCCAGGTTCAGTGAAAACTCAGCAGGGGAAGATGTATCAGGTGTTCACACAGTTCTTCAGGGCGGCTAGCAAGCTTTCAGTGGAAGTGCCTGTTCACGTTGAAAGAGGCAATTTCTGCAACTCTTATATCTCAGATGCTCTTGAGGCAATTCCTGAATATGATTCTGATAACCCGGAATTATTTGTTCATGGCGGCAGCAGCAATGCTCTGGAGCTGCTGTCTGATCTTAGCAGGTTTGCAGATTATGATCGATTACGGGATATCCCATCTGTAATGGGTACTACTGGACTATCAGCTCACAACAGATTTGGAACTGTATCTATTCGGGAGGTTTACCACTCTTTAAGGGACCATCTAGGGTCTGATCACACTCTGATTTCAGAGCTTTATTGGAGGGATTTCTTCATTCAGCTTGCATCTGAGCACCCCAGGGTGTTTGGTCACGCCTTCAGGGAAAAATTCGATAACCTCCATTGGGATAATGATCCTGTAAGATTTAATGCATGGTGTGAAGGTAAAACAGGTTTTCCTATAGTTGATGCTGGCATGAGGCAGCTTAATACTACTGGTTATATGCACAACAGAGTTAGGATGATAGCAGCTTCTTTCCTTGTGAAAGACCTTCACATCGATTGGCGTTTGGGTGAGATATATTTTGCCCGGGCACTTGTAGATTATGATCCATGTGTAAATAATGGAAATTGGCAGTGGTCAGCATCTACAGGTGCAGATGCAACTCCATATTTCAGGATATTCAATCCATGGCTGCAGCAGCAGAAGTTCGATCCGGAATGCAAATACATTAAAAAATGGGTGCCTGAATTGGGGGACCTAAGCCCAAAAGATATCCATGCATTGGAGAATAAGGCTTTACCGAAGGATATTGTTTATCCACAGCCGGTGGTGGATCACAAAGTGGAAAAGAATAAGACTTTGGGAATGTTCAGGTTTGTATAATGCGATCAATTGATAGAGGATTTACAGTTCAAAATTCTATATTTTATAACCAGTTATCTTTATTATACTCTTTTATATAGTTAAACTCAACACATAATATCTTTTTTTAATCTCTATGTGCTGATCGTATACATTTTATATAATGTTAAACCTTAACCATTTTAGGGAGCATTTAAAATGAAACTAAAGTTACTTTCTCTTTGCTTTATTCTTGTATTGTCATTGAGCTTTATATCAGGTTGTGTTGATGAACAAACTAAAAGTGCTGAAAATTCATCTATTTCCGGCACAGTTGATGAAGTAAAGTTTGCTGAAGTTATGAAAGAGGCAAATTCAGCATATATCAAATCACTTGTATTAACAAGCCAAAAAAATGTTTCTGCTTCTCAAGCCAGTATCGATGAACTTGTTAATAAATTAACCTATGTATCAGATAATTATGGGCAAGCACCACCTGCTATGTATGCAAATGATACCTCCTGGACAACTGAAATAGAAAGAGCAAAACTGATAGCATCAAATTCACAGGAACTGCTTGCAGGTGGGGATATTGAAGCTGCCCACACGGCTCTTGAGCCAATGAGGGATCTGTTTTATAGCCTGCACGAACGGAATGGCGTTATACGCATGGGAGATCTTCTTACAGTATTCCATGCAACAATGGAAGAAGCTATAGGTGCTGCAAGTGCCAATGATACAGAAAAGGTTGCCACCTATGTCCCTAAATTGAAAAGTGAATGGCAAAATGTGACAAATGCTGAAAAGCCATCAAGTGCAGATGAGAATTATGCACAGGTCCTTATCCAGGTTGATAATGCAATTGTGGTATTAAATAATTCAGTTTCTTCTGGTAATTCAACAGAGGTTAAAACCAATGCTGAAAACCTTAGACTGGCTTTTTCCAAAGCATTTGCAAAATATGGTGTTGTAATATCCTGAGATGGATCACAAAAGTGCAGATTTCATTCTGCACTTTATTTATACAGCCGATTGTTCTATTTCGATCTCTCCGGATATACTGCAATAAATTGCTACTATTTGCTTGATGTGCATTTTTTGCAGATTTTCTTTACAAGAGAACTAATAATTTTTATGTTATTTTTATTGTACATTATTCTATTTAATAGTACTAATTTGAATGTAAATATGAATTTTAATTTAATTCTAGTTTCATACGAAACTATTATATATTCTATGCAACTATTATTTATAGGCTGCAATAGATACTTATCTCCTATCCTTCAAGGATTAATTTAGTTTCATATGCTACTATTTATTTAATATTTCAAATTTCAACAAAAACAACCAGATCCTGAAAGTGAAGGGTAAAGTATGGATGATGCAATAATGTTACTAGGTTCGATTGCCCATATCCAGCGGAGTAATTTAGCCTATATGGCAAAAGAACTCGAAACTTATCGAATTGGAAGTGGGCAATTTGAGTTTTTATTGGTTTTATATCATTATGATGGAATATCCCAAGAAGCCATTGCAAAACTCCTAAAAGTGAGCAAAGCAACAAGTGCCAGATCAATCCAGAGTCTTGAACAAGAAGGTTATGTTTACAGGCAGAGGGATGAAAATGATCTTCGAGCTTACAAGGTTTACCTGACTGAAAAAGGCAAAGGGATGAGAGAACTAATATTGGAAAAACAAGCTTCTATGATAAAAATTCTCTTTTCTGATTTTACCTATGAGGAAAAAGAAATTATGAAGCTCCTTCTCCATAAAGCTGCTATTAAACTTTTTGAGCCCGGATTCGAGCCTCCATCTGATAAATCAAGTGAGATGAAGTAAAACAGTGAGATGAAAAAATGGATGAAAAAAGTGATTTTCTTGGTAAAGATAATGTACGAAAGCTCCTTTTTAAGCTTTCAACTCCTATCATTATTGGAATGCTGGTGCAGGCTCTTTACAATGTAGTTGACACGTTTTTCGTGGGAATGGCATATGGAGAAGATAGTGTCCCTGCTATAGGCGGGCTTTCTATAGCTTTTCCAGTCCAGATGATTATAATGGCTTTTGGAATTGTTCTTGGAACAGGTGGATCTTCCATAATCTCCCGGGCTCTTGGAGCACGAAATAATGAAAAAGCAGAAAGAGTTCTTGGAAATGTTTTTTCCCTGAGTTTGGTTTTAAGTGTGCTTATAGCAATTCCTTGTCTTCTTTATCTTGAACCCATTTTAAGAGTATTCGGAGCAACTGATGGAGTTCTGCCCTATGCAAGAGATTATCTGAAGTATATTATTTTAGGCGGTATTTTCTTTGTCTTTGGAGTGGCTGTTCAGAATATTGTCAGATCAGAAGGCAATTCCAGACTTGCTATGAATGCTATGCTTCTAGGAGGCGGCCTCAATATAATACTTGATCCGGTTTTCATGTTTGGTTATGGGATGGGTGTTGAAGGCGCTGCAATTGCAACTGTACTATCTCAAGCCGTAGTTTCTGTATGGCTGTTGCTGTACTATCTTAAAGGGAAAGGCACTGTTCATTTCAGATCACAAACTTTAACGCCAGATTTTCAAATCATTAGGGAAATAGGGGCCATTGGTACTGGTTCTTTTATTATGGAATGTTCAAACAGTATTATGATGATTATTGTGTATAATGTCCTTGCAATTTATGGAGGAGATGTCGCAATTGCTGTTTTGGGTATAGTCATGAAGATCAATTCTTTTATCTTTCTGCCCCTTCTTGGTATGGGTTTTGGCCTGCAACCACTTGTTGGATTTAATTATGGGGCAAAGAAATATGATAGAATAGTAGAAGCTGTAAAAATGTCTTTGGTGATAGTAACAGTCTTTGGATTGTTTGGTCTGCTCATTATTTACATTTTCGCAGAAAAACTTCTTATTATTTTCAGTGCAGACCCAGCATATCTGGAAATGGGAAAAACTGCTTTAATAATAATGGTCCTGGGTACGCCTTTGATAGGTCTGAACGTAGTTGCATCGATCTTTTTCCAGGCATTAGGGAGAGCCAAACCTGCTTTTATTCTTTCTATTAGCAGGCAGCTACTGTTCCTTATTCCTGCAGTTGTGCTGCTTCCCCGTTTTTATGGCCTGAATGGAGCTTGGGCAGCTTTTCCTGTGTCGGATCTCTTGGCATTTATGCTCTCCGGGTTTTTGCTTTTCAGGGCATATAGGCTATTTGAGAAGAGTAAAAAGCCCATAGGGTGAAATACGGGATCCAGAATTTCCTATTGTATATCATCCTCTTTTTTATTTCTTGTTTCAATTCAAGACCAGTTATATTGCATTCAATGGGAAATTATTAATATGAGCAGGGCGTTTCCCATGCTTTCTAAATTTCAAATAGATAATCAATGAAGAACATGTATGACACTTATTGGGATAATAAATTATCAAAAATTAAACTTTATCATGGGATTGTTGCAGCAGATAACCTTGTATTTCGATGTGAGTGGAAATGGTAACTGAGGATCAACTGCGTTCTGAAAGCATAGGTAAGCTCTTTAAAAGGTTTGTTTTCCCCGCAACCATGGGTATTGTAGTGGCTGGTGTACAAACCATTATCGATGGGTATTTCATAGGTAATGGCGTGGGCAGTCAGGGGCTTGCAGCTGTTACTCTGGCTTTTCCCGCAGTAATGTTAATTGTTGCTGTAGCTGTAATGATGGGCATGGGTTCTTCCAGTCTTGTGGCTCTTGAGCTTGGCAGATCGAACAGGGACAAGGCCAGGAATATAGTAGCCAATGTTTTCCCTCTTGTGTTCGTTGTAGCTGCTGTTATCACAATAGCGGGTCTTGCATTTGGTGACTCCCTTTTAAGTTTGTTCGATGCGCCTGTAGTTGTCCAGGATATGGCGAATGATTACATGAGTGCAGTATTCATAGGTTCTGTGTTCTTCCTGCTTGCCATGACTCTTGACCCACTTGTGAGGAACGATGGTTATCCTACAATCGCCATGAACATCATGGTGATTTCCGTATTGACAAACCTGGTCCTTGACTATGTCTTTGTCATGAAAATGGGTATGGGGGTATCCGGAGCAGCCATTGCAACGGTAATAGCATTCGCTCTGAGTGCGGTTCGTTTGACGTTGCATTTCTTTAGCAGCAAAGCAGGTCTGAAAATGAGCCTTAGGAATTTCAGGTTTGAACCGCGAAGCGTGCTGAAGATATTGGAAAGCGGGCTGCCTTCCTTTGCCATGCAGTTATCGTTATCTGTGCTGTTTTTTGCACACAATTTCGTGCTTTTGAAATATGGTTCGGATGCAGATGTATCAGCTTATGGTATCATAGGTTATTCTTTCTCCATATTCTACATGCTGTTCGAGGGGATAGCTATGGGGATGCAGCCGATTATAGGATTCAATTACGGTGCGGGTCTGTATGACAGGGTGTGCAGAACTCTGAAATTTGCCATGATGACATGTGTTGCTGTGGGTACGTTGGGATTTCTGATCTTCTTCATGTTCCCTGAAAAAGTGGTGCAGTTTTTTACCCCAGGTGATCCTTTTCTACTTGGGGTTACTGTAGATGGCATGAGGATATTCGTGCTTTCTTTGCTTGTACAGGGCGTTGTGGTTGTGAACGCCACATACTACCAGTCCATAAACCGGGTCAGGTCTGCTCTTTTCATCCACCTGGGTAAGATCTTTGTATTCCTGCTACCGCTTTTGTTCACATTGCCCATGATATTCGGGGTCAAAGGTGTGTGGTTCGCAACTCCGGCAGCCGATTACCTGATGTTCTTCATAGTGATGGTCATGTTTGCCGAAGAACTGAAGGAGTTACGAGGAGAGAATAAGATGTGTAGCCGTAAGTAATCTGCTACAAAACGACTTGATCTTAACCAGATTCCGCAATATTAATATGTGAAGTCTCTATTTACAACATATCCTTTTTGTGCGGGGGTTGCCCAGCCAGGTCAAAGGCGCAGGGCTTAGGACCCTGTTTCGTAGGAATTCGTGGGTTCGAATCCCACCCCCCGCATACGAAATTTGGGTTGTAACAATGATCTGAATATAACTGATTTTATTCTTGTAGTGAATTTATGAAGAGTAGTATAATGTGAAACTTGTTTTAGTCCAATTCTCAACTTCAATTTATCATTAATTCTACAAGTTCAACAATACTTATGTAGTCCACATTGATCTATTCTTTCAACAAAATCAGAGTCAATAGCTGATGTTGTGTATATTTCCTTTTTGAATATTTACAAATATTGATCGGAAGGTGAGATTTTGCTGATACAGCTAAAGCTATTTCAACAAACTTTAAGCACTTGTTATGCAAAATACAGTCGTCCCCTTTGTGTTTCAGTGGAAAGTAATACTCAGGAGATTTATCCTTTTTAAATTGTTATGTCGAAATAATATAGAATGTAGCTTTTCTACAGAGCCCCTTTTCAGTAAAGATAAAGACATAGCAAGTCTTGAAAGTTAAATTTAGTATTTCCCGTATACATTTTTCCAGGTATCGGCTATTTTAATGAATTCATCGTAACCGTTGTGTTTGATGAATTCTATTGCCTGCTTGTATTTTGCATACTTATATCCTTTTTTTTCGTAGAACTCAATGATGGTCTGGCATGTTGAAGTGTCCGGGCAATCGGCACAGGAATTATAGTTCTTGCTTATGCAGCATACCTTGATCTTGCATTTAGCCTTAGTGATATCGCGCTTATTGTTTTCATATCCGAGCTTACAGCCCTTACACAGTTGTTCTTTCAATAATTTGCATGTTCCACAATATGCACCACAGCAGCCAATTTCTATCAAAGACATTCATCCCACCACTTACTGTTAGACAATTATTTCTCTTAAACATCTTTCTCCTAAAACTTAACTACTTGCAGGATGCATCTATAGTATTCATCAGAAGGGGTTATTCTACATGCTGTTCGGATTTGGTAAGCCAAATGTTAAAGATATGGAAAAGAACAACGATGTAAAGGGATTGATTGAAGCACTTAGTTACGAAAAAGATGTGCAGGTTCGCAGGGAAGCTGCATATGTTCTAGGAAAGATCAAAGACATCTGTGCTGTTGAACCTCTTATCAAGGCCTTAAACGATGAGGACAATTATGTCCGTCGACAGGCTGTGGATGCACTGGGTAATATTGGGGATACCAGGGCAGTAGAGCCTCTTAATAAATCCCTGAGGGATTCCAATAATTATGTCTGCCAGGGAGCTGCAGATGCACTGAAAAAGATAGGGGATAAGAAGGCTACGCAGTAAATGTTTTTATCCCTTTTACAGGTGATTTCACAGATTGATTATGTTGGTTCAGCAAATTTGTATTTAAGCTTCTCATTATACTGAGCACTTTTATTATGATAAATTCTTGTTAATGTAGCAACAATTCTTCAATTTCTTTTATATCACTGTACACTAGTTATGTCATAGTTTTGCTTCCGCAGTCTTTTTTCTAATCAATGACTCCCATTTTCCATCAATTTTTATTATGTTAATTGTTAACATATCTTTTATTTTTAAATAATATGGGCGCAACCCAAGGCATAAAAGCAAAAAATGCCTCAAATTTTCCATTGAAATTAGGGCTTCAAAATTTATCAACAATATCTTATTTATTTGCATATCGGGAATATGTTTTAGATGAAGGAGGTGCAATCCTTTTCTAATTTTCATTAAAAAAGATGTTTTAATACTTTATCATAGTTGATGAAGCTTTATAATCTACTATTTTTCAAATTAGGGTTATATAGTTGCTTTTTAAATGATTTTAAGCCAGGATACTGGTTATGTCTATCTTTGACTTTATATAGGTCTCTTAAATCAAATTTTATCGATCCAGGTATCAAATTATGTGCAAATTTTGGGTTTAAAATATGCGCAAAAATAGACTTTATTCATTAAAAAAGAAGCAAATTGATATTTTTTTGTATAATATCTTTTTATATTTGCTAAAATGCAAATATGGTGTTATATAACACTCAAATTTAAAATTTGAGCTATTATAAGGTATTAAGATGGTAAGTATCTTTATATATCTAAAATCTAATTCCGAACTTGTGCCAAAACTGGCTGTTGACAAAATAGAGATAAATCAGCAAAAATTGATTTGCAATCTCTATGGGCTGTCATTTCCGAAATAGCAGAATATCAGTAATCTTATATGAAGTCCAAAACAAGTCAAATTAATTTGTTTGTGGATAACCCCAATCTCTTCCGTGAAATAAGATGATTTTCTGCAACAAGATGCCCCTTTGGGCATCTGCCCCACCATAATTTCCACGATGGTGGCAGTCTCTTAGAGATATATGAATAATGAATATTAAATGCTAACAGACTTGTTTGGTGTTAATATTCATGGTATATTGAATCAAAAAAGACAATTTCACTGATTTGTATCTTATTGTTAACAGAAAATATTACGATTTTGTTTCAATAAAATGTAATAATTCAACTGAATGGAAAAAGAGGTGTAAAAGTATATGGTAAAACGTTTCTGTAATAAAGTTCTCGAAAGATTTAGCGCTCACAGGTGGGCTAAATCCCGTCATGTGTTACTAATTGCTTTATTGGTTAGTAGTTGCTTCATTTCATTAAAAACTGCTTCCTCTAAAAAATCTAAACTCTCAAAAACTCAAAATAAAGACCATCATTTCAAAAGAATATCATTTTTCCTAATTGGTCTATCATTTTGCTTCATTTGTTTCTCTATAATTGGTGCCGGTCTATCTTCGGCAGCAACCGTATATGTTGGTACAAGCAGCACAAGTGGAACTGTAAACTACCAATGTGACGGAACAAATGACCATGTTGAAATTAACAAAGCTCTCGCATATATAGACGGCCAGGGTGGCGGTACTGTATATTTGAGAGGTCCTAATACATACTGGATAGACAGCACTCTTAACATCGGTGCTAATACAATACTTACAGGTGACTCTACTGCTGAAATTAAACTAGTTGCAAGTGCAGGATGGTCCAGTGAAGTACCTATGATCGCAAACATAGGTACAGATGGCGATATAACAATCACAGGTTTCACTATAGATGGAAACAGTGCTAATCAGGCTGTATCCCTGGGAGCCGGATATTACAATATGATGCTTTTTGATGGCGGCGACAACATCGAAGTTTCTGATATGCGTCTTGAATGGGGATGCGGTGATGGCTTACAGGTAAGAAAAGCCAGTAGCGTAAAATTCACTAACAATGATGTGTATAAGCTAGGTCATGATGCTCTATATGCTATGGGATGCAGCAATGTCGAATTCGCTTACAACACTGTATTCACAAGAACAAATAGTGCATGCAGGTATTCAGATGGTAATACTGATTCCACTATCCATGATAATCTGATCTATGCGTCCAATTCCGGTGATTCTACAGGTCCTGCAATTCAGATAGGAACATCTGCAACTACAAGTCATGTATTTGATGATATTGAAATCTACAACAATCGCATTCACAGTATCAAAGGTGCAGGTATCTGGATGTCTGCAAATTATCAGGATAATGTGATCCATGCTAAGGATGTGTACATTCACCACAACATCTTCACAAATGTTGGACAATACGCTACAAATACTGGTTTTAGTAATGCTGCCATTGTTTTGGGTGACTTTGACAACACTATCATCGAGAACAACGTATTCGATGATGGTGGACATGCTGCCATAAAGTATTTCCTGAGATCCGGAAGGCGTCAGCAACAGACCCAATTCACAACTTACGTCAGAAACAACATTATTATGAACAGTGATGGTGTTTCTTCAGTTACAGGATCAGGTGTGGGTATATGGAATACCAATCCAACTTACTCTAAGTTTGTAGTCCAGAACAACGACATCTACAACAACAAGAATGGTCAAACATATGGCAGCGGTTTTACGATGAGCAACAACCTTAATGTTGATCCGCTATGTGTTGATTCAACAGATTCAAGTGCTGGTTCCCGGGACTATCACCTAGGGAGCAAAGCAGGTCACTATTCAAGCGGAAAGTGGGTAACAGATTCAGTCTCCAGTACGCTTATAGACGCAGGATATTCAAGTTCATCATACAGTAAGGAACCTTCACCTAATGGTGGAGTTGTCAATATCGGCAGATATGGTAACACTGCACAGGCATCCAAGAGTGGCTCGGCAGTTTCAAATGAGATAGATGCTGAACCAGTTGCAAATGCAGGTTCTGATAAAACCGTTACCTTAGGGTCAACTGTCCTCTTCAGTGCAAATTCTTCCAGTGATGATGTGGGAGTATCTTCCTACTCTTGGGACTTTGATGCATCAAATGGCATCACCTCCGAAGCTACCGGTGTGACAGCCACGAAGAAATTTACAACTGCTGGAACATACACTGTGACTCTTATTGTTACTGATACGAGTAACCAAACAGCCACAGATACGGTGAATGTAGTTGTTAGTGAAACAACAAGCACAACAACACCAACAAATACGACAACGGATACAACTTCAGATGAAACTACCTCTACGGGCAGTTCTGTTTCATACTCTCCTACCTATGACAATAGGTTGCGTTCGGATTCAACTAGTACAGTGCTTTCCACTTCAACCTATCTTGACATTGGAGCGACTTCAGCAACTGCCAGAGATGTAATGTTGTTCGATCTCAGTGACTACGACACTACAGATACAATAACTGCGGCTACACTTTCTCTCTATTGGTATTATCCCGCAAGTAAGACACGTACTTCCGATACTGTAGTTGAGGTCTACAGGCCAGTTGCCTGGGATCCAAAGTACGTGAGCTGGAATAATCGTGCTTCTGGTACTGCCTGGAGTACAGCCGGAGGAAACTGGTATGACAAGAACGGTGCTGCTCAGGGTAGTATACCATACGCAACTCTGACCTTCCCGGCAAGCACAGTGCCTGGCAACAAATATTATGATTTCGATGTCACACAGCTTGTGCAGGAATATGTAAGTGGTACTTACGAGAACACTGGTTTCTTCCTCAAGGCAAAGTCTGAAAGTGGTAATTACATTGCATTCTACAGTGCTGAATCTTCAAACACTGCCATGAGGCCAAAGTTGACTATATCATCTACATCAGGAGGTTCAACTTCCTCTGGTGGGTCAACTACTATAGATAGTGTACCTGTTGCCAATGCTGGCTCTGATATGCCTGCAACAGTGGGTTCAGCTGTCAGTTTTGATGGTAGTGCTTCCACTGATGATGTAGGTATAGCTTCATATTCATGGGACTTTAATGCATCAAACGGTATAACATCTGAAGCTACTGGCGCAACACCAAGTTACACATATGCAGCTGCAGGAACATACACTGTGACTCTTACTGTCACAGACACAAGTGGTCAGACAGCCACAGACACAGTTAATGTAGTCGTTAGTGGAACTACAAGCACAACAACACCAACAAATACAACAACAGATACAACTCCAGATGAAACTACCTCTACGGGCAGTTCTGTTTCATACTCTCCTACCTATGACAATAGGTTGCGTTCCGATTCCGCGAGTACAGTGCTTTCCACTTCAACCTATCTTGACGTTGGAGCAAGTTCATCAACTGCCAGAGATGTAATGTTGTTCGATCTCAGCGATTATGATACCACTGATACAATAACTGCGGCTACACTGTCCCTCTACTGGTATTACCCTGCAGGTAAGACACGTACTTCAGATACTGTACTTGAAGTTTACAGGCCAGTTGCCTGGGATCCAAAGTATGTGAGCTGGAATAACCGTGCTTTTGGCACTGCCTGGAGTACAGCTGGAGGAAACTGGTATGACAAGAACGGTGTTGCTCAGGGTAGTACTCCATATGCAACTCTGACCTTCCCTGCAAGTACAGTACCGGGTAACAAATACTATGACTTCGACGTTACTGATCTTGTGCAGCAGTATGTAAGTGGTACTTACGAAAACACTGGTTTCTTCCTCAAGGCAAAGAGCGAGAGCGGTAATTACATTGCTTTCTACAGTGCTGAATCTTCAAACACTGCCATGAGACCAAAGTTGACTATAACCTCTACATCAGGAGGTTCAACTTCCTCTGGTGGTTCAACTACCCCAGATAGTTCAACTACTACAGATATTGTACCTGTTGCCAATGCTGGTTCTGATATGACTGCTACAGTAGGCTCTGCTGTCAGTTTTGATGGCAGTGCTTCCACTGATGCTGTAGGCATAGCTTCATATTCATGGGACTTTAATGCATTAAATGGGATCACTTCTGAAGCCACTGGCGCAACACCGAGTTACACATATACCGCTGCTGGAACATACACTGCGACTCTTACTGTCACAGATACAGCTGGTCAGACAGCAACCGATACAGTAAATGTGGTCGTGAGTGCAGCAACTTCTGCAGATTCTGTTCCTGTTGCCAATGCCGGCTTAGATAAGACTGCCACAGTAGGTTCTTCTGTTAGCTTCGATGGTAGCTCCTCTACTGACGATAAGGGTATAACCTCTTATTCATGGGACTTTGATTCCTCAAATGGTATCACCGCTGAGGCTGCCGGTGTAACGGCCGCAAAGACATTCTCAACTGCAGGAACGTATATTGTGACTCTTACTGTCACAGATACAGCTGGTCAGACCGCGACAGATACAGTAAATGTAGCTGTCAGTGCAACAACAAGCACAACAACCAATACATCTACTTCTACGGGAACTTCGGTTTCATATTCAGCTGTTTATGACAATAGACTGGCTGAGTCTTCTAAGAGTACAGTATATTCCACTTCCACTTACCTTGATGTTGGAAAGTCCTCTAGTAGTAGCAGGGATGTATTGCTGTTCGATCTAAGTAGTTATAAGACAACCGATACGATATCAAAAGCAACACTTTCTCTGTACTGGTATTATCCCGCAAGTAAGACACGTACCTCTGATACTGTAGTTGAGGTCTACAGGCCTGTTGCGTGGGATCCAAAGTACGTGAGCTGGAATAACCGTGCTTCTGGTACTGCTTGGACTACGGCAGGAGGAAACTGGTATGATAAGAATGGTGTTGCTCAGGGTAGCACACCATACGCAACTGTAACCTTCCCGGCAAGCACAGTGCCTGGCAATAAATACTACGACTTTGATGTCACACAGCTTGTGCAGGAATACATCAGTGGCAAGTACTCTAACACTGGTTTCTTCCTCAAGGCAAAGACTGAGAGTGGTAATTACATTTCCTTCTACAGCACTGAATCCTCAACTACTTCCAGAAGGCCGAAGTTAACCATAACTACGTAAAGTAGAGAGAACATCAGGAGCGGAAATCATTTCGCTCCATCTTTTTTTCTAATTTTGCATTTTTTCATTCCAGTATCTGATGTAGGAAGTGTACACTCCATCTATAGGGAAACAGCAGTAGCTGAAGCAACTGGGGCTACACCAACCCATCCCGGAGAAACAACAGTTTCTTTGTCTGTCCAGGTAAATAGTTGATTGATCGATTAGGTGGACCTGTGCATAGTTGCGTTGCAATTTCGATGCATCTATGCCGCTTTTTTTAGCAAAACCATATTGTAACTTTGCTGACAGAAAAACTGATATTTATAAAATGTTTATGGGTATCGATGAAAAAAGAGGATTTTCTCAATTTAAGGGCATGGTTCCAAAATTATGTCAGATCATTTTATTCGGAAGATACTTTTATTTCACAAAACGTTCTTCTTAAGGAAGATCATAGCATCCGGGTCTGTGAAAATGCGTCTATGATTGCGATCTCAGAAGGAATGGATGAAGAAAACTATTATCTTGCCCTTACCATAGCTCTTCTGCATGATATAGGTCGTTTTGAACAGATCAGCAAGTACAGGACATTTAATGACCGCAGGTCTGAGAATCATGCTCTCTTAGGAGTAAAAATATTAAAATCAGAGGGAATCCTTGCATTTGTATCCCCTGAAGAGCAGGAAATAATTCTCACAGCTATCCAGAATCATAATTTAAGAAACATTTCTGCTGAGCTTGATGGGAAAACTCTCGTTCATGCGAGACTTATCAGGGATGCTGACAAGCTTGATATTTATAAGATATTGGACGATTACTACGTCACAAAGACAAAATCCCCAAACCCTGCTATTGATCATGGGTTACCTGATGTTCCAGTTTATTCTCAACATTTGATACAGGACATTTTTAATAACAGGATTGCAAGCACAGATGGCCTCAACTCTTGCAATGATATGAACCTCACCCGGCTTGCTTGGTTATTTGATCTGAATTTCACTGAAACCTTCAGACTTGTTAAGGAAGGGGGTTATATTGAAAAGATTATAAAATCTCTTCCTCAAAACAGTGAAATAGATGCTGTTCGAGTTCATCTGATTAAATATATGGATTCAAGGTTAGAAAATACATAAATTATGAAGAGGTTTTTTGATCCTCTTCAATACTCAAATTATAGGTATCTTCATTTTTATTCACTATCAATTGCTATCGGTAGACCTTGCTTACTGGCCAAGCTCCCTCCTATGTATGCTAAAGTCCCACAGATCAGTCCAATGAAGACTGTGTGTATTAGCGGATTGCCATAGTATTGCCATAGCACTACTGAGCCGAATGATGCTATCAGGCTGGCCACGAATCCCATGGAAGTGCCGCGCTTCCAGTATATGCCGAATATTAAAGGAACAAACACGCAGCATGCAATGACTCCCATACTTGCAGATACAAGAGGTACTATCATTTGTGGTACATCCAGAGCGAAGAATGCTGCTAAAACGATAATAATAACCCCTACTATCCTTGTCATAAGTAGCACCTGCTTGTCAGGCGTATTCGGACTAAGGAATTTCAGGATATCTGATGTCAGAGCTGTTGTTGTAACCAGTACTATAGCACTCATTGTTGACATAGCAGCAGAGATAGCTGCAAGGAGCACTATACCATCAAATCCGGCAGGAAGTAATGATGTTGCAAGGAACGGCACGAGCCCATCCGGGTTTGTCATGAACGGTGCCAGTTGTTCTGAAGTAAATACTCCATATGCCAGTATACCCAGGGAAAATATACAGAGAGCATAAACTGCGATGGATATAGGGCCATATATGCCAGCAAATCTCACTACTCTTTTGTCTTTGGCAGAGAACAGCATTATTAACAAATCTGGCAGTGCTAAGAGTCCGAGACTTATAGCGAATGCATTTCCAAAGCTCTTTTGCCAGGGGACTGCGTTTCCAGTCATACTCAAGACAGCATCAGGGATGTTATTCCATATCGCCATTCCTTGGCCACTGGAAATAAGTCCGCTATACAGTAGTATAGCACCTACAATCATTATAAGTCCCTGTAAGAAACTTATCCATAGAATTGCAGGCAATCCACCAATTGCATAATAGAGCGCAACGATGACAACTGCTAGTATAAGACCCTGAACATATGTTATTCCCAACAGTCCTTGGAATAGATTTCCACAACCTTTGAAGATAGCAACCAGATATACTGTGTACATCACCAGCATAATCCCGGCAAGCAGTACCTTTCCCTCTTGGGAATTATAGCGGCGCTCCAGCAGTTGAGGTACGGTCTTAGCATCATACTGCTGAGCCATGGTCCAGATCTTTGGAGCTATAAGGAATGCGAGGCAGGCAAATGCTACATGGAAGAAAACTGCCCAGATAACCCAGGGAAGGCCGGCAACGAGTCCAAATCCCCCGCCTCCTAAAAATGAAGCTGCACTAAAATAGGCAGCCATGTAAGCTATACCTATAACAGCAGGATACATCACTTGACGATCTGATACTACAAATCCTGAAAAGGTTCCTTGCTTGAGCTTCAGGGACAGCAAAATGATTGCTATTACATATATTACTAGAAGGATCTGATTAATCATGATCTCTCCTCAATATGAAAAAGAATGTAGTTCCCAGCATAACTACGACTGAAACGATCAGGACAAGGTAAGGAAGAGGCATTAAAATGCACTCCTCGCTTCCCCTTTTTTCGTCTTATATCCAATATTCGAAATGTTATTGCTTATCAACATCAAGTGCTATTTTCCTCCTCTAATGTATTCATCAATACTTAAATGTACAGTAAAGTACATCGTAGCTTAAATATGTTACTATTTGCACCTAGGTATTTTAAAAATACGAGTTAATTACCACTTCTTGTCAAAAATGTGGTCACTTGAATGTAAATTCACCAAAAGATTATGATCTATTTACGATTAAGCTCAATCATATCATCAAAGAAAAGTCATTGTAGTTTAGCAGGAACCAGAGACCAAAGATTGCCAGGAATCCTCCGCAGATATAGAGCACTCTTTCATGGGTACGGACAGATATCAGTTCCTTTCCTTTTGAAAAAGATGAGGACACAGCAACTAGAATTCCTGCATCTGCTATCCAGTGGCCTACTATAAAGGCACTTACAGCCATAATGCCTGTCATATATTCCTGAAGGATGAGAGCACTACCAGCAGTTAACCACCATATTATCAATGTAGGGTTCAATATAGAAGTTAGTATTCCAGCAGATACCGGGCCTGAAGTCATGTCTAATTTAGTGGCTGAAGAAATAATATCCGTTCTGGCTGCATCTTTTGCACTTTTGATTATATAGACTCCAAAGAGGAACATCACCAAGCCACCTATTATGGCTATGTATGAGATCATGCTATCACCGATGATGGATACTGCTCCCAAGAGGATAAGCAGAAATATTCCAAGTTCCACCAGGGCATGACCACTGAATACATAAAGGCCTGATTTCCAACCTTTCTTCAGTGAGATTCCAATGGTTGCAAACATCATGGGTCCGGGTATTAGTGCAGCAGATATGCCTATTGTGAATCCAAGAACCAATGCCTTGATAAGTTCGATTATGCCCATCACCAAAATAAGATCAGATACAGCAAATAGATTGCATGTGATATATATACCATTTGAATGGTTTCATTCCATTCATAAATAATACTGATCATATCTCTCCGGTTCTTATTATATATATTACCAGCCATAATCCAAAGAGCGCAGCCATAAGGAAACCAAATACCCCTAGAAGAGGTACACCCCATATATGAGGTTCCATTTTAGTCTGAACAATCATCGATGAACCAACTATTACGGCAGATATCAGCAAGCTTAAGGAGAGACGATTGCTTGCAGCATTTATATCAGAAGAAATCCTTTTTGCACTTTTAGGTTCGATCTCCAGTTTAATATATCCCTTTTCAGCAACATCTAGTATATGGGAGATTTTGGTGGGTGCTTTTTTGAAGACACGTGACCAGTCTAAAATATGGCTGAAAGTGTTGTGTGCAAGTTTTTCTGGACTCAAACGTTGCTTTATTATCTTTTTGCCATAGGATTCTCCAAGCTCGGTTATATTGAAATTAGGATCCATCATCCTTCCGAATCCTTCCACCGTTAATAGAGCTCTTCCTAGTAAAGCCAGGTTAGAGGGTATCTGGACTTGATGTTTTCTGAGAATGCCTGTTAACTCTTCTATTATTACCTTGGTATCCAGGTCTTTAAGAGGTCTGCCGTAATATTTAGTGCGGAAATATTCAACATCTGTCTTGAGGGACCTAATATCTGCATTGTCTCCTAAATATCCCATATCCTGTAAGGTTTCGACAAAAAAGTCTATATCTCCTTTAGTTATAGCTATAAGCTCATCAATAAGCATATTCCTTGTATCGGTAGATAGGTGCCCTACCAATCCAAAGTCAATTAACGCGATCTTGCCATCATCTTTTATTAACATATTCCCTGGATGCAGGTCTGCATGAAAGAACCCATCCTCAAAGACTTGTTTCATAAATGCATCGCCAATTGTAAGGGATATTTTGCTTCTATCAAATCCCCTCTCGTCTAAAATGTCTAAGCAGCTGCTTTTGACTCCTTCAATGTATTCCAGAGTGAGAACTCGGCTGCTGGTATGAGACCAATATATCTTTGGGATAAATATCTCGGTGTTTTTCCGGAAATTGATTGCAAAATGATCTGTATTTCTGCCTTCCTGGGTGTAATCCATTTCGGCATGAATGCTCCGGGACAGCTCGTCAACGATCTCAAGAGGTCTATATAGCCTCAATTCCGGGATATGCTCCTCTGCAAATCCTGCTATGCTGTACATTATCTCGAGGTCTGATTCGATTACTTCTTTAATGCCCGGGCGTTGAACCTTTACAACAACAACATCCCCATTTTTCAATTTTGCTCGGTGAACTTGTCCGATAGATGCAGCAGCAAGAGTCTTTTCTTCAAAGGAGCCAAACAGATCTTCTATTGGAACTCCAAATTCTTCTTCTATGATCCTCTTTGCTTCTTCATATTCAAATGGTGGAACATCATCCTGGAGTTTTGACAGCTCGGTGGCATATTCCTCTGGTATGAGGTCTTGTCGCATACTTAAAAGCTGGCCCAGCTTAATGTAAGTGGTTCCCAGTTCTTCAAATACCATACGTATTCTGGCAGGTTTTGAAACATGGACTTTTTCTTTCCTTGCTTTCCTTCCTAGCCAGGTACGTATGTCTCTATAATTACTCAAGCCAATTTGGTCAACAATATAACCAAACCCATATTTTCGAAGAACTTCGATTATTCTGCTATATCTTTTAAGCATTGAGTAATAATGGAACCTGTGATATGCCATTGTTCATCGCCTTTTTTATTTCTGGAAAATATTTACCGATAATCGAAGATCATTTTCTAATGAATTGTCCTAATTTTGATTAATATGTTAATGTTGACAAGTTAGATTAATATACATTTTCTTTTTGTAAAAAGTTAAAGTCACTGGCTATTAAAGCCAGTGTTTGCATGCTTAATACAATTTTTAATCATATGTCCGATCTCTTCACTTTCTTCTATTGTGATGCCAATACACTATTCCACATATACTCAATATTATAGAAAGCATTATAAATTTACTAATAACCCCAATCTTATCTTCCGACGAGTTATTCTGGTCTTCTGATGAATTTGTCTCTGTAGAATTGGTAGTTGGTGTAAGACTTTGGTCCAGTGGTTTTATTTCATTTTCATCTGTACCATTTTCTGTATCTGATACTTCGCTCAGTATCTCGGTTGTTATATCTGCTGTACTGATAGCAAAAGGTGAGAAACCGGGTGTTTGTGATTCAAAGTACACATATTGGTTATCTTCATCTGTGTTCGTTGTTTTCAGTTCATTCCATACATCGGCATTATACCTGTAAAGCCTGATGTTTTCTTTGCCAATGTTGTTATTTGCCATCCATTCTTTTGATACTTTAAATCCGATGATAATAGGATCAGCAATATTGCTCTCTGTTGCAAAACCGGTTTTTCCCACCCAGATGTTCATATTCTGGTAGATTGCTCCAGGTGCATTACTTTTGGCAAAAGATGATCTGGTCTTCAATACCTCTACAACTGCTGTTATTTTACCGGAGTTCTTCAGGGGTGTGAACTCTATATACCCAACATTGTTATCTTCTTCAGTGAATTCGTATCTAATGTCTTTATCCATGCTGATGAACACTGTCTTTGAGTCCTTTACCAGTACATTTGCAATGTTCTCACCGCTGGTTCCTCCTCCTCCGCTACCACCACCACTGCTTCTTGAAGAACTGGATGATGTGGTCTCTTCTTCTATCTCCTCTTCTTCGTTAGTTATCAATTGTGATTCATTAGTGGTTGTCGAGTTTCCAGGGTTAAGCACATTTATAGAAACTGTGGAATACATGGTTCCTGCGTTCACTTTTATGTTGGTGATACCTTGTACAAGGGCACTGAAATACCCTGTGGAACTATTGATGCTCGCAACAGTGGAATTGCTGCTTTCCCATGTAAAAGGTACATTAAGAGAATTGTTATTTTCATCTGTTGCCAGAGCTTCGAAAGTTGTATTGTTTCCGGTATAGTAAGTTGTTTGTTGTGGTGTGAAATTAAGAGAACTTATTGCACTGGACGCACCACTAACCACTATAGCGCATGGCTGAGGTCCCATTGATACTGATTCTCCTATCACTTTCACAGTATAGCAGCCCACTTCAGGCTCTTCGACTATTACTTGTTCGACGTTGTTTACCGTATCATCTACTACAATCTCCGTGCCATTAGGCTTCACTACAAGGAGTGTGAGATCATTGACAAGCCCTCCGCCTGCAATCTCAGAACCATAGTAATCAGTCCATACAAGTGTGACTTTTAAAGGATTGGAACTGTTGTTTACATAGTAGTTCTTTTCAATGGCATCTCCCGTTTCCAATTCAACGTTGTCTGCAAAATGTATTGATCCGCTGCTGGGATAGAGGGATTCTTTCAGATTCACCAGTCCCCATCCCTGGTTGTAATCAGGTTGCGCTGTAACGTCATTGCCATATTGCCCAGGTTGCAGGTCAGTGGCACCATTTATCAGCGTGGCCTTTAACAGAGCTGCAGAAGGTGTAATGTTCAAATTATCTACATAGTTTTGCCTTATAAGTGCCAGACTGCCAGCAACAATAGGTGTTGCCATACTGGTACCACCCATGAACATGTAATAATTTCGGCATGTATCACCTACTGGCAGCAGCCCCCATCCAGTTCCGCTTGCTACACTGGAGCGAACAGATATTATATTTGTTGCCGGTGCTACTACATCGGGTTTTATCCTCCCGTCATCTGTAGGCCCTCGGCTGCTGAACGCAGCCATTCCATCCGGATCATTTGATAGGTGGTCCGTACTAATAGGTGGGACTGGATAATCTTCCAGCCAGGAGCCTGTTCCATAGGGGATATCATACCCTGGCGTTGGAACTGATCCATGTGGCCGGTTATTTTCAGTCCCTCCTACGGTGATGCAGTTCTTTGCAGTTCCTGGGTATGAAATGGAATCTAGATCAATTATACCATCCTCATTATTGTCCACTCCACTATTGCCTGCAGCAAAGACTATTAGCATGTCCGGATGTGTCCACATGAACTGGTCTACATCTTTTGAATAGACATTGTATTCCCCATCTCCAGTACCGCCCCAGCTATTGGAATGGATGCGTGCTCCAAGTTCGTAGGCGGGTTCAAATAACGAGCTTACATTATCTCCCGGTATGTCCAATACACCATTTGCATAGGCGATAGCCTGGAAGACTAATTGTGATTCTGGTGCTATGCCTTTATAATGTCCATTGGACCATGATCCATTTCCAAGAGCAGAACCTGCAACATGTGTTCCATGGCCTTGCAGATCTTCTGCGCCATCACCTAATACATCCTGGATTGATATTATTCGTCCATAAAAATCAGGATTCATTGAGGCATCATTGACACCGGTGTCAAGACCAGTATCCGCAATTGCTATGATCTGTCCCAGTCCTGTAAGGTTGTAGTTTTCGGTGACGTAAGTAGCATTTATGATCCCTCTGGATATATCGTTGAATACAACGAATGATTCGTATTCTTCTATCCACTTTACATCTTTAATATTAGAAAGAGCTAATATGTTTGAACTTTCGATATTGATATGTATCCTGTCATTATTTGATTCATCCCGTATCGTTCCTCCCAGTGATATTATTTCCTCTGTTACTTTTTCTTTAACACTATCTTTGTCCGAAGACTCAAATAAGGAGACCATAAGTTCTACAGAGGTGTTTTCTTCCATTTCTATTTGGAGGGATGGATCAATTTTATATTCTGGCAGATATTCGCCTATCCATCTTACCTGATCCAGATTTGAAACTATGGATGCAGTGGATTCATTCATTCTTACGATAAATGCATTGTATGGGACATAGTCAAATAACTGCCCACCAGATTCACAGATATCCTGTTTCCATGTATCTTGGACAGTATCATTGAACTGGACTATATAATATTTGTACTGTTCGGGAGATTCTGTCAATACTCTCATAATATCATCAGCTATATTAACGGAATCTGTTGTTTGAATCGTCCCTGTTTTTAGCATTAGATCAGATCGTTCCTGAGAAGTCCTTTCTATTTTGTTTTCAGATAGGTCGTACTGGACAAGGATGAAATTAGGCTGAGTATCTGTTGCATCCGGATCTGTTATATCTGATACGCTATATCTTCGTTTTTCAAAATTATCTGTATCTGCAACAATCCCCGCAGCTGCACAAAACAGAAGCATGTTCAAAAGTATGATGAAAATTATTTTTTTTGTAATCACTTTAATTCCATTCCTGTGTCTATGCAATACAAGAGTGATATAACTAGAAAAATATATTTACTTTTTCATACTAAAGTATTTTTATATACCATTTTGCGAAAATAATAAATTCATAAAAGGGAGTGATTTGGTAATTGCCATAGTCTCCATCGCAATATGTTGCAAGAATAGCAACATTCTTAACCCAAAAGTAAATCATAAGTACTGAATATTCAGACAGCCCTTATACCACTAATAAAATCAATCACTGATCAGCATGAAACTCTACAGCACTAATCTCCAGGCACCTGAGGTGTCTTTTGAAACTGCTCTTATCGCAGGGCAGGCCCCGGACAAAGGCCTATACCTTCCGAGATCGCTTCCTCCTTTGTCAGAGGCAGATCTTGTGTCCCTGAAAAACAAAACATACCCAGAGGTCGCATTTCATGTATTGAGTAAGGTTCTGGAAGGCGAAATAGATGAGCCTTCCCTTAAAGCAATAACATTCGATGCTTACAACTATGATGTACCACTGGAAAAGTTAAACGACAACACTTACATTATGCGTCTTGACCGTGGTCCTACTGCTTCCTTTAAGGACTTTGCAGCCCGCCTGATGGCAAGGCTCATGCAATATTATCTCAAAAAAGAGAACAAGCAAATAACCATACTTACAGCTACTTCAGGAGATACCGGAAGTGCAGTTGCTCATGCATTCTATGGACTCGATAATGTAAAGGTCATCGTACTTTTCCCAGAGAAGGAGGTCTCAGACCGTCAGAGGAAGCAGATGACCACTCTCCAGAAGAACATTACTGCAATAGCCATAGATGGTAAATTCGACGATTGTCAGGCTATGGTAAAGAAGGCCTTTTCAGATGAAGAACTTAAAAGCCTTAATCTGTCTTCAGCAAATTCCATAAACATTGGACGTCTCATCCCACAGTCTTTGTACTATATTTATGCATATACAAGGCTTTGCAGTTATCCGGAAGAAATTATCTTCTCAATACCATCAGGCAACTTTGGGAATATGATGGGTTGTGTACTGGCAAAGACCATGGGTCTTCCTGTAAAGAAGATAATAGCTTCTGTAAACGAGAACGATGAAGTGCCTTCATTCTTAAGCAGTGGTGAATATCAGAAGATAGTGCCATCTCTTAATTGTCTCTCAAACGCTATGAATGTAGGTCATCCAAGCAACCTTGCGAGGCTTATTGCTATTTATGGTGGGCAAATGGATGAGCAGGGCAATATAAACAAGATACCGGACATGGAAAAGCTAAGAAATGATATTTATTCCAGTTCAGTGACCGATGAAGAAACAAAGTCCACTATGAGGGAAATTCTGGAGGAGTATAGTATCCTTATTGAACCCCACGGTGCTGTCGGAATAAAAGGATTAACTGATTACAGAAACAAAACACAGGATAACACTCTTGCCGTAACTCTTGAAACTGCCCACCCTGCTAAATTCCCTGGGGAAGTTAGGAAAGTCACAGGTATAGATCCTGAACCCCCGCGCAGTCTTAAAGAAATTGAAGAAAAAGAAGAACAGATGGATTTCCTGGACACTGAATACGTTAAATTCAAGGAATATCTTCTGGCAAAGATTAGATAGGCCCTTATAAGGCCTAAGTCTTTTTTACATTTCAAATCTTGTTATTACTCCATGGAGTTTCTCTGGTGGCAGTTTGTAGTACTGGACAAATGAAGGCGTGATTTTCTTTATCATGGAGAATACCTTCCAGACGGGGTTATTGGTAACAATATCCTCTACGCCATAAAATATTGTTTTTTCTTTGATCCCGGCATTTCTTAAAATCTCTGCCACATCTATAACTTCCATGTACCCCATATCTATTTCAAATACTTTTAGTCCCGGGGCCAGTGTTTCTCCAAAGGAACTTCTCACTCCAAAAGGTTCTTCAAGTGAAGTGATAGAAATAATGATGTTATCTTCATAGATTATTTCATTCTCAAACATTGTATGAGGTATATATTGTGGAATAAAACTTATATTTCTTGCAAAGAAAAGAGCTGTACCCTTTATCTTATTCGTGCTTTCATACATTTGCCTGTAAGTTTGCAGAAACTCATTCAAACGCATTGGCTTTAGGGACTGATAAAGCCTTTTTTGACCTGAAGTATATATCATTATCATACTGAATACAGCAGATGCTATAGTTATTGACCAAATACCTCCATGAGGGATCTTGTAGAAGTTTGATATAAGAAACATCAGATCAACAAAGGTTACGAATGATGAAACTATTGCTTTTGTCCAGTCCTTTCTCAGTCCAAATATCATAATCATCATTATACCAGTGATCGCCATACTTCCGGTTACGGTCAGGCCATAAGCAGCAGCAAGTTTTGTTGATTCTTTGAACTCTCGCATCACTAATAGTACAGAAAGCAGCAACAACCAGTTAACCACACTTATGTATATCTGCGATTTTAATTCGTCTGATGTGTAATCAATCTTGAACATGGGGGCTATTCTAGTAGTAATACCCTGGTACACGATAGAGAACATACCACTGATCATTGCCTGGGATGCAATAACGGTGGCAATGATACTCAGGATCAAAAATGGTACGTAAATAAAGTGTGCTTGCTGGTATATCATTTCAAAGAGTATATTATTTGCTCCGGGATTTCTTATTAGAAATGCTCCCTGTCCCAGATAATTTAGCACCAGTGCAACAAATACAAGCCTCCAGGCCTTCATGATGGGTTCTCTTCCCAGGTGACCCATGTCAGCATATAAAGCTTCACCACCTGTGGCACACAGGATCACTTCAGACAATACAAAGAAACCTGCTAATCCGTTGTGTAATAGAAAATCAACGGCATAATAGGGATTAATGGCTTTGATCACAGATGGGGTATAGATAATTGAAGCAACACCTGAAAGGACAAGCAATGAAAACCACAAAACCATAAGGGGTCCAAACATCCATGCTATTTTTTCAGTACCTTTCTTCTGTATTGAAAAAAGAGCTATTGCAATGATCGCTGCAATTACAATAAGGGTGCTTTGGCTTATTGTTTCTAATCCGGGAATTATCCGTATTCCTTCTACTGCACTCAATATACTTATGGCAGGGGTTATTACGCCATCTCCTAAGAGAAAAGAAATACCCACATATGATAGTATCGTTACTATAGTAACTTGTCTGCCTGATTTCAAGAGGGGAACAAGTATTTCTTTTAATACGATCGTTCCTCCTTCACCTTTCTTTCCAAGACTCATAGCAAGCCAGGAGTATTCAATCGTTACAAGTATTATCAGCGTCCAGACGATCAAAGACAGGACCCCAATTACATGAGAATATGTAATGGGTGTCATAAGAAAAATGACTGCAAGCGTATATATAGGACTTGTTCCGATATCCCCAAAAACAAGTCCCATGGAATTAATTATTCCTCTGGTTTCACTGTTATTTAACACAACTGCATCCCCTATTCTTCAAATTGTATTTTTTTCAAAACTCATTTCACACTTTTATTGGCAAAACTACAAACGGAATACCATCCTTGTACAGTCTTCTCTGTGACGCGAATACTGTATAGTTGTGAAGCCATCTAGTCATCACTGAATCATCTGGGAAGACTATCTGTCCGCCAAAGAATACAGCATTGGGATACTTTTCCAAAATGGTTGGAGCCATTTTTGTGATTTCTTCAACAACATCAGTTCCAACTGCCGTAAAACTTTCGGCATGATATCCATAGGATGTGATCAACTTCACATATTTATCTACACCCTCACTAACTTCAGCTTGGAGTTTTTGGATCTCTTCTACTCCTTTGAACACGCCAGCATCTATTACACCAATTTGTATGAACACATAGTTTTTGTAGGTGCGGTCAAACAGTTTGAATATGCTGGATAAAGCCTGAACTCCCAAGCCATTATAACCGTTTACAAGCAGTACCGCAGTTTTCTCCTGCATATCTACTCTAGTGGGTGTATCATTTTTGATGATATCCATACAATGCGGAGACATGATGAACTTGGCATTCAATTCCTTAATAAGCACTGATGCAGAGTCATAATGACTTCTAATAAAGACTACCACTCCTACAAAAGCTGCAATTATAAAGAGGGTAATCCAGCCACCTTCATGGAATTTTACGATGATTACTGACAACAATATCAAAACTGTTAGGATCAAACCTATGCCATTAATGATAAACTTTCTTTTCCATTCTTTTATTTCCTTTTTCACTTTCCACCAATGGCGTACCATTCCTGCCTGAGACAGAATGAACGTTATGAAAACCGCTATACTATAAAGCACGATAAGAAGTTTGACTGAACCCATTGTAAGAGCAATCATGACCAAAGCTGAAATTCCCATTATTAAAACACCATTTTGTGTCACAAGCCTGTCACTCAGAGTTGCAAATCTGGTAGGTACCCATCTATCCAATGCCATGTTTGCAAGTACTCTTGGCCCGTCTAAAAATCCGGTCTGTGCTGCCACAAACAACAACCCAGCTTCCGATATAAGTGTAGCTACGACAAAATAGTGACCTATAGGTCCCCAGGAACTGGTAATATTTTGAAATAGAACAGCGTTAAGAGTTTTTCCCGGTACTGGGGATACACTATATAATATATATGTAATCATCAGTCCTGCTGCCATGAATGCAAGTGAAATTGCCATAAGGCGCATGGTTCTTTTTGCGGTTTTTACTTTAGGGTCTCTCATCACTGGTACCGCATTACTTACAGCTTCAATTCCAGTGTATGTACCTGCACCCATGCTGTAAGAATGCAGGATGATAAAAAGTAGTCCTGATAGGCCTGCTCCTGATAGTACACTTTTGATATCAGTACTTGTAGCATCTATTACTGTTGGTACCGTTGTAATATGGGTAGCAAGACCATATAATATCAGTATAACATGAGCAATTATAAACAGTGCGAATATAGGTAATAGGAATATAACTGATTCTTTTACTCCTCTCAAATTCAATAGGATGATTACCAAAATAACAAAAAATGCGAATTCTAATTTGAATATATGGAAACTGGTTGGCAGGAAGCTCAACATCGCATCTACTCCGCTTGCTATTGAAATGGCAATTGTGAGCACATAATCTATAAGGAGTGCACAGCCGGATATCATGCCGAGAGACGGTGATAACAGCTTACTTGCAACTAAATATCCACCACCTCCAGTGGGGAATAGTTCAATAATCTGGGAGTAGCTTGTGCTTATTACAAAGATAGTCAATATGATGCTTAGTGCTACAAATATAGCAAGATAAAAATGATTTCCCAATGCCAAATATGCTTCTTCTGGACCATATGAGGCCGATGACATTGCATCAGAACCTAAACCAACCCATGCAAAAAGAGCTATCAGTGAAACTTTATGAAAGATATCAGAATCAAAAGGATTGCGCGGTTTTCCGATAATTAAAGTCTTTAAAGACTTTAATCTACTGATTTGTTCTTCGCTATTTTCCATTCTTATTCCACCCATATTGATTTATAATAATCATAAGAAATAAGCAAATCTAATAACTTGATATAAAATCATATTCAAAATACTCTTTCAACACTAAAAAATAATAAAAACTCAAATCCTCTCCATTTATTTTATAACAGCTTGATAATGTGATATAAGAATTAGATTAAAAACAACTTCTCATGAATACGGAATTTAACTAATCATGCTATGATATTAATATGTTATCCTCTTCGCGATTTAATTGATATTGATAACTTTTAGATATCTACAATACCTCTTTTGTATATATGGTAAACAATTCAGCTAAAATAAACTCTTCAAAGGCCGCTTCTGATATCCTGGATGCAATCTCAAGGGTTCTAAATAAAGCCGCTAGCGTTGAAAAACAACCAGTTGATGTTGGCCATGGTACTCTTCTATTTTCCTCAGAAGTACATATGATAGATATGGCATGGCGTTATCCGGAAGAAAGTATCTCACAAATAGCTTCAAGGCTTGGTGTCACTAAAGGTGCAGTTTCCCAAACCGCAAAAAAGCTGGAAGAAAAAGGTTACATTGAGCGTGTTAATCCTGAAGGGGATAAAAAAACAGTATTTCTCAGACTGACAGAAAAAGGAACGGATGCTTTCCTTTGGCATACTGCTTATCACGAAGTTGTTAATCAGGATATGGTTGAGCAAGTATCAAAGTTTTCCTATAAGGATATTGAAAACCTGCTTTCAATTCTGACCCAAATGGAAATTATGCTTGATAATTGTCCTCTGGTCAGAAAACAAATTAGTGCCCAATTCATTAACAAAAAGTCTGATGAATTATAATTTGATGTGATATGATATATTTCAGTATCAATATCACTCTTTAGTGATTTTCTCAACCAGTACCTTATCAATTCTATTGCCGTCCATGTCCACAACTTCATATCGTAGTCTTTTGAGTTCTATGTGGTCTCCTGTCTTTGGTATTCTTTGTAATACGTACATTATCAATCCGGCAATGGTTCGATAATATCCGTCCTCTTCTTCCGGGAATGAATCTACAGACAAGATCTCTTTCAATTTATCAATAGACATATCTCCGTCTATAAGCCAGGAACCATCTTCTCTTACAACTACGGGTGTTTCCACCGGTTCTCCAAGAGACCGGACATCTCCAACAATGGCTTCAAGGATATCATGTAGTGTAATGATTCCTTGGATACCTCCATACTCATCAGTTATCAGGGCAATATGCACTCCCAGCTCCTTGAACAATTCAAGAAGTTTTAGAACTGAGATTGCTTCAGGTACAAATAGTGGGTTTGTTACATTTTCTTTTATATCAACAGTACCCGATTCCACTATTTTTGCCAGGATATCTTTTACGGATACCATGCCTACGATGTTATCCAGATTCTTTTCGTATGCAGGGAAATAAGATCTGCCGCTTATTATCATCTTCTGCAGGTTTTCTTTGACGGTGTCATCCAAGTCGAGAGCGATAATATCGGTACGATATGTCATCAGTGATTCAACTCTCAGATCTCCAATTTCAAGCACACCTTCTATCATGCTCAGCTCTGCCTCTTCAAATACTCCGGCTTCTGTTCCTTCTTCAAGCATGATTTTGATCTCTTCCTCTGTTACCGGTGGCCCTTTGAGCTTCTGAACTCTCATTATTCGAAGAACCGCTTCAGTCGACACACTAAGAATAATAACTAAAGGCCTTGCTAATGTAGAAAGAAAAAGCATAGGTTTTGCAACCTTGGAGGCAATTGCTTCTGCTTTATTAAGCGCGACCTGTTTTGGGACAAGTTCTCCCAGAATGAGAGTAAGATAAGTGATAATAAGTACTACAAAAGTGATACTAAGTGCATTACTGTAAGGAGCAATAAGTGGATAATTTTTAAGGTAGACTGCGAGACCTTCTGCTACTGTGGCTCCACCAAATGCACCGGCAAGGATGCCTACAAGTGTGATCCCTATCTGTATAGTTGAGAGGAATGGGGTTATCTTAGTGGAGAGTTCAAGTGCAGCTGCTGCCCCTGTGTTTCCTTCCTCTGCTAATTGTTTGAGGCGTGGTCTTTTAGATGAAACAAGGGCAAATTCTGACATAGCAAAGATGCCATTGAGTATGATCAAAACAATGATGGTAACTATCTCAAATGTATAAGACATTTCACATGTATATAATCGGGTTATGATTTAAACCTAATTAATTGAACACCGATCAGATACTTTCTATTTTCCTTGTTCCTTTGTTTTCTTCCCAAACTATGAATCTTCATCCTTGATCCTCTCATAATTTTCAGAGGGAAATAGTATAGTAGCTAAACTTAAATAGTTCAGTATCTATACAATGTATACTTACTGATAATGGAGGATAAATGTCACAATACTTGCTTGAGCCAATGGGTCCATCTGACCAGAAAGCTGTTATAGATATTTTTAATCATTATATAGAGAACAGTTTTGCAGCGTATCCGGAACAGAAGGTGCCATATGAGTTCTTTGGCATGTTCCTCGAGATGTGTAAAAACCACTCTTCAGTTACGGTGAAAGATAGTTATGGCACGCTTCTAGGCTTTGGCATGCTTCGTCCTCATAACCCGATGCCAGCCTTTTCTCACACTGTCGAGATCACATATTTTATAAAACCAGAATTTACTGGCAGAGGTCTTGGTGCACAGATGCTGGAATATCTTACTGCCGAAGGAAAAAGACATGGTGTCTCCATTGTTCTTGCAAGCATTTCCTCACTAAACGAGGGCAGTATACGGTTTCATAAAAACCATGGTTTCACAGAATGTGGAAGATTTCAGGGAATTGCTAAGAAAAAAGGTGTATTCTTCGACATTGTCTGGATGCAGAAAGAGATACGATGAAATAAAGTGCAAACCCTTTTCATGGAGACAAGGATTCAACTATGACTTACAGGATTTCTGAAGGGGATAACAAAAGTGAAATCACTTCCCTCTCCTACTTTGCTTTTTACGGCTATTGTTCCGCCATGCATCTCGACAAGTTCTTTTACTAGAGATAGTCCCAGGCCAGTGCCTCCATATTTTCTGTTTATGGAACCGTCTAGCTGTACAAAAGGCTTGAACAATTTGTTCATATCTTCTTCAGCTATTCCTATGCCTGTATCTTTAACCGTTACCTGAAGGTTGTGCTCATTATCTAAACACATATTTACTGAAACTCTTCCGTCATCGGGAGTAAACTTGATCGCATTAGTTATCAAATGATGAAGTATGGTTTTAAATTTGGATATATCTGCATATATCTCTCTTATATTCGATTCGATATTGAATTCTATTGCTATCCTCTTCTTAAAGGCAATTGAACCTGTAATTCGTTTTATATCGGAGATCAGTTCCGGAACGAAAAAAACAGTTGGTTCGAATTTTGCAGATCCGGTTTCAATTTCAGAGATGTATATCAGGGAGTTTACCTGATCCAGAAGACGTGTTCCACCAGTTTTTATAGCCTCCACATATTTTCTTTGCTTTTCAGTGAGCGAGTTCGCATCACCTTCCAGAAGAATGTCAGAGTAACCCAGTACAAGATTTAATGGAGTGCGTAATTCGTGGCTCACATTAGATAAGAACTCGCTTTTTGTACGTGAAGCGTTCTCAGCAAGTAACTTTGCTTCGACCAGAAGTTTTTCATTATTTCTTTTCTCTGTAACATCACGTAAAGTACCAGCGACTTTAGGAGAATTCGTTTCATCATCGTGAAATATGTGGGCATTCAATGACATTACACGTGTATCTCCCGTGCGTGTCACAAATTCATATTCAAAATCATTGATCTGCCCTAAATGCTTTAATTCATCAAAAATATTATTGGATTCTACTGGATTTTTGTGAAATTCTCTTGAATTATGACCTATAACTTCATCTTCGCTGTACATGCCGATTTTTTTCACGGATGGGCTTATATTGATGACCGTTCCATCCATATCAAGTTCAAAATAAACATCATGGATCTCTTCAAAGATTCGGCGATACTTTCGTTCACTTCCCTTCAGTTTTTCTTCTTTTGTTTTATGCTCTAACGCATTAACAAAGATCTCAGTCACAAATTCTAGCATGTTAATAGTGTTATCCGACAAAATTTTACCATAACTCTTGAAATCAACAACAAGGTATCCTTTTAGATCTCCTTGGTACTTCAATGGCAAAATTACCGCAGACTTTGTTCCGGATTTTAGAAAAGTATCCTTTTCAGGACCATCTAAGGTTTGAACATCATGAATTACAATGGTATCCTGTTTATTGATTTTCTCTTTCCACCAGAAGGATAGTTTTTCTGCATCTATCGGTTGCTGATCAAGGCTAGTTTCTATACCTTCTGCACACCATTCATGTGTCTTTCTGAAGTGTCCACTTGCTTTCGATTTCTTGTAAAGGACTAATCTTGAAGCATTGATTAGATTTCCAATTTCCTGAAAGGATAATTCTATCCCCTGATCTGCCTTTTCAGGTTCAAGATCAATAAATCGTTTTGAGATCATTCCAAGCATTTTCTGAACTTTAATCTCATACTCCAATCGTCTTTCAACCTTCAGGCGGGCTATCAAAATACCGATTTGTGCAGCTATCGTCTCAAGTATAATTTTGGAATTATTTTTTAATTCTTTGTGTTTATGTGAACCTAAAATGATTACTGCTCCTACTTCATCTTTACACTTTATAGGTATAATTGCAATAGCTTGGATGCCTTCATAAGTCAGCGTTATTTCCTCTTTCATTTTGAGTAAGATCAGAGTATGCTCTGTATATGGGCTTTCCCTTAAGAGCAAATTCAGCGAAAGAGGACTTTTTAGGAATATGTTTACCTCTTTCTATTAACCCGGGAGGTACACCTTTATGTGCAATAAGATCAAGATCCTCTGTTGTCTCATTCACTATGAATAGTCCTACGGAGTCAACAATATCAAGTTTGAAAGCATAATCTAAAAGAAGATCTAAGCTTTCCTGTATATTGGTCAAGTTGCTTAAAGCAACTGTCACATCATACTGAAAGTGGATGGGGTCTATAGTATCTGTCTCTCTATCGAGAGTTGGATCTTCCATGGGTTTTTATTTACTATATTTGTATATATATCTTTGCAACTTTTCTCAAAACCTTTCTAGAAAATAGTCCAAGTAAAAAGTTATTAGGTGCAATTATGGGGAAAGTATCTTTCTATCAATTGCTCCCTCGCCGCAAGACCTTAATATAGTGCTCATACATAGAAATTCTATTCAAAGAGGGGACAGGATTTTTGCATTGGCGTGACTGGCACTGATAAATATTTATTAAAGATGTGATAGAATGATAATTGTTGTACATACCACAACAGCGAACATAGATGAAGCTAAGATCATTGCTCATGCACTTGTAGGCAAAGGGCTTGCTGCATGTGTTAATATGCACCCTATCACTTCTATCTATGAATGGAATGGAAATTTAGAAGAAGAAGGAGAGGTAGAACTCTCTATAAAGACGACTTCTCAGATGCTGGAAGATGTTAAGAAAACTATACTCTCGATGCATAGTTACGAACTTCCTGCTCTATTATGGTGGCCGGCAGATGCAGAAGAGAAATATGCTCAGTGGATCGTAAACTCGATATCCGATTCTTGTAAATGCTAAAAATACTCCCAACTTAGTTGGGAGCACTCTGAGCTTCATTTTTTATAAATAGAGTACGCGTTGGGAATGGTATTTCAATACCTTCCTTCGCAAACTCTTCATTAATGCTGCTATTGACCATATCTATCAGTTTAATCTTGTCAGCAGGGTTTCTTATCCACATATAAAGTGCAAAGTCAAGGCTTGAGTCTCCATAATTCTCTAATCGAACTGTGGCAGTAGGATCGTCAAGGACCAAGTCTATATCCTGCATTATTGAGTATAATACTTCTCTTACTTTCTCTACATCAGATCCATAAGCAACACCCATAGTCATTTTTACTACCATGATGGACTGTGGAGAAGTATAGTTAATTATCTTACTATTTGCAATTACACTATTTGGTATGATTATCATGTTGTTGTACAGGTTCATTATCCTTGTAGTTCTTATACCCACTTCGTGTACGATTCCAATCTCACCACTCTCTAGTTCTATCCTATCTCCTCTTTTGAAAGGTTGATCAAAGTATATGGATATCCCTCCAAAAAGCTGTGCAATGGAGTCTTGAGCTGCAAATGCCACAGCAATACCTGCTATTCCTGCAGATGCGAACAGTGGTGTGACATTGATGCCCCAAATTAGGTTTAGTATCGCTAGGATTCCTACAAAAACTATAACTATATTCATTATTCCCTTAAATAAGGGCAATAACTCGTCATCTAATTGTGTTTCTGTTTTACTCGTTATATGTGGGAATACTTTCTCAAACAGTATTTTATTTATTCGAATTAAAGCAACAATCCAGATTACAAAGAGTGCAGTGAGACCTAAGCTATCGATTATGTACTCATAATTGTTTGAGAAATTAGTGTAGTGCAGAGAAAAGGCAGTTCCGGTAATAATTACTGTCAAATACAATGGTTTTCTTAGTGCGGCAATAATTAGATCATCAAATTCAAATTTTGTTTTTGAGGCATAGTACATGAAAACGTTCTTAAAAAGGAAATCTATTATTGCAGCAATAATTATTGATGAGAGAAATATGAAGACGGCCATAGCAAGGCGCGACTCAAGTGAACCTGCTGGCGTACCTAACATATTGTTTAGATAAAGGGAAACCGTATCATTCATTCTATTCAATCCTTAATATTAGGACATAAGGGGATTTTATTATTCAAATACTTGTATATTTGGGTACCAAGTTTTCTCCAGGGCTCTCAAATGACTTTAAGTTCCGTCAGTCTCTCTGGCAGATATCTGTCAGTCACGAAATCAAGACCTTTCCCTGCAAAAGCCTGCTGTTCGGCCTTTTTATTGATCTCAAGCTGCAGATTTATTTGCTCTTTCCAGTAATCTGTAGCAAAACGCGGATCACTGAGTTCGCTTCTCAGTGCACTGACATCTTTGTCAGTCAATTTATCCGTAGATAATTCGTATTCCACAATATCTGAGGGCTGAACTCCCACAAACATTGCTCCAGGCGTTGCCATATGTTCGGAAAGGTGTGCACTTTTGATAGCTCCATAAGCTACAGAAGCAAAAATTCGGTATGACCACGGGTCACCATCAGTAAACACCACCACAGGTAAGGATAGCTCCTCACTCATGCGTTTAATGATGCGGCGAGTGGATCTTGCAGGCTGGCCTTTGAGGTGTACAAGTACTGCATTGTACTTCTCATCAAAGCCATTTTCAATAAGCCGGGCATACATACCACCAGTCTCAACAGCTATAATGAAATCAGCATCATGGTCAAGGAACTCTATGTTTTCTACATTGAACGGTATCTGGTACCCGCTTTCTCCAATATCTTCCTGGCAATGTATCGTTCGGTCTCCCCTTTTTGTTTCCTCTCGAATTCGGATGGGTCCGAACATAGTAGCGCCATCTTCTTCAGGACGCATGTGGAAATATTCTCTCTGCAATCCGGTAATTATTTCCAGATCTTCTATGAGCCTGTCACTTTCAGGCTGCTCCCTGAACTTGGCGATATCCCAATTTTCGGAAATGTAATATAATTCTCTTAATGTGGACCCACGGTTCTGAGAAAGATGGTTCTTGACCAAGAAGTCAACTGTATGTACTGCTTTGAGTAATTGAAAAGCTCCCTTTACGGTTTTTGCACTACGTTCACTTTCCCTGTCGCCATACACCCAGACCTCGGAATCGTCATTATATTCTATATTATTCTTTGTCCTGGTAGGCAGGTTTACAGATGGTACTTCTCCATCCATAAACTGCTTATATATTGTATCTGTCAGGCCGTAAAGACGGTTACTTGCAAGCTCATCATGCTCTTTTTTCTGCTGTGATATTTCCTTTGCCATTCAAACCAACCCCTTTATGGCCTTTGCCCCGGTTACAAGCTCTTCATCAAGTCCTTCTACGATCACTTGGGGGTACTTCTCCGCTTCCACATCCGATAGTGTGTCCACAACATAACTTACAGCCTTTGAAGAACCGGTTGGAAGTGACATCTTCCATACGTAATCAAAATCATTGCCCATGGATATGGTCTTAGGTTCCGGTATAGTTTCCCTTATCTTGAAAGGGACCATATCGTGAACAGTACACTCTACAGTTTTGCCTGAAAAGTTTTTGAGCATAATAGAAACCCTTGCACTTCCATCTCCATTGAGGCTTACCTTCCTGCTCACAAGCAAGTTACCCATTATTTTTGCAACAACAGGATTTATATCAGGTACATCTTTATCCAGTGTTTCAGCAAGTTTCTTTGCCATTTTAGGCAGCACCTTGGTTATAATTATTTCTTTCTCTCTGCGTTTTTTCAAGTTTTCCTGCCTGTTCATATACATATTCAGCTTACGGCCGACTTCCTTTACTGCCAGTTCTATCTCTGCCTTTATTTCAGGAATTTCGGCTATAGCGTCTTTTGATTCGGAGGTGAAAGGTACATTCGTTGATGCAACATGGATTAGTATAGCAACAGGTCCCGTTGGCAGTCCTCCACCAGGCTGGTTGAGTCCATACTGTTTCCATTTTATGGATTCTATGGCATGTGTAGTGACACATCCGCCTTGCTGATACAATAGGGGTACTCTGTTGGCAAAGCGCATAATATCTACGCGATCTTCTTTTTGCAGGTCTCCACCGTATGCAAGCCCCACTTCTACCAAAAAAGGATTTCCGGAGTATACTGATGGTGTCCTGCTGGTAGTTGCGATAAAGTCTACGTTAAACTCTTTTTCAAGGCCTTTGTAGATAAGGTTCTCTCCTATGGGAGAAAGACAATCTGTAGGTGGAGCCATTATCTTCACTTTGCCGAAGGCATCCAGAAGTTTTCTTGCTTGATCTCTGTTTATCTCGTGTGGGTCCATCTCCCCATCAAGGCCCGAAGCCTTACAGATTTCTTCTGCTGTAAGATGGCCTATCTTTGAGAAAGAATATCGCAGAAAAGGTGTCAGTTTTTGCCTTTCAGTATACCGGAGCATCTTCATGAGTGTTCCCAGTTCTATCCCATGAGGGTGTGGAAGTATTTCCTTTGCAGCTACCGGTATCTTATCTGTTGCCCTTTCAAACACGATCTCATTTTTATCCGGTTCTATGAGCTTAATACGTGCATGAGGGTTTACTATGGCCGTTGCTTTGAGATACTCGTTTACTGATTGTCTTCTACCTTTTACATAAGAAGCTTCCATTTCCAGTTCAATACGAGTTCCATGATGCCGATCCCAATCAATTATTTCTTCTTTTAGTATCTCGGGCTCGTTGGTACTGGTGTTGATCATCAGTTCGTAGTAATGTGCAGGCTTCCCTTGTCCTATTTTCGAGATGATCTTAGTGGGATGTCCCGAAGTCAGTTGTGCATAGAGCACAGATGCAGATATGCCTATGCCCTGTTGTCCTCTGCTTTGTTTTAGGGCATGGAACCGTGATCCGTAAAGCAGCTTTGCAAATACCTTCGGTATCTGTTCTTTGACTATACCGGGCCCATTGTCTTCAACAATGATCACGACGCTGTCTTTGTCAGATCTTTCGACCTGCACAAGGATATCAGGCAGGATCTCTGCTTCTTCACAGGCATCAAGTGAGTTATCTACAGCTTCCTTTATAGTTGTTATAAGGCTACGGGGAGCTGAGTCAAATCCGAGAATTTGCCTGTTCTTTTCGAAAAATTCAGCTACACTAATTGACTTTTGATTTTTTGCAAGTTCTTCTGCAATTGGAATATCCATCTATTATCATCCTTATTAAAGCAAGTCAGCTAACGGTATAATCAGTATAAAAAGCACATTATATAAATATGCTCTGCACCATATTTACTTGAGCTCTGCGCCAACGATGGTTTGTGTAGCTGTTACAAATTCGTTTTCTCTAATATTATCAACTATATTGTTCAATGTGCTGAGATCTCCAACATCTACGATCACTACAAAATCATATTCTCCAAAAACGTGATATATGTCCTTGATACCTTCAATACGTTGCAATTCATTGTAAGCTGCCCTTTCCTTTCCAGGCAGTACATTTACCATGGTAACTCCAACTACGGTGATACAACATTCCTCCTTTTATATCTCATATCGTTTTCTCATATCTCGAATATGTATACTAAAATCGAGTATCTGAAATGGTTATGAGATGATTTATTATGAAATAGGGGAACCTGAATAAATATAACTCGGTTAAGATGCGGTAGTTATCATGGTGGGTTGAGCAACTTCTTTTTATTATTACTCTTTCACTTCAGTGTCATCTTTAAGTTGAATCTATCTGTTTTTTTTTTCATGAGTAGCGTATTTCAAATCATGGGTATGCTCAATATTTTAGTTCCATTCTAGCAACTGTATTTCTCTGCAAAGAATGATTTAACTTCCAACTTGCTATTCGAAATTGCAAAATAGAGATGTAAAAAGTGGAGCAGAAATACTTAAGTTGTTATTATTAAATGTTTATAGTTAATTTTATATATAATTAGTATAATTATTATCTTAATGAGCGGGTACCTATTCTTTTATAACAACCCCCACTCCCCAGCCCGCTCATTCTCCACTAAAATTTTCAATATTTTTTAATCTCCTACCTTTTCCTTTATCCTTGTTCTCGTTCTCATAGTTTCTTTTCCCCACAGTACCTCATCATTATGATGACAATAATAATAAGGTATATATACGATTAGTACTTATTTGATTACAGAGCGGGATTCTCCTCTTTCTGACAATAACCCCACTCCCCAGCCCGCTCATACTCCACTTTCATATTCCAAAATATTCCATTTTATGCATGAGATGAACTCAAAGACTATTCATTTTTAGGCTTGCTTTATACACTAGCTAAACTTCTAATAGTATAGCATCGAACTCTTCGTGTTTCAAGCTTTATTCTGATCAAAAAAAGTAGAGTTGAAGCTGTAATCTAAACCCAAATAGTCAAAAATCAAATAACGTTTTTTGTGGCTTCACTTGTGGTCTAGTTTTAGTTTCGTTCTTCTGACTAAACTCTATGTTGTTTTCCTTTTCTTCAGTTCCTTTCTGTTCAGCTGTGATTATATCTGCAAGGTTTGTTTGCTTTTTATCTACTGCAGGACTTTGTTTATCGGGAACTCTGAAAAATGTAACCTCAGTTTCTCCTTTATCTTTTCTGAGTTTCTGTGCATCGTCATAAACCTTTTGGATCTTCTTTGTTATTTTCGATGCACCAGTCATGAATATAAGTTCATCCAAATCAAGTTCTAACTCAGCTACAACTGAAGGTGCGTATTCCTGGTCTTCAAGCAATACGCTGTATATACAGGCTATGTCTGTTGCTGCATAACGCATTGATTCATGACAGTGATCTGCAATCTTTGCTGCAATATTGTTACGCATATTTCTTTTAGCCTTTAATTGTCCCATGCGGCGCCACAGGGAAGGTGGGCTGAACTTCACAAAACCACGTTTAGATTGAGACTTCGAAACAACTGTCCCGCCTGTCATGAGTACACTTGCATACCGCCACATAAGGTAATTCTGTCTTTTTTGAACTCTTCCAAGAAACAGGTCTGCCCGTGAAACATATTCATATCCGTTTTTAATCGACTCTGTGATAACTCCTTCTTCTTTGCCTGCATATTGGATCGGAAGATTTTCATCGATCCAGTGGACCAGATCCTCTGGGCTTTCATCAAGACCGTATGTTGCTTCTATAGCAGCTTTCACATCTGTCCCCTTAAATATCCTTTCCATTACCTTGAAGACTGATTCTTTATTATCTCTCTCTGCAGTTGCAATGTCTGAAATGTTGATCTCGCTTCTTCCCATTGCCACTGCCTGTAGATCATTGATGGCACTGCGCAAATCTCCATCTGCATTTTCAGCTATCTTTTCAATGATTCCAACACCGCACATCAAGCCTTCTTTGAAAGCTATCTGTTTTAGAGCCGGTATTATAGAACGTGTCTGCAATGCATTGAATTTGATCTCCAGGACATTCGATCTGACAGAAGATGGAATTCCATAAGCGTCATTAGCGATCAATACTATAGGCTGGCCCGTAGTTTTTATTATATCTCCAATTGCCTTTGCACCGCCACGGTCGCTTGTTCCATGCATGTTATCTGCTTCATCAAGCACTATAAGCCTCTTTGAAGATATGCCATCTAAGGTGCTCATTCTGGAAGCTGAACCTGCAATTCTTTCTATCACATCAGCTGTGCGTTGGTCACTAGCATTTAGTTCTATAGCTTCCCATTGCATATCTATTGCCAATGCATAGGCTGTTGATGTCTTACCAACACCAGCTGGACCATGGAGGAGCACTGCCTTTTGTTCTGGTGTTCCCTCTAGCCACTGCTGAGCCCATGATCTAAGTTGCCCAGTTGCTGCAGGATTTCCCACTACATCAGTAAGGCTTTTCGGCCTGTACTTTTCAGCCCATTCTTTTGCTATGGTCATTTCATCATATCCAATGAAGGGAAACTAATTAATGTTTTCATCCCTTTGTTGGTTTTGCTTGAATTAATAATTGTAGGTACTTTTCATGTCTCTTCTGAACAATACTGACCTTTTGGAGGTTATTCGTAAAAAAGCTATTCAGAACAGGGCTAGGGTAGCTATTGGCATCAGAGATCCCACTAAAAAGATCATTGCAAATGCAGAAGAAGCCAACGATCAGGGTTTTGCAGAAGTTGTGCTGGTTGGTGATGAGCAGGAGATTTCTTCTTTAGGTACTGACCTTGAGATAGTGGGAACCTCTGAACCCGAAAAAGTAATGGTGGATCTTTTGGTTTCAGGTTATGTTGATGCTGCTGTAAGGGGAACAGCTCGGGCATCAAATACTTTGTCATATCTTAAAAAAACTCTTAAAATGGAAAAATTGCATCGTGTGGCTTTGCTTACCACAGCTGATGGTACTCCTTTTTTCATTGCACCAGTGGGGATAGATGAGGGTGAAGACCTCGCTGATAAGATGGAATTTGCAATACTAGGATCAGAGCACATACGCAGGTTTGGGATTGAGCCTGTAATTGGCTTTCTATCAGGGGGCAGAATGGGCGATGTGGGGCGTAACAGCAGGGTGGATCATACGCTGGCAGATGGGGAGTTCCTATCCAATCGTCTGAATGAAATGGGTATAAAAGCAAAACATTACACCATACTCATTGAAGATGCCATCAAAGAAGCAAATTTCATCATTGCTCCAGATGGTATTTCGGGAAACCTTATCTTCCGTACACTTGTCTTTTTGGGATGTGGTGATGGCATGGGAGCACCTGTTCTGATGGACAAATATGTTTTTGTTGATACTTCAAGGGTAGGGGGGCACTACACTAAGGCCATTATGGTCGCCGGTGCGCTCGCCAATATGAACAAAAGCAAGGGGTGAAACGATGAAAGCAGTGCTAATAGAAGCTGATACTATAGCTTCGGCCTGGTCACGGCTGATATATGAAATTTACACGAATGGGGAAGATCACAAACCGGATTATAATACGCTTACCCGCAGATTACATGCTACTGTTGTCATAAACAATGTGGATGTGGATCAGGTAAACTCTTTTGTGCCATTTGGAGAAAATCTCATCAGAAAGTATAAGGAAGAGCTTACTGAAGAATATGCGGATTGGTATGTATCACTTCCGGATGAAGATAGAAGGAAGTTCGATTATTGCTATGCAAAGCAGCTTTTCCGTTATGGTAAAAAAGCTTATAATACTCTTTCTGAGAATGTCAATAATCTCCGGATTGGCTCAAGAAGGCATGTTGGAGTACTATGGGAGAATGAAGTTCACATCCCAAAATTTGAGGATCAGCCATGCTGGATAGCTTACAAGCTTGAATTACTTAATGAAACTGATGTTCGCCTATACATTCTCTACCGTTCATGGGATGCTTTTGGCGGATTCCCTGCAAACCTGCCTGCTATCGTAGAAGGTATCAAAAAAGTCTTCAGGGAAAAGAACTTGCCTTATAGGATCGAGTCATTGATGGCTACGGGATGGGATACTCATATCTATGAAGCTGATCTGCAGGCTGTGGAAAAGATATTAAAAACCGCAGAACTTTGTCCAAGGTGCGGCAATTTAGCTGCAAAACATGCTTTTATATCTACCACAAAAGGAAGAGTCTGTTCACAGTGTAAATCTAAAATGTAAGATCTACAACGGCTTTTCCATCCTGATTAAATATTTTTTGTTTCACTATTCTTTTATTCTGCTTTTTTCAGTTTCAAAAATATACTCTCTTTACTCTCGAGATTATCCTCTATTTACTTCTTTTGGGTTCCAAATCCAAAATATATATCTAGTATTAGTACGTAAATAAGTATAATTTGATAAATATATTAGAGACGGTGTGATGAAAAGATTAACCATCAGCATGTCTGATGCTCTTTTTGATAAACTGAACCAGGTAGAGAACAAGAGCCTATTCATAAGGAAACTGATTGAAGGTGAACTCCTAAAAGGAATCACCTCCTCTTCAGATAGTACTTACGAGAGCCTGGCGGGAGATATAGAGGATTTGCAGCATGAAATACAATCCATTTCTTCAAGGCTCGTTTCGATTGAACATAAGTTCTCGGGTGTACAGCTTCAGTCCACTGGAACAAGTAATCACGAGTCTTTGAATGCTTCTCCTATAACTTCTCCGGCATTCATGCCTGCAGAAAATGTTGTGGAGGTTTCCAGTACCCCAGCTTCATTAAATGCTTCGGTCAATAGTGCAATATGCACTGAAGTTCCTGGCAATGCAAATGAAGTCAATGTAGCTGCTTTTAGCGATGTTGCAGATATTCAGGTCAATCTATTTGGTCAAGATACTGATAAGGTTCTGCCTGTTCATGGTGATGAAGTACATAATGCGCCGTTCCGCAGTGTTGTAAACGTTGGAATACAAGAAGAACAGGTAGCTGGTCTGGCAGATGCAATCGAAAAGTATACCAGCTCGACAGTAATAGCCTCTGATGCGGCAATTCAGAGTAAGGAGTGTCTCTCTTCCTCAGTTAATTATCCCTC
Organism: Methanomethylovorans sp.; assembly: GCF_041447285.1. GTDB lineage: Archaea > Halobacteriota > Methanosarcinia > Methanosarcinales > Methanosarcinaceae > Methanomethylovorans. Next base: position 77,012 of record NZ_JBGMEB010000009.1, on the reverse strand, counting down.
TCCTTCGTTTGTTATGCCTGAGCTATCTGAAGTTTCCACTCCGGCTACGAGTCCTTTCACTGTAGCTTCTCCTGAAGTTCCTGCTGTTTCCACTCCTTCTTTTGTTATGCCTGAATTATCTGAAGTTTCCACTCCAGCTACGAGTCCTTTCACTGTAGCTTCTCCTGAAGTTCCTGCTGTTTCCACTCCTTCTTTTGTTATGCCTGAATTATCTGAAGTTTCCACTCCAGCTACGAGTCCTTTTACTGTAGCTTCTCCTGAAGTTCCTGCTGTTTCCACTCCTTCTTTTGTTATGCCAGAGCTTTCAGAAGCTGGAGGGCATTCTGCCCCATCACCTTTTGAGATGCTTCCTGCCATGTCTGTACCTTCGACAGACAACGATATGCAAATGCCTTCATTTGCTGCTACAAATCTGTCAGCTGAAGGAATCCAAATGCAGCCTCCATCCTTTGTGCAGAAGGAAGTCCATCCTCAGTTTCCTTTTGGATCTGCTACTCCCCAGTCACAGGTTCAGAATAATGATAGTTCTAGGGTCAATACAAACAATATGTCCCAGAACGAACGCCTTCAAGGCAATATTCTCATGTACTTGCCTCATGGCGCTCGGATTAAAAGGTCCATCATCAAAGGACTTGTGTCCAAGAAGTTCACCGCAGAAGAAATCGATGCACAGATAAATCTTATGATCTCAAATCGCTCTTTGCTGGTAGAAGTCGAAGATGGGGTAGAATATCTGCTCAGGCCTTAATGTCAGGATATTTGAGTTCATCTATAATTTATGTCAGATCCGGAAAGTCTAGCACCTGCACATTGAATACATATGCCTCTTTTGCTATCAAGGCATCTTGCACATACATTTTTTCCACAAAAGGTGCAAGTATACATTTTTCCGGCCGTGCCGCAGATACTGCAGATCCCTATCAGTTCCATTGTGATATCTATTGCTCTTTCCGCACATAAATTATCATGCTATGTTTCTACAGACTCTTCTTTTGATTCATATTTGAGATATGCCCGATTCTTCGGGTGAGGTTTCCAATTCTTTCTACCCCTTCCTTAATAGTTTTTAGGGCTTGATAATTTGAATCACTTTCAGGCAGATCCATAAGGAGGATCTCAGACCAACCAAGAACTGATTTCAAAGGTTGACTCATTTCCAGGCATATTTTATTGATTTCATCAAGTGCACGCTTATTTTTTTCAGGTTCCAGTATTTCTTCTTTATATGTAAGCATTCTAATACCGGCATTGATTCGGGCCTGAAGTTCATAATTATCAAATGGTTTCGGTATGTAGTCATCTGCTCCAGCTTCCAAACCTTCGGCGATATCCTTTGGATTATTCTTTGATGTCAAAAGGATTATGTAAAAAGCTTCACGTGCTCTTTTTGAACGTAGTTTCCTGCAAAGCTCCGGACCGTTCATTCCAGGCATCATCCAGTCCAGTATCAATAGCCTTGGAGCATTATCTTTTTGCATGATGGCCCATGCTTCATTTCCATCGGCTGCGGTAATAGCCTCATAACCCCACTTATTGATAACTGCCTGCAGCATAGTGCGTGAGGTAAGCCCATCGTCTGCGATTAGTATTTTCATTTCATACCTCTTTGATGCGATCAGTTAAGAGATCGAACTGCTTTTCAATATCTGGCATGATGCTAACAATCTTATTATATTCGCATTCAATTGCAGCTTTCTCCATTTTTGCAGCAGAGCTGCTCAAAGCCATACCACCAATATTGGCTGAAGCTCCTTTTATATTATGTGCATAAGAACTGATATTGTTAAAATCCCTTCTTTCCACGTACATGCTTAACTCTTTCAGGCATTCTGACATTTCTATCAGATAAATTGCTATCAAATGTCTAGCAAAATTCTCATCATCCATGGTTCTTTTAAAAAGGCCTTCTTTGTCAAATATCAATGGTTCTGGATGTGTCTCCAGAATCAAAGATGCTTCTTCAATTTGTGTTTTTTCCATTTATTATCTTCCTTATCTGCTGTTTTGATGACTGTAAAGCAAAAAGATACTTCACATGTATCTGTTCTTAGTTATACATTCATACATTTGTCAATTTATATATTTATTGTGTCTACTTATCGTGCTTCTCTACTTGGCGTTTATGGTACTCCACAATGTAAATCATAACTCCGATTATTTTCAAGAGAGCCCTATAGATAGTAATTTATAACAGGGTACTCCATCTTTAATGTTAATTTTTAAATTAGCACATATAAATCAAAAAAAGAGCTAAATATGTCCCGTAGTCACATAAAACTACAAGGGCTCCTAAGGTTGCTAAGATTTGAACTTCCATTCTCTGCCGGAGTATGCGTAGTAATGGGGCAAATTTTAGCATTGGGAAGATTTGCATCCTTTTCAGAAACCACATTTGGTTTTTTTTCAGTATTTCTTATTTCAGCTTCAATATTGGTATTAAATGACTATTTTGATGTTGAGACGGATAAACTCAATGCACCTCATCGGCCAATCCCTTCAAATGCTGTTACTCCATCAGAAGCTCTGTTGCTATCTATAATTCTCATGCTATGTGGTATCATCCTGAGTTATTTGATTAGTGTTATAGTGTTATTAGTCTCTTTTATTTTATTGATTGTTGGATTTCTCTATAACAGAACATATAAAAAGAGCGGGTTGCCTGGAAATTTAATGGTTAGTTTTTCTGTCGGGATGACCTTTATTTATGGTGGTGTATCTGTCGGATTGCCCTTTAATAATATTGTCTGGATTTTTGGCTTAATTGCCGCATTAATAGATCTGGGAGAAGAAATTGCTGCCGATGCAATGGATGTACAAGGCGATCTTCTTATCAATTCTAATTCACTGGCAATAAAATATGGAAAACAAGTTGCTATCCAAACTAGCTGTTACATTTTCTTTTTTGTTGTTCTGCTGACATCTATTCCTTTTATACTACGGTGGTTACATGTCATTTATTTGGTTCCAATCGCAATAATGGATGCTTCTATTGCTTATTCATCTTTGAGATTATTGGAATCTAATGATAATAAGGACCCAGGAAATAAGGATTTAGGAAGAAAATATATCCGCTGGATTTATTTGGGTGCAACACTTGGGCTGCTGGTTTTTATATCGATGAGGCTTCTTGAATCTTGAAAATAGATAATTAAAAGCCAGGCTGTCGTATGGAACACTAGGCTCAGGAGTGATTTTTTATATTCATATGAGAATTCGAATGTACAATATTACAAGGAATAAAAAATAGATTATAGTGCAGGTTAAATCCCGCACATCATTCAAAAATAGCACCTTTGCTGGCCGAGCTAACAAGTTTTCTGTATCTTGCGAGGTAGCCAGTGACTTTCTTCTCAGGAGCTTTGAACATAGCTTTTCTTTTTGCCAGTTCTTCCTGGGATACTTTGAGGTCAAGTTTTCTTGCAGGGATGTCTATTTCTATAATGTCTCCGTCCTGCACTAGCGCTATGGGTCCACCTTCCTGCGCTTCAGGAGATATATGACCGATACATGGGCCACGTGTACCACCAGAGAATCTGCCATCAGTAACAAGAGCTACTGATTCTATGAGTCCCATTCCTGCAATTGCAGATGTAGGGGAAAGCATTTCCCTCATTCCCGGGCCACCCTTTGGTCCTTCATAGCGAATTACTACGACATCGCCAGCTTTTATTTTACCAGCCATGATGGCTGACATTGCAGTTTCCTCACTGTCAAAGACCTTTGCAGGACCGCTGTGTTTTAGCATCTTTGGACTGACTGCAGCCTGTTTGACCACTGAACCATCCGGTGCAAGACTTCCTTTAAGTACTGCAATTCCACCCTCTTCATGGAAGGGTGAGTCAAGTGTCTTAATGACCTGTGCATTCATCTTTGGATTAAGGACTACAAAGCCATCCAGGTTCTCACCAACAGTTTTTCCTGTAACTGTCATCTGGTCAAGATGTAATTTTGGTCTAAGCTTTTGCATGATAGCCTGTATGCCCCCCGCCCTGTCAAAGTCCAGCATGTAGTTTATGCCTCCGGGCTTCAGAGATGTAATGTGTGGCGTAGTGCGACTAAGCTTATCAAATGAATCTAGTGTCAGCTGCATTCCAAAAGCATGTGCAATGGCAGGCAAATGCAATGTGGTATTTGTGCTTCCTCCTATTGCCATATCAACCATTATAGCATTCTCAAAGGCTTCCATAGTGATTATCTTGCGGGCAGTGAGCCCTTCCTTGACCATTGCTACTATACGCTCACCGGAGGATTTAGCCAGACGTATCTTCTTCGCATCTACTGCGTGTGCTGTGGCACAACCTGGAAGGCTAAGGCCAAGGGCTTCGGTCATGCATGCCATTGTGTTGGCTGTATACATTCCTGCACATGATCCTGCTCCTGAACATGCACATTCCTCAAGTTGCTGGAGCTTATCATCAGCCATTTTCTCTGAGCGACATGCTCCTACTCCTTCAAAGACAGATATTAGGTCTCTGTACTCGTCATCCACGAATCCTGGCATCATTGGACCACCGGTCACAACAATGGTGGGGATATCAAGTCTTCCAGCAGCCATTAGATGTCCAGGGGTTATTTTGTCACATGCCGTTATCATGACCATTGCATCCAGCTGGTGTCCCTGGAGCACAAGTTCAATGGAATCTTCGATAGCTTCACGGCTTGGAAGGGAATATTTCATCCCTTCGTGACCCATTGCTATCCCATCGCAGATACCGATGGTGTGAAACTCAAAAGGAACTCCTCCTGCACTTCTGATGCCGGCCTTTACTGCTTCTGATAACTTGTCCAGATGAATGTGTCCTGGTATCAGTTCGGTCCATGAGTTGACCACTGCAATGAATGGTCTTTCCATTTCGGCATCTGTCAGGCCTGTTGCCCTGAGCAGAGAACGGTTTGGTGCACGTTCAATTCCTTTTTTGGTCTTATCGCTTCTCATATGATAACCTCATGGTATTGGGTTACAAAGTGAGTAGGTTTATGTGCAAGATATATAAATAGGCAACCAGGTTTATGCATGATAATTTTGATGTGGACACAAATCCCCAATAAATGTCTTCCGAGGAATAATGAAAGCACTTATTATTGATGGTTATGTGGATGAACCAGCCTGTTTTGGCGTTCCTCCTTATATTTCTCCCTATATCAGGTATCTTGCAGGAGCAATGAGGGAGCAGGGAATTCATACGCAGGATATATTCTATTCGGCTATTGATAGCATAAGGATCAACCCCAAATATCATGAAAAGATCATCAAGGAAGCAGATCTTGTTGTAGTCATTGCCGGGATGACCGTACCAGGGAAGTACCTTCGCTCCACACCCATAAACTTACAGGAATTGCATAGTATTATCCGAACTGTAACAGGCGAGGTAGTAATAGGTGGACCTATAAGATTGGGTTTTAGTTCGGAAGGTGGGAAAAAGGCATCTATTCTATCCGGGTTGGGAAATGCCTTTTGTTGTAGGGCAGATGTAGAGGCATTTGTATATGATCTGGTCAGGGATGGGAAGTTAACTGATCCTGCAAATGTAATAGAACGTTTAAGGTCAGTTCAGGAGATCGGAAGATGGGGAACTAAAGGAGCTTTCATTATCCGGCAGCATCCGGATTATCCAAATGTGATGTGCGAGCTTGAGACTTACAGGGGTTGTGGGCGTAAAAAGCATTGTTCTTTCTGTACGGAGCCTTTCTATGGAAAGCCGGCTCATCGGCCTGTGGATGATGTAATTCTCGAGGTTCAGGCCCTGTATCAAGAAGGTTCACGGCATTTTCGCATTGGAAGACAACCTGATCTATTATCTTACCAGTCAAACGATAAGGGGGGAGACTTACCTGTTCCAAATCCCGAAGCAATTGAATCTCTTTATATGGGAATAAGGCAGGTAGCACCTGATCTTCAGGTATTGCACATGGATAATGCAAATCCTGCAACAATAGCTGCTTTCCCCGAGGAGAGCAGGCAGATACTGAGTACTATCGTCAAATATCACACATCAGGGGATGTAGCTGCCATGGGTATGGAAAGTGCTGACCCTGGAGTGATAAAAAGAAATGGCCTTAAGGTATCACCGGATGAGATGTTCAGTGCTATAGAACTTATTAATAAAATAGGAGCAAAAAGAGGGGCAAGTGGTATGCCTGAACTTCTTCCGGGTCTTAATTTCGTGCATGGGCTGATGGGGGAAACAAAAGAAACTTTCAGACTCAATTATGATTTTCTAAAAAAGGTACTTGATTCTGGATTGTTGCTTCGCCGAATCAATATCAGGCAGGTTATGGCTTTTGAGGGAACTCCAATGTTTGGGAATGATGCGGCAGTTGCTAAGCATAAGAAAGAATTCCTGCGATATAAGGAGAAAGTGAGGAAGGAGATCGATCTTCCTATGCTGCGCAAACTGGTTCCTGCAGGGACAATCCTTCGAAATGTGTTACTGGAAGTAAATGACGGAAATACAACTTTCGGACGCCAAATGGGTTCTTATCCTTTACTTATTGGTCTTCCCTCAAATCTAGGAATTGGGCAGTACATGGACGTAACTGTAGTTGATCATGGTTTCCGTTCTATTACTGCAATACCCTACCCAATTGATATTAACAACGCAGAACTGGATCTTTTACAAAGAGTTCCTGGTCTGGGTAAGGTAATGGCAGCGAAGATATTCAGGGAAAGGCCTTATATGGACGCTCAGGAACTAATCAGTAAAACAAGTGTGGGTACTGATATCCTTAAATACATACAACTATAGGTTTAAGTTTTTTTATTTGAAAAGTCGTTTGATATAATCAGTATCTTTGATTATTTTCAGGCTTACAAATCCGCCTACTGCAAGGTTCATGTAGAATGTAATCGCTCTCCATGCCACAACAACTATTCCAAGTAATGAAGAGCCTACAAAGAATGAGAATAGTGTCGAAGCACCAAGTTCGGCAACTCCTCCAGCACCTGGTGTAATGGATACTACCATTATAACCATGAGGACAACTTGAGATGCATAGGCTACAAGAGGTTGAAAATGCTGGTTCAATCCAAGGAGGATTACCGGCAGTACCGAAAAGTCCAGTGCCCATACACAAACAGTGCATATCATACCTACTAATATGCCGTATTTTCCTTCTTTTACAAATATTGCAACACTATCGTGCAAGTGTTCAAGTTCTGTATCAACGCGTTCAAGTATTCTGGGCAACATCGCTTCTTTCTTTTTTCCAATTAATGGAGCAAAGCGATTAACAAGAAAATACATGACCTTACGAGTCTGTTTTGGTTTCCAAAGTCCATATATCAATAGTGAAAACAGGCATAGCAGAACGATCTCGCCTATCATAAGGGCCGCATCGATGCTTGCATTTGCGCCACTACTGGCCAATACTCCTCTCATCACATACAGAGCAATCGGGGCAAGTGATAATATGAGGAGTCCATCCATTAATCTTTCTCCAAGGATCACAGCTGTTGCCTTCCCAAGAGGGATAGCCCTTCTATTTAATAAATGAACACGTAAAGGTTCCCCTGCTACTGCTGCAGGAGTGATAGCTGCTATGAACATGCTTGAAGTTACAATTTCGGTAGCATCTTTGATATTAATGTTGTACCCCAAGGCTTCACACATAGACTTGATCCGGATTCCTTGTAGAAATAATGATAAAATATGCAACATCACTGCTAAAATAATGTATTCACTTTTGATCTGAATTATAGCATCAAAAGTACTGGCATCAAAAGTTAATGCTATTGCCAGAACACCTGATATAAAGCTGATGAGCAGCGATATTAATATCCATTTTTTTAATTTGTTCATATTCGCACAGCTCGAAGGCAATATGAAAAAATATTACGGGCAAATGGTAATACTTTCCTTTACCTTGATCCCTTCTTTTATAATTTGCTTTGGCCATATCCTTACGTCAGAATGTACTGTTGCCCCATCACCTATTATCACATCAGGTCCAATAACCGTTCCATTCTCTAAACTGCAGTTGTTTCCGACTACTGTGCGGTTATCTATGATGCTGCCTGACACATTTGTGTTCTTTCCTATGTTCACATCATTAAATATATAGGATGACAATATCCTGGTGTCATCGTCTATTTTGCAATTGGAACCAATGGTTGTGTAGGGTCCTATAAGTACGTTATCTCCGATCACTGTGTTCTCACCTATTACAATAGGTCCTACTATTGCTGAGTTTGACCCTACTGATACATTATGTCCAAGGTGTAGGGGTCCATTGATGCGGGCATCCTTGGTAGTAAAGCGTCCTTCTATCAGAGTTCCGGGAAGTTCTGCAAGCATCCAGCGCTGTGCTTGCCTATAAGCAGCCGGGCTACCCACGTCTGTCCAGTTACCTCTGGCAAGCAATCCATTAATTCTATCTCCTTTTTTAAGGAGCTTTGGGAAAAGGTCACGTGCAAAATCATATGCCTGATTTTCAGGTATCATATCCAGGACATCTGAATCGCACATGTATATGCCTGTACTTGCAAGGTTACTGAATATCTCTCCAGGTCCTGGTTTTTCCAGAAAGCGATGGATCCTGTTATTAACATCCATGTCTGCAATACCAAATTCTCTCGGATCATCGATGGAAAGGAGTGCGATTGTGACTTTAGCATCCGTACGTTCATGGAAGCGATATAATTCTCTAAGGTTCAGGTTAAGCACATGGTCTCCGCCAAGTACAAGGAAAGGTTCGCCTTTCAAGTACTTCTCGGCATTCTTTACACCACCGGCTGTACCAAGCTTTTGGTCTTCATATACATAATCGATATGAACTCCATATATCCTCCCGTCACCTAATTGCTCTTCGATCTTCTCAGCCATATATCCAAGAGTAATTACAATATCAGTAAATCCTTCATCTGCTAAACGTTCAATAAGATGGACCACAGAAGGTTTGTTGAGTATGGGTATGCTTGGTTTAGGCCGTTCGAATGTCAAAGGGCGAAGCCTGGTTCCTTCCCCACCGCACATGATACACGCTTTCATGTATTTTAGGATGCTTTTTTTTACATATATGTTTGCCGGACCTCTTTACTTTTGTATTTACCTTTTAGTTTTTAAATCACTTTAATGTCATTGATATCCTGGACCACAATCTCTGGTTCACCTTGATATTCCTGAACTTCTCCTGTTACGTACACTTTGCTATTTTCAGAAAGAATAGAAGCAACTTCTTGAGCTCCACTATCCTTGGAAACAAATACTTTTGTTCTATCAGAACCATGTTCCACTTCTAATAACAGATGGCCGCCAGTTTTAGTTAAATGTTCAGATATTACAGTACCTTCTAGGTATACTTTATCTCCTGTTTTTGATGAGGTACTATATTCTGGAATCTGTGTTGTATCATTATAAAAGGCAAAATAAGCTATAGATAACGATAAGAGTACCATCATTAATAGTACTATCATTACTTTTTCTTCTTTCTCTATTGTCGACACCTCATATATGCGGATAAATCTATTTTGAATGGAGGTGTATTATAAATAATAAAAAATATATTTGTCGCATCGAATGCCAAATTACTCGAAAAAGAAGGTAGTAAAGTGTTATTCTTTACTAGCTTTCTCGATAGAAACAACTGTAACATCAAATGTTAAATTCTTGCCGGCAAGTGGGGAGTTAAAGTCCAGTGTTACATTGGAATCTGTGATATCCACTATGGTTGCAACTCCCATTAATGTTCCTACCTGTTTACCAATTTCAGGTACTATGCTTGCGTTTTCAAGGTCTGACTTAGGTACAGGAACAAGATATTCTTCATTATATTCTCCATAGGCTTCATCGGGTGATAACTTCAAAGTTTTCTCCTCGCCTACGGTCATATTAAGTACACCATTCTCAAAACCACTGATAAGTTGCCCTGTTCCTACAACAAATGACATGGGTTCATAGGTCCTGTTTGCATCGTATAGTCCTGCTTCCTTTGCAACATCGATCAACGATGTATCAAAAACAGTACCATTATCAAATTTTCCTACATAGTCCACACTAACATTATCGCCTTTTTCCACCATTTTGGATTGGCCATTATCTGTACAACCACTTGAAAAAGCTATTAGCAATATTATAAGGATTAAACCAATTCTCTTCATTCTCTCACCTCATGTAAATTTGGGAGAAGGAAGGGTTAATATGATAAAAAGTTATTTAAAATTCAAGTCTATTTATTTTATATTTATTCTTGTATTGTACCAGGTTTAAATTCAATGAGACAATAATATATAGTGTATAGAGTAATTCGAAAAGAAAACATCTTCAAGGCAGGATATCCATGAGGGCTATTCTTTTTCAGTTGTTATTAATTTCCATTATTTTTTTAATGACGTTTGTAGGCTACTATGTTTTCTTGCCGCAAGGCCACAGGAAAAAGTTTGAGGGATTGAAGAATTTTAAGGATGAAATCACATCTCCACATGTTTATCCTTATCTTATCCTTGCTGGATTTATCTATTTGCTCATGAAATCTCAGGTTATTTTTTCAATGCAGCCTAAGATGGTATATTTTCCGCAGTTGGCACAATATATTATGCTGCTTGAGGGAAGCAAGGTAAGCTATTTCCAGATGGTTATCAATCCAACACTGACATATGTCAGTGCTTTCATATACTTATGCGGCTTCTCGTATCTGTTAATATTTACTTTTCTTTTACTCATACTCACACGACAGTTCAAAGTTTTGCAGGAATTCTCGATTGCTTTTATTTTAATATACCTTACAGCTTTTCCATTTTATATCTTCGCGCCTGTCAAAGTTACGGGTTATTCCCTTCCTAATGTGGTGCCATTGTTGTACAATCTTGATCCTATCGTCAGAGAAGGGTTAAGTGTAGTCGATCCTCTTCTTGACAATTGTTTTCCCAGTCTGCATGCTGCTTTGTCTGTTATGGCAATGCTCATTGTTGTATTCAGAACGGATTTTAAAAGATTCAAGGTATTTGCCGTTTTAGTAACTCTGGCCATCCAGTTTACTATTTTCTATTTAGGCATACACTGGATAACGGATTTTTTAGCTGGTGCACTTCTTGGTTGTCTTAGCTATTATGCTTCCACCAGGTACGGGCAATACATAGCCAATTACATTCCCTTTTTAGGAAGTAAGAATAGTTAAATTTCCCACATCAAAAGGGTCAAGGTACTAGTAAAAAAATGATTGCAACCATAGGCCAGAAAATGACTTGTGGTTGCATTGCTTTTTATTCAAATACATTCTACGAGTTTCATAGTGTATGGACATCAATTATTTTGTTTCTTCATGTATTCATATCCGATAGCAATTATAGCTATCAGGAGGAATGCCATGATGTATGTCCATATCCTTGATTTTCCGTTTTCAGTGCCTTCCAGTCCAATATCTTCTACATTTGTGTTAGTAGTACTATTGTCAATATCATTATTTACTGCCGCAAGGGCCTTTACGGCTGTAATCGCAAATGGAGAAAATCCTGGTGTCCGAGCTTCGAATATGGAATAACTAGTGGTGTTGTTCTCTAATGTGGTGGGTAATACTTCCCATGCGGTACCGTTATACCTCTGCAGTTTTATGTCGTCGGTGGTAATTCCCATTTCTTGCATCCAAGAATTATTCACCTTGAATTTCACCCGTGCATCCTTTATATTATTGGATGTGGCAAAACCAGCTTTACCTACCCATATGTTGATGTATTTACATATAAGTCCTTCGGGGTTGGTGTTGACAAGCTTTGATCTGTTGTTCAGAACTTCTATAGTCGAGGTGATCTCACCAGAGTTCTTCAGGGAATAGAAACTAACTGACAGGATGTCATTACCTGGTCTTGCAAACTCGTAGGTAACATTAGTATTAATCCTTAGATATTGGTTGTTTACGTCTTTCACTGCGACATTTGCGAGGTCTTCAACACTTGTAGCACCGCCGCCTCCGCCACCGCTACTACTTTTGCTGCTACTACTTCCTCCGCTGCTTCCTCCACTGCTGCTTGAAGAGGATGTTGTTAGGCTAATACTTACTGCTTCACCTTTCAATCCATTTTGATTGTAAGGGACCAGTGTGTAGTTGTATGTTGTGGATTTGTTAAGATTGCTATGTACATATGTTGATCCATTTACAGTTGCAAGCAGAGCTCCATTCTGGCTTATTTGTACACTTGTTGTGTCTTCTGAAGCATCCCATTTAAGCGTGATGGAATTAGCTTTAATGTTTGTTCCTGCAACATTTGAAATAACTGGCAGCTTTAGCGTAGTAGCGGCATCACTTACCTGTGCAGTATTTATATTTCCTGAAGTATCAACAGTTTCGATACCTATGGTATGTTCTGCTCCATTAGTAAGCCCAGTTGCGTTATAATAATTGTTGGTAGTAGTTGTAACGAATGCTCCATCAATATATATCCTCACATTACTAAAGTCCGCATCTGCAGGTTTAGTCCATGTCCAGTATATCCAGCTTGCACCAGCATTAGTTTCATGTAAGTTAGTTACAGTTCCGGGAGCTGTCACGTCTCTAATTTTAGTTGTTGCCTGATCGCTTACAACTGTAGGATTGACGTTCCCGTTAGTATCTACAGTTTGAGTACCAATTGTGTGCACTGTTCCTTCAGCAAAACCTGTTGCATTATATAACTGGCTGGTTGTGGTTGTAATAAATGTTCCATCGATGTAAATCATCACATGGCTAAAATCTGTTGTTGGATTAGTCCAAGTCCAGGTTATCCAGTTTGTTCCGGTAGCGCTCTCTCTAAGGTTCGTTACAGACGCAGCTCCAGTTACTTTTGCAGCATCAAATGTTGTTTCAGCTGCTTGTAGGGTAGTTAATGCCTGGCTTATTTGTGTTTGTGTTGCAGTTGTACTGTCAGCAACAACCTGAGCTGTTGCAATTGCTGCCTTAAAAGTATCTATTGCTGTTTGCGGATACTGTCCAATTCCTGTTCCTGCTACTGCAGCTGCCACTTTTGTATTTGCAGCTGTAATGGCTGCTGTCAATGCAGTTTTATCAACGGATGTGATTCTTGCAGCATCAAATGTTGTTTGAGCTGCTTGCAGGGTAGTTACAGCTTGGTTTATCTGTGTTTGTGTTGCAGTGGTACTGTCAGCAACTGCCTGTGCTGCATTTATTGCTGTTTGGAATGTGTCATATGCTGTTTGAGGATATTGCCCCACTTCCACTCCGACAACAGCTGTTGATATCTTTGTATTAGCAGTTGCAATTGCATTTTCCAAGGCAGTTTTATCCAATCCAATAATGTTGATTTTTATAGGCTTATTTATTGTTTCACCATTAGCTTCTGCATAAAATGTAACTTCATAAGGGCTTTCAGCTGCAGCGCCAGCGGCTGGAGTCCAGCTAAAAGTGTTCGAAGCAAAATGAGCTCCATATGGGATTGTTGCTTCATCAACTGTTATTGTGGCATTAATGTTGTCAGTAGCCACAGTAAAACTCAGTAGATCATTCTCAGTTACTGTTTGATCACCAGTTGTAATTGTGAGTGCCGAGCTTACTCCCGTTGTTATCAAAAAAGAAAATAATATAAAAGCGATACAGACCAATTTACTTAACTTAATTTGCATTTTACCATCCACTCCATGATTTATGGAGTAATTATAGTTGTTTTATTGTTCCGTTGTATTTTCATGGTACCTTACATTAAGTTATATTTAAAATTACTCTAAAATTCTAATGATATTAAATATATTTTTTAAAATATACTTAATTTTAAATTGACATATTCTCATATAAAATAAATATTGGTAGAATCGAAGTTGCACTGAATAGTGTCCTTGTATATTTAAAAAATCAAATTCAAAATGAGTTTTATCGATGAGTAATCATCTGCTACTCATCACGTTCAACTTTATTTTAGGAAAAGGATGGGAGTTTTCTCTCCCACTGTTAAGTAGTGTTTGGTTTAGATATTCACTTCTTTTTGTGTGATCCACAAGAACATGAACATGCGTGATGACCTGCTTCTACTTTTTCTGTTTTCTTGGATTCTGTCTTCTTTTGCTCTTTCATTGTCATTCGTTTCACCTCCAATGTTATGCATTTCAAAATAGCATTAATGTGGCTTAACTGGGTTTGGAGTAGAGTGGTAGGATGATTATGTTAAGCCACTATAATGCCAGAAAACATGTTATATAATTAAAATTATATTAATATTGTGCAAATATGGTGCCTTTGCTATAATATCATGCCGTATGGCAGGTTTTTAGTTGAAGCGAACATCTCTCTCAAAAAGGGCTTATTCATTATGAAAATAGAAATCTTATTGATTGTTACAGTATGTACTAGGTTATATTATACATAGAACACAAAAAAGCAGTAACGGCACAGAATTGTAAAAACTTTTTTTATGGACCGGTCGGGAATTGAACCCGAGGCCTCTACCATGCCAAGGTAGCGATCTTCCCCTGATCTACCGGCCCATATTGAGCAACCTTACTTTACATCATTGAAGATAAAGTTATCGCTAGAAATTTCTATTAAATTGTTCTTCCTCTAAAAACAAACAATGTTCTCCAAATTCAAAGCGAAATGTTAAAGTACCTGTATGCGTATTTGGAGTGTCGCGTGATTAAGCACGTTACTTATCCAAATGGGCCCGTAGCTTAGCTCGGTGGAGCGCACGGCTGATAACCGTGAGGTCCTGCGTTCGAATCGCAGCGGGCCCACTACTTCTAATATGCTGAATACAATTTCTCGTTGTTTTGTTTTATGTATTTATATCATATTCTAGTTGAATGTCTTTTTAATAGAAAATTCATTGTTCTCTTGTAAGGTTATATTCTTCTTCACTTTATAAAAAGGTGCTCATAATAATGAGAAAACCATCTACTCTTTTTATATATAAATAATTTGGAATAAACTTATAACTAAACATTGATTATTACCAATATAATATCTAGAAAATAGTACTACAGTATGATGGCACTATAATGTTCTAGAAAACAGCACTACAGTATGGTGATGCTATGAATAACGGAAAAACGGAACAGATTGGTGAACGCGAATTTGAAATGGTGGAACTCTTACGCAAACTGAATATGAACCGTTCAGTTGCCCTTGTTCTTGCTTGTCTTTCAACAGGTGAAGAGGTCACATCAAGGACCATTGAAAAGAAAGCAGGTCTCAGGCAACCTGAAGTAAGTATTGCAATGAGATATCTTTGCGACAACAATTGGATCGAGGTTCGCGAAGAAAAGAAGACAGAAGGTAAAGGAAGGCCTGTAAAGCTCTACAAACTTGTCGTTCCTTTGGACCACATTATTCAGCGGATCGAAACTGATGTAATGTATCAAAAACTGTCAGTGCTTGAAAGCATCGAAAGGCTCAAAAGCCTGACATAAACCTTTTAGTTTAGCTTTTTGTAGTATCTTATCTACAAAAGGCCTTCTTGAACTTGAAGCTGTTCTTTGATCTGACATTTTCATTACTCTATCGAAGATTTTATGATACATCAGGTCATGAAGGAAACGATTTAATTAACTGTAATTAAACATTATATACGGAGTTTTTCTCTTGGGCACTATCAGCGAGAAAATATTTAGCCGGGCATCAGGTAAGGATGCAAAGGCCGATGATTTTGTTATGGCAAAGATAGACTATGCTATGGCGCATGATGGTACAAGTGTACTTGCGGTTCGCGCTTTTAGAGAGATGGGTATTAGTTCTGTGTGGAATCCATCAAAGATCGTAATACCGTTTGATCATCTTGTACCTGCTAACAATGAGAATACAGCTTCGTTGCATTCTGATATTCGTAAATGGATCTCTGAACAGGGAATAGAGCACTTTTATGACGTGGGCAGTGGCATATGTCATCAGGTGTTGCCAGAACAAGGTTTTGCACTTCCAGGCAAACTCATTGTAGGTGCAGATTCTCATTCATGTACCTATGGGGCATTCGGAGCGTTTGGTACTGGTGTTGGTGCAACTGACATGGCTGAAATATTTGCTACGGGAGAGCTTTGGTTCAAGGTTCCCCAGACAATAAAGGTCACAAGTAAAGGTTCCTTGAGAAAATTTGTAACAGCAAAAGACCTGACTCTGCATATAGTTGGTAAAGTAGGTGCAGACGGTGCTACATACAAAGCAATGGAATTCTATGGTCAGACGATTTCCGATCTTTCAATATCTGGCAGAATGACTTTGAGCAATATGGCAATAGAAATGGGTGCCAAGGCCGGCATAGTTCCTGCGGATAAGGTTACCTTTGATTATCTAAAAGGCAGAGCGGCAGATGACTACGAACCGGTATACGCAGATGAAGACGCAACTTATGTGAAGGAGTTTCATATAAACGCTTCAGATATAGAGCCACAGGTTGCTCTCCCTCATCAGGTCGACAATGTGGTGAGTGTATCTGAAGTTCCGGAAACGAAGGTTGATCAGATCTTTATAGGTACCTGCACCAACGGAAGACTCGAAGATCTGGAGCTTGCTGCGAGTATCCTGAAAGGTGAAAAGGTTGCAGTAAGGACAATTATTATTCCCGCTTCTAGAGAAGTGATGAAAGAGGCTTCAATTAACGGTACGCTTACTACACTGCTTGAGGCAGGAGCTACTGTTGGTATGCCTGGGTGTGGACCATGTCTGGGTGGTCATATGGGTGTTATAGCCCAGGGTGAGGTCTGCTTATCTACAGCTAACCGTAATTTCAGAGGACGCATGGGCTCCGGAGGTTATGTTTATCTAGTATCGCCCGCCACAGCTGCAGCCTCAGCTATCAATGGCTGCATCACCGATCCGCGGGAGTTATGAAAGGAAGTGATTTATTGACAGAAAATATCGACAAACATAGGATACACCATCTGATGGAACACTGGATAGAGCATAATGAAAGCCACGTGAAGAGCTTTAATGAGTGGGGCAGGAAGATCGGAGAAGCCGGCTATGCTGAAGTAGCAGAAAAGATCCTCGAAGCTGCCCAGAAAATGGAAGAATGCACACAAAAGCTACAGCAGGCAAAAGATATTCTCTAACAACTGATAAAAAATTGCAGGTTATCCTGCAATATCTTAACGTTCATTTTTCTCTTTATCTGCCAAGTTCTGCATGGGCTCTGGCAAGATGACCTGCCGCTTGAGCTGCGATAAGTGAGATCTCTCCTGCTAGTACTCCTGCAGCAACGATCTCAGCAAATTTCTTAGAATTGGAACCGGCTGGTTCTCCTGGCCCTTGCACACCCAGAAGTTTCAAGCAATCTTTCTGGCTACCTAGTCCAGTACCTCCTCCCACAGTACCCACAGGTAAAGCTGGCATTGTCACTGAACAATAAAGATCACCACTTTTTGTAACTTCGATTGTTGTAATTGCTGTACTACCCTCTACAACATGGGCTGCATCTTGTCCACATGCTAGGAACAACGCTGCTACTATATTGGCGGAATGTGCATTGAATCCGAGAGCTCCGGCCCTTGCAGATCCCAGCAAATTCTTACGGTAATTAACTTCAGCCATCATTTCGGGCCTACATTTAAGCTTTTCTTCCACAATTTTTGCCGGGATGGTGGTATCGGCTATTACTGTTTTTCCTCTGCCTAGTATCGAATTGATGGCTGCTGGTTTTTTGTCTATGCACATGTTGCCGGAAGTTGATAGGGGTATGGCACCAAACTCATCCTGTATGAGGTGTGTAATAGCTTCAGTTGCGATGGTCACCATGTTCATTCCCATAGCATCTTTAGTGTCGAATACGAATCGCAGGTATACTGTATTTCCTGTAACATAGGGTTCTACAGATAATAACTTGCCAAACCTTGTAGTTCCTTCTGCTTTTTCCTTCATCTGAGCAAAGATGTCTGGTCGTCTTATCCAATCTACAAATTCTTTTGCTTGAACTACGTCCTTAAGTTTAAATACCGGTGCTCTGGTCATTCCTTCGTGGAATATGCGCACATTTGCTCCACCTGAGCCGTAGATGGCCGAACATCCTCTATTGGTGCTTGCCACTAGTGCTCCTTCAGTAGTTGCAAGGGGTAAATAGAAATCCCCCTTGGCAAATTCTCCACTTATTTTTACAGGACCTGCTACTCCGAGAGGTATCTGTACAGCACCGATCATATTTTCGATATTGCGCTTTGTTGCTATCGCAGTATCGAGTGTGCAATGCTGTATATTTTCAAATCTGGTTTTAGTGATCTCTTCTAGAGCATTTCTGCGAATGGATATTGCTGAGTCCACTGTTGTTGCCATTTTTTCGATGTTTCGAAAAGATATCTCTCCTGCAACCACTTTTCGAATAATTTCTTTCTCGCTATTTTCGATTTCTTCTATATCTGGCATGATCTTCACCTTTTGTTCTTTGGAATGAGAGTTATATCTTACAAGATTGTGTTACTTATTGGATGGGTATTCGCGGGTTAACTGCGATGCCTACTTTATACTCATCTCCTGAGTTAAAATAATACTATTGCAGTCTCTGCTATTTCTCTATGCACTAGAAAACTGTTTATTTCTTTTGAACAATATTAAGCCTTGCTTTTGCAACGATAAATCATACAGAATGATTCGATGTTAGTCTAATGAATGGATTGTATACTTCTTTAGTCTCTCTTACAACGCAAAACACTATTTTATATATTATAATGCTAAATATATACATGAATTCATTTGAGTCATTGACGATAGCATTAAAAAGTTACAAATGAAATAACAAATGTGCCTAGACTTTCATAGGTGGTTAAATGGTTAACGCAGATATCAAAGAAAGGGTAAATACGGGTATTCCGGGATTGGATGAGATGCTACGTGGCGGATATTTCAAAGGTACGGCAAACGTGGTGTCTGGTGATTCAGGTACAGGAAAGACAATATTTGGAACTCAGTTTATCCTTGAAGGAGCAAAGAAAGGCGAAAAAGTGATGTGTATAATCACTTCTGAGGAATCAAAGTCCATTGTCAGGGAAATGAATACTTCATTTGGCTGGGAATTAGAAGACTATGTTAAGAAAGGTTTGCTAGTCTTTGTCGATATCACAGACCCAAGTCTGAGGTTACAGAAAAGCGTGGAGATAGCACCATCTGAACTAATCAAGAGTTTTAAGAAACTTGTGGAAAGCAAGATCGAAGAACTTAAGCCTACCAGGATATTTATCGATTCTATTGAAGCTCTATTCCTTGCAATTGAATCCAATTATAAGCTAAGGACACTCATAGATGATGTATTTGGCGTATTCCGGAAGCATGATGTTACTTCTGTTATTACAGTAGGAGCTATGTACGGGCTTGATGAAATGGTGGAATACGGAGCCGATTCGGTTATAAAGTTGGGAAGAATTATTGCAGGAAACAACCTTCAACGATCTATCTATGTTATGAAGATGAGGGGTTCCGGAACTATCAACGAAGTTCGTGTTCTCAATATTAGCGATAGTGGTATGCAGGTTCTTGCTCAATCTCCATATCTGGAATAATTTGAATTAGTTTGTGACTCTATCACACTTTTTTTATTTTACTGTCAATGATTATAACACATACCAGTCGTTATCATTGATAACTTCTTCTTTTTCGTCGATATCTTCTACTAATTTACCAAGAGGTTTGCTAATAGCTTCTGCCAGGTCCTGCAAATAGTCTTTCTGATTGAGGCTTCCGTAGATAAAATTCTTAGCTGGTTGGATGTTCTTCTCTATAGTTTCTATTTTTGGAACTATCGTGACAGGTATAGATGTCATTTCAACAGCTTTTTCCATTGCTGTTCTGAAGTCACCTATACAATATGCTATTCTATATTTGTAATTATTTTTTGTTTTTTCAAGGTAACGTGCAATTCTTTCACTTTCCATCTTGATAAAATCACGCTTTATCTTTGACACATTGCATTTTCCCATCATGAATTGATAATCCATGAATGGGTATTGGGTGTCTAGTTCTCGGGGAGTGATGCCACATGTGCCGAATACTACAATATGCACCAGTTCAGGTTCCAGTATTCCAAAAATCAATCTGTCAAATATTTTGTGCGATGGGCTTTCATGATATGGCTTCTTTTTTGCACAGGGTACAAATATGCAGAAATCCCGGACAGGTGGTTGGTACTCAGTCAGTATCCACTCATTTGCACGCTTCATATCCGGATGATATATGATCATTTCTGTATCAAGAGGTTCTGCAGAACGTTCATTCTCTGGTATAATGGGTTTCAAGATATGATGAGTTCAGAGAAACTATATATATAACTATCGATGTTATGGTTTTGTACAAACTGTACAATTGTTTATGCTTTTACGTAGTTTAATAGAGAGGCACACAATGGCAAGTTCCATTCATGAAATGCTCCGGGCAAACTGTAAATGTGATGATGTGGCAAAATGTGTTCTGGGACTGAAGAATCTGGACTTGCTGGCCTATAAAAAGCTCTTCGAGCAAGGTCCCATGACGGCAGAAGAATTGGGTGATTTTTTGCAGAGGGAGCGAAGTACAGCATATCGTTCATTGCAAAATCTTATCGCTGTTGGCCTGGTTTATAGGGAAACAAAGTCTATTCAGATAGGTGGCTATTATTACGAGTACGTTGCCATTCCACCAATGCAGTTCAAGGAAATGCTTAAACAGAATATACACGATTGGTATAATAAAATGGATAGGCTTCTGGATGACTTTGAGGAAGAGCTTTTAGACTCTGCTTCTAAATAAACTTGGGAAATTTATCTTCAATCTGCAAAGATATATTCTAAAAAAATTTACTTTTTAAGAATTGTTGAAGAATGTGAGTTGGAGCAATTGTTTGACGGGAATTTGAGGGGATTTTTGCTCCTTCCATCACATTCTTCTTGTGCAAACCAATTCGTTTTGTAGCCATGTGGAGGGGCTCAAAGCGCACCACCAATGTCATTCCCGTTTTTCATTGTAGGTAATTAGTATAAAGATTATTTCTTATATATTAATATTTCTACACTTCATGACATACTAATCATCATTATGATGAGGTGCTACCAAGGTGTACATTACTTCTCTTTTAATTACTCTTGTAGTGATTCCATGAAGCGCTCAATCCTCTCCAAAGCTTCAGCTATTTGCTCTTTGGAGGTAGCATATGAACATCTTAGGAAACCTTCCCCGGCTGGTCCAAATACATCTCCCGGGATTGTAACAACTTTTTGTTCATGGAGTAATCTCTCTGCGAACTCTTCGGATGTCAGACCTGTGTTTTTCACAGAGGGAAAAGCATAGAATGCACCTTTTGGCTCATAGCACTCGAGGCCTATTTTATTGAGGCCGCTCACTATTAAGTGCCTCCGACGATCATAGTCTCGAACCATCCTCTGCATTTCTTCGTTGCCATTGCGAAGTGCTTCGATGGCTCCAACCTGTGCGGTTATAGGGGCACAAAGCATACAGTACTGATGTATACGCATCATTGCATTTATTATAGGTAATGGGGCGAGTGCATATGCAAGCCTAAATCCTGTCATAGCGTATGCTTTTGAGAATCCATTCAGAAGAATTGTTCTGTCCTTCATGCCATCTATAGTTGCAAAGCACGTATGTCCTCCATTATAGGTAAGACATTCGTATACCTCATCAGATATTACCATTATGTCATGCTCAGCGACTACTCTGGCAATCTCTTCCAGGTCTTTTCTACCCATTATTGCGCCTGTGGGATTATTGGGGTAATTCATAATAACCGCTTTTGTTCTTGGAGTTATGGCATTTTCCAGATCTTCAGCAGTTAGTTTGAACTGGTTCTCCAGTTTTGTGATCACAGGCACTGCCACACCGCCAGCGAACATTACTGATGGGACATAAGCTACGTAGGCAGGCTGGGGTACTATTATCTCGTCACCTGGGTTTGTTATGGCTCTTATGGCCACATCGAGGGCTTCACTGACTCCAGACATAACCAGGATTTCTGAAGCAGGATCATAATGAATGCCATTCTTGTGAGTATATAACTTTGAGATCTCTTCTCTAAGTTCAATCAGCCCATAATTGGAAGTATATGATGTTTTGCCGGTTTCCAAAGAATGTATGCATGCCTCTCTTATATGCCAAGGTGTCACAAAGTCCGGCTCACCAACACCCAGTGATATAACTCCTTCTATTCCGGATGCAAGATCAAAATATTTTCGTATTCCTGATGGGGGAACTCTCGTCATCACATTTGCCACAAATCTCTCTGAATTGCATTTCTTCTGCATGTTCATCCCTGTCCAGGTATTTTATAACTGTTGTTTATGGAGTCACAAGCAAACGATCGATTTCTTCTTGCTCCTGCAGGATAACTCCATCTTCCTTGTATGTTTTTAGTACAAAGTGAGTAGTAGTATGCTGTACCTGTTCTATCGTTGAGATCTTCTCTGCAACGAAGAATGCAACTTCTTTCATTGTCTTTCCCATCACTGTCAGTGAAAGATCATATTGGCCGGATAATAATCTTACTGAGCGTACTTCAGGGAATTTGTATAATCGCTCAGCTATGGCTTGATATCCTCGATTGCGCTCTAATGTCACTTTCAGTTCGATGATTGCATATACATGCTCATCGCCTGCGAGGTCCCAGTCAATAATGGTTCTGTATTTACGGATAACTCCGGCATTCTCTAATTCCTTGATCCTTTTACTGACTTCTTCTACTGGGATTCCGGTCAGGGTTGCAATCTCTTCATGAGTGACCCTGGCATCTTGTTCCAGACATTCTAATATATGCCTTGTTTCAATATCCATCTCATAAGCAACCCCATGAAATTAGAAAAAAGTAAATGTAAAAAAGGAGTGTGCTCAGCTGAGCAGCACTGCGTTGACCACACCATCCTGTCCAGGACGGCTGGTGATTCTGGCATTACCTATGGGGGTACGAATAACTGAACCTTTTGTCAGGATGTTACGTCTGACGTAGTGCTCATTAGCCTCGTTTCCAACCACAGTTTCAATTGTTGTCTTCTGGGTTTTACCACTTGCATCGGTCACGTTGGCTACATCGCACTGGAGGAGTCTGATTTTGCTGTTGCCACCCATTGTGGAAACCAGCTTTATCTTTACATCATCAAGACGTGTGTCAGCCGGCTCGCGTCCAAGTTCGAACTTTCTCTTTGAGCGGTTAGCCTTTATTTTAGCACCTGTGTACTTTCTTCTTGATCTGCCTTGCCATTTCATAATATGTCCTCTTGAATACGTATATAAGTCGGATGATCTCTGTTAAAGTGAGTTTTTCAACTTAATTAGTTATGGACTTACCTTTACTTGAAGGATTGTATAAGAAGTTTTCGAGTGGTACTTAAATGTCATGCCTATTTTCAGCTGGCAGCATGGAAAGAAGAAAATGTGCTGTATGTTCAAATATCCCTTTTTCTCCTTTATCCAAGCTTTAGTCGGCAATCAATAAATATTTCCTCTACTATTTCCCTTTATGCTCCGCATATTATTTCTTGGCACCGGTGGTTCTCTGCCAACACGTAATCGAAATCCATCTGCAATAATGATCAACAGGGAAGGTGAGCTTTTACTTTTTGATTGCGGAGAGGGTACTCAACAGCAGATGATGCGTGCTAAAACTGGAATGAAAGCTCTTACTTCCATTTTCATAACTCATTTCCATGCCGATCACATGCTTGGTATTCCGGGACTTATACAAACAATGTCTTTTTTAGGAAGAGCAGAACCATTGCGCATATACGGTCCACAAAGGGTGAAGGAATTCGTTAAAATCTTCTCTGAACTTGGTTATTACAAACTTCGCTTCGAACTGGAAGCCATAGAGTTAGTTCCCGGAGATGTTGTTGTTAGGGATGGTTATTGTATCCAGGCAATTGAAACAGATCACAGTGTTCCAAGCCTTGGTTATGCACTGCTGGAAGACTCTCTTAGGGGCAGATTTAATCGTGAAAAAGCCATCTCCCTGGGAGTACCCCCGGGTCCGCTATTTTCAAGGCTTCACAGTGGCATGGATGTTGAGGTCAACGGAAGAATGATACGTTCTGAAGATGTTGTTGGGCGAATAAGGCCAGGTCGAAAAATTGTTTACACTGGTGACACCAGACCATGTGATTCTATTCTTAAGGTCAGTATGGGTGCAGATGTTCTGATACATGACAGTACACTTGCCAGCGATCAGGAAGAATGGGCAAAAGAATCAAAGCACTCTACCGCATTTGAAGCAGCCACTCTTGCAAAAGAAGCAGGAGTCGACCATTTGGTACTAACTCATATTAGCTCCAGATACACAGACGATGTTTCTCCTCTTCTAAGAGAAGCTCAGTCTATATTTGAAAATGTTATAATCGCAGAGGATTTAATGGAGATGGATATTCCTCTGAAAAAATAATGGTGAAGGTTAGATTATTGTCCAATCAAGTCTATTATCATTCTTGTCGTAAAGGGAAACTTCCATTGTCCTGTCTTCTAGGGGTATGATTAGCGCTTTCACTCCGATATATAGGACATCTCCTGGTTGGTAGTTGAATAATTCCGGTTTTGTCCTCCCAAAATATACTCTACCTCCGGATTCAATCTCCTCTACGGTGACACCATACCAGTCACCTTTGTTTATTACATTTATTATCTTACATTCAAATCTGTCTGATTCGCTGATATCTTCCATATGATCACTCAAATTAGAGTTTAATAAAAAAGTGGTATCTCTCAGGAATACATCCGGCTATCCATTGTATTGCCATTCTTTTGGAGCAATTTCCCAACAGATTCCTCAAAATACTTTCCTGTTACTTCTTCCGAGTCTTCTATTATCGCCTGATGTAAAGCAGTTTTCAGAACCTTCTCTACAAGATCTCTTCCGGAGAATCCTTTTGACATTGCAGCGATTTTCTTTACATCCAATCCTGTTACTGGTAATGGGAATGTGGATATGTTTGTTTCAAGTATCTTGATTCTCTCTGCCTCATCAGGTAATACAAACTCTATTTCTTCTTCAAATCTGCTTCTTACTGCGGGATCAAGAGCGTTAGTACGATTAGTAGCTCCAATGGTGCAGATACCTTCTCTTTCTACTATCCCGTCCATCTCAGTAAGTAATGCGTTCACTATCTCTACAACATCTCCTCGCAGTTCTTGGTGGCGCCTATCCAAGGCAATAGCATCCAGTTCATCTATAAATATAATACAAGGAGCCATATCTTCAGCTCTGTCATATAGCTGATGTATCTGTCTTGAGCCCTCTCCCACATATTCTCCTATCATTTGTGTAGCTTTTACGGGAATTATGGGTACATTTGCCTTATTGGCAAGAGCTTTTGCAAGCATTGTTTTGCCAGTGCCGGAAGGTCCGAAGAATAACACATTGCGTGGTGCCCACTTGCCGAACTTTTCCGGTTGTTCCAGATACTTCTCGATCAATTTGCACTTCTGTTTGGCATTATTTTGTCCGATAATATCTTCAAAACTAACGTTACTGTGGAATTCTACTGAAGGCGTGGTAGCATTGTCTTCGTGGACAACGATTGAAGTTTCCATACCTATTACTGATTCTGGAGGCTCTACTTCTTTGATTTTGTACGCAAAATCAGGATACATCCTCTTGTCGAATAGATATTCTCCTTTGCGTGCAATATGTCCGTTCCATTGTTCTCTCGCATAAAACTCAAAAACTCTGGCATCCTCTATTTCCGGATAATCGTCCAATATACTGCTTAAAGGGTATCCTATTGGTTCCAAGACTAGAAGCTCTGCAGTTGATTCTACCGGTTCGAATCCATCTTCTCTATTGTTTTTATGGCTTGTGCGCTGCACTGATCTAACTATGCTCTCAACTCTATTCGTTTTCTAGTTGCACATAAAGATACTTAGAGATATTAAACTTACCCTTATTTTGATCGGTCTTTTTTATCTTAACATATTTGTTTAAAGGAGCAAAAATAATATATTTCTTATTAATATAATATATGTCTGGAATTTTAGTCGATTCTTGTCTCAAGGAGCTCTGAAAACGAATGACTACATGGTCAAAGGAATTTTATATAATGGTTTTAGTGTTTATGTTATCTGCAATGCTACCCTATTCAGGGATAAATGTCAATGCAACACTCAAAATCCAATTGATCTTAATATTCTGCGTTTGTATTTTTGTAATCTATATTTCAGTCAATCATTCCTTTAATATATCCAAAATTGCAGATTCTACTATTTCTGAGTCTCCAGCTTCTCTCGCTCCAGGTATTTCCTCTTGTAGTTCCAGATATGAGCTTCCAGAGATTACTTCTCTTCTCTCACCTCTCTCTGGGACTGATGAGGGTATTTTTGATATATTGCGCCTAATTGGTGAATTAACTGATTGTACAAGGTGTTCAGTCTATGAAGTTCAAGTCACCCCCAAGGTAGTTAAAAGAAAATTCTTCTGGGCAAAAAGCGGAGCAGATGGGGGAAAAGACGTATTCCACAATTCCAATATGAAGATGTTTCCATGGATATTTAGCAACATTAAAAATAAAAAATCTATTTATGTTCACGATATCGAGTCTGTTAAGGAAGAAACTCCTGATATAAAATTGTTGCAAACACAGGTAAATAACTCATTTGTTGTGATGCCACTTCTTGATAAGAGTGATGTTTTTGGTTTTATATTCATTGAGGATTCTCAAAAGATCGTTTCATTAGAGAAAGAACCTTATGATCTCATTTTTTTGT
This sequence comes from Methanomethylovorans sp., assembly GCF_041447285.1. GTDB lineage: Archaea > Halobacteriota > Methanosarcinia > Methanosarcinales > Methanosarcinaceae > Methanomethylovorans. Next base: position 50,453 of record NZ_JBGMEB010000009.1, on the reverse strand, counting down.
CAGAGATATTGAGATTGGCAATAGTGCAGAAAAAATTCCTAGATGAAATTTCATTATTTAAGAATCTTATTAACAGATCAAATGATTACATTATCGTTATAGATCGAAATACTTCTAAGGTAATAGATGTTAATGAGACTCTTTGTGCTCACACAGGGTATTCAAAATCTGAGTTTATTTCCATGGAATCTGAATCTCTAATGGATATAGTAGGTAACTTCTGGAGTGGAGCTTTCTTTGAAACATGTGGAAGCAGTTATCTTGATGTCGATTCCAGTTTTAAGGCAAAAGATGGAACAAAGACTCCCGTAGAAATAAATGTTACTTTTATAGCACATGATGAAAGTGAATATGTTCTTGCAGTTGCCAGGAACATTGTTGAGCGCAAAGAAAGGGAAATGCTGCTACAAAAGATCAGGGACAGGGTGGAACTTGCTCTGAATGGTGCTGATCTGGGTATGTGGGACTGGGATGTAGCTACTGATGAGCTTGTTTTTAATGCACGCTGGGCTGAAATGCTAGGTTATCACGCTGCTAACCTTCCTCCTAATTTCAAAGCGATTGTTAAAATGATCCACGAGCAGGAGAGGGATGAAGTAATTTCTGTTTTCAGAAGTATCAAGCAGCAATCACCATTCTTTGAGGAAGAATTCAGGATTAATACCAGAAATAATGAGTCAAAATGGCTTCTTGTAAGGGGGAAGGCTACAGAGTTTGATGGAGAAGGCAAAGTCTCGAGACTAACAGGGACCGCTATGGATATTACTGAGCGCAAACTCTCAGAAGATCACCTCAAGCAATATGCGGATAAATTACAGCGATCAAATGAAATGAAAGAGCTATTTACGGATATATTACGCCATGATCTGTTAAATCCGGCAGGAGCTATTAAAGGATATACAGAACTACTGCTCGAAATTGAAAACAATGAGCGCAAAAAGACAATGCTTGAAAGGATACAGAAAAGTGATGACAAACTCATTGATATGATCGATACTGCAGCTAAATTCGCTAAACTTGAGTCTCAGGAAGAGCTTGAATTTTCCGTTATGGATCTGGGTGATCTCCTGTGCAATGTAACTGAAAGCTTGCGGCCTATGTTTGAATCTAAGAAAATGGAAGTTATTATGCGTTTCTCTGGCGCTCATAATTCCTCTGTCAATCACATCGTTGAAGAGGTATTCGCTAATTTTCTTACCAATGCAGTGAAGTACAGTTCTGAGAACACATCCATATTCATTGACATATTTGATGATTCTGGTATGTGGAAAGTAGCTGTCAGCGATCAAGGTGAAGGTATTGCAGATGCTGATAAACCTTATGTTTTTGACAGGTTCAAGAGAGTTACAAAGAAAGGTGTAAAGGGTACGGGTCTTGGTCTTGCTATTGTTAAAAGAATAGCTGAATTGCATAAAGGGGACGTGGGTGTCGAGAATAATCCCGATGGTAAGGGTAGCAGATTCTGGATCATGTTGAAAAAAGCCTGAAATGTATTTCAACAACAGGTTTAAGGCAAATACTTCCTATCAGAGTCTAAACTCTTATAGGAGGCATATTTATTCAACTCGATGAAGTAACTATCACAAGGGCAATAGTTGAGGAATATTTCAAGGTATTTTTGGAATACACTGATGTGGATGTAGCACTGGTAGGAGGGGGTCCAGCAAATCTGGTGGCTGCCAGATATCTTGCTCAGAATGGAATAAAAACGGTGATATTTGAGAAGAAATTATCTATTGGGGGTGGAATGTGGGGGGGAGGCATGATGTTTCCACGGATCGTGGTGCAGGAAGAAGCGAGGAGTATCCTGGAAGATTTCGGTATCCATTATAAGGAATATAAGGAAGGATACTATACTGCAAATTCCATCGAAGCTGTGGGGAAATTGATCTCAGGGGCTATTGATGCCGGTGCTCAGATATTCAATCTTGTGGAGGTAGAAGATGTTATGATCCGTGAGGATGACCGGGTATGTGGTCTTGTCATAAATTGGGCTCCTGTGTCAATGGGAAGATTGGCTGTGGATCCGCTTGCTGTTCGTGCAAAGCTTGTGGTTGATGGTACAGGTCATGATTCTATAGTATGCAGCACCGTGCAGCGCAAAGTGCCGGGATCAAAATTCAAAGGAAAGTCCGTGGTTGGAGAAAAACCAATGTGGGCTGATGTTGGCGAGCGCATGGTCGTGGATGCTACGGGTGAAGTTTATCCTGGCCTTTTAGCAGCAGGTATGGCGGCTACTGCGGTTTCAGGATCTCCCAGGATGGGTCCAATTTTCGGGGGTATGATGCTATCCGGTAAAAAGGTTGCTAGTATTGCTCAGGGTCTCCTGAAACATTGAAAATATGTATGAAACTTTGGCCTCGAAGTGGATATCCTTATCCTTTTCTCAGGACTTGAGAAAGGAAAAGTTTATGTAAGAGAGATACATGTATAGGGTGCTCGTGCTAAGGGCACGTGACACCTACTTCGAGCCGGGGTGGGGTAGCGGTTATCCTGTGGCCCTGTGGAGGCTACGATTCGAGTTCGATTCTCGATCCCGGCCCCATTTTTCAAACATTTTATATCTTACAAGTTATAATTCCTTGAAAAGCACTATTTATTTGATTGGTACTATCATCTTGTATAATATGTATTCTCGATGTTGGCTACTTCAGCAATAGGGGGCCATAAAAATAAACCCCTTCGTTAAAAAAAGTTAGGAGAACTCGTCGAGTTTCAGTTGCTTACGAGGGCAGTTTTCTCCTGGAATGTCCAACGGATATTCACTTGTCAGACATGCTAGGCATAGGTTCTCCTTCTCGATGCCTATTGCGTGGACTAATCCTTCTACACTTAAGTATCCCAGTGAATCGGCGTTGATTACAGCTTCAACACCTGCTATTGTTTTATGGGCTGCTATAAGCTCACTTCTCGTACCCATGTCTATTCCAAAATAACAAGGGGCAACTATTGGCGGGCTGCCAATGCGTGCATGTATCTCTTTTGCACCTGCATTCTTCATCATATCAATAATACGCCTGGAAGTAGTTCCACGTACTATGCTGTCATCTATAAGAACTATCTTTTTGCCCTTTATATTCTCTGAAATGGTATTCATCTTGAGACGTACAGCAGTTTCTCGCATTGCCTGTCCCGGAAGGATAAATGTCCTGCCGATATATCGGTTTTTCATAAGTCCTTCGCTATACTTTATATTTGCCTCGTATGAATATCCTATTGCAGAAGTAATTCCCGAGTCTGGCACAGGTGAAACAATATCTGCTTTAGCAGGATGTTCGCGTGCAAGTTCTTGACCTATCTTCTCACGAACATTATATACCAGTTTTCCATTGATTATGGAATCCGGTCGTGCAAAGTAAACGTATTCAAACACACAATGTGCATGATACTTTTCCTTAACCAGTTGATGGCTCTCAAAGTTATCATTTTTGAAAACTATTAGTTCTCCTGGTTCTACTTCTCTGATTAGCTTTCCATTGAGGGTATCTACTGCAACGCTTTCTGAGGCAACAATATATCCTTTATCAAGCTTCCCTATGCATAATGGCTTAAAACCAAGTGGATCGCGGATTGCATACAACTGATCATCAATAAGGATGGCAAGAGAATATGATCCTATAAGCCTTTTTATCACATTGGAAATTGACTGAATCGGGTCATGGCGCAACAGTTCTTTTACAAGAAGATGTGCAATTACTTCAGTATCGGAACTTGTGATGAATATTCGGCCTTCTAATTCTAGTTCATCCCGCAAGGAACTGTAGTTTGCAAGGTTTCCATTATGAGCTATTGCTATGGTTCCGCTCTTATAATTGACTATAAGAGGCTGGCAGTTTTCTATTTTTGAATCTCCGGTTGTAGAATATCTGACGTGACCTACGCCTACGTTGCCCTTTAGTTCCACTAAGTCTTTCTTTACATATACTTCAGGTACAAGTCCCATACCTTTAATGGATTTAATATGCAACCCATCATGTACTGTAATTCCAGTGGACTCTTGCCCCCTGTGTTGCAAGGCATAAAGGGCATAGTATATTTGAAGAGCGGTGGGGTTGTCTGTAGATGCATGGTCCTGCATCACAACGCCCACAACACCACATTCCTCTTTCATCTATACCCCAAAAGAGAAAATAATATTATTTTTAGAATTTGCACTTACGTTCCCATTTGTAACTTCTCATGCGCGGTGTCCTGCCAAAACCACATGCAGTACACTGCTTTGTATGGATGTTAAGTGATACGCTACCGCAGCGCCTGCATGTAACATGTGTGCGCTTTTGTCTTTTTCCCATTGAGGGAGTACCTTTTGACATTTATCTTCACCTTGTTGAACTTTTTCGTCTCTCAATTTGATTATCGTGATAAATACTATCTGCAAGTTTGCCGTATATCAGGTGAACCTCAGACAGTATCATAGGTTAAATATGTTACGGGGATACGTATACTACGTTGTCACCCCTTATTATTACAGTACCGAGTTTTCTGGTCTCGCCCTCTCTTAGCTCCTCAGCTTCCTCAAGAACAAGGTTCATATGTACATCGTAGCCCTGCAAATTTCCTCTGAACTCGCGGGCGCCTTTCAGTCTCACAATAACAGGTGTGTTCAAAGCATTGTTCAGTATATCAAGAGGTCTGTTTCCCATTTAAAGCCGCCTCATCTTAATAAATCAAAGTATTCCTAAATGATATGTATCAACGGAATGATAGCATTATATTGGTCTCCATTGTGTATAGTCAGATATAAAACTATCGAACATAACGTATTATATTGTTGATCCGATTGACAGGGTAAAGCAGCTGTTGACCATAACGTATTTAGGATATTGTCTATATCTCCTGCTATATTCTTTCTCTTCAGTTTTTCATAAAGATATATCAAATGGTGAACATAATGTCTATTACTCCCGTGGTGCTAACGATTGCAGGTTCTGACTCCGGCGGCGGTGCAGGGATTGAAGCAGATATCAAAACCTTTGCAACTTTGGGAGTACATGGCACATGTGCTATAACTTCTGTCACAGCACAAAACACAAAGGGTGTACTCAGTATCTACGATCTGCCTCCTCATATAATCAGTGAACAGATCAATGCGGTATGTTCTGATATGGATGTCAAATGGGCAAAAACAGGTATGCTCTCCTCTGCTGAGATCATTGAAATCGTGTCAAAAGAGGCAAGATCCAATGGTCTATCTCTTGTGGTAGATCCTGTGATGGCAGCAGAAGCTGGTGGCGATCTTTTACGTAAAGATGCAATAAGAGTACTTAAAGAGAAATTGCTTCCCTTAAGTAAGGTCATAACCCCCAACATCTATGAAGCTCGTACGCTTTCAGGAATTGATATTAAAAGCGTGGACGATGCAAAAAAAGCTGCAAAAATAATGGCCGAATCAGGTGTAGATGTTGTAATTGTCACAGGTGGTCATCTGGATGCATCTGATGTTGTATATGAATCTGCTTCAGATAAATTCACTGTAATACCCGGAAAGTTTTTGGAAGGAGGCACCCACGGTTCAGGATGCACCTATGCTGCTTCAATAACCGCATTTTTATCAAAGGGATATTCTATCGTCGAAGCTGCCATGCTTGCCAAATCCTTTGTAGAAATGTCCATTGTCAGCAGTGTTAAAGTAGGTCATGGCGTGGGTCCTGTGAACCAGATAGGTTCGACCCTTAAAAATGCCCATAGGTATGAAACTCTTCATAATACTATTTCAGCTGCCAATATTCTGGTCTCATGTGGTGAATTCGGAAAACTCATTGCAGAAGTAGGTTGCAATATTGCCATGGGCATTCCTGAAGCTTGTGTAGTTGCAGATGTAGCTGGTGTCAGCGGAAGGATAGTGCGTGTAAGGGGTGTGCCTCATATTGCAGGTAATGTGGAATTCGGAGGCAGCAACCATGTGGCAAGAATGGTTCTTGCAGCTATGCGATTTGATCCTTCTATAAGGGCTGCTATTAATCTAAGGTACTCGGAAAAAGTACTACGCATCTGCAGAGATATGGGACTTTCCATTTCTTCTTTTGATAGAGCTGATGAGCCAGATCACGTCAGTACTATGGATTGGGGCGTGACATTTGCAATTGAGAACTCTTGTTCAACTGCTTTGAAAAAAGTACCTGATATCATATATGATGTCGGTGGAGTTGGTAAAGAGCCTATGATAAGGCTATTTGGAAAAAGTGCTGAAGACGTAGCCCGTAAAACAGTTATGATTGCAGAGTTATATTCCGCTAACAGTGATATTGATCTTAATGGCTGATATTAATGGTACTGGCTTTTGATCTAGAATCCATTAATACCTTGAAAGTTTATCTTTTAAATGGATGAGAACATGCAGGATTTTATTATAATTGGACATAAAGCTGTAACTACAGGTGGTTTTTCGCTCAATGATATGCCTGGCTCTGCAGGAAGGATGGATATTCTTTGCAGATGTATCAATTCGGTATTCTTTTTGTCTCATGACATGAGAAGGGACGTACAGGCACACCTGTTACTTCTGGGTGAGCCGAACTCTCCAAGGCTTATACGTTTCAATGGAGATAAACTACGATATCTGAATCCGGATGAAAGAAGTGCAGGTGCTTTGATAAAAAAAGCATTGGAGCTGGACAACATTTCTTCTCATGAAACTCGCTCTACTCCGGGCGTATGGGTACGTGAAGCCGATCTGTGCACTTTGCTGGATGAGTTTGCCAAGGATGATCGCAAGATATTCTATTTCAGGGAAGATGGTAAAGATATAAGGGATAGTTCTGAAGGGATAAAAGATGGTGTTTTTGTTCTTGGTGACCATCTCGGGCTTACGGAAGATGAAGAGCAGCTTGTACTTGGTATGTCTGCAGGTACTATATCCGTCGGCCCGCTCTCATTGCATGCCGATCATTGTATCATCCTTATACATAATGAACTTGATAGGTTTATAGCCAGTAAAATAGAAAGATAACAGTTTTATGCTGGTTTGGCATTAGAAGACCAGATATAAATTCAGAGTGATCAGATGAGTATATTCGATACCGCTAAGATGATAATCCATGAAGGCCCGATCTGCGACAATTGTATGGGAAGGCAGTTCGCAAAGTTGTCAACTGGCCTTACCAATGCCCAGAGGGGCAATAGCCTTAAAGTGGCTCTTTCAATGGAAGGGCACCGTATTCATAAAGAGGAAGGGGACGATTCCCTTCTTCGGGAACTTGCTCCCAGTTGCAGTTCTGTACGCAAGGTGCTAGGATTGAACGGGGAGGACGAGCGTTGCTGGGTATGTCTTGGTTTGTTCAATGATCTGGAAAAGTGGGCAGATCTTGCCGTTGCTGCACTTGAAGGATTCGAATATTCCAGCTTCCTTGTAGGTACCAAAGTGAGTGGTCTTCTTAGTGAAAATGAGGAGATACTCTGGAGCGAATGCGGTATTTCCCATGCTGAGCAGTTGAAGACTGAAATGAACCGAGAAGTGGGAAAGTTAATCGCAGCCAAGACCGGTAAAGCGGTTGAGTTCGAACAGCCAGAAATCGTTGTGATGCTAGATCTTGCTTCCGAAACATTAAGCCTGCAGGTAAAGTCTCTTTATATCCAGGGCCGCTATAAGAAGCTTGTAAGGGGGATTCCTCAAACAAGGTGGCCATGCCGTAATTGCAAGGGACATGGATGTGAAAAGTGTAATTTTACCGGTAAGCAGTACCCGGAGTCTGTGGACGAGCTGATTAAAAAGGATGTAATTGCTGCAGCATGTGCTTCTGACACGGCATTCCATGGGGCAGGACGTGAAGATATTGATGCACTTATGCTTGGCAGTGGCAGACCATTTGTGGTGGAGGCTATCAATCCCAAAGTTCGTACTATTGATTTGGAACAGCTTCAAGAAAATATTAATTCTTATGCATCCGGCAAGGTGGAAGTAAACGGATTGCAGGTTGTATCAAAGGAAATGGTAGAGAAGTTGAAATCTGCTCATGCGGATAAAGTATATAACCTTAAAGTTACATTCACTGACCCAGTTTCAAAGGAAGAACTAATATCAGCACTGGAAAGTCTTTCAGGTGCAGAGATTCAGCAAAGGACACCCCAACGCGTATCTCACAGAAGGGCTGATCTAACCCGAAAAAGGTATGTGCATGCCATAGAACTTTTAGGATTAGAAGCAGATCATGCGATTGTGAGAGTTAGGTGTGAAGGCGGTCTCTATGTCAAGGAGCTTGTGTCCGGTGATGAAGGGCGGACTGTTCCGAGTCTTACCGGTGTGCTAGGTAAACAAGCAAAAGTTACCGAACTTGATGTAGTGAATGTTGATATTTGAACTATTATCCATTAATCACAATACAACGGAGAAGAATTATGTCACATGGTGAGAGACACTGTACAAGGTACAAATTGAAGAAGACTATAAGGGAAAGAGGAATTTCCCCTGTAAGTAAGGCTATTCAGGAATTCGATAACGGGCAGATGGTACACATCGATATCGATCCAAGCGTCCAAAAAGGAATGCCAAACCCTAAGTTCCAGGGAAGCACAGGTAAAGTACTTGGGCAGAGGGGCAGAGCCTATTTATTACAGGTGAGAGACGGGAACTCTATGAAAGAGGTCATTTCTCTTCCACAGCACCTGAAACCTCAAAAGTGATGGTATTCTTATACCTTCACTGGCAACGCTTTAGCTTATTATCGATAGATATATCTTGATGTTTTAGTATATCAGTATATATTTATCGATATAGAGTTCCATATACTGTAGGATACATTAAGAGTGTATTTAGATGATAGTAAAGAACATTCTAAGTGAAGAACTTCTGACAATCTCAGAGGTCAGGGAGATGCTCAATGAGATCATGGAGGAGCGCCTGAGCAGAGAGGAAGAGCTCCGGTATGAGCTACGCAAAGCTATAAACCATGCGGAGATGTTCTCAAGGATGAGCGCCCAGAAGTCAAGGGAACTCGTTAACAAGCTCATGGAGCTGGAAAAGATGAAGCCAGAGATCGCTGTAAGGATAGCTGATCTGGTTCCTCAGAGCAGGGATGAGCTTAGAACCTTGTATGCAAAGGAAAGGTATACACTTTCCGAAGCAGAGCTGGACTCGATATTGGACCTTGTGAGTGAGGCAGTAGAATAGATTTATATTTGAAAATCTCATTTCTATTTTGATTTTGTACGCAATCATTAGCGGTTAGTTTCACGGAAGTGTTTAGTATGATTACTAGGGGAAAATCACCTGATCGAGAGGATTATGCATGGATCATAGATTACCTGCCTTATGGCAGTAGTGTGGATTCCAAGCCTTCCTATCAGAAAAAACCTATCGTTCAGGCTGTAGGAGAAAAACACTTTGTCCTCATGGAACTGGTGCCAAAGGAAAACGCAGTTCCTCAGATCCAGTCGAGGGTTTACATTGGTGAAGGGGACCGTGATATCATCGATCATGTCAAGCACAGGATTAGTTTCAATGAGCTAAGTCATGGGTCTCAGCTGGAGCTTCCATATATACTTGAACAAATAGTGCTTCTCAATGAGCAGCGTTTTGTAGATTTCTTTAATGATGCTCATCCGATCACCAATCGGTTGCATATGCTGGAGCTACTTCCGGGCATTGGAAAGAAACTCATGTGGGCTATCATTGATGAGCGCAAAAAGGGCGAGTTTACAAGTCTTAAGGAACTACATGGAAGAATAGGGAGCCTGCATTCTCCTCAAAAGATCATATCTAACCGTATAATTGAAGAGCTCAAAGATGATAATATCAAATACAGGCTCTTTACCACACCTATGCGTCGTGCTAAGCAAGAATAAAGGGTGAATAGGTCCTTGGTTCGCAGTATCCTGCGCCATTATGGCATATATGGGGGGCAGCATGACCAGCATTTTCTGGTGGATGAGAGGATACTGGACAGGATAGTTGAGTCTGCGAATATTGCTTCAGGGGAAACTGTTCTGGAAATTGGTGCTGGTATAGGTAATCTCACAGAGCGTTTATTGCCCCTTGCAGCTAAAGTGATAGCAATAGAACTTGATCCTAAGCTTATATCTGTGTTGGAAGACCGTTTCAAGGGTGAGGAAAAACTACAGCTTATTCACGGTGACGTTTTGGAGGTAACATTACCTCCTTTTGATAAAGTGGTTGCAAACCTTCCTTATTCTATCTCTTCTGAAATCACATTCAAATTGTTCAAGCATGATTTTAAGTTGGGTATACTTATGTATCAATATGAGTTCGCCCAGCGCATGGTTGCAAAGCCCGGTTCAGGTGACTATAGCAGATTAACAGTTAACACTGCATACTTTGCAGATGCTTCAGTTATAATGAAGGTTCCAAAAGGTGTTTTTTCGCCTCCTCCTCAAGTAGAGTCTGCAGTTGTGAAGATTTGTCCTCGTCCGGCTCCTTTTGCTGTAACTGACAGAGACTTTTTCCTGAAGTTCGTTACGGCTATTTTTACTAAAAGGAGAAAGAAAATAAGAAATGCTATCCTAGAAAGCAATCACATGCTAGGCATAAGGGATGTTAAGCATGTTGTTTCCAAGCTGCCGGAAGATATGGTGGCATTAAGACCCGAGAACCTGGATCCGGAACAACTTGCTGCATTATCCAATATGATTCTTGCACTGCAGCAGGAGGCATGATGCCCTGCATCACTTACCGAAATGCCTGTGTGGAATTTGTGGATGATGTGTATGAGCCGGCAGAAGACTCCTTTCTTCTTGCAGATGCGGCACTTACTTTTGCAAAAAAGGGTTTCAGAATATTGGAAATAGGTACAGGCACAGGTTTTGTTTCTGCGGTAATACAAGCCAACATGGATGTGGATCTTCTCGCTACAGACATAAATCCACATGCAGTGAAATGCGCCTGTAGTAATGGTGTTTCTACCATCAGAGCAGACATGTTCTCTGCTTTCAAGCCAGTTCAGTGTTTTGATATGATCATTTTCAACCCTCCTTATCTTCCCACTTTAGATGACGATAAGGTTCCTGGGTGGCTCAACTATGCTTTTGATGGTGGTGTTGACGGCACGGAACCCCTACGCAGGTTCCTTGAAGGTGTTTGTCTACACCTTTGTGCTACTGGAACCGTTCTAGTATTGGTTTCCTCACTTACGGGTATTGGGCAGACACAGTCGTGGATGCAAGAAGTTGGTCTTGAAACAGAAATAGTGTCAAGAGAAAAGTGTTTTTTTGAAGAGCTGGTAGTACTGAAGGGCACTTTAAAGAGCAAAAATAAGAATGGCAAATGTGTAAAGTGACCTTTAAAGGTCACATAAAAGTATCTATTAATTCATCTATATGTGCCTGATCTTTGGGCCTGCTGATAAGTTTTCCTTCTTTTAGTATACTAAATCCATCTTCAAGGATGGGTTTTTCTTTCTTGTAAAATACCCCTATGGGAATTTTATCTCCCCATTCCAAAGACCTCTCAAAAGCAGTTATCCTATCATCAGGCACGTATCCTTCTTCATCAAGCCTATACACTCTCTCTGCATACCACTTGAATGTGTTCAGTTTATTAAAAGATACGCAAGGTTGCAGTATATCTACGAGTGCAAAACCCCGATGATTAATCGCTTCCTCCAGGATACCTATCAGATGTTCAATATTTCCTGCATATCCTCTTGCCACAAAGGAGCAGTCTAAGGAAATAGCAAGTGCCAGGGGATTGAGCGGCGTATTAAATACTCCATGTGTCTGGACCTTGGTTTTCATGCCCAGCTCACTTGTAGGGGAAGCCTGGCCCTTAGTAAGGCCATATATCTGGTTATCATGCACTATAGCGGTTATGTTTGGATTGCGTCTGATAGCATGTATTATATGATTACCACCCTCGCCATAGGCATCCCCGTCACCTCCGACCGTCAGGACTGTTAACTCATGGTTGGCTATTTTTGCTCCAGTAGCTGGTGGCAGTGTTCTTCCATGCAGCCCATTAAATGTATTGCATTTCATGTAGTGGGGCAGCTTGCCTGCCTGTCCTATGCCGGATACTATCAGAACTTCATGCGGCTCCTTTCCGAGGTTCACCAGTGCTTTCTTGATGGCTTTAAGTATTCCAAAATTACCGCATCCTGGGCACCATTCAGTTTCGAATTCTAGGTAGTCATCTATTGTGACCATCAGATCACCTTCTTTTCATGCAGGGCACGTATTATATATCCGGGTGTGAAGGGCATACCGTCATACCTCAGCAAATTCATGTCAACAGAAATGTCAGCTTCCGTTTTCAATAATTTTGCAAATTGACCAGTTGCATTGCTTTCCACACATACTGTAGTTCCTTTATTCGATATTATGTCCCTTACAGATCCTTTATCTATCGGGAATATATGAGTGAAATGTACAAGGTTTACGCTTTGTCCTTCTTCGTTCAGAAGATCCACAGTCTCTGTAAGGGGGCCATATGATGATCCCCATCCAATAAGAGTAACATCTGCTTCATGAGGTCCATATACTTCAGGGGGCTCCATCTCCATCTTAAGTCCACTAAATTTCCTCATTCTTTTTTCCATCATGATGATACGGTTCTCAGCAGTCTGGTCAATATGTCCTTCTTCGTTGTGCTCATCGCTGTCGGCAACCACCACATGTTTACTCAGGCCAGGTAGAGCACGGGGTGAAATGCCATCAGGAGTAATGGCATAGCGTTTGTATGTTTCCATAGATACAAGTTCGTCATCAGACAACAAGTGTCTGTCAATTGTGATCTTTGAAAGATCGAACCTTTCACATGTGAATTGGGAGTCTGCAAGGTATTGATCACTCATGATGAATACAGGTATCTGGTACTTGTCAGCCAGGTTGAAAGCCTTGGCTGTAAGGTAAAATGCATCATCCGGGGTCTTAGGTGCAAGTATGCACCGTGGAAATTCTCCTTGTGCTGCATGCAATGCGAACAAAAGATCGCCCTGTTCGGTCATTGTAGGTAGCCCTGTGGCAGGTCCCGGGCGCTGGCCAAGGAATATTACTGCAGAAGTCTCAGTCATACCTGCTAGCCCCAAAGCCTCGGCCATCAGGCAGAACCCGCCCCCTGATGTTGTAGTCATGGCTCTGGCACCGGCAAAGGATGCTCCCAGTACCATATTAAGGGCACTGATCTCATCTTCTGCCTGTTCTACTACCACATTGAACCTGTCTGCATGTGCAGCTACATAATTCATAACTCCAGTGGAAGGAGTCATAGGGTAGGAAGCAAGAAATTGCACGCCTGCCGCAAGTGCACCAAGCCCAACAGCATCATTTCCATCAATGAGCATCATATTTGTTTTTTGGTCAGCTTTTTCAAAAGAGTATTTACATTTTCCAGCATAGTTTTCCTGAGCATATTCATAACCAGCTCTTGCAGCTTTTATGTTATTGTTGATTATGTCTTCTCCTTTTTTAGCAAAAGTATCCTTTAGAATATCTTCCAGGAATTTCAAATCCAAACAAAGCAAGCCCAGCACAGCTCCCGTAGCTACAGTGCTTGCATACAGTTTGCTGCCGCCCATATCTTTTGCTATCTGTTGGAATGGTACGTTGAATATCTGTCCGTCATCTTTTGTAACTTTCACTTCTTCTCTGTCTAGCAACGCTACTCCATCATTAAGCTCATCTATGTGCTTTTCAACTGATGCGCTATCCAGTGCTATTAACATGTCCAACTGATCGGAGATTGCTTTGATCGGGCGATCACTTACTCTTATCTGAAAATAATTATGTCCACCACGTACCCGTGATAAATAGTATTGTGTTGAAAAAACGTATAAGCCACTTTTTTGAAAGGTCTTAGATAATGCAAGTCCTATTGTCTGTATGCCTTGTCCGGCTTCTCCTCCCACTCTTATATTTATATCATGGTTCATTTTCTCCTCCCGGCAATATGATTTGTTAGTCCGTAGTTTTTACGATACGGTCTCTGGATAAAATAGTGCAATCTGTAAATATGTGCATCATCTTAAATTAAATCTCGTCTCAAATTTGATTTCTAATGTTCAGTCTATATTTTGCAAGAGATCAAATTATGGGGTATATGCTTTCAAATGTTATTTGTCGAAAAGATGAGCAGCTATATATACTTCTAATTATAATAAACCGTTTATACAAAACAATCTCTTAACTTCGGTGATAGTATGGATCGCGTCCCTACAGGTATAGTAAATCTTGATAAAAAAATAGGTGGAGGTTACCCACGTGGAAAAGGAATACTTTTAACGGGTGTTCCGGGTAGCGGCAAAACTATATTTGGCCTTCATCTGTTGTACCAATCCTGTTCGGATGGTAAGAAATGTGTCCTCATAGCAACCGAAGAGTCTCCGGAAGATTTGCTTGAGCAAGCTGGAATGCTCGGCATGAGGCTAGAACCTTTTTTAGAAAAGGGTTTGCTTACTATTAAACAGATATTGGAACTAAGAGCAGGAGCTGTAGCCAGAGCTGCAAATCTTATAGACGGTTTCAATAACACTGAGATCGATCTCATCGAAGAGTGCAATCTTGATCGGTCATTCAGGCATGATCAAGTAGGTTTTAACATTGGTGAGATAGATCTTGTCGATGTGATCAAATTAGTTCCCGAGGGTACTGATATATTGGTCGTGGATAATCTTGGAGTACTTGCCTTTGGTTTGGATATCAAACAGTTTAGAGACAAATTTGATACTCTTAATCGTCTCTTAGCTTCCAATAAGATAACTGTAGTGTACGTAATGGACGATGCTGCATACCAGATAACTCATCAGGTAGCTGATTATTCAACCCATGGAGCTATAAAACTGTTCATAAAAGAAAATCCCTATACCGGAAAAATGGAACGCTTCCTGAATATTCCCAAAATGCGTAATACATCAATATCGTTGGATTCAATCCTATTTGACATCACAGCTTCAGGAATAGAACTGAAAGGTGCCAAGGGCAAAATAGTAGATATGAGTTAAGATGCAATCCATCGGGTAAAATACAAACTATAAGGTCCTTGCATTGTGCTGTATTATGTTTCAGGACATACAACTTCTTTATAAAAAGAATATATTATTAGTGTTTGAATGAAAAATTCCTACGTTGCAGCAGTACATATCTATGTGAGGTAATAATATGCCAGATGAACCTAAATCAAAAGTGCTTATAGTAGATGATGAGCCCATGAATGTGGAACTCCTTCAGGCATATTTGGGCTCTGAATATGTTACAGTTTCCGCATCAAATGGGAAAGAAGCACTTGAAAAAGTTAATGAAGAAAAACCGGACATTGTGCTGCTGGATATAATGATGCCTGAAATGAACGGTTATGAGGTATGTAAGCTAATTAAAAAGGGTGAAGTTACTAAATTCTTACCTGTAGTCATGGTTACAGCACTCTCTAACAGGGAAGATCGAATAAAGGGTGTAGAGGCTGGTGCTGATGATTTTCTTATAAAACCAGTGGATAAAGTGGAACTCAGTGCAAGAATAAGGTCTCTTCTTAGAATCAAGCACCTTCATAGCAGTTTACAGCAGGAAAAGGATAAACTTGAAATGCAGAACCGCGTGAGATCTGTGCTTACAAGAATAATTCCAACCCTTTTCAAAACAGTACCACTGGAACAAAAGAACATGATCATTCACCAGATGACGTATATGGTAGTTGAATCAATGCTAGAAGATCTAGTGGATAAAGATCTTAATACTAAAAATAATCCTCTTGGAGAATCATGCTGCATGCTGATGAACCAGCTTGGAGGCAGTTTTGAATTCAAACCCAGTCCACAAGATAATGCCTCTTTTTATTTAAAAGGAACCAAATGTCCCTGGGGAGCCCAGGAAGCACAATTGAACCCCATTCTGTGCAATCTTACAAGGGGAGCTTTTGCAAGATTGGCTGAAAGAATAGATGATGAAGTTGCCATAGAAGTGCTTTCAACCATGGGCAATGGCGATGAGGAATGTATTTTCAAGCTTAGCAAGCAAGGATAATTTTTCAATAATAAATAATCTTTACCTGCTCAGTGCAGGTCAAGTATTCTAATAGCAAGATGTGCGGCATTTGCACCATTATCTATTCCCACACTTGCTACAGGCACACCCGGAGGCATCTGAGCAATTGATAATAATGCGTCAAGTCCCATCATTTTTGCACTCACTGGCACTCCTATTACCGGCTTTTTAGTTTTCGACGCAATAACTCCTGGTAATGCAGCAGATAACCCTGCAATTGCAATAAAAACCTTGGCACTGCTTCCTGCAATATATTCATCAAGGGTATCGGGACTACGATGTGCTGAGATTACCTGAATATCATAAGTGTACTTGCTGTCATCCAGTATACTTGTTACACGATTCGCTATGGCACGGTCTGATTCTGACCCCATTATTACTGCTATATCTACCATTTTATACTTCCTCAGGGAAACTTGCCTTTTCCGCTAAGTTCCTGCTGTCTTTCTATACTCATTTCAATGAGTATTTGAAATATAGATTTCACTGGATTTGTATCCAGGTTAAAATCAATAGCATTGTCCACTGCTCTTTCAAGGACTACTTTGTTCTGGTTCTCATCACTAATCGGAAGACCTGCCTTTATTTTAGATTCCAGCACCTTGTCCGCAAGTTCTGTGCGCTTTTTAATGAGGCCAACGATATCTCTGTCTATTTGTTGGATCTCAGTACGTACTTCTTCCAGTGAGCTCATATTTTATCCCAGCCAGTGAGTTTTTTTGCTCTTTTATTATATATCTTAGTACTTATCAGGCTTCCGCTTATCCCAAGCTGGGACCAGCTTTCACGAAGTTTTGGTTCTGATGCCGAGTCCACAAAAGCAACATAAGAAGGCCCTGTACCCGAAAGTGTGACTCCCTTTACCCCAACTTCCAGTGCTCTCATCATTGGTTCAGTATCAAAACCCAGAGCACCACAATAAAGGAATCCATTAAGGGTCATTGCCTCTTCATAGTTTCCCTCTAGGGCCATTTTGTATGCCATATCTACCCAGGGAGCAATTGATCGTGACCTTGCTACGTTCGTTGCCGCACTAAATGACTTTTTATCAGGTGCAAATATGAGTATATCTTTCTCTTTTTCATCTCTGTGTTCCAGTTCTTTCAATTTATTATCTGTAACTACGATTCCGCCAAAAAAAGAAGCACATGCATCGTCAAAGGCACCGGTAATACTAACGCCTACGTCCAAAGCAGCTTGCACTCCTATTTTCACGGCATCAAGGGGATCCATTTCTTCACCTAGGGCATCCAGCGTAGCAAGCACTGTGGCATTAGCTGCTGCACTGCTGCTTTTTAAGCCACTGGCAAGTGGTATTTCACTTTTTGTCTTGACAGAACCATGCATATCTGCGTTGAAATGTTGTAATACCAGTTCCACAGTTCTTTTTATCAACCGTGTATCAGCATCAGGCAGCCCTTCTATACTAGCATCTATGCATCCTTTTCCACCACAAAGTTCCACATCGGCAAATGTTTTTAGGTCCACTGCAAAAGCCGAACCTTTCCAGGTAGCTATTGCATTTACTATTGTGCCCGCACCCAGAGCATATGCATGTCCTGTATAACTCATAGAATCTTTTCCCTTGAACCAGTTTTATCCTTTAATGTTCTCTTTTCGGAACTAAGTATGCATTATGATATTTAAAATATGGTCGAAAAATGAGTTGATTTGTAACCTTCAATCGTGTTAATTCGCGCCGCCCGTACGTGTAGAACAATAATTTTATAACACATACATGTAACTTATAGTAACAATCCTCTGGTAGGATAAAAATATGCTAAGGAATGAAGCAATCCTTGTATTTGCACTACCTTTGGCATCAACAAATAAAGCGTACGTTCTTAAGCGGATCGTATGCATTCTGTGCTGTAACCAGCCACATCCCCTCAGGCATGTTACCTGATCCCAAAAAATGCGATGGCTTGTCAGTTTCAGAACATGAATGATTGAAATTATGCCTTCAGAGGAGGCGATTCTTATTGCATTGGATTTACTATTATCAATGCATACTATAGGCAGGATTACGGAGTAGATCAGATGAATGAAGTAGTGTTTGGAACAAAAGACGACAAGCAACTTATGTACCTTCCAGAGAAGTGCATAGGCTGTGGAACTTGCGTCATGGCATGTCCTAAAGGAATCATTACTATCGGTTCCGTGGGGGCTGTTGCTAGAGGCCTTATTGATAAGGACTATTTGGAAAACGATCCCTCAGGTTGTATCATGTGTGGCATATGTGCCAAGACCTGTCCCACAGGTGCATTGGAGATGAGGCAGGGTGGAAAGTCAATCAATGACAACACCTACGTAAGCTTCTCACTGAAACCAACAACTGTGAATGACAGTTGTGTACACTGTGGATTATGCGAACAGATATGTCCTCAGGGGTGCATAGAAGTAAGGCAGTGGTTGGCATCAGACGGCAGTACGAAAGTTGATGGGGAGACCAAGATCGATAACTCCTGTTGTGTACACTGTGGCTGGTGTGCGTCAGTATGTCCCGTTAATGCTATCACTGTACAGAAACCGTTTGCAGGAACATGGGTAAGGGATGAAAATACCTGTACCGCTTGCCGCTCGTGTGTTGATACATGTCCATGTAATGCTCTTTACAATCCGGAATGGGATGCCGGGGAGAGGGTGGATAAGGTTGCCCAGCGCGCAGATGCCTGTATCTACTGTGGAGCATGTGATATGGCTTGCCCTGTAAATGCTATCACTGTAACTAAGACCCAGATAATCCCTGAGGTTGATAAGAAAGCTATCATTGAGAAAAAGCTACTCAATGTCAAGGCACCCAGGCCCACTCTTACTTCTGTAATTATGACAGATGAAGAAGCTTGTCTTGGTTGCGGCAACTGTGTTATCATGTGTCCTGTGAATGCCCAGGCCAACAAGAACCTTGCTGCAGGTTACCTTAATGAAGTGGAGAGCAAAAAGATCCTCGAAGTCAGGAATGGTACTGTCAAGGTAGTCAATCAGGATGTATGTGGCTCAGATGGTGCATGTATCATGATATGTCCAGTGAACGCCATCTGGTTCGAGAGAAGGGAGTGTTAGATATGGCTGGAACAATTGCAATAAAGAATGGTTATGTGTTCGATCCTCTAAATGAAGTCAAAGGAGAGAGGATGGATGTTTTCATCAGAGACGGAAAGGTTGTAAGAGAGCTTTCTGCATCTGAAATGGATAATGCAAAGGTCATAGATGCCAGTGGTATGACTGTCATGGCGGGTGGTGTGGATTCTCACTCACATGTTGCCGGTGCTAAGGTCAACGCTGGTAGAATGATGAGGCCAGAAGATCATTACAAAGCTTATATGAAGAAGACCCCGATCACCCATTCTGGTTCAGGTTACACGGTTCCTACTGTTTATCTGGGGGGATATGAATATTCCAAGATGGGGTACACCACGGTGTTCGAAGCAGCTGTGCCTCCAATGGAAGCTCGTCACACTCATGAAGAGATGCGTGCAACACCTCTGCTGGACATGGGCGGGTACCTTGTATTGGGGAACAACTGGTTCCTTATGAGGTATATGAAAGAAGGAGACTTCGAAAAGGCAGCAGCATATGTAGCCTGGATGATGAGGACCCATAAGACTTACGGTATAAAATGTGTAAACCCTGCTGGTGTAGAGAACTGGGGCTGGGGAGAGAATGTTCACTCTCTGGACCAAGCCAACATCCACTTTGAGGTCACTCCTACAGACATTATTAAGAACCTGGCAGAGATCAATGAACATCTTGGTTTCCCAATGCCATTGCACCTGCACGCTAACAACCTGGGTCATCCCGGCTGCTGGGAGACCACAAAGGAATCTCTTAAGATACCAAGCAATGTGAAGGCTAAACCTAATGTTGATGTGGAATGGGCAGAAACAAAGATGAATGCAAAGAGGCATGAGTCCGTTTATCTGACACACTGCCAATTCAATGCATTCGGTGGAACCTCCTGGAGAGATTTCGAATCCGGTGTGAAGGGTATAACCGACTATGTTAACAGTGTGGATCATGTTGTCATGGACAGTGGATGTGTACCTTTCGGTGAAGCAACTTGTATGACCGGTGATGGTCCTTCTATACACGATCTAAGTGTACTGACCGGTAACAAGTGGTCTAACACAGATGTAGAGTGTGAATGTGGTTCAGGTATACTTCCATTCACATACCTTAAGACAAACGCTGTACACAGTGTGCAGTGGGCAATGGGTCTGGAAGTGCTGTTGTACGTAAAGGATCCCTGGAAGTCCATCATGACTACTGACAGCCCCAACGGTGGTCCTTTCATAAAGTATCCACTTGTTATGGCATGGCTCATGTCCCTCAAGGCCAGGCAGGATACCATGAGAGAATGTCATAAATGGGCTAACGACAGGAGCGGTATTGGCGGCGAGGAAAGAGAAATGTCCCTTTATGATCTGGCTATCCTAACCCGTGCCAACCCTGCAAGGACCATTGGTATGGCGTACAGGAAAGGAACTCTTGGTGTAGGAGCTGACGGTGATGTGTGTATTTATAACATTGATCCGACAAAGCTCGATGTGAATGACTATGAGTCCTTGATAAGGAACCTGCAGAATTCAGAATATACCATTAAGGATGGAGAGATCGTTGCCCGCCAGGGTGAGATCGTGGCAGTGCCTCAGAAGAGGACCTTCTACGCCGACATCAAGGTACCGGATGCTGATGAAAAACACATGCTTGAAGATGTAAAGGAGTGGTTCAAGTACTACACTCTAGGCTTCTCTAACTATCCAACGCCTGAGAGGTACCTTGCAAATCCAACTCCTATGACCGTGAATCCGTTGAGGTGATTCAATGGCAGAAGTTACACTAAGACCAAAAACTGATATTGATATAATGGTGGAAGCAGAGGTTATCACTCCTGATAATTTCGCCGGCAAGAGTGCAGCAGAGATTGGTGCACTGATCGTATGGCAGGGTCCAAGAGAGTTTCCTCTTTCCAATTTCTTTGACGTACAGGGCAACGGAGGAAGCTCTGCACAGGAAACTACTATCATTGTTGATGGTAATGTTCCAAGAGTTAAGAGGATCGGTCAGCAGATGACTGCTGGAAAAGTAATCATAAAAGGCGATGCAGGAATGCACGTTGGCTCCGCGATGGCTGGTGGGGAGATAGTTGTCGAGGGCGACGCAGAATCCTGGGCAGGCATGGAAATGATAGGTGGCCTGCTTCATATCAAAGGCAACACTAAGGATCACGTAGGATGTGCTTACCGTGGCAGCTGGCATGGTATGACAGGTGGCCGTATTGTTATCGATGGTAATGCAATGAACCAGCTAGGCGGCGGCATCAGCGGCGGAGAGATTATTGTCAATGGTAATGTGGATAATTTCTGTGGTATCCGTGCAAACGGAGGTCTGATTGTTGTTAAGGGCAACGCTTTCAGGACCGTGGGTGCTGAGATGACCAACGGTATCATTGTTGTGGGAGGCCACATTTCCAGATTCACGCCAGGTTTCCAGTACCAGGACGTAGAAAAAGATCTCAAGTTCGGTGACATTGAATGTCCAGGCGAGTACAAGAAATTCGCAGGTGACTATGCAATGCCTCAGAAGGTAAAAGGCATAATGTACGTATCAAGCGAATTCAACGGGGGTCTGTAAAATGGTGTGCATTGAAGCATTGCTTAATACTGGAAGTACTATCGACGAAGGCAGGCTTGCCAAAGGTGGTAGCAAATATACTGACGCATACATAAAGGAATGTGCAGTCTGCTGGCTTAATGAAG
Organism: Methanomethylovorans sp.; assembly: GCF_041447285.1. GTDB lineage: Archaea > Halobacteriota > Methanosarcinia > Methanosarcinales > Methanosarcinaceae > Methanomethylovorans. The sequence continues at coordinate 28,773 of NZ_JBGMEB010000009.1, read as the reverse complement.
TGGATTATGCAGCATTGGGATTCCCTGAGAAGGTAAAGGTCATAAGAAGGGATGGACAGCGTTCAGTTGTAGTATACACCAAATGTACTAACGATATGAGGCCCGGACAGGTTTTCATGCCAAGGGCCATATGGTCCAACGTGGTAGTTGAACCATTGACCTTCTCCACAGGTTCACCTTTGTACAAAGGGAGTCTTGTGACTATAGAGCCTTCTGAAGGTGAAGTGCTTAGTGCGGAAGATGTTGTTCTCAAAGTGTACATGGGAGGTGAATAAAATGGTTGCAAGGAATATTATATGTCCGGTATGTGGTGCATCATGTGATGATGTTGTTGTGGATTTTAAGGGCGATACGATTGATGTCCAGAACGCCTGTAAGATGGGTAATGCCAAGTTCCAGGAAGTTGTGAGCCATCATAGGATAAGGGAACCCATGGTAAGGGAGAACGGTAAGCTGAGGCCTGCAACATGGGACGAAGCTCTGGACAGGGCTGCTCAGATTCTGGCAAATTCCAGAAGACCCTTTTTCTTCATGGGTAGTGAAACATCTATTGAGGCACAGGAAGTTGGTTTGCATATGGGGGAATATCTCGGTGGTGCAGTCGATTCCAATGCTACTATCTGTCACGGGCCTACGGCAATGGGTATCCAGGAAGCTGGAAGGTCAGGAGCTACAGCAGGACAGGCAAAGAACAGGGCTGACATGATCATCTATTGGGGAACAAATCCTCTGGAATCCATGCCCAGGCACATGTCCAGATATGGTGTTTTCCCAAGAGGCTACTGGACTAAGAGGGGCAGGTTCGATCGTACTATCGTTACGGTAGATCCAAGAAAGACTCCAACAACCGCGGCTTCTGATCTGCATGTGCAGCTTAATCCCAATACTGACTATGAGCTGCTGAGTGCATTGTTTACCATTGTCAATGGTAAGAAGCCTCATCCTTCAGTTGAAGAGATAACCGGTATTCCCATCGAAGTTATGGAGCAGGTTGTCACAATGATGAAGGAGTCAAATTTCGTGTCCATCTATGTCGGTCTTGGTGTATCTTCATCTTATGGAAAGCACAGAAATATCGAGATAGCATTGAATCTCGTAAAGGAAATGAACAACTATACCAAGTGTGTTCTGGGTGCACTTAGAGGGCACTGCAACGTGGCAGGTTTCAACCAGCTGGCATCATACCTCTATGGGTATCCATTCGGTCTGGATTTCTCAAGGGGCTACCCGAGGTACAATCCCGGAGAGTATACCTGTGTGGACCTGCTGAGGGAAAAGGATACTGATGCTGTGTTCGTGCTCAGTGCTGACCTTGTGGATCACATTCCTGCAGAAACTGCAGAATATATGGCACAGATACCGACTATATGTATTGACATTGCACCCTGTCCAACTGTCACTGTTTCTGAAGTAGTGTTGCCTGGTGTAATCGATGCAATGGAATGTGACGGTACCTTCTACAGGCTGGATGATGTGCCTGTGTACTTCCAACCATTCACTGAGTCTCCGTTCCCTTACACAAAGAGCAATGAAGACACCATGAAACAGTTGTTTGACAGAGTTAAGAAACTAAAGGAAGCATGAGAGAAAACCAACACGCAAATAGTTCTTCCGGTGAGGAGGGATCAGGAAAGAGGGATGAAGGTTTTGTTCCTCCTTCTCTCTATACTAACATAGCGTGCACGGAGATCTCAGATGTCCAAAGAAAAAGAATAGATGCGGATGTTATTATTGAGGAGGTTTTTGACCTCTTCATCAATGATGTCCATCTTACTACTTTTTATGCAAGTCCCAGGGAACTTGACGAACTTGCAGTTGGATTCATGGTATGTGAAGGTTTCATCGGAAGGGATGATGTCCAAAATATACTTTCTATTAATATAGGTCCCAAAAGGATCGATTGTGAGATCAATATTGATACTTCTCAGCTGTTCAACCTAGGACGCGTGGAGAGGTGTGGTACAACCCTCTTTACTCCCAAGAATCGTCCATTCTTGCCTAAGGATGTGTTTTTCAGCCCCCAAGTAATATTCAACGCAGTGGGGAAACTGAAGGAATGGGGCAATGCCTGGAAAAAGACCGGTGGTGCCCATTCCTCACTGGTATGCAATACTTCAGGCGAGATCCTTGTTTTCTGTGAGGATATCGGACGTTCCTGTTCTGTGGACAAAGCAGTAGGAAAGGCATTGCTAGAAGGCATAGATATTTCCAGGTGTGCTCTTGTCACTACTGGCAGGCTTGCAGGTACTATGGTGTCAAAGGCCATATATTCGGGATTTCCTCTCATGGCGAGTAAAGGTGCTACTGTGAAAGAGGCTGTGTTACTCGCACAGGAAGCAGATCTGACTCTCGTGGGTTTTGTGAGAGAGCCCAATATGTACGTGTATAGTGGCGAATATCGGGTACTATAGGGAAACTTATATTGTTTTTATTCCCTTTTTCCGGGATAAATGCAAAAGAACTATATTTGATTAAAACTTACAACCCTCCGAGTAAGTAACACTTTTAATAGACTTATTGTTACAATTTTTCAAAAAGGTGATATATATGAGTGAAAAGATTGGTATCCTGGCCATAGGCCATGGCAGCAGATTGCCTTACAACAACCAGGTTGTTACAGAGATCGCAGCTATTATTGCTAAAAAACACCCCGAATACGTTGTAAAAGCCGGATTTATGGAAATGAGCACTCCTTCTCTGGAAGAAGCATTACTCTCATTCCAAGGTACTGGTGTGAGTACCATTGTCGCTGTGCCCGTATTCCTTGCATCCGGTGTACATATCACCAAGGATATTCCAGGTATATTGAAGCTGGATCCTGAGACTAAACAGGGTAGCATCAAAATGAATGGACAGCAGGTAAAGATCCTGTACGGCAAGCCCCTTGGAAGCGACGAGCTCATTGCTGATCTGATCTTCAAGAGAGCGCAGGAAGTTCTCTGATCATAGCTGTGTAAGAACACAGCCCTTTCTTTTTGTATAAGTTCTAAAAAGAAGATGTTCAGTTACTGAACATCGTTTTTGCAGATGCCACAAGACCCGGCAGCATGTCCACTGGTATGCTCATGATCATCTCGTCTTCCTTTATTTCTGTGTACTTGCGGCTGCCGCTGCATCCTATGGTTACGCCTGCTTCTCCTGAGAGATATGGATAAGCTACGCCGTCTGCACAAACGCTTTGTTTGCCGGCAAAGCTTGCATTGACTCGTCCGCCGTTCTTGTGTAATAATGCCTGTGACAGTTCCATTACCTGCTTAGGGGTTGTAATGATCAATACTACGTCAGGTTTGAAAGTAGTTTTCTCAAGAGGTGAGTATACTACAGCTTTTACTGAATTTCCTGCTACTCGTGGAACTTTCTCCATAGTGCTCTTCGCAGCATCAAGTGATCCGAAATGATTAAGGTGATAGTACACTTCTCCTGTTTTCAGTTTCTCGCCCATTTCAGTAAGCCCCATTACTGCAGCTCCACCTTTGCACATGTGATCATCAAGTATTGCATAGAATTGAGATCCTTTTCGTCTTGTGTTATCCACCATCTGACAATGTCTTATGTTTTCCCCTATTCTGGGTATATCAGCGGGTAGTTCTTCATCTGCTTTAACAAGATGTACAGCGACAGGTGATGTTTTCAGATGAAGTGTGTCTATAAGTTCTTTTCCTAATTTCTGGATCTCTTCGTTGTTCATGAAATCTTCTCCTCTGTCGATCATAGGTTTTGGTAGGCTGTGTGAATATTGTGCAAAACTGTATATATAGTTTGCCAGGGGGTGATTAAGCTAAGATGTGTAGTTCTGTATGTGCTCCTCTCACATAAAAGGATCTTCAATCATCTTGGATTTTTAAATATAATTTAAAAAGCAGATCCGCAAAAAAAGAAAAAGGCAAGTGACTTAGATACTGATTCCAAGATGGGAAGAGTTTCCCATGACTGATCTTTTGATGATCTGCGCAAGATCGTCCCGATGCACCTCAGTTACAGCAGCAAAGACCGTGAATTCACCATGGTCTGAAATATCGGTGTCGATCACTTCCACTTCTGGATTGTCAAGATAAGATGTCACACTGATTCTCAAAGCTATAGATTCGGTGTGCAGGAACATTTTTAAATGACCCAGAAACTTGGGATTGAGTGCAAGAACCATATTTTTCAGGTCTTTCATAATTGAGGTCGCTGCATTGATCGCAGTATCCGTATCTATTGTGTGTTCTATATGATATGTGTCCGCATAACTGCTGACATTGAAATGGTCGAAGTGGTCGTCATTGGATGCACACATGTTATCCGGGCAATCGTTATCTTCAATATTTATAGCTGAACCTGTGGTGGCTTCCATTCCAAGCCACGACTCTACAGCATTCATAAATTGTATGAGTGCAAGGTCTTTTTCCTTAAACGAAATTGAAAAGATCTCTGCATCTACATTTATGTCCCGGATTACATTCTTTACTGCAGATATTTCCTCTTTTTCCATCAGATCTTTCTTGTTTATCACTATAATGTCGGCATTTTCCATCTGTTTTGTTGCAGCGTACTCTGAATGTTCCATTATATGCCTGAACTTGCTCCCGTCAATCAATGAGATTATCGGGCCCATTGTAACCTCTGGTCCAAAATCCATTTTTTCGATCTGTTCTTTTATTCTGTCAGGGAAAGCAACTCCTGTAGGTTCAATTATGAGTATATCGGGGTTAGATTCGGCCTGTATCAATGCAATATTTCCTTCCAGAGCGTATTTAAGAGTGCAGCAGATGCACCCTCTTGGCATTTCTTTTGAATCCAGCCCGTTTTCACTTATGACCTGCCCGTCAACTCCCACATCTGCTACATCATTGACCAGGACGGCAATAGTATGTCCTCTCTCTTTGAGATACTTTCCTATCTTTACCACAGAAGTGGTTTTCCCACTGCCCAGAAACCCGCTAACGATTAGAATCCTCATATGCTCCTCCTATCCTGTTTTCAGGAAGTTCATACTTTGCAGCTTTCTTTGTCGGTATGGCATTCACATGCAATCTCATTGTTTTTCAGGTCATGATCGTATATGTCATCATAATCCTCTGCCTTGCTGATCTTTTCATGGGACTGGTGTTCATGGTGGTCGTGATCGTGATGATCGTGATCATGGTCGTGGTGGTGATCATGGTCATGTGGCTCATGCAGTCTCAATGACTTGATCTTTTTCTTTTCAAATGCAGATTTGACACTTTCATCCACCAGGTGTACAAGACTGTCCTCCTCCATGCCTGAAACCGCAGTCAGTATCTTAAACCTAGGTGCTATGGCAGATGTTGTCTTAATTACATTTACCTGGGGAGTTTCTGAATATGCAGTAATGCTGATCTTCACGGTTTCGTGAGGAGATTCAAGGAACATTTTAAGGTGGCCTACGAATTCCGGGCTGAACTTTATTATTTCAGACTTTACTCTCTCTGCAATGTCCATTGCGAGCACTTTTGCCATGTCACTATCAATGCTCTCTTCAAGGATCTTGTAATCGTTAGCATAAGATGCAAGTCCAGATGAATCACTGTCATAGTGGGTGTGTTTGTGGTGTATGTGTTCTTCGTGTTCTTGATGATCATGTTCGTGCTCATGAGTTTCTGTTTCGTGTTTGTGTGCGTCTATTGGTTTCGTTTTCTCTATCATTGCTGGCTCAGGCAGGATCATCTTCAATAACTCATTGAAGCCAGGGTCCTCTGGCTTTGAGGACATTTTGAGTACTTTTGCCTTTGGGTTCAATTGCTGTACAGATGCTTCAAGGACTGGGAGTTGCAGATTTTCTATAAGATCTACTTTGTTTATAACCAGGATATCTGCATCTTCTATTTGCCTTATAGCATAGGTCTTCACAGATTTCATAATTGCCTTGAACCTGCTCCCATCAATGAGTGTTGTAAGGGGTGATACTTTTACATTCACTCCCAGGTTCATAAGTTCTATTTCTTTCTTTATCATGTTCGGGAAGGCAATACCCGAGGGTTCGATGATCACAAAGTCCGGGTTGTAGGATTCGCGCAACTCTATCAAAGTTGTTTTCATACTAACCTTTAGTGTGCAACATATGCAGCCGTTGGTGATCTCTTTTGTATCCAATCCATATTTGCTAATCAGGTCTCCGTCTATTCCTATTTCTCCTATTTCGTTGACTATGATTGCAACCTTATGTCCTTTCTCAGCAAGAAACTTTCCAAGGTTTATGACCGTGGTTGTTTTTCCGCTTCCTAAAAATCCTCCAATAACAATAGCATCCATTTTACATTCCGCCTACCAATCAGGTGTAACAATGTATTATCTTTTAGTATATAAATTTACTCAAAAAGTTGGTGTGATGCCAAAATATGTTTGTAATATTTGGTATCTTATACAATCACTATCTATGAAGCTATTTATGTCTTATGTATTTTCTCTGTATTTATATTCTACAGTTCATTTGTCTGCCATTTAATATAAAAGATATTTGGATTTATTTTCAAATACTCGCTTTTTCTTTTATTGGTGGGTTTTGTATCTTTAAGATCTTTATATTCTATTCAGCATCTGTAAGTTCTTTTTTTGGTTCTATTCTTTGTATGGTTGTTACTCTATTTTTACTATTATAATTGTCTACTACTGTAATCAATATTGGGCTTTTACCATTAAAGTTGGTATTAATCAAATAATATGTGCATATGGGGATTTGTTAACTCAATTAAAACATGGAATAACAGCACAGGTAGAGGCAAAAATAATCTTTTGTATAATAAAAGTAGGAAGCCACCATTATAGGTGGCTAGGAAAGCTCAAGCTTTCTGAGAAACATTCAGTACAATCTGATTGTCTTTTACATTCACTACTACAGTTGAGCCTTCTGTAACCTTGCCCGAGACTATGAGCTTGGCAACTTTTGTCTCAACTTCGTTCTGGATGACTCGCTTAAGCGGGCGAGCACCAAAGGTCTCGCTATAACCTGCCCTGCCAAGGTAGCGCTTTGCCTCATCCGTGATCTCCAGGTGTATTCTCTTATCCCGAAGTCTTGCTACGAGGTCTGCTACCTTCAGGTCCACTATGTGGACAAGTTCATCGGGTCTCAGTGCATGGAATATGGCAATCTCATCTATTCGGTTAAGAAACTCAGGTCTGAAATACTTACTCAGTTCACTGAGTGCCTTTGCCTGCAACTGCTCATACCCATGGCCTTCCTTGTGCGATATCTCCGGCATTCCTTGTTCAGGTCTGTAGGTGCCATCCGAGGTTTCCAGGAGTTTTGTCAGGTCACCTGCAAATATGTTCGAGGTCATGATCACAAGTGTGTTCTTAAAGTCCACTGTCCTGCCCTTGGAATCTGTCAGCCGGCCATCGTCCAGTATCTGCAGCATGACATTGAACACATCAGGATGTGCCTTTTCGATCTCATCAAAGAGCACCACTGCATAGGGTCTTCTTCTCACGGCCTCGGTTAGCTGGCCTCCTTCGTCATGACCAATATAACCGGGAGGTGCACCGATCATACGGGCAACCGTATGCTTCTCCATGTATTCGGACATGTCTATCCGGATTATGTTGTTCTCATCATCGAACAGTTCGGCTGCTAGAGCTTTGGCAAGTTCGGTCTTACCTACTCCGGTAGGCCCTAGGAATATAAAACTTCCAATGGGGCGTCTTGGGTCCTTAATTCCAGCATAAGCGCGGATAACGGCATCAGCCACTGCCCTTACAGCTTCTTTCTGACCAATGATCCGCTTGTGCAGGTTCTCTTCAATATGGACGAGTTTCTCACGCTGTCCTTCAAGAAGCTTGGTGACTGGTATCTTTGTCCAGACCGAAACTACTTCTGCAATATCCTCTTCGCCCACTTCTTCGCTTAGCAGCATCTCATCCTGTGTTTTCTTGAGCTCCTCTTCTTCCTGGATATATTGGTGCTGCAGGGGAATAAGTGTACCATACTTCAGTTTTGATGCCAATTCCAGGTTGTTGTCGTTCTCTGCAAGCTCAAGCTGCACTTTTGTATCTTCTATCTGCTGCTTGATAGCATTGAGTCTGGCTATGGTTTCCTTTTCCATATCCCACTTTGCTCTCATTGCATCTGATTCAGCACGGATGTCCGCAAGCTCCTTTTCCAATACTTCAAGACGTTCCTTAGATGCCTCGTCCTTTTCTTTCTTGAGTGCTTCCCTTTCTATCTCAAGTTGCATGATCTTTCGGTCTGCTTCATCAAGCTCAGCAGGCTTGCTATCTATAGCAGTTCTCTTTTTTGCAGCAGCTTCGTCTACAAGATCTATGGCCTTGTCAGGCAGGAACCTGTCTGCTATGTATCTGTGGCTCATGATGGCTGCTGCAACCAGGGCTGAATCCTTCAGACGCACACCATGATGTACTTCATACTTTTCCTTAAGTCCACGCAAGATTGATATTGTGTCCTCTACTGTGGGCTGTTCTACTATTACAGGCAAGAAGCGACGTTCAAGTGCGGCATCCTTCTCGATATACTTGCGGTACTCGTTCAGTGTGGTTGCACCTATACAATGCAGTTCACCACGTGCCAGCATTGGCTTGAGCAGGTTTCCTGCATCCATGGCACCTTCAGTTGCTCCAGCACCTACTATGGTGTGCAGTTCGTCTATGAACAGAATTATCTGTCCTTCCGACTCAGCAACCTCCTTAAGCACCGCCTTAAGTCGCTCCTCAAACTCGCCCCTGAACTTAGCTCCTGCTATGAGCGCTCCCATGTCAAGCGCAATTATGCGTTTGTCCTTCATGGCATCAGGCACGTCTTTCTTTGCAACACGCTGTGCCAGACCTTCTACTATGGCTGTCTTACCAACACCAGCTTCTCCTATCAGTACAGGGTTGTTCTTTCTGCGGCGGGAAAGGATTTCTATGGTACGCCTGATCTCTTGTTCCCTGCCGATCACAGGGTCAAGCTTACCCTGGGATGCCAGTTCAGTAAAATCAATTCCGTATTTCTTTAGTGGTTCCATTGTGTCTTCTGGATTTTCTGAAGTAATGCGTCTGCCTCCTCTTATCTCTTTGATGGCAGCAAGCACACGGTCCTTTGTGATTCCCTCGCCAATGAGTATTTTTCCTGCTACTGAATCTTTTTCCTCTGTAATGGCTATCAGCAGGTGTTCCACACTAACGAACTCGTCCTGCATTTTGCCAGCGGTCTTGTTTGCAGAATCCAGCACTCTCTTGAGTGTCTGGGTCATGTAGACCTGCTCTCCTCCTGGGCCGGATACCTGTGGCAGGCTCGCAAGTTTATCTTCTACCTTTTCAATGACTCTGCCTGGCTCAACATCGAGCTTTTGTAGCAGTGTGGGTACTAGACCTCCACTTTGTTCCAGCATTGCCAGAAGCAGGTGTTCGCAATCTATCTGCTGATTATGGTATCTGGCAGCGATTGTAGTTGAGCCCTGGATCGCTTCCTGGGCTTTCTGAGTGAAACGATTCAAATCCATACTTTTCCCCCTAAATGGTTCAAATCCACATAATCAATGATCTTAATCTATTTTATAAGCGCCGTTTGATTATCGGGTTTTAGTTTCCCACTTCTTCCCAACGCGTGGAAAACTGGCTGCACGGCTGCCAGAAACCAGCATTTGATAAGGATAATCGGGTCATGACTCAAAGGTCATGCCCATGCACCAAACGCAGGTGCAGTAAAAAATATTCCTTTATGCGTTACTCGATGAGTATTTTCTTTTTCTCTTCGAGCTGCAGTTTCAGATATAGACAATTGATCTTTATTTGTTCTATATTAATGAAAAATTAAGGAAGGCGATCAGATTATGATCGCAGCAGTCCTTTCATCTTTCTCGTCATCGAAATCTGCAACCAGTACTTCGGTGGTCAGAACCATACCAGCTATGGAGGCAGCATTCTGCAGTCCACTCCGTACAACCTTTGTGGGGTCTATCACACCGGCCTCAAAGAGGTCTTCGAACACGTCAGTCTTCGCATTGTATCCAAAGTTCGGATTTGCTTCAGTACGAACGCGGGCAACAATCTCAGCGCCTTCCCTGCCTGCATTGATGGCGATCTGGCGCATTGGCTCTTCCAGTGATCTTTTTACGATCATGGCACCGATCTGCTGGTCACCACTTAGTTTCAATCCCTCTACTACAGATGTTGCATGGAACAGTGTGACACCGCCACCTGCAACCACGCCTTCCTCTACAGCGGCCTTGGTAGCGTTCAGGGCATCGTCGATCCTCATCTTCTTCTCCTTAAGTTCGGTCTCAGTGGCTGCACCTACTTTTATTACTGCCACGCCACCGCCAAGCTTTGCCAGGCGCTTCTTGAGCTCTTTCTTCTTGTACTCGGAGTCTGTGAGCTTGACCTGTGACTCAATGAGTCTCATTCTCTGCTCGATGGCATTCTTGTTGCCCTTACCTTCCACGATGGTGGTCTTGTTCTTGTCTACTGTGATCTTCCTTGCATTGCCCAGCATCACGTCGGTAAAGTCCTCAAGCTTCATGCCTTTGTCTTCACTGATAACAGTACCGCCTGTAAGCACTGCTATGTCCTCAAGCATGTCCTTCTGATCATCGCCAAAGCCCGGAGCTTTGACAGCGCATACCTTCAAAGCACCGCGCATGATATTCAGTATAATTCCTGCCTGTGCATCACCTTCAACATCCTTTGCCACTATCAGCAAAGATCTGCCTTCTTTAGCCACCTTTTCCAGCACAGGGATCATCTGGTTCATGGTGCTTATGGTCCTGTCAGTGATTAGGATGTAAGGTTCATCGAATTCACATGTCAGTTTTTCATGATCAGTAGCCATATGCGGAGATACAAACCCTCTCTCAAACTGCATACCCTCCACGACTTCAAGGCTGGTTTCCATGGTCTTGGAATCTTCTACGGTTATCACACCATTGTATCCAACTTTTTCCATGGCGCCTGCAATAAGACCACCGATCTCTTCGTCATTGTTAGCTGATATTGTGGCAACCTGGATGATCTTGGCTTTGTCCTTTACATCCTGGCTCTGTTCTTTGATGTGTTTCACAATTGCTTCAGTGGCTTTTTCTATACCTTTCTTGACTTCAATAGGATTAGCACCTGCTGTAATGTTTCTTATGCCTTCGGTGATAAGGGACTGTGCTAACAGGGTCGCAGTGGTAGTACCGTCGCCTGTGGTGTCCTGAGTCTTGGAAGCTACTTCTTTTACAAGTTTTGCACCAATGTTTTCAAACTTGTCTTTTAGTTCAATCTCTTTTGCAATAGTAACACCATCATTTGTTACCAGGGGGCTGGTAGCTTTGTCCAATACAACGTTGCGCCCTTTTGGACCTAATGTGATCTTCACTGTATTGGCTACCTTGTCAACACCATTCAATAATGATTTGCGTGCGTTCTCATGGAATGTGATCTGTTTAGATGTCATTTCTACACCTCTTTTAGTCTTTATCTATGATTTTCTTTTATTATTGCTTATTTTTCGAGCACAGCAAGCAGATCCTTGAAGTCTACAAAAACGTGTAATTCGCCATCGAGGTCAATTTCGTCGCTCTTGTAACCACCATATATTACATGGTCTCCTTTTTTCACAGGCAGTTCACGTCCATCCTCAAACGTGCCTACAGCGACAATAACTCCTTCTTTCTTCTCCTCTTTGGCTGACTCCGGCAAGTATATGCCACTGTCGGTCTTTTCGGCCTGTTTGACCACTTTTATTAATACTCTCTCTCCAATCGGTTTGATGATCATTGCTGATATCCTCCAATGAAAATATACTGGCTTCCTGCCAGCTTACATGCATCTATATTGTCAATCTCATATATAATCATTTTGTATATTATGTTAATCATCGATGTTATATCGAATTTGTTTGAACAAAACACGGTAATGTATATATAGTGAAAGTTCTATACTTCATATCTATGACTCAGCAGAGCCAGCAAATAGTTCTGATTAGCCTCGAAAAACCCAGGGATGAGAACCTTGAGGATGATATCAGGTGGATATGTGATAGCTTCGGGCTTTCATCCGGTAGGGACACTGAAAGCATGGCTACTAGGATAGTTATGGATATGCTGCGAATGTTGGCTGAGGAAGACAGAGTTACCTCTGAGTCTATAGCTGATAACCTTGATGTAAGGCTAGCGCGTGTGAATCATCATTTGCGTAATCTTATAGACTCAGGCATGATCTACAGGAGAAAGAGGTTACTCTACCTGCGTGGTGGAAGTCTCAAAGCTGCAGTTCAGGAAATGAGAAAGGATTCAGAGCGCATTTTCGATGAACTGGAAGTCATGGCAGAAGAAATTGACAGAAAAATGGGCCTGAAAAACAGGTAATTATGCAGCGTCATTAACAGTGTCACTTTTCTACATCATGCACCCAGAAATCGCCATCTATTGTCAGTTCTTTCTTCCATACAGGCACTTCTGACTTTAGCATTTCCAGAGCATCGGTGAGGGCAACGAACAATTCCTGTCGGTGGGCAGCGGCAACGACTATGTAGACGATATCCTCTCCGGGTCTGATAATACCTGTACGATGGTGCATCCTTACATCCAAAACTCCTTCTCTTTGTATCAGGTCATGGCATATTTTCTGCATTGCTTCCTCCGCAATCTTCTCATATTTCTCGAAATGCAATGCCTTTGTTTCTACTCCTTCGGAGAATTGTCTGACAATGCCGGTAAATGTACCGATACCTCCAGCCTGCTTTATCCTTGAGTCATGTTTTACCTGTTCTATTAATAAGCCTAAGGTAACCCAGTCATTCTGCTGCATCACAAGTTCAGTAAGGGCATCAATGTCCCAGTCTCCTCTTGCGGGTAGTTGGACCACTACATTCTGGATCTCGTCTATATTATCAAGATCTCCAAGTACTATCTTTGGCAGACTGCTGGTCTTAGCACCTTCTACTATGGCAAAATCCATTCCACTGTCAGCAAGAGCATTCAGAGACTCTGTGAGGGAAGGATTGCGCCTTACAAGCACAAGTTCAGTATCAGTTATCGCTGCCACAGCTTCAGCTCCTGCATCGAAGTGTTTGCCTGTGTCAGTGTTCTGTGGGTTGAATCGATGATGGCACATCTGCTTAACAGTACCGACTTTTCCTTTCTTTGAAAGTGCTTTGACAAGCTGTGTGACCAATGTTGTCTTGCCTGTCTTCTTGTAGCCGACCACGCTGATGACTTTCATGTGCATCTCTATGGAAATTAAACCTATTAAATGGAACGTAAGGATAGGCTTCAAGTTTATGGTCATTTCCAGGACAGTTGGGGGAGTTAGCTGGCAATTATATTTAGTTTACTCATATTCTAATTGGTTAGAACACTATATAAGGCATGAACTAGTTTTGCAGGCTATAGGCTATTACAGGTTAAGGATGCACAGTTTAGATATATTTGTATGTCAATATATAATTATAACGTCAACCTAATGTTTTTCAGAAAGCTAAAGGTGCTGAAGTTCTTATGGAATTAGGTGTATTTCTTGTGGGGTTGTTGGCCGGGGTTATGTCCGGTTTGTTCGGTATAGGCGGTGGAATCGTAATGGTTCCTACTTTGATCGCCTTTTTTGGCATGCATATGCTAGATGCCAATGCTGCTTCTTTGGGGGCGATGTTGCTTCCCGTGGGTGTTTTTGGTGTAGTCAATTATTATAAAGCCGGTTTCATTAATATCAAGGAATCATTGTGTATATCATTAGGACTGTTTGCAGGTTCTTTTCTTGGAGCAGAATTGGCTTTAAACATAAATATTGGCTTATTGGTCAAGTTGTATGCTATCTTTTTGTTGTATGTGGCATTGAGTTATTTCAATGTCCCAGGGTTGATTTTTAAGAGAAAAAAAGAAGACTTCTTTGTGGCCAAGAATAATGAACCTCATGCCTATTGGATGTTTATTTTGTTAGGCTTGTTTGCCGGAGTCATTGCCGGTATGTTTGGAAAAGGAGGAGGTGTTATCATTGTGCCGGTATTGATAAGCTTATTTCATTACGATCCTAAAGCAGCAACTGCAACCTCTTTAGCGGCATTGCAATTGCCTGTTGGACTGCCTAGCGTGATAGTGTATGCTGAACAAGGACATTTAAATCTAATTTATGCAGAGTTAATGGCAGTTGGTATTGTGGCCGGAACGTTTTTCGGCTCCAAATTGGCACTAAAACTTTCGGCTCCGTTTTTCAAAAAAATATATGCCCTGTTTTTGCTCGGAGTAGCCTTGTATATGATGATAAAATACATTTAACTGCACAAAATTCTTTTCATAAATTCCTGTGTCTAACGTAAGATTAGACACGTTTACAAATAATGGTACACCACTCAACATAATTATATTTACTATCATTTAATTTAAATTAATATAGAATACTTTATATGGTAATAAGTAATTTTGCAGGCTATGAGCGATTACAGGCTTAGGATGCATGACATTCCTACTGAAGACAGGCCTACTGAACGCTTGCTGAAATATGGTCCTGAGGCCCTGTCCACTGCCGAATTACTGGCGGTGATCCTAAGGACCGGAACGCAGAAAGAAAATGTAGTGAATATGTGCCAGAGAATATTCTCAGAGTACAATGTCAAACAACTGAGTCAGGCGCAAATATCTAAACTTATGCAGATACATGGCATAGGACCCACTAAAGCTGCACAGATAGCCGCTGTGTTCGAGCTTGCGCGCAAACTTGAGCGGCATGTGGATGAACCAAAGCGTAAGATCCGCTCGCCTGCTGATGTGTATTCAATGTTGTATCCGAGTATGAGGGAACAAAAACGTGAGAAACTCGTGGTACTTTACCTTGACACCAAAAATCAGGTAATCAAGGAAGAAGTTATTTCCATCGGAAGTCTCAATTCTAACATCGTGCATCCCAGGGAAGTATTCAAATCCGCACTCATGGAGTCATCAGCATCAGTTATTATTTCACATAACCATCCTTCTGGTGACCCTACACCCAGCAAAGAGGATATAGCGGTCACCGAAAAGCTCGTGCAGGGTGGAAAAATACTGGGTATTGATGTCCTGGACCATGTTATCATCGGCGATGGCAGATATGTAAGCCTCAAGGATGAAGGTATTGTCAGTTGAAGGAAAACAAAACCTTTAAGGTATCTACTATCAATTAAAGACCCAGATGAAAGATATAGAACTCAATGACCCCTATACTACTCCATATAGGGGCATATACGCAGTATGCGATAAAAACAATGAATATGTAGAGATCGTTGAACATTCTAATTGTTATGGCGGTGCTGCATGGTCCAAGTTCCATTATTCACATTCTCCCCTTATTTTGAAGACAAGGTCCATAGGGAATATGATCAGGTACCTTGCCAAGACAGGTACGTCAAAACTTGAACTTAAACCTTCAATTGCCGCTGCTGGCATAGAATCTATTGTTGTGGAAGGGAATGAGGTCCATATCACCTATGCAGGTTTGGGCGGTGGCGGTGTAGGTGCCACTAAGTGTCGGGCCTTTGCACAGGGTGTACTGCGCTGTAACTACAGTGAATCAGGAGGCGGGCGCGCAGCAAAGGGTACAGTTGTTGTTCCTAGAAGAGAGAGGGTGCTCATAGGCATTGATGATACAGATTCCAAGGAAAAGGGAGCTACCTGGACTCTGACTCACAATATCGCCAAAGAACTGGATTGTCCTGAAGCTGTTTATCTTTCACATTCTCTTGTCCAGCTTTTCCCAGTTTCTGCAAGGACGCAGAACTGTGTATCTACAGTGCTGGAGTTTGGATGTGTGGATGAGGATGCAAAAAAAGAGTTGCTTGAAAGCATAAAAGCAGCACTTCTTAAGTACAGTGTTTCCCCACAGACTGGCATGGTGGTGCTCCAGAATTTCAGTGCTCATGATATTTATCCTTACAGCAGGAAGTGCCGCAGTGGTGAGCTTACCCGGGAATATGCGTTGCAGTATGCTAATGACAACGGCGTGGAGATATGGATGAATGGCAATGGTATTATAGGCGCACTGGCCTCTCTTGCGTGGTTCTCAAGGCCGGAAGAATCCGTCAGGATGGATGCTGAGATACATGATCCCTGATGATACATCATTGGATAAGAATGAAATTACTGGTGATCAAGCTCTTTTTCTTTCTTTGATCGACAGCAGCACACGACTTGTAACCGGAGTTGCCGGTTACCCCACAACTGCTTTTATGGAACTGTTGCTTAAGCATGAGCATGAAGGCTACAAGGCCTTCTGGATGACCAATGAAAAAGCTGCCCTTGAAAAAGCTTTAGGTGCATCAGTTACCGGACAGCGCTCTGTGGTTGTTGTTAAGCATGTGGGCATGAATGTGCTAAGTGACCCGCTAATGACTGCGGTCTATCACACAATAGGGGCAGGTGTTGTGATAATTGCTGGCGATGATACTGGAGCAAAGGCCTCCCAGAACGAGCAGGACTCCCGTTTTTATGGAAATCTTGCTGAGGTTGCGCTGTTCGATCCAGCAACTCCTAAGGGGGCATATGATTCAGTTACACGTGCCTTTGAGATATCTGAGCAGGCGAAGGTTCCTGTGATCATCAGGATAACTGACAGGCTGCTTGATAGCAAAGGATCTCTTATAAGGGGTCAGCAGAATGAATCAACTGCCTTTTTTGATAAGTCAATCTGGAAGCTAACCACTAAAGGAAAACATCAGCGATTCCACCGAGAATCCATGCCTTTGCTTGAAGCCGCGGTTAAGACAATTTCTTTGAACAGGCTGAGATTGGGGAATGGTAAAATAGGAATCATCTCATCCGGTTATCTTTCAGTTCTGGTAAATTCAGTACTCTCAGAGTCAAAGCGGGACGATTGTTTTCATTTGTCTCTTCAAATGGTCGCGCCTTTTCCATTTGATATGGTAAGGCACTTCATTGATTCATGTGACACTGTGCTTGTGGTTGAAGAAACTGAACCTTACCTAGAATCCCATATTGCCGTAACCGGAAAAATAAGGGGTAAGATGACTGGCCATATACCATATGGCCAGGTGGAGATCGGGCACATTATCTATGCACTTGATCATCTGGAAGAAAGCAGGATAGAAAAGTATACTGAAGTGCAAACTATAAAGAGCCGGGGTTCGCGGCCATTGTGTCAGGACTGTCCTTTCATGCCTCTTTATAAATGTCTGGCGAACATTGATGTCATGGTTGCCGGGGATATGGGTTGTTCTATACGGGCAGCGCCTGAGCCATTACAAGCTGTTGATACTGGTTTTGCTCTTGGGTCAGCTATTTCTACTGCATGTGGTTTTAAGGATAAGGGAATTGCAGTTATAGGTGATTTTGCGCTTGCACATTCCGGCATAATTGGCTTGATCAATGCCGTAGGTTCACAGGATGATGTTGTTGTAGTCATTTTGCAGAATTGGGTTGCTGCCATGACGGGAGGGCAGGAAGCTCCTGATCTTATGTCTGTTGTAAAGGCATTAGTGCCCGATACTACCGTTGTGGAAATGCCTATATTTACCGCTGAGGCATCAAGTAGGACAGAAATGCAGGTAAGGGATCTTCTCCAATCCAAGCTGGAGCAAAAGGGAGTTTCTGTGATCTATTTGCTGGGGAAATGTACAAAACGATGAGTAGTTATTTTTAAAGGAGGAGGGTGCCTGGCTGTGGTAGGAGGAAGGATTCGGAAAACCCCGTATTAAGGCTAGGTTTTGTGGTGGGCACCCTGAATTATTATATAATAGTTTAAATATATAAACATACTGTTAGATTTATTTTAGATGTTTTTAACTCTAATCTTTATTCTTAATTCTGTATTTTGTTACTTCAGTCCAGTATGGTTAAATAAGATGGTCCGATATTTGGGCCTATAATTCATTTTTTACATCCAGGTGACCTTTTTGAACGGAATACTTGTCAATGACCGGGTTAAAGCGGGTAAGCAGGCTATCAATGAGCTGTACAACTTCGGATATTATGGGCGCCCGAAAGGTGATACGCTAGAGCTCACATTGATTGAAGCTGCATATCTGCATTACAAAAAAAAGCTTGATATTCAGATAGAAGACAGATCCCTGTCATTTGAGGAGTTCTTTACAGAAGCATCAAAGAGGCAGCATTACTTTGATCTAAAGTACATTGTATATAAAGATCTGCGAGAAAGGGGATATTATGTACAGCCTTCAGTTACGGATTTCAGGGTATATCCAAGGGGAGGCCATCCTGGAAAGACTCCGGCAAAATTCTTTGTTCATGTTATTTCGGAGCGCATTCCTTTGTCCCTCAGAGAGCTTCGCACATCTCTGGAAGCTGCACATAATGTGCATAAAACAATGGTACTTGCTATTGTTGATGAGGAGAGTGATATCACTTTCTACGAAATACGGAAAGTTGATCCAAAAGGAGAAGTGAAATCCATTCAGGAAGCTGTAGAGGGTATACACGGAAGGTCTACTTTCCTTGAAGACCGTGTAGTGGTATGGGATAGCGATGTTTCCAGCTCTTTGCATGCTGAAGGTTTCTATGGCCATCCTCTCGATGCGGATCGTCTGCAGTTATCGCTTGTAGAATCGGGTTATCTGCTTAAAATGGATGTACTGGAGGTTGCCGATATGTCCGGTAAATCTTCTATCAGATTTGATGAATTTGCTGCAAAAGCATCTGTTATTGAATCTGAATTCATGCTGAAGTACAGGGTCTATGAGAACCTGAGAGACAGGGGTTTTGTCCCAAAAACTGGTTTCAAGTTCGGAAGCCATTTCAGAGTGTATCATAATTTCAAGTCCGTGGATAAGTTGCCACACTCGGAATATCTTGTCCATTCCATATCCCAAGACTATGTATTCGTGCTTCCGGTGATGTCAAGGGCAGTGCGCCTTGCGAACAGTGTGCGCAAAAGAATGATATATGCAGTACATGATAACGTTCAATGTGCCTACATTGACATCGGTAGGATCAAAATGTAACCGATACGCATGTTCGACATAATTGCTGTGGATATTTCTGGAAGGCATATAGAAAATGGGGAATACTTCATGGTATGTGCAGCTGTATCGTTTTCTGTATCTCCCGACCATATCGATAAAACTCATCAGGTGAATATCCGTCACTTCACAAGCTCTAATGCTCCTGAACTTACTGATGTTGTCGAAATGGTAGAAAAGACCGTGGAAGGACTTAATCCCCAGGCTACGATCGTGATGGAGGCAGGGGATATGTTCAACAAACCTCAGTGGTTGGTTACAGGTATGTTCTCCCGGAATTTCAAATATCAGGAGTCTCTAAGTGAACGCAGGGCCATAGAGCTTGCCCATCATATTTCAGTGAGTTCCAGAAGACTGCTTAAGAGCAGAGGTCCCATTAGTCTTCAATCTAATACAGAGGATTATTCCAAATGAAAAAAGTGATAGTGGTACAAAGAGTTGATCCGGGCAGTGATGAGTTTCAAAATAAGAGGCAGTTTGCTGAACTAAAAGATCTTGCTTATGCTGCCGGTTACTCTGTAGTTGGAGAGGTTATTCAGTCGCGTTATCCCGATAAAAAATACCAGCTGGGTAAGGGAAAGGTGCAGGAGCTTGCATTAGCTGTGGAGTCCTTGACTTCAGAAAAAGTGATCTTTTGCAATGAACTGAGCAGTATGCAGCTGTATCACATCACAGATATATGTAAGTGTGCGGTCATCGACAAGTTCCAGCTCATCCTTGAGATATTTGCGTTGCGTGCTACTACGCGGCGAGCCAAGCTACAGGTGGAGCTAGCAAGGCTTGAATATGAAATACCCAGGGCAAGGATCATTGTCTCGCACCTGAAAAAAGAGGAAAGACCAGGTTTTATGGGATTAGGTAGCTATGAGGATTCATATGAGCAGGATATCAAGGGCAGGATAGCTCGGATCAAGGATGAGCTAAGCCATGTGCAGAGCCATAATGAATCCCTGCGCAGCTTCCGACATGCACACGGTCTTTCCCTGGTGGCTCTTGCAGGCTACACAAATGCCGGAAAAAGTACGCTTTTCAATGTTCTCATGGATGAGGGAGTGGATGTGGCTGACATGCTTTTCACAACACTCTCGCCGGTTGCCCGCTCAATGGATGTCATGGGACGCAAGGTTGTTCTCACTGATACCGTAGGTTTTATAGAGGACTTACCTCATTGGCTCATCGATGCCTTCCGTTCGACCTTGAACGAGATCTTTTTTGCAGATATCATCTTATTGGTAGTGGACGCAAGTGAGCCATTGGATATAATGCATGATAAGCTGCTTACGTGTCATGATACTCTCTGGGAGCAGGTGCATGGTGCATCAATGATCACTGTTATGAACAAAACAGATCTCATCAGCTACGAAGAGCTTAATGAAAAAATGGAAGCTCTTGGGTATCTTGTTCCGAACCCTGTTTTTATCTCTGCGAAGGCCATGCAAGGTCTGGGTGATCTGAAGTGCGCCATAAGAGATAAGCTGCCAGTATGGAAAAGAAAGGAAATATCAATGCCTCTTTCAGAGCACTCAATGTCAGTTCTGTCCTGGCTTTTCAAAGAAGGTGTAGTGCATTCTGTTAAATATACAGATCACATCCTTGTGGATCTGGAGGCAAGGGAAGAGATAATGAATAAGATCGAATCTATGTCGGATGACCAAGCAATTATTTGAATTTTATCACTATTTATACTTTCAATCATCCGTATGCGTTATATTTAAATATCATTGAGTATGTTAGTAAATATGCGAACGGGTCTCTTCTCAAATGTACCACCAATCCTATCCAACCACCCAATACACAACTCCTTTACCCGTTCGCTTGTTTCTTATGCGAGTAATTCATTTTGTTCTTTTCATATAAGTTCTTATTCCTCTAATCTTATGTACCCTTGCGCTTTTTGTTAGATTACAGTACACAGATACCGAGATTTTATAAGGAATCGTCTTTTATCTGGATATATGAAATTCGACCTGCATGTCCACACACGTTTCTCTAAAGACAGTGATGCAGATATTGATGCTATCATCAGCTATGCTGAAAAACATGGTCTTGATGGTTTTGCAGTATGTGATCACGATGTAATCGAGGGTGGTCAATTTTCCGTGAAGAGGGCAGCTAAACTAGGTTCATCCCTTATCGTTATTCCTGGTGTTGAAATAAGCACTTCCGAAGGACATCTGCTTGTGCTGAATATCAAAGAACGTATCGAGCCGGGGCTATCTCCGGTTGAGACAATTAAAAGAGCAAGGGCACAGAATGCAGTAGTAATATTGCCTCATCCTTTTAAGCTTACATCACATGGCATAGGATATGTAGAGGGTCTTGATGTGGATGCCGTGGAGGTTCTAAATTCCCGTTGCCTTACCAATGGTCCTAATAACAAAGCCCGTGCTGCGGCGATTTATGTGGGGCTTCCTCAAGTGGGAGGCAGCGATTGTCATATGCCTGAAATGGTAGGGATGTCATACACTGAGGTCGATGTGCAGGAAAGATCATTGGATGCGGTTCTCGATTCCATAAGGCAGGGAAAGGTAAAACCGGGTGGAGGTAAAACTCCAAAGATATTTGTGCTACGCCAGATGATGGCGAATGCACAAAAAAGAGTAGCTAAACTACTGGGGCTGGGCTAAAGGAAGGTGTGCAAAAGCTTCAAAGCTTCTTTTTCTTTCTCTCCACCGCACTTGTTAACAATATCTTCGTAGAATTTTATCAACTTGAGGTATTTCTCATCACCGTCTATCTTATAGCGTGTGGCATGAATGGTTGCCTCTAGGACAGCATTGAATCCTCTGTTAGGTGCCTTTGGATAGAATGAATTTACATGTCCCCTGAGGGGTTTTAGTTCTGCTATCAATGCTTCAGGAACTATCTTGGTATTAACACATTCAAAGGCTACCCAGCTTTGAGCTTCTTTAAGTACGGGAAATTCTCTTCCGGGTGCAGATATAGTTTCAATATCATCTGGTCCGATCTCGGAAAAAGTGCACTTTACGAACAGTACAGGATCATTTGTCACATTTGCTACAAGGAAGTTCTCAGCCAAAATGTTTTGATATGTCTTGGATCCTTTAAAAAGCCTTATCAGGACCGTGTCCTGCTTTCTGATTATCCCCATAGGGGCAGCATTAGGGGACCAGCCCTGGTGGGTGGTCACAATAGTTTCAGAAATACCTTCAAAGATGCCAAAATCCTCAAGTTTCATTTTGTTACTTTCTGTCAGAATCTCATTCCCCCAAGGAGAGCTATGAAAAGACCGCCTATAATTATGTCCGCAGTAGACCCTGGGTTAATGTTCCTTGCAAGCAGGTCTTCATCAAAGTTGCATATCTCCGGTAATATATTTTCCATATTATATCCAGAGTCTTCTAATTTATAAGTTATTCTCCTTGCCTGTGCAGACACTTCTTCTGCAGTGTGCTTGTCAAATTTTGTTTCAATGAATGTATCTGCATTATCTGCCAGTATTTTGAGGAAAGCATAGACAATAACGTGATTGATCCTGGAGTGACCTGAATGGATAAGTTCTCCATTTTTGCTCATTTCTCTTGCAAGTATCCGGGCACACTGTGAACATCGTTTGAAACCTGATATCCATTCACTTGCGATCAGATCATAAGAACTTGAAATCTCCATTAACTGGAATAGGGTGGTGTTCTTGTCTTTAATTTCTCCAGTAGCTTTTGCATCAGACAGATCGAATTCATCGACCTTGCGCACTTTAACACCAGCAGGTCCAAAGGACATGTACATCTGCACTGCATCTTCAATATCTGTTTCCTTTACCATGCTGAATGCTTCTTTGGTTATGTTGTCGGGCGTTAATTCCTTGTGGGTTCGAATAAGTCTCCCAGCTGCCATTGAAAGTGGAAATAAAAGCAAAAAGGCACCGAAATGTGTGTTTCCTCCCATCTGCCAGGCTGCACTTTCAATTACAGCCTTGTGGATATATTCTCCTATTCCATGCTCCTTTGCAGCAGCTTCTTCAAGCATAGGGTATACTGACACTGAAGAGGTTAAAAAATGCTCAAAAGTGGTTCCTTCGTAATCATGATCTCTATCTATATTCCCAGGTTTCGGATGGGCGGATACTTCCAGCAACATGGCAAGCTGTGCACACCTTGCTACATAGGAAGGGGTTAGTTGTGATGAATTCTTACTGAGTTTTTCTTCTGTTTCTATTTCAGTTTTCATTTGCCGGTAACCTTTGGATGGTCTAGAATATAATCTGCAAGTTCTTTCTTCAGTTTCATGTATTCTGCATCGGAAAGTCCAATAGTTTCTAGGACTCCATCTCTTAATGGACACATTTTTGTGATCTTGCAGCACCATACTAGGCTGCCAAAGCAGGTGCTGTCTCCGTACTCAAGAGGTGTTCCTTTTGCAAATTCCATCTTTATATCAGCGAATTCTTTTGCAGAAAGCCCTATTTTTTTGATATTGGAATGTACTGGACATGGTTTTACAGGGAGGCAGCAGAAAGCAAGGCCACGCAAGTCTCCTTCTCCTCTACATACATGTTTAGGTGAATTGTACCACCCAATCTCATTCTGAAGGAGAGTAACTTCTTTTACAAGGGTTGTTATCAGGGATGGATTTTCAATTACTCCTCTGCCTACAGAAACGATATCTGCACCTCTGGTGAACATTTCTTTTGCAGTTTCAAAGTCAATTATGGAGTTATTACCTATAAGGAGAAGTCTTGTAACATCTCTTATCTTTCTGATAACCTCCATATCAGCACCAGTGCCCTTCTTCATGGCATCAACGTGCAATATGTCCGCACCTGCATTTTCGATAGTTCGAGCCATTTTGACATTATCTATTACGTTGGCACGAACTTTCACTGATACGATGGCTCCGGTTGCCTTTACCTTGCGGATGATATCCTCCAGTTTTGACAGGTCTTTCAATAATGCTTCACCAATGCCTATTTTTGTCATTTCAGGCTGCCGGCAGTGAGCATCTATCTCAATTATGGCATTCGCATTCTTGATCATCCTGGCAGCTTCGATGAGTGGCTCCATAGTGGAACTTCTTACATTGATCGCGATCACACTGTCTGCTCTAATGGACCTCAATTCATTATCTATCAGTTTTAAAGGTTCATCTGAAATGAACTCTTCTCTTCCTCTTTTTACTATTTCGGATGCCGCCTGGTTCGTTGCAGCATCCAGGTTATATCCTCCGAGTATTACAAGTCCTGCATCTTTTGCAAATTCGTTTGCAAACTGGCTGTCTGTTACTCCTCCCATAGGTGCAAGGGCAATGGGATTCTTAAAAGAAAGATTTCCTACCTTTATGTCAAAAAGATCATCAGACACGTTTTTCCCTCTGATTAACGTGATTTTACTAGTCTTGCTCAATAATGGTAAGTTCCTTATTAATATGACGCTAATGTATGAGGCTAATGTTTCTCAGATCAATACGGAATGTTTGATCTCATAAAATGCCTTAATTGAATTGACAGGCTAAGGAGGGCAATTTATATCATGTATTTTAAAACAATGTCCGTCATCATATTCTCACCAGTGTTTCGGAGATTCTGGGGGTCTAATCCCAAAATTCTCGTATGTTACAGCTTCTTATATAATTAATGCTTAAAAAGCAGATTTATCACTATTCATTCTAACTGTTGAATAATTATTGGTATCATTGCCATCTTTCTGCATTTCCAAATAATGTTTTGAAGGAGCAAAATAAAGCATACTTATTTATATTGAAATTAGTATAAAAAACAATGCAATAATAGCCCGCATTTCAAAGCATATTTTCATTTTATGATGCCAATACTTATGCTGGAAAGCGATCAGGAATACTGCTCGGATGTGGTTTAATGGTAGGAAAAATAAAGAGAATGATAGATCAGATCGTCAGCGAAAAAAGTAAACAGGACCCGGCATTGGCTCACAGTGTTAGTGCCAAAATCTGTATGAAAGGTGTTATTCCCAAGAAGTATGATGAAAGTTCTCCCGATGATCCGGTGATCATTGAAAAACTGTTAGGTATTGCAAAAGAGTTAGGCGTGAAGGTTGTAGCTTAAGAGATGATTACATGAGCATTAAAACAGCAAGTTCTAAAAAAGAGTCCGTTATTGAAGCGGTTGCGGAAATAAAAAGTTCGCTAAATGATTCAGGAACTAAAACTGTAGTATTTTTTGCATCGTCCAAATATGATCCTGTTTCCATAAGTTCCAAAATGGCTGCTGCATTCCCCGGAGCAGACGTAATCGGGTGTTCCACATCAGGCGAAATCATAAGTGGCGCAATGCTCAAAGGATCAGTGGTAGCCATGGCTTTTGGTGCTGATATTGTAGAAGATGCCAGAGTTGAGGTTGTAGACAGATTAAAGGATGGTATAAATACAGCCAAAGCGGTGGAGGCATTTGAAAAGCACTATGGAAAGAAGCTCTCCGATATGGATCACAAGAAATACCT
Organism: Methanomethylovorans sp.; assembly: GCF_041447285.1. GTDB lineage: Archaea > Halobacteriota > Methanosarcinia > Methanosarcinales > Methanosarcinaceae > Methanomethylovorans. Next base: position 3,465 of record NZ_JBGMEB010000009.1, on the reverse strand, counting down.
GGGATTTGTTCTTGTGGACGGCCTGACCTGTGCAGAAGAGAACCTCATGGATGATATAGGTAATAAGACAAATGTATTTTTCGTAGGTGGTTCTGCAGGAGACGACCTTAAATTTAAGGCTACTCATGTCTATGCAAATGGCAAAGCATATAACGATTCTGCAGTTCTTGCCTTGATCAAGGTAAGGAATGGCTTTGATATAATCAAAACCCAGAGTTTCCACGTGATGAACAAAGAGCTGGTGGCAACCAAGGTCAACGAAGCAACAAGGGAAGTTATGGAATTCAACAACGAACCGGCTGCACTTGCCTACGCAAAGGCTTTGGGAGTCACTGTGAAAGATCTTCCGGGGCATTTCATGCACAATCCTCTGGGGCTCATGGTCGATGACGAACCATTCGTACGTAGTCCGCAGGCAGTTGTAGGAAACAGTATTAAGTTCTACTGCTCCATAAGAGAAGGAATGGAGCTTTCCCTGTTGGAGTCCATGAACATCGTTGAGGAAACTGCAAAAGATATAGAGGAAAAGTTAGCTGAAATCGAACATGTAGCATGTATGGTGAATTTCAACTGTATCCTCAGGACACTTGAACTGGAAAACAAGGGTCAGTGCCAGAAATATGCAGACCTCTTCAAAACGGTTCCCACCATTGGTTTCAGCACATACGGCGAGCAATACGTGGGCCACATCAACCAGACTGCAACCATAGCTGTTTTCAAATGATGCCCATTCGGGCTATTTCCTTTTATTCTATTTCCATTTATACTTTTTTGAGTTTCTTGTGTTCCAATCGCGGCAATAGGGGGTATTGGTGGAATCATAGGCATGCAAAAAACAGCATGTTTTATCTCCCTCGATACGAAGCCAAGTGTAAAGAATGCTGAAAAACAGACAGTGCTTCTCGTCTGGATTTCGGGGTCATAGTACTGATACGTCCGCGTATACCAGCTTATTTAGTCAATCTCAGGAATCTCTTAATTCTGTATACAATACTCTTCTCTCTTCTGGCATGTTCTTTCACTGCACTCGAATAACTGACACTAATCAATTGCTCCACAGTCCCCGAATTGCGATATGTAAGAGAGTATACACCAGTCTCCCTTCGCTTCTGTTCACGTTCATTTTTCTCTTCCTGATCCTTTCTACGGGTTTCAATTGAATAGCCCATGCAACACACCGATAAAAGAAAATGAGTGACGACTATAAAATATTAGTCTATATAGATAACTAAAAACTTATAAGACCATCATTTTTTGCTCGATTAAGGAGCATGTTTCATTATCCTAATATTTGATAACTTTGTCCACATTATTCCAATATCTTCCCCGTTATCCGATAACAATAACATATTTCGATTGAAAATTGATTTCATTTTGCCTTTTAGGGCACTGCCTTCGATTTTGACTTGCACGTTAGGAAAACCGTTTGAATACTGAAAATCTAAATATTCTTCAATGTCTCTTGAAACTCTCCACTTTATCGCAACTGTAATGACAAAAGTTATGAGAGCAGCAGAAAACAGAAAAGTGAGTAATAAAAAACGAGTTCCTTCAAAGTAAATAGAAAATAACGAAAAAATCTCTCTAATATCCATGTTGGAAAATAAGGAGTCGATGTAGTTTGAAGATGGGAAATTTAGAAGTGTGCTAGTAGTGGTCGCATAAAACCACAAAAGAGATACTTCTATAAAAGTGGCTCTTCTATACCATTTTTTACTATCATCAAGCAGTTGTCCCTTATCGAGAGGATGGGGCATCTTGTTGAATTTATTCATTATAATGATAGATATAATAGCCATAATAATTGAGTACGCAACGAGTAAGCAGATAAAATCATAAAATATGATAGTTTTATCCATAATTATAAGCGAGCCAATTATTCCGGTAAATGTTCCCCAAAAAAGCCCTAAAGTGGAGACCCAACGCCATTTTTGTAATTTGACGGTTTCAATGCCATCATTCACTTCATCTATACATTCCTTAACTATCCTGTCTGATTTGAGAAGTGAGTACCACATCTCCCTTTCATTGTTAAGTTTTCCATAGACTACTTTTTCCAACCAACTGATGAGGAATGGCACAAATAGAGTGCTTAGGAGCACCGAGGCAGAAATCACTACATTTATTAATTGTACCATGGAAATACACCGTATTCAAATTCATATACATTTTGAAGATTTTATATCTTATCTCTATAGTTATTTTAGTTATAGAATATCTTCCATCTGAGAGCTTCTGGGACATTCACAGGGGGGCTTACACCTAGCCTTTGTCCTGATCGTTTAACCAGGCGAACCTACGGAACCATAGACCCCGCGAGAAAGCAAGAATTCCTCGATAGGGCAAAATTGAATGTATTTTCCAGCGTATCTGTGGCAGAGGTAGAGCAGGAGGTATGAACACCTCACTCAACCGAGTAAATCCCACAACTCAGGGGTTGTGACATACTGTGACATTCAGGCGCAATTCTATGGAGTGTTATGCTCCTCTTCTTGGCATCGAAGAATCCTGCACAGGAATCTACGAACATTATGCAATCCAATTCGATAGGAAACCGTTCTTATTTCATAATACTGATAACGGTGCACGTTGATGCAACGAATTGAATCTTTATTTATTTTCTTTATCTTTTTATCGCCTGTAAATAAATGCACATAAGCACCATCTTTCAAAACGGTTCCTCCAATTTCAGGTCCATCTGCATCAGTTTCGATTGTGACCACCCGAAACGGAAGATTACTCAGTCCTTCTAAAATAGCAAAAGCTGTCATTATAATGAAGGTTGAAAAAATGATTGCAATGGCATCTGGTGTATTACTATCTATTATTCTTTGTCGAGTGGCAAAAGCTGCAATGCATACAATGAGAATTGAACATGCATGTCTTATCAACAGTGAGTTTTTTTGTTTATCGTTAAAACTCATTGATAACTTCTTGTAAGACTCGAATAAATCTGATAGCTGTAAGAAAATGTAGCCCAGTATCAATGCTAATATCCATAAGTGAGAGGCAGATATAAGATCGATCAACTTGTCATACAAACCGGGTAAATATTCGTGAAGTTCGTCCATGAATTGTTTCAACATCAGATATACAAATATTGGAAACACAACGTGTTGTAGAAGGAACAGTGCACCGTTGGTATAATGGTCGGTTTTGTCCACTTCTGCCGAAGACATTTTATTGTAAAATATCCCGAACCAATAAACGACAAGCCCCATAACTGTAAGAAGCAACGAAGCATTGAGTATGAAAAAATTCCCAGTCAAACTCTCAATTAATCCCATACATTCCCACCCTTAAATGTGAAAAACTCTGTGCTATAGTAAGTGATCTAAATAGAGGCCATCAAATTAGCTCCTTAGATTTCTATTCTAATTTGATGTACTTTTTTAGAATAGCCTTCCAAACGAATTCCTGAGTTTAACTTTATTTTGCAATTCAGTAAGTACCAATAGTTGATAA
>NZ_JBGMEB010000008.1:0-169433 GCF_041447285.1 Methanomethylovorans sp. | reverse complement strand
ACGATATCGTAGAATCTTACATGAAATTATTAGAACTGTCAAATTGGTTTTCCTGACAAAAAAAGAAAATATTGGCTAAAAAAGAAGCCAATATCTTCATCAAGGAGTGAAAACTGTCAAACTTAGGATAGAGAACCATGTCAAAAAAAAAGGAGTAGTAGAGGATAAGATATTTTAAAAATAATCAATTTCTGAAATATAAGAATACAGATCAAACGACACAAAAACAGGTCTTTATCGGACAGCGTATCAAAAAGTAAAGGTTTAGTTTAAGACATTCTGGAGAAATGCTCTACTGCCTTAGCAAACTCAGCTATAGTCTTATCCGCGTCTCCGTGCTCTATCCCTTCGCGGACACAATGATTCAGGTGGCCTTCAAGAACTATTTGGCCTACTTTGTGCAATGCACTTTTTGCTGCATTTATTTGAATTAAAATATCTTCACAGGGGACATCTTCATCCAAAACCTTATCTATCGCGTTTAGCTGCCCGATTATTTTTTTTATTCGAATATGCAAGCTAGTATCATCCATACATTTGCGCACGGTTTAATCACTTCTCCTTTGAATTCTATTTTACATATGAGGATATAAGTATAGAATTGTTATCCTAAATATGATGCAACTATGAAACTATTGTATACACTTTCAGTCCATTGCTAGAAATATCAATAATGGAGAGAATAACTAAAGGTAATTCGAGGTTACTAATGAAAGAAGGAGTTCTCAAAGGCAATACATGCAAAATCTGTAGAAGGACATAACAGCAGATAGAGAGACTTTCGGGCAAGATTAAGAAGAAGGTCAAGTGTTATACTAAGAGTATTAAAATGCTGAAGTACTTTGTTCTTCTTTTAATGAAATACAGAAATACATGGCTTTATCTTCAGAAAATCCATTTCACTATCGCAAAACAAGGACCTGTAACCATTGATGAGGGCAAGTTTAGACTTGATACGTTTGTCATGTTTGTTGAAGAATGGCTTAGAAGAAAGTTAAGGCTTAAGTTAGTTATACAATGTTTGAGGTAATTCAATGGTAGTAAGAACAAAACTGAGGAAAATTTAGCTAAGTACTGAAATTGGTAGTTGCAATGGACATCACAGATGATACGTCTCTTATCTCTCCCTGCGGAATGAATTGCAGCATTTGTCTGGCATACCTGCGGAAAAAGAACAGATGCCCGGGTTGCAGAGGATCGGACACCGACAAACCAGTTACCCGCTGGAAGTGCAAGATCAAGAACTGTCCGACCTTTCAAAGAGAGATCCCGCAATTTTGTTTTTATTGCAGGGACTTTCCTTGTGATAAGATAAAGCATCTAGATAAGAGATACCGGACAAAATACAACATGAGCATGATCGAGAATCTGGAGTTCATCTGGAAGTCTGGTATCACAGAATTCTTAGCAAACGAAAGGACAAGGTGGACTTGTTTCAGGTGTGGTGGCACTATTTGCGTCCATAAAGGATATTGTTATACCTGCGGTGAAAGAAATATAAATATGTGATCTAAACCCAATTGTAACAGTTCATGGAGTTAATCTGATCCATAGAACATCCTGGGATTGAACATTAAAAAACGATCGAAAAAGGTATTATAACAGCCCTGCTATTTTCATTATGAGTGACATTGAGATTTTAGACCTGACCCCAGAGAACATCGCTGAATATGGAGTATGCGGATATAAAGACGCAAAGAAGCATGTTGAGTTGAGGAGAAAGATAGACTGGTTCAAAGAGTACTATCCTAAAGGTCTTAGGATAAAAGCCATTATTTCGGAAAAAGGCGGTTATCAGGGTATGCTGGAGTACATTCCGGGCAAATATGCCCACAGACCTGTGGAAGCTGAACGATACATGTTCATCCACTGTATTTTTGTCGGGCTCAAAAAAGAATTCAAAGGAAAAGGTTACGGTTCCTCTTTGATAGATGAATGTATCAAAGAAGCACAATCCAAGAACATGGAAGGAGTTGCCGTGGTGACAAGAAAAGGGTCATTTATGGCAGGCAGGGATATTTTTGTCAAGAAAGGTTTTGTCCAGGTTGATAGGGCAAAGCCTGATTTCGAATTGCTGGTCCTTAAATTCGATCCGGGTGCAGCAAGCCCGAAATTCAAAGATATGGAACGCAGCCTTGAGAACTATAAACAAGGTCTGTTCGTCATGCGCTCGGTCCAGTGTCCATATACGGAAAAGAATGTGAACGCTATTATTGGATCTGCAAAGGAGGAATTCGGGCTGGATGCCGTTTTGATCGATCTTGAAGATTCGGATGCTGTTCAGAATTCCCCCTGTGCTTTCGGTACTTTTTGCATCATTTATGATGGTGAGATCATAAGCCATCATCCGGTAAGCGACACCAGATTCCTCAATATCATGAATAAAAGATCTCTCCAAAAAAAGTGATAATCCTTTAACTTCTAATTATTGACTAATATTGCCTTATTTAATAATAGCCCACTCAACACTACTGTTAGTGCAATGGATTCAATGATTACAAATACAGTACTTCGCTAAGTGCGAGTTATATTGTTCAATCACATTCCCTATTCTGCCATCGCCTCACAATTTAATCCTCAGTATCCAATGATATTAAATTATAATCTCCGCCCAGCTACCCTTTTCTTCAATAACCGCTGCGGGTAGATCAATAATCTTCTCAACTGCATCGATGATCACTCCGTCTGCAGTTGCGATCACATATTCAGAACCTGCGTTCTTAAGGTCAAAGTCTGCATGTGCAGAAGTTGACACTTCACCTTGCAAAGATGCCATAGCCATCTCCTGTCGTATTATAGCAGCAAGTTCTCCGCTCTGGCTCATCTGTGAATCCAACAGCACCTTCACATATGGAACACTGCATTTTGAAAGTGTGGAACACATATGTTTCACAGCTTCTACTGTAATATCTGTGTTATTATGGGATCTGAAAACTCCTCTTGTATCACGGACAAAACCATCATCACATAACCATAACGTATGACATTCCAGCATGCTCTCTATTGCTATCAGCACATTATATCCATCAACAAGGATTTTCTTCCCTGTCACTTCTTTGCAGGTAAGCCTTTTTTTATTACGTGCAATAGCTGTGCTTGGTGGTATTATCACTCTGGTAAGAACATTTCTTTCATCTTTTTCAAGGCGATAGTGATCACCGACAAATCTTATTGCTGATGATTTAGGGTATCCCCTCTCCAGCAGATACCTGATATCTCTGGCAGGAAAGGATAATTTAATGATCAGAGGGTTTGTGTTTTCTGTTAAACCTGTTTGCATAACAGGTTTTTAGGATCAGTTATTATAAGAATCTGGCCAGGTGAGAATACACAAATAAATATAAATAGCTTAAAATATAAATTAGTCTGACGCATAATTTCATTTTTGAAAACCTTCAAAAGATATAGATTATATACTAAAAATTACACAGATGTAGTTGAATTGAATACTAACAAAAATACATGATCATCTGGTGCTTGACAAGGGATATAATGGAAAGCAAAAACAAAGATACGATCCTCATCGTGGATGATGAGGAAATGAACATAAATCTGCTTGAAGCATATCTGATAAATGATTATCAGATCATTCCGGCATACACAGGTACCCAAGCTCTGGAAATAGTTAAAGAAAAAAAGCCAGATCTGGTTCTCCTTGATGTTATGATGCCGGATATGAACGGATATGCCATATGTGAAAAACTAAAAAGTTCACCTGAAACACAATTCATCCCGATTGTTATGGTAACTTCTTTATCTGGCAGAGAAGACCGTATTCAGGGTATCAGTGCAGGAGCAGATGATTTTCTTACAAAACCACTTGACAGGCTAGAACTAAAGACCCGTGTGAGTTCACTTTTGAGAATAAAACATCTTCATGATAGCCTTCTAGAAGAAAAAAAGCAGTTAAGAAAGGCAAATGAATATCTGGATAATCTTATGAGAGCTTCTCCTATAGCTACTCTTACAATAGATTCAAAGCAGAACATACTAACTTTGAACCTGAGTGCTATCCAGCTTTTGGGATATGAAGTGGATGAACTTGTCGGACTGCCCATTACAAGCATCACGGGTGGTAAGTGGCTTGAGTTTGCAGATAAAAAGGACTATGAGACCTTCTTCATCAAAAAGAATAAAGAATATACTCCAATGAACGTGTCAACTTCAGTTGTCGAAGGGAATGAAAAGAAGATAATGATCATAAGCCTGCAGGACCGTTCGGAACTTAGAGGACTTTTCATAACTCCTGTTAAAGAAGAGGTTTCTGAAAAGCAAGACTTTGATGGAATCTCTCTGGAAAGAGGTTCTATTTACCTTGTGCCAAACCACGACTCTGCAGAAGGATACAAAATATTCGCAAAACTTGTAAAAAGTGGTACTCAGGGATTATGTATTACCCGTCAAAATCCTGAGAAGATCAGAACCAAATATAATCTGACAAAAACACCTATGATCTGGCTGACAAAGAACAGAATTCAAGGTCAGCAAGTAATAGATCCATCGGAGTTATTTAAGATATTCCCAACAGTCTTTGATTTTATAAACAAGGCTCAGGATGGTATTGTCCTTTTAGATGGACTAGAATTTTTATCTTTGTTCAACGACGTACGTTCTGTAGTAAAACTCATGGAACAAACCAATGATACTATTATGGCATCTTCGTCCAGAATGATACTACAGCTTGATCCGGAGGTTTTTGACAAAAAGGAATATCATTTGCTTAAAAGATGGATGAAACTGGTTTCTTCTGATAATGAAGAGACTGAACAGACAGCATGAAATATATAAAACATAGCGTGTATTATATAGAATAGTTTATTCCGATCACAATGCTCTGGGTTTGATGCTAATATGAGGTTCATAGACACCATAGATGGTCTTAATGAAGTATTTGAAACCGATATACCAAAGGATTTTGTGATCCTTGTAAAGGGAGCAGCAGGCACTCTTAAATCAGGTTTCACTTTTCAGATGCTCACAAAATATCTAGACAGCGCAGACGAATATGGCCTCTACATTACGCTTGAGCAAAGCAGAGATAACCACATTAAGAACATGGAAAGTATGGGAATTCCTGTATCCAAGCGATTGCACATAAGCGATTTTAGTGATTACAGGGTCCAATATGATGATTTTTCAGAGGATCTTATTAATCTTCTGCAGGATAACATCATTGAATTCAAAAGGAAACTGGGAGACAAATGTACCTGCGTAGCTATTGACTCCCTTGGTGCCTTGTATTCTTTGCTCAATATAGAGCAAAAAGACCTGAGAAAACGCCTGTACAGGTTCCTTGAGATCCTGCGCAGAGAAAATATGAATATCTTTCTAATTCTTGAGACTGAAACTGATTATAATATGGAACAATCCGTAACAGGTACCGAAGGTTTTCTTGCAGATGGAATCATTGAACTTGGCCTGCATTTTCAGGGCAATACCGCCAACCGTTATCTGCGTGTGAGAAAAATGAGGGCAACTGCCCATAGTATGGAACCTTGGATCCTTATTGTGTCTGATACTGGTTTAAAAGTCTACAAAGGCACTTTCAGCATGCCGCTAAACTTGACTTGAAAGTGTTAAGAAAGTTTATATTCCTGTAATAGTAAAAGACTTTATACAGGAGTGGCTTAATAGTGGATGTTAACGGGATTTTTAGAAATATTGGACTGCAGTTATTGATTCTGCTATTGCTTGCATTATCTTCATACATGGCTCACTCAAAAAAAGTGAAGCCCCATTGCAGTTTGATGGGTGTAGCTCTTTTTCTGCAGCTCCTAACCATTGTTTTCGTAATGTCCCCTTCTTTATCATCCGTTTCTGGGATACAGATTAGTGACCAATTACTCCTCGAATTGTGGGTACATCACATAGCAGGGCTTTTGGTGATGCTGTTAGTAATGTACATAAATCTCGCGGTAAAAAGTTCTATACGTTTTCTTGGAGATCCATACAGACTTATGAGACCTGCAGCATTGCTATGGTTCGTAGTTTTTCTTGGCGGGATGCATATTTATTTAAGCCTGTACTCACCTCTGTAAGAGGTTCCGGTATTCTAATTATAAGACAATAGGAACCAATAGCTATTCCATCAAGAGTATATCTTATCTACGATCTACCAGCCGTTTTGGTCTGCCTTTTATCTGATATAGTTCCAACCCGCCAGGAGCTGTATAGTTGAATATGACCTTAAAAGTGCCATCATGATAAGCGTTCTCAAGTCTTTTCTTGTATCTAAGGAAAGCACGCAGGAAATTTTCTTCCACAAACCGTTTATCACATGCTGAAGGGTCAAGGCATTCCAGACTTACTCTCATGACAGTTTCACCCTCATCATCTCCACCATAGAGGAAAGCCTCGTATTCTCCGGTAAGATATTCCATGTTCTCCCGCTGGAAAACACCCTTTTCCACATCCACGCGGTTAAAGGGTGTTTCTGCAACCCAGAATGTTTCAGCTTCACGCTGTGGGTTCATAATTTTCATGTGCGTCCTTCCACAGGCACATTGCTTACGGGTCAGAACGACAGTAGTATCTTCAGTGTCATAGTTAAGAAGAAGTGTACCGCATTTGGCACCCACTGGAAGCAGGGTAGTGAGCACTATCCTGCCACATTCGCCATCCTTGACGAATTTATCCATACCCGGATCATATACATCCAGATGCACCATGTCCTCTGATACATGCAGGCCACTGAACTCTGCACATTCTCCACACATAGTGCCTTCCGTACTGCCATAGTTGTTGTACACATCACAATCCCATAATTCAGAAAGGTAGCTACGTGCTTCTTCAGCAAAGCTTTCCCCTCCTACCACCAGACGCTCAATGCTTGATTCAGAAGGTTCCAGTCCTTGTTCTTTCATGTTATTGCCAAGCCTTAACAGCTTGAAAACACTGCCTACAATGCCAGTGGGTTTGTAGGAGGTAACGATCCTTGTGGGAAAAGTGCATTTACCTGTAGGAATAATGGTCATTCCGATATGATGAGCTGCAAGTGTCATAGTGTTAGCACCTACATTCATGCCATAGGAAGCGCATATCACCACTTTATCTCCTGGTCCGAATCCCTGTGATACAAAATAGCGGGCATATTTCTCTGCATAACGCTCCCAGTCTTCCCATGTGAGAAAGAACGCTTTTGGGGTACCGCTGGTTCCGCTTGTTTCATGGATGGTAAAGATATCGTTCCATTCTCCAGTCTTGAACTCAAAATCCTTTGTGACGGGAGACTGATGTTCTCTTATTGTACTGCCGTTGATAATGGGTAGTTCCAGCAGATCTTCATGACACTGGATATTGGAAGGTGATATCCCATGTTCTTTGAACCATTTTCTGTAAAATGAAGAGTTATCAGCAGCGTATTTGACGGTGTAGCGAATACGCTCATCTATCAGAGCATCCAGTTCTCCCCTATCCATAGTCTCTATGGATGGATTATGATAAGGTCCTGGTGACATGTATTTATCTCCCCACTATAATATGACAAAACATTAATTTTATAGACTACTCTCTGTTTTCACGGACTTTAAGCATTTTCATCATCTTGCTAATGTCTGTTGTAGGTATATTACAACTGAAACCTTGGCAAACATAGGCTGTGGCTAGTCCATCTGTTGTTACCATGTCTTTAGTATATGGAGCAAGTTTTTCTATGCTGTAATCTTCTTTCAATAAAAATACCATGTTGGGAAGGAATGATCTGCCAATAATTGATAACATCTCTTTGGTATCCTGATCTTCCTTATTCCCTGCAATGACCACTTCGAAAGTGGGTCCCAAGGCAAAGTCAAGAGCTTGCAGGAACTGGCAATATGCCATAGGCATTGCATCTATCTGACCGGAGAATGCTTTCATTGAGGTATAGGCTTTTTCTTCAAGGGCTGTACTGCCCGTTATCCGGGAGAGTCTTAGAAGGTTCATCACACTAACAGAGTTACCTGAAGGAATTGCCCCGTCATATACTTCTTTGCTGCGGAACAACAGAGTTTCAGAGTCTTTTGAGGTATGGAAAAATCCTCCGTTATCATCCATAAAATCCTGCATCTGCAGGAAATTAAGCCTCAATGCTTGTTCAAGATGCACTTTATCCATAGTAGCCTGATATAATTCAATGAGGCCCCATACCATAAATGCATAATCTTCCAGAAAACCAGCGATAGAAACTTCACCTTTCCGGTAACGATGTAGCAGCTTACCATCTGTGGATGACATCTCTCTAAAGATGAAGTTTGCAGCCCTGGATGCAGTTTGTACATATTCCGGTCTGTCAAAGGCCCGGGAAGCTTTGCTAAGAGCAGCTATCATCAGACCATTCCAGTCCGTAAGAACTTTGTCATCCTTGGAAGGATGAACTCTTTTTTCCCGGCTGGAAAAGAGCACCTGCCTTGATTTCTCAAGCTTTGCCTTTAATTCGCTTAACGGAAGTCCAAGTTCATATGCTACTTCTTCCAGTGGTCTTACCATATGCAGGATATTCTGCTTAGTGGCAATGCCTGATATTTCCTCTTTGTAATTCCCCTCGTATGACACACCATATACTTTACATATCAGATCTGCTTCTTCTGCGGGAAGGAGCTCATAAATTTCTTCCTGTTTCCAGAGATAGAACTTACCTTCCACCCCTTCGCTATCTGCATCCTCTGCACAGTAGAAGGCTCCTTCTGCAGAGCAAAGGTCGCGAAGTAGATAATCTATTATTTCTTCTGTTGCCTCTCTATAATCCTCAATGCCTGTCACCTGGAAAGCTTCTGTGTAAGCTATGATGAGCATTGCCTGATCGTAGAGCATTTTCTCAAAATGGGGCACCAGCCAATTACGATCCGTGGAATAGCGGTGAAATCCAAACCCTATATGATCATATAGACCTCCCATGTGCATGGAATTCAGGGTTTTTGTCACCATCGTCAATGCATCAATGTTTCCAGTACGATACCAGTATCTAAGAAGAAAAGTCAGGTTATGTGGAGAAGGAAACTTAGGAGCCTTCCCAAAACCTCCCGCTTCATGGTCGAAAGAGGAAAATAACCGTGCATAGCCTTTGTGCAGGGTTTTTTCGTTCAATTCAGTGCCACGACTCTTGGTAAGACTTTGTGACACATCAGAAGAAACTGCAGCTTTCAGTTCCCTGGCGCTCTGCAAGATCTCTCCTTGTTGCTGTGACCATAGGTTCGCTATGTGAGGAATAATGTCAAGCATTCCCACACTACCAAACCTGCTTTTCTTTGGAATATAGGTTGCTGCAAAGAATGGCTCTTTTGAGGGTGTCATGAATATTGTAAGTGGCCAGCCTCCTCTTCCTGTAATAGCCTGACAGACAGCCATGTAGACGCTATCTATATCCGGTCTTTCTTCGCGATCGACTTTTATGCAGATGAAGGCCTCATTCATGAGCTTGGCCACATCAGGATCTTCAAAGGATTCTTTCTCCATTACATGGCACCAGTGACAGGTAGAATATCCAATGGAAAGAAATATCGGCTTATTCTCTGCTTTTGCCCTTTCAAAAGCTGTTTCATCCCAGGGATACCACCGCACAGGATTGTATGCATGCTGAAGCAGGTAAGGACTTTTTTCACTTATCAGAAAATTAGGTGTCTTGTGCCCTTTTTCAGGATCGCGGTCCCAGTTATTATTATGGCTTATATTGCTCATTTATTTTCCTTCCCCCCATCTTTAAAAATAAGAATGAACATTTCTGATAATTATTCTATTTCTTGCTTATCATTTATTTCTGTTTACAATTCATACCTCATCATTATGTTAAGCATCATATAGAACACTGTAGATATATTAATATACTTGAATCTGAAACTTCAGTATTGTCCTTTGCGAAAAAGACATAGAAAAACGAAACCGGTCTTATCAACCATGCAAAGGAGGTAAATATATGGAATTTGTAGCTGTAACCTGTCAAAAGTGTGGTAAAAAGATGTATGTTAGACGTAATTGTGTCCGAAATGTTATGTACTGTACTATCCACTGCCTTGAATCAGGCATTCCATCAAAGAATTGAGTGCTTCGCTCTGAACACTCACACCTCACTAGAAAAAACTTATATTTCACTTTTTGTTTTTGAGCTTTTCAATCAAAGAGGATATTCTTTCTTTAGTCTGTTCTGCTTCCTGAACGTCTTTTGTAATGTTGATATTCAGAATATCTCCTTCCTTACTCCCTTCAGGCAATAAAGAAACTGGGATATTGATCTTAGTAGTTTCTTCTGGCCTGACGAGTAATACAGCTATCGTATTTTCAATCCTGTCAAGTGTGGTTTTGATGGTCAAGTTTATCCCCTCAATGAATCTATAAGATTTCCTCCACTGTCGTAGAGGAAGGCAGTATCTCCATCATTGTTCCAGAAAGGACTGCCACTTCCCCAATATAACTCAGTTCCACTATCTGATCCTTCACCAGTGTAGAGAGTAACTGTTGAACCTGCTTCCAGCTGGAATGAAGGGAAATTATATGTGTGTTTATTTTCCTCGTCTTTGACCTCCCAACCTGTGAGGTCCACCGAAGACGAACCTGAATTCTTGATCATTACATACTCTTCCTTAAGGTTTAGATATGTAATAGACACGCCTTCATCTGAGGTGCTTGATTGAGTTGGTGCAACTACCGTGTTGTCTGGACTGGAAGTAGCTAGCGTTTTTTCAGATGCAGTTGCTGTATCCTTGGTGGTTAACGAACTTGTAGTGCTGGTTTTGATTGGAGCTACCTTTTTAGTTTTCACTGTGTAAGTAGAACCATCTGTTGTAATGGTTATTGTACCATCGTAATCTGTTCTATAAACCGTAGATATACTTTGCAGCCTTTGCAGAATCTCATCATGGGGATGTCCATAGTCATTATCGGCACCGACTTCGATAATACTGACCTCTGGACTAACATCTGAAATGAAGTTTTGTCCTGAACCGGAAGTACTTGCATGATGCCCTACTTTAAGGATATCTGCATCCACGTCGTAGCCAGCAGCCATGATACTTGCTTCTGCTTCAAGTCCAGCATCACCCATGAGTAGGAATGATACGTCTTTATCTAAGATTTTAAGAACCACAGAATTCTCATTGAGATCTTCAGATTGTTCTTTTCCTGGGTTAAGAACCTGAATCTTTATTCCTGGAGCAAGATCAATGGTTTCACCTCTTTGTGCTACATGGAAAGGAATGTTCTTTGTGTCGATTGCTGTCAACATGTTCTCGTATGTTTGCGATGTATGTGCATATCCAGAGTCAATGAACTGACCTACAGGATATTTACTTAGTATTTTCAGAATTCCTCCTATGTGGTCCGCATGTGGATGGGTTGCAACCACATAATCAAGAGATGATACCCCCTGTTCCTTGAGAAATGCTGAGACTATAGAACCCATGTTAGCCTCACCAGCATCGATAAGCATGGTTTTTCCTGCATATTCGATGAAAATGGAGTCACCTTGACCTACATCTATGAAATGAACAGTCAAGTTACCGTTTTGAGCAGGTGCCGAGGATGTTTGTTCAGGTAAAGCATATTGTTTATCAGTTGTATCTTCATTTATAGAATTGCTTTCTGATGCCTCTTTCACAGGCTCAGAAGTTTGTTGCACGGTAGTATTTACATTCTCTTGCTGTTGTGGATCTGCAGGCTTAGTTTGTTGATCGGAGGGTTGTCCAAATATTCCGAGAAACACAAACACAGCAAAAATAATCAGTATCCATTTTATCATTTTGTTCATATTTTTCCATCCAACAGAGGTATCAATAAAAGTGAATGTACATTTAACATATACTTTTTGAAATGCTTCTTGTATAATTAAAAAGGTGCATTTCCGGTGGAGTATTTGAGTTTGGAAAAACGAGGTAAAATCAATTTCATCTTAATCATTCACTTTCAATGGGACAGATAATTTTATTCGATCTATCTAATCTTCTTCTCTTATGACGTATAAAATAAGTTATAACTCATAATATTAGTCATGACTAATTATTATAGCAGAGACAAGCTTATATACTTACAATTCCTAGATAGAAGTGTCAAATCAAATTAGGCATACCTAATAGATTGGGCAGCACATGCATTTGGACCTTTAAGGCTCCAACGTGCGCTGAGCAAGAACCGCAGTTGACAAAAAAACTAACAAATTGTCGAAGAGGTATGAATTATGGCCCCACCAATTCCCCTTGCAATGGTTTCCGAAGGTACTGAAACCAAAGTTGCAGGGATCAACGCAAGTAAATCTCTTGCAGAGCGCCTGAAAGCTATGGGTTTCATAGAGAACTGCCCTCTGAAAGTAACCAGAGATAACATGGGTTCTCTTATTGTAGAAGTAAGCGGTTGTAAATATGCTCTTGGAAAAGGTATGGCTTCAAAGATACTGGTAAGACCTGAATAAATCCATCTGCTTTTCTTTTTTTCATTAATTCTTAAGGGGTTTAATGACTCCTGTCGATTTTTTCTTCATCAGGTCATTTAAGTGTCATATCATCCGAATATAATCGACAGGCACATAAGGTATAAAGTACAGGCTTATATCCATAAATATGTAGGAAGATCAGGCGTGATTCAATCTATACTGGACAATGACCTGTACAAGCTGAGCATGCAGATGGCTGTACTGGAGCTGTTCCCTGAAGCAAATGTCGAATATCGTTTTATCAACAGGGGTGGGCAGCGTTTTAATGATGATTTTATAAAAGAGCTTCGCAACATACTTGATGTGCACTTTCCTAAGATCACACTGACCGAAGAGGAGCATAAATGGTTGAAATCTGCCTGCCCTTTCTTTAAACCCATGTA
Organism: Methanomethylovorans sp.; assembly: GCF_041447285.1. Taxonomy (GTDB): domain Archaea; phylum Halobacteriota; class Methanosarcinia; order Methanosarcinales; family Methanosarcinaceae; genus Methanomethylovorans. The sequence goes on along the minus strand of NZ_JBGMEB010000008.1, from coordinate 156,659 downwards.
TCTGGAATATCTGAAAAACTATCGTTTTGATCCATCTGAGGTAATTGTGGGGCTTACCGGGAATAATAACCTTGACATGAGGATAAAGGGACCCTGGCATAGTGCCATTCTCTGGGAAGTGGTACTCATGGCTACGGTCTCCGAACTTTTTTTCAGCACAATGGAAAAAAGCTGGAAAGATATGTCATTTTCAGAAGGTTCCGGAGAGGAGATACTTCTTAAGAAGTATGCAGAGAAAATAAGATCCATTGGAAAACAATTGGATGGCTGTGGTTGTCTTTTCACCGAATTTGGTACACGCAGAAGAAGAAGCTTTAGAGTGCAGGATAAAGCCGTAGAAGTTTTGTGTGGTCTGCCCCGTTTTACAGGGACAAGCAATGTCCATCTTGCTCGAAAATATGGAATAAAACCTGTGGGTACCATAGGACATGAATGGATCATGGGCAATTCTGCCCTTATGAGTCTGCGAAGGGCTAACTTTTTTGCATTTGATAACTGGACAAAAGTATATTCTGGCGACCTTGGAATAGCTCTTTCGGATACATTTGGCACTGATGCTTTTTTTGCAGATTTTGATCTCAGGCTGTCGAAACTGTATGATGGTGTAAGGCATGACAGTGGGGATCCATTCGGTTTTACCGATAAAGTCATCGAGCATTATAAATTAAAAGGCATAGATCCTATGAAAAAACTACTGGTTTTCAGTGATTCCCTACATGCTGCAGATGCCATAAGGCTTAAAGAGCACTGCGCTGGCAGGATTAACTGCAGTTTTGGTATTGGTACAAGCCTTACAAATAATCAGGAATTCTTCAGGGAAAGCCCCCCTCTAAATATCGTGATCAAAATGCATAGCATTAATGGCATACCTGTAGTAAAATTAAGCGATTCATGTGAGAAGGAAACGGGAGACAGGGATGCTCTAAGAGTGGCTAATTACGTATTTGGCAGAAAAGGGCTTGATGAATGAAAGCCCCCTTTTTAGCCACACTATATTGTGCAATTTGCAGCCGGTCCCTTCAACGCTCAGGGAGAGAATATTGATGTGGAACAGAAAAGAATATCATAGAAGTGGTTCTATAACTCATCTCTCACATCAACTGAATTAAAAATGCAATACTAAAATTAAAATAATTTGAGTGCTTTTTTAAAAAGGGATAGGTGAATTAAATGGGTTCAGACGATCAGGATAATCAAGATCATATATTCAAAAGTCAAAGGTTGGCCGTATTCGCAGATGTGCAGAATATGTTCTACTCGGCCAGAAATTATTATGAAAAAAAATTGGATTTCGGAAAATTATTAAGTGCTGTAGTGAGGGAAAGGCAGCTTATCCGTGCAGTGGCTTATGTTGTGGAAACAAAGGAAATAGATCAGTCTGGTTTTAAGTCAGTAATAGAACACATTGGGTGGGAAGTAAAGACAAAACAATTAAAATCAAGACCTGACGGCTCAACTAAAGGGGACTGGGATATGGGAATAGCCATTGATGCCATATCCATATCTACTAAAGTTGATACCGTTGTGCTGGTCACAGGTGATGGGGATTTTACTGCTCTTGTAAATCACCTCAAGGCTGCAGGTGTGAGAGTAGAAGTGCATGCTTTCCCTAAAAACACTGCTGTAGAACTAATTGATGCAGCTACGGCCTATTATCCAATCGATGAACGGCTATTGCTCAAGAAATAATAGAGTGAAGGGCTGGATTTGTTAGAGAACCAGCCCGTATTAATGAGATTAATTCTGTTATCTAACATTATTTTGAGGTTTTACTTGATTAAATTTTTGACCTTTACTATCGAAAATCAAAAAATTAGATTCCCTCTGTGTTTCACTTATAACAAGATCTGTTTGTCCTGCACAACAACACTCACTACTATCCATATCCTTGCCCAGAGGACAACGCCTATCATAGCCCATGAACAACCGACACAATATTCATGCAGTTGGCTTCACTAGTTAAGTAATTTGATGTCACTTTTGTTTATCTTCCATTCTTAGCATTACATCTTTGAAACAATCATACCGAAGATTTGTGATACTTCTTTTGAATGTAATCTCCATTTTATACTGGGCAAAATTAAAATACAATTAATATATTTATACGTGCGCTAATTATTTGAGGTGTATCAAAATGAAAAACATTTGTACAGAATGCAGCACTGAGATCACAGAAGCAGAATACAACTATTCTCTTAACAGGTTTGAGCGTCCTCTTTGCAGAGAACACCAGAGACTTCAGGACAACTTGGATAATGATGTTTCTGAGAACACCTGTTCAAATCATGAAAATGATGTCAATAAAAGTACCATTTCTGAGAAAGAAAGTATCTTCATTGAAAATATGATCAAAGGAAGGATTGCCGAAACTCTCGTTGACGAACTGTTCACGTACTTAGGATACAGTGTCTTCAGATACAATATGATGAACACTGTTCCTGGAGCGATGCAACTTCTAAAAGGTGTCCGTGGTGATGTTGCAGCAAATATCAAAAAGATGCCTGATCTCGTGATACAGGACCAAAACAGTGGGAAAGTTTATTTTACTGATGTCAAATTCAGGAAAAATGAGAGTTTTAAACTCGATGACGTTGGTTCGGATTATCCGTATGAGAACTGCTACTTTATTGTGATATCGAAGAAACATATTAAATGCATAACTTACCAGGAACTGAAAGAGGGTAAGGAGATCACTCCATCTTCCCGTAACTATCTTGGTAACAGGAAGGAGTTTGAGCTGGACAAAGATGTTATCATCAAGTTCTGTGACTTTGCAGTCAAGTTCTTTGATGCAGTATAATTTTCCGGCTTAAATAAGTTAAATAAAAATAGGATAGGCTGCCATCGCTGTAAAACTGAGATGCAGTTCGTTTTCACTTATAGACCGACGGGAATTCTAAATGCAACCTATCCTTCATACCTTTCTTTTTTCTATCTATTAATCCTCATAAAGAACTTGAGAGTATCCACTTGGAAACTGCCCGACTTATATGATAGTATATCCAATATACTAGTATCAAAAGGATACCAAATAAGGCAAGGTGAAAATATGTTTTGTTACCAGTGCGAAGAAACTCTTAATGGAACAGGCTGTACTAAGAACGGCGTCTGTGGAAAGAAAGAAGATGTTGCTGATCTTCAGGATGACTTGATGTACGTTCTGAAGAGCATCGCATTCTATAACTCAAAAGCCAGGGCAAATAAACTCAATGATGAGAAGACCGATGAGTTCATGCTTGACGCACTTTTTGCAACTGTTACAAATACCAACTTCTGTAAGGCTGACATTGAATCCTTCATCAATGAAGGCTTTGAAATAAAGGATGGAATAAAAAAGAAACTCCTTAGTGCAAAGGTCATTGACGAGAAATCTGGTTCATCCTTCCCAAGATGGATTAAAGAGAAGTTACTGGGTGCCAGTCCGAAAGCCGGAGAGCCATTGCCCCTTGTGGCAAAAGTCACTGCTGACAGCCTGGTCAATATAAATACAGGCATACTTGCAACAGAGAATGAGGACATACGCTCCCTCAGGGAATTGCTAATCTATGGTCTTAAAGGCATGGCAGCCTATGCCCACCATGCAAACGTTCTCGGATATAAAGATGATAATATATCCGCATTTATAGAGAAGGCCCTGCTGGCAACAATGGACGATAACATGGGTGTAGCGGAACTTGTTCCTCTGGTGCTGGAATGTGGATCAATGGGTGTTACTACCCTTGCTTTGCTTGACAAAGCAAACACAACCACCTATGGAAACCCTGAGCCAACAGCTGTGAACATAGGAGTGCATGATAAGCCGGGAATACTTATCAGTGGGCATGATCTACGTGACCTGGAGCAGCTCCTCAAACAAACCCAGGGTACTGGTGTAGATGTATATACTCATGGAGAGATGCTGCCTGCAAACTCATATCCGGCTTTCAAGAAATATGACAACTTTGTTGGAAATTATGGCGGTTCCTGGTGGAAACAGAAAGAAGAGTTCGAGAAATTCAATGGTCCTATACTCATGACCACGAACTGTATCGTGCCTCCAAAGGAGTCTTACCTTGATCGCATCTACACAACAGGTATTGTAGGATTCGATGGTGTCAAACATATAACTGCAAATAAAGATGGAACAAAGGATTTCTCTGTGATCATTGAACAGGCAAAGCAGTGTAAATCGCCCACACAGCTTGAAGAAGGCACTATCATGGGAGGATTTGCACATGTATCAGCCCTCTCAGTTGCTGATAAGATTATAGAGGCAGTGAAAGCAGGACAGATCAAGAAGTTCGTCGTAATGGCCGGATGTGATGGCAGGCATAAGGAAAGGGACTACTACACCGAATTTGCAACGGCTCTGCCAAAGGATACTGTGATCCTGACAGCGGGTTGTGCAAAGTACCGCTACAACAAACTGGATCTGGGAGATATAGGCGGTATCCCACGAGTAATTGATGCCGGACAATGTAACGATTGCTACTCACTGGTTGTCATTGCCCAGAAACTTGCGGAGGCGTTTGGACTGAAGGACATAAACGACCTGCCAGTAGCTTACAATATCGCATGGTATGAACAGAAAGCTGTGCTTGTACTGCTTGCACTGCTAAGCCTGGGAGTAAAGAACATTATGCTTGGACCAAAGCTGCCGGCATTTGTATCACCAAATGTGCTTAATGTACTGGTGCAAAACTTTAACATCATGCCAAACACAACTGTTGGAGAGGACATGAAAGTCCTTCTCTAAACCTTTTAGGGTGATAGATCATGAAAATAATTGACGTAAAGAAGGCCAGCAAACATGAGAATCCTCATGGTGTTTCTGTGAACAAATTATACGATACGGAACACGCCCAGATAATGCACATGGAGCTTAAACCGGGAGAAAGCCTGAAGAAGCACTCCACACCAACAGATGTATGTTTTTACATCCTTGAAGGAGAAGGTATCGTGGAGATTGGAGAGGAGCAGGAAAAAGTGTCAAAGGACATGCTTATCGAAAGTCCTGCAAAGATACCACACAGGCTGATGAACGAAGGTACAGATAACTTCCGTTTCCTTGTGATCAAGGCTCCACGCCAGACAGAGACTACAAAGATGGTGTGAATAATTTCCATTGTACCTAATTTTAATTTTGGAATTTTTTGTTCCTATTTTCTTTTTGCTTTTCTTTATTTTCATGTTGCTGTTCGAAGATATTTAGAGCAAAACGAGTTGGTGTTACTTTTACATAGTATTGTAACATAATTAGTGATAATGCATATATACTGAAACGGACATATAGTAACATCAAGTATTACATGCATTAACTTGAACTAAGTATTTTCACAGAGGCGGTTGAATGAACATATTGACAGAGCCGGAGGTATTGCTTTCCGACATGAATTTCATACTAATTCTCTCAGCTTTTTTGCTGGGAGCATTGCACGCACTTGAACCTGGTCATGGCAAGTCTGTAATGGCAGTATTCGTAATGGGTACAGATGCAAACCTGAAGGATGCTTTAACACTGGGACTTACGGTAGTGTTCTCTCATGTGATCGTAGTAATAGCCTTAGGAGTAGCATCTATTTACCTTGTAAATACACTGAATGTGGATATCACTCATGATATTATGAGCCTTATTGGAGGAGCCATACTTATTGCTGTAGGAGCCTGGATATTGCGCAGGTACTATCACCATCATGACCATAGTCACTCACACAACATTGATACCAGAAAAGGCGTGATTGCCATTGGCCTCTCCACTGGTCTTATTCCCTGCCCTGCAGCCTTGGCTATGCTCCTATTGGGTATTACCACTAACCAAGTGTACAATAGTTTGATCTACGTACTGATATTCAGCATTGGACTGGCTCTATCAATAGTATGTCTATCAGTGCTGTTCGTAAAAGGTCGTGGATTCCTGCAGAGCTATGTAGGCAGTAGCAAACTGGAGAAACTGCCTCTTGCAAGTGGCTCAATAATCATTATTGTTGGCCTTTTTACTCTACTACATCCCCTGATAGAACACTTTGGAGTATGATCTGATCGTGACCTCAGTATTCAGTAAGCATACATGAGGTCACAGAGGTTACATTAAACCCTTCTGTAACAGTTTCTATTTCTAAGATGTCTGTTTTTGTAAGGTTAGTATTATTGATATCTGCTGCGCCGTATATCTCTATGGCAGATCCTGGCTGAAGTATCTTATTAACAGGGATTTTTAAGTCATCACTAGTTAATATCTGCCCTATATCCTCATTAAAAATGGGTTCAACATTAACTATATGCATTTCCTGGGTTCCACTGTTGTACAAAAATAGTTTATATGTGATATTTTCACCGATACTTTCTGTCATGTGAGGAATGGATAAGGCAGGTTCTTGAGGTGTATTTGTAGGATCATGCCATGTAATGAGCATACCACTTGCTATCCCTGCTAAGAACAGCAACATACCGTAGATATGTGTTTTATTCATAATTGTCCCCTTTTTGAGAATTAGGTTAAAGAAATATTATCTATTGAATCAACTCGTTTATCTGAATAAATGCGCAATGTTATATTAATGCGTCGAAGTATAAATTTTATCAGACACAATAGATGTTGATTCTTATAACTGCTTCTAAAAATACTGAAACCTGAAAACTTCTAATAAAAGAGGCTACCAAAAGATACATATTCTGGATTCACTCCCATCAAGCTATGAATGGAAAAAACACCATCCTTTTCAGAGAAGAGCAGCGTTTCAACCAATGGTGGCTCTGGTTACTGATCCTTGTGCCTACAAGCATGATGTGGTATGGTGCCATACAGCAGTTGATATTTGACAAGCCATATGGAACTAATCCCACTTCTGATACAGGGATATCCATACTACTCGTTCTTTTTGGCATATTACTACCTCTTTTCATGTATTCACTCAGACTCATCACTGAAGTAAGGCAGGATGCATTATATGTCCGCTTCTATCCTTTTCACCTTTCATTCAGGCACTACCCATACGAAAGTATAAGCATTTATCAAGTGCGGGAATACTCTCCGCTGAAAGAATATGGAGGATGGGGGATACGCTATGGTAAGAAAGGTATGGCATACAATGTAAGTGGTAACCGTGGTGTACAACTGGAATTCAAAAATGGAAAAAGATTACTGATCGGCTCACTGCGACCAGAGGAACTTGTAAGCCAGATGCAGATTGCCATAAATAGATATCAATAAATAACAGAAATTGTAATTTTGATATATATTTAAAAAATATTATCAGTATTAAATCAGATGAGTATTAATGTAGTCGACTACAAGATATAGAAACATATATTTATAGTTCATATGAACAAAATACTTTTATATTTATATAGCAGCTTATAATGTAGACTGTTAGATAAGAAATTACAAAAATTATCTTTTGTATTTTAAAAATTCTCAAAAACTATAAATGAGGAAATGCATGAAAGATATCAGAGAGGATACTACAAAAATAAGCAATATCACACATGCAAGCTTTCCCATTCGTAAGTTTGTAGCTCCAGAGATTATATTAGGTGATGGTTCCAGGAACCTCATCAACCAGTACGTTCTCAGCCTCTCTGGTCAAAATATATTTTTGGTCACTGATCCCGGTGTAATTAAAGCTGGCTGGGCTGGAGAGATAACAGATAATCTCACATCTGCAGGTTTAGATGTGATTATATATGACAAGGTTTCTCCGAACCCTCGGTCAGAAGAAGTAATGCAAGGAGCGCAGCTTTATGTTGAAAGCGACTGCGATCTGGTAGTGGCCGTAGGTGGTGGCAGTCCAATGGACTGCGGGAAAGCGATTGGCGCAGTGGTATCAAACCATTGCAGCGTTCTGGAACTAGAAGGAGTGGACGAAGTAGCTATGCCTGCTCCACCTATAATATGTGTCCCTACAACAGCTGGTTCCTCTGCTGACGTATCTCAATTCTCTATAATTAATGATGAACAGAAGAAAAGCAAATTTTCCATAATTAGCAAGACAATGTTACCGGACCTTGCAATTATTGATCCTGAGACAATCATTACAATGAGCCCAAAACTGACTGCTGCGACGGGAATAGATGCTCTTTGTCACGCTTTTGAATCATACGTTTCTAATGCTTCCTCTGTTATAACTGATATGTATGCTCTAGAGGCTACCAGATTATTAGCCGAGTATCTGCCAAAAGCATATGCAGATCCTGATAACATCATGTATAGGGATAAAGTCATGCTGGGGAGCATGTACGCAGGTTTGGCATTTTCTAACGCCAGCTTAGGCTTAGTGCATTCTATGGCTCACAGCCTTGGAGGTTATCTGGACTATCCACACGGAGAATGCAACGCTCAGCTCCTGGAACATGTTGTCGCCTTTAATTATCCCAATGCAGCTCAAAAATATAAGGAGCTTGAAGCTGCTATGTCTGGAAAAAAGACATCAAATGAAGGCGATCCTGCGGGCCTTATACACGAACTGCGCAGTATCACCAACCAGTTAGGAATAAAGATCGGGTTATCAAGTATGGGACTAAAAGAGGATGACATAAAATTCCTCAGTGAAAATGCATTCGTAGACCCTTGTTTAGCCACCAATCCCCGCCCTGCGACCAGAGAAGATATCGAGAGACTTTATTATGGCGCACTCTGAAGAAGACAGCAGGCTTGATGATCTGCGGAAAAGGATCATCGGATTGGGTGATACATCCCATCGGAAGAGTTATTACCCTCAGCTAAAAGAGCAAATCAACGAGTTAAGCCAAGCTATGCGTGCATTGCAGGAAAGTGAAGAAAAGTACAGAACATACGTAAACATATCTCCCTCTCCTATTTTTGTAATGGATTTCGGTGGGAATTTTGTTGATGTAAACCCTGCAGCATGCAAAATTACTGGCTATTCCAGAAAGGAAATGCTCAAAATGAACTATTCTGATATAGTGGATTCATTAAATAGAGAGTACTATGATGAAATATTCAAGGTGTTGCAAGACGAAGGAAAAATATCAGGAGAGTTTCCTTGTATAAATAAGGAAGGAAAGGAGTTCTACCTGGAAGTTAATGCCGTAATGACCCCTAGCAACAGGTTCCTTGTAATAGGTATGGATATTACTGAGAAGAAAAAAACCGAAGATGAGATGTTAAGGGCAAAAGCAGCTGCAGAAAATGCAAACCGTATCAAAAGCGAGTTCCTTGCAAATATGAGCCATGAGCTGCGAACTCCTTTGAACTCAATAATAGGATTTTCTGATATGCTACTTGATGAAATCCCTGGAGAAATTAACGATAAGCAATCCCAATACATATATAACATATCTCAGAGCGGAAAACATTTACTTAATATTATTAACGAGATATTGGATATTTCCAAAATCGAGTCTGGAAAAATGAAGTTGTATAAAGAAAAAGTGGCTCTTGATGAAGTATATAAGGAGCTCTACTCTACTATAAAACACCTTGCAGATAAAAAGGAGATACATATCAAAATATCTCTAGATTCTGAAGAAAACTACGTGTTTGCTGATAGAGCAAAGCTAAAACAAATTCTGTTCAATCTTACAAGCAATGCCATCAAATTTACAGAAAAAGATGGAAATGTAATAATTAACACAAGTACCAATGAGAAATTTGTCCATATCTCCGTAATTGATACAGGCATTGGTATTCCCAAGGAAGGATTAAAAAGACTTTTCACACCGTTCATGCAGCTGGATTCTTCAGAAGCAAGAAAATACGAAGGCACCGGTCTTGGGCTTGCTCTTTCAAAAGAGCTTGTTGAACTTCATGGTGGAAGTATATGGGCCGAAAGCGAACCCGGAAAAGGGAGTAATTTTACTTTTACCCTGCCTTTGTACAAATAGATTCATCTTCAAATGATAATGTCAAATACATTATTACTATTGTATATTTTTTCTGTTACTTTGCAATAAAGTGAATGACTTAAATTGTTACTTATTGAATCTATAAAATGTTGTGCAACATAATACTTTTATATTAATATAGCTGAATATAAAAAGGGGATATAAAGTAATGCACAGGGGATGCATCGTGCATTGAAAAACATATATAGATACTCATAGGGAGAGGTATCAAAATGACCACAGGGGATAATAAAGCAATAAGCAATATCTTATATGAGGGACTCCCCATCCGTAAGTTCGTAGCACCGGAGATTATATTGGGTGATGGTTCCAGAAGCCTCATAAACCAACACATTCTCAGTTTATCTGGTCAAAATATATTTTTGGTCACTGATCCCGGTGTAATTAAAGCTGGCTGGGCAGGAGAAATAATTGATAACCTAATGGCTGCAGGTTTAGAAGTAGTGATCTATGACAAAGTTTCCCAAAACCCGCGATCACAAGAGGTCATGCAAGGGGCAGAGTTTTATGTAGAGAACAAATGTGACCTCATAGTAGCTGTAGGGGGTGGCAGCCCGATGGACTGTGGCAAAGCAATTGGTGCAGTAGTATCAAACCGCTGCAACGTTCTGGAACTGGAAGGAGTGGACGAGGTAGTTGTTCCAGGGCCACCGCTTATATGTATACCAACAACAGCAGGGTCTTCTGCTGATGTATCTCAGTTTGCCATAATAACTGATGAAAGAAAAAGGCGCAAGTTTGCCATCATCAGCAAGACTATGGTACCAGACTTAGCGTTAATTGATCCGGAAGTTACACTTTCGATGAGTCCAGAATTGACAGCAGCTACGGGTATGGATGCTCTATGCCACGCTTTTGAATCATATGTTTCAAATGCCTCTTCTGTCATGACCGATATGTATGCTTTAGAGGCTACCAGACTATTAGCCGAATATCTGCCAAAAGCATATGCAGATCCGGATAACATCATGTACAGGGATAAAGTCATGCTGGGAAGTATGTATGCAGGTCTGGCATTTTCTAACGCCAGCCTGGGTTTAGTGCATGCAATGGCTCATAGTCTCGGAGGGTATCTTGACTCTCCACACGGCGAATGCAATGCTCAGCTTCTGGAACATGTTGCTGCCTTTAATTATTCCTCGGCGGCTGACAAATATAGGGATCTTGAGGCTGCTATGTCTGGAAAGGAGATACCTGAGAACAAAGGAATTGAGGGCCTTATACGCGAACTGCGTAGTATGACCAGCCAGCTGGGAATAGAACCAGGTTTGTCAAACATGGGAGTAAAAGAGGAGGAGATTAAATATCTCAGCGAGAATGCATTCCTGGACCCCTGTTTAGCCACAAATCCCCGTCCTGCGACCAGAGAAGATATTGAGAGACTTTATTATGGAGCACTCTGAAGAAGACCACAGGCTGGACAGTCTGCGAAAAAAGATCATTGGGCTGGGAGAGACTTCTCATAGGAAAAGCTATTACCCTCAGCTACAGGAACAGCTCGGGCAGTTAAGCTTAGCTATGCATGCATTGCAGGAAAGTGAGGAAAAGTACCGCACACTGATTGAGAATGTCAATATTGGCATTCTCAGGAGTGAACCATGGGAAGGCGGCCATTTTATTCAGACGAACCCGGCATTATGCAGGATGCTGGGATTCGATGATGAAAAAGAACTTATGGAAATACCTGTGGAACAAGTCTATCTTCATCCTGAGGAACGTTCTGAGCTACTGAGAGAGCTGAAACAATCAGGCAAAATTAAGGACCGCAAGGTAATGTTCAAGCGCAGGGATGGATCACCAGTGCTGTGTTCGATTACTTTTTCAGCACAGTATGATTCTAATGGTAACGTAATTTACTTAGACGGCGTGGCTGAGGATATAACAGAAAAGGAGAAGAAGGAAGCTGCTTTAAGAGAGAGCGAGGAAAAGTATCGCACACTGGTTGAAAATGTCAATATCGGTATTGTCAGAAGTGAACCCTGGAAAGGAGGCCATATAATTCAGGCGAACCCCACAGCATACAAGATGCTGGGATTCAATGATGAAAAAGAGTTACTGGACAGACCTGTGGAAGAAATCTATCGTTATCCTGAGGAACGCTCTGAGCTATTGAGAGAGCTGAAGCAGACAGGTAAGATAAAGGACCGAAAGATAATTTTCAAGCGCAGGGATGGAATCAATATCATGGCTTCTGTTTCATTTTCAGCAAACTATGATTCTAGTGGTAACTTGAGTTATTTGGATGGTGTAATTGAAGATATAACCGAGAAAGAGAAGATGTACGAAGCTCTAAGACAGATCAACAGCAAGCTTAACCTCCTAAGTTCCATCACACGCCACGATATAATTAATCAGGTAATGATCATGGAAGGATACCTATACCTGGTGATGGAACGAATAGATAACCCTGAAGTACTCAGGATGTTGGAGAGGATGAAGGCGAGTGTGAGGTCTATTGATAGGCATATTATGTTCACCAAAGATTATGAGGATGTTGGAATTCATGCTCCTCAGTGGGTCAATCTCCGAGAAGTTGTTATCAGTGCTATGGTTCCAGTGGACAAGGCATTGATAAATATGCATATGGACGTAAAAGATTATTTGATCTTCACGGACCCGATGATAAAGAAAGTGTTCTATAATCTGGCCAACAATGTAATAAAACACAGCAAGGCCAGTAATCTCACAATCACCACTGTGGAGGAAAAAGATAAATTATTGGTAGTATTCCAAGACGATGGCATTGGTATCAAGGACAAAAGTAAATTGTTCAAGAAAGGGAATTCTACTTCTGGATACGGACTTTTTTTATCAAAAGAGATACTGTCTATAACCGGCATCGGAATAAGAGAAACGGGCTTACCGGGAGAAGGAGCACGATTTGAGCTTATATTCTCCCCTGGTCAATACAAAGCTTCCTCAGATAAAACAGCACAATAAAAGAATAGCTAAAGGTTCAATATGAGACTACACAGATCTGTTATTACCTTAACTAGAGCCTAATTTTTTAATGTATGCTGACATATACAGTATGGAGATATTCAATGACCGATAATACACAGATTGTCCTTGAAGCGATGAAGAACGCTGGCAAGCCACTAAGACCTGGAGATGTTGCAAAGATGACAGGGATTGACAGCAAAGAAGTGAGCAAGATAATCAGCTCTTTGAAAGAAGAAGGAAAAGTCATCTCACCAAAGAGATGTTATTATTCTGCTGAATAAGCAGTAAACTTTTTTTTACTTTTACGTTTATTTGATCATTGCGCAACCTGGGTGTGCTTACTACTGTAATTCTATGTATACACTTAGGCATCGTATTGTTGCACATAATAGCAACTTCCCATTTATAGCCACTAGAGTGATTCAGAGGTTACAACGAGATTACCCCACGAGAATCCCCCGTACCTTGGGACTGATTTACAGAGTTATTGATACTATAAGCTTTTATTTAATGAATGCAAGGTAAATAGTAAATATGAGTAATAATCTTAATAAAAAGTTATCAATTCCGAATAAATATTTAATTTTAATTGCAGGCATCGTTTGGATATTTGCTGGATTAATGGTAATAAAAATAGGATTCCCATATTTTGTGATCAAAGGTCAGTTTACTTTTAAAATACTGCTAGCTGCTTCAGTATTTTTAGTTTTTTATGTGTCTATCTTTTCTAGATTAGTTGACAAGCACACTAATAGAATAAATAGCGATAGTAGAACAAGAATGTTTTTTTTGGAATTCTTTGATAAAAAATCATACCTAATTATGTTGATAATGATATTAGGTGGTATTACTATCCGGAAACTTAGTCTTTTGCCGGGTTATTTTATAGGATTCTTTTATGTTGGGATTGGTTTAGCACTGTTCTCCTGTGGAGTGAAGTTCGTATATAATTTTATGACTTTACCCATATAATAACATGACCTTATCGTACAATTTACAGTAAATTGAGATGAAGTTATAAAATGGTTAATGTCCTTCCAAATCCTGCCCTTTCAACATCCTACCTTAGGAAATTACCCTACATTTTTAACTAATGTAATGTGCACCTTTCTCTGACGCGGTCCATCAAGTTCAACGAAGAATATTCTTTGCCATGTGCCCAATACGAGTTTTCCGTCTACTATAGGTACTGTTTCACTGGACCCTAAAAGCATGGCTCGAAGGTGAGAATCAGCATTATTGTCTATAGGATCATGATTGTATCCTGCACCGGGGGGTACTAGCTTGTTGAGCAGATTGAACATGTCGGAAAGCAAACCTGGCTCATTCTCATTGATTATTATAGCTGTGGTTGTGTGGGTTGTGCTTACTAAGCATATTCCATTCTGTATTGAGCTTTTATATACTTCTGCTAAAACATCATCTGTAATATCTATAAGCTCGACTGCACGATTAGTATCGATCCTCATCTGACCACTCTTCTGTTAGGTATCTATATCAGTTTATGAATATACTCTTATTTACAGAGTCTCAAAGGCGAAACATGTTTATTGTAGTGGGGTATGTATTATTATAGGGGTGTACAGCACTTACACTTGTAAAGGCACGTCTGAAAGTATACCTTTATATATGACTTGTTCGTATAGCACAGAACGAATGGGGAAAGTGGGCAAAAAGCTGATTTGCTAAGAGCCTACATAGGAGAAATTATATGGACGACAAGAAAAAGCATTCTTTCGATGAGGATTTTGATAAAAGCCCGATAATGGACATCGAACAGCTTATTCAGCACCTGCTGTCCATGTTCTCTAAAGATGCTGATGAACTTGGTGAGTCCTTTATTTATGGATATACCATATTCCAAAAGGTCGGCGAGAAGCCAGATATACAGGGTTTTAAGATAGCTCATTCCTCTTTCACTGATGAAGATGAGGAAGAAGAAGGAGATATATATATCAACAGTGCAGAGCCTGTGGTAGAAGTATTTGAAACCGATGATGCTGTATATGTTACCGCAGAACTGTCTGTGGATGAAGAATATGTCGAATTCTCTCCATCAAAAGATGAATTGGAACTGGTTGTCATAGCTCCAAACTTTGGATTTTCAAAACTTGTAGAACTACCCGTGCCAGTTGATCCTGACACTGCAGTATCCACTTGCAAAAACGGTGTTTTTGAGATCTGCCTCAAAAAGACAGTAGTGGAAGAAGATCACTAATAATATTCTTTAGCATCTTATAGATGCAAATTTTCTATTTTTCATTTGAATATTTATCTCCTTACTTGCAGTTGGCCTTCTAATTATAACCTGAGTATTGCAAAGTTGAAAGACTACATCTGATGGTTATAAGTAAATATTATTTTGTGGCAAAATAGTATATAGACATCCTCTATAGTCTATAGACAAACTCTATTTTTGACTCCGCGTTGATATTATATTGTGCAGATAAAATGACATATCAAAAATTATAAATAGAATAACATAGGAATACGGCTACACACTGTAGATTACAGTAAAAAACAGACACATTGAAAGGAGAACGGATATGGAATCGATAACTTTGAAAAAAACAATGCTATTCAGCCACCAAATACAGAGGTGCAACTAGAATGCCAATAGACGCAGGGGACACGGCTTTTATAATTATTTGTACAGCCATGGTAATGTTAATGACACCTGGAGTTGGGCTATTCTATGGCGGAATGGTTAGAAAAAAGAACTTAATTTCAATGATGGCATTGTCTTTCATTGCATTCGCTATTGTAACTATTCAATGGGTAGTGGTTGGTTATTCACTTGCCTTCGGGTCCGATATTTCAGGATTTATAGGAAGCCTTCAATATATAGGACTAAATGGTGTAGGCCTGGATGCAACAGGCACAGTAAATATACCTGACATACTATTCATGGCATTTCAGTTGGTTTTCGCTGCAGTGACTCTCGCTATTCTGACATCACCCACTGCTGAAAGAATTAAGTTCAGCTCATTTATAGTACTGGGAATTTTGTGGACTACCCTTGTATACGACCCACTTGCTCACTGGGCATGGGGTGGAGGCTGGGCTCATAAGCTTGGTGCTCTTGACTTTGCAGGAGGTACTGTAGTACACATAAGTTCAGGATTTGGAGCCCTTGCACTGGCCATGGTAATTGGTAAGAGATCAGGGTTTGGGAAGTTCAGCATGGAAGCAGAGAATATCACGCTCACTTTGATTGGTGCAGCTCTGCTGTGGTTCGGATGGTTCGCTTTCAACGGCGGTAGTGCTCTTGCAGCAAACGGCATTGCAGCAAATGCTTTTGTAGTAACCAACATTTCTGCAGCCTCTGGTGCTATAACATGGATGCTTGCCTCCTGGGCAAAGGGAAAGCCAAGTTCTCTGGGAATTGTAAGTGGTGCCGTAGCAGGACTCGTGGCAATAACTCCAGCATCCGGATTTGTCGGACCAATGTCAGCTATAGCAATTGGTGGTATCGCAGGAGTACTCTGTTACAAGATGTTACTGTTCCGTGTAAAGAAGGGATTGGATGAAAGCCTTGATGCCTGGGCTGTCCACGGCATGGGCGGTTTATGGGGTGCCCTCGCTACAGGAATATTTGCAAGTGCTTCCGTAGGAGGTGTTGACGGTCTGATATATGGTAATGTACATCAATTCCTTATCCAGGCCCTGGATGCAGGTGTGGCCATAACGTATGCATTCGTAGTAACTTATATCCTTGCACAGATAGTAGACAAAACTATGGGACTGCGCGTTACCGAAGCAGAAGAATATGTGGGATTAGACATCTCACAGCATGGCGAGTCCGTGAATGCATAAGGTGATTTAAATGAAGAAGATCAATGCAATCATACGCCCCGAAATGCTTAACGATGTCAAGGCTGCCCTTGCAGAGAAGGGGTATTTTGCCATGACTGTATACGAAGTAAAGGGTAGAGGTGCTCAGAAGGGCATTTGTCTGCAATACAGAGGTAAGAAGATAGAAGTGGATATGATACCCAAGATAGAGATCGATATGGTGGTGAAGGATGCAGATGTCCGACCCATTATAGATATCATCCGTAAGTCAGCCCGCACCGGCAAGTTCGGTGATGGTCGAATCTTCGTCTCACCTGTGGAGCTGGTCGCAGCCATTAGGACAGACGATGAGATAACTGAAGACTAATTAATGACCGGATAATTCCGGTCACCATCTGTTTTAACTGAAATGTTACTACTACTCACATCATTTCCTTTTCCAAATACTTGAAGACTTCTTCAAGGTCTGAATATCTCAGATAAGCATACTCATCAAGAGGCGTAGGCATATTATTGATTATGACCAGCCTGCCACCATGTTTTGCGGTGTTCAAAGGCAGAGACGCTGCCGGATGCACAACAAGAGATGAACCGATGACTACCATAAGGTCAGCTTTCGAGCTTTCGGAAAATGCCTGCAGAAGCGCGTTCTGATCCAGCATTTCACCGAAAAAGATAATATCTGGTTTTACCAGGCCGCCACAGCCACTGCATTTTGGAACAACCTGCTGTCCGTGTACAATTGGAGAAATAAGCTCATAGGGGAATTTCCTGCCACAATGCAGGCAGGTGTGCTGTGCAGGTGAACCATGGATCTCTATGACTCGCTTTGAACCTGCCTTCTGATGCAGCATATCTATGTTCTGAGTGATGATGGACTTTACAACACCTTCCTCTTCCAGCTTTGCCAGAACCTTGTGAATTAGATTCGGCTCCTTATTTTCCAGGTTATAAATGAATTCCCGCCCGTGAGTATAGAAATATGCAGGGTCTTTGCGGAAGTAATCAATATCAAAAATCTTGTCCGCATCGAACTCCTTGTATATGCCCTTACTTCCTCGAAAGTCCGGTATACCTGATAGTGTAGAAATGCCTGCACCACTGAGGAAAATACAGTGAGTGGAGTTGCGCAGTAGGTCGAGAAGTTGATACATAAAGAGAAATTGTTGCTGAGAAGTATATATTTGTTTGTCAGGAGTCACTTCTGATACATTTGTAATGTAAGTTGGATAACAAGAAGTACTTTTAACTACAGTGAATTGCAATAATGGATTCTCTGGTAGTAAGTATAGGTATAGAAAACAGCCATTTCAGGGAATATATGATGCCTTTCACTGAAAATTATCCAGCACAATATGAAAGCAACCTTACCCTTAAAGACAGAAGTGTGGTCATCCTTAGGCCTATAAAAGTGACCGATGGAGATCTGATCATTGATTTAATAGAGAAACTATCCTCAAATTCTAAATACTTACGTTTTTTAAGATCCCTTGATTCCTTGCCCGAAAAACTACTTTACCAACTTACACACGTTAATTACATCAGTGGATTTGCATTGGTTGCAACAATCAATGAAGATGGTAACGAAAAGATTATCGCAGTAGCTCGTTACGCATATTCAGCTGAAGACAACAATACAGAACTTGCCGTTATTGTCCGTGATGACTGGCAGCATCGCGGACTTGGTAAATCGTTATTGGAAAAAATAGTTGATATCGGCAAAGAGCACGGCATTTCTCGATATATTGCCCTAATAGCCCCACAGAATAAGATTATAATAAATACGCTAATAAATCTCGGCTATAAGGTGAATTGCTCTATGAAAAGTGGAATATTTCATGTGGAAATCCTTGTTTGACTATGAATTTCCACATTAAATATGAAGACTTCTGAAAAATACCGCATCCATAATATAGTACGGTATTTTCATTCCTGATCGTATTATACGTCCAATTCGTTCTTCACAACATTCTTGAATAACACTCTGAGGTCCCACAGAAGCTTCTTATTGGCTTTGAAAAGAGCATACAACAAGTCAATAAGGCTCATCTTGTTGAAGTTTACGCCTTTGAGGGAATGAGCCAGAGAATTCAGCTCTTCATCAGTGACTTTAACAAACGTATCTTTGACAATAAGACTATTGTCTATTGCCTTTCCGATAGTTTCTCTCCATCTATCCTCATATTCCTGAAGCTTTTTCACGGAAACATCGCCTGAACTTATTGCGTTATAAGCCACTTCTCCTGCAATTTCACCTGCGTCCATTGCATTGATGATTCCTCCACCGGTTAAAGGATCAGATTGCCTTGCTGCATCACCAACCAGCATGAACCCATTAGCAATAGTCCTTTCAATGGACCCTCTCACAGGTACACCGCCATAATCAATTTCTATGATAGAAGCATTTGGAAGCTTATTTTTCACAAAATTATTAAGGTAATCAACGGCTCTCTTTTGACCGGATTCGCTGCCAAGTATGCCGATGCCGACATTAGCCATATTCCCACCTTTGGGGAATATCCAGATGTATCCACAAGGTGCTATCTCTTTACCTACATAGAACTGACAGTATTCCTGATCGATATTAACACCGCTCATAAGATACTGCACACATGTTTCCATATCTGAAGGCTTTAAAGAAGTATCAATCCCTGCCCATCTGCCCACCTTAGACTCCATGCCATCTGCACCAATCACGATCTTTGATCTGATATAATATTCTTGTCCAAGATGCATGGCCTTTATACCGCACACATACCCATTTTCAATTATGAGTTCTGTAGCTCTGGTCTTGACCATAACCTCAGCCCCTGCCTTGGCACTTTCATAGGCAAGCACCCTGTCAAATACCTTCCTTTCCAGAACATACCCTACCTCTCCTCCGGAGATCTCTTCAGACATCTGAATACTAGTACCGTCGGGAGAGAATATCCTGGATCCCTTCATGTCAGAACATATCCATCGAGGATCAGGTTCAATGTGCTTTTTCAGAGCTAGTTTGCTCACTCCCTCTGCACATCTTACTGGATCACCAATCTCTTGACGTTTTTCTATTAATAATACACTAAGCCCTTTCGTAGCTGCAACCTTTGCTGCTATGGACCCACCCGGTCCGGCACCGACGACGATTACATCATAATAATCTTTCATCTTACCACCCTGATAGCTCCCACGGGGCAAATCTTAGCGCATATACCACAACTGGAACAGTTCTTATCTACTTCTATCCATGTCTCCACAAGCTCCAGGGCCCCTGCCGGACACACACCCACACATGCACCACAATATCCACATTTATACCTGTTCACTTCAATGGACACAATTATCACCTGTAAATTTGAGATAGCATAACTTAACGTATCCTAATAGTGTATTCAGTTTTATATTTATCGCATATAGCTGAAGCTACTTCATGTTCATTGAATACTGGCAAGCTTTACACGTGCTCTGCCACTTTCCAACTCGAACTTCTCTTTTGCATATTCAAGAGAAAGTCCATGTCCGTGAAGAAGAATCTCAACAATATCATGTGGCTCATCGATATCTGTGCTCAGCAGGAAGGAATCGTATATCTTCAACGACTGATGCATATCTTTAGCTATTGCACAATGATTACAGAAACTCATGCCATAATAGCGGACATGGAACTTGGAGGGGTTCTTCACGAAAAGCACATTGGTACCCCCGCCTTTTCCAGGTACGATTACCACATCTTCTTTGGAAGAGATTATACTTTTAACTTGCTCCGGTCTGGCAAGAGGAAGATCTGCCATTATTATAAGCACTGGCTGATCTATTTTTTCAAGATATTTATTTATCGATTCGTTCAGATCATTTGAATCGATCACAAAATTAACATTAAGGCCAGCAAGTGAGCCATATTCAGATGTTGTAAGGATATCTATATCATTCAAACCGGCCTCTCGCAGGGAACATACTACATCCCTTAACATCAACTCTACAAATTGCTCCCTTTCCATCCGGGTAAGAATAGGAGAAAGCCGGGATTTTGCATTCTCTTTTTTGTACGGAATAAGAGCACGCATTTATACTCCTTCATAAAGTGCATTTCTCTGTTGAGGAATTCTGCCGGAAGATCTTATGATCCATTCGATCTCTGCAGGTGGAACATATTCCCCGTTAGTGCTTCCGGAAGCAGTGGAGATCTTATCTTCCATAAGTGTGCCGCCAAGATCATTGGCACCGCAATGCAAAGCTACCTGACAAAGCTTCTTTCCGAGCTTGACCCAGCTTGCCTGAATATTATTGATATGACCATTGAGGATTATCCGTGCCATGGCGTAAAAACGCATGTCTTCAATACCCATTGTCATGAACTTGCCTTTTGATAGCATATCCTCACCAACAGGATTGTTATAAGGCATAAAAGACATTGGTACCAATTCAGTGAAACCTTTGGTTTTTTGCTGGATGGAACGAAGAATAAAAAGATGGTTCATCCGTTCCTCAAATGTTTCCACATGACCATACATGATAGTTGAATTTGTCCTCAGTCCCACCTGATGAGCAGCCATTATGGTATTTATCCATTGATCTGTGCTCAGTTTTCCAGGGCAAATTATCTTACGCACTCTGTCAGACAGTATCTCTGCAGAGGTTCCTGTAAGGGTATCAAGACCGGCTGCTTTAAGCCTTACAAATGCTTCTTCAACTGGAATTCCTGTAGTTTGACATGCATAGAAGATCTCCATGGGGGAAAAACCGTGTATACTCATCTTTGGGAATGCTTCTTTGATGTCCTCTACAACAGAAACATAGTAATCAACATCAAGCTGTGGGAGAAAACCTCCCTGGATGCACACTTCCACTGCACCGGCATCACTTGCCTCTGCTACTTGTTCAAGGATTTCGTTCATATCAAGGATGAATCCTTTTTCAGAACGATAAGCGCAAAATCCGCAATCTCCTTTGCACATGTTAGTGATATAGATGTTCCGGTTCACTACATAGGTTACAACATCGCCTACTGTGTTTGAACGAAGCTCATCTGCAAAATTAAAAAGTGCCATAGGAGACACTTCCATAAGTTCCAGGGCATCCTCTGGAGTAATTTCTCCCTGATAAGCCCTTTCCTTAATATCTTCAGGAATAAATGACAGCATCGCCAGCCTCACGGGGACCATTGCCAAATGACTCTTTTTTAATATTATCTATCTCGTAGAGAGTGGTTCTCTGTTTTGGAATTCTGCTTGCCCCTTTGATCATCCATTCAAGTTCCTGTGGGGAAATGGAAGAACCATTATTTGCACCTGCTGCAGTAGAGATACTTTCTTCCATGAGTGTACCTCCCAGGTCATTTGCACCGCAATACAAAGCTACTTGAGCCAATTTTTTCCCTAGTTTGACCCAGCTTGCCTGAATATTATTAATGTGTTTATTGAAGATTATGCGGGATAATGCATACACTTTGAGATCATCGATACCTGTAGTGGCATAACGACCTTGTTCGATCATCTTTTTTCCGATAGGGTTATTATAAGGCATGAAAGGCAGAGGTACAAATTCAGTGATACCCTTTGTTTCTTTCTGTACATCTCTCACAACCATCATATGTTCGATTCTATCCTGCCAGGATTCGATATGTCCGTACATCATAGTAGCGGTTGTACGGATGCCTGTTTTATGAGCAGATGTAACCACATCCACCCATTCTGCAGTTAAAAGTTTACCCGGACAAAGTTCTTTTCTCACGTGGTCACAAAGAATCTCAGCGGCAGTACCGGGCATGGTTCCAAGACCTGATTTTTTTAGTTCACGCAATACATGC
The DNA here is from genome assembly GCF_041447285.1 of Methanomethylovorans sp. GTDB lineage: Archaea > Halobacteriota > Methanosarcinia > Methanosarcinales > Methanosarcinaceae > Methanomethylovorans. The sequence goes on along the minus strand of NZ_JBGMEB010000008.1, from coordinate 134,290 downwards.
TTGACACTCAGGTCACTGGTCCTTGCGGCATGATAAACTTCCATGGGGGAAAATGCATGGATATGAATAGATGGATATTCTTCTTTAACTGCTTCTAAGATGCCGGTGTATAAGTCAAGACCAGCTTTTGGCAAAAGACCACCCTGGATACAGACCTCAGTTGCACCAGCCTTGTAGGCTTCTTCCACTTTGGCAAGTATTTCTTCTGTTTTCAGGATATATCCTTCGTCCTGTTTGAATGCACAAAAACCACATCTGCCTATGCAACGATTAGTAAAGTTAATGTTCCGGTTCACTACATAGGTAGTGATATCACCAACCGCTTCGTAGCGCAAATTGTCAGCGAACCTGAAAAGTTCAAAAGGTTCAGCATCCAGAAGCAAGAGCGCATCTTCGCTGCTGGTTTTTCCGTTGTACGCTCTTTCCACCAGCTCTTCATCAATTTTTGACATCATAATATGACCAAACTAGTCTGTTGGAATAGTATGCTCAATTAGTTCAAAATATAAAGCATTATCTAAATCAGGTACGTTAGACCTTACAGTCTTCTGTAACCTTCATTATCAATCATTGATTTTATAAGTGACTTTAAGTTCCGACTATACCAGCCTTTTTTAATATAAGCTGGATAAATAGGCAACCGCTCTCTCAAAGATATATCTTTGAGCATCTCTTGCAACTTTTCCACTGAAGGCCACTCTGTTTCAGGGTTGATCCAATCAATGGTTGTGGGAGAGATGCCACCTAGATCTGTAGCGCCGTATTTGACAAGTATATATGGATCTATTAAGTTAGGTGCAACCTGTATAGCTACATCAGCAGGTAATATTTCCCTTGCAATAGAAACTATCTGCATCATATCTTCTATGGAAGGAGATGAATTATTTTCCATGAAGGTTCCAGGTTTTGGAACGAAGTTCTGGATAATGACTTCCTGGATATGACCATATTTGTTATGCAGATTAGAAATGCATTGTAATGAGTCTATCCGATCGTCTAAAGTCTCACCAATGCCAACAAGAATACCAGTTGTGAAAGGTATTTGCAGTTCCCCCGCATATTTAATGGTCTTGGTCCTGACATCAGGATGTTTCCCAGGACAATTAAGGTGAGCTGCTACATTGCCCGTGGTTTCCAGCATAAGTCCCATGCTGACATTCCAGGGCTTTAAGGCTTCAAGTTCCGTGTAATTAAGGACACCAGCATTCGTGTGAGGCAAAAGGCCGATATTTATTGCCATTTTGCAGAGGTGTATCACATATTCGACGTTGGAAGAAAAACCTAGCTCTTCAAGCCATTTCTTATATTCAGGTACTTCATCGGCATATTCGCCAAATGTAAAAAGCACTTCAGTACAACCTGCTTTTTTCCCTTCTTTGAGTATAGGGATTACATCCTCCGGCGACATGAAGCATGACCCTGGCTCATCCGGCTCGCGTCTGAATGTGCAATACCCACACCTGTTTCTGCAGGCGTTGGTCACAGGTACAAATACATTACGGGAAAAGGTAACAAAATCTATCATGTGTTTTCACTTAACTATATAGAATATAATAAATTTAATCTATCGATTACGTACTGGAATTTAGGATGTCTGTTATGGCATTTCTAACACCCAATGCAATACCATCAACTTCTATGCCACCTTTGCCTTTTGCGCCGTCTCCCACTATATAGAGACCTTTGATGGGAGTCTTATTGTTAAGATCAGTACCAGAAGATGAACGATTCACAGGCCATTCTCCGGAATATGACTGTATGAGAAGTACTTCATACTCCTTACCTGCAAATATCTCAGAAAGATCGCGCAGACCAAGATCGATTTCTTCCTCAAGCCTGCCAATATTTTCCCATTGTACACACTGATGAGCCATAATAAGATGTTTACCGGCAGGGGCCAGGGAAGGATCAACATTTGTTACCTCATCAATACCATTTATCCTCCGGGCGTACGGCGTGAGAAGCACACCTGTATGTTCTATAAGAGGTTCTTTCGATGCAAGGCATATCTTGACACCTGCAGAGGGTCTGAGTTTTCGAATGGCTGCAAGATAGTTCGCTGCACTTGCATCCAGAGCAATGGTATCGTATAGCCTGCTTGTTTCCATGTGACCTATATCACTTATCACAAGATCGGCTCGATGCTCCTTTCCATCCGCCACCACTCCCACAGCCTTGTTATTCTCCACAAGAATCTGTGTGACCTCACTGGAAGTATGTATCTTGCCCCCATGAGAGCTGATTATATTAATAAGGGAGTCTGTTACTGCCTTACATCCTCCGACGGGGATCCCAGGACCACTATACCTATACATATTTTCGATTATTTCAAAGACTTCTGTAGCTGGCACATTTTCAGCTTTGAGGCTTAGTGCCCAGCCACAAAAAGAATCAGCTAGCTTTAGAGCCCAGTCTTGATTTAGGTTCTTTGAGCACCATTGGGCCATAGAACCACTTTTTGGAGGGAACGTACGTGTGGTGGTTATAAGAATTGCAAGTTTAATTCTGTTAAACAGAGAAAAGCGTTTTCTGAAATCATGGAACTCTATGTCCTGAAAACCATGTGTGTAATCCGTAGCATCTTTTTCTGTTGGAATACGAATAGTGGTCATGGGACGGGACCTTACTATCCTGACATCGGCTTCAAGATCCTTTAGCAGGGTGCCCAGTGGTCCGGTCGGACCATGAGGGATCATATGTAAAGCGCCGGTAGATAGCTGAAATCCTTTGTAATCTATATTGGTGAATCTTCCGCCTATAATGGGAAGCCTCTCTAAAACATCAACTTCATGACCTTCCCGTGAGAGCCAGGCAGCACTGAGAAGGCCACCAAGTCCTGAACCAATCACTAAAACTTTCATGCACTTTCCTCGATAGCTTTCATCGGACAGTAGGCCATACATATTTTGCACTGGATACAATCATCAGTTATCCGTGCAATCCCTTTCACAATTATAGCATTTTTTGGACAAAAGGCAGTACATTGGCCACATCCAACACATTTTTTATCAATTATCATTGGCTATCCACCGTTTATGCACTATAAAAGCATTCAATAAACAAAAACATTATTGTCTTTATTAGTATTCTCATCATCTAATTTTTTCACATATTTTTACTAATAATATCAAATTGACCATAATTAGTAAAATGAAAGAAAAATATCATATACTATGAATATATAAATATAATAATATGGATGATATAGACTTTGCTATCTTAGAACACCTCACCCAAAATTCCAGGATACATAGCACTGAGATCGCAAATGATCTTGGGCTTGCTACATCTACTGTTCATAAAAGGATTGAAAAGCTTCAGAGTAACGGGATCGTCAAGCAATTCACTGTTTTAGTAGACCCTGTTAGCGTTGGGTTGAATATAACTACCTATATAGGCCTTCGCATAGAGCAGAATAAAAGAATAAACGTGATCAATAAGCTGAAGAATATAAATGATGTGTTGGAGATATACGAACTTCTGGAACCTTATGATCTTCTGTTAAAAGTGAGAACCTATGATATACATTCATTGAAAGAGAATGTCCTTCATGTACTCAATAATATAGATGGGGTAGTTGAATCTAACAGTCTGCTGACCACTAAATGCCATAAAGAGAAAACATGTTTCCTGGTAAGGAAATGAGAATTTCGGCTCTGTAGAAAACCTGCACATTAAGTTTGAACCACTGAGTTCACAGAGAACACAGAGACTTAAAATAGCAATCCTTCTCCGTGAACTCTGTGTCCTCTGTGGTTGTATCTGCCCACAGTCGAGATTGTAGCATGATGATTTCTACAGAGCCAGAATTTCTATTAATCATCCACAACCAGCCCACATTTGATAAAATATGATTATCAGCCAAATAATTGCCTTTCCGCAGATGTCTAGAAAAACAAAGATCTTTTTCTTCCTACATTCGGTATACGTGGACAAAATATAAATCATACTAAATAATATTACTTAGTTAAATTATGCTATTATTGATTGAAAAATAGCTGCAACCAGGTAATTCATAAATTTTAGGACATCTGCAGAAGGTCGATTATATGATTTTATATTTTTATCGAATAATACTATTCTATTATATTATGTAATCCATATATGTATATTCTAAATTTAACACTAACACCAAATAAAATATATACTTTTATTACTATAATAACTATCTATAAACAATTGGAGGCTTGTACGTGAACTACAAAAAAAATTACAAATTAATGTTGTTCATTCTTGCAATAATTACTATTTTAGGAGTGGCAACTGTTTATGGACTTTCTGAATCTAGAAAAACAGTAGTAATCGATCCCCGATCAGAATATGGAAAAGAACTAACTGATATTTCAGAGAAAGCTATTAGGGAAGCAGAGATTGACAGTAGTTATATTTCTCTTCAAAGCATTGTCCAAGACTCTCCAGATTCTATTATGCTAACTTTCCATAGTACAAATAGTTTTAAAAATGGAATAATTTATTCTAACGACAATCTTAATGAAGGAATACCAATCTCATTTTTTGCTGCTGATCTCGATCGTTATGATGTAAATACTTATCTAACTGACAAAGGTATCCAAGATAAAAATGCAGTATGCTTAGATGAAATATTTGGGTATGGTCAAAATTGCCTATATTCAACTAATGGTAATTCAGTCGAATTGATTGATCCTGAGACTAACAAAACGGTGTTTACCTTATTGGATTATACAATGATTAAAGATTCTAAGAAAACAAATGCATTAGCTGATGAAATCAATTCAAAATATGATATGGTAAAGCAACCACTTCCGATTGACAAAGATAAATCTTACATTATAATAGATGTAAAGGGTGGAGATGTAGGTACCGAATCATTGATTAATGTCGCTTTCTATAAAGGGCAGCTTTTCTCAATGCACATAGAAGAGACTACCAAAGAAGATTCTAAAACGACAATAACTCATAGTGTAAAGTACTATAATGATAGTAGATAAAGTAAGATGGGAAATGCTCCCATCTTATACAAAAGATAAAGTTCCGTATTGGACGCCACCAGTACCTGTCATGTCCCACACTGTATAGTATGTTTTGGAAGATGATAAACTATTAATTGCTGCATTGTAATCAGAACGTGTAGTCCAAGTTCTTATCACTTTATCTGGAGCAAGTGGAACATCTTCATATACAGTTGTAATCATTTGATGGTTGCTAACTAAACCAGAAGCTCCATCAACATCCATAATTACGCTATATGATGTTTTACCTGTAAGATGAGCACTTGTTACGTAAGTATTGTCATTGAACACTACATATGTCGACCATGCACTAACTAGTGTAGCTGATATAACCACTGTTATAAAAAATGCCAGCATTACTTTTTTATTTAAGATTCTATTGCAATTCATTCTTCACTCACCATTTTTACTTTAGAGCTTTTTAAAATTACATGTTAGTAAAGACTAGTTCGATATAAATGACTATTTGGAGCCATTAAACATGGGCCATGTTTCATAGCTTTCGATAAATACAAATATAATAGCTAACTTAACCAAATTATCAACAGCATAAAAAACATTTGAGGCACTACTTTTTAGTCATAAACCATTTATAAAAAATAGCAAAAGCCATTAAATCTAAATATCAGTAGATGCTATGAAAAATATTGTAATGTATGTTGGGTAATCATTAAAAATGGTTTGCTGATATTATGTGGTTGATTTAAAGAAAAATAGAAAAACTATTGATTTATTTGATAGCGAATATATTCCCGATAAATGCCCACATCGAGATGAAGTTATTAAAAATTTGTTGACGAAGTTTACGTTAAACACTGAAAAAATGCCTGGCAAATTATTTTTAGTTGGGCCAGAAGGATCAGGCAAGACCATGGTTGCTCGTAAAATTTGTTCAATTTTGCGAAATGAGAATAAAAACAATAACTATTCCATATACGTAAATTGTTCTATATATCGAACTGAACACATGGTGCTTGAACAGATCATTCGTTCAATAAAGACGAGTTATCGATGTAAAGGCATGTCATCTCAAAGTATTATAAAATCACTTATTAATCTTCTATTTGAGAATAATATTCATTTGACTATAGTACTTGATGATGTACATGAATTTCCTGATGTAAAGAATTTATTAGGAGATTTATGTCAAATAAATGATTTCGGGATTAAAAATGCTTCTTCAAAGATTTCATTTATCGCTACATCATTAAACATAAATATTCTTTCAAAATTAAATTCTAAATCAAAAAGAATTTTGGAATTATGTACTTACAACTTAGAAGCTTATTCTACAAATGAGATTTATGATATATTGTACGAAACTGTAAAGAGTAATTTGTCTGATGATTACACGATTTCTAATGATGTATTATATCTAATTGCTGAAACAGCCGGAGAAAGAAATGATGTAAAATATGCAATTGATTTATTAAAAGAATCAATATTGTGTACACAATTTGCCCAATCTGATAATACTATATTACAGCATATATTAAATAAAAAAATCGAAATACATAATAAAACTCGAGATGAAAAAATAGAAACCTTGTCAAAACATGAACTACTATGCCTTCTAGGTATATGTAAAGAAATTAAAGAAAACAATTTTACACATACTGGAAGTTCATATAAAAGTTACATTGAATTGTGTAAGGAACATGGTGAAACAATGAGATCAAGATGTCAGTTCTGGAGATATCTTGATATGTTATCAAAGCACCAGATTGTTTCAACTGTCCCTACTAAAGGAGGAGATAAATATGGGAATACAACTTTAATAAAACTAAAAGACAACAACGTTAACTTTGTCGAAGGTAAAGTAGAAAGTCTCATATTTAAATAAATATGTTGTTTAATTAATTTTAAAGATGAATCTGATAAATTTCTTCTAATTAGCTTGTCCTCAAGCAATATAACGATTATTAATGATGTTTTCCTCGAAACCTATGTGTACTAGTATAGACCAACTATTTGTGGTGATGAAATGAAGCAGGAAATAGTTCAGGTCGTTTCCCGAGAAAACGGTGACCTTAAATGTAAGACAATAAAAGCTGCGACATATGAATTCACGATTGCCACGCGGGCAAAATGGGAAATGGTAATAGCTGCCGAAGATATGGAAATGCGGGCAGGTGAATTCAAGAAGTTGCGTGTGAAAGAAATCAACATAGAGCCGGATACAATTGCTATTCCTTGCACCTTCACACATCATGCAATAGTTTCCCTGATCAAAGTAGGTACTGAGGGCGGTACTAAACCTGTAGATAACGAACGTATCATCACACATGCCTATGTACTAGGGCAAGAATCCGGAAAAGTACATAGCGGAGATCTCATTGCAGTGCTGAACATATTTCCCATAATGTTCACGCGGGAAGCTATGAAACCTATATCAATCGATTGAACAATTTGAGATAAGGGGATGAAATATTGGACACATGCGACATCTGCGGTGGAGAGCAGGATTCCCGTTATTTCAAGGACTATAATATCTGCACTTCGTGCGCAGATATAATGGAAGATGTGATGGGAGAATACTTCATACGCACTATCTGGAAAAGAGAACCTAAGGCGCACAAAGCTTATCTGCAATACATTGACCATACGATAAAATATATATCTGACTACAAAAAACTCACAGATAAATCCGAAAGCCACATTAAGAAAGTAGCAAACCGCGTCCAAGACGCACTTGAGACAAATTCATCTCCCCTGAAGCAAAAATACTTTGAGCATATGCAGATGGTACTTAAATGGCTTGAAACAACGCCCCATTTTTACCATTACTACTTTAAAGATTACTATGTTTGTCCTCATTGCGGGGCTTCTATATTCGATAAATATGTTCGGACAGATCTGGGCGACTGGATGGTTGTCTCTTGCTCCGAATGTAATACTGTCATTAAGAAGTATTATTCGCCCCAATTACAATGAGATAAATTCTCCTTTTTTACAAGGATTTTTGTGCGTCAAAAAGCCTAATCTGTAATTATTAAACGATATCAATAGACGTTATTTATCATTATTAAACAATATAATATTATCAAATTTCTTTAATATAATTATATGGTGGCTCTGCGGAAGCTATCCACAACAAAAAATTAATAACCCATCACGTATTCTGGAATTACATTCTTTAAAACTGGGTTACAGTATACTAGTAATCATTAAAAGTAATGTATACAAGTAATCTTTATGGTCAAATTCTTCAGGTGAATCACTATGTCAGGAATAATCGATACTAGCAACATAATATACAGTTATATTCCGGTTGCGATAATTCTTGTAGTGGCGCTTTTGATGCCTCCCACGACTATGCTTCTTGTAAAGCAGTTAAGTCCAAGGAGTAAATCGCTTGCTAAATATGAGACATATGAAGCGGGTTCTGTTCCTACAGGAAATGCAAGGATCCAGTTCAATGTCGAGTATTATTTATATGCCATTGCATTTGTCTTGTTTGATATTGAGGTTCTTTTCTTATACCCTTGGGCTACCATTTTCAGAGAACCCAGTATAACAACCATAGCAACCATTGAGATGTTGATTTTCATTTTTGTAGTGCTTTTCGGATACCTATATCTCATTAAAAAGGAGGCTCTCAAATGGCAGAAATAAAAGCAACTGTTTCTGATAATACAGAAAATCTGCCTGAAGAGATCCCTGGTGTAATGACAACAAGCAGTAGTGCTATCAGCGATTTTTTAAAGAAGACAAAAGCTCAGGACTTAATTAACTGGGGACGTAAGAACTCGCTATGGTTCACAGTAAACGCCATGGGATGTTGTGGTGTGGAATTGCTTTCAACGGGTATGGCACACTACGACACAGACCGTTTTGGAATAATTCCAAGAAACTCTCCAAGGCATGCTGATGTTCTTATAATCAGCGGATATGTGACAAAAAAATATCTGCCTGCACTACAGAGGATATGGGACCAAATGCCAGCCCCAAAATGGGTTATTTGTTTTGGCGATTGTGCCATTAGTGGCGGCCCGTTCTATGAATCTTACAGCACAGCTCAGAACATAGATGAGATATTTCCGGTAGATGTTTATGTTCCTGGATGTCCACCAAGATGTGAGGGCCTGATCCAGGCATTTGTTGAGTTGCAACAGAAGATAGCTGCAAAGAAGGACAAAGGTACTGAATATTGAGGTGACGCTATGGATGCTAAAACTATGATAGATTCACTTTCCAGTCAGTTCACAGGCACTATCTATGATGCAAGTGTTGAATCTGATATAAGGATCATTGCTAAAGTGAAGCAGGAAAATGTAAAGGATATATGCAGATATCTTAAGGACAAACTTTCTTTTGGACACCTCTGTTGTGAATTCGGTGTTGATTACCCTAACAGGAATGAGATCGAAGTCGTCTATGTGATTGGTTCTTACGAACATCCTGTAGTCCTTACACTGAAAGCAATATTACCAAGGGACAATCCTGAAATTGAGTCTGTTGTCCCTGTATACTGGAATGCTAACTGGTACGAAAGAGAAACATATGAGCTGTTTGGTGTTAAGTACCTTAATCACCCAGATCTGAAGCCTCTTGTGCTTCCTCAGGAATTGCTTGGCGAATGGCCACTTAGAAAAGATTACAAAGGCTTCCCCAACAAAACAGCCAAAAATCTGGTATGAGGTTTTACTATGGATAATACAGTTGGACCTTCTGAAATGATAGTTCACCTTGGGCCACAACATCCTATGATGCCAGGTCCCTTCAGACTCAATGCAAAATTGAGAGGAGAGACCGTAGTGGATTCCGAGGTAGAGATGGGATTTATCCACAAAGGGATAGAAAAAATACTTGAAAGCAAGACATACCTTCAAGGAATAACTATTGTCGACAGGATATGCTACCTTGCAGCGCTGACCAATGAAGAAGCATATGTTGGCTGCGTGGAAAAGCTTGGAGGCATAGAAGTGCCAGAGAGAGCACAGTACATTCGTGTGATAATGGAAGAACTTTCCAGGATACAGAGCCATTTGCTGGGTATGGGAGAATATGCCTCCTTTGTTGGCTTTGTGAGCATGTTCATGTACACCATCAAGGAAAGAGAAGATGTGATGAGCCTTATGGACTCTGTTACCGGAGCACGCATCACACACAGTTTCCTGCGCTTTGGAGGTGTGAAGGACGATCTTCCTGAAGGATTCAAAGAAGATGCAAAGTATGTCTTTGGAAATCTGAGAAAGGCTATTGCCACTTACGAGAATCTGTTCAGCACAGATTCCATTTACAAAGGAAGGACTGTAGGCATTGGTGTGCTTACAGCTGAAGTTGCAAAAGATATCGGTGTATCCGGTCCGCCGCTTCGTGCAACAGGAGTTGCTTTTGACATCCGTAAGGCTGAACCTTATCTCGCCTATAAGGATCTCGACTTCAAAGTATGTACTCAGACCGCAGGTGACGTGTTTGCAAGAGTTCAGGTGCGTCTTGATGAGATGCGTGAAAGCATGTATATAATAGAGCAATGTCTTGATCAGATACCCAGCGGCCCCCTGTTCCCAGAAAATACTGCCTATGGCCGCAGGTCACCTGTTATGAGAATACCAGCCGGAGAAGTATTCCACCGTGTGGAAGACCCAAGAGGTGAAATGGGATTCTACATGGTCTCTGACGGTTCCGATAAACCATACCGTGTAAAGATAAGAGGACCAGTATATCCCACATTGCAGACTTTACCTCCGCTTCTTAAAGGAGTCAATGTTGCAGATATTGTGGCAATAGCCGGAAGCATGGACACATGTACAAGTGAGGTTGACAGGTGATCATGATGGAACTAACAGATATTCTTTTCAACCCCTGGCTACGTGGTATTCTGGGACTTTGCCTTATGGGTGCCATATTCATGGGTGCAATGTTGGTTGTCTGGTTTGAGCGTAAACTCGCAGCTGACGTCCAGCAGCGTCATGGTCCTAACAGAGTTGGTCCTCATGGAATATTCCAGCTGGTCGCAGACGCGATAAAACTCTTCACAAAAGAAGACATCATACCTGCCAACGCTGACAAATTGCTGTTTGTCTTTGGACCTATAGTCCTTATGGGATCTATTTTTCTGATGCTTGTCGCCATTCCTTTTGGTGCAATAATCATAAATGGCAGCATATATCCAATAGCTGCAACCGACATGGATATAAGTATTCTTTATATTGAAGCGGTCTCAGCTGTTTCTGTCATTGGTATTTTCATGATAGCCTATAGTTCTAACAACAAGTATTCCCTGCTAGGAGCATTCAGGAACTTCGCACGTATGATCGGGTATGAAGTTCCTCTGGGCATCTGTGTTGTAAGTGTGGCTATAATGGCAGGATCTTTGAATATAATAGATATTGCTCATGCTCAGAACCCTCTATGGTTCATTATCAAGCAGCCCATAGGATTTGTAGTGTTCTTTATAGCCCTGATGGCTGATATGGGACGTCTTCCTTTTGACCAGAACGAATCTGAGGAAGAACTCATTGCAGGATGGATCACAGAGTATACTGGTATGAGATTTGGTCTCGGTTTCTTTGCTGAATATATTCACATGATGCTCGGGTCCATGCTTGTGGTCTTGCTGTTCCTGGGAGGATGGAACCTACCTACAATGCTCACTTCTAACATGCTGCTTGGAATAGTTCTCCCCACTGCTTTCTTCCTTGGAAAGGTAACGCTTGTGATATTGACTATAATAATGATCCGCTGGGCTGTTCCAAGGTTCAGGATCGACCAGGTCGTAGACCTAAGCTGGAAGAAACTACTACCCCTATCTTTGCTGAATCTGGGATGGGTTATTGCACTAGCTCTGATGGGAGTGTGATAAATATGGTTCTAAAAAATATCAAAAAGGCATTAAAGCACATCTATTTCGCACCTCCTGTAACCAGAATGTGTCCGGAAGAACCCACCAAACTATCGGATAGGTTCAGAGGGTTACAGAAACTGGATAAAAGCAAGTGCATAGGTTGTGGGATATGTGCCAATACCTGTCCCAACAATGCAATAAAGATAGTTAAGGCCCGGACCGGTCCAAAGAGCGACAAGAAAAGATGGTTCCCCTCAATTGACGTGGGTCACTGCCTTTTCTGTGGGCTGTGCATAGACCAGTGTCCTAAGGGAGCTCTCTCAAGTTCTAAAGTGTACCTGACAGGTGTCATTAGATGGGAACACAATGACCTACTCTTCACGCCGGACATGCTGGCAAGAGAGGTTGAAATAAATGCTGAAAAAGAAGCTGGTAAGGAGGTAAGCAGATGGACACCTCAATAATTGCAGATGTTCTGGAAATACTGGTCTTTGCTGTTATGGCTCTACTTTCCATATCCTGCGCTTTGTTCGTAGTAACAGCGAAGGATATCGTCAGATCTGCATTATCATTAATAGTGGTAATGTTCGTTGTGGCAGGTTTGTATATTATGTTGAATGCCCAGTTCCTTGGAGTAATTCAGGTACTGGTGTACGTTGGAGCTATCGGCGTATTGATAATGTTCGCGGTCATGCTCACGAAGAAGGATTTCGGAAGTGATAAAGATGCTGAATAAGAATTTTACCATAATGCAGATCTTGACTTCTGTATATGATTTCTTCAGGCCACGTATAGCAGGCATGATAATTGCCTTCCTGTTCCTTGCAATAGTAATAATATCCACAGGTTTTACCCAATGGACCACTGTGGAACAGATCCCACAGAACATGATGGACCAAAGTAATATTCAGGGAATAGGCAAACTGATCTTCACGGATTTCGTAGTGCCTTTTGAAATACTGTCTATTGTTTTGCTGGCATCTCTTATGGGGGCTATCTATATGGCAAAAGGAGATGGTACTGAATGATACCATTATTCTATTACCTTGCACTCTCAGCCATCATATTCTCAATAGGCCTTTTTGGATTCATGACCCAGAAAAGCGGAATCAGAATGCTCATGTGCGTGGAACTTATGCTTAACGCTGCAAATATCAACCTTGTGGCTTTCTCAAGCTATAACGGGGACCTTACAGGGCAAGTATTTGCTTTGTATTCCATTGCTCTTGCAGCAGCTGAGGCAGCCATTGGTTTTGCTATCCTGATGTCCATCTACAGGGTCAGGGACATGATCAACCTTGACAAACTCAACATATTGAGGTGGTAAAAATGGCAATAGAAAACATGGCATTTTTAATACCTGTACTGCCTGCACTTGCTTTTGTGCTGACGTTCTTCCTGGGTAAGAAGTTACCAAATGGCGGAGCCATCATCCCCATAATTGCTATCTTTACCTCTTTCGTCATCTCATTGATGATCACGCTGAACCTGTTGCAGAACCCTGAGGAAGTCATTTCCCAGTCCTACAGCTGGTTTGCAATACTGAATGTAGGTATTCTCATAGACCCTCTGGCTGCAGTTATGCTGTCAATGGTAACATTCGTGAGCCTTCTTATCCACATATACGCTGTTGGCTACATGTCCCATGATAAAGGACAGCCCAGATACTTCGCAGAAACCGCACTCTTTACAGCTGCAATGCTCGGTGTGATCTTATCTGATAACATTCTTCAGTTCTTCATTTGCTGGGAACTTGTGGGACTGTGTTCTTACCTGCTCATTGGCTTCTGGTTCCAGAAACCATCTGCAGCTTCCGCAGCAAAGAAGGCTTTCCTGACTACTCGTGTTGGTGACGTGATGTTCCTTGCAGGTATCATCCTGCTCTTCTCAGATATATTCAGAATATTCAACGGCGCCATCCCTGAAGGCGTATATGTCCTCAGGTTTGACGAGATCTTCAGCTACATACCACAAATTGCTGCTCTCAATACACAGATATTCGGATATGAGGTCAGCCATCTGACTATTATCACACTGCTCTTCTTTGGTGGTGCAGTTGGTAAATCCGGTCAGTTCCCTCTGCATGTGTGGCTTCCTGATGCAATGGAAGGTCCAACTACCGTTTCTGCACTCATACATGCAGCAACGATGGTTACAGCCGGTGTATACCTGGTAGCAAGGACATTCCCCATGTTCATCGCAGCTCCTTACTCTTTGATCATAGTTGCATACCTTGGAGCCTTTACAGCACTCTTCGCTGCAACCATGGGACTTGTAATGAACGATATAAAACGTGTTCTGGCATTTTCCACTATCAGTCAGCTTGGATACATGATGCTGGGACTTGGAATGGGTGCAGTCATCGGAGTAACAGCAGTAGGTGACTCATTATTCCACCTCATTAACCACGCATTCTTCAAGGCACTCCTCTTCCTGTGTGCCGGAAGTGTGATCCATGCAGTCGGAACCCAGGATATCAGGCAGATGGGCGGTGTAAGAAAGGTTATGCCTATAACGTTTGCAACAATGCTCATCGCTTCCCTTGCTCTGGCAGGTTTCGGTATACCTGGAACTCCCATAGGTACCAGCGGTTTCTTCAGTAAGGACCCAATAATTGAAGCTGCCTATCTTTTCGGCGAGTCTACACAGAACTGGATTCCATATGCTTTTGCAATAGTAGCTGCCTTGCTAACATCCATCTATATATTTAGATTGATCTTCATGACCTTCACAGGTAAGCCAAGGACCGACTATGGAGGGCACGAATCTCCATCTGTGATGACCATCCCTCTAATGATATTGGGTATTCTGGCACTCATATTTGGTGCGATAACAAAGACAGGCTTCGGAACATTCCTGGAAGAAACTTTCAGTAACAGTTTCGTCAATCTTGATATCCATGCTCTTGCAGAGATCGGAAAATATCACTTGGCTGCACACGGTGGCGAAGGTGAACCATTGTTGATACTATGGATGCCTGTGATCGTGGCTATTGCAGGTCTGCTGATATCATACCTTATCTATGGCATGCGTGTGATCGACATGTCAAGAATTGTTTCCAGAAAGAATCCCATATACAAACTGCTTTACAACAGGTACTACCAGAATGCGATCTATACGCAGTTCCTGGCAGTAAAGGTTGTATATGAAGGTCTTGCACTCGCTGGAAGAGCTGTCGACAGAGGCTTTGATTGGTTGATCAATTTGATCGGCAATATATTCACTGATGCCTCAGATGGACTAAGACAACTTCAGACCGGCGTGGTACAGAACTATGCCACTTCGGTAGTAACTGGTGTCAGTTTGCTGATCATTCTTGTCAAGCTGATCCTGGAGGTATTCTAAATGGCAATACCCATTCTATCTTCAATAGTACTGATCCCGCTTTTATTCGCAGTACTCACTATATTCACAAAGACAAGAGAACAAGCAAGGGCTTCTGCCCTGTTATCTTCCGTGCTGGTACTGGTGCTGACCCTGTTCATGTACTTCAACTTTGATAGTACTGCAACTGAGATGCAGTTCCAGGAATTAGCCAATTGGGTCCCAAGCCTGGGAATACATTATCAGCTGGGTATAGATGGCATATCCATGCCACTGGTCCTGCTGAACGCCATAGTGATCCCATTCCTGATACTCTTCACATGGAATGATAACAAGCAACAGGCCAACAAATTCTATGCGCTGATCCTTGCAACCCAGGGAGCCGTCATAGGTGTTTTCTTAGCACTTGATTTCTTCCTGTTCTACGTGTTCTGGGAACTTACTCTTGTGCCACTCTTCTTCATGGTAAGTATGTGGGGAGGGCCTGAAAAGCACAAGGCATCCATCAAGTTCTTCATTTACACGCACGTAGGTTCACTTGTAATGTTGCTGGGCATTTTTGCTCTCTACTTCGCAGCATGGAAACAGACTGGTACTCCCAACATGGGCATCGAGCATCTGCTCTCGCAGTTCCAGTTCATAGGTGATAGTCTCTCCCGTGATCTCATATTCGCGGCGCTGTTGTTCGGGTTCCTTGTCAAGATCCCCTCATTCCCATTCCATTCCTGGCTACCGGATGCATACGTTGAAGCACCAACTGCAGGCAGTGTGCTCTTTGTTCTGCTTAAGATCGGTGGTTATGGATTGTTCAGAGTTACGCTACCCTTACTGCCCTTCACGCCATCTATGAATCTTATGATCACTATCATGGCACTGCTGGGTTCAGTAAGCGTTCTGTACGGTGCTTTCCTTGCACTGGCCCAGAAGGATCTGAAGCGTATGGTAGCATACTCTAGTGTGAGCCACATGGGTTATGTGACATTGGGAGCTGCAGGCCTTGTATCCCTTTCCGTATCCGGAGCTATGTTCCAGCAGTTCTCACATGGACTTATCATGAGCATTATGTTCATGGCATGCGGAGTTATCAACAATGCCACAGGCACAAGGATCATCAATGAACTTGGAGGACTTGCCAGAAAGATGCCAAAGCTTACTGTTATCATGATGGTGGCTTTCATGGCCTCACTGGGTCTCCCAGGACTAACAGGATTCATAGCTGAGTTCCTGGTGCTGACATTCACCTACATCAACCAGCCCACTTATGTGGTTATAGCCATACTGGCAATAATCATCACGGCAGCATATCATCTGTGGGCAATGCAGAGGGCGATGTTCGGTGTATACAATGAGAAGTTCGGTGCTTTGAAAGATATTTCTGCATCCAAGACATTCTCAATGGCTGTCCTCGCAATACTCATAATTTACTTTGGACTGAATCCCAGTCCGGTGCTGGATATGATGATAGCTAACTCAGAAAAACTGGTCAGCCTCATGGCTGTTGCGGGGGTGTGATAAATGGCAGATATGACCTTACTCACACCTGAACTTACTCTGGTGGGAACGGGACTTGCAGTCCTGCTCATCGGATTATTCCTTAGTGTGAAAACAAAAAAGATACTGGGTTACCTTGCGTCTCTGGGAATACTTGCATCCCTTGTGCTTGTAGTGACAAGTCTCGGGACAGAAGGCATGCTTTTCAATGATACTCTTTCCTTTGATGCATTATCCCAGTTCTTCAAGATAGTGTTCCTTTCAGTTGCTTTACTGGTATCTATTGCATCTATAAAGTACACTGAAGGCAATACACACACAGAGGAGTTCTACTCCCTGATGATCTTTGCAACAGCAGGTATGATGTTCGTAGCATCGGCCAATGACCTTATGGTTTTGTTCGTTGCTTTTGAGCTGGCAAGTCTTGCAACATATGCTTTGGCAGGTTTCGAGAAGAAGAATCCAGTTTCATTGGAAGCTTCAATGAAGTACTTCATGATAGGATCATTATCTGCAGCTTTGATGCTCTTTGGTATATCATTCATATATGGTGCGACAGGTACTACCAGCATCCCGGGTATTGCAGAAAACATAAGTTTACTACTCGGAAGCCCAATGGGTTTACTGGCTGTAGTTTTGATGATAGCAGGCCTTGGATTTAAGATCGCTCTCGTACCATTCCATATGTGGGCACCAGACACTTACCAGGGTTCTCCTTCGGTCGTGTCCTCACTGCTTGCAGCAGGCTCCAAGAAAATGGGCTTTGTAGCAGCTTTCAAGGTCTTCATGATAGCTCTGGTTGCTTTGCAGGCCGAGTGGACTACTGCATTTGCCATACTTGCAGTCATTACGATGACATTGGGTAATGTCGTGGCACTCTCACAGACCAGTGTCAAGAGAATGCTTGCATACTCATCCGTTGCCCAGGCAGGCTATATTACCATGGCCTTTGTAGTTATGACCAAGACAGCTCTTGCAGGCGCAATATTATATGCTCTGTCTCATGGTTTCATGAAAGCAGGTGCATTTATTGCAACTGCAGCGGTCACATACATGGTACTTTCCGAGAAAAAGGATGCAGAAGTGCCTGACCACATCGATAACTTCCGGGGCCTTGGCAAACGTATGCCGGTCACTGCTCTCTGTATGACCATTTTCCTCTTTGCTCTTGCAGGTATACCCCTTACAGCCGGTTATATGAGTAAGTTCGTGCTGTTCGCATCAACCATAGAAGCCGGACTTGTGTGGTTGGCAGTTATCGCGATCCTCAACAGTGCAATCTCACTGTTCTATTATGCCAGAGTTGTGAAATACATGTATTTCCTGCCTTCTGATGGAGTAAAGATCGCAGAGCCAAAGTCATACACATTTGCAATGGTTATTGCAGCAATATTTGTATTGGCAATTGGTTTCTGGTCAGAACCATTCATCTACTGGGCAATGGAAGCCGCAAAGGTGTTAATCTAAGGAGGTAAAGAAAATGGCAGATTGCGATCTATGTGGCGTTTCAATACCCACTGTTGTTCCTGTAAGGGCTTTTGCTCCTCGCTTTGAGCATTCATATCCGGAGGGCATCTGGAAAGGACTATGTGAACAATGTCTTAAGGCGGCAAAAGAGACCGCTGACATGACAGCAACATCCAGTTCATGCGGAACTGCCGGAAAGTGCGACCTGTGTGGAGCTATTGCACAATTGCAGCCTGTACAGATATCCAGGCCTTCTTTTTCAAAAGGTGAAGAAGAGGATACTGTGATGCTCTGCAAAAAGTGTCTTGCTTCTGTGCAGGAAGCAGATAAAAACTGGCAAAAGCAGAAAGCAGAAGAACACCATGACCACCACTAAGACCGGATAATTATCCTGGTCTTTTCTTTTTTCTTTTTTGCCCGTTTATCTTGGTATTTTTAAAATGCTATTATGTATCCGCACCCAAGGAGCAGCAAGCCTGTAAACCCCATCAGGATGCCGCCGAAGGTATATTCTCTAAGGGCTTCTTTGGTTTCCATTTCTGACAGATCTCTAAAAATCCAGAAGAATGGATCGTTTACGTGAGAGAAGAGAAAAGTACCACATGCCATTGATAATAGACTTATCTCCGCTGGAAGTCCAAGCTGGGGGAGGATGGGCATTATTAGGGAGGGTACTACCAGCATCGTGACAACACGCGAACCTTGCACCGTCTGCACTGCCACAGCTACCAGGAAAGGTATCAACAAAGCAGGAAGAGCCAAATTTATGAATAAATTGCCCAATGCTTCACCTGCTCCTGTCATTGCGAATGTGGCTCCGAGTGCTCCACCCCCACACAGGTCCAACAGCACTATACCACTGCGTCTGATGGCCTTCTCTACCCATTCATGCAGTTCTTTACCATATGATCGTGACCACCCCAGGCAGAGCATCACACCAATTAGTAATGCCACATCAGGCTCTCCTATGAACCTGATCACGGGATTAGATGCAAAAACACCCGCAAGTATCAGCAGAATGGGTAGGCAGATAGGCAAGTATGCTGAAGCTCTACTGACCTGTTTTTCCTCAAAGGAAATTGCCTTTATGAGATCGAGATATGCATTGATCTTTACTGATCGGGATGCATACAAGTATCCTACAAATGTCATCGGTAGGGATATCATTAATCCCATAAAGAATATTTTAGCAACATCAACGTTCAGTTCACTTGCAGCACTGAGTATGACAGGTGAAGGGTATACCATATCAAAGGAGGCCAGTGTTCCAAGTACAAGTGAAGTTGCAGCTACTCCGGTTGGAATATTTAATTTCCGGCTCACATCTTTTGCCAGAGGAGAAAATACTACATAAGCAAGGATAGAACACATAAAAGGCACAGCAAACAGAAAACCCAGAATATTTAAGGCCAGCAGAGGCTTTCTGGATAGCCGGATAAGATCATTGGCAATGACATCCATACGTCCTGTTCTTTCCAGAACCAGCCCAATGATGCTACCGGCAGTGATAATTATAGCAAACTGTGAGAACACCTTGCCCATGCCTGAAGATATGGTAGTTAGTGCATCTTCAGGTCTGCCAGCCATTATTCCTACAAATAGTGAGGTTATCACAAGACTGAGGAACGGATGTAGGCGCACATAGGTCGTCAGTATAAGCACAACAACCAGAGAAAGTAAAAAGATCAGCAAAGGCCCCATGAAGAAAATACTTCTATTCAGACCTATTAAACATTTATGTTCGAATAAAAAACAGAAAGGAAAACAGGTCAGTAATCGACCTGTTCCGTCTCTTTGATCTTTTCCTTGAACAGGGTATATACCCACAGCTGGTAGATGATGACTATGGGTACGAACACCAGTGCTCCTCCAAGCATGATACTCAAGGTCATCTGGCTCGATGCAGCCTCAAAGACATCTATTCCGTATTCAAGAGCAACAGATGACTTCAGCATGTATGGATATATGCTTGCAAGTCCGCTCTCGACAATGAACAATATCGTTCCAAGGTTACAGCAAAAAGCCAAGAATGCCTTTTCCTGCTTTGCAAAAACCACAGCAAGTATTGCAGCTATAACTGCGAGAGCTGGCAGTGCATACAGAGCAGGTGTGGCCGAATAGTTTGCTGTAAAGCCTTCGATGCCTGCAAAGGAATATGCAAGGTAGACCAAAGAAAGCACCAGCACAACAATACTGGTCTTCTTTGCAATGTCTCCTGCTTTTGTAGCCAGGGCACCTTCTGTCTTGACCTTGATCCACAGAGCACCTGAAGTAACACTGATAAGCACGAACAAGACACCGCCTATCAATGCATATGGACCGAACAGTCCAAGAAGGGTGCCTTCATAAACTCCTCCGGCAGCTATTTCAAGACCCTTGAAGAAGTTTGCAAATGCAACCCCCAGAACCAAAGAGACCAGAAGGCTTCCAACGAACCATCCCCACATGAGCACATTCTGTATCTTGGAACTGTCATCCTTGTGAAGATATTCCACTGAAATGCCCCTTGCTATCAGACCGATGAGCAGTAACATCATCGGGAGGTACAGGAATGTAAACATCTTGGAGAATACCAGCGGAAATGCAGCGAAAGTTCCTCCGGCAGCCAGGATGAGCCAGACCTCATTCCCACCCCAGAAAGGACCCACAGATCTCTGGACCTGTATCCTCTGCACCTTATCTTTGGCAATAAAGGGCGTTAAAAGACCTGCACCCAGGGAAAATGAGTCTACAATGAAGTAGACTCCCCATATTACACACCACAGGAAAAACCAGATTACTGCAAGAATGTCGCGAGTTAGGAAATCCAACATATTCACTCAACTCCTATGGCATTAACCACGGTTTTCTTTATAAGGTATATTTCAAAGACTATCAATGCAAGATAAAATCCACTGATCAGAAGAATACTTAACAATACATCTGATAGCGGAACTGAGGATATACCATTAGCTGTCTTCAATAGCCCGTATACTATCCAGGGCTGCCTTCCTACTTCAGCTACGATCCAGCCAGCAGTTATGGCAATATATGGAAGAGGAATCGACCACATCAGCAGCTTCAGATATTTATCTGACATGTACAGTTTTCCTGACTTTTGCAGATATAAGCCTGCAAGAGCCTCTGCAATGAAAATAAAGCCTAGTATTGTCATCAACTTGAAACTCCAGAATACCATTCCAACAGGCGGCAATTCGTCCTGAGGTAGCTGGTTAAGTCCTGTAATTGTTCCACTGAAACTTCCAGTATACAGGAAGCTTGCAAAACCCGGAATTCCCAGTAATTCGATACTGTTAGAACCAGTACTTGCATCCGGTACCTGTATCAGATACATGGGTACTGAGGATCCTGTTTCCCATACTGCATCCATTGCTGCCCCCTTTGCAGGCTGGACCTCAACAACGTATTGTGCATAACCATGACCAAGAACCGGAAGCAAGACTGCAGTAACTAGTGCTACGATAACCGCTATGCTGAAAGACTTCCTGAATACGTCATTGTTGTTCTTTTTAAGGAAATGGTATGCACAGATCCCCATTATCAGGAACGCAGTCAGCAGATATGCTGAAAGCAAAGTATGCACCAGCATGTACCATACATAACTGTTTGTAAGGAGAGCAATGAAATCTGTCATTATAACCTTGCTTCCATCAGCTGCCATCTCATAGCCTACGGGATTTTGCATAAACCCATTTGCTGTGATGATCCACAATGCAGATATGTTAGTACCCAGAGCGACCATCCACATGGAAAAGGCCTTTAGTTTCTGACGGTTGCGGTCAAGGAATATCCATGCACCAAAGAAAGTGCCTTCAAGGAAGAAAGCCAATAATGCTTCCACTGCCAAAGGTGGTCCAAAGACATCACCCATGAACTCAGAATAAGCACCCCAGTTCGTTCCAAACTGGAAAGTCATTGCAAGTCCTGTAACAAGACCTATTGCAAAGTTAATCTTGAATATCCGGCCCCAGAAATCGGCCATCTTCCGCCAGGTTTCATCTTTATTCTTGTAGTATACCGTCTCCATGGTGGCTACTAACAATGCAAGTCCCAGTGTTAATGGAACGAACAGGAAATGAAATGCAACTGTTAGAGCGAACTGAAGCCGGCTTAATAAAAGCAACTCAACCAATCTTATCCCTCATTTGTTAATTAATTTGTCAATAATCACAATCCAGATAACCAGATTGTAACTCCACATCTATTCCACCCAAATTATATTGTGTCATATTGTAATTTTTAAACCATGTTTTCAACTAGAGTGACATAAAGCTTATAACAACAATAAAGGAAAGGTTCTGACCTTTAATGGTCAGGAGCCTTTATACTATCAATCTCTGCGCTGCAATAGCTCGATATCTTCCATCACTGCCTGCAGGTCATCCTCATGCTCAATCTCATCTGTAAGGATCTGGAGCACTATGTTGTAGGTCACAGGATCTTTATCCTTGACCATCTGAAGGATGCCATTGTATACCTGGATAGCGCACTGCTCACCCTTGATGTTCTGTTCAAGTATCTTTTTCACAAAGGGGTCTTTGGGAGCGTCATAACCACAGTGTGAAAGCTTGTCCCAGTCTGCAGGGGACAGCACTGGTGTTCCACCAAGCTGAATGATCCTGGTGGCAAGCATGTCGGCATGCCTTAGCTCATCAGCTGCGTGCTGGATAAGTTCCGCAGCTGCTTCCTCCTTCATGGGGCCTTTGATTACTTTTGCCCCTACCCAGTACTGATAGTAGGCATACCATTCATCAGCTAATGCCCTGTTCAGTTTAGCTACAAGTTCATCAACATTTATCCCAAGGATCTCTATTCCTTTAGTTCCCATTTTTTATCAACTCCACTTTACAAAGGAAACATTCACTTAGATTCTTTCTTAAAGCAGATGAACCAATCCAGGCAATACTTACCTTCTTCCTTCTTCTCAACACGCTCTTTTGCAACGCCGCATGACCCCGGTGGCGGGATTATGACATCTTCTCCAGGCTGCCAGTTTGCAGGAGTTGCAATTCCTTCAGCATCTGATTTCTGCATAGCCAGGAGCAATCTCTTGATCTCGGCCATGTTCCTGCCGTTAGACAGTGGATAGTAAAGAACGGCTCTTACCTTTGCTTTTGGGTCAATGATGAAAACTGCTCTTACTGCCTGTGTGTTAGAAGCATTTGGTTGCACCATTCCGAATTTCTTGGCAACGTCCATCCTCAGGTCTTCGATAACCGGGAAAGTGACCTCTACATTCTTCATGCCCCTGAACTCGATCTTCTCTTTGATGGTACGGAGCCATGCAATGTGCGCATATACACTGTCGATGGAAAGACCAATAAGCTCTGTGTTGAGTTTCTTGAATTCATCCTGCATAGAAGCAAAGGTCATGAATTCAGTAGTACAAACCGGTGTGAAATCAGCAGGGTGACTGAACAGGATTACCCATTTGCCTTTGTAATCTTCCGGGAACTTGATCTCGCCCATTGTGGTCTTTGCTGTGAACTTCGGTGCATCGTCGCCTATTAAAGGCATAGTTACTCTTTCTTCATCCATTTCTATTCTCCTCCTTGCATTGTTTACATGTCCCATAGAAATTAGTACTCATTGAATCAATACTGAATCCTTCTATATCCTCGGCTATTTTCATTGAATAGTCGAACAATTTTTCTGACTGAAAGTCATCCATCTTTCCACACTTTCTGCAGATCAGATGATGATGTGGTACAAAATTTGCTTCAAACCTTGTGACCCCTTTTACATTCACCTCCTCAAGTAACCCTTTCTGAGAAAGGAACTTCAGGTTTTTATAAACCGTAGCCTTGCTGATGCGAGTCAGTTTTTTCCTGACACCATCATAAACTTCATCAACAGTAGGATGACCTTTGTGTTCACGCAGGAAAGCGATTATCTCCACACGCTGGTTAGTGTATTTCATATCTGCTTCCCCTATGGTATCCATTACAATTACACCTGTACCTGCCTTGAAGGCATTTTTGTCTGGATATAGATGATATCCAATTCTAAATGATATTCATTATTATTTAAGAATTTCGTTCAATTGATAGTTCGTATTAGATAAAACTGATTTTCACTTCAAACATTGAACTTTAGGTCGTAAGTACTTGACCTTGACAGCAAATATCTTCTTACATTACCTATGAAATTTAGCAGATCATGAATAAAACATTTTTACTTAGCTCTCTGGAATAGTAATAACAAAAATTGCTTTCAAAGGTTCAGTTTATATATCCACCTGTACAATGGAACCTGGATAAAAGATGAGCCGCATCAAGATACTTTCATGGAATGTCAATGGCCTTCGTGCTGCGTACAAAAAGGGATTTATGGACATTTTCACAACACATCAACCAGATATCCTCTGTCTCCAGGAAACAAAAGCACAGGAAGACCAGTTACCTTCAAACCTAAGACATGTGGATGGATATAAAGCGTATTTCTCTTCTGCAGAAAAGAAAGGATATAGCGGAGTGGGCCTCTACACCAGACAAGAGCCAAAAGAGATCAGCCATGAAGTAGGAATTGAAAAGTTTGATACAGAAGGGAGAATCTTAACCTCGGATTATGGGGAGTTCATGCTTTTTAATGTGTACTTCCCTAATGGTAAAGCCTCCAGGGAGAGGCTTGATTTTAAAATGGAATTTTATGACATGTTCCTGGAACGTCTGGATGCTCTTAAAGCACAGGGCAAGAAGCTCATAATTTGTGGAGATGTGAATACAGCACATAAAGAAATAGACCTGGCACGCCCCAAGGAGAATGAGAAAGTTTCCGGATTCCTGCCTCAGGAAAGAGCCTGGATAGATAAATTGATAGATCATGGCTACCTGGACACTTTGCGCATGTTCAACGACCAGTCCGGCAAGTATACCTGGTGGGATATGAAAACAAAGGCCAGAGAAAGAAATGTTGGCTGGAGAATAGATTACTTCTTTGCCAGTGATAACTTGAAGGATAACATAAAGTCTTCTTTTATCCTGTCGGAAATCATGGGTTCAGATCATTGCCCTATTGGGATAGAACTTGAAATATGAATTGGATAGCAGAAAAATGGTTAAGAACTGCTTTTTTTTATGGAATTGCATTCAATGCAAAATCTACAGCCTCTTGGGGATCAGTGGCCTTGATGGTTCCCTCAATACCCCATTTGCTTTCAATAACAACAACCGTCTTTCCCATTTTAAGGGCTATGGCAATTTCTGAAAGAGTACCGTACTCACCACCAACAGCGATCAAAACATCAGAAGATGCAGCAATAATGGCATTGCGTGCATGCCCCATATTAGTGACTATTTGGAAGTCAATGTACCTGTTGGCGTCTTCTCGGCTATTACCTGGGAGGATGCCTATGGTAGTTCCCCCTTGACGTTTTGCCCCACGAGCAGAGGCCTCCATGACACCGCCCAATCCTCCGCATATCAGAGTCACACCACGCAAAGCCAGTTCACGGCCTATTTCTTCAGCTATCATCTCTGTTTTATTGTCACAGACCCCGCCGCCTATTACTCCTACCTGCATTTTTACCATATGTTACCCTCCCCCCAGTAGTGATTACTTTTATATATATTCGGACTGGATGTTAAGTATTTCCATACTGTCTTTGGCCATGGAGTATTCTTCCAGAGGTTCGTGGTTAAGCTCCAGAAACGTATGTCCCCAGTTGAACTTGGAAAGTATAGAAGCAGCTTGCTCTTTATATCCAAGTATGTATAAAGAAGCGGCAAAAGCTTCCACGGATGTAAGTTTGAAAGGGCGGCCAAAGTTAACCGGATTACCCGCAACAAGATATGGTAAAGCACGGTGCTGCAGGTCAAGCATGAGTAACTGGGGAAAAACAGATTCCACATGTTCCCAGGAACAGTCAAGTACAGTAAGCCCTTTTTTGACGTTATCAGCCGGAGAGAGAGCTTTTTCAGCCATCGGATCAAGAAGGATAGAACCTCTGGGAATAGCATTTACTTTCTCAACCAAGCGAGCGAGATTGAAGCGTACCATTTTCCTACCAGTGCATTTTTTGGGATCACACTGTCCTGCATGATAAAGATATAAACGAACCTCTCTTGACTTGCTTTGTTCCATACGTTGTTGATGGAATTTCCTATATATAGCTTGAGCGTAATTCAATAGCCTTTATTTTATAGTTATCTTTTTATATTTATATTGCCTAATTCTTTGTATAAAGTTTGAACTGAAAGTAAGAATAGATGATCAAAGTTGTGAATAAGATGGCTGCCAAAATATACACAATAACTTCCGGAAAAGGAGGAACTGGTAAAAGCATGTTTGCTGTCAATCTGGCAGCAGCACTTGCCGGTCTTGCAAAAAAGACTCTTTTGATTGATGCTGACCTTGGCATGGCAAATATAGGTCTTATGCTGGGATTGGAGAATAATAAGATCACACTACATGAAGTATTGGCTGATGAAGCCAATGTCACCGATACACTGTGCGACGGACCTAACGGCCTTAAAATCCTTCCCTGTGGCATATCCTTGCAGGGATTCAAAAAGGCAGATCCATCCAAGCTCAAAGATGTTATATCTGAAATGGCACCAAATTTTGAATTTATTATTATTGACACTCCTACGGGAATGAACCACATAACTGCCACTTGCATAGAACTATGTAATGAAGTTCTACTGGTACTTACACCTGAAATGACCGCCATTGCAGATGGCTCTAAGATGAAAACAATTGCAGCATTACTAGGAAAAGAAGTCACGGGTATGGTACTTAACAGAACTGTGCCAGTACACGATGAACAATACAGAGAAAAGCTGGCAAAATCACTTGATATGAAAATACTTGAAGTGCTGCCTGAGGATGTTAGTGTACCCAATAGTATAACAGGCAAAAGTCCGGTGGTTACAAAATATCCATACTCAGAGATCTCTATAGCAATGAACAGGCTTGGAGCCGCACTCTGTGGGATAAAAATACCTGAACTTGAAGAGGGAAAAGGCCAAAAAAAGCAAAAAACTGAAAAAGCACGTCTTTCAGGTGCTAAGTTGCCTTTCTCCCAGTCTAAAAAATAAGAGGTCATAGCATGGATCTTGCCGATGGAGTCCAACATGGTGGGAATGCAGAAGAAGTACCACTTCCTGCAATTCCAGGAACCAATAAACATAATAAGAATTCAAAATCTGAAGAGGCTATTGATCTACTCCTTTCAGATATAGATAATTATTCTGATTCTTATGAGACTGCAGATGATCTGAAATCTCATCTGGCAGAGGATCATAACAAATTGATTACAAACCACAGTATTGATTTTGACAAGAGCTCCGAATGGGAGCAGAAAGTAAAAAGCGTTATTAATAGCAAGGAATTTGCTGTTGAGTATGGGGGAAAGACAGAAGAGGAAAAAGAAGTTCCTCTACACCAGCGATTGATAGATATTATTTCTAATAAACAGGAACTTGAAGAGGCATACAACATTGCAATACATGGTCCTATCGTTGACTTTGCTGTTCCTGAAGGAAGCAATTTCAAAGAAATAGAGATGTATCCGGTTAATGCTCCATATGCCTACATTAGAATTGCATATAATCCTGTCACGCATGAATATCAATATCAGGTTCTTGAACCCCTGCTTTCCGAAGAGGAAAAGAAACTGCTGGAAAATATGAAACAGCAGTTGATAGAGACGCTTGAGCTCAACTTAAAGGAAACCGATCACAAGAGTGCTGAAAAATATCTAAGGGAATATAGTACCAAATATTTAAGAGAATATAAGATAGATATTTCAGTCCGTAAAAGGGAAAGAGTGATGTATCACTTGATCAGGGACTTCCTCGGTTTTGGAAGAATAGATCCACTCATGCGCGATATGAGACTTGAGGATGTATCATGTGATGGGCCCAACACTCCTATCTATGTATTCCACAAATCCTATAACTCAGTGCCCACGAATGTGATCTTCTCTGATGATGATGAGCTCGATGCTTTCGCCATAAGGATTGCTCAGTTATGCGGAAGACACATATCCATAGCAAACCCGCTTCTCGATGCGACAATGCCAGATGGGTCACGTATCCAGCTTACTCTTGGAAGAGAGGTTACCACCCGTGGAAGCACGTTTACCATAAGACGGTTCAACGAGAATCCCATAACACCGGCAAATCTCGTCAATTACCATACATTCTCCACAGCCATGATGGCATACCTGTGGATGGCCGTGGATTCGAGTAAAAGCATAGTATTCGTTGGAGGTACAGCATCAGGTAAAACAACTGCAATGAATGCAGTATCTCTTTTCATCCAGCCTGAGATGAAGATAGTATCCATTGAAGATACAAGGGAACTAAACCTTTCACATCCCAACTGGATACCAGGTGTCACCAGGGAATCCTTTGCAGGTGAAGAGAGAGGTTCTATTCAGATGTATGAGCTTTTAAGAGCAGCTCTTAGACAAAGGCCTGAATACATTCTTGTGGGTGAAGTGCGTGGAGCAGAAGCGTATGTACTTTTCCAGGCAATGTCAACAGGTCATACTACATTCTCTACTATGCATGCAGATTCGGTACAATCTGTTGTACACAGACTTGAGAACCCGCCTATCAACGTTCCAAGGATAATGATCCAGGCTCTTGACATTGTTTCTATTCAGGCACAAGTAAAAGTGAATGAAGAGAGAGTAAGGAGATGCAAATCCCTTACGGAAATTGTAGGTGTTGATCCAAGAACTGGAGAATTGCTCACGAATGAGGTTTTCATCTGGGATGCAGCAAAGGATGCTTTCCAATATTCAGGTCGTTCATACGTTCTGGAAAACATTATGGAGAGCAGAGGATGGACTGAAGAAAAACTCAAAGATGAACTTAAGAAAAGACAAGATATTCTTGAATGGGCGCGTCTGAAAAAGATCAGTCACTTCAAAGACTTTGCTAAACTTGTTGTGACTTACGGCAGGGAACCTGAGACTATAATGAAGCAGGTAAGGCAGGATATGAATGACTAACATATTTTTTAGTCTGGCCCATGAGATATTCGGAAAATATTATGATAACCGAAGGCATGAGTATTACAGTCTTCGACTGAACATGCTCAGGAACAGAATGAGCATAGGCTATGACATGTACATGTCCGGTGCTTTGCTCACTTCGTTTTTATGTGCGGTCTTTGCTCTCATTGCCGTCAATCTGCTTTTCTATTTAGTAGGAGTTCCTGATTTTACAGGATCAAGAATAACTGCTCCCCAATGGATGCTTCAGTTCAGCCATTACAAAGAAATCGCTGAATGGTTAGTTCTGAACATAATTACCGGGATCTTTGTATTCAGTGCTGTATACAAAACATTCGTGTTATATCCAGCTGTCATGGCCGGAGAAAGGAAGCGAGGAATAGAGCGTATGCTTCCTTATGCAATTAACTATATGTCCTCCATGGCAGGAGCAGGAGTACTTCCATTAGAACTTTTTCGTTCTCTTGCATCTAATGACATATATAAAGATGTGGCAGTTGAAGCCAGATATCTCGTAAGGGATATCGAAGTACTGGGACTTAACCTTGTCTCAGGCATGAGGAATCTGGCTCTTACGACTCCTTCGCCCTCATTGCAGGATTTTCTGCAAGGGGCGATCACAGTCATAACATCCGGAGGAGAACTGGAGCCTTATTTTAAGATAAAGACAGAGCAATATCTGATAGAGAACAGACAAAAGCAAAAAGAATTCCTGGAAACTCTGGGCCTTCTAGGTGAAACCTATGTTACAGCTTTTGTTGCAGGACCTTTGTTCATGATAGTTGTCATATCGATCATGGCAATAATGGGAGGAGCTGAAATGGTCTTCCTGTATCTGATAATTTATGCAATCATACCCTTTGGAAGCGCAATGTTCATTCTACTAATCAGCAGCATGACACCGGAGGCCTAAGAATGGAATGGAAAAAACTCTTTAGGAATGAGTTTCCTCTGGACCCAAACCTTGATGAGGAAACGCTTTGTCAGATCGAAGAAACTACGGTACGTGTTGGATTGGAGAATTCCCGTAAGAACGTGATCTTAAAGCAGTTCATAAAAAATCCCTACGCAACACTGTGCATCTATCCGGATTACACCTTCATTTTGAGTGCACCTCTGGCAATTATATTCCTTATATCCGGCCTTATACGCAATTGGCCTAATCCGATAGTAGATGATGTGATTTTCTTTAGTGTTCTGATAGCAATAGCCCCTGCTTCCCTTATGTACCAGAAGAAAATGAAGCATGTTAGCAAAATAGAGGAATATTTGCCTACTTTTCTTAGGGACATTTCTGAGATGAGCCGTGCAGGACTTACTCTTCCAAGAGCGGTGGCAACAGTGGCAAAAGGAGAATACGGAGAGCTTTCTAATGAGATAAAGAAGATGAACACTCGTATGTCCTGGGGAGTTTCCTTCGAAGAGGCACTGCTTACTTTTGCCAGAAAGATGAACACAGCTCTTATAGGCAGATCTGTTGCTCTGATCACTCAGGCAAGCAAAGCCGGAGGAAAAGTCTCACAGGTATTGGAAGCTGCAGCAAGGGATGCTACAGAAGTAAAACAGCTTGAAAGGGAGCGAAAAGGTAACATGATGGTATATCTGGTGATCATCTACATGTCGTTCTTCGTGTTCCTTTTTGTCATAGCTATGCTTGCAACGACCTTCGTGCCTACCATGGCAACAGCAGGCCAGGCTGCCACAGATGCAGGTGCAGGAAGTCAGTTCATGGGTGCATTCAACCCGGACCTTTTTATAAGAATAATGTTCCACGCATCTCTTATACAGGGATTTTTCAGCGGGCTTGTAGCCGGACAGATGGGAGAAGGCGCAGCAACCGCTGGCCTGAAACATTCCATTATTCTGTCAATGATAGCGTGGATTACATTCACCTTCCTTATCTGAGCTGACAGAAAGCCGTGAGGGCTTTTTCCCTCACTTTTTCAAAAAGATCGTTACCATGAGCATCTATACCAACTATAAGGGGACCAAAGCGTTCGACTTCAAGTTCCCATACAGCTTCAGGCATTCCTAATTGCAGCCAATGTACCGATCTGACCTTTTTTATTGAACCTGCTGCTAGGGCGGCGCATCCTCCCGTATAGGCTAGATACACACACCTATCCTTAAGTGTCTCAGTCACCCCTTGCATGCCTCCTTTACCAATAAGCGCACGCACATTGTGTTTTTCAAGCAGTTTTGGCGTCATCTTAGCCATTCTGGCACTTGTAGTAGGACCGGAAGCAACTGCTTTCCACTGATCGTTTTCCTGGACCATCAGGGGGCCACAATGATAAATTACAGCACCTTCAAGGTCAATGGGCAGTTTTTCACCTGCTTCATCCAATTCCAGTATGTGAGCATGTGCTTCATCTCTTGCAGTGTACACAATGCCACTAATGTATACGACATCACCCACTGAGAGTTGTGTTATATCTTCAGCTTTAAGAGGCGTAACTAGCTCGTAGGTGCTCATTGTTCACCTCCCAGGACCACAGTAGCATGTCTGTTTGCCCAGCACTGGATATTGACTGCCACTGGCAATGATGCAGTATGACAGTGTGCCTGTTTAACATGCACAGCAAGAGCAGTGATGTTACCCCCCATTCCCATGGTACCTATCCCCAACTTATTGATGTCATTGAGCAGCTCAAGTTCAAAAGCATCCATGTCGCCCATGTTCATTAGAAGAGCTTGCTTTGCAAGCCTTGCTGATTTATCAAAAGAACCTCCGATGCCAACACCCACAACAATAGGAGGGCATGGCATGCCACCGGCTTTGAGCACTGTCTCCAGCACGAATTCTCTTATCTTTGAGGTTTCTGTAGGATTTAGCATGCGTAAGGCGCTCATGTTCTCAGAGCCTGCACCTTTTGGAGCTACCGTGATGCTAAGCTTGTTGCCTTCTACAAAACTGTAGTTAATGTCCGGCAGGCCTGCGCCTGTATTGTCCCCGCTGTTTTTTCTGGAAAGAGGGGATACGGCATTGGGCCTAAGTGGCACTTGTACTGTTGCACGGCGCACACCTTCAATAATAGCACCTTCAAGATCAAAATCAATTATCAAAGAGCGGCCAATTTCTACAAAGAATACCATGATACCCGTGTCCTGGCACATGGGTATTAACTGCTTTTTGGATAGTTCAATGTTCTTCAGGATGGCTGCAAGCTGTGCTTTTGCAATTTCAGATCCTTCTTTATTATATGCATTTTCAATCGCACAGACTACATCATAAGAAAGGGAAGTCTCAGCTTCCCTTATAATGTCTACTGTTGCTATAGCTACGTCCTCATAAGTTATCTTCCCTGTCAAAGAAACACCCCAAAAAGTGAATTGAATACCAACACATTACTATTTGTTATTGAATTGAGCATAGATTACTGCCGCAACAATTATGCAGCAACATAGCCCGAGTTTAATTGTTTTTCTTATCGTTATACCACCCACACAATAAAGTTTATTTTGATAGATCTCCATTGCAACAAGTACCGTTTATTTGCAACGGGAACCATTATTTACCCTTACAGCTGGGCCTTCTCTTTGAGGCTTAACTATATAAATATTCCCAGACCACAATAAGAACAAATTAGCGCAACAAATGCACTGTAAAGATAGAAGAGATTACAAAATAAAGACGAAAGAAGTATCACAAACAAAACAAGAAATAAGAAATATGAGTGCGGGAGAAGGGATTCGAACCCCCGAACGCCTGCGCGAGTAGATCTTGAGTCTACCACCGTTGGCCGCTTGGTTACTCCCGCATTCAGGATTAAGATAGCAGTAATAACGGTATCAATTATAAATCTAACTGTCCACAAAGTATCTAGCAGAACATATTCAACGGAAGATTCATATCTTACAGATACTAAGTTCATCATTATTTTGTATTACAATAGCAAGAGGAAAATAGATGAAAACAAGTGCAAATGGGCTTTTTTTCTTATGCATATACGTAATGCATTTTGTATCTCTTGCAAGTGCTGCTCAAGATGTCAGTTATTATGAGTTGGACATCTGGCATTATGATTGGTTGATTCTTTTTTTCTTATTTTTGTCTTTAGTTTTGATTAGTACTTATAAAAAGGGATTCATACGCGCTTTAGCTAACATGCTATATGGGAAGAAATATTCATTTCATGAATTGAAAAGCGCTCTTGAAGATATTGATATGGGGATTTGGGAACTGGATATGAACAAAGGCACTCTTAACGTTAACAAACGTTGGGCATGTATGCTTGGATACGATCCTGAAGAAATAAAGCCTCATATATCGTTCTGGAATAAATTGACTCACCCAGACGATTGGAAAAATCTTTTTTTTAATAATTCTCATGAAAATCAAGGCATACATAATAATTTCAGAAATGAGATCCGTATGCTGGCTAAGCATGGGGTCTGGAAATGGATTGTTGTAAATGGCACTGTTGTTAGCCGTGATGCGCGAGGAAGCCCTGTTAAGATAATTGGTACTCAGGTTGATATAGATCATATAAAGAAAGCTGAAAAAGAAATTGCACATTCTGAACATAAATTCAGAACTTTATTCCATAGCGCCAACGATTCTATTTTTATCCAGGATATGCACATGAACATACTGGATCTGAACGATGCTGCCTGCAAATGCCTGGGATACAGTAGAGAGAAACTGCTTGGAAAAAAGCTACTTGAAATCACGTCTCAAGAATTCCTTTTAAAAGAGCAGGAAATGCAAAGCAAATTGTTAAAGAACAGGTATTCATTCTACGAAACATGCTATATCTGCAATGATGGGGCTATACTTCCTGTTGAAGTTAGCAGTCGTATTATATATTATGAGAACTCCCAGGCGATCTTAAGCATTGCAAAGGACATAAGCCGCCGCAAAAGAGTTGAATCTGCACTGAATGAATCCGAAA
The DNA here is from genome assembly GCF_041447285.1 of Methanomethylovorans sp. Classification (GTDB taxonomy): domain Archaea; phylum Halobacteriota; class Methanosarcinia; order Methanosarcinales; family Methanosarcinaceae; genus Methanomethylovorans. Next base: position 100,366 of record NZ_JBGMEB010000008.1, on the reverse strand, counting down.
ACAAATTCAGGTACATTTTCGATAATGTAAATGATGAGATTTTCATGCAGGATATGAAATATAACTTTCTTGAAGTCAATAGTGTCGCCTGTCAAAGACTCGGATACACAAAAGAAGAACTATTGAAACTTAGACCTGAGGATATTGAAACCCCTGACAATTCTCCTCTGATAAAATCCAGGATGACAGCAATAAACCATTTCAAACACGGAATATTCGAATCAGAGCACCTGCGAAGAGATGGCACCACATATCCAGTAGAACTTAGCATAAGTATTGTAAAACTTGACGGAAAGAAACGGATACTAACAATTGCAAGAGATATCACTGAAAGGAAAGAAGCAGAGGCAGCTGTTCGCAAACATGAGATCGAAAAAGAGATGATACTCGATGGAATGGAAGAACACGTCGTGTACCATGACACTGATATGAAGATATTATGGGCAAACCAGGCAGCATGCTCTTTCTTCAGTAAAGACCGCAGTACAGTAATAGGTAATCAGTGCCATGAGATATGGACCCTTGGAATCGATAGCAATGGAAAAGATTCCATCATGCAGGCTAACATCCACGGCATTTCCAGAGAAATAGAAAGGACTACTCCGGATGGAAGGATATGGAGTGTGAAAGGTTATCCTTTGAAAGGACCGCGTGGAGATATCAATGGTGGAATCATAGTCACTCTTGATATCACTGAAAGGAAAAAAGCCCAGGAGCAAATACAGAAATTCAACCGGGAGCTACTGAAGATCAATGAGGAACTCCAATCTGTGGACAGAATAAAAAATGAATTCCTGGCAAATCTTGGACACGAACTTAGAACTCCACTTAGCTCTATAATAGGATACAGTGAACTTCTGGATTCATTGACACTTGGAGAACTCAATGAGGTACAGAAAAAGGCTTCTGAATCTATATACAGGAATGCAGAGAGATTACGCAGTTTGATAGACTCCTTACTTTACCTAAGTTATGTTAATTCAGGAAAGATAGAATATAATTTTGAGCTTATGCACATTGGCAGTGCCATTGATGAAGCTATTGCCAGAGTTGCAGGAGAACTGGAAGATAAAGGTATAACAGTGGATAAAAAGATTTCACACGAGATATCCTTCATGAAAGCTGAACCTGCAAAGATCCAGGAATTGCTGCATAATATACTGGACAATGCCATAAAGTTCTCAAACAAAAATGGAAAAATCGAGATCGATGCCCACTTAGAAGAAGAAGAAAATACGCTAAAAATAGAAATATCTGATTATGGAATTGGCATACCCTATGACAAAGTGAACAATCTTTTTACGCTTTTCCATCAAGTAGATGGTTCCATGAGCCGCAGACACGGCGGAACTGGAGTCGGACTATATATATGTAAAAATATAGTTGCGGCGCATAATGGTTCAATATGGATTGTAAGCAAAGAAGGCAAAGGCACTACAGTACACGTGTCCCTTCCTTTGAAGTGGAAAGCCGCAGACAGAAAAGAGTATATAGACCTCACTGACAATTAAACTGACAATTAGAAGAACATAGTGCTATGCTTTTTTGCAGCATTATGATCCATAAAATAGGTTATAAAGAAAAAGGCAATGATGTTATAATATCAGTGCCTAATTGGAGAGTTTATTTGAACTGGACGACCGTTGGAATTGCATTATTTCTCCTGTACTGGATGTTAATATCTCATCTTAACAGGAAGGGTATCCTTGAAAGACACAACATCACAAGCTATGGCCCTTTGTTAATGATCAGGACTACTAAGGGACTGAAACTACTTGACAAACTGGCAGTACCCAAAAAGGCCTGGAGATTATTTGCTGATGTCGGCATAAGGATGATGTTTATAGGCATGTTCGCAATGCTACTTGTTGTGATAGCTTCAGATATTGGCATGTTGGCATCTGTAGCCAACAATACAATGCCTGAACCCAGTAAGTTTAATGAAGCACGTAACATATTCCTTATTCCGGGTGTTAATGAGTTCATACCCTTTACATGGGGATTAATAGCACTTGTTGTAACTCTTGTAGTGCATGAGTTCTCCCATGCAATCCTGTGCAGGGTGGAAAATATACGTGTCAAGTCCATGGGTATATTGTTAGCACTTATACCGGTCGGAGGATTTGCTGAACCAGACGAAAAAGAACTCTTTGGCACAGAAGATTCAAGCAAAATTGATGAAAATACTGAAGTAACAAATCCTAAAACAGCCACAAGACAGCAAAGAGCACGTATTCTTGCAGCCGGCGTCATGGCAAATTTTGTCGTTGCACTTATTGCTTTATCTCTGCTCTTTGGGCCAGTGCTCGGTGCTATTGTACCCATTGGAAATGTAATGATAACCGATGTGCAAGGGGAGGCTGCGAGTGCGGGACTCGAGTCGCAGATGATCATCACTCAAATAAATGACAAGCCGGTTGACAACGTATTGGGGATGCTTGAATATCTTGATACAATACCAGCCGGAGAAACGGTCAGAGTACAGGCTTCAAAGGAGATGGTTAGCTCCACCTATGAGATCAAAGCAGGATCTGCTGAAGAAACTGTTAATGGCGTTCTTATACAGGGCATAGTGTCTGATTCTCCGGCAGAGGCAGCAGGCTTACAGAAAGGCATGAGAATCATGCAAATGGACGATGTTCCTATGAGAACTGTCTATGACTTCAGGTCATTTATGAATACCACATCTACTGACCAATCTGTAAAACTCTTGCTTGCTGATAATACATCAAAAACATTTGAGGCAACAGTTCAGCTTGCATCTCATCCGGATGAAGGTGGACAGAAAGGGTTCTTGGGAGTGTATACTGGCCAGGATGAAGATGTGATGACAAGCCTTGGGATCACAGTGGGAGAATTCCCTGCTACATCATACCTTTCTTTGCTTAAGGGTATCCCGGAAATGCTCAAGGGAACAGTTGGATGGATAATCCTGCTTGGATTGCCGATTGTAGGATTTGCAGGAGAGGGGTTCCCAGGATTTAGCGGGATGCTTGCTAATTTCTATGCACCTGCCGGATGGGCAGAACCGCTGGGAATAGGACTATTCTGGATCGCTAATTCCCTGCTATGGATTGGATGGCTCAATTTCTATGTGGGGTTATTCAATTGCCTGCCCGCAGTACCTCTTGATGGAGGGCATATATTCAAAGATTACACAAAGGCCTTTATTTACTGGCTGACAAAGAACGAAGAACAGTCGCTTCGTTTGTCTTCAGCCGTAACTGCAACATTTGCAATACTGATATTCATGTCCTTTGCGTTCATGGTATTCGGACCTTATATAGTACATGGATTCTGAAAAAGGCATCAGGATGTGGTGACACATGAAACATACGTATTTCTGGCGCATGACTATAGCGAAATACGTTGTTTCTTTAGTCGTTGTATTCACCGCATACATTTTTACCTTTATATGGATAATGCGTACTGAAGGACAGCTGGCGTTTGCAAATATACCTAATGCTATATATTGGACAGCTGCCACTGTCACTACAGTTGGATATGGAGATATTGTATTCAAATCTACTATAGGAAAACTATTTTCAGTATTTGTGCAATTCTCAGGAATCCCACTTGTTTTTGGTTTGTTATTTACGTGGCTGCTTATTCCCTGGATGGAAAAAACAGTAAGACCAGCTATTCCGTTAAAAGTTTCCGAAAAATTGAACGATCATATAATAATATGTGGCTATAATAAAATTGTTGAAACACTCATAGAAGAGCTACAAGAAAAAAATATCCCATATATCATCATAGAGGATGATGATAAACTTGTAAGGACACTTATAAAGAGGAACATAGCCTGCATTTTTGGCAGTTCATCTGATGAAACTACGCTTAAAAATGCCCATATAGATACCGCACGTTTTTTCATTGCCAATAAATCAGATGAAATGAATGCTACTATTGTCCTCACTGCAAGAGCGATATGTGATGTAAATATCATAGCCATCGTAGAGAATGTGTCAAATGCCAAATACCTGAAATATGCAGGAGCTACTCGCGTACTGTCACCTAAACAGCTTTTTGGAGATTTTATTGGCAGAAAGGCAGCTGATCCGTTTGTAGGAAAACTGACTGGTACAACAGAATTCTTTGAAGGCGTAAGCATAGTAGAGTTCCCGATATATCCTAAAAGCCTACTGATGGGTAAAACACTTCGCAGTGCTTCAATCAGGGAAAGAACTGGTGCCAATGTGGTAGGTATATGGAGTGGGGGCAAGCTTACATACGACATATCCCCAAATGAAAGGATAAGAGAGAATTCGGTATTACTTGCCATTGGCACTATGGAACAGCTCGCCAAACTTAAAAAACTGACCCAGGGTAATCAGGAAAACAATCACGGTGAATCAATATGAACAACGATAAAGGTCATCTTATCGTGCTGGGATATGGTGATGTAGGGAAAAGAGTTACTGAGATATTAAAGCGGAATAATTTGAATTTCCTTGTGGTCGATGCTCACCCAGAGGTATTTGAAAAAGCTGATTTTGATTTTGTAGTGGGGAATGCTACTTCAGAAGATACACTTAAAGAGGCAAATGTTGAAAATGCTTCTACGATAATAATTTCTCTTAACGATGACAACGATGTTATATTCGCAACGCTCATAGCCAGGAACCTAAATCCTTCAGTGACAATAATGGCAAGGTCTAATTCCTACAAATCTATTGATAAAATATACAAAGCAGGTGCAGATTATGTTCCATCTATCTCCATAGTCGCCGGGCAAATGCTTGCAAGAATGACATCTGAATGCTCTAAAGATGCATGTTCCCTTATAGATGAGGATATCAGGCTATACGAAGGAATAGATATTGAAAAACATCGTGTAAGAGATGGCGACCCACTTGCTGGGAAGTCTATAAAGGAGTTGGATATTCGGGCAAAGATAGGATGTACAATAATAGGAATAGAAAGGAATAACAATGTTATCACAGATATCACGCCGTCACTTGTAATTCAATTAGGAGACGTGGTAGCTGTTGTCGGCGGTAAGACAGAGATAGCTATGTTCAAGAAAAAGTACCTGAAGAATTAGGTCAATGATATCATGGATCCGCTGGTATTTGCAGTACTGGTATTCTTCTTGTCTGCCCTGTTCTCCATGATCGGCCTGGGAGGTGCGATAGTATATGTTCCTCTTTTTTATTGGTCAGGAATAGACTTGCTTAGTGCTATACCTATGGGCTTGTTGCTGAATACTGCCACATCTGCATCTGCTGCCTTTACATATTTACGTAAAGGACTTGTAGAACTTAGGGTAGCTACCCCATTCCTTATTATATCTATGATAGCTGCACCCATAGGTGCCTATTGTACAAACATAGTTCCCACCGATATACTGCTAGCGATATTCAGTATCATTATGGTAGTTGTAGGAATAGAGATGTTGAAACCTCAAAAAGAGATTTTGATAGGCAGCCATGACCATCCTTTTTCTCTTCCCCTTATTTTGACCAGTGGGTTTATAGTGGGTTTTATCGGAGGGCTGCTGGGAATAGGCGGTGGTTCTCTGATAATGCCACTGCTTTTGTATTTCGGATACGCAGTAAAGAAATCTGCTGCTACCTCCGGAATTATTGTATTGTTCACTTCGCTTTCAGGGCTTATAGCGCACCTGAGTTCATGGAAACCTGATATTCAGCTTCTAATCTATATCACAATTGCAGCTATTCTGGGAGCACAGGTAGGCTCTTATCTTATGCATGCAAGAATGAAGTCCGAAACTCTCAGGAAAATGGTTGGGTTAGTACTATGGGGAATGGCTCTCAAAATATTCTCTGGGCTTATCTGAGATCATCCGGATGGAAACCTTTAAGAATTTTATCGTTATCAGATGTTCCATAAACAAGAAGTGGGCTCGTAGGGTAGCCAGGATATCCTAATGGGCTTCGAAACAATCGTGAAGATACCCATTGACTCGCGTTCGAATCGCGGCGGGCCCGCCTAACTTTTCCTTAACTTGCTGCAAAGAGGCAATTTTCTGCAAAAGAATACCTGGCCGTAGTCGTCCTTTTTCTCAAACGTAAAAACCAGAGGATGTATCTGTACTCCTTCTTCGATGGCATGGAGAAAAGCAGCGGCAAAATCCGGATCTATTTTCTCATGAGCCCAAAAACACTTTGCTTCCTGGCGGAAGATCAATACCATCATTATAGCATTATCCCCTGCCTGTAAGGCTTTTATAAGTTCTTCAACGTGCCTTTTTCCACGGGCAGTGGGAGCATCGGGAAACATAGCTTTGCCATCTTCAGCAAGCGTACAACCTTTGACCTCAACCCATGTCCTACGCCCTGCTCCTTCAAGCAGGTAATCCAGCCTGCTTTCGCCAAATACTTGCTCCGGAGTGATATGTTCAATATCTCCCAGGCCTGATATTATTTGGTTCTCCAGAACCCAGTTGGAAATTTGCCTATGATATCCCGAATGAGTAAGAACAAAATTGTCTCCTACCTTTCCTCCAATAAGATCCCAAAGCGTTTTTCTGCCTTTCCCATCAGCCTTTTTCAGAATCACACGGTTTCCTGGATAGAGTATGTCCTCAAGCCTTCCAGGATCATGGATATGCACTTTTTCAGCTTTTGATCCCTGGGGAGTTATAATATCCACTATTCCCAGAAAACGGTTTGGTCTGCAAACCAAAATCCCTTCTGCGTCAAGAGGGATATCAAGCACATGCCTTTTATCGCTTATCGCGTTCATTTTGATATAAAAATAGAGAAAAGGTGGTTATGAGTTCAAATATACCCTTTGCCTATGAGCTGAATGCATCTTTTACTTTTTCAAATATGCCTGAATGCTTACTATTTTTGGCGCTCTTTCTGTCAAGCTCATCGAACTTCCGGAGTAATTCTTTCTGCTCTGAATTAAGGTTCTTCGGTGTTTGCACGATGACTCTGACAAGCTGATCGCCTTCACCACTTCCATGCAGATGTGGCATTCCCTTGCCTTTGAGCCTTAGAACGGAATGCGTCTGTGTCCCTGGTTTAATGTTCATTTTTACATTTCCATAAAGAGTCGGCACAAGCACCTCATCACCTAAAGTCGCCTGCACAAATGAAATCGGCAATTCGTATAGTATATCGTCGCCCACGCGCTCGAAGGTCTTGTGAGGCTGTACATGCACCATAACATAAAGGTCACCTGCCGGAGCACCTGGACTTCCTGCTTCACCTTCTCCCCGGATCTTCAAACGCAGGCCATTATCAGCTCCCTTTGGTAACTTTACAGAAAGTTTCTTTACTTTCTTGATCTTACCCGTACCTTTACATGCAGGACAGGGATCCTCTATTATCTGACCGTTCCCATGACATGTGTTACAGACAGTTGTACTCATAAAGCGGCCAAATGGTGTATTGCGTGCACTGGTTATCTGTCCACTGCCATGACATGTGGGACAGGTTTTAGGAGTCGTACCTGCTTTTGCACCGGTACCTCCACAAGTCTCACAATTTTCCGCCCGTGGGACATTGATAGTAGTTTCCACACCTGTAGCTGCTTCTTCAAGAGATATGGACAGATCATAACGCAGGTCAGAACCCCTCATTGGGGCATTGCGTCTTCCTCTTCCACCACCGAAGATATCACCGGCAAATCCTCCAAAACCGCCTCCGAAGATTCCGGAAAGTATATCTCCCAGATCTTCAAAGCCTCTGAAGTCAGCACCACGGAAAATATCTTCCTGAGAATAGCGCCCATCTATACCAGCGTGACCGAACTTATCATACTGGGCTCTTTTTTCCTCATCAGAGAGCACGGCATAAGCTTCAGAGATCTCCTTGAATTTTTCCTCGGCATCCGGAGCCTTATTTTTATCCGGATGGTATTGCATTGCAAGCTTCCTGTAGGCCTTTTTAATCTCGGCTTCAGTAGATTCCTTGGAAACCCCAAGGATCTCATAATAATCACGTGTAGTGGACATGAAAAACCCTGCGTGTCAGTATAAAATAAATAAAGTACGTTCAGATAGAACGTACCTTTGTACCTGAAACTGTTTAATTCTTGCCGTCATCAACGATTTCATAGTCAGCATCTACTACTTCATCACCAGAATCTGATTTTGCAGATGCACCTGCAGAAGCTCCTGATCCTGAAGCAGCTTCTTGTTGTGCTTTCTGGTACATAGCAGCTGAAACATCGTAGATTGCAGTCTGAAGAGCTTCTGTCTTGGACTTGATTTCCTCAACATCATCCTTCTGAAGAGCATCTTTCAGAGCAGAGATAGCACTTTCCACTTTTGACTTCTGGTCTGCAGTTACAGAATCACCTGCTTCCTTGAGGGTCTTCTCTGCTGCGTTGACAAGAGATTCACCGGTGTTCTTTACCTCAACCTGCTCCTTACGCTTGTGATCCTCATCAGCATGGAGTTCTGCATCCTTTACCATCTTGTCGATCTCTTCATCAGAAAGACCGCCTGGTTTCTGGATGGATATGGACTGTTCCTTACCAGTACCCAGATCCTTTGCCCTCACGTGGAGGATACCATTTGCATCTATGTCAAATGTAACCTCTATCTGTGGAATTCCTCTTGGAGCAGGTGGAATCCCATCGAGGATGAAACGTCCCAGTGTCTTGTTAGCAGAAGCTATACCCCTTTCACCCTGCAAGACATGGATCTCCACAGATGGCTGGCTGTCAGCAGCCGTGGAGAATACCTGGCTCTTCCTTACAGGTATGGTGGTGTTACGCTCGATGAGCGGAGTTGCTACACCACCCAAAGTTTCAATACCAAGTGTAAGAGGTGTTACATCCAGGAGCAATACATCATGGACCTCTCCTCCAAGGACACCACCCTGAATTGCTGCACCTACTGCAACGGCTTCATCTGGATTGATGTTCTTATACGGGTCCTTACCAGTCACCTTTTTGATAAGCTCAGTGACTGCAGGCATCCTTGTAGAACCTCCTACAAGAAGTACCCTGTCGATGTCCTTTGCTGTGAGCTTTGCATCTTTCATTGCCTGATTGACAGACACCAGAGTCTTATCTACCAGGTCAGCAGTCATCTTCTCGAACTGCGCCCTTGTAAGGTCGATATCAATGTGCTTTGGCTGCCCGTTGGCATCTGCGGTGATGAACGGAAGGTTGATGTTGGTGGAAGGTATACCAGAAAGCTCAATCTTTGCTTTCTCAGCTGCATCCCTCAGACGCTGCAATGCTGCCCTATCCTTTGAGAGATCGATACCTTCGTTTTTCTTGAACTGTTCAACAAGATAATCTACTATCCTCTGGTCGAAGTCATCTCCACCAAGATGAGTGTCTCCACTGGTTGAAAGTACCTCGAATACTCCTCCTCCAAGCTCTAGGATGGATACATCAAAGGTACCACCTCCAAGGTCGTAGATAAGGATCTTGTGATCTTCAGCCTCTTTATCAAGACCATAGGCAAGAGCTGCTGCAGTAGGCTCATTGATAATCCTCATTACTTCCAAACCTGCAATAGCACCTGCATCTTTGGTAGCCTGCCTCTGTGCATCATTGAAATAAGCGGGAACTGTAATGACAGCCTGTGTAATAGTTTCTCCAAGGTATGCTTCAGCATCTTCCTTCATTTTACGCAGGATCATGGCAGATATTTCCTGCGGAGTGTAGTCCTTTGCGCTGAGGGTTACCTTATATGATGCCTCTCCCATGTGCCTTTTGATAGAGTACACAGTATTATCTGCATTTGTGATCATCTGCCTCTTGGCAACCTGACCAACAAGTTTCTCACCCTTCTTGGAAAAACCTACGACAGAAGGTGTTGTTCTGCCCCCTTCTGCATTAGGGATGACAGTTGGCTCTCCACCTTCGATAACAGCCATACAGGAATTTGTGGTTCCAAGGTCAATACCCAATATCTTTGCCATAATATTACCTCTCAGATCATTATAAGATCATTATGTTGGAATTAAATATTTATGAGTTTGTTTATATAGTCGTCACGCAACACGGTGCAGCTTTACCTGCAACCCTTAATCTTTACCTGATGCTTCTGGAAGCCTTGACACAGTCACAGCGGCGGGCCTGAGAACCTTGGAGTGTAAATAAAATCCAGGTTTGCATACTCCAATAATGGTATTCTCTTCGTGGTCGGGATGCTCAACATGCAGCATCGCCTCATGCTCATGGGGATTAAATTCTGCACCCATACATTCCATTTTCTGAAGACCTTCTTTTTCCAAAATGGAAACAAACTGCTTGAAAACCATCTCAACACCCTTTACCACGGAACCAACATCTTCTGTATTTTTAGCAGATTCCATAGCACGTTCAAAGTTATCATAAACTTCTATGAGTTCAAGCAGAAGGTTCTCTGATGCGAACTTACGAAACTCTTCCTTTTCCCTGACGGTACGCTTCCTGAAGTTATCAAACTCTGCGGTCAGACGTAAGAGCCTGTCCTTTAATTGTCCTATCTCTTCGTCTTTCATGCAAAGCTGCTCCTCCAGAGATGGCGCGCCATTTGTGACTGACACATCATCCTTCACATCATTCTCAGTTTTGGGTTTCATTTTATCAATATTTCCCAATCCTTCATCCATCTATACATTCCTCTTGTCTGTGTTCGGTTGTGTGTCTTCAAACCTCATGATTGTTTGAGGTTCTATAAATACATTTTGGTCAAGAAGATACAACCTAAAAAAGGTGTTTAGAAGTGCTGTACATGCATCTTATGCTGCACAGCCTTTATAATGAGCATGCTTGAGATCATGCAGATAGCAAGGGCTGATATCATCGTATCCCACCCAATATCACCGACTCCCTTGAAACCAAGATTCATAATAATATAAGAAACGCCGGTGAAAAAAGCAGTTACTGCAAAGGTCACAGCGAATGCAGCTATACTTCCACCTACAAGCGAACCCATATGATCAGCACCCCTGTTTTCAAAGAATACAGAAGCTGCAATGAATATAACAGCAAAGATCAGCAACATCACCGCAAAAGGAAGAGGAGTGTTTTTTGTACCGAGTATTGTCATGATGCCCATAGCAATGCCTATCATGAACAGTGCCATGGAGGTAGATATTGCTATAGCCTGCGCAAATGGATTTTCAGATAATATTCCCATATTCGTCCCTTGGATAGCCAAGATGTGAATGATAGTATTTATTGATTATCGAATAATTATACTATTGTTCTTTCCTGCTCGTTAGTAATAAATCTAATAAAACGATTTTCATCCTTCATGAAGATACTACTTGCAGAATATGCAATGGGTACAGGTATGGGTGGCACTTTCCTGCTTGAAGGCAAATCCATGCTCAAGACCCTTGTCAGCAGTTTCGCAAGACTTGGTCATGAAGTCACTTATTTGACTTCGGGTACTTTGTTGCCTGCAGGAAATGCAAAAATCTCAACAGAAGAAGATTTCAGAAACATCCTTGAAGAAGAAGCAAAAAAAAGTGATGCTGGGCTTGTAATAGGCCCCGATGAAATCTTATCTGAACTTACCTCATTCATTGAAGACAATACACTTAATCTGGGTTCCACGCCTGAAGCAGTTGCTTTGTGTGCAGATAAGGTAAAGTGTACTGAAGTGCTTCTGCGGCACAATATAGCTGCTCCTCGCATCTTAAATGATACGAAAAGCATAAAATGCGTGGTAAAACCCAGATTCGGATGTGCTTCTGAAGATACATACCTCACCATAAACACTGAAGTGCCTTCCGGATCCATTGCAACAGAGTTCATAAATGGAGAACATCTGAGCGTGAGCCTCATAGCAGGAGAAAAAACGTTGCCATTATGTGTTAATAAACAGCAGATCGAATTTATGGATGTAAAGGACCCTTCCGGGCTTCACGTCGAATATAAAGGTAACACAGTATCTTTTTCACCATCTTATAAAGAAGAACTGTTCCAGGCAGCCATGGAAGCTGCAAGAGTTCTTGGATGCAGAGGCTATACTGGTGTGGATATAGTGTATAACGGGACACCTTACATCGTAGATGTAAACCCCAGGCCAACAACTTCGATATATGGGATAGCTAAAGTAATGGATGTCGAGATAGCGGACCTGCTGCTTAAGAACCTATTGGGAGGATTACCGCAATCTGTTAGTATGAATGCAGAGTGCACCTTTACAAAGGAGGATTTCAAATGAGATTCCTTGGTATTGACATCGGAGGAGCAAATACAAAAATAGCTACTTCTGATAGGGCTATCGTAGAGCTTCACTATCTGCCGCTATGGAAAGATACCACTTTGCCGCAGACACTTAAAGACATAGCCAAGCGGCTCAATCCTGACATGGTCGCAGTGGTCATTACAGGAGAACTTGCCGACTGCTTTGAAGATAAGATGCATGGGCTAAAGTTCATAATGCAGGCAGTAGAGAATGCATTTGGATGTGAGGTGCGTTACATCGGAACCAACGGAGAAGTGCATGAACATGGTGAAGAACTGCGAAATCTCGCTGCAGCAAATTGGGCAGCTTCTTCAAGATTGATCGGTGAAGAAATAGGCGATTGCATCTTTGTGGATGTAGGAAGCACTACTACTGACATAATACCTATAGTAGATGCAAAACATGTAGCATCAACTACCGACTTTAAGAGGTTGCTTGCAAGCGAACTTGTGTATATGGGCACATTGCGTACCAATGTTGCTACCCTGCTGGACAAAGTTGAACTGGAACAGGGAACATGCAGGGTTTCCTCGGAGCTTTTTACAACAACAGGTGATGTTTACCTGTTGCTTGAAGATATCAGGCCGGAAACTTACACCTGTACTACTGCCGATGGAGCGGGCAAAAGCAGGATTGAAGCCATGAGAAGACTTGCAAGGCTTGTGTGCGCGGACCTGGAAGAAATATCAGAAGATGATGTAATGGATATTGCAAAGCAGGTCAGGGAAAAACAGATAAGTCTGTTGACTGAGGCAATTACCACAGTATCCCAAAAATACGGTACAAGCAGAATTGTTGCTGCAGGTATCGGGGAATTTATGATAATCGAAGCAGCAGAGAGACTGGGCATGGAGTACATTTCTGTGGCTGAGAAGTGGGGAAAAGAGATATCCGATGTTTTTCCTGCCTACGCTGCAGCCTGGCTGATAGAGAAAGCTGAGAATCGCCAATAATGTGAGAACAATATATGAGCATTGTAAAAAATCACGTTGTTCTTAAACTTGGAGGGAGCCTTATGGAAAATGCTCCCCAACTTCTCATTTATTTGAAGGATAATCTAAATTTGATTTCTTATACTGCCCCTGCAGTGCTGATAGTACCTGGTGGCGGTGTTTTTGCAGATAGCATAAGAGAAGTTCACCGAAAAGAAGGCATCGGCGATTATGCAGCCCATTGGATGGCAATCCTGGGGATGGAACAATATGCATATTACCTTGCCGACAAGAGCGGGATCAGAACAACGGATGATTTAGACAAGATCGTTCCGGGAATTACTATTCTAATGCCTTATAGACTGCTGTATAGCATGGATCCCTTGCCTCATTCTTGGGATGTGACATCTGACTGCATTGCTGCATGGGTGGCATCAATGTTGAGTGCCAGGCTGGTAAAGGCTACTGATGTGGACGGAGTACTGGTCTATGGAAAGACTGTTGCAACCATAGATGCAGTAAAACTTAATGAGATGGGTGAAAGCTGCGTGGATAGAATGCTGCCGGAACTATTGATGAAAGATGGTAGAGATTGCATGATAGTCAATGGAAATTACCCTGAAAGAGTGCTGGCCGCTCTTGAGGAGAAAGCTGTAATAGGCACTCTTATCAAGGGGAATATTTAAATCGTATACTGATTATGTACACAAATCATCTTATGCTGATGAACATAGTATTTATTTCTATTATAACTAATGAAGGAGAATTTGAATGGTAAACAAGGTCACAAACTGTACTTCATGCGGTATTAACTTAGAGGAACGTGGTTTTGCCCGGTTCCCATGCCCAGTATGTGGTTCAGATATAGGAAGATGCGTGAGCTGCAGACAGCAGAGCAACCCTTACACCTGCCCAAAATGCGGTTTTGTAGGTCCATGAGGTGTAATAATGGGTGATGTAGCAGCAACAATGAAGATAATGCCAGAAAGTGTGGAAACCGATCTGGAAGACCTCAAAAGTAAACTTGAAGCCGTAATCCCTGAGGGAGCAAGCTTATTTGGTTCAAAGATCGAACCTGTTGCTTTTGGTCTTAAGGCACTTGTCATGGTTATAATGGTAGGCGACATCGAAGGGGGCACAGAGCAGGTAGAAGCTGCCTTTGCTGCTGTTCCTGGTGTCGAAAGCGTACAGGTCACAGAAGTGGGCAGACCACTCTAAGACCCTTCTTTTTTATCTTCTTTTTTCGGGCTTGTAGATCAGGGGTAGATCGTTACGTTCGCAACGTAGAGGCCGCGGGTTCAAATCCCGCCGAGTCCATAAAAGAAGTTTAGACAGTTCTGTGCTGTTACTGCTTTTTAGGCTCTGTAGAAATAATCTATTTTAGAGGAGCTAATCAAGTTGACATTTTTACGAAATGTGTCTGTATATATCGTTCCATAACAGACATTTCAGGCGAATGATATTGATTTTAACAGGGTTTCTACAGAGCCCAAATGAGCATTTCTACAAAGCCTATATTCGATAGATGTTTTATGCCGTTGGTATTCATTCTCCCTTAGCAGTTGTTCGAGGTATTCAATGTATTCATCTTTACTCAATCCCTGAATACGTGCTTCGTAAAGGGAACGTTTGGTTTGAATATACTTAGATCCGTTGTTTTCACTTCTATCTTTATAGTATTCCTCGAGATCGTCTATCGCATGGATTACAGCGTATCTTGCTAACTCCCTTGGTGACATATTCTCGAGATCTTTTGATTTCTTCTTCAAGACAATAACCCACATGATGCAATGAACTGGGGATTAGTAAATCTATTCCTTTAGAGTGTATCAGAAAAATGTAGATGTAAACGTATGGTTTAATAATATACGATTGCGCAAAACAAAATCAAAAAGTATATATCCAACATTCCTACTATTTTTACGGGATAGAAATGAACATAATCCTCAAATTAGGTATTGGAGCACTTTGTGTGCTCGGATTACTTGTGGTGGTTACAGCATTGTTTGCCCCTAACGACAATGTTTCTACTGCAGTCACCACAGAAAAAACGAATTTGCCTTCAGAAGATGTTGCAACTGAACAGACAACACAGGCAAACACAACCGAAACAGCCGCGGAAACACAGCCAGAATCATCTAATACAGCCACACCTACTACTTACAAAGTGGGAGATGTTGTTACAGATGGTAAAACCAACTTCGTTGTGAATGGTATGAAGACTGCTTCAAAGATTGATGAAAAGAATAATGAGTTTTCAGTTGCAGAGGCACAACCTGGTTATGAATACATGATTCTGGATGTGACTATTGAGAACATAGGATCTGAAACAGTTTCATATTCGCCTACCATTAACTTCAAAGTATTGGATTCATCTGGATACTCTTATACCGAAGATTTCACTGCAGAAACCGCACTTGCCAAGCCACTGGATGGTAACAATGTAGTTCCAGGCGGTAAATGTAGAGGAGAAGTGCCTTACTTGGTTCCGGGTGATGCACAGGGATTACAACTGCAGTTCTCTTTCGAGGCATTTGGTAACAACGTAGCGACTATAAATCTTGAATGATTTGTGTGGATAACTTTTCTCCATACGTCCTTATTTTTTCGTAAAAACCCTGTTTTGAAGATCGAGATAAGTCTGTATAGAGTGTGAGTAATATGATTAAGAGAATAAGAAGGGAGTACTAAAGTTGGATTCAAATATCCTAGTAACAACTGTTGATACCATGGTTATAGTATGTGTCACCGGATTTTGGGTATACAGTCTTCACAAAAAGATGGACAAGATCATTGGATTGTTGGAGAAAAAATAAATCCAGAATGATGGTGTGGTTAACTTCTCCCACACCCCATTATCCGCTAATTTTTGTTATAGCATTTATGTACAATGCTCACATGAAAAATAAGTCGCATGAAAGACTCATTGAGGAAAACTGCACAGAGACTAAAAAGAGACATAAAGGCATTATATCTTGTCAGTAGAAGATCTGATGTACCTCTGTACACAAAATTATTCGTAATCATAATTGTAGGATATGCTCTAAGCCCAATTGATCTGATTCCTGATTTTATTCCAATATTGGGTTATGTCGATGACCTTATTATTATTCCTTTGGGAATTTGGCTAGCCTTAAGGTTAATTCCTGAGTCAATCATGGAAGAGTGTAGATTAGAAGCAGAGCAGACGATCGCCAGTACAAAAATGTCTACCTGGGTAGCCGGTGGACTTATCATATTACTATGGATAATCATAGTTTATATTTTATTGAAAAGAATAGTAGCATAGTAATCACATCGTGTGCAGTAGCATTAACAATATGACTCTATTGCAAACATTTCAGCCACGAGAACTTCACCTTGAGCCGTCCCATCTATGAACTTTAGCTTTTCTCCAACCGCTTAACACTGTCATATAAGGCTTCAGCCTATTAGATAATTCAATCATTTTTTTGACTTGGGCCTCGACTTGGGCCTTAGGATATTTTTAAACATGACAACATTTATACACAGGCAAGAACCAATATAGACATTGATACTTGTATAATTTCAAGAGTATAATTACAATACGGAGGCAGTGGCGATGGCAAAACCAATAGAGCTGGGACTGGTCCTAGAAGGTGAAGACGCCCGGGAATTCTGGGAGAACGAAAAGAAACCAGCCACAAAACAGCAGGTAGAGATGTTCAAGAGAGCAAGGAAACTTGCAAGCACAATAAGGTTGTAATCTTGACGTCAAAGATAGATGATTCTGAATTTGTTACTTTTTCACTTTCTAAAAGAACAGATGTTTCATCTTTTCACTGCACGAACAGTGATTTAAACGATTTCTTGAAAAATGATGCTCTTCGAAATCAAGAGCAACTTATCAATAAGACATACGTCTGCTATTATCAAAACCATTTAGTGGGATATTTCACTTTAACTACTAATACAATCCAAGTTAAATCAATAGATTCTTCTGACTGTGTAGATGATTTTCCATATTCAAGATATCCAGCCCTAAAACTTGCAAGGTTAGCAACGGATGAAAAGTTCCAACATATGGGTGTGGGATCATACATGCTACATATTGCAATATACCTAACTCAAAAGGTGTCGGAAATTGCAGGATGTAGATATATTACAGTCGACTCAAAACCACAGTCTGTGGGATTTTACACTAAACATGGTTTCAAGCTTGTAGAAGAGTCTAGGAAAAAGGAGTATCCAGTCCTATACTTGAACATGCAACCAATTATAGAAGAACTGGAGCCGACAGAATCTTTGGAACCATATATTAAGGATGGACATGACACAGAATAAAAGTAAAGATGATAAGGAAACATGGGCCTCTTCACTTACTCGGATGACCGCAGGATCTTAGAAGAGTCCATTAAAGAAAATAGGAACCTTTTAAAATGGCTCTCTGAACTTTAACTTTTCTCCACATTACTCAGCATTGCCCTGGCCTTCTCAGATCTCATTACAAGCTGCAGGATCTCAGGTAACCTGTCCTCATACTGCTTGATCTCATCCAATGCCTGCCTATCCAGCACAAGAGAACATTGAGAACAGAACTTGTCAGATGGCCTTAACACATTGCTACAGCGTGGACATTTCTTAAGGGTTACATGCCTCTTATCCTCTGTCTTTAATCCACATTTCTCAAAGATCCTATCATTGATTTCCTGGTCTGTGAAATTAGCATATATCTTGAACATCTGGTTACTGCCTTTAGACCACCCTGCCCGGTGCTTAATCTCCTGCTCATTGTACCCGTCCAGAATCCAATGTGTAATAGCAAGATGTCTGAAGCTATGGGGATTTACAGGTTTCTTAATTCCGGCACGCTCAGCTATCTTTTTGATTGTTATTCTGACAGATTTGTAACTCAAAGGT
The DNA here is from genome assembly GCF_041447285.1 of Methanomethylovorans sp. GTDB lineage: Archaea > Halobacteriota > Methanosarcinia > Methanosarcinales > Methanosarcinaceae > Methanomethylovorans. The sequence goes on along the minus strand of NZ_JBGMEB010000008.1, from coordinate 82,432 downwards.
TCCATGTTCCGGTCACGTGTTACCCACAGAGCAGCCTCCGGATCATCTCTTAAGGGGTGTACGGCCAACCATTGATTGAGATATCCAGTTGACCAGGTCAAAGGAATACCTTTAGCAGGGGTAGTCTTTTTAGACTGGCTGGTTTGAGATATGTACAATATAGCTCCATACTGATTGAACTCTGCATGCTTTATCCTGCATGATGCCAAAGCACCAATACGCATACCAGAATCAGCCAGTACAGCAATAATGGCCTTATCTCTGGGATGTGTGCAAGCTTCCATAAGGCGATCAAATTCCGCCTGTGTAAGAAGATCTGATGGCTGTACTGGAGAATCTTCCTTGATCAATTTCAGATCTCTTACCCATTTCGGAGGTTCACCATCGTGCATCCATCCCAGGAGTTTTTTAACCAGCTTTTTTATAATTCCAGATGCTACCGGGAGATAGTTTCTTATCGTCCTCGAAGAAGAATAGCAACCTTTCAAAATCTTCGTGGTCAAATTCTTCCAAAGATTTATTATACCCTAGTTTTTTGAGAGCCTGATACATCCGCGTGATGTAATTAACATACCATGCAAGTGTACTCTTTGCCAAGCCTTCCCTTCGCAGAGATCTAAAGAAAGCATCAAGTTTCTCTCTGTCAGCAGGCTCTATATTTGCACGGTTGAACCTTTCCATCGCATTCGTAAAAGCGTTATCCATGCCATGGATATCATCAACGGTTTTGGTCATTATATTCTATAACTATGGTTAAGTCCATATACTTTTGGAGCATAGACCCGCCGAGTCCATTGAAAAAGGAACATGTTTTTTTTAATTGAAAGCTTATTTTGAACATTAATAGGAGATGAACATTGTGTGGATTAAAAGAGCCATAGTTCTGATTCTGGTAATTATTGCGATATTCTTTGCCGGATGTACCGAAAAACCCATTGAGAATGAAACTTTGGGAGCAGAAGAGGTCTCTTCTGAAGGACCACTTAACTCTACTGAATGGAATAATAAAGGTGTTGACCTTTTTGTCTCAGGCAGAGCTGAAGAATCACTGGAAGCCTATGATAAATCCACAGAAATTGATCCACAGAATGTATATGCATGGTATAACAAAGGCATTGCATATTCTTATCTGGGCCGATATGAGGAAGCATTACAAGCATACAATAAAACCATAGAGATCGATCCACAGGATGCAAATGCATGGCTCACCAAAGCTGATGCCCTTAATAATCTGGGCCGATATGAAGAAGCTATAGAAGCATTAGATAAAGCTTTAGAGCTTGATCCTCAGTTTGCATATGCATGGTATAACAAAGGTATCGCCCTCGATAAACTTGGGAAAAGCGATGAAGCACAAGTATCCTATGATAAAGCAAAGGAATTGGGATATAGTGCATAATATCCCTATTCCATTTTAGACATTACTCATTAATTCGGCTGCTCTATTCATATGATATATAGCAGAAGCTGAATATGAGAACCACTTTTCAGTATTTTCAGGATTATTAATACCAGCTTTAAAGTCATTTGAAATCAGGATTGTGTACTGTCCAACATAATTGTAGTCAGTTAGACAGAACACCCACTCTGACTGTGCTTCCTGAAACATAGGAGATACAGTATATCTGCTGTTATCCTCCAGTGCTTTCTGTGTATCATCTATTATTTTTTGCCCAACTATGGCTAAAGAAGTATAATCAGCCTTATTCATAGCCACGGATATCTCATCAAAATCATTATCCAGCAATGTTGAATAATAAGCAACACTTCCAATCCACGCATGATCAGCATTCCAGGTTCCAACAACTTGAGTCACACCATTCCACCCAAGTCCTAAGACATCAAATCCGGAATTATTCTGGAGAAGGAAATTGTTACCTCCGTTATTGTATATGCCAAGCTCTGCAGATCCATCTAAGTCCCAATCACCTACTGTCGGTTCACTGCCTGCCCAGCCGAATCCTACTATGTCAGCAGAGTTGCTAGTGGTGTTCCACAAAGCCCAGGTACCTTCATTATTGTACACACCCACATCATCTTTACCATCACCATTCCAATCTCCTGCTACAGGAGTAACACCCGGCCACCCTAATCCAATTACATCAACTCCTGAATCAGTCAAGAGATGGAAATTATTACCCTGGATGTTGTATATGCCTAACTCAGTGATTCCATCACCATCCCAATCGCCTACTATAGGCTCAGTACCTGCCCAGCCGAATCCCACAATATCTGCCGAATTAGTACTGGTATTCCATAGGGCCCAGGTACCTTCGTTGTCGTATACACCAACCTCGTCAGCACCATCGCCATTCCAGTCACCTACAACCGGCGTAACACCCGGCCATCCAAGACCTATAATTATAAAACCCGCATCATTCTGAATCAAGAAATTGTTACCCGCAGTATTGCATATGCCTAATTCAGTTACTCCATCGGAGTCCCAGTCACCTACTATCGGTTGAGTGCCTGCCCAACCGAACCCCACAATATCTGCCGAATTAGTACTGGTATTCCATAGAGCCCAAGTGCCTTCATTGTTGTATACGCCTACAGATTCAGCTGAGCCTAGATCTGCAATTATCAGCATAAAACACAACATTATCCCAAAATAGATTAGTTTACTTAACTTGATTTGCATTTATACCACCCATTATACAAACAATAGTAGATTAGAGCCCACGTACCCACCATCCATAGTCCTGTTCCATGAATGAAATTATGATAGCTTAGACAGAATATCCAGAAACTTCGATCCTTTTATACTATACTTAATTAAACATGGGACACAGTCCCTATATAAAAACATCGAAAAGATTAGAATTACCGGCTTTGTACAAAAGTTTCAAGCTGTAAAATTTACATAAGCCATGCAATACCAGCATTGATTTAAACTATTCTTGAAACTTAAGATTATGAGACAAATTATACTCGCCTCTGCATCTCCTCGTAGAAAAGAATTGCTCAGGCAATTGATAGGAGACAACTTTAAGGTGGTAGAGAGCTCATATCATGAAAAGCCACAACCTGAGATGAAGCCTCTTGAATTTGTAATCTACAATTCCGGAGAAAAAGCAAGAGAAGTCGCTTCTGTGACAAGTCATGGAATAGTTATCGGAGCTGATACGGTAGTACTTTGTGATGGGGAGATCCTTGGGAAACCTCATACTGAAGATAAAGCACGGGAAATGCTCCTGCAGATCAGCGGTAAAAGAGTAAAGGTCATCACCGGTTTAACTGTAATCGATATCGATTCTAAGATTCAGAGTAGTGCGTCGGAAACTACGAGCGTGACAATTAAAAAAATGTCAGGTGCTGAAATAGAGGCTTATGTAAAAACTAAAGAACCCATTGACAAAGCAGGAGCTTTTGCTATACAGGGAAAGGGAGCAATAATTGTAGAAAAAATAGACGGAGATTATTTCAATGTAGTGGGACTGCCCCTGTTTGAACTAAACAAGATGCTCTATGAATTCGGTATCGACGTGCTGGAGATCGTCTGAATATATAATTGAAACAGAAAGCTTAAAAGGGATAAAGGTTTGTCCAAAGAATATGGAAAAACCACAGGAACCCCTTTTTAGTTCTCAGGCCATTGCATTCTTGATCGCAGGATTTGCCATATCCGCTTTTCTATTTTATGAGATGATGAAATTTGCAGAGGCCGGTAATCTGACACTTGTGATACTCACTTCTATTTCAATATCAATAGTAGCCGTAGTTATCCTAAAGTACATTAAGCATCTGCAGAGAAAGAATTTCTGAGCGGCTGCAGGTCACTGCAGTCTCTTTTTTGATTCCTCGACCTCATCAAAGATACCGGGGTATTCCTTGAACATTGATAGTATGTCAAGGGCTGCAACCAGGTCAACTACACCCACAGCTCCAATGGCGTTTCCATCCGAGGTGCATATGGGTGCTACTACAACTGCCTTCCCTTTATACGGCCCATCTATGGGGACTGTGTGAGTTATCTTATTTGTCTTTAGCACTTCTTCGAGTATAGGACCCGTATAATCCCGATCCATGACTATTCCCCTTTCCATACGAATGCCTCTTTTATTGCGGCTTCGGATAGTGATAGGGATACCCAGCAAAGCATGCACAGCCTCTGCTATAGGTTGCAGATCATCAGCGGTAGAGTCCTCACATATCTGCAGACAGGACTTACCATCTGTATCATTATTACATTTCATCTGTTGCTCCCCCTTAACGTTATTTCGTATAATCTATCTTACCGTCAAATCTTAAGACCTAAGATGTACTCATGTGCAAACACCGCAGCCACTGCACCATCTGCAACTGCAGTAACAACCTGCCAGATAGGAGTGTTCCTGCAATCACCTGCTGCATAAATGCCTGCTACAGATGTTTCTAATTTTTCATTTGTTACTATAAAACCTGAACCGTTCTTATTAACGTTTACAAACTCTGTATTGGGGCGGATACCTACGTATATAAAAACTCCATCTACAGGCATACTGGATACTGTATCAGTTTTCAGGTTCCGTAGTATTACATTCTCAACTTTGGCCTTTCCTTCTATTTTCTCAGGGATGGTATCCCATATTATCTCGATGTTGTCTCTCTTCGATGCTCTTTGTTGCAGTATTGTGCAAGCGCGTAATTTATCCCTTCTATGTACGACATACACCTTTTTGGCTATATTTGAAAGAATAAGAGCATCTGTAAGTGCAGACTCACCTCCTCCAACAACCATCACTGTTTTCCCTTTATAGAAGGGAGCGTCACATGTAGCACAATAGGAGACGCCTTTGCTTAAAAACTCATCTTCTCCTGGAATACCCAGTTTTTTAGGATTTGCACCGGTAGCGATGATAACAGCTTTGGCCTCAAAGTCACCATTGTCTGTTACTACAACTTTCTTCTCATTTTCTGACCTTACTAAGGAGACATGTGCGAATTCGATTTTCACTCCCGCACTCTCTGCATGTTCTTTGAACTTTTGCATTAGTTCTGGACCTGATATGGCTGTGAAACCGGTATAATTTTCAATCAGATCTGTTGCTGCAATCTGACCTGGCAGTACTTCCTTTTCAAGTACTATGGTGTTAAGTCCATACCTTACAGCATATATCCCTGCAGTTAGTCCCGCAGGCCCTGCTCCCACTATGATCAAGTCATACATGTCAATAACCCGGCACGTATTAGTTAAACTGGTTTTTCTAGAGTTTTGCTAGCTTGTGCTTTGTCCGGAACTCCAACAAAAACAATTTGATCATCGATAATAGTTGTGGGAACCGATACTATGGAAAACTTCTCTATAAGTTTTTCGCCTTCTGGAGACTCATAATCTATCTCCTCATATTCAAAATTAAACTTTTCTTTAAGGTCTCTCCAGACTTTTTTTGCAGTGGGGCAATAGTGACACCACTGGGCAGTAACAAGTGTAACTTTCACCATGATTCATCACTCCACGTCAATACGAGTAGTATTTTATTATGCTATCACTATATTAGATTAGTGTTCATTATTAATATTTGTATACGATACAATCAATATCATATAAAAATAGCAATGTGAAAAGCCAAATAGTAAGGATAAGTGGTAACGTGGGAAGATATTCAGTAGATCAATTTGCAGAGAGCACAGGACAAAAAGACCTAGGTGAAGGTAAGTTCGAATTAGAACGTGATAGATTGCTTGAGGTTAACCTGGGTGGTAGAGTATGGATAAAAAAGGGCACCATGGTAGCCTATAACGGGGATATTAAGTTCACAAGAGAAGGAGTCTTGGAACATGGCCTTGGTAAACTGGTAAAGAGAGCTGTCACAGGTGAGGGACTAAGTCTTACCAAAGCAGAAGGAAAGGGTAAATTATACCTTGCTGATACCGGAAAAAAGGTCACTATACTGGAACTGGATGGACAATCCATTTATGTTAATGGCAATGACCTGCTGGCTTTTGAAGAAACAATTCAGTGGGACATAAGAATGATGAAAAAAGTAGCAGGCTTCCTTTCAGGTGGTCTTTTCAACGTACTGCTTGAAGGAAAAGGTATGGTTGCAATCACTACACATTATGATCCGCTAACACTGCAAGTTACAAAAGAACGACCGGTATTCACAGATCCAAATGCTACCGTTGCATGGTCAGGGAATCTGCAACCGGACCTACGTACTGATATATCTCTAAAGACTTTTGTTGGCAGGTCAAGTGGGGAAAGCTTCCAAATGGCATTCACAGGGGAAGGATTTGTGGTAATACAACCATATGAGGAAGTCTACCTAGCTACAGTCCAAACATAACATTAGCCTTTAGTGATACAGTCATAACTTACATCAGCTCTGACCATTTCCGGGATGACACCCCACATCCCAATATATTCTCCCTGTATCACAATCGCTCCTTTTATACCCGAAACGGGCTTCACAACATCAAAGGCTTTTTCCACTGCTTCTTTACCGATAGATGTAGCATTCCCCAATGCAGTGGCTGCAGCATCTGCCAAAGCGACATCATCTGAGAAAATAATAGCAGCATCAGCCATTCCAAAACTAATGGATGGCCCCACAGTACCAGAAGAAGTGCAGATACCGGTAATACGATCATGGCATGGCAACCTGAAGGCCAGGTCCTTGATGGGAGAAGCGCCTGCGTAGACACCAATGGTAACTGGCCTATCATTAATGAGAGCGATGTCCCCCCCATTATCAACAATGGCAAAAGTGGCTCCTGCATCTGCCATAGCTTCGACGGCTAGTGAAGCAATGGTACCTGCAACAGCACTCATGGGACCAATACCCATAGTATTGCCTGCAATAATCATTCTTTTCACCACTTCCGGTGCATTTTCCGGGCAATCGTAAGGTTCCAGGGTTGATCTGAAAAAAGGATCATATGATATGAAACGCTCCAGAGCTGCACGGTGGTAATGAATGGATTCTTTTGCTTTTGTTATGTGCAATTCCTGGTCTGCCACTATAGTTACTATTGTCTCTTTAAGCTGGAAATGCTCCTTCATTTGATCCCTTTCAGATAAACTAAGCCAGGATTTTATACATCTAAAGAAAGTGCATCATGAGGACACATTTCTATACATGTGCCGCACTGGATACATTTCGTATTGTCCACTTTAAGGTTCCAGTCTTTATCCATTGAAAACACTTTTGTCGGACATACTGAAATACAGCCGCCACATTCCACGCACTCCTCTTCATCCCAGTTAATAGGAGTATCCAGTCGGATCACTTCAGCTCCTCTGGAAACCAGTGCATTCTTGATAGCCCTGTATTCTGTATCTGTTATATCTGCTATGACCTCACCTGTAGCGGAATCAAAATGCGCCTGTGCAATGTTCAGAGGAATGCCAGTTTCAATTATAGCCTCAGCCAATATTGGTTTAGTAACAATGTCCCTGTTTATGATGATCCTTATCTTCATTTCAGTTCCTCCTGGCAAAAAGCATACTGATATCATCGCTGGTAATAATACCTATAACATGATGGTGCTCATCCACCACAGGCATTGCAGATACACCATGTTGCTCAAGCCTTCTGGCTGCAATGGTTACCTGTTCAGTATCCGTAGCAGTGATGACTTTCCTTGTCATGATATTCTCTACCAGATCAAATGTATTCTGAGCAACTGCTTTTGAAATGTCCCATGCTGTCACTATACCTACAAGGATATTGTTCTCAGTGACCACAGGCAGATGGTTAAAAGAAACATCCATGATCTTTTTGGCTGCGTCATAGACGCTGGCATTCTTGTGAATAGTCACCACATCTTTGGCCATAATATCTTTGACCAGGGCTGTTCCACGTGTTTGTTTCATTGGCTTGGAGACAGTATCAGCTGGTAATCTCTCTGCAGGTTGTGACAGGAAGAACTCCCCATGAGAAATCCAGTCTTTCAAAATACCCGCTATCTGCCTGGAACGCTTAAAACTTGAAAGTGATGAAGTTGTAACCTCACGCCCTTTGATCTCAATGGAACCAGACCTGAGCTCTTCATAAGTGACATCTCTGACAACAGGCCTGTCACGGCTGGGTATTCCGTAATCAATAACCTTCGTAGTAATATCAGCATCTGACACTGCAGTGGCAAGTGCAACCTTTTCATCAAGTATTGGTATAGGGATGCCCATTCCCACATATAAAGACACGCCATATCCTGTGAAAGTAGAAGCACGCACGAATTCGGCATCCATTTCCTTGAGATCTCCCTGAACCATCAATGTACCAAATCCGCTCTTTGAAGAATGCTGAGTACCCTCACCTACTATGTACCCTTGTGCTCCTCCAAGAAAAATACGCGTACCTGTCCCAATGGTCCGGTATTCAGGGTCATTGGAAAGAGGAGATAATACACCTGCACCGGAATATGTAACATTGCCGTAATTAGGCATCAAAGATCCCATGTAAGTGTATAGTTTTTGAGAAGTACTGTTAGTAGCTGCATTGTACTTTTGGTATGCATTACGGGGATTGAGCATTATAGCCTGGTTCATATCATTAATATCGAGTGTTGTATCGAGGATCTTTCGGGGATAACAATCGGTTCCCGGAGAGATAGCATGCAAATCAACTGAATTTCCTCGGATAAGATCTTCTATGACGTGAGCCCCTCCATATTCCATTCCCAGGGTTTCCGATACCTGAGTGGCTCCAATATAGGCATCTACTGCAGCTACACCAGTATATGCTTCAACATCGTTAAGCCATACCTTCTGCATCTTGATAGGAGGTTCCGCATGACCAAAATTTAGAAAAACACCTGAAGAGCACATTGCACCGAAAGTGCCTGTAGTTACCACATCCACTTCTCTTGCTGCTCCTTCTGCACCAAGCTCTGCTACAATCCCAACCATCTCTTCAGCAGTCACTACGTTGACGCTTCCATCTTTAATTCTGTTATTGATCTCAGTGATAGATTTGTTGACCATGCTACCTACCTTTGCAACTGGAACGTAATTAGTTAAAACAACTATATATTACATGTGGTAATTTATTCCACTACATATTATGTATTAGTGTATATGAACTTTCTTTAATATAACAATGTTATTTCTTATGTTCTCTACTTTAGGTTCTCAAGAGACCTGCTTTCGATTTAATATCACCTAAAATGAGAATAAGCTCACTTAGAATTATCTCCTATCGAAAATACAAAGGAGATGAGGCTGTTTTTCCAGATTGAAAAACTGAAACTCTCATTAAAGATTTGAGTTAATGGCATGTTGAATAAGTACTTAAAGTTTGTTGATACAACTTTAAGTTATCAGAGACCTTTTCTACACAACATTATTAAAGGTAGTATCCTTCTACCTCATACAATTCCAGGTGATATGATTGATAAGGGTCTTAGCAACAGGAACTTTTGATCTGTTACATCCAGGGCATCTGGCATACCTGAGAGAATGTAAAGCATTAGGAAATGAGCTATATGTTATCGTTGCAAGGGATTCCATGATAAGGCATAAACCAAAACCAGTAATACCTGAAGACCAGAGGGTAGAGATGATCAATGCCCTCAAGATGGTGGATAAAGCAATACTTGGAAGTGAAGAGGACATATTCCTACCCATAATGGAAATAAAACCTGATATCATTGCTTTAGGATATGATCAGCATTTTAATGAAGATGAACTTGAAAACGAACTGCACAAAAGAGGATTCTATGTCCGTGTTGTAAGAATCGAAAAATCCGAACAATGTCCCCTGTGCAGCAGTGCAAAAATCGTCAAGAAAATAATGGAAAGGTGCAATTGAAGATCAGCAAAGAAGATCTTCAATGCGTTCTAGTCCTTCATGTATACGTTGCTGAGAAGTAGCATAAGAGAGCCTGACAAAGTTCTTTCCGCTTTCACCGAAAGAGGAACCTTGGGTCACTGATACATGTGCCTCATTGAGAAGCCTGTCTGTTATCTGGTCTCCGCCTCCATACTCACTTACATCAGCAAAGACATAGAATGCTCCTTCTGGCTTGTGGCAGTCTATACCAATGGAATTCAACCCATCCACCAGAATGTCCCTTCTTGCATGGAACTCCTTTACCATATCATATACAGGCTCCTGAGTCCCCTCTAAAGCAGCTACACCACCAAATTGAACAAAAGTAGTGGCACCGCTTACAGAGTTTGACTGTATCTTCAGGATACCTTTGAAAATATCTGGTGCAGCAGATACATATCCAAGCCTCCAGCCCGTCATGGCATAAGCCTTGGAAAAACCGTTAACAGTAATTGTACGATCCTGCATTCCATCCATAGAACCTATGCTAATATGCTCTTTTCCATAGGTTATTTTTTCATAAATCTCATCGGAAAGAACAAGCAAGTCATTATCAATAGCATGGTCAGCAATGCATTTGAGAGTCTTTTTGTCATATACACTGCCTGTAGGATTACAAGGACTGTTTATCACAATCATCCTTGTCTTATCTGTGATGTATTCTCCAACATCATATGGTTCAAAGCCATTTTCAGGATCTGTAGATACCCATACAGGTTCTGCACCTGCAAAATGGATACAGGCTTCGTATGAGACCCATGCGGGATCGAAAAGAATGGCTTCCTCTCTATCTCCAAGTACTGACATCATAATAGAGAATATCGCCTGTTTTGCTCCTGGAGTAACGATGACATTTGATGCTTTTGTCTCCAGGCCATTCTCAACTCTGAGCTTCTCAGCTATGGCTTCCCTTAATTCTGGAATACCTGCAGCAGGAGTGTAATGTGTTTCCCCCCTGTACATAGCATCTGCAGCAGCATCACATATGTGCTTGGGAGTATCGAAATCCGGCTCTCCAAGATTAAAATTTATGACATCTATCCCTTGTTTTAACATCTCGCTTGCCTTGTTGGCAGCTTTGATAGTAGCAGATTCCTGCATCCTTGCAAGTCTTATGGAAGCCATAAGTATCCCTTAAATCATTCTTTTCAGAGCCGTCTTACTAATTTTACGGCTGCCTCTACGGCACGCTTGGCATAGTCTACACGTTCGTGTGCTTCAAGCCTTGACATACCCGGACCTGCAATACCAAGAGTGACGGGTTTTTCATATTCCAGAGAAAGATCAGTGATCTTTCTTGCAGCATGCTGGACCACGATCTCATCGTGCTTTGTAGCCCCTTCAATTACTGAGCCAATGGTTACAACGGCATCTATATCTTCCCTCTTACAAAGCTTCTTGATCGCAAGAGGCATATCATATACTCCGGGAACCAGTATTTTTTCCTTAACTGTGGCTCCGAGGAACTTAGCATGTTCCTCACCTAGCAATTCCATCTGATAAGTAAGGTCCCTGTTGAATTCTGCAATGACAAATCCGAGATTAATGGTCATGTAACATTCACCCTGAAATACATATAATATATACATTCTTTATTATATAACTGTCTTTACGTACGCACCGCTCCAACATCTTCAAAGCCCTGCCTTTGACCGGTGCCTGCTTCCTTAATAAGAGCCTCAGGTTTGAACAACAGCTTTACTGCATTTACCGCATGCTCTCTTGACCTTTGCTCCATGAGAAAAGCAAGTTCTCTTTCATCCTTTGCTTCATCTTCATGCACAAACACCTCAATGATATGAGTATTTGTCATCAACTGTGCCTGTATAAGGCCCATGGAAGCCTGGTTCGCACACATCTTGTCCTTTTCCATTTTCCCGGGCATACCCAGAGCAATGACAAGATCACAGGGCTCTTTCTTGTCCTCTATAAGTCGTTTGGCAGCTACAGGCAAATCTTTGATACCAGGTACAGTAACTCTTTTGATCTTTACTGAGACGTGCCTTTTTACCTCGTCAATAGCTGCACTTCCCATATCAAAACGTGCAAATGTGGTATCAGCGATGCCTATTGTAGCCATGTAGAATCACTTGTTCACAATGTATCAAGTACGTCGCTTGCAGCCTCTATACCTGGTCCTACACTTGAGACTATACCGCGTTTCTTAAGCACGATCTCAAGTTCTGCAACTGTAAGCAGGATATCTTTTGGCTGCACATTACCCATGTTGCCTATCCTGAAGATCTTGCCGCTGAGCCTGTCCTGGCCACCTGCGATCACAATACCTCTTGCCTGCATATCCTTCTTGATATCATTACCAGTAACACCTTCTGGTGCCTTCATTGCACTTACGGTATTGGAATAATGACTGTATTCATTGAGGTTGGGCAGCATTTCAATTCCCATTGCATCTACAGCAGCCCTTACTGCAGCAGCTTCTGTGCAATGACGTTTTATCCTGGCTTCCATGCCTTCTTCCTTAATGATGTGTAAAGCTTCCTGAAGAGCATAGAACAGAGGTATGGCCGGAGTATATGGAGTCTCCCGCTGGCTTTTTTCTGTGCTCTTTTTGTAAGCCTTCAAATCCAGATAGTAGGGCATGCGCTCTACACCATTCATAGCCTCTACTGCCTTCTCGCTTACTGACACCACTGAAAGTCCCGGAGGAGTAGCCAAGCATTTCTGTGATCCTACAAGAGCAATATCCACGTTCCATTCATCCACTTTAACGAGATCCCCGCCAAGTGATGTGACACCATCCATGATAAAAAGGGCACCGTATTCTTTAGTAAGCTTACCTATCTCTTTTGCAGGATTAAGGATACCCGTAGAGGTTTCATTATGAACAAGAGTAACGGCTTTTGCTCCTTCTTTCAGTTTCTCTTCGAGTTGCTCAAGGTCCACAGAATCTCCCCACTCAAATGCAAGGGGATCTACTTTTCCATATCTTTTTGCGATATTCTTGAACCTTTCACCAAATTTACCGTTTTCAATGGTGATGATCCTGTCATTAGGATTTGTGGTACAGCCCACTGCAGCTTCCATGGCTGCGGTGCCTGAACCACTGATTATAAAAATGTCGTTCTTAGTGTTAAAAATACCAGATAATATCTGCCTGCAGTCGTCGTACATGTCTGAGAACGCACCACTCCTATGATTGATCATAGGTTTTGACATCGCCCTCAATACTCTGGGTGCAACGGGCACAGGCCCCGGCATCATAAGCAAAGTGTCTTCTAAATTCATGTATATCGCCTGAAACCTTGGATAAAATGATTGTGCTGTAAGATATGCTTTTCGATTTGTCGGAGATTTCGACCTGTTAAATGTAGACCTTATATATAATATAGTCGAGTGCAGTGATCTTCAGCCGCGCAATAATTTCATAAGATCATGCTTTGTGACAACACCTGCAATCTGCCCTTTTTCCAGAACTATCACAGCAGGCATGGTTTCGAGAAGATGGGAAACCATTTTAACATGAGTTCCCGGGGAAACCACAGGAAAAGTATCCCCCATTAGGGTTCTTATCTTCATTTTTGAGACTTCCATGGCTTTTTTTCCTGCCATAGAACGTACGATAGTTTCTTCAGAGATGCTTCCGATAGGCACACCATTTTCAACTACCGGTATCTGAGAAATATCATTTTCTTCCATGATCTTAACTGCAGCATCCACCGGCTCGTCAGCACTTATGGATATGACACTTGTGTTCATAATATTCTTTGCCAGCACGTGGCTTTCCTTTTCACTATCATCAAAAGCATCAAAAATACGTTTCAGAGTAGAAAGACGAGGATCTACATCACCAGCTTCAATGCGAGCTATTAATGGCTGGCTGACACCTGCCCTTTTTGCCAGTTCACTCTGGGTAAGCCCAAGCTCAGTCCTTTTCTGCCGGATACTTTCTGGTGTAGGAAGGTGCATGATTATTACTGTTAGTAATTATATTATATATAGGTAAGCATATCCTACAAAAAAAGAAAAAAGAAATTTATTGACTAGACTGGAATTCGGTAACCTGACCACTTTCATCCTCTATGGTTGTCTTCCCGTCTTTAGTCTCCATTTTGTATACTACATCACCAGTAGCATTATAATAAATCCACGACACCCTCTCATTATCCTCTGACCACATCCACTCCATCTTAACTACATCATCATCTGGATTATTGGTATTGTACTCTGCCTTGCACATTTCCACACCATCAATTACCTCTGAACCAGTAATTTGCCAAGAAGCTTCTTGTCCTGTTTTTGGATCGCTCATTTTCCATGAAGTCCCTACAGCACACCAATCGTCTTGATTGTCTTGATCTGTGGTTACCTCAACTGTTTGTCCTTCATCTGTTTCAATGGTGGTAGTATCTTTATCGCCACACCCTGAAGCGGCCACCGCTATCAGCAATATTGCAACAATCAGCCATTTTATATTCATATTAATCCCAAAAGGTGTCGCAAGTTATACAATTTAAGTCTGTCGATTATTAAAAATGGTAACTACATTTGCAATTACCATATTAATTTAAGAACTTATGGAAAAAAAGGAAATCCCAGAGCGCAATTTCTGGAGCAACGTAACTTATTAGGTTTAATGTTCAAGCCCAAGAGATGTCACGGCAATGACAATAACTATTCCAAGACCCACCATACGGGCAGAGTGCTTGATCAGATTTTGTTTTGCAAGTTTCCCGGAGTACAGACCAAGGACAGAAAGAACCAGAATACTTAGGATAATAGATACCTCAAGCATGTGCTCTTTCAGTATTACAAATGGCAGTATAGGGACCATTGAGCCCAAGAAGCTTGCACCCCCGTGAAAAATGGAATCACTCCAAATCTTCCTTTTAGTCTGCCTTTCAATCGAAGTACATGCCAGGCTTCGAAGCAGGGGCTTTTCAAGCTCCGCAAGCTTTCCGTACTCAACAGCACTTTCAGCAAGATATGATCCCACACCATTGGTAAGAGCAAGTGCGAGGGCTCCTCCAAAAGCTGCATTAATAATTATAGAAGGATCATTAGCCACATGAGATGTTCCAATTACTACACCCAATACTGCAAGTATCCCATCGATACTACCCAGTATGACATATCTTCCATGTTCGACATTAAGTTTCATTACAATCAGGTTTTAGCCAATAATAAGATAAACACTACTTTCAATTGTTTTATAATATAAAAACTTTTTATCTATAGGCTTACATCAAACAACAAGCTTATTTTGGATATATCCGATTACTACGAAAGCTTTACGCAGGAAATCACCATGAAAGTCGATCCACAATGCTCATACTGCCTGCTTTCGAGGGTTCACTATGAATCAAAGTTATCTACCAATGATGAAGTGTTAATAGATAAAATCATGAAGGAATGCATCCTGATACTCAATAACACGTATGCCCCGGGAGTGCCTGCAGCATTAGTCTCTACATCAATGCATAGAAAAGCATATGAGATGCTGGATGACGAAGATCCTTACAGGGATATGAAAGAAGTATGCAACATAACTGCTGAAAAAGTATTCCCGATCGCACGATCAATGGTCTATGATGGCAATCCATCAGATTCAGAACTTTTCAGGAGGGCTGTGCTTGCAGCTGTGATTGGCAATTTCTTTGATTTTGGAGTAATGGGACTTGAAGTGCCAATAAATGTATTTGACGAAACATTCAGAAAGCATTTTATCAGAGGGCTTGACATTGATGATACACCCAGAATGACCGAAATGCTGGAGAACGTAGTATATATTGCAGACAACTGCGGAGAGATTCTGCTTGATACTTTGGTTTTTGACGTTATCAAAAAGCTTGGGGGACATGTAACCCTGGTGGTAAGAGGAAAGCCCATACTGACCGACGTTACAATGAAAGATGTAAAGGAACTGGGGATCGACGCAAAAGTCGATAAAGTACTTACCACGGGCTGTGGCTCTATTGGAGTTGATATGGAACAAGCTCCACAGGAGCTTATTGATGCTTTTAAATCAGCATCGCTGATAATCAGCAAAGGTATGGCAAACTACGAAACTCTTACAGAACATGAAATCGGACCTATCGCTTATTTACTTAAAGCAAAATGCAAACCTGTAGCAAGGCACATTGGAGTTGATTTGGAACATTCTGTAGCAAGGTTGTTTGAATAAGGAGAGGTATCTTTATGTGTGAATTAGATGTAATACTTTTAAAGGATAATACCAGACAGCTTGTAATGGAATCGGTCACTAAAGTGATGGTGGATGAGGATACAATACAGCTTATAGGTATACTTGGTGACAGAAAAACATTGAATGGCTTTATTAAGACAATAGACTTCTCAAAGGGAGAAATTGTTATACACAGTAAATAAGTATTATTTATGTGAAGACATATAATCCATAATCAAAATAGATAATTTTATCGATGTTTAAATGAACGGTCTTTTGGGAGCGTCATTACTATAATGTATCAAAAGAGGAGAGGAATAAATAAATGACAAAAGTAAAAGTAGCAATCAATGGCTTCGGAACAATAGGTAAACGTGTTGCTGATGCTGTGCAAATGCAGAAGGACATGGAAATAGTGGGTGTTTCTAAAACTAAACCCAATTTCGAGGCATTTACTGCCCTTGATAAGGGTTACTCCTTATATGCACCTTCTGAAAAGATAAAAGATATGGAAAAAGGCGGAATTCAGGCTGCTGGCACTATAGAAGACATGATAGCTGCTGCAGATATAGTAGTTGACTGCACTCCCGGAGGACTGGGCGACCAGAACAAGGAAATGTACAAGAAAGCGGGTGTCAAAGCTATCTGGCAGGGGGGCGAAGAGCACGAGCTTGCAGGTTGTTCATTCAATGCTGTTGCAAATTATGAGGAAGCCCTAGGCAAAGACTTTGTAAGAGTTGTTTCATGCAACACAACCGGACTTTGCAGAGTAATATATCCAATTGACCAGGAATTTGGAATAAAGAAGGTACGTGTGACACTGATGCGCAGAGCTGCCGATCCCAATGATGTGAAGAAAGGACCAATAAATGCCATTGTCCCAAGTCCTATCAAGCTACCATCACACCACGGCCCTGATGTAAAATCTGTAATACCTCACATAAATATCACCTCTACAGCAGTTATTGTTTCTAGTACTCTTATGCACCTGCACAGCCTTAACATTGAAATGAACAAGCAGTGCACTACTGATGACATAGTAGACCTGTTAGCTGCACAGTCCCGCATAAGATTTGTGGGGCAGGGAATAACTTCCACTGCGGAGATCATGGAGCTTGGAAAAGACATAGGCAGACCCCGCGGCGACATGTGGGAGAACTGCATATGGGATAAATCCATAATAGTAGATGAAGGAGAATTATACTTCTTCCAGGCCATCCACCAGGAATCAGATGTTATCCCCGAAAATGTGGATGCTATCCGGGCAATGATGGAACTGGAAAGCAATGGTGCAAGATCCATAGAAAAAACAAACAAAGCAATGGGTATCTAAACCCATTCTTTTATGCAAATCGATACCAAGCTGCTGGGACTTTGTGAGAGGGTATCTGCAGCCTCATACAACGCCATAAAGAATCTTGTGGGAACGCCTGAAGCAGATACTACTTTGTATATAGGCGCTGATGGTACACCCACTAAACTCATTGATGAAGTTTCTGAGAGTGCAATATTCCAGGAATTACAGAATGATGGTCGCTCCATGCGCGTAATTAGCGAAGAGTTTGGAGAAAAACAGATAGGAAGTAATCCTGAAATGACTATTGTAATGGATCCACTTGATGGAACCCACAATGCTTTGGCAGGAATACCTTTCTATAGCATTTCAATAGCAATTGCTAATCCTTGTCATGATGGTATCAATTTTGGATATGTCAAGGACCTTGTGACAGGAGATGTGTATTGTGCAGAACTTGGAAAAGGAGCATACCTAAATGGACAAAGAATACATACATCAGAGAATTCAAATCTAATGGAGTCTTCTATCAGTGTATATGGCTATCGTCATAATGTAACCAAGACAGCCAATATCAGTCAGGCCATAAGGAGGATACGCATACTTGGATGTATATCTCTTGAACTGTGTTATGTTGCCTGTGGAAAGCTAGATGCATATATAGATGTGAGGGGCTCTTTACGCCTCACAGATGTTGCAGCAGGCAAACTGATCATAGAAGAAGCAGGAGGTATGGTGACTGATGAAAAAGGTTGTAAGCTGTTACTTCAGGATAATTTTATAAATCAAGTTTATATGGTAGCCACAAACGGTATATTCCACCAGAGTATCCTTGAAATTGCAGGGAGATGATGAGATGCTCAAGAAAATAGGAATCGTATCAAGATATGACAGACCTGAAGCACTTGAGATGGTAGAGACAATTATTGCCCGTTTCAGGGATCAAGTTGATATATTCCTCGCTCCCAGGACAGCCCAGCATCTGAAGAATAAGCACCCTTGCATGGCAATAGATTCTATGCGAAAAGCAGGAGTGGAGCTTATAATAGTAATTGGAGGAGATGGAACTGTGCTTCGAACTATCTCCAAAATGGATGATCCTCTGCCTTTGCTCGGTATAAATATGGGTACATTGGGATTTTTGGTAGATGTGAAACCTGAGGATGCCATTGAAACCATCGAAAATGTACTTAAAGGTTTTACCTACATAGAGCTTTCAAGGCTTGCTGTAAAGCTTAATAATGAAAATCTTCCATGTGCCACAAATGAACTGGTACTCATAACTTCAAGAGCTGCAAAAATGCTCTCTTTTAGTATTTGCGTAGATGACTCTCAGATAGATGAGCTTCGGGCTGACGGCGTAGTAATAGCAACGCCTACGGGCTCTACTGCTTACGCCATGAGTGCGGGAGGGCCTATTATTGATCCTAGGGTAGATGCGACATTAATAGTACCTCTTGCTCCATTTAAGCTTTCAGCAAGGCCCTGGATCGTACCCGGCAGCAGTAAGATCAAGCTTACAATGACAATTCCTGAAAAAGAGGCTGCTGTTGTACTAGATGGGCAACACACATACCATGTACATGAACATGATGTAATAACTCTCACAAGAGCTGAGAATCCTGCACGTTTTGTGAAAATGCCACTCGATGGTTTCTACGAGAAAGTGAAAAGTAAGCTTTCCTGAGATTTTCCTTCATTTTCTTTCAAATGGTAGCAGCATACCGGTCATTTGGATTATAATAGTATCGCTTGATTGCGAAAATTATATTTAATATCCTTGCGAATTTGCAGCTATAGAAACATTAAGACCTTTTTGAATGTGATAGATATATGAATATACATAAAGATTACTCACAGAATGAATTGATGCAGTTCCTTAATCTAAAACCCCTTGATATCGAAATATGCGATGTGACATTGCGTGATGGAGAGCAGACTCCAGGAGTGGTTTTTACAAGGGAAGAAAAAATGGATATTGCAACCGAACTGGATGCAATCGGTGTAGATATAATAGAATCTGGCTTCCCTGTGGTCTCAAATACCGAAAAAGAAATTGTCAAAGATATTGCTAATATGGGACTCAATGCCAAGACATGTTGTCTGGCACGTTCCAAGGTGAGTGATGTAGAAACTGCCATTGATTGTGACGTAGATTTTGTGAGTATATTCATTGCAATGTCAGAGCTTCATCTGAAGTACAAATACCACAAAAGCTATGAAGAAATGTTCGCTCTTGCCATGGAAGCAGTGCAATATGCAAAGGATCATGGATTGGGAGTAAGGTTTGCTGCTGAAGATGGTAGCAGAACTGATATAGAAACTCTAAAACGAGCTTTTCTTGCTGCAGAGGAATATAAGGTCAACTATGTCAGCATCGCGGATACGATCGGTATTCTCAACCCAAGCAGTACATATTATCTTGTGAAAGAGATAAAAAAGGTTGTCAAGACTCCATTATGCATGCATTGCCATGACGATCTTGGCATGGCCACAGCCAATACGCTTGCAGCTGCAGAAGCTGGTGCTAAACAGTTGCATACTACTGTCAATGGTATAGGAGAAAGAGCAGGTAACGCTTCTCTTGAAGAAATACTGGTAGCTCTGCGAGTACAATACAATATAGATAGATATGACACAAGAAGGATTACAAACCTATCTAAAAAAGTAGAGAGATACTCTGGTATCAAACCCGGTGTAACAAAAGCAGTCATAGGCGAACATGCATTTTCCCATGAGTCTGGCATCCACGTTTGTGCAATACTCGAAGAACCAAGAACATATGAACTGTTTAGCCCTGAAATGGTAGGTGGACAACGCCGCCTTATTGTTGGTAAACATACCGGGATGAAGGCATTAAGAGGAATTGTTAAGAGCATGGGTTATGATCTAAGCAGGGAAGCATTATGCACCCTTATCGAAAAAGTGAAGAATAGTGCCGAAACAAAATACGGTATTTCCAGTGAAAGATTGGAAGAAATGATAAATGAGGTCAAGAACACTTGACCTATCTTTATTCTGATACAACATCTAATTCTTTAACACGCTGTGACTTTTCAGGAGCACATGTATAAAAATCATCATCATAGAAATTCATTTCGTTGTTCTCAAGGATGATCACATAATCTGCCGAGTTCCTGAGAGCCGCAGAGAAACCCGGTTCAACCCCGAACAAAATGGTTTCTTTCCCGTTCTCATTAGCCTTACTTAACAACGGCTTAAAGTCGGCATCTCTGGTCACAAGAGCAAGAGTATCAATGGTAGGGTTATACACTAACTCCATACCTTCCACCGCAAGGCGTACATCGACATCACTTGAACATATGATAGGCTCAAACCCATTGTTCTCAATGGCTTCAACAAGTTTATCCGATGCGTACTGGTTGAGGAAAACTTTGCCTACCTTTACATTACCGTACTCTTTTAATACATCCCGTATCTCTTCAAGATTTACATTGAACTCTTTGCGAAGAACATTTGGTCCGTCTACGAGAAGACCTATCCTGCGCCTTCCTACCTCTTTTTTAGTGCTTAGGTATCTGACAATGGAATTCAATCCGGTCTTTACGTTCTGCATATTGTCACTCACTATAGTGTAGTAATACTAATTTTCTTATAATAAGCAGCATCTAATAAGTATTATGCGTAGCTGAGTTTTATAGTTTTGTGTATAAAGGTCAGTATTTATGATAATAGCGCCTACACATCTCAGCCAATAAGTTTTTCCATAGATGTGCATTTTACATCCGCCTGCTGTAGCTCCGGTTCTGCAAGCCTGAAATAATTTATCATCCATTGCCCCTGCATTTTGCGGGTATAAAGTATCTCTCCCCCTTTTTCAGCGAACTGATCAAGGATTTCCTTGAATTGATCAAGCTCCATCTCGGAAAGCTCTATGAAGCTTATGCCGTCAAGCAACCAGTTATACACTTCAAGAAGAATCACTTCACGAACTCTTTTAAGACCTGAAGTTGCCATGAAATCATTTTTATAGACCGTTCTTTTCAGTTCAGGTGACCAGCCTGCAAACACTTCACGCATGTCAATGAAAGTTATAGGTACCTCTTCACCTTCCAAAGGTCTTGGATAGCTCGTTTTAAGACGGGAAGGACTCTCCAGGTCACCACCTTCGATAATAACTATCATAGGCATTGTTATATTTTTTCATGCTCTTTTTAAGATGAAAACCCATGAACAATCCAACAAGCGTTCCGCTTAGATGTGCTGTATGAGCCACCATATCATTAGATCCCATCAGAGCAAAGTCAAGAACTGCAAAGAGCAGCAATGCATACTTTATTTGCATAGGTATGAAATATACATAAACTCTGAGATCCGGAGCAAGAACTGTAAGGGCAGCAAAAACCCCCATTATCGCACCACTGGCACCTACCACAGCTGCAGAAGTATCTGAAACTGTCAAACAATATCCCAGAGCAGCTACAATTCCAGAGATAAAGTATACTTTTAAAAATGTACTGTTGCCGACACGATTTTCCAGTTCGCGCCCGAAGAAAAATAAGACAAGCATATTGAAGAACAAATGACCAAGGTCCACATGCAAAAACATGTGGGTAATTATTGTCCATGGCCGTACCAGTATCAGTTCAGGCGTCAGCTTAAAAAAATTAAAGAAAGGGGCTCCCAAAAAAATATTCCCAATAAAGAATGATACCAGACAAATATAGATTATACTCATTGACGGGCTATTTTTCATTGAACTCATAATGTTACCCCAAATGCTTCGGACTACACTCTTTGCAGCTTTCCTGGTCGTAGTACGTAGCATATCCTTGAATAGATCATCATGATCTTTGTTACTGGTGCTGCCGGCATATCCTGAATGCCTCTTAGCAAATTCCAACCCCTGGCATGCATGCTGTTCCGGCAACCTGTGAGACATACAGAAGTTATTCCCACAAAACCTGCATCTAAAAGGCAAAAGCTCTTTTTTACCACATATCCAGCAGCTATCATCTGTGTCTTTTGCCAAATTATCCTCTATGCCTAGTTATAGGCACATAAAATAAAACAGTTTCTGACAGAAAAGAATACAAAAACGAGTAAACTTGGCTGGCAATACGGGTTTTATCTGGCCGTTCATGATACCGAGCTACTTGGATCAAACTTATGCAACAGTTTTCTGTAAGAGTCTTTGATGAATATCTAATGGAGTTTATTTATCACGAATTTACATATATGAATCTATCATGAAAAATCATGATAAGGTAGCTTTATATGTTACTACTACACATCTGGATTTTGACTCATTGTAATTACTTGTTTTGTAAACACATATTAGTTTATACTATGCACCGATTCATCACGAACAATCGTGATAAATACGGGAAATGCTTTTATACAGGATTGTTCATTAGGGTGCTAACGAATACTTGTATAAAGGTATTACGGTTGAATTGTTTTGTAACATAATTTGCTATGGAAGATCTTAGAAGTATGCAGTGGATTTAAAGGAGGGCAAAACACATGAGCAAAATAACAACAGGTAAGTTCTCCATCGAAGACCTGGAGAATGTCCAGATCACGATCAACAACATAGTGGGCGCTATAGAAACAAAAGCCAAAAATGAAGGCGTTGAGATGGGCCCAACTCCCAAACCAGGTGTTTCCGGCCTAAGGGACTGGGACTACAAATTGTTGTCTCGTTATCAGCCAGTATACACCCCTGTTTGTGACCAGTGTTGCTATTGTACATATGGTAAATGTGATTTGGGTGGAAACAAGGAAGGAGCTTGTGGTATCGACCTAGGAACTCACCAATCAAGGGAATTCCTTTTGAGAGTAATTACTGGTGCTGCAGCCCACTCTGCCCACGGGCGCCATCTGCTGCATCATTTGATAGATCTGTATGGAAAAGACCATCTAATCGACGTAGGACCTTCAAACCTGTTTGCACCTAACATTCAGATGGTTACAGGTATTACACCAAAAACACTGGGAGACCTCGAGGAAGTAGTAGAATACGTTGAAGAGCAACTAATGCAACTTCTCTCAACTATCCATGCAGGGCAGGAAGGATCAGCCCTTGATTTTGAATCAAAGGCAATGCATGGAGGAATGCTTGACCATGTGGGTATGGAAGTATCAGATATTGCTCAGATTTCATGCCTTGGAATGCCAAAATCTGATCCGGAAGCGCCGCTCGCAGAAATAGGTATGGGATGTATTGATTCAACAAAACCTGTACTTCTGGTCATAGGACACAATGTAGCAGGCGTAACCTACATAATGGACTATATGGAAGAACACGGACTTAATGATAAAATAGAACTTGCCGGACTCTGCTGTACAGCTATTGATATGACCCGTTATAAGACGGAAGATCGCAGCCAACCACGAGCAAAGGTAATAGGTTCTATGGCAAAAGAACTCAAGATGATACGTTCCGCTGCCCCTGATGTTATAGTGGTGGATGAGCAGTGTGTCAGACCAGATGTCCTTGATGAAGCAAAGAAGCTTTTCATACCCGTTATCACCACCAATGAGAAGATAATGTATGGTTTGCCCAACAGGTCAAAGAATACTGCTGATCAGATCATCGAAGACCTCTCTAGTGGGAAAGAACCCGGAGCTCTTATACTGGACTTCGATCTGCTAGGAGAAGTAGCTCCCCGCCTTGCAATGAAGATGGCACCAATAAGAGAGGCAAAAGGTATCAAGTCCCTGCCTTCAGAAGAAGAGCTGAAAACATTGACTGCCTCATGTGTACAATGCGGTGCCTGTGAACTGGTATGCCCCAATAATCTGCCCATAATGAACGCAATGACAGCAGCTGCCGTGGGGGACATCACCAAATTCGAGAAACTGCATGACCATTGTATAGCTTGCGGACGTTGTGATCCTGTGTGCCCCAAGGATATCCCAATTCTCAACGTGATAGAAAAATCTGCACAGAAAGCCATCCGTGAGGAAAAGGGAAAAATGCGGGCTGGCAGAGGACAGATCAGCGACCCCGAGATCCGTGAGGAAGGCGTTAACCTGGTCATGGGTACTACACCGGGTATTGTTGCAATGGTTGGTTGCTCCAACTACCCCGAAGGTACCAAGGATCTATATACTGTTGCAAATGAGATGCTGCAGAGGAATTACATCGTAGTCATGTCAGGATGTTCTGCCATGGACCTTGGAATGTATAAAGATGAAGAAGGAAAGACACTCTATGAGAAATATCCTTCCAAGTTCCTTGCAGGCAACCTCATAAACGTGGGTTCCTGTGTTTCCAACTCTCACATAACGGGTACTGCCATCAAGGTTGCCGCAATATTTGCTCAGAGGAACATCACAGGTAACTTTGAGGAAATAGCAGACTACATCATGAACCGTATCGGTGCCGTAGGTGTGGCATGGGGAGCATACTCTCAGAAAGCTGCAGCAATAGGCACAGGATGTAACAGGCTTGGCATCCCAGTCATAGTCGGACCGCATGGTTCAAAGTACAGGCGCGCACTCATCGGTAAGCCTTACAACGAAGAGGACTGGAAAGTGTACGATGCCCGCAATGGAGAAGAAATGCCCATTCCTTCTTCACCGGAATTCCTGCTTACAACCGCAGAGACCATTGAAGAACTCATGCCCATGATCGCAAAGAACTGCATCAGACCAAGTGATAACAATATGGGACGTATGATCAAGCTCACTCACTATATTGAACTGAGCCAGAAGTATCTGGGTCATCTACCCGAAGATTGGTACAAGTTCGTCAGAGTAGAGACTGACCTTCCGATCACAAGGCGTGAGGAACTGCTGAAGATCCTGGAAAAAGAGCATGGATGGGAAATAGACTGGAAGAGAAAGAAGATCATCTCCGGCCCCACTATGAAGCTGGACGTGTCTGCACAACCTACCAACGTAAAGAGACTCTGCAAGGAGAGTGTGTGCTGATGGTGGACACTACAAAGAACACAATGATATATACCACCTGGGGATCCAGGAATGCAAAACCAGTGCAGCCCTTGGTGGCTGCTAAACTTATTTCCAAAGCCAAAAGACCATTGCTGGTAGTTGGTGCAGAAGCCCTTGAGAGTGATGTGATCAGCAAGGCTATAGATATCGGAAAGAAAGGTATACAGATAGCTGCAACTGGTCATTCCATGCAGGGATTCAAGGATCAGGATGTAAGTGCAAAATATGTCAATATCCATTACCTTGCACACTATCTTGGAGATAAGAACTGGAATGGACTGGATGGACAAGGATCCTATGATCTTGTGATCTTCCTTGGACATAAGAAATACTACGTCAACCAGGTACTATCAGGACTTAAGAACTTTACTGATATCAAAACGCTGGCTATTGACAGACATTATTTACAGAATGCAGATATGTCCTTCGGAAACCTTAAACCTGAAGACCATCTTGAGGCACTCGATGAACTTATATCTAATCTTTAAATCATGATAAATAAATCGCGGAGAAAGTAAAATGGCAGATGAATTCCCTTTTGAGATATCTCCTATGTTCGAAGGAGAAAGGATTAGAAAGGACAATATGCATGTTGAGCTTGCAGGTCCGAAATCCATTGGTTTCGAGCTGGTAAGGGCAACGGATATGAAAGATGTGGAAGATGGCAAATTCACACTTATAGGTCCTGATCTTTCGGAAATGGCTGAAGGTTCCAGATACCCAATTGCTATGATATATAAGATAGCAGGTGAACTTGTGGAAACTGATCTGGAATCAATTGTAGAAAGAAGGAACCACGAATTCCAGAACTATATCCAGGGTTTTATGCACCTTAACCAGAGAGACGATGTATGGTTAAGAGTAAGTAAAGATGCAATAAAAAAAGGCCTCACTTCCTTTGAACATGTAGCAAAAGCCATAATGATGCTTTTCAAGAACGAGCTTCCATTTATAGAGAAAGTTGAAGCTGTATATATTACAGACCAGGCAGAGATCGAGAAAGAGATCGAAAACGCCAGAGCTGTCTATAAAGCAAGGGATGAAAGGACAAAAGGTCTGCATGATGAAGATGTTGATACATTCTATGGCTGTACCCTTTGTGCCTCATTTGCACCAACCAATGTGTGTGTAATCACACCCGACAGGATTTCCCTTTGTGGTGCAATTAACTGGTTCGATGGCAGAGCAGCTGCAAAAGTAGACCCAGAAGGACCACAATTTGCTATTGAGAAAGGAGAACTTCTTGATGCAGCATCCGGAGAATACTCCGGAGTTAACGACCTTGCAAAACGCTTGTCCAGCGGTGAGTATGATAGGATAAAGCTACACTCTTTCTTTGAATATCCCCATACTTCCTGCGGTTGCTTTGAAGTAGTAGGTTTCTACATACCAGAAGTTGATGGTATTGGCTGGGTGGACAGAGACTTTGCAGGTACTGCACCTAATGGTCTGCAATTCTCTACCATGGCCGGACAGACCGGAGGAGGTAAACAGGTTGTTGGTTTCCTTGGTATTGGTGTTAATTACTTCCGTTCCCCCAAGTTCATCAGTGGCGATGGCGGCTGGGACCGTGTAGTATGGATGCCAAACATGCTGAAACAGAAGATACTGGATAGCATACCTGAAGACATCAGGGACAAGATCGCAACCGATGAGAACATAAAAGATATTGAATCCTTGAAGAACTTCATTAAGGAAAAAGATCATCCTGTGATCAAGAGATGGGTCGTCGAAGAAGAGGAAGAGACCACAGAAGAAGAGGAAGAAAGCCAGCCTGCTGAAGCACAATATTATCAGCCGATGCAGTATGTACCACAACAGATGCCAGCGGGTTTTATGCCTTCCATGGCAATGATGGGCGGTTCTGGAAGTGGCGGTGTGAAGATCATACTGAAGAACGCAAAGGTGACAGTAGACAAGATCATCGTTAAGAAAATAGAGTAATAGGGGCCTATTGTGACCAGAATAATAGCAGTGACCGGGAAAGGTGGTACTGGCAAGACAGCCATCACCACTTTACTTATTCGACACCTCACCAGAGGCAATAAAGTGGTTTTGGCGGTTGATGCTGACCCAGACACAAATCTTCCTGAAACGTTGGGCTGTGAGATCCACAGGACCATTGGTGATGTGAAAGAGTTCATGCATGATGAGAGGGACAATCTCCCTCCTGACATCAACAAAGAATCCATTCTTGAATCCAAGCTCTATGAGGTGCTGGAAGAGATGCCAGGATATGATCTGCTGGTCATGGGCCGTCCGGAAGGGGCTGGATGTTACTGCTATGTGAACAATCTGCTAAGAGGCATAATGAATAAGCTTGTGGGCAACTATGATGTGCTTATCATTGATGCTGAAGCAGGGCTTGAACATTTCAGCCGAAAAATATTCAAACAGGTTGATGACCTCATAGTAGTAACTGATGGATCACGCAGGGGTCTTGGAACTGCTGAGCGTATCCGTGAGCTGGTAGGAGAACTGGAAACTGATGTGAATCACATATATGTGATCGCGAACAAGGTTACTGACAGTACCCGGGAAACGATTGCTAAGACCGCTGCACAACTGGGACTAGAACTTATAGGGATGGTCCCAATGGATGAAATGATAGTACAAAAAGACCTTGCAGGGCAGCCACTTATGGAGCTATCTGACGACTCTCCTGCTGTTAAGGAAGTAGAGAATATTTCCCGGAAATTAAATTTGTAAAGCTCTTTGATTTATGGTGGAATGAATATGGCAAAGAAAACCAAACTTACTGATATAGCGAGCATATTCAAAGATTTGAATATCGAATCTCTTGATGGCGTAACCATCGAGGGAGATATCGAACTGAATATTACAGGCAGTGGCGGGCTTAATCCTGCATTGGCCTATGCGCTTGGACAAGAGATATCACAGATATCTCTGCACATGGCTAACATTGGAAGGATACTTGGATATCCGGTAGACCAATTATTCGCCCAGGGTGCTGGCATGGGAATTCCCGGTGTTCCGACACCTACCTCAAAGGCAACAATGCAAGAGTTATTGTCTGCTAAATTCGAAGTGTCAAAAGTAAAGAACTGGACCAATCCTATACAGGAAGTAACACTTGGTGCAACCTCCGCTGACGGTGGCTCAAGGAAGAGCACTGTCACACTCGGAGGAGAAAATGCCCTTCCATATTACTTTGATGCAGAAATGCCCCATCGTAACTACATCACTATGGATGTCTTTGACATGCCCATAGGTATGGCCAAGGCTGTAAAATCTAATTATGAAGATGTCATCAACGACCCGGCAGAGTGGGCAAAGAAAGTTGTCAGAGACTTCAATGCAGATATGGTTACAATACACCTGATTTCTACTGATCCGCTTATAAAGGACACATCAGCCCGCGATGCAGCTAAGGTAGTGGAAGATGTGCTGCAGGCTGTGGACGTACCCATAGTAATCGGTGGTTCCGGTAACCCACAGAAGGACCCCGAAGTACTGGAAAAAGCTGCAGAGGCTGCGTCAGGTGAACGTGTATTGCTTGCATCCGCAAGTCTGAACCTGGATTATGAGAGAATTGCAAAAGCAGCTGTAGATAACGGTCATGTCGTGTTGTCCTGGACACAGCTTGAAATCAATGCACAGAAAGAGCTTAACAGAAAGCTTATGAAGCAGTGTAATGTCCCAAGAGACAGCATTATAATGGACCCAACAACAGCAGCCCTTGGTTATGGCCTGGATTATGCTTACACCAACATGGAACGTATAAGGCTCGCTGGTCTGATGGGCGACGACGAACTCACATTCCCAATGTCCTCAGGCACTACCAATGCATGGGGTGCCCGTGAAGCATGGATGGTTTCATCACCACTGCCACAGGACTCTGAATGGGGTCCCAGGGAATACCGTGGTCCAATATGGGAGATCATTACCGGTTTGGCCTTGTCCCTTGCAGGCAATGATCTGTTCATGATGATGCACCCAACTTCCGTACAGGTGCTCAAGGAAATCACACAGACACTTTACGGTTCCATAGAATCAAAACCTGTGGATATAAGCAACTGGATAGGAGCGGAGGTGTAAAACATGAAGATCAACAGTCCGCTTGAAGCATATAAGTATCTCCCAGCTACAAACTGTGGTGAGTGCGGTGAACAGACATGTATGGCTTTTGCTGCACACCTGATCGATAGATCCAAGAAACTCACAGAATGCAAGCCAATCCTTGAAGAAAAGTTTGCCAAGAAGTTCAAAGAACTGCAGACACTTCTTGCTCCAGAGATCCGTGAAGTGGAAGTAGGCGTTGGTGAGAAGGCAGTGAAGATAGGTGGAGACGATGTATTGTATCGTCACAGACTTACATTCTTTAACCAAAATGCACTCGCCTATGATGTATGGGACACCATGCCTGAAAAGGAGTTTGTGGAAAGAGTCAAGAAGATCGATGACTTTAAGAAGTTCTACGTGGGCAGCTTCCTTACCCTGAACATGGTAGCTGTCAGATGTGTATCAAAGGACCCTAAGAAGTTTGCTGATGCGGTGAAAAAGGTCATTGAAAATACAGACTTGCCAATGATTTTGTGTTCTTTTGATCCGGCAGTACTGAAAGCTGGTCTTGAAGTTGCAAAAGACAAGAACCCACTGTTATATGCTGCAAACAAGGATAACTGGCAGCAGGTTGCAGACCTTGCAATTGAATACAATGTTCCGGTGACATTGTTCTCACCTGATGACCTGGATACTCTTAAGTCCCTTGCAGTGACATTTGCAAAGATGGGTACTGAAAAGCTCGTGCTTGACCCGGGAACATTCCCCACAGGCAAGGATCTGAAGAAGACATTCACCAACTTCTTGAAGATAAGAAGAGCCGGAATCGAGGGTGACAAGGACATTGCTTATCCGATCATGGCAGTTCCGCTTACTGCATGGATGGCACAGGATGATGCGGTCAGTGCCTCATATTGGGAAACTGTCGTTGCATCTATATTTACCATAAAGTATGGGGATATAATGATAATGCACAGCCTCGAGCCCTATGCTCTGCTGCCACAGCTGCACATAAGGGACACCATCTACACAGACCCCAGAAAGCCCGTAAGCGTACAGCCAGGAATGAACAAGATAGGCAATCCTGACAAGGACTCGCCTGTGCTGGTAACAACCAACTTTGCTCTTACATACTACACCGTGGAAAGCGACCTTGCTTCCAGTAAGATCAATTGTTACCTTTGGGCCATAGATACTGACGGTCTGGGTGTGGAAGCTGCAGTAGCCGGTGGTCAGCTTACAGCAGCCAAGATCAAGAAAGGTATCGAAGATTCCGGCTTTGACCTTAAGAACGATACAACCCATAACAGCATAGTCCTTCCGGGTCTTGCAGCACGTCTGCAGGGTGACCTGGAAGATGAAACCGGTGCAAGAATATTGATTGGGCCTGCAGACTCCGGAAGGCTCCCTGGCTGGATGGAAAAGAACTGGCCTCCAAAACCAAAGTAAAAATATAGTGTCCGTGTTTTACGGACCCTATTACCTATTTTTCTTTTTAGTTTATTGATTTATACAAATCTGCCTGTTTCCACCCAATCCTGTTTGATCATTGACCAGAAATCCATCGCTTCTTCTTCCAGTACATACTTGTATGGAAGCCAGCCATAACCTTTATCGCCCCATTCTTCACTCCAGGAGTTTCTGATAAGAAGAGCACCTTTACACCCTTCATCAGATATAGCGTTCTCTATCACTATGTCGTCATCATACCCGACTGCAACGATCGCATGTCCTCCAAGCACTCTTTCATTTGAAGACGGGAAAGGTATTTTACCAGATTCGTTTGCCTGCCTTATTGAATCAAATACCGTAAAGCCGAACATAGACGGTATGCCTAATGCAAGGGATTTCTTTACGCTTGCAAGGACATCTTCCGGCGAGGTGTGCGCAGGATCATGTCTGAAATACTTCAGAGCCTTATAGTTTCCCGCGAAAGAGTAACAGAAAGGATTTGGGTCCATATCAAATTCAGGATCATAATCTGTATAAGGCCAGTACTCCTCAGGAGGAGCCCCGAAAAGGACAAGTGCCCCCATGGTAGTTCTCAATTCTGCTCCACTGTCCCCTACCCATCCACCAAGGGTTCTTGTGGTCTTATAAATAAACAGTCTGGAAGCATCAAGATATTTTCCATAAGCTCTTTTCTCGAAATATTCCATGATCCCTGTTGCCGCATTTGCTGTACATGAACCCAGATTCTGCTGGTCTTCAATTTCTGAACACCATTTTCTGAGATCTACAGTTTCTGGAAGGTCAATTTTCGCTTTTGTCTTCAAACTGATAGCAGACAGGAACTTCTGCATCTCTTTAGATTCGTCCTTGTGTATTTCCTTATGTTCGATCGTGTAATCCCGGAAACTGGGTCTGTCCGGGATCCATCCCATTCTGCCATATTTCTTTGCTAATGCCATTTTCTTAACCCCCTTTGACATTTTTAAATAATGGTGAATCGGTAACTACCTTTTTTGTAGACCTGCGCACCATAAAAACAAACAAACAAACAAACAAACGAATATCATCTAAGTATTCCATGCTAATGTATCATCAGGATCTGGTGACTTTGGTACCCTCTTGCAGACGAAAGCCAGTACTGCAACTCCATCCATATTGTAAGCCTCTGTTATCAGATCATTGTTAGAAGGCCCTGAATGTTCGACAGATATCGGAAGGGCCGGAGAGAATGGTGTTTTTATTGTCATTCCAACATATTTTTCTGAAATATAGCTCTTTTTTTCTTTTAACTTAATATTAAGTGTAGCCTGTGAGTCAACTGGTTGAGCCAAAGGTTGCTTGAAGCTACTTATCAAAAGAGACGACTTAAAAGAAGAAGAAACAGGTCTACCCCTTATTGAGGTCGTCGCTGCCATTGTTCTGAAAGATCTAGGCGCCGCTTCGGCAACTGAAAATCTCGAGACTGCCTTTGGACTGATCTCAACTCCGGTCCTTACCGGTGTGATATCAGATACAAGACGACTTTCTATTGTCACAGGTGTTCTGCTCATCTTCAGTGTCTGTATCGGAGTTATACTGAAAATTGGTAATACAAGTAGTTCAGATCCTGCTTTTTTCTTTCTTGTAACTATAACATTTCTTACGACAACCATACTTGTTATATAGGCAGGTATCTTTCCTTTGCGAGGTAAATTACCATCAGAAATTACCACATCTTCTGACAACTTCCAGCATCTGGATGCAAAAAATTCCGGCTTGTACCATGGACGTATTACAACGACATTGTTGTACTCCAGAGAGCATGATTCAATATCATTACTTCCCTGGCTGGTATTAAAAAGGTTCTTCAATTCAACAGATGCATTTTGAACAAGGTTTGCAATTTCCTCTTTTGTTAAAGTCAGCTTAGTCCAGGGTAAATTTGTATCGAAAGCATCAATGGGACTAAAAAACGTTGTGCAAAAACCTATTCCTAGACCATTAAGATCAGGTATTTCTGAAATATCAATTTCATCCAAATATGCCTGCCGATATAGATCAAGGTATTTTCGGAGTTCCAGAGTATTTTTTATTGCCTGGTTGTTTTCCACCTCTACTTTAAATCCTAAATTCTTCCAATCTGCATCTGCCCTATTTTTAATATCCACCAGTTCTTTTTCTCTATAGGCAGCCCATTGCTGTTTTAGTTTGTCGCCCTCTGGTCCAGTTGAGTTCTCGACAGTTATTTTTTCGTTAAGATAAGTATTTACCGCGTTTTCATAAACTGTTTTGTACTCATAATATTTTGTTACCGCTACGGAATTAACAGGAATTTCAGTACCATCTTCTTCTGTCTTTAGATCGGTCAGGAAATCAATTGCCTGATCGAGTGATTTATTTTCCGCTTCGGATAATCCACTTACAGCAAAGAGGGATTTTTTCAGAACGGCTTTTAGCTCGTCCCAGAGCAAACTGGATGCATCCGCTGAAAATGCTGCACTGTCCTCTGGAATGATATTCAATAGTCTTGCAAAATCCCCTTTATTGTTCAGTTGTTCCTGCAGAGTCAATCCACTGACAGATGGATCTTTCATAAAATTTAAATACCTGTAAGGGAACCCGATCCCTAAAGGAAATGTAAGGAACTTATCCTCTTTTTCAAAGATCATTCTCAGCTTGGTAGCAAGCGCCAGCGATATTTTTGATTCCATAGATTTCCCACCATGATCTTAAAGAAAAAATAGGAGAAACATAGTTTCTCCAGTACAGATTATTACTCCTCACCCCCAACAAATTGCTCAGGCTTGATCTCGGGGTTGGGATTCGGAGACTTTGGAATAATGTTATTTATAAACCCAACCAATTGCATACCGTCTATTACGATGCTTCCGCCTTCGTTATGATAACTTCCGTTCCTCGTTTCACTGCCATGAGAATAGGAACCGCCGATAAAGAAAGGTCCCCAGCCAACAGCACCGCCTCCGCTAATCTGTTTATTGATATACTGGCTCTGGCTGTCCCATTCACTGAGGCTGAAGCGGACATTTCTGACAAACAATGCAGTTATCGGATAAGCAACCAGCCTGCCAATGGGTTTCTCCGCCCCATCTGAAACTTTTTTATCAAAATTCAGATCCCATATTTTATCTAAGGTCCATGCCCTCATAGAGAAGAAACCGGGATCGAACCATGGCCTAACTATGGGGATCTGCGTGAATTCCAATGATGCACTAAATCCCGTGGCTTTGGCACTGGTATTCACTTCAACTTTTGAACCTGAAGCTCGGCCCCCAATTGAGAATAATCCAAAGCTAAGCCCGCCTCCTGCACTCCATTGACTTGTATTCTTGTTAAAGTGAGTTTCATAATCACCTTCATAGAAGGAGAATCTGGTCCATCCCGGACTGGTTGCAAAATTTCCGGGTATCAAGGTGGTATAGTAGAAATCTCCGGCTGTCCCTTCCATAGTACTTGTTAACAAGCCATTTTTGTACTTATTAAGCAGATCCTGTTTGTACAAAACCATGCTCTTTTGCGTGACCTGATCTATGTAGGCATTTATTTGCTCATATTCATTTTTATATCCCTGCGATACCCATGCCATGTACGCAGCTTCCATTTTGCTGCGGATGAACTTGGATTTATTTGTCCATGCAGCAACTCTTCGTATTGCTTCTTGATCGCTGCCTTTTGCACTCTGAGCATCGATCAATAAGTTCATGTACTCATCTGCAGCGTCTATATAATCATTCATTTTAGCAATATAGGCCAAGGTCATCGGACCGGGTTCAGTGACTGTTTTCTGTTCATCTGTAATAATATCTGTCACTTCTTTTGTTACAGACAACAGATCCCTGAACTTTTTAATCTTCTCTTTTTCTTTATCACTGAGTTCATTGTCCAATACCCTGCTATATTTCAATACATCCCTGTATACCGAACTGATCGTATCCTGAGTAGTCGTAAATATTGTCTGCTGCATTGTAGTATCTACAAACTGATTATTTACATCAGGAATGTAATCGAACATCTTGGATAATACAAAGGCTTGATGCTGTAGATCCCTGGTTGCTTCTGCACTGTCACCAATAAGTCCTTTGGAACAGAACAAGAAATCTGCTGGTGTAAAAGGAATTCCCGGAAGCATCCAAGTTACAAATTTGTTCCTCGGCATCTGGATATTGCCATCATTGCCTGTAATCGTTGAATAGAGTTTAGCTGTTAAAGCCTGCATTAAATCTGCAGATACATCTTTTGCCATATTATACCCTCCTTGTGAAACTAGTTCAGGAGGTTGGATATTAAAGACCATTACAAAAATAACAAAGTTTAAACATCGGTTTATATGCCTGTTATAAGAAACTGACTGAAACTAGATGTTTACCAAAACCCTCTATAGTAATCCCTATAGTAAGATATGAAATGGTACGATCCCAATCCCACTAGTTTGTCACCCCATTAGAAGTTAAACATCATGAAATATATACTTTGTGATATAATTTTAGATATCCTGATTTCTTATATTGAGCCTAAAAATAATTTAAATACGCAGCCGTAAAACATCTAATTAAGTCAACTGGAAAAATAGAATTTTACCCATTATTTTTGGATATCTGTAGATTGAATGCTGAAGTCTATGAATTTCTTCTTAATACTAATAAGCCATTCGCTTGGAACACATCAACAAGCTCATGAAATATATACTTTGTGATATAATTTTAGATATCCTGATTTCTTATATTGAGCCTAAAAATAATTTAAATACGCAGCCGTAAAACATCTAATTAAGTCAACTGGAAAAATAGAATTTTACCCATTATTTTTGGATATCTGTAGATTGAATGCTGAAGTCTATGAATTTCTTCTTAATACTAATAAGCCATTCGCTTGGAACACATCAACAAGCTAATGTAAAGGCAAGAGAACAATCAGTGAGATTTAAATGACCTCTATTAACACCGACCAATCCCAAATGTTTGCATAGAATAACTTTATACTGGCATGCATAAACAAAACATAATTATAGTACTTCTTTATTGTCTTATTTGGTTTATCATGTCAGAGATAGTTCGCCAAAAAAACAGTATAGAGTTAACAAAAGACTGCAAGCACTGTGTCATCCTCGGTAAAGTAGAGGATGTAGCAGATGAATACATCTTAAAGCTTGCACAATGGGCCACATCTCTATGGGACTATGAAAAGATTAAAATGTGGAAAAAATCCGATACTTTGAGCCCAGGTTACTACATTAGAATGGCTGAGAAAGGGGCATACAAAGTACATGTACTTGATGAAAACATGATGAAGGACCTTTTCGACAATGCGAGAAAAGATAGCCCTGCAAGATTAAAAGATTGGGATAAGAAAGAACTTATCGTCTATGTGGATTGGTATGTAGATGATATCTGTTGAATCAGAAATTTACATCATCCACACATGTGAAATACTCAACTGCTTCCAACCATTTTTCCCTGTTTTTCCTTAATTCAACGACCCCATCGCCATTTGCCCCTTCGTACATCAGTGTCAGGCTTTGCTTACTCTTCAAAGTATTTTCTAGCAATATTGTCTCTGCATTCGCTTTCATTAGTTTGCTACCTCCACAAGGTTCTTTCCATGACAAAGATCCTGGTTTGTTTCACATGCCCTGAGATATTGACAATTACCTGTCATTTTGTAGATGATACAATCAGGGCAATAGTGGAATTTGTTTTCCTGTGAAAAACCCATTACTTCTATCATACACATGCTTGAACCCCATCCCGTTGAACAGGAGAATAAATGGTCTCCTGTACTGAAGTGATTCTCCCACATTTTCTGCAATAAGAGAAGAGATTTGAGCCTAACTGCTGTCTCTTCAACTCTGATGAACAGAAGTTACATATTTGCTGCATACTTACCCCCTTATTTCACTGTACTTTACTTGCCAATGATTCCACCGATCATAAATCGGTAGATATCCAGTTCTTCGGTGGTGAAAGGACTCTCAATACGACCATTAGTAATTGAGTGAAACACATTTTTTTCACCACGCTCAAATTCTTCAGTATTCATTCTCTTTTTCATTTGTTTGCTCCATTTCTCTTTGTACATGCTATAGTAAGTAATTAGACCTTATATATGTTATCGAAATATTCTATATTTATTTTTGAGAAATATAGATATCATATAGACTTCTGCGCGAAATAACAATACATAGCAAGATCAGTGAATTATTTAGGATTAACCAATGAGCGTTTATAAAAAGAATAAGATAATATAATGTAATATAATATGAAATATATCCTCATTTTCAATCAATATCATGAGTTACAGAAAACATTTGGAAAAGCCATTGTAATTCATGATATTGTTGAATATGATTTACCATCAATTCGAATGCTAGAGGAAGACATGTATTTACCAAATGCGAATGTTCAAGATATCTGCAATACCATAAAGGAACTCAGAATCAATTACAATGAAACTGCAATTATATTGCTCTCTCAGAACCAGCTTCCAAATATTGACTCTTTAATATCTGAACTGAACACAATAGAAATTAATTTTATTGGAGGTATCTTCCCGGGACTAATATACGATTCTAAAGTATACCACACAGGAGCTATAATCCTGATTATGCCTACAATGCAACCTCCTGTTCTTATAAAAAGTATCAGCAAGTCATCAAACGATCTGGAAAACCTGATAGATTCATTTGAACCTATGAGCAGAGATAACACAACTGCATTTATAATCGTTGACTGCATGTCTTCTAATATATCTTCGTTTCTTTCTTCACTATATAATAGACTTGCTGATTCTGTTAAATATATCGGATGCGGTGCAGGGTTTTTGGACTTTGAGCAGAAACCGTGTATTTTTACTCCCGATGGTTTCTTTGAAGATGCAGCCACAATATGTTTCCTTGACACAAAATGTAAATTAGGTGTACATCACGGATGGGAAAGGTATAGTGGCCCAATAATTGTAACAAAAAGCGAAGGAAATGTGATCAAAGAACTAAACTGGAAAAATGCTCTATCAGTGTACGAAAGTGCAATTGAAGATGATGCTAAAAAAGAACTAAAAATGAATAATTTTTATCAAATCTCCAGTCATTATCCATTTGGAATATATATAGAGGGACATGAAGATATTATAAGAGAAATATTCAGAACAAATGAGAAAGGAGAACTTTTCTGTGCTGGGGAAGTACCTGAAAATACAATACTAAACATAATGAAGAGCAACAAATATTTACTTATAAACTCTGCAGAGCAAGCTTTAGAAGATTGCTTAGTTCAAGAAAACATGGAAATTCAACACTGTTTTGTTATAGATTGCATTGGAAGAGCCATATTCCTTCAAAATTATTTTGATGAGGAACTTAGAGCTATTAAGAATATATTAGGACTTAAAGGAATTAATATTACAACAGAAGGAGTGCTATCTGGAGGAGAGATTGCTTCAATGAATGGAGATATGCTTGAATATTTGAGTAAGACTATTGTGGTAGGAGTATTTCATGAATCAACAGATAGATGCATGTAGTTCATAGACAAGGAAATTTGAAAGTAGCCATTTTTTTGAAGACTCGTGACCATAAATAAAATTAATCAAAAAGTAATTAGATAAAGTATTTCTAGCATCGATTACTACATTAATATTATACCACATAAAGATATATAAATGTGCAAGAATAACATCGTTAAATAAAGGGCTCTTGGATACAATTCCCAAAAGGAAATACAAACTTAGTTGACATTACTTTAAAATATGATCATAATCAGAGGTTTTGATGTATATCCCGACTTCGAATGTAGAAGAAATAGTCAATGGCATAGAGCAACTAAATGTTCTGAAGAACAAAACAGTTCTCATATTGCTTGCCGGGCAAGAACCCCCAGAAGTCTTACATTTGATATCTGAACTCAACAAAAAGAAAATTGATTTCTTTGGTGGAATATTTCCGGGGCTTATATATGGTGCTGAAAAATATCACACTGGAGCAATAATTCATGCCTTTCCTGTGATACAGCGACCAATATTAATACAGAACATCAGTGAACCCTCTAAAGATTTAAGTAGTTACTACACACCACTAGATAAATCGTATAAATATAAACCAACTGCATTTATTATTGCAGATGGACTGTCCCCTAAAATATATTCATTCCTATCTTCAGTTTATAATGTATATGCTGATTCTGTCCACTACTTTGGAGGAGGTGCAGGTACTCCCTCTTTCAAGGAACAGCCATGTATCTTTAATTCTGATGGTTTTTTCCAGGATAGTGCAATAATAGCTTTTGTTGATGCAAAATGTGGACTTGGAGTGCAGCATGGCTGGCATAGGATCATGGGTCCGATAATTGTAACTAAAAGCGAGGGAAATGTCATCAAGGAGCTTAATTGGAAAAATGCATTTGAAGTGTATCAAGAAGCAATAGAAACAGATTCTGGAAGAAAGATCGATCCAGCTAATTTTTTTGAAATTTCACTGAATTATGCTTTTGGAATCTATTGCGAAGGTGCTGAGGACATTGTACGAGATCCCCTTAAGGTAAATGAGAAGGGAGAATTAATCTGTGCCGGAGAGGTTCCTGAAAACGCAATTATTAACATCCTGAAAGGGGAGAAATTATCACTAATCAAATCCGCAGAAACTGCGTTAGAAGATTCTTTATCTGCTGGTGACATGGATGTAAATCATTGTCTTGTGATGGATTGCATAGCCAGATCAATGTTTCTGGAAGATGATTTTAAAGAAGAGATAAGAACAATAATGAAAGGTTTTGAATCGAGGAATATTCATGTAGTTCCTGAAGGTGTTCTATCTTTGGGAGAGATCGCCTCAAGAGAAGAAGGCGTCCTGGAATTATTCAATAAAACTATTGTAATCGGAGTATTCCATGAATCAACAGATACAGCACACTGAAATCTTTAACCAAATGTCTCTTCTCTATGAACTCTCTCTTTCTATAGGGAATTCACTTGATATAGTCGATAATTGTGATGCCTTTCTAAAAAAACTGATGTCAAGAAAAAGACTCACTTACGTTTCTGTCTGGATAAAGGATGAATATCTCTCTTTTACTGAGACAGAGACTGCCAGTCTGGTATATGCGAATCCTGAGTACTATATTATACGACGGACAATTCCACTTTCACACCCAATATTTTCCGATATCTTAAATGAAAGCGTCCTTCACATAAATTCACAGGATAAGAGGTTCAAGGATTTTATTGCAGAAAAGAAATTCACAACAGGTTCATGTATTATTTATCCCCTTAAAAATTATGGTAGATTGAAACTCTATTGGACAAAAGAACTTGAAGATCCCGAATACACAGTTAACCAACTGAATAATGTCATATCCAAATTTGCGTTTTCACTTGAAGCCTGCCTTCTGCACAAAAGATCTTTGTGGGAAATGGAAGAAAAGAGAAAAGCACTTGAAGATAAAATCCTTGCAGAATCTTTGAATCGTGCCAAAAGTGAATTTCTTGCAAATATGAGCCATGAATTGCGTACACCCCTTAATTCAATAATTGGATTCTCAGATCTGCTTCTTACCGGAAGCTCTGGTGAACTAAATGATAAGCAGACACGATATGCAAGAAATATATCAAATAGTGGAAAAGATCTGCTGAACATAATCAATGATATTCTAGACCTTTCAAAAATAGAAGCACATAAGATGAGCCTAAATTATGAGGAAGTATCTGTAAAACAGATTGTTGATGAAGTTGTGACGAGTCTTAAACCTTTGGCCGATAAAAATAAGATACTACTTGAAATATCTCATCTCGAAGAAGAGATCATAATAGCTGATAAGAGTAAAGTTAAACAAATATTAGTAAATCTAACTGGAAACGCTATTAAATTCACACCTCCTGAGGGATATATAACTATTTCTTCATTTATCAAAGATAAAAATATTAATATCCAGGTAAAGGATACAGGAATTGGCATTTCTCCTCAGGACCAAAAAAAATTGTTTCAGCCATTTAAACAAATTGATTCTACCCTCAGCCGAAAATATGTTGGAACGGGGTTGGGGCTTTCCCTTGTAAAAAAAATGGTGGAAATGCACAATGGTACAATATCACTGGAAAGTGAGGTTGGAAAAGGCAGTACATTTACAGTATCATTGCCAACAAAGGCATCTCAGAGCATACCT
Source organism: Methanomethylovorans sp. (assembly GCF_041447285.1). Classification (GTDB taxonomy): domain Archaea; phylum Halobacteriota; class Methanosarcinia; order Methanosarcinales; family Methanosarcinaceae; genus Methanomethylovorans. Next base: position 41,698 of record NZ_JBGMEB010000008.1, on the reverse strand, counting down.
ATACAATAAGTGTAATATAAATCTCTACACTTTTTCACTCTTAGAAAGTAAAATATTCATATTGAAACACATCATCAACATTAGCATACACCAATCACATATGCTTTTATATCGTTATGTTCCAAAATGACTTTGATAAGATGTTGCCGGAGGAAACAATATGAGTGAAGTATTTTTTAGATCAGCTGCAGAGATAGGACCAACAAATACACAGATAGATCAGATAAAAGAGCTTTTCCAAAAAATACCAGTGGTGGAAGAAGGCGATCTGGTAGCCATCAAGATACATCCCGGAGAATATGGTAATACGACCTATGTGCGCCCAGTCATAGTGCGTACTCTAGTTGATCTTGTAAAAGAAGCCGGAGGAATACCATTCATAACTGATACCACAGTGCTGTACGGTGGAAAGCGCTTCAATGGTGCTGAACTCCTCTGGACAGCAGCTGTAAATGGATTCACAGATGGAAGCATGAATGCTCCTTTCATTCCTGCAGATGGCCTTCTTGGGGATGACAGTGTTACAGTACCCATAGGAGGAGAATATATAGACGAGATAACAGTAGCTTCCGCCATTGCAAAAGCTGATGCCATGATCATGATCTCGCATTGCAAAGGCCATCCTGCATCTGGTTTTGGTGGTGCTGTCAAGAACCTTGGCATGGGATGTTTAGACAAGACAGGGAAAGCAAAAGTGCATGCTCCTGGAAAGCCGGATGTTGACCTGGAAAGCTGCGTCGGATGTGGTAAATGCTTGCAGGCATGCCCCTGGGATGCCATATCCCTGGTAAATTGTAAAGCGAATATCGATAAAAACACTTGTAGAGGAGAACAATCATGCTTGGGATCATGCAGATTTGAAGCCATAGTACCATCTGAAGGGCATACCACAGAAATACAAGCCCGCCTGGGAGAAGCTGCTCTTGGACCACTCAAACTGCTTCCCGGAAAGATAGGATATATCAACTGGATATTTGATCTGACTCCCGGATGCGATTGTTTCAATTTCTCCGCACCGGTTTTCGCCGGAAATGTGGGTATGCTTGCTTCAATGGATCCGGTCTCCATAGACAAGGCAAGCCTTGACCTTATCAACAAAAAAATAGTTGAAGAGGGGTGTATGCATTCGATAACCGATGTATGGGGTATCGATCCGAGAATACATCTTGAATATGCTGCAAAGATGGGAGCAGGCAATATGGAGTATTCCTTAAATATTTGAAATTCTGCTTCTTTTTATTAAGAAGGGGTTATTTTTTATATTATCTGCTCCCATTTTTAAAAGGGTGTTAGCAATCCTATGGGGAGCAGATCTTGGATTTGTTGATATTCGAATTTAAAGTTAGTTTATCTGGCCGTGAATTGCCATTTTGCGTTCCTATTTAGTGGAACGGATACCCATTGATTGCAACAGCTATCCAAAAAGTGGGGTTTGTATATGAAAGAACTATACGATAAAATGGCTATAGAAGCCATGGCTGCACAAAGAGCTGTAGTCAATACAATAAATGCGAAACGTGGAACCAAGTTCAAGGTAAAGGATGCACAGCCTTATGTTGATGCTGTTAATAAAATGAAACCGATGGGAGAACAAGCCAAGTCTGTTTTTGCCCTTCACATGGATTCCGTTAATACACATTTCAATGTGCTGACAGGACTTACAGATACCGTCAGGCCTGAAGATGATCCTTTTGTGGAGCATTACCAGACACCTCCCATAATGGAGATCCTGTATGAGGAAGACCCGGCTTTCAAGAGATCCGTAGAAAAGTTCGTGGATGAGATAGGCAGGTCTGAAGCTTTGATCGGCAGAGAGTCTGTGCGCAGGTATGGAGGTTTCTACGGGCCCACCTGTGTAGTAGACTTTGCATTTGTACCTGGAAGTACCAGTAATGTGGTCAACAGGATCCTGCAGAAAATGGACATACCACTGGACCACAAACGCGCTATCCTCTCCTCTAAATCATGGGGCATGAACACTTCCTATGGAGTGGGAGCGAAGTTCCAGATGGCTATAGAGGATGGCAAAACGTTGTCCGAAGCTATGAAAGAAGAGATATCAATGCTGAAGATGGTCTATGATACGCCTGTGGATGCTCAGGCTAAGCTCATGGATGAAGCGGGACATACCTCATTTGATGTGCGTAAATATATGGCACAGTATAAGGACAAGATGAAAAAGACAGTAAAGAATGCAATTGACGATGAAGTGTTCTATGGCAATATAGTCACTGTACCTGCCTACGGAGTAGGTGATGTGGCACATCACATATCACAGTCCATGTTCAACATGACCAAGGACGACGTGGTGATGGCTGTGATCAACGCTGTTACTGAGGTAATGGAAGCTACAATGGAGAAAGCCAGGGGAAAATTCAAGAATGAATATTCTCCGCTCACAATTGCCACAGATGCAGCAGCTGCAGCGGCTACAAAGATACTATGGATGGATGGCTTCACCACCATGATGGTGCTGGATCTTTTGGTCAAAAGATTCCATAACCTTGTGCTCAATAATCCAAAAAGAGGTGCTGCTGCAGAATTGCATAATGTTGATTTCATTGACCTTATAGAGAAAGGAGAAAGGATCATAGATCACAAACCCAGAGGTGCAGGTTGTGTAGTTCAGGGGATAACTATTGACCTGAGTCCCATAGAAAGAAATACGGTACTCAATAACCCGCAGTGGTACACTTATCCGGCATGTGCCATCACAGTCAGGTTCTCTGCTCTTATGAGACTTGCAGATTTCCCGTGCCTGCTTACTAGTGAACCGGTAACTGCGACCATGATGACGAACATAATAGCCCTGCACAAGAAAGAACCACATTCGCCTGCTAGGGTATGCAAATTCTGCGCAGCCAACTATTTCGATTACAAATGCAAATACTGCAACTGGACGGAAGCCGTCTGATCGGTGTGCCCTTTAAGGGTACACATTTTTCAAACAAAAAAAGCTACCGACCGAAAGTCCTATTTAATCACACACATTATGAATTGCAATGACTTCTACCATTTGCCCTAAATGCGGGAATAATACTTCTATATTGCTCAGCGGTATTTGCAAGGAATGCTTTTTTGAGAATTTTGTGCTGGCCCAGCTACCTCAGGTACTACAGGCAAAGATATGTGCAACTTGTGGAGCACGTTTTACCCGTGGCAGGTGGACAGATGAATATGATGTTGAAAGTGTTGTATTGAAAACAATTGAAGATTCCCTTTCAATCCATGAAGCAGCAGAAGATATTGAGATTTGCATAAATCCCCGCCAATTAACCCCGCATATGTACAAGGCGGAAGTAGAAGTAGTTGCAAGAATTCAGGGGGAACCAGTAAGTTCTGAACTTTCTACTGAAATCAGGATCTTACGAGAATCATGTGAGATGTGCAGCCGAATGTCTGGGGGTTATTTCGAAGGAATCATTCAGATAAGAGCCGCCGAGAGAATTCCCAGTGAAGATGAATTAGATGCATGCATGCGAATTGTGAACCTGACAATTGACAGGATGCGCGACAAAGGTGACAGGCTTGCATTCATAACTGACACGATCAAATCAAAAGAAGGCTTAGACCTTTACATCGGATCTGTTAATTCCGGCAGACATATTTGTAAAGCCATAACAGAAGAAATAGGCGGTACGTTTTCTGAATCTCCGTCATTGTTCGGCCAAAAAGATGGCAAGGAGATATACAGGATAACTTTTTCCATGAGGCTTCCACGCTTTACACCCGGAGATATCATTGCTATCGGAAACAGGAAAATTGTTGTAAAACACATGGGAAAGAAGCTAACTGGCACTAACCTTATGGATAGCTCTCGCTTTATTGCCACAGAAGAGGAAACCGTACAGGCAAAACAGGTAGGGCATATAAGGGATACAGTAGATGCAGTTGTTGTTTCTGAAGAAGAAAACGAACTTATGATATTAGACCCGTTCACGTTCAGGACTGTGAATGTAAAGAAACCCATAGGTTTTTCACCAGTTGAAGATGGTGAGATCCCGGTTATAAGAATAGAAGAAACGCTATTCATCTTACCTCCCGAATGGAGAACTAACAAGATATAAAAGGATTGATCTTTTGAACATCCTTGTAATTGGTTTCAGTACCCGCAATATTGTATGTTCCGGCAGCAGAGCAGGTTACAATATGTATGCAATAGATGCCTTTTGCGACCAGGATACTGTAGGATGCTGCATTGCCACAAAGGAGTTGCCCAAAGACCTGGACATCAGAAGCAAAGATGCAGAAGATACTATATTTAACATGATAAAGGGATTCGAAGTCGATTTTGATGCATTGATCCCATGTTCCGGATTTGAGTCAATGAACTTCAGTTCGTTGCCATACCCCGTCTTGGCCAGTGAACCAGAGCATATCCAAATGGTACAGGATAAATTCACTCTTTCACATTGGCTTGCAGAGTCCGGATATCCTCATCCGCATGTTTATGAGAATATAAACTGCAAGCCGGATAGATTCCCTGTGATCATAAAACCCCGCAAAGGAGGGGGAGGAATATTTAACCGGATAGCCAGGAGCGAGCAGGAGCTTGTAGCAGCTGTGACAGATATTATGGAAGATGAACCCTCTTTTTGCCATAGTGACCTTATGATGCAGGAGTTTATCGAAGGCATTCCTTCAAGCGTTTCACTGATCGCCAGTAAGGACAAAGTAGTAGCTGTAGCTGTCAATGAACAGATGATAGGAGTTCCCTGGCTGACAAGGATGCAATTTGCTTATTGTGGCAATATCACACCATATGAAGGTAACTATACCGAAGAAATGTGCAACATTTCCGAAAAGCTTGTAAGAGAACTTGGACTTATGGGATCTGTCGGCATAGATTTTATTGTGAAAGAAGACGGACCTGAAATAATAGAAATAAACCCCAGGTTTCAGGGAAGTCTGGATACAGTAGAACTGGCTACTGGAATTAACCTTTTTGAAGCACATATAAAAGCATTTGAAGGAGAGGTACCCGAAAGAAGAGAGGAGATTAAGAAATATGCAGGAAGATGTATAATATATGCAAGTAAAGAACTTATACTAAATACACAAGTTTTAGATCTGATGCATCAGCAAAATATAGCAGATATACCTCAACCGGGTTACATTGCGTATGAAGACTATCCTGTAACCTCTCTCCTGTGTACAGCTGCAAATCGGAAAGAAGTGTTCGATTCACTAAGACGAGATTCTGGAAAGATAAAGGTACTATTAGATAATTGACCAATTGCCTTTAAATAGAAAGCAACTTGCACATGATGTGCAAATATTAATATGACAATAAGACAGATTAGCAACCTATTCTTGAGGTGAGTTTTTTGATAGATATGAATGATCCTGTTATCCGAGGATACCTAATTCGGCTCGTGGGCGAAGAAGGACTGTTGATGATCGAAAAAATGCCCGAAGGTGAAGTCACTGATGAGCAAATAGCCCAGGCCACAGGCATACTTCTCAATATAGTAAGGAGAACCCTATTCATATTGAATGAAAACAAGCTTGCTATTTGCAGAAGGGAAAGAGATGCCAGTAGCGGGTGGCTTACATATCTCTGGACTCTTGATATGTCCGATATTGAGAAGCAGCTTGTCAAAGAGAAAAAAAGGCTCGTGAAGAACCTGAAAGTGCGTAAGGAATTCGAAGAATCCAATGTGTTTTATGTGTGTCCGGAAGGCTGCGTAAGAATGGACTTTAAACAGGCTTCAGAATGCATGTTCATGTGCCCGGATTGTGGCGAAGATATGATACACCAAGACAATGCACCTTTTATGCAGACGATACAGGAAAGGATCAAAAACCTGGAAAGCAGATGATATGATCTCACCGGACAGAGCACTGCAAATCCTCAGAGATGAAGGCTGCTCTGAGAAGGTAATCGTCCATTGTAGAGCTGTTTCTGAATATGCTTCAGAAATCGCTGAAAAACTGGCAGCTTCTGGAAAAACGGTGGATATAGAACTGGTAATAATAGGCGGCTTGCTTCATGACCTTGGAAGATCCAGAAGCCATGGTATAGATCATGCTGTGATAGGTGCCGATATAGCTATGCAACTAGGTCTTGACCCATTGATAGTCAATATAATAAAAAAGCATATAGGTGCGGGTATTACCAGAGAGGAAGCAAAAGAACTTGGTCTGCCAGATGATGATTACATGCCATCAACCCTCGAAGAGAAGATCGTGGCACATGCCGATAACTTCATTTCAGGCAATGAAAAGATAAGCATGGTGCAGCTGAGGCAAAAGATGAAGCAGAAGCGTTTTAGTGATGAAAGTACAGCACGTATCATCTTGCTGGCAGAAGAAATAGGCGTATATTGAAATTACATTGCCTGCTGAACTGTTTTTGCTGACCTGATGCTGCATCCATGGAAAGGCTTATATATAATCTAACTAATCAATACTGTGTCTGGGTTACAGATATTATCTTTTTGTCAAAATTTTCTCATTTTGCGACGATGAGGTATACTGATGGTCGATGATAAATATTTAAAAGGTACAACTACTGTAGGCATAGTTTGTGATAAAGGCGTGGTACTTGCTACGGAAAGACGTGCAACTATGGGAAATTTCATAGCCAGCAAGACAGCCAAAAAAATTTATCAGATAGATGATCTTGTAGGTATGACCACTGCAGGATCCGTAGGAGATGCTCAACAGATAGTGCGCATAATGAGTGTTGAGTCTCATCTTTATAAAATGAGGCGTAAAGAGCCTATGACTATTAAAGGTATTACTACACTTCTGTCAAACATCTTAAGCGGGCAGCGCTACTATCCCCTTATGGTCCAGCTGCTTGTAGGCGGTGTGGATAAGAATGGTCCCTCCATATTTTCTCTTGATGCTCTTGGAGGTACAATCGAAGAGACCAAAGCTGTAGCAACTGGATCTGGTTCACCAATGGCTTATGGAGTATTAGAGGATCGGTTCATGGACGGGATGTCCGTTGAGGAAGGAGTAGAGCTGGCAATACGCGCGTTACATAATGCAATGAAGCGTGATTCAGCATCAGGTAATGGAATTGATGTTGTAGTAATAACTGCCGACAAATTCAATCGATTGGAAGAAGAGGAAGTTCAACAGTACAGGGATAAATTAAATTGAGATTGTTCTGAAATTCTGTTGACTTTGTGTTGATATCTGTTCTATCTTGCATAGATCAAAATTTTATATTTTTTTATTTTTCTCAAAGGAAGGCTTTTAATGGCAATAGATGAAGTATTAGCTGATCTAAAACAAAAAATAGACGAAAAATTGCCGAAAGGCACTACTATTTCTAGTGTAGAGTTCGAAGGTCCGCAACTCGTGATGTATACTGAAAACCCATGGAGTTTTGCTGACAATGGTAACATAGTACGAAACCTTGCAAAGACTCTAAGGACACGCATAGTCGTACGTCCAGACCCAAAGGTTTTGCTGCCACCTGAAGAATCTGTCAAAAAAATCGTTGAAACTGTACCTGAAGACTCAGCTATAGCCAATTATCACTTTGATCCGGATGTTGGAGAAGTCATAATTGAAGCCGAAAAACCAGGCCTTGTAATTGGGAAACACGGGGAGACTTTAAGAGAGATCACAAAAAAGATAGGATGGACACCAAAAGTTGTGCGTGCTCCACCCATATCATCAAGGACAGTAAAGAATATCCGCGAATTCATGAAAACGAACCACAAAGAAAGGAAAGAAATTCTCAAAACCGTGGGTCGTAAAATACACAGAGAATGCACTTCCAAAGATCAATGGGTTAGAGTCACAGCACTAGGGGGATGTAAAGAGGTCGGAAGAAGTTGTTTCCTGCTTTCTACTCCTGAATCCTGCGTAATGATAGATTGTGGTGTTAATGTTGGTTCTGAAGAAAACATGACTCCTTACCTATACGTTCCAGAAGTTTCACCTTTGAGTAAACTCGATGCAGTAGTTATTACACATGCTCACCTGGATCATCAGGGTCTTTTGCCACTATTATATAGATATGGATTTGAGGGACCTGTGTATTGCACACCCCCTACAAGGGATCTGACAGCATTGTTAGAGCTTGATTTTATAGATGTAGCTTCCAAGGAAGGTAAAAGGCCTCCATATTCTTCAGCAGATGTGCGTGAAGTTCTTAAACATACCATTGTCCTGGATTATGAAGAGGTTACAGACATTGCGCCTGATATTAAACTCACATTCCACAATGCAGGACACATTCTTGGTTCTGCAATCTCCCATTTCCATATAGGAGATGGATTGCATAATGTCGTCTTTACCGGCGACTTCAAATACGAGAAAACCAGGCTTTTTGACCCTGCCGTTAACAAGTTCCCACGTGTGGAAAGTGTGATAATGGAGTCAACTTACGGAGGCTCAAATGCGATCCAGCCATCTCTGCAGGATGCAGAGAGTCATCTGCAACAGGTAATAAAAAACACTCTTCAGAATAAGGGAATAGTATTGATACCAGCTTTCGCCGTAGGAAGAAGTCAGGAAGTTATGATAGTACTGGAAGATGCCATACGCAAAGGACTGATAGATAACGTTCCTGTGTACCTTGATGGTATGATATGGGAAGCTACAGCTATTCACGCTACATATCCAGAATATCTTAACAACGATCTTAGAAAACTTATTTTCCAGAAGGGAGAGAATCCATTCCTTTCTGAATGTTTCAAGCCTGTAGATTCCAATGAGCTCAGGCATGAAATCATAGAAAAGCGTGAGCCTTGTGTCATTCTATCTACATCAGGTATGATGAATGCAGGTCCTGTAATGGATTATTTCAAAGCCTTTGCCGAAGATGAAAGGAATACTCTTGTATTTGTTGGTTATCAGGCAGATGGGACCCTGGGTCGCAGGATCCAGAAGGGCTGGAAAGAGATACCTCTTAACACCGGAAAGGGCACAGAGGTGATACACATGAACATGAACGTGGAAATCGTTGATGGGTTCTCTGGCCATTCAGATCGCAGGCAGCTTATGGAATATGTGCGAAAGATGAAACCAAGACCTGAACGCATATTTACAGAACATGGAGACGAAAGGTCATGTATCGATCTTGCAACTTCCATCCATAAAAAGAACAAGATGGAAACAAGAGCGCTCACAAACCTCGAGACCATTCGTCTTGTATAATCAGATAAGTTTATACAGATAAGCTATAAGTTCGGCATGGTCCCTAACTACCATGTCGGCACCTATTAATTTTTCTTCTGGAAGATAAGTAGGGACTGCCACACAATAGATTCCTGCTGTTTTTGCAGACTTTACTCCCAATGGAGCATTTTCTATCACCATGCATTCTTCAGGTACAAGCCCAAGTTTCCTAGCTGCTGTGAGGTAAGGCTCAGGATCGGGTTTTCCACGAGTAACATCTTCACCTGAAACTATCGTATTAAAGATACCAGAATAGAACCTATCCATTAGTGTATTTACTATTGTCCGGTCAGCTCCCGACGCTACAGCCAGTTTATACTTCTTTTTCAGCGCCTTCAGGCATGCCTGCATACCCTTGAAAGGTTCTGCCCTGTTGTTACGTAGGAAATGTTCCCTTTTCTTTTTTAGAAATATTTCATAATCAGATGTGCTGGGTTTCAATCCAGCCTTATGGAAAATGAGATCTACAACACCTTTGTGATTGGAGCCTTCGATCTCATATATATCCATATTCGTGATATGGATGCCTGCCTCCTCGAAAGTCTGCACCCAGGCATCAGCATGATAGGGCATAGAATCCATGAGCACACCATCAACGTCAAAGATCAGACCTTTTAACATGCACTTTCATCTTTGGGTATCGGATAAATATTTGTGCATCTTATGAAGAGGATTCAGGTTTGGAGCAATAAGGAAAGGAATAGGATATACCGTGTATTCCACATAACATCAAGCATATATATTTCGAGTAGTCATATTATGTTATAATGTCCACAATCGGGGGTTGAATGTGGGGATATCAATCCGTTTTAGGTATTGGAGGCCTATAGATGAGTGGGGAAATTGATTCACAAACAAAAAAAGTGGTAGAAATCCAAACCGAAATTCGCCAAGATTTCTGGTATAGCATTATAATGTATGTGCTTTTGAAAATTGGAATCAAGGATAATCCATCCAATAAGTCTAGAGTAAAAAGATACATTTTTTTGGCTAAACAAACTGTACTCTTATTAATTCCATTTTTATGTAGTTTGGGAGTGATAGCATCGGTGGTAAAGTACAATAATCTGAAGTTTACTAATCCACTGTTGATTATAAAAGCCCTATTTGTTATAATAGCTAGCATCTTACCGGCAACTATGTACAGTGCATTCATATCCAGAGGCATATACAGTACATTAGATGATTTTATCATTAAAATGGATAGACTTTGCCTTTTGAAACAGAAAGATGCAAATAGTCACTTGAACATAAGACCTATAAGATTTTATCTTCAGCGTTTTGAGGATCTTTATGGGTATATACCCGGAACAATTAAGGAAAAATATGAAAATGGCACATCAAAAGTTGATATTAGTGTTCGCATATACGAAGAAATTTCATTATTTGATACCATACTTGTCTCTTTAGCTACAATATTTATAACAATAGGATGGTTACTGATATTATTCCCATCGCAACCTCTGCAAGAAAACGTGATAGGAAATTCTACAAGTTTACAGCTTATAGGAACACCAGTAGTCAACTTTGCTTTTCTGGGAGCATATCTCTTTTCAATAGAAGTGTTGTGCAGACGGTATACATCCAAGGACTTGCGTGCAATTGCTTTTGCAATAGTATCAAAGAGGATACTTGTGGCTGTCATACTTGTATCGATCATAAGTCTTATACTAACAGAAGAAACTACCACAGCATCCCTATATAATTATTCTATAAATAATATTAGCAACCAAAGCTTTAATATATCAATCACGGTGCCTTCAGAAACGAATACATTCCCTTACTTCCTTTATCTTATAGCTTTTGTGATTGGATTTTTCCCAGAAGTGGCATGGGAATATATTAAGAAAAGAGTAACACCTGTAGTGATACCCAGTTTGAAGAAAGACTTACCACTAAGTGACTTGGACGGTATAACTTTTTGGGATGAATCCAGATTACAGGAAGAGGATATTGAGGATATGCCTCAGATGGCCACAGCAGATATTGTAGATCTATTCCTTGATACAAAAATACCATCTGATAGAATCATTGACTGGGTAGACCAGGCAATTCTCTATAAATGTTTGGCAACTGAAGATGCTAGTAATTCGTTAAAGGCAAAATTACAGGTCAAAGGCATACGCACAGCTTCTTCTTTTATTAAAAACTATAGAGAACTATTGAAAGATCAGAATTTCGATAAACAATCCATAAAATATATTATGAGATCACTAGCTACTTATTCGAACTTAAAACTTGTATTGAATTGGAAGAAGATGGGGGGCATATGTGAGGAATTATGTAAGGAATTAAAAAAAGATGTTCCGTATTAACAAAATCCAAACAGTAGAATACTAAATGTGATACATTTAAACAATGAACCTGCAAAAAGAGGGCGTCTAATTGCACCCATCTTTCTGCCGCGCTCAACGTTTTTTCATTTTTTCCAGTTTTTTCTTTATTAAAGATGCCTCTTTTTTGTATTTGGCAGACATTGCACTGTGAACATCTTCACCTATGATCTTTTCCTTTAGATCCGAATCAATTGTGGAAAGGACTTTCTGTATTGCGGCGTACCTGTATTCCAGCTCCCGGTTGTCCACATTTTTATGCGTATTTTTGTTCTTTTTATTCACATAGATAGCTCCACCAAGAGCGAGCAGACCGGCAATGAAGAACAAAGCCGAAAAGTACATGAAATTATTCGATCCCCTTTGCTCTTTTGTGGACACGCTGATATCATTGAAGGAAGGATGGGAAAAAGAGAAGGTTGTTATGTTACCTTCTTTTTGGGAATTTGACGACAATAAAATCCCATTTTCATCAAATACCACTGGGTCAACATTTTGATTCGTTTTTACGTTAAGAACAAGAGAGTGAATGGAAGATGGTTGATATCCTGGCACAGTTAGTACTTTGGTGAACTGTCCATTAGATTTTTCAGGCAAAAGGTATACCAAACTATACAACTGTGGCGATTCTGAAGATATAGAAGGGACATTGTCACTAAAGGAGAAAAGGTCACCTGTCCGGTTATATTCTAAGTCTACGGCAGAAGTGACATTGGACATATCTTGTTTTTGAAAACGCATAATAACAGCATCTTGTGGTACTGAAAGACCTATTGTGGTGATATTTCCTTCACCGGATAAAGTCCATGTTTCCTGAGCAAGTATCTCGTCTGCAAAGCTCATATCCAGATCAATTATGTACTGCTGGAAAGATATTCCTGCAATATCACTATAATTTCCGGCATCGAGAACGGTGATGTCATCTGCCGCAATGGCAGAAGGCATTAAAAAGAGGAATAGAATTACAAAAAACAATTGCTTTAACCATACAATGGCCATTCTATGATCCTGCTTTCTATGCTTTGAACGAAGATTCATAAACACATCCCTTATATTGCATTCATGTATGACAATTGTTATATGTTTTTGCTTTCAGTGACTATCGTGAACTATTATAAATCCAGCCTACATTTTTTTGGCGGAACATGAAAATGGCTTCGACAAACACATATATATATATCTATCTGTAAAGTATAGCTCTGGTTAAGTTGTGCATGAAGATGATAGATGCCAGAAGATGGTGGTAATTGGGTCGCCGTTAGTCTGGAAACTGTCTGACATCTGCAGACTTCCACAATTATACTACAAGAGAGAAAGGGAAGAGGCAAGCTGTCCTGCACCATAGCATTGAGCTTACCTCTAGCTTTAAATATAAACGCATAAGTATAATAACAAGTAAATGTATATAGTCACTCTAGCGTAATGATACAATTCCGCATATAAGGAATTCATGGAAACCCACATATTACAGCTTATGGGGTCATTCACATGTTCATTACACAAGTGTACTCAGTAATCCAATGAGGGGATGAACGTGCAATCCATAGTACAGGAAGCATTAAAACACACAGAGAAGGATAGAGAGTATAGAAAAACAGTAGCAGTGGATGATCAGCTTGACGGTTTTGGAATGCCGCGTATCACGATCGTGGGTTGTGGTGGCGCAGGAAACAATACTGTAAACAGACTCTACAACATCGGCATAGATGGTGCAGAAACCATTGCTATTAACACAGACAAACAGCATCTCGATAATATACGAGCTGACAAGAAGATCCTCGTCGGTAAAACGCTTACCCGCGGACTTGGTGCAGGTGGATATCCGGAAGTTGGTGCAAAAGCTGCAGAACTGGCCCGCGGCACTCTTGAAGATATTTTTAAGGAAAGTGACCTTGTATTTATCACTGCAGGAATGGGTGGAGGTACTGGTACCGGTGTAGCACCTGTTGTGGCAGAGATCGCAAAAGAACAGGGAGCCATAGTAGTAGGCATGGTTTCCAGTCCATTCAGAGTAGAAAGAGCAAGGACCGTCAAGGCAGAAGAAGGACTTGAGGACCTGCGCAAAGCTGCAGACACTGTGATCGTGCTTGACAATAACAGATTGCTGGAATACGTACCAAACTTGCCCATAGAACAGGCATTTTCAGTCATGGACCAGCTCATTGCAGAAACAGTAAAAGGTATCACTGAGACCATCACACAGCCATCTCTTATTAACCTTGACTACGCAGACATTAGAGCGATCATGGGCTGTGGTGGCGTTGCTGTCATGCTCGTAGGAGAGAGCAAGAACCAGGACAAGAGCAATGATGTAGTACGTATTGCATTGAACCATCCATTACTCGATGTAGACTACAGAGGAGCAACCGGTAGCCTTGTACACATTACAGGAGGGCCTGACCTCAGCCTGAAGGAAGCAGAAGAGATCGCTTCATCCCTTACCTATGAACTATCACCTAACGCTAATGTCATATGGGGTGCAAGGATCAGGGAAGACTATGAAGGCAAGGTACGTGTTATGGCAATTATGACAGGTGTTCAGTCTGCACAAGTACTGGGTCCGAAAAATCTAGCAAGTAGCATGCCACAGACAGCAAGCAACAGTTCACCTGCTTCTTATGGCAGAACACGCCAGTCCGTTGTTGAGCCAGTTGGCCAGAGAAGGAATGGCGGATCAATAATCGACATAATAGGCTGAACGCAATAAATCCAGGTCACATTGTTGTACCTGGCTCCTTTCTTTTTTAGCAGTAGATATTCTTTTTAACTATCTGTACAATTAGGTTACATGGATATCCTGGTTGCTACGGGAAAACTTGCACAAGATACTGTAAGGAAAGCTGTAGGTACAAAAGCACATATTATTGTACTAGATATTGATATAGCAGCATTCATAACCCCACGAAGACTGCTAGAAGCTGTTAAAGGTCAGCTTCCGCAAAAGCATTATGACATCATTTTCGTGCCAGGCATGGTATCTGGAGATTTTTCCAAAACTGCTCAAGAGCTTGGCAGTAAGATATACCTTGGCCCAAAACATGCTTATGACCTTGGATATGTTCTGGATTTTGTAGGTAAGATAGAGTTTTCCACCGAAGTTCCAGCCTGTGAACTGCTTGCAGATGTCAGAAGAAAACTGGCCCTGGAAAAAATAGAACAGATAGAAACTGACTGCAAGCCATTAATGCATATCAAAGATCTTAAGATTGGAGGAAACAGCCGTATGAAAGTACTGGCTGAGATCGTAGACGCTACAGGCATGGATTCAATTACTCTTGAAAACAAAGTACTTGCCTTTGTTAGCCGAGGCGCGGACATGATAGACCTTGGAGCATCCCTTAATGCTTCCCCAGAAGATGTGGAGCGTGCTATCCGAATAGCAAGGAAAGTAACCACCCTGCCGATAAGCATCGATACACTTGATCCTGCACTTCTTACCCGCGCAATAGAAACAGGTATTGACCTTTTGTTAAGTCTTGATAATAGCAATCTTGAAGAAATCGGTCCCTTGACAGCGTCTGCGGGGATTGCTGCTGTAATAATACCCGATAGCTGTGAAGGTCTTGACAGCCTTGTGAAAAACATAAGAAAAGCAAAAGAGATAGGCATTCGGAAGATAATTGCAGACCCGGTACTTGATCCAATCGGCCATGGAATCGCCACATCAATAGTACGTTACCATGAGTTTCATAAATTGTTCCCTGAGATTCCTGTTTTCTTTGGAGCAGGAAACGTAACCGAGCTAGTTGATGTTGATTCTCTGGGAGTGAACGCTACACTTTGCGGCATAGCAGCAGACATGGGAGCTAGCATACTTTTCACCCCAGAGTACAGTAATAAGACACAGGGATCTATAAGAGAACTGAAAGTCGCATCACAAATGATGATACTTGCCACAGAAAGACAGAGTTCCCCAAAGGACCTGGGCATAGACCTTATGGTACTCAAAGAAAAAAGACGCCGTACAGATGCAATAGTTCCTGCCAGATATATTGGGGCTAAAGAGCGGAAAATGTGGAAAACAGATCCAGCTGGAAGTGTGCGAATCGGAATAATCCCTGATGAGAAAAGAACATGTAAAGGCTTAATTGTCGCTGAGCACGATACCTCGGCCATTGTGGGTACGACTGCACGAGCAATACTGGATACACTTATTGATATGGAACTTGTATCTACCCTGGAACATGCTGGTTATCTTGGACGGGAGCTTAAGAAAGCAGAGATTGCCATAAAATATAATCGAAGTTATGCACAGGATGATGAATTTTAGGTGTTAATTATGATACTTCAACAGGAAGATAAGGATGCTATAGTTGCAATAGTTGCTGCGCGCCATTTCTCTGAACAGAAATGGAAATGGATTAATTTGAAAAAGGATTTACAAAAGATATTCAAATCTTTTGAGGAAATCAGAGAACAATATAATAAGTATCCATATATGAGTAAGGATTGGTACGTGGAAAATTCAGCCACTAAAGGAATACATATGTGTGATACCTGGGAAGAGCTCCAACTTCTTGCGGAATTTCTGAGGGATTATGCTCATTACTTTGATTTTATGGTGAGGTATGAAGGAGGTAAAAAGATGTTCTGCATTGCCAGCAATGATGGAAAACTCACACATGAGCAGGAAAATGCCATCACAGTTGCGAGGCGATTACGATGCAACGTTATTGTATTTTCTGTGGAAGTGCCAGATTCTATCGAATTTGATATGATGCAGATGGGAGGAGGCACATAAAGCAACTTTAATTTTATTCATACTGGTTATTCAATATAGTTCAATCAAGTTTATATACAGTATTGATGAATATTAGCCCGAACCAGTCTCATTTATGCATGAGCTGTGAATGCAGCTTATCTAAAATATAATACTTATACGTAAATCAGAAACATAGACAAATAGAGGAGTTACATAATGGATGTTTTATATTACCTGGCACCTCTTGCCGGTCTTGTCAGTCTGATATTTGCTGGCTTCTTTGCAAGCAGTGTTCTTAAAGAAGGCACTGGATCAAAAGAGATGCAGAAAATATCAGCTGCAATACAAGAAGGTGCAATGGCTTATTTGAATCGGCAGTACAAAACAATAGCTATTGTGGCAATCATTCTGGCAGTCCTAATATTCGTACTGTTGCCAGATGGAGATAAGATCGCCATCGGCTTCCTGGTGGGTGCCATAAGTTCTGCTATTGCAGGGTACATAGGAATGAACGTATCAGTCAGAGCAAACGTAAGGACAGCACATGCTGCTTCCGGTGGTCTGCAAAAGGCAATGCATGTGGCATTCCGCGGTGGCGCTGTCACAGGTCTTGCAGTAGTAGGACTTGCCTTGCTGGGTACCAGCGGATTCTACATACTATATGGTGATGTAGACCTTGTAGTAGGTTTCGGTTTTGGTGCCAGTCTTATCAGTCTGTTCGCAAGGGTGGGCGGCGGTATTTTCACAAAGGCTGCTGATGTAGGTGCAGACCTTGTAGGTAAGATCGAAGCAGGCATCCCTGAAGACGATCCACGTAATGCTGCAGTTATCGCTGACAACGTAGGAGACAACGTAGGAGATTGTGCAGGAATGGGTGCTGACCTGTTTGAGACATACGTGGTCACTGTACTCGCTTCAATGCTGCTGGGTTCACTTATAATTGATAAATTCCCCAATGCTGTCCTATACCCATTGATGCTGGGTTCGTCAGCAATTATTGCTTCTATCATATCTGTATTCTTCGTAAAGATAGGATCTGACAACAAAATAATGAAAGCACTGTACAAAGGTGTTGCAGGCTCTGCTATCATCAGTCTGGTGTTCTTCTACTTCATTACAGATATGCTGATGAATGACATGAGGATCTACCTCGCTGCTGTCATTGGTATAATAATAATGGTTCTCATGGTGGTTTTCACTGAGTACTATACTTCTACAAGTTTCCGCCCTGTTAAGACAATAGCAGCTGCATCAAAGACTGGTGCAGGAACCAACGTTATCTCTGGTCTTGCCATTGGTTTTGAGAGTACTGCTCTGCCTCTTTTGGCAATTGTAGCAGGTATCCTTGCCTCATACTTAGTTGTAGGCGGTGCAGCTGACCCATCTGTTGGTTTATACGGCATCGCTGTTGCAGCAGCTGCAATGCTTTCCACAACAGGTATGATCGTGGCGCTTGACTCTTATGGGCCAATCACCGATAACGCCGGCGGTATAGCTGAAATGGCAGGCATGCCTTCAAAAGTACGTGAAGTCACTGATGCTCTGGATGCTGTAGGTAACACCACCAAAGCAGTTACAAAAGGTTATGCGATTGGTTCTGCTGCTCTGGGTGCTCTGGCCTTGTTCGCAGATTACAAGAGCAAAGTTTCTCCCAACGGAGTTGCCCTTAATCTGAGTCTGGACCAGCCAGTCGTGCTTGTCGGTCTTTTGATCGGAGGACTTCTGCCATTCCTCTTCACAGCTGTAACAATGCAGGCTGTAGGTAAGGCGGCTGTCAAGATCGTTGATGAAGTGCGCAGACAGTTCAAGGAGATCCCCGGCATCATGGAAGGAACAGCAAAACCCGAATATGGGAAATGTGTGGACATTGTAACTGTCGCAGCTATCCATGAAATGGTCATTCCTGGTTTCCTTGCAATAGTAGTTCCATTAATAGTTGGTCTTTTACTGGGCCCATCTGCCCTTGGAGGACTGCTCATAGGACTTATTGTCGCAGGTTTACTGCTCGCCCTTACAATGGACAATGGCGGTGGAGCCTGGGATAATGCAAAGAAGTTCATAGAGAACGGAGAATATGGCGGCAAAGGCTCAGATGCACACAAGGCTGCAGTAGTAGGCGACACTGTTGGTGATCCATTTAAGGATACATCCGGTCCTGCTCTTAATGCTCTGATCAAAGTGGTAAACATGATCGCTATCCTGTTCTCAGCTTTGTTCATCGGCAAGGGACTTATCTAAATAAATTAAAACATATGAGGCCATTTGGCCTCACTCTTTTTTTTAATTCGTTGGAACACTATTTATATTAAAATGTATAAGGTAGCTACTGGAGCAGAAGCATGCATGAAGATCTGGGCACTTTACTGAACAAAGGCTATGGAACATGGAAAAGGAACATGATAATAGCAGTTCCTTTTATTCTTGATCTGATGGCAACTATCCTGTTTTCCATATTCGCGATCACCCTTTTTGTAATGGTCTTTGTACTGCCTGAAATTGCTTCATCTACCGTGGCCGATAATGTACCACCGGAAGTATATCTAGGAATACTTAGTTCACTCTTAAAAGAAAATCTTCTGCTTTTCATAATCGGCACAGTGTTCATATTAATGCTATTCTTACTAATTGGATCATTTTTTGAAGCTGGTGCTATCGGCATGTGCCGCCTTGCACTTATTAGCGGTGATACTTCCATAGGGCAAATGTGGTCCTCTGCCCGCCACCATGCATTGAACCTTCTTTTTGCCAAAACACTAGTGGGTCTTATTATAGTGGCAGGTGTGATCTTCATAGTACCTGGCGTAGTAATTTCCGGAGGACTTGAAACATTAGAATCTAATCCAACTTCCACAGGAAGCATACTGATAGGCTTAGGCACATTGTTTTGGTTCCTCTATGCCATGATCGTTGGAATATTGCTGTTCTTTGTAGAGTATGCTTTGGTAGTCGATGATCTGGACCCCATCTCAGCATTGGAGAAAAGCATTGAGTTCTTCAAAAATAATATAGGTGGCGTAATTGCGATCATCGGAATTATAGTATTTATTTCTTTGACACTGGAAATAGTGGGAAGTGCTATTAGTTCGGTCGAAGCACTTGCAGACATATGGAGCTTAGCTTACCTTTTTGTTTCTTTATTTGTGGTCAGACCTCTAACAACAATATGGATCACACGCATGTATATGGATCGCACAGGGAAGAAGCTCTACTCCTTCGATATGTATGCCTTTGAATAATAAATTTTTATTGTTTTCCAAGTAACTTACAGGCCTGACAGAGCTCGCCACTGCACGCCTGCCCGCAAATCCGGCAATTTGCGAGCTTTGCAATGGGCATTTCCCTTGAGAGAACATCTGCTATCTTATCAAACCCGCTCAGAAGGGCATATTTTGTTCCGGGGTGCTTGTCCTCAAAATCATCAAGCATTTCCCTGACTTCACCACGCATAGCCTCATGCGAATAGGGACAGGCACCGGCACTAAGAGGAAGACCACTTAAATAAGCATACATAGCAATCTCTTTTTCAGGAACAAAACGCAGAGGTTTTATCCTGAGAACCAGACCTTCCAGCTCGCATGGAGGAACAAGGCGTACCATACGTGCTACATCTCCTTTAAGATGATTGAGCATTATGGTCTGTGCTTCATCATCCAGATTGTGGCCAATTGCAAGTTTAGTGGCACCTAATTCCAGAGCCTTGCGGTTAAGAATAGATTTACGCAGGACACCACAATAACTGCACGTTCCTTTTTCACGGTCCCACGCAGCTATCTCATCCATTGTCCTGTCATATTCTTCCTTAAAAGAAAGAATAATATGTTCCACACCAAGCCTGTCGGCAAGGCCTCTTGCTTGTTCCAGAGTCTTGTGGCGATACCCTTCTATGCCTTCGTCTACTGAAAGGGCAACGAGCCGGATATCAGGGCGCTCTCCAAGAACCTTATGCAACATATAGAGCAGCACACTACTATCCTTGCCACCGCTTATAGCTACAGCTATAGTTTCATTCTTTTTTACGGGATAATGTTTGCGTATCGTGAGCTTTATCTTTCGCTCCACATCTTCCACGAAGTGTTTCTTACAAAGATGCATGCCAGAGTATCTCTGGAATATAATAGAATCGTGTTTACACTTATCACACTTGATGCTCATATGTTTATTCCTGAAGCAGAAAAGGCATCTTACTATTTAATTTTGTGGTGAACGGAATAAAGGGTTTTGAAATCTTATTAGAAGTTCTAACAACCCAGTAAATTTATAAGTATGCAAACCCTCGTACAACTATAATTTTATGAATATAAAAATAAGCGGACGATGAGATGCCCATAATTACTGAAGACCTATCATTGATCCTTTTTTTGCTCTCCATACTTGCTGGTTGTCTTATGGGTGTAGTATCAGGACTAATACCTGGGTTGCATAGCAATAATTTTGCTCTTTTGCTGGTAACTGTGTCACCTTTACTTATTGAAAGCGGCATACCACCTATATACATAATCTGCATGATCCTGGCAAACTGTATCACGCACACTTTTCATGACATAATACCTTCTATCTATCTGGGAGTTCCTAACTCGGATATGGTATTGGCAGTACTTCCAGGTCATCAGTTACTGCTTGATGGCAGAGGACCTGAAGCTATACGTCTTTCAGCCCTCGGGAGTGCAGGTTCTGTAATTGTATCCATCATCCTGCTTTTGCCTTTTGGCTTACTTTTATACACCATATATCCGCTTATACAGGACTACATTGGCTGGATACTGCTATTCATAGCTTTCCTGATGATAGTAACTGAAAAAGGAGAATATGTACCTGGACAGGGGTCCTTAGCTCATTACAGATACATATTTTATGCGTTTCTGGTATTCCTGCTGAGTGGTCTGCTTGGCATCTTTGCGTTCGGGAAAGAGAACATGGCTAACTCATTGTTCGAATCAGACAGTCCATCGATACTCCTTCCTCTGTTAAGTGGCCTGTTTGGAGCTTCCCAGCTGATAATAAGTCTGACAACCAGTTCGGTGATTCCTCCACAGCGCACTTCCATCGTCAGTCTGCCTGCCAATAGAATAATAAAAGCTATTTCCTCTGGAAGCGTTGCGGGTTCTTTTGTAGCCTGGCTTCCAGGAGTTTCATCTTCTGTCGCTACATTGCTGGCAGAACAGTTCGGCAGGCTACGTGGGAAACGAAAGTCTAGTAATACCAAATCTGACGATCCGCTAGATGAAGCAAGAGAGTTCATTATCTCGGTCTCTGGTGTAAATACTGCAAATGCTGTTTTTGGTCTATTTGTTTTTTTCTTCATTGGCAGAGCCCGTAACGGAGCAATAGTGGCAATATCATCTTTTATAGAGCCGTCAGCAATCGACATACCAATCATTCTTATTCTACTATGCGTGGTCATCCTCGCATCGATATTTTCCTATTATTCCACCATAAGAATAGGAAATACCATCCACTTGTTCATGGAAAAAATTGACTATAGAAAATTGAATATCACAGTGCTGACAGGTCTGGTATTAATGGTAGCAGTATTCACAGGTGTGTTTGGAATTGTGATTTTCCTCATGGCAACATCTATAGGATTGCTGCCTTCTTTCATGAATGTGAGAAAAAGTAATGCAATGGGAGTTATCTTACTCCCGGTTATTCTGTATTTTTTGTGATGTTGACTATAAGTTCAGATATTTTCGGCTTTCCACATACTGAATTTTCATGTATCAACACTCCTATTATGATAATGCCCTACTCAAAAAGAAAACATCATTTATTCTTCTTCGTCATCCCTTGTTTTGACTAATGTAACTATTTTATCGGTAGGATGATAATTTATGGAAACGAACCTCATTATACACAATACTAATAGCAATGCAGCAAAGACTAGCAATACGTAAATCTCAAAGTTATGACTGTATACCATGACAGTGATCTCACGCATGAGTATCAAAATGGTGGCATCGGTCACGTAAGTAATTCGGATTCTTTCTTGAACACGATAATCAGAGAAGGTCTTGAAAAGGTCAATTAAAACGAAGACTGTCAGAACATTGTACACTACCTCGTTAATATTACTCGTTTTCAACAATACAGCCCACATCGTCTGGAAAATATCGAACACTGCTAGGATAATTAACAGTAAAAGTGTGTAGAGGACGACAACTGTCAAATTAACTATTATCTTTTTAAATATTTTGTCATGTAGTTCCATTTGGATTCTCCAAAGCAACTTTATATTTTAAATGTGAGAATAACAGTACCTATAAGTACTAATTACAAAGACGGATATTCTTGTTTAGTAGAAAATCATAATTTGAACTTGCAGTAGAACCTGCGTGTTCAAAACCGCATTTTACCAGAAAAACATTCAATGATTTCATACAATATCCTCTTTTAAAATAATATATTGCTAGTTATATATAATTCTTGGCTTAATACATAATCCCAGATATTCAAAGGACGATCGTATTTGTTACAAATAAGAAATCTTGAGCTGCCACTGGATCTTTGATTTAATGGGAGGTTAAAAATATGATAAAAGTTTCTTGATACATATCTAGCTGTATCGGAGAAATCTCACCTTTCAGGACATAGCTGCAAATAATCCAGAAAACTCATAAAACCCATATATTGAAGCGGTTTTGGTTAAAAGATTATTAAAGTAAACATTGAGAAAAATAAAAATACATTTCTTATCGAGCTATATTTTCCAGAAGAGAAGTATCTTCGTGAGAATAAGCAGGTGCACAGCAGCAGAGTATCACCAGTTCCATATCAGAGATGTTCTCCACTTTATGTGCCGTACCAGGCGGTATGCAGACAGTGTCTCCGCAGTTTACTTCAAATTGCTCTTTTGCAAGAGTCATGATCCCACAGCCTGCAGTAATATGATATACCTCCTCTGTAGACTCATGCAAGTGTAACAAAGTTGCACCGCCTGGAGGGACCCTTGCTTCTGCGAGGCTCAAGTGCAAGTTGCCATGTACCGTAGGGTGCATAAGTTCCCTGATTGTAGAGCTATCCTTGGTAACATAAGGTTCCACTTGTGCATAGGTTGTTTTCAGGATATTATTCCTACTTTTCATTATACCTCCTGAAAACCATTGATCATCTGCATCATATTATCCTTGATCTGTTCCACTGCATTCACCCATTTTCCCCCAATATCAATGGGTGCAACTCCTTCAAGGTCTGCACGGACAAGGTCCTCATCATAGGGTATCTCACCAAGCACAGATATCCCTAAAGCTTCAAGCTGAGGTGTAAGGTTCACGGATTTACCCTTATTGATGACTGCTGCCAGATGTTTGATTCCTATATCCTCAGAAAGATGTTTTATCCTTTCAGCGGTTTCCAGTGACCTCTTACCTGGCTCAACAACTACTATCATAAGATCTATGCCTTTTGTAGTCCCCCTACCCAGATGTTCAATGCCTGCTTCCATATCAAGTATCACTGCACTTTTATCCTTCAGCACTACATGCCTGAGAAATGCTTTAAGGAAAGAGGATGCGGGACACATGCAACCACTACCGCCAGTATCAATGGTGCCCATCACAAGCATCTTTACATTATCCGGACCTACAACCCCGAATCTCTCCACGATGTCATCAACTTTGGGGTTGAACTTGAACATGCCTCCTTTTTCCCCCGCACGTTCTTCTATCATATCCTGATAGTCCGTAAGAGGATTTGGAGGATTAATTATGCCAATGGATGATGCAAGGTTCATGTCCGCATCGGCATCTATGGCTACTACGTCAAAACCATCCCTTGCAAGCATTCGTGCAAGAGTACCTGAAAGTGTGGTCTTACCTACACCGCCTTTACCCGTGACAGCAATTTTCACCATACATTGAACAGCATCATCATGTAAATTATAGATTCCGGTATCCTTTATGGTAGATATTGTAAGTACATGCAAAAGTAGCCATCAGAAATAAATGTAGCCTCAGCTTTATATCTTCGATTTAAAAATCATATCAATTTATATAATACTGTAATAATCTCTTCTGAGATACAGATGGATGCACGCTATAAAAAGATCCGAAATATAATGATCTTGATCTTGGTACTCAACCTGGCAGTTTCTGTTGTTAAGATCATTTATGGTAAGATAACAAATACTTTGAGTATGCAATCCGACGGTTATCATTCCATGTTTGATGGAATATCCAATGTTGTTGGACTTATAGGAATTCAAGCAGCTTCAAAACCACCAGATACAGAGCATCCTTATGGTCATCGTAAATTCGAGACAATGGCATCTGTTTTCATCGCTGTATTGCTGATGTTTGTAGGCTTCAAGATAGTGAGTGAGGCTTTTGGAAGATTTGGTAATGGATCATTGCCGGAAGTGACTGCTATTAGCTTTATGGTCATGATCGGTACAATGACAGTTAATTACCTTGTAACAACTTATGAACATCGTAACGGTGTGAAATTGCAAAGTGAAGTGCTCATTGCTGACTCCATGCACACTAAAAGTGACATTTATGTATCCCTTTCTGTCATCCTAGGACTCATTGCTATAAAAGCGGGTTTCCCTATACTGGACCCCATCATAGCGATCGTAATTTCAGTAATCATATTCTATGCAGCAATCTCCATCATTATTAAAAGCGCTTCTATTCTGTGTGACACATCCCAACTTGATGTAAAAGAAGTATACGATGTTGTGTGCGAAGTGGATGGCGTAATGGGATGCCACAACATAAGAACAAGAGGCGTTGCAGGCCACATATACATCGATTTGCACATGGAAGTGCATCCTAACATGCCTACCCATGAATCACATAGTATTGCCGATACTGTAGAATATCGGCTAAAACAACGTTTTGAAGGTGTCCAGGACGTAGTCATCCATATTGAACCTGCTCCACTTGAACCAGCATCATGAATTGAAGAGAGCGGGATAAACTATAAGAGAAGTAAGGATGATTTACTAACGATGTCTGGCAACACTTTTGGAACTGTTTTTAAAGTTACCACCTGGGGGGAATCACATGGCAATGCCCTGGGAGTAGTAGTAGATGGCACACCTGCAGGACTGTCCCTTGAAGCCTCGGTGATACAGAAAGAACTAGACAGGCGCAGACCTGGGCAAAGCAGTGCCTCTACACCCCGTAACGAATCCGATATAGTGGAGATATTGTCAGGTATATTTGAAGGAAAGACCACTGGCATGCCAATTTCCATGATGGTTCGCAACAAGGATGCAAATTCAAATGCTTATGAATATCTGCGGACAATTCCCAGACCTGGACATGCAGACCTGTTATACCAGGATAAATATGGTATGCGTGACCATAGGGGTGGAGGCAGATCATCAGGACGGGAAACCCTTGGCAGAGTAGCTGCAGGCGCCATTGCGAAACATTTGCTTTCTCTATACGGCATCACAGTTTTTGCACATGTCATCGAATTGGGTGGAATTGCAGCTTCTGAGATGACCTTTACCGAAGTGATGGAGAATGTGGAAAAGACGCCCATACGTTGTGCTGATCCTAAAGCAGCTGCAAAGATGATGGAAGCAATCGAAGATGCACGCAGAGAAGGAGACAGCCTTGGAGGCATCGTGGAAGTAGTTGCCACAGGAGTTCCCAGAGGTCTTGGAGAGCCAGTATTTGATAAACTGGATGCCGACATTGCAAAGGCATTAATGAGTATAGGGGCTGTCAAAGGACTTGAGATCGGTGCAGGCTTTGCAAGTGCACGCATGAAGGGCAGCCAAATGAACGATCCGTTCATTGTAAAAGACGAACAGATCACATGCCAGACCAACAATGCAGGAGGAATAATTGGTGGTATATCCACAGGACTTCCTATTATATGCAGGGTTGCGATCAAACCAACTCCATCCATCTCAAAGAAGCAGAAAACAGTGGATATGAAAAAGGTTCAGGAATGTGAAGTACAGGTACATGGAAGACACGACCCCACTATACCACCCAGACTTGTGCCGGTGGCCGAGTCTATGGTTGCAATAGTGATTGCAGATCACATGCTGCGTAGCGGTTTCATTAACCCTGCCTCGATTTGACGTACAACAGATATTTTTATTTTTCTGATATTCAAACCTACCTTCTCTTTTTGAAAGGTCATTTTGCTTTACTTGTAATTTTAGATATAACTTTTAGATAAGAATATAGATACACCCCTAATTCCTAATTAGGAAAAGTAACTATAGTTTAATATATAGTTGATTCACTACCTTTATGTATTCATAGGAAGTATATGTTGATAGATTAAATTACAGGGCGTGTTGTTATAGATTATGAACAAAGGAAAATACAGCTGACAGGCGGCTCCACATATATTGTCTCTTTGCCTATTAAATGGGTAAGGGACTGCGGCCTAGATGCAGGGGATGCCTTAACATTAATACCGCAAAGTGATTGTACTCTTTTGTTATCTGCTGACTCGAAGATCGAGAATAAAAAACATGAATCAGTGATCGAGATCACCCAGGAAGATTCGCCAGAGGATAATTTCAGAATACTTGTATCACATTATCTGGCTGGCTACGATCTGATCCGGCTTGTATCAAGCAAAGGTTTCCATGCACATGACCGTAAGTTCTTCAAAGATGTGACACGCCAACGCCTCATTGGTATCGAAGTAATTGAGGAATCACGTAACGAAATACTGTTGCAAAGCCTGATGAACTACCAGGAATTGCCACTGGAAAAGGCATTGCAGAACATGTTGCGTCTGATTAGTTCAATGCTTGAGGATGTAATGCTTGCCCTCAAGAACCACGATCTGGAACTTGCCCGAGACATAGTGAACAGAGATAATGAAGTGGATAGATTCTACCTTCTTACTGTAAGGCAATTAAAAGTGGCAGTTGAAGACCCAAAACTTGCAGAGAGGATAGGTATAGAAAGACCACGCCAGTGCCTGGGATACAGACTTGTTACCAAGATCATCGAACGCATAGGGGACCATGTGGAAAAAATTGCAAGGCAGACCATCCTTATGGACTCAGAAGTTCCTGAAAGAGATGAGGTCTTTGCCATGGGTGCTTTAGCGCAAAGAGTGTTTAAAGATTCCTTAAAAGCCCTTGAAGATAAAGATATTGGATATTCGAATAAAGTTGTTAATCTTGCGAGAAAATTCGAAGATTATACTATCATGCGCAATGAGCAAGAAGCACAACGCTGCAGATCAGAACAAATGGCATCCATAATCCATAGCCTCCAAAGGATATCTGAATATAGCGCCGATATTGCCGAAATGTCCATAAATATGGGAGTGGAAAGAAGAAGAGGATAATAAAGGCTCTGCAATTCCCTCTTCTTGCGGCATTACAGATTGAGCTTTTCCATTCTGGAAACAGCTTCATTGATCCTTTCAACAGACTGCGTAAGAGCGAATCTTATATAGCCCTCCCCATACTGCCCGAACCCTACTCCAGGAGTGGCAACTATTCCGGCCTTTTCGAGTAAAAGCTGTGAGAATCCCATTGAATCATAACCACTTGGAACAGGAGCCCACATATAGAAAGTCGCTTTGGGAGTTTTCATATCAAGACCTATGCCACGCAAACCTTTTAAGAGCACATCTCTTCTCTTTTCATATATGCGGTTCATATCGCTTACACATTGCTGGGAACCGGTAAGTGCGGTAATACCAGCCTTTTGGATGGCATCAAAAGCCCCAGAGTCAATGTTGGATTTAACCTTTCCAAGACCTTTAACGAGTTTCTCGTTACCAACCGCAAAAGCCAGACGCCATCCGGTCATGTTATATGTTTTTGAAAGGGAATAAAGTTCAATGCCAACATCCATGGCACCGTCCACGCTCAGGAAACTTGGTGCCTGATATCCATCGTACACCATTTCAGAATATGCGTTATCATGAACTACAATAATATTGTTTTCCTTTGCGAACTCTACTACCTCTTCGAAGAATGACCTGTCAGCAGTTGCTGATGTCGGATTGTTAGGATAATTGATGAACATCAGTTTTGCCCTTGCCAGCATATCTGGAGGGATAGCTTCAAGGTCAGGCAGGAAATCATTTTCTTCCAGAAGCGGCATTATGAAAGGTTCTCCACCTGCAAACTGAGTACCGATCTTGTATACCGGATAAGCCGGGTCAGGGCATAATACTACATCATTTGGATTAATGAAAGCCAAAGGAATATGAGCAACGCCTTCTTTAGAGCCTATAAGAGTAAGGGTCTGGCTTGCAGGATCGATATCAATATTCTTTGTTTCCTTGCACCATCTGGCTGCGGCTTTCCTGAAATCTAACATGCCAGTGTATGATGGATACCTGTGTGTGGATGGGTCCCTAACAGCCTGGCACATGGATTCCACTATATGAGAAGGTGTGGGCTGATCCGGATCACCGATGCCAAGGTCTATCACATCCACTCCTTTTGCCAGCATTCTGGCCTTGGATTCATCGATCGCTGCAAAGAGGTAAGGTGGTAGAGCATTGATTCTGTCTGCGTACATCTTTTCACCTGTGGAAGGTTCCTCAGAAGGACCTGCACCCTATAGTTTGCGCATGTTTAATAAATATGGCTATTGGTTGTCGAATGATAAATATCTGTGGAAATCCTTTTATACAAATATTATATTTAAATTAATATAATAAAATGCCATTAATTAACGATACCTGCGTCTTGGAGGAGTGCACTTCTAGCACCCGAGAGAGTGCTATAAGTAACCAATTTGCATTGTTGAAGATAATTAGTTTCTTCAACTCTAGCCTGCCGGTGCATTCTCTCACAAGTATGCTTGTAAGGTCGTTACCTGAAACAATGTTACCCCTTCAGGTGTACGGCATCATTGCAAAAATAGATGGGAAAATCTATGGAGCTCAGGACAACGGACAGTATCCATCCATATCTGTAGATATAGTAGTCCATGGAAGAATACGTGGATACATATCTGCCCTTTACAATAAAGACCGGCAAAATTCCGAACAATGGGCACAAGCACATGAGATATTAAACGTGGTTTGTGGCTTGCTTGGAAACATGATCGAAAAGAGAGAGCTTGAAAAAATATCTCTGGAAAACGCCAGACGCTATAGTGCTCTTTTTCATAATTGTCCTGTAGGGCTTTTCATAGACAAGAAAGGAATTATTGTCAACTGCAATCACAAGCTCACACAGATACTTAACACGCCTGAAAGCAAGATAGTAGGACTTCAGGTTACTGCTCTTATAGATAATGAAAAGCTAAGGAAAACATTGTCCTCCCCTAAGGCATCATTAACTCCTCTTGAAGCAGAGTTTGATATGGAGCTGAAAAAAAGACCTATAAAACTTCATTCTATATACTTGCCTGAACTGACAGCAGAGGGGGAACTGAAAGGTGGCCTAGGCATCATAGAGGACGTTACCAAGATAGAAGAAGCAGAACAAGCCCAACAGCAACAAAAGAAGCTCCTTTTCAACACTTTCAACGCAATAAATGATCTGATACTGGTACTTGACAGAGACCTTAGAATTGTGACAAGCAACTGGAAAGGTTATGAGTACTTATCTGAAGAAGAAAAACAAAAACATCCCCATCGTTATGAAATCCTTGGGCACAGTAATAATTCATCTGAAAGCTGTCATGTACTGGAATCCTTTGCAAGTGGCCTTCCTAAAGAAGCAATATGGAACAATCCTGCAGATGGTAGCATCAAAGAGATGAAAGCTTATCCGATATTTGATGACGAAGGAAAGGCGATAATGGTTGTGGAACATTTGCGGGATATAACCGGGATCAAACGCTCGGAAGAAAATCTAAGAAAAGCAAATGAGGAGCTTGCAAAAGCTTACGAAGAACTGAAATCCCTAGACAAACTCAAAAATGAATTACTTTCAAATCTGCAGCATGAGATCAATACACCTCTTACGAGTATAAAAGGATTCAGTGAACTTGTGTATGATGAAAATCTGGGACCTCTTAACCCTGATCAGAAAAAAGCCATGCATAGAGTTGTTGAAAAAACAAAGCAACTACAGATGGTACTGGATTCACTGCTTTTTGTCAGTACTGCAACTCATGGTGCTATCAAATACAATTTTGATAGATTGCCATTATCCAATATGATATATGTGTCTTTAGACATAGTAAATGAAAAACTTAAGTCTAAAGAACTAACATTGGAAACAAATCTACCTTCAGAGCTTCCAGAAATAGTGGGTGATGCTGAATATTTGCCACGCGTTTTTGTCCATATTTTGGATAATGCAATAAAGTTTACTAATAATGGCGGAACGGTCACAATATCGGCATTGATGGAAAATGACTTTGTACATTTGACCATCACAGATACAGGTATTGGAATGTCAAAAGAGGATCTGAAAAAGGTATTCCAGATGTTTGTCCAGTTAGATGGATCATCTACACGCAATTACGGGGGTAATGGATTGGGACTCTTTATGTGTAAGATCATAATCGAAGAACATAAAGGGAAGATCTGGATCGATAGCGAGGAAGGCAAGGGGACAACAGTGAACATATTGCTTCCAAAATGTGCCAATCCATCCAGAATAAATAAGTAAATATTCAATTTTTTCCTTTTTCGACTTGTGTAAGTTCTTGTGTTCTTTCTTCACTGAAGTTACCGCTTAAGAATTCCTCTGTTGCAGGAAGCTGCATGAAGAAATCGTCTGAAATATCGATACTGACATTTCCTGATCTTATAGTACATTCCAGAATATGTCCCCCGGCACTACCATCAGCTGTGAGGAAATGAAGGTGATACCCTGGAACATTTACTTTTTCAACATAATCCGGAAGCCAGAAACCTACGATCGTTCCTGAGACATTTTCAAATTCAAAAGTAGTCTGGTTCTTAGTGACATCTGCAAGTCTTGGATATGGCTTTTTCTGAGCAGGAACACTACGGGTCTTCATGTAACTAAAATTGCCTTCTATTTTTATGGTATACATAAGGTTCCTGCTAGGCATCAGAGTTTCCATATATGCATTAAGTTGTGTATTGTTCATTTCCTGTTCTAATGCCTTGTTGATATCGCTTTCAAACATTGTGACAGCGGCAAAAGGCGTTTTTATAGAATCATTTACCCTGTATGCCACTCCATCAGCCTTGACCTGATAGACAATACCATCAAGTACTACCATTTCTCCGTCAAGCCCATTGAAAGTTCCAAGTCCCAAGTCCCCATGTTCTCTTAAATCACTTACAGTTACATCACCTTCATACATACCTTCAAGCAATGCGCCAATAGTCGATGTCTGGTATATCACATCAGTAGAGAGGTTTTCCGTTCCAGATTCTTTTTTGACGTCAACACATCCTGAAAAAGATACAGATATGAAAAGTAAGCAACAGATCAATAGAATAAATGTTTCTTTCATAAAAATCACCTTATAACCTATATTTTATTTTTCTTTAAATAGTATTATTATTCCCCTTCATGACTAAAAAGATATTTAAAACATAAAAAGCCACAAAATCATGTGGATAATATTTGCACGCGTATTCTTGCAAGCGCCTGGAGAGGAGTCTGGGCGGTTGACCGTGATAATAGGTTCATTTTTTTCAATAAAGGTATGGAAGATATTTCCGGCCTAAAAGCAGATGATCTGATGGGCAAGGACCTGATGTTATTGCTACCCGATCAGAAGATCATGAATGAAGTGCATTTCCGGGAATTATTCCATAAGGCTAAGGAGACTCTGACACAAGTTCACTATTCATTATTGCCTATTATCACAACTGCGGGAGAACTGAAAGAACAAAGTGGACAACTATTACCCCTACTTGATGAGAAAGGATCTTATGCCGGAATGGTTGCCACTGTGGAACGTCTGAGTACAACGAAAATAGGTACAACATCTGGAGACCATGAATCAGCAGAAAACAAACTGGATGTGATATACAGGAATAGTCCTGTTGTTGCTTTTCTCTGGAAACCCCTTGCGGGCTGGCCAGTGGTCTTCGTATCGGAAAATATATCCAGGTTTGGCTACCAGGCTGAGGAGTTTACATCTGGAAAATTACTATATAGTGATATTGTATATCCTGAAGATCTTAGCGGTCTTAATGCCGACGTGTCAGATTTTGAACAAGAGAGACAAATTTATTTTACGAAAGAATATCGCATTGTTACGAGCTTGGGAGAAATAAGGTGGGTCACTGAAAGGTCCATGCTGGCAAGGGATGAAAAGGGAGGACCGAGCTATTACCAGGGAATAATCATTGATATCACACACATAAAAGAGGTGGAGAGCGCTCTTAAAGAATCTGAAAAAAAGTACAGGATGATATTTGAAAATTCTCCCCTGGGCATCTTTGATTTTGATAAAGATGGCATAGTTACGCACTGTAACGACAAGATAGCAGAGATACTGGGCATACCTAAAGAACGGATAATAGGTTTTAACATGAACAGATCTCTGAAAGATGAAAAGATGAAAACTGCTTTCAGAGAGGTACTTTCCTTGCGCTTGGGCCATTTTGAGGGAGAATACACAGCAGAAGGAAATGGCAAGAAAGCTTTCATAAAAGTGGATTACAGCCCAAATGTATCTGACGACGGTACCTTGCTTGGTGGAGTAGGTATTGTTGAGGATATCGGTGAACGCAAAATCGCCGAAGAGAAGTTGAGGAAATATACCGCTGAACTTAGTAAGGCGAACAAAGAATTAGAGTCACTGGACAGGATGAAGAACGAATTGCTGTCAAACGTTAGCCATGAACTAAGAACACCTCTTACTTCCATCAAAGGATATAGTGACCTTCTTATGGAAGACACACTCGGAGAAATGAACTATCAGCAGCTTAAAGTAGTTAACACAATTATCCGCAATACAGAAAGGCTTAGAAGACTTATTGATTCCCTATTGTACGTAAGCATGGCAGAGGCTGAGACTATAAAGTATGATTTTAGC
This sequence comes from Methanomethylovorans sp., assembly GCF_041447285.1. Classification (GTDB taxonomy): domain Archaea; phylum Halobacteriota; class Methanosarcinia; order Methanosarcinales; family Methanosarcinaceae; genus Methanomethylovorans. The sequence continues at coordinate 8,651 of NZ_JBGMEB010000008.1, read as the reverse complement.
AAAACAGATACCAATGAGCTCATTGATAACGCTGTAACAGATATGGCAATGCCTATCGCTGAGAAGAATATAGAAGTCCTTCGCCATGTACAGGAAGATTTACCTCAAATAGAAGGGGATGCAGAAAAAATCACAGACATGCTAACTAACATTCTGGACAATGCTATTAAGTTCACGCCTCTTGGTGGTAAGATAAGTATCTTTGCCGCAAAGGAAGAAGAAAAGATCCACATCAGCATTCAGGATAACGGAATAGGCATACCTCCAGAACTGTTACCAAATCTATTCCAGAAATTCTACCAGATTGATCCCTCAATAAGGCGCAAATACGGAGGTACGGGCCTTGGATTGTTCATCTGTAAAAAAATAGTGGATGCACATAAAGGAAAAATATGGATAGAAAGTGAGCAAAGGAAAGGCACTACTGTGCATATCCTGCTTCCTATTCTGCAAGGTGATATATAATTAATACCGATTCTTTTTTAAGTGTACAGACCGTAACCACGCTACAACCTGATTCTCAATGAAATAAAAGAGGTAACAGATGAGTAATATTCTGCGCAGAGGGCGTTTGGCCAGCACGCCCGATGAGGACATAATGGAGTTCACTTCTTCAATGAAGTCGGACAAGTGGATATTCGATGCAGACATAATGGTGGACTTTGCCCACACCATCATGTTAAAGGAACAGGGAATAATAAAGGAACAGGATTGTTCCAGTATCCTCAATGGACTATTACACATCAGGGAAGAAGGCATCGAGAAACTGGATCATACTTACGAAGACATTCATATTTCGTTGGAATCAAGACTTATCGATATGGTTGGCGAGGATGTGGGAGGCAGGATGCACTCAGGAAGATCCCGCAATGACGAGGTTGCAACATGCATTCGTTTAACCCTGCGCGAAGAGATGCTTGCGCTCATGGAGGAATTACAACTTCTACGCCGTACCTTAGGTTCACTTGCAGCCAAAAATATTGAGACGTTAATGCCTGGTTTTACACATCTGCAGCATGCACAGCCCACTACACTGGCTCACCATCTTATCGCCCATATGGATGCTTTGGGCAGGGATGTGGAACGTCTTAAGAGTGCATATTCACGAGTTAACCTCTGCCCTCTGGGAGCTGCTGCATTTGCTTCCACAGGCTTCAACATCAACAGGGAACGCACCCAGCAACTGCTGGGTTTTGGCGGCCTTGTGGAGAATTCCATGGATGCTGTCAGCAGCAGGGATTTTCTAATAGAAAGTACCGCTGTGCTCACAAATCTCATCATAAACTTAAGTAAAATGGCAGAAGAGCTTGTGATCTGGTCTACCTCAGAATTCGCTTTCATAGAGCTGGATGACCGCTATGCATCCACATCATCCATAATGCCACAGAAAAAGAATCCCGACACTGCAGAACTGCTGAGAGGAAAAAGCGGTGTGGTGGTTGGGTCACTGATGGCTCTTGTTACCACATGCAAAGCCCTTCCTTTGAGCTACAACCGTGACCTGCAGGAAGCAACACCTAACATGTGGAAAGCTCTGGAAACTACCAGAAGCTCGGTACGTATGATGGAGGGTATGGTAAGGACTATGAAAGTCAACAACGAAGTCATGGCTTCAAAGTCCGTGATGGGATTTACCACCGCTACCGAGCTTGCAGATACGCTGGTGAGAGTGACAGGAATACCCTTCAGGACAGCTCATCAAGTCGTAGGCGTACTTGCAAGAGGAGAAGGAGAAATCCATCTGCAACAGATAGATGCTGTGACAGACAAGGTCCTGGGGATAAAACTCAGTACCAAGGGACTTACAGAAGAGATGGTATGTGAAGCCCTTGATCCTATTTCAAATATAAAGAAAAGAAAGGTCATCGGTGGCCCTGCATTTGAAGAAATGGAAAAGGCCATCATCAGAAGAAAAGAAACTATGAAGCAGACAGAAGAAGAGATAACTACATTGAAAAACGCTTCTGAAGCTTCCTTAAATACGCTCGTAGAACTTGTGAAACAAAATATTACCAAAGCGTGATCAATGTAATCAGCAGATGTGATCTTCATGGAATTCCAACAGGGTGACAAGATAAGGATAGAAAAGGACGGTGTAGGATACGAGGGCATAGTGATGCCGAGCACTACACATCATATTGTCCTCAAGATGTCAAATGGTTATAATGCAGGTATCTCTCCTGATAACACAAAGATAACCTTGCTTCAGAAAGCTGCAAAGACTCAGGAGATTGGCTCTGCCAGCACCTCTGAGGCAAAAAAGACAACTAAGGGAAAATTGCCAAAGGTTTCCATTCTTTCTACCGGCGGTACTATTGCAAGCAAGATAGATTACAGAACAGGTGCAGTTACTGCGAGGTTCTCTGCGGATGATATCTTAAAAGCCATCCCAGAGCTTACAGAAATTGCTGATTTCTCCGGAAGGGCGATATATAATATCCTTTCCGAGAACATGAGGACGGAATACTGGGAAGAGCTTGCCAGAGCTGTGGTGGAAGAGATAAAAGGCGGCGCAGATGGGATTATCATCGCACATGGTACGGACACTATGATGTATACGGCTGCTGCACTTTCTTTTATGGTCCAGACACCAGTTCCCATTGTGTTTGTGGGCTCCCAGCGCAGTGCCGACAGGCCAAGCAGCGACAACGCGATGAATGCAATATGTGCAGCTAAGGTAGCTGTTAGTGACATCTCGGAAGTGTGTGTGGTTATGCATGGCAGTGAATCCGATGATATCTGTGATATACATCGAGCCACCAAAGTAAGGAAAATGCATACATCAAGAAGAGATGCATTCAGGTCAATTAATTCAGAACCTATAGGTTTTGTGGACTATCATACCGGCGAGATACACACTCATCTGGACTATAATAAGAGAAACTCGCATGAACTCGAACTTCGAGGAAGTTTTGAGCCTAAATGTGCACTGGTAAAGTTTACACCAGGAGCAAATCCCGACATAATATCATATTATCTTGATGCAGGATACAAAGGCATTGTAATAGAGGGTACTGGACTAGGACATGTATCCTCCGAATGGGTACCTATGATAGAGCGTGCAACTTCTATGAAAGTGCCAGTTATAATAACCTCTCAATGCCTGCACGGGCGTGTGTGTGACCGTGTGTATGATACCGGCAGGGATATACTAAAAGCAGGAGCTATTGAAGGAGAGGACATGCTGCCTGAAGTTGCTCTTGTAAAGCTCATGTGGGTGCTGAGCCAGTCTTCTGATCTCAAAACAGTGGAAAAAATGATGATTGAAAACGTTTCATTTGAGATCAATGAAAAAAGTCTTGAATAAATATTGTTTATATAAAAGTAATTGCTTTTATAATGCAAAGATCGTACTTATGTAAAAATTACTACTAATAAGGTGAATATATGTCATTGAACTTAAGGACACATTATACGTCCCAGATAGATCCTGCAGCTATGAATGGTTCAGAAGTGACTTTAGCTGGCTGGGTGTACGAAGTAAGAGACCTTGGAGGCATTTGTTTTGTCGTACTGCGTGACAGAGAAGGCCGTGCACAGGTAACCCTTGTCAAAAAGAAGACTGACGCCGAACTTCTTGAAACTGCCAGAAAGCTTGTAAGGGAATCTGTGATCACTGTCACTGCTACCGTGAAAGCTGAAGCAAAAGCCCCCGGAGGATATGAGCTCATCCCTAAAGAGATTAAGTTGTTAAATGAAGCTGAGTCTCCTCTGCCCATGGATACTACAGGAAAAGTTGAGGCCGAGCTGGACACTCGCCTGGATTCCCGGTTCATGGACCTGAGAAGAGACAGGACCACAGCTATCTTTAAAATACGCCATGAAACTCTTCAGGCAGTCAGAAAATATCTTAGTGACAATGGATTTGTCGATGTTACAAGCCCAAAGGTAGTAGCTACTGCAACTGAAGGTGGAACATCCCTATTCCCAATAACATACTTTGACAGAGAAGCTTTCCTTAACCAGAGCCCTCAGCTTTTCAAGCAGATCCTTATGTCAGGAGGACTTGACAGGGTCTTTGAGATAGGCCCCATATTCAGAGCAGAGGAACACGATACCAGAAAACACCTCAATGAGGCAACTTCTATTGATATAGAAGCAAGTTTCTGCGACCACTTCGATGTTATGGCAATCCTTGAGAACATGATCGCTTATGTTTATGCTCACGTGAAGGAAAATGCTGCAAAGTCACTTGAAGTGCTTGGCATAGATCTGCAGGTCCCGGCAGTGCCATTCCCGAAGCTCACCTACGATGAAGTACTGGAAATAGTAAATACTCATGGTGAAGAGACACTCAAATGGGGAGATGACCTCAGCACCCTTTCTGAACATACTATTGGTGCCCATGTATTCAAAGAAATGGGAGTTTCTCACTATTTCATCATTGACTGGCCTACAGAGATTAAACCATTCTATGCAATGCCATACGAGGACAGGCCACAGTTCAGCAAGTCATTTGATATGATGCACAGGACAATGGAACTATCATCCGGTGCACAGCGTATACACATTCATGATATGCTAAAGAACAGGATCGAATCCCAGGGACTCAATCCCGAAGGATTCGATTTCTATCTGAAAGCTTTCAGATATGGAATGCCTCCGCATGCCGGATGGGGTGTCGGATGCGAACGTCTGGTAATGACAATGCTGGGAGTTGAGAACATACGTGATGTAGTATTGTTCCCAAGAGACAGACGAAGACTATCCCCATAAGGTAAGTGAGAACATGCAGGAAAGGAACGCTACATCTGGTAGCACAGGAAAGCAGGCAGCTGGAGAAGCTGCTGCTTGTTTAGTAGATGATGGAACTGTGGTAGGACTCGGTACTGGCTCTACTACGGCTTATGCAATTAAAGCAATAGGCAGAAGGGTAGCAGATGGTCTGGACGTGTTGGCTGTTGTCACATCCTATCAGTCTGAAATGCTGGCTATTGAAGCAGGCATACCCCTTACAACGTTGGCTGAATATCCTGATCTTGACATTGCGATAGATGGCGCTGATCAGGTAGATGCTGATCTGAATGTGATCAAAGGTGGGGGAGCTGCACATACCAGGGAGAAGGTTGTTGCATATTCTGCGGATCAATTCGTGGTTGTGGTCGATGAGTCGAAAATGAAGGAACAACTTGACCATTTCGTACCAATAGAAGTGCTACCTTATGCAAAGGAACTGGTCATGAGATACGTACGGGAACTTGAAGGAGAACCACAGCTTCGCCTTGCATCACGGAAGGATGGGCCTGTAATCACTGATAATGGGAACTTCGTGATAGATGCATCTTTTGGAACCATAGATAACGTGGAAGCTCTCTCTATTGCCTTATCTATGTGCCCTGGAGTTGTTGAACACGGAATCTTCAATGACGTTGCAGATATGGTGTTCGTCGGGAATAAGGATGGTTCTGTAAAAAGAATAGATACCCTTAGATAAGGGTATCATTTATTTCCTTCACCCAAAGGGCAGGCACACATTTCTATTAGCGCTTCTTCTCCTGTGTGTGACCCACGGGCTATAAGAACGTCCCCCACCTGTATCTGAGTGTTCTTTTTAGGGCTGTAGATCCATTTGTCGCCTCTTTTTACAGCCATTACATAGACCCCGGTCTCGGTTTCAAGCTTAAGCTGCCCGAATGTCTTTCCAACTATCGGAGAGCAGCTAGCCACAGTAAGACGGGTTATGACCTCATCAGATTGACGTACTGCAATGGTTACAATTGGATGCAGCTCAATATCACGCAGCACAATATCTGCAATTGCATATGCTGCATCTGAAATGGATTCGGAGGCATTTGCAAGGTGCAAGAGTCCTCGCAGCTGATTTACATCAGAAACATGCTTGGCAGTTTCCAGGACCCAGTGCTGCAATTCATGCTTCATGCAGTCCATTTTATACTCGATGGCCTTTACTTCCTCAGCGATGTCCTCATTATCAAAAAGCAGTGCGGAATATGCAAGACCTACTGACATTTCAGCCATATCTTTCATATCCACAATTATGTCCACAGCTTTTTCGAGGTCATGCAACACTTTTTCATGCTTTACTTCTTTTGCAATGTACTTTTCATTTGCTACAAGTTCTACGAAAAGAGGAACACCTTCGTCATGCCCTCTTGCAAAGAGCACATCGTCAGCCCTGATCTTTGTTTCATGGTCGGGATTATAGATCCAGTCATTCTGCCTGCGAATAGCAATGACCCACATACCTGTCTCGGTGTCCATTTCCACGTCGCCAAGAGCATGGCCTGCTATTTTGGAGTCTGGATGAACAGTAGCCCTGATTATGGTCTCAGCAGCTTCCCTCAGAGCAAGCTTCAGCTCCATAGGTATACCCATTTCCATAAGTACGATCTTTGCAATATCTCCTGCAGCATCGGCAATTCCTTCTGAGGCTTGTGCAACCTGCAGGACACCTGACATCTCTGCGGCTTCTTCCACACGCCTGGTGCTCAGGAGGGCAGATATTTTCATGTGATAATAAAGAGTGTCCATTTTATCTTCAAGGCGCACTACCTCTTCAGCAATGTCCACATTGTCATAGATCATTGCAGAATATGCCAGATCTACCATAAGTTCAGAGGTGTCTTTCATCTCAATGAGCATGTCCTTGAGGTTTCTTGGAGTATATCGTATCTCTTTTGGACTCATAATGTCTTATCAGCTCGGGTTAACTTTCAATGTGAAGATATGTTTTCTTGATTAATAACTATAGCATGTTCATCATGCGCAGAGTTACAAAGATACCTGCAACACCAACAAGGTCTCCCAGTGTTGCAATAATAGGGATCACTGTGTCATCGGGGTCCAGTCCGAATCGGTGGGACATAAAGGAAATGAACACAGTGGTAGAGAATACTGATATAAGTTCAATACTCCCTGCCATCATACAGATCTGGAAAAGTATGAAAAAACCAATTCCGATTCCTAACAAGTGACCAGTGATCCAGATCAGGATACTCAACACGGCACTTGCACTTAATCCCACTATCAGCGCTGCCAGTACGCTATTCCTGACAACCGGATCTTTTGTGATATGTCCTCCAAAACCCATGTGCAGGGCAGAGGAAATCCTGGCTCCCAGCATACTTCCGGTATCGCCTCCTATCTTGATAAGAGAAGGAATTAGTAGCAGAATAATAGGCATAGATACAAGCTGGTCAAGCCGGTAATTCAGGATCTGCCCGGTGATCAGACCAACAAGGGAAGTTGTCACCAGAATAGGAAAACCTCGTGCAACAATTCCCTTTACTGTATAATAGGTCATAGGAAAAGCACCACCTTGGCGGCCAAGAAAAGCATAAGCATGGAAACTATATCCCCGATGGTAGCAATGGCGGGGGTAACGACATTATCCGGATCAAAACCAAACCTGAACATTCCAAGAGCAAGGAAAACAGCCACTACTACGAGTATGAGCCCTGATGATACCCCTGCCAGCACAGCTATGAACATGAGTTTCAGCGCACCGGCACTTTCAAGGCCAAAAGCAATTGTCACGAAGTGACCCATTAGCCCAAGAATTGCTGAAATGACAAAACTCAATAACAATGAGCCGCCAATGTTATTGGTAAGCTCAGGATTGTTCTCTATCTTCGTGATAAGACCCATGTGTATCGCACTGCCAAGGCGTGAACCTAGTGTACAGGAAATATTGCCGCGCATGCCAAGCACTGCGGGCGCGATAACTATCAAGCCGGGGATCAGTTGCAGTTCTTTAGTCATACCGGAGAAAATGATACCTGCAATGACTCCTCCCATTGTTGCTATGATCTCAAATGGAAGGGCCTCACGTACTATGGATCGGACACTTCCGTAATCTCCAATGTACTCCTCTACTACCTCTATTTCCTTTTCTTCACTTGCATCACGAGGCATTACCAAGCTATATTACTTCGTTATTATTTAAATACTGGCTCTGTGCAGCATCTGTGTTAAAAGTATTAATGATAACGAAAATATAGATAGACCATCCTCAATGCGACAATGGCATGGCTGAATTTCCTCTTCCACCAAAAAGGGTTAAATACAACTAGTTACATTAAGGGGTTGCTCGAAGACGAAACCGTCAACGAATAATCTACTTGAAAACTTTATGGGCCCGTGGTCTAGCCGGTTATGACATCGCCTTTACACGGCGGGGATCCTGAGTTCGAATCTCAGCGGGCCCATCTTTAAATTCTGATTCTATAGATATTGATTCTAGTAAGAGCTTGAGCTGTTATTCAAAGGATTCTACTCTTGCTTCGAGTGGTTTGCTGTTTGGCGGTTGTGCAACCCTAAGCTTTGCCAGCCCAATCAAAGGAGATAAAATCATTAATGTAATGCAATTCGATGGCGGCGCGGTCCCTAATCCAGGTGCACGCGATAGAAGCCATAATCATTGAAAATGGTATAGTCATCAGGCCGAATATTCAGCGCTTATCGAAGGACTAAAGCAAGCAATTGACCTTATATGGACAGATATAGTCGTTCAAGGTGATAGCCAATTGGTGGTGAATCAGGTTGCAGGTTCATGGAAAATGAATAAACCTAAGTTTGACAGTTTTCACTCCTTGATGAAGATATTGGCTTCTTTTTTAGCCAATATTTTCTTTTTTTGTCAGGAAAACCAATTTGACAGTTCTAATAATTTCATGTAAGATTCTACGATA
>NZ_JBGMEB010000007.1:0-19966 GCF_041447285.1 Methanomethylovorans sp. | reverse complement strand
ATTCGATCCCGTAACAAACTTCATTGACGAGTAGGCTGAAGAATGAAGCAAATTCAGGACGGAGTAAGATTCGATCCCGTAACAAACTTCATTGACGAGTAGGCTGAAGAATGAAGCAAATTCAGGATGGAGTAAGATTCGATCCCGTAACAAACTTCATTGACGAGTAGGCTGAAGAATGAAGCAAATTCAGGACGGAGTAAGATTCGATCCCGTAACAAACTTCATTGACGCGTAGGCTGAAGAATGAAGCAAATTCAGGACGGAGTAAGATCCGATCCCGTAACAAACTTCATTGACGCGTAGGCTGAAGAATGAAGCAAATTCAGGACGGAGTAAGATTCGATCCCGTAACAAACTTCATTGACGCGTAGGCTGAAGAATGAAGCAAATTCAGGACGGAGTAAGATCCGATCCCGTAACAAACTTCATTGACGCGTAGGCTGAAGAATGAAGCAAATTCAGGACGGAGTAAGATTTGGTCCCGTAACAAACTTCATTGACGCGTAAGCTGAAGAATGAAGCAAATTCAGGACGGAGTAAGATCCGATCCCGTAACAAACTTCATTGACGCATGTCAATCCTTGTGACCGCCTTTTCCAACACTTTTATTTATACTAGAGAATGTAATTCGTGTTTAGCTATTATCATTCTCGCAAGATTGTCCTGGTGAAATTAAGCTACATTAGAAGATCTCTGAGGTCGATTTCTTCCCCTCTTCTCAACTGATTTCGAAGAAGAGTAATTTTACTATCTACTTTTTCGAGGTTTTTTAGGTGCTTTTTTTCATTCTCTGTTGTTTTCAAAAGCATTGAGATTCCGCCATTCTTAATGACTAGCCTCTGATCTGCCGACAGGGCAAGAAGAGGGTCATGAGTACTGATCAGAACAATCTTATTATTATTTACCAGAAGTTCAAGGGATTTGACCTTATCCACCCCGGCATTCTCAATCTCATCTATCAGGACAACAGATGCTGGACTCAGCAGTGCTGTATCTGCTATCATCAAAGCGCGGGATTGTCCTCCAGAGAGTTCTGTAACCGGAGTTTCCCTGCTGAAAGTTTCTCCTGCCAGAATGTTTGCAGTATCATATATTGTCTGAACAATATGGGATATTTTTTCAACCATACGGCTCTCTGCATGCAGAGTAAGGAATTCCTCTACACTCAGATCCATTACAAAGTTCATGTTCTGTGAAAGCTGAGCAATAAAACGTCCTTCAGTTGAGAAACGTTCTTCATCACTTGGGGATCGGCCATCAAGTAGTATTTTACGGCCTGTGGGAGTATCCCCCTGAGCCAGGGATTCAATATCAGCCAGAAGACGTGACTTGCCTGATCCTGTCGGGCCGACAATTGCTGTGACCTCACCCCTTTTAAGATCTACCGAAAATGCCTCTATTTCACCATTCTTGTTATGTCCGGGGAGCACAGTCAGGCATTCAACCACTAACCCACTTCCCTGTTGGAGGGCTCTGGCTTGCTCAATAAATAGAAAGAAACCATCAATAAAAGAAAGATAGCTGCATCCTTTCTCGATAAAATAATCTTCACCAAGTATCGGGCCCAACTCATCCAGTTTCCTGTTCCCAAATTGTATTGGATTAATAGCAAATGAAGAAAAGTAATCCTCTATCCAGGGCATCATCTGTATGAGTTCATCTATTGTCATGCGGAGCAGATCTGTTCGCACTTTATTCACCGCCCTCTGAAACTCACCAGTTTTGAAACACCGATCTGCCTATCATCACCTATTTTTCTTTCCCCAAGACAGTATGAGCACAAAGCTCCTGGCATGGTAAATCGAAGTGTGGCCCCATGAAGAGTTCCTACTGCAGATGTTTGTTTCAAAAGTTTCGCAAGATAGAAACTACCCTGTCCTGTTACACCGTTGATATGAACTATAATTCCTCTGGGATTGACTTGTCTGACTCTGTATGCAAAGACCTCACGCTCTGCCTGGGAGACAATATCTCCTTTAGTAATAACAACGATGTCTGCAAGCTTTAACATTGGACCAATTTTTTTAGGTGTGTTGATGCCACTAAGGTTATCAATAACACAAAGTGCCAGAACATCCTTGATATGAGGGGAACAACGGTTACACAGACCTGCACTTTCGGTAATTAGAATATCAAAATTCTGCTCTTGAGCCCACCTGATAGCTTCTTCAATATTACTTACAAAGAAGTGATCAGGGCAGAGACCTCCAGAGAGGCCAGTCCTGACAGGAATACTGTGAGAAGTATAGAAATCCTCGTCTTGGGCTGAGAGACAGTCAAATTTCACGACGCCAACAGCGAGACCTTTGCGTCTGAGTTCCTCGATTGTCTTGATAATTACACTGGTTTTTCCTGATGAAGGGGGACCTGCTACCGTAACAAGTCTCACACAACGCCTCCAGTAAACATAAACTGTTTATTAAAGGCACTTGCGATCTCTTTTTTAAGTACCCCTATGTCATTATTCATCAAGAAGTCCCATCCCATCCAATATAGCTTCATACCTTCAAGATTATTATTAACTTCGGAATTTGTTGTAGGGAAGAAGGCTTTGGCAGAAATTTGTCCAAACTCTTTTCCACATAGGAAATCTGTGATCTTCTGGACCCGCTCTGCTGCAGTTTTTTTAACCAGCATCTGTACAGGACTGATTATAGCTCCTTCTGAAGGTATGTTGATGGTTATCCGTGATTTGTCCTTAATTTTCTTGGCAAAGAAATAAGGCATAATATACATGGGTGGTACATCATCCTTTTTGCTGTCTATCATCTTGACCATCTCGGATGGGTGGAGTCCTGCATATACTGATGAAGCAAGTTTTTTAATCCCTTCGATACCGTACATCCGGTAGAACGGGAGCAATACCCCATTACAGAAAAATCCACCTTGTCCTCGCATAATTACTTTATTTCGGAACTCATCTTTTAAGAGATCTCTCCAGGAATCTGGCTTTGTATCGTCTTTCATAAGTTCATCAATTGTGACCAGTACCAGAAGGTTTGCGGAGATCATGGAAAACTGTTTGCTGGGATCTGCAAAACCGATAGCTTCAAGATCACTATTCATGGGGGATGAATTAAGATTTACAAAGTATTCCTTACTCAGGAAATTATCTCGAAAGGGTTTATGGTAAAAACTGTTTATGTCAGAGCTAATGATAATGTCCGGCAGTTCATCTATAGATGTAACAGAATCCATGTAAGCATAATAGGAGAGCTCATGATTTACATTACCTTCTACAAGGGAATGGAGCACATTACCCATCTGTTTGCTGTATTCAGCTGAGAACTCGTTGAATGCACGATTAAAGGGCATCTTCATGCCACAGGGCAGAAGGGCAAGCATGGTCAGCTCTTTTTGCCTATCAGGCGAATCTGCAAGGGTGAAGTCTGCTTTTGCTTCATTGTCCAGAACAGCTTGGTTCAGAAGCTCAATAAAAGAGTCCTTATTTACCGATATCATTGAAAGGGCTGTTCTTAATTTGAGCAAGGGACCAAGATTTTCAAGAACCTCCCTATTCTCGAATTTCCCCATTCTGTGCTGTTTGAATATTTTCAGTAAAAAAGGATATTCAGTTAAGATATGGTATATGCTCATTGTTTCATCAATTGCTTCCATGTCATTCCCCTGATACTTTCAGATCCGATAAATATCGTATATGTACTTACCTTTGTTTTTGTGTTTTGTTGTAAGGTGTGTCAACTAGTCAATAGCAATACAAACATATAAGTATTACTACATCAGAATTATGATTCCGTGTGATTAAGAAACTGTTTCATCATTTAATATTGATTAAATTATTTAATCAATTGCAACTCTTTGAAATGCATTTCAGCAAGCCTTCAGCTGAATAAGTTATTGATCATTTTTTTATTCTCTAAAATTTCTTCCATCATCTCTATCTGTATTTCCTGAATTTCCATGAATCTATTAAATTGATACATAAGAAGATGATCCATTTTCTCATGTAGAGTGCGAATTTCCAGTTCTGCCTTAAGATTTACACGATAATCATATTCAGCCTGCATGCGATCTTTCGCTTCCTGGCGATTCTGGCTCATTAGAATAAACGGTGCCTGTATTGCAGCAAGACAGGAGAGCAGCAGGTTTAGAAGAATAAAAGGATATGGATCAAAAGGTTTTTTTATGATAATTATTGAGTTTATGGCGATCCAAGAAAGTGCAAGAATGGTAAAAGAGGAGATAAAGAACCAGCTTCCTGCAAAGTCTGCAAGCTTATCCGACAGTTTTTCCCCAAAAGTAAGTTTTTGATCAAATTCAAGATTGATGTTCTTTGAGAGAAGCTCCTGTTCCTTAAGACTCTGCACAACCTCTTCTTCTAATTTTGAAAGCTCTCCTTTTTCTGTTTCCAGGAGATCGTTGACATACATTTCCCTGAAACGGTTAAGGTCTGCGATACAAATATGACCAGTGGGTGAACATTCAGGATATGCCTTAAGGATCATATCTACTACGGGCTTCCTTACAATTTCCAAAGGAAATACGTCAGACATCTGTTTGGATTGACCGCATATCTCACAAATTGCCTCCCTTTGCTGCATTCTGGCGACTCCTTCCACTTTCTTATTCTCCGATCAGTTTTCTCATTGATGATATTTCACAATTTCTGTTTTATTCATTAGTGTCGGATAAAACAGAAGAATTTTAGAAACCATGAGCCAACTGCATTACTTCTCTTATGTTATTCCCACATGGCTTTATGAGTCGTGAATACCATAATAGCCAGAAAATCCCTTATGAAATAATAAAGATTGGGTCTATAAAGAAAATAGACCTAAAACTAAAACGAAGGTGTAATTGTGGGAAACCGATATCAAATACTCGATTTTGAAACCTGGAAACGAAAAGAGTATTGTCAAATATACAGAAATGCTGTGCAGCCTCAATATTGTGTAAGTTTTGAACTTGATGTAACAAATTTGAAAAAATGCGTAAAAGAAAACAAGTTCTCATTTACAATGGCGTTTATATTTGCTGTTACGAAATGCGCAAATGAGATAGAGGAATTTAGGTATCGTTTCCTTGATGGTGAAGTTGTGTTATACGAATCCATAGATACATCATTTACATATCTGGATAAAGAAACAGAATTGTTTAAAGTGGTAGACGTTCCCATGCAGGATACGATGGGGAAGTTTGTACAATTGGCAATCATAACAGCAGAAAATCAAAAAGAGCATTTTACAGGACCTGTGGAAAATGATGTATATCAATTCTCTGCCTTGCCGTGGATAACATTTACACATATTTCGCACACGGATTTCGGAAACAGGGAAAAAGCGCAACCCATATTTGACTGGGGTAAATATCATGAAAGAGAAGGTAAATTTATGATGCCTTTTGCAGTTCAGGTTCATCATGCATTTGTTGACGGTATTCATATTGGCAAACTTGCGGATAAACTGCAGAGATACTTGGATGAAGTGTAGATTATGGAGAAAAGACATTTTTATATATCAAATAGGAAAACTCGTATTCCTGCCATCCTTTGGGGAAAACAGAGTGAAAACTTGTTGATTGCAGTTCATGGTAATCTTTCTAATAAAGAGGACACTGTAATTTCCATGCTGGCACAAAAAGCCATTGCAAAAGGTTACCAGGCGTTAAGCTTTGATCTGCCTATGCATGGTGAGCGTTTAGATGAGAAATATGCTTGTGTTCCCGAAAATTGTGTAAGCGATTTGCTTAGTGTTTATGAGTATGCAAAGTCGTTTGCATCTGACATTCATTTGTTTGCGTGTAGTATGGGAGCATATTTCAGTTTGCTTGCCTATCATAACTTTGACATAAAGCAAAGTTTATTCCTCTCGCCCATCGTCAACATGGAACGCATTATACACAACATGATGGAAGGTTTCCAAGTAAATGAAGAGAGACTAAAAGCAGAGCATGAGATTCAGTTGCCGATTGGGCAGAAATTGGAATGGAATTATTATTGCTATGTGAAAGAAAATCCCATTTCATTTGAATGGAAAGTACCAACTACCATTTTGTACGGATCGGATGATAATCTATCTGAATGGGAGGAAATTTCAGCATTTGCAGCAAGATATCAAGCAACAGTTCAAGTTCTTGAGCATGGTGAGCATTACTTCCATACGGAACAGCAATTGCAGGTGTTTGATCACTGGGCAGATGCAAATCTGCTATTGCTATAAAGTGTCCATAGAAAATGAGAAAACCATATGAAACAGAAGGTCATAAGGCAAATAACTATTTTAGATTTAATAGATATTTTAAGAAAGGCCGTAGCTGTAGAAAATGTTCAGAACAGAATAATCTAATTTAATAAGTTTATTTGCATAATATATATAAACTAGTTAGTATAATTAGTTTTGAACGTTGATGCCTAAACATTTAATATTAAGTTTTAAGATTGGCATTATTTTGGTTTTTAGGAGATGATGCAAATGAAAAAAGCATTGGTTGACGTGTTATTTGCTTCTGATAAAAGAAGAAAAGCTCTTATATTGTTGCGGGAGGGACAAAAAGAAATGGAAACTATCTCTACGTCCCTGGAAATAACAAGGAGGGAATTAGTTCCGCAGATGAAGATCTTGAAAGCGCATCATCTTGTTTCTCACTACGAAGACACTTACGAATTGACAGCTATCGGGAAACTAATAGTTGATGAGATGGTTCCTTTATTAGATAAGGTTGAAGTTTTAGATACGGATATTGATTATTGGGGAACTCGTAAACTTGATTTTATTCCTCCTCATCTTTTTAAAAGGATACTGGAACTTAAAGACTGCCGGATAGTAAATCCTTATACTCAAAGTATATATGCCCAGCCTCCAGAGCTATATGGAGCATATGATTTATCGCAAGAGGCTTCTAAGAGAGGAAAGACATTTTTTGCTGTTACGAGATTTTTTTATCCTAACTTTGCTCAGGTGTTTACTGAGATGCTTCAAGGTCAGGTAAAGATAAATGTAATTGTTACCCCAGATGTGCTTAACAGAATCCAGAATCAAGACCGAGATATTTATGTAGATATCGTTAAAGATGAATTGTTTAATTTGTATCTCTACCCCAAAAAAATAGACTTTGTGTCTTTTGCCTATAACGAATACTACTTACTCATGCGTTTGCTAGATGGTAAAGGAAAATACGATTATAAGTATATGCTAAGTTCCAGTCAAAGTGCGCTTGAATGGGGAAAAGAACTCTTCGAATACTACTTGAAAGATTCTGTGCCAGTGATGGAAATCTAATGGCACATGATCATCTCATTTTTCATTCTTTACTTTGAGAAGCAGGATAAATATCCATTTATACCGAAAATTGTAAAGGCTGGAATCACTTCTCCAACTGGAAAAATGTCCTGAATATCTTGATGGAATCCAGGAAGTCCTGTTTACCCATCAGCTCCCTGGCAGAATGCATTGCCAGCATCGGTACCCCTACATCTACAACATGAACAGGCACATATTTGCTAAGCAAAGGACCCAAGGTAGTTCCTCCCGGCTGATCCGAATGGTTCACAAATTTTTGATATTTAACACTGGCTTTATCACACAGTTGCTGAAAAGCTGCAATGGTCTCCACTTCTGATGCATAGGAACGATTGCAACTGATCTTAATAGCCATCCCTTTGTTCATTACAGGCTTGTTGGTGATATCGCTCTTTTCACCGTAATTGGGATGCAAACCATGAGCACAGTCAGCTGAGATTACAAAGAAGTTCATCGCCTGATGGAGGGATCGTTGTTCCTTTCCCCCTGTTCCCATATGAATTCTTTCCAAAATATTGCTCAGCATCACGGAGTCAGCACCCTGTCTGGTCATAGAACCGATCTCCTCATTGTCCATGAATGCCACCATGTTGATCCCATCCTTATGCTTCGACTCTACAAGAGTTTCCATAGCAGCATACACCATGGACAGATCGTCGATCCTCGGGCAGGAGATGAATTCCTCTTTTGAGCCCACCAACATACCTTCTTCATAACAATAGACGTTCAGGTCCATGTCCAGAATATCCTCACGATTGACTTCAGCTTCCTCCGCAACCAGATTTAGCAGGTACTTATCTTTAATCTCATCTTCGATCAACTGGGTCAAGAGAGGTTGCATTTCTTTTTGAACCTTGATCTCCACACCTTTATTGACCTCACGGTTCATATGGATGGCCAGATTAGGGATGATAAGTATAGGTCTTTGAAAATCCAGATGGATCACTTTCGGCTTGAGAACCTCATCGGACTTCACCGCTATTCTTCCGGCAATGGATAAAGGACGGTCGAACCATGTGTTCAGAATAGGGCCACCGTAGCGCTCCACATTCAGTGTCAGCATTCCTTCACTGTTCACTTCAGGATTGGGTTTGATCCTGAATCCGGGACTATCCGTGTGAGCAGCGATCATTTTCACACTTTCTGTTGGTAATTGACCGCTTCCGATATTAAAGCCCACCAACATGGATGGATAGGGGGTCAGATAGTATTTCCCCGACACATTCAACGTCCATAACTCATTCATTTCCAGTTCTATAAAGCCTTCAGCTTCCAGACGTTCTTTTATGGCGTCTACCGTCTGAACGGATGTTGTCGCCTTTTTCATGAATCCGAAAAAATCACTGATATAATCCATATTTGCCACCTTTGTTGTGATGTCCATATACATTCAGCTTTGCAATGGACTTTGAAATTGTTTCTTGTCATAGTGTCTCATTGTGTGAGAGATCACACCATGACAGAACCTTTATACTTTTGTTCTTAACACTATAGCAGATAATAGATTCTTACGATACTTAATACTGTAACTTTATCATGAAAAGAGAAGAGTCTCGGGGAAATTCTCAAGAGTGAGCTTCAGAATAAAATTATAAACCAATTCCATATCAATCAGCTTCTAATTTTTCTTCTTTATAGAATCTCTGTGCTGATTCGCGATTGAAAATACATGCGCAGGAAAGTATACCACATATATATGTGTCGTATGATGTAAGTTATATGAATTGGAACTGAAATTCGCGAACTACTATTTGTGAATGGATTAGTTCTAGAAAAGTTTACAGATTAAACATGTTTTTGTGCAGCCTTTTCGTAGATCGTTTTCCCTTTGTACTTAATTTGAAGTATTCTATGATATGGTATCATAGTATCTGGATAAAGCGTCAAAAATGAGTGTCCAATGCCTACTATATCCTCTCCGGATATTGTTTTTGTATTTCCAGGCACACCCCTATGGATATACTCTATGCTGCATTCGTTTATGCCCATATCTTCTTTCCATTTCAATTCATTAAATATGTCCCTCGGATGTTTTGATTTTATTTCATCATTCATAAAATACCTTCCAGAAGGTTAAAGTAAAAATTATAAAAATATTCGTGCAGACCTCCCTTATCTGTTGAATTCCTCTTTGCCCCTCAATATTAGTGAAGATAATTTTAAATAAATAGTTATTGAAGCCATTTTCTCATTACTTCGAGACATTGAGTAGAACAATATGGCAGTATGCCAATCATCTTTAATCTAAGTTTGATGGAAAATTGGAGTTTCGGAAAGAAAATATGTGCATGATAAAATAGTATTGAGATGGGGAAGGAAGCCAATAAGGTTGAAATGCAGGAATTGGGGAGTAACAAA
The DNA here is from genome assembly GCF_041447285.1 of Methanomethylovorans sp. Lineage (GTDB taxonomy): Archaea > Halobacteriota > Methanosarcinia > Methanosarcinales > Methanosarcinaceae > Methanomethylovorans. The sequence goes on along the minus strand of NZ_JBGMEB010000007.1, from coordinate 10,346 downwards.
GCTGAAACAATATTACGATATTTAGAAGTTAAGCAAGCAGATTCTTGACTCAAGTCCTGCTGATGCCAGAGAGATTGGGATTAAATACGGGAGTACATTTAATTAATAAAAGATAGATTGAGGGAAGAGGGTTTAACTTGAATATGAAAGTGAAGAGGAAGCTTTTCAAATTTCGATAATTATAACCTCAATTAATTATCTTCAACTTGATCCAATTCATTTGGATGGCCAACAGTTATATTAGTCAAATGTTTATCACCTGAAAAGCGTTGTATTACAGGATGTACTGTAAATGAATAAATCACTATGTGACGTTCTGTTCATGTCAGAGAAGAGAAAGCAAGTTCTCCTGCTGCTACAGGATGAGCCAAAAGAGATGGGATATCTTCTTGAATCCCTTGATACTACGAGACAGTCACTTCTTCCACAGATGAAGATATTGGAAGAGCATTACCTTATTGATCACTATAAGGATGCTTATGAATTAACAACTATTGGAAAGTTAGTTGTTGATCAAATGGCTCCTTTAATAAATGCTATTGAGACTTTTGATGTTGATATAGACTATTGGGGAACTCATAATATCGATTTCATTCCACCTCACCTCTTAAAAAGGTTGAAGAAATTAAAAAATTGCAAGATTGTAAATCCTTCTATCACAGAACTATATTCACTGCACAAAAGTTTTCATGAGCAGAAAAACACAGAATCGGTTTATATAGTGACAAATATCCTTTATCCAGAATATCGTAAAATATTCAATGAGCTGATGGAAAGCAATGTAACTACAAACTACATTGTATCTAAGCAGTTGCTTGAAAAAATTAAAACTGAGCACCATGATAACTTCAGTTTTTTTATTAAAACCGGAATCTTTAAACTGTACGTTTACAATAATGAATTGAACTTTCTGTTCTTTACATTCGACGATTTTCATATGATCATCAGCCTGCTAAGAACGAATGGAAACTTTGATAGCAAGTTAATTTTATGCAGCACCCGTGATGCTCTTAAATGGGGAAAAGAATTATTTGAGTATTATTTGAAGGATTCTACACCAATAACAGAGATATAAGTATCATCTTTATTTTATCTTTTTATTTATTATAACACATTTTTGATTATTATCGTATAAAAATGGAGTTACTATTACAACACAAGATATCAAAAAATAGTGTATTGTGAATAGGCCAACTCATTTAATCTTTCTTAACTGCTTACTTATAATTGTACACATTAATTCAGGACTCAAGCCTGAATTTAGTGATTTCCTTATTCGGAAATCTTCTGAACAACAGATATTTTTATATAACCAACTCGAAGATTACGTGAAATATAGGTTTTCTTTGTTTTTTCTTGCTTATTTAATTACATTTCTCTGGGGATAGTGAGAAATTGATACTTGTAAAAACCACAAGGGATATAATGAGTGTTGAGGGCGATGTTACCTGAAAATACTGGAATTCGTTTTCAAAGGCTATTCCTGAAAAATATCTACTATTTTTGCTCTTTATAATATGCACTTATAACCAACAGTTAGTAACTAACCAACAGTTAGTAACTAACCAAAAGTTATAATATTACCGTGAGTTAATACTCTGATGAGACTGACTGCCTACGGCCAGAATCCTACACAATTAATGGAGAAAATGAAAATGGAATCTGTGAAATTAGTTTATTTTTCGCCTACAGGAACAACAAAAGCGGTTGTTCAGAGCATTGCACATGGTATTGGTCAAGGCACCGTAGAATTAATTGATATTACCGGACCAGATGCAAGAAAACAACCATTAATAACCTCGGAAAATGAATTGCTTGTAGTCGGAGTTCCCGTTTATATGGGGAGAGTGCCGGCATTGATAAATGAATGGCTGAATGAAATTCAGGCTCATAATACCCCCACGGTCTGTGTTGTGGTTTATGGCAATCGGGTATATGAAGATGCATTACTCGAGCTAAAAAATATTGTAACGAACTGCGGGTGTATTCCCATTGCCTGCGCAGCATATATCGGGGAACACTCGTTCTCGACTTCTGAGACACCAACAGCACAAGGACGTCCCGATGAATATGATTTAACCCATGCAAATGTATTTGGACAGAAAATACGTGAAAAACTACAATCTATTTCAACTATCTCTCAGGTTTCTGATGTGCATGTGCCTGGCACTTATCCTTACGGAGGAGTTACAAAATTATGGATCGTTGATTTTATCGCAGTCAGTGATAAGTGTTCACAGTGTGGGATCTGTGCAGAGAAGTGTCCTGTTGGTGCTGTTGATGCAGAAAATTCCCATCTGATCGATACGGAAAAATGCATTACCTGCTGTGCATGTATCAAAAAGTGCCCGCAAAGTGCCAGATCGATGAAAAACGGGCTGGTCAAAGACGCATCAGTGCGTCTCCATACTCTCTATAGCCAGCGAAAGGAGCCTGAGTGTTTTATCTGATGAATAAGTTATTGAATAAATATGCTTTAGATGAAGTGGAATTATGGGAATAGCCGATAGAAGACTACGAGAAAAGGAACAGAGGAAGACCGAGATTATCGAGGCAGCCGAGAGTCTCTTTTTTTCCCGAAGTTATGAAGATGTCTCCATGGATGAGATAGCCCGTGAGGTCGAACTGAATAAGGCTACCATTTACCTATATTTTAAAAATAAAGAGACACTTTTCGCAACCATTGTACTGCGTGGCATCGAGATCCTTAAAGAAAAATATATGGAATGCATGGAGAAACAAGTACCTGGTATTGCCAAGGTAGCCCTGATGGGTCAGGCCTATTACCAGTTTTCACAAGAATACCCCGATTATCTTCGAATGATCCATTTTTACGGTTCTGAGCGTTTTTCCAAAGAGAATCCGTGTACCGCAGAGATCGGTAAGGGATATGGTACTTGCCGTCTGATCCTGCGGGACGCGATCCAGGAAGGAATCGATGACGGTACGATCCGGGCAGATATCGATCCATTTCTGACCTCTATGTACCTTATGATTTCTTTTATGAGTATCTTGTCAATGGAAAATAAATGGAAACTGGTGATTGAGGCGGAGGGGTTCAGCTACGAGCAGTTTGCCAGTGAGTTTTTCCGGTTCATCACTCCTGCTATCTCTTCCGGTGAGAAATATCACAGCATGGACGTCAAGGATCTCGCATCATTTGGATTCTTTTTAACCAAGTATGTGGAAAGCGTGGAGAAAAAGAGATAATGATCTTCTTTTTTCTTATCGCTGGCTGCAGCCACATATAACTACAAATGCACTTGAAGTTTAGACAATTCTTTAATATGTGTAACTCCTTCTATAACATGCAATAACCGGCCATAACAAGACAGACTCACCGGTTAACAATGCATCGAACAAGGAGAATGTGAAAATGTCACAGGAAAATAAAAACGATAAATCCAATTTAGCTATCATTGCATTATCAGTTGTCCTGGTGGTGATGTCGTTAACGATATACACCATCTCGCAGAGTGGGTTGGAACAGAATACGGCAGACACAATAACCATGAGCGGGTACGCCGAAGAGAAAGTCGTTCCTGACACAGCCACCTTAAGCATAGGTGTCGTGGTCCAGGCTGACACCGCAAAGGACGCATCCGATCAGAACGCAGCCATTATGAGTGCTGTTGTCGCAGAACTCAAGGCACTGGGTCTGGAGGACAAAGAAATGCAGACATCCTATGTATCTGTGTACCCGGTCTACAACTATGACAAGGAGCAGACCATCACCGGTTACTCCGCATCCAACAGTGTGCAGGTCACAACCACAAAGATCGGCAATCTGAGCGACATCATCGACAGGTCAACGGCCGCAGGGGCCAATCAGATCGGAAGCATCTCCTTCTCAGTATCTGATGACAGGCAGGAACAACTCCGTGAAGACCTTATGAAACAAGCCGTAGACGATGCATCATCAAAGGCCAATGGCCTCGCCAACAGCCTGGGTCTTAAGGTCACGGGTGTGCAGACAGCATCCATATCCGATGGAAATTCAAGGGTCTATTACACAGCGGCAGAAACAGCAATGGACGCAGCAGCAGGATCGGTTTCCACACCAATTGAGCCAGGCGAGTCCACAGTTTCAATGTCAGTACAGGTCACGTACTACATTGGATAAGATGTCGATTATTAACCAACCGCCATCCAAACCCAAACCACTGGCAGCAGCCGGTGGTCTTTTTTTCATATCATATTTGCTTATCCCATTTAAGCTGCACTTTTCTTAGGATACAGCATTCTACCACCGCCCTATGTTATAGAGTCGGCAATAAATCAAAATTGATTCTTTTTCAGATGATCGATTTGATGGTATATGTAGTGGATCAATGCTTCGAACTCATTAATTTCAGATAGATAATTCTCATACGTATGGAGTTTAGTTTTTTGTTCCTGTGTAATGGCATTTTCCTTATATTCTTCTATAAGGGGAGTTATTTTCTTTTTTGCAATGTCTAATTCAGTTGCAAATCCATTCCTGATTTGGGTGGCAAAAGCATCTAACAGATTTTTTTCCATATACAGATATGTCTTGCGAGACCCTGGTTTGTATATCCTTTTTATGCTCCAAAATTGTTCGATATGCTTGATCTTAAGGCTGATGGAAGCAAGACTATATCCGGTTCTTTGTGCTAATTCCTCCATGCTTATTTCATTTGATTCAAAGTTAAGTATCGATAGAATCAGTGCAGTGATATCATCGACTCCATAGCCCTTAAAGATCTCCTGACCGATGTCGATTATTTTCTGTTCAATATCATTCATTTTTCTCACTCATTGACCAGTGTATCTATCAAAGGGAATAGACAATCAGGGTGATACTAGTTTTAATCCGCTAATACCAACAACAATCAGTCCAATGAAGAAGATGCGTGTTATATTCATAGACTCATTGAAAAGGTACACTCCCAATATTGTCGTCCCAATAATACCAATACCTGTCCAAACCGCATAAGCTGTGCCAATAGGCAATGTTCTCAAAGCTCTTTCCAATAGATACATGCTTAAAATTAAAGTAATGACCGTAAATACCATTGGATAGAATCTTGTCAATCCGTCACTGTATTTCAGGCCTATAGCCCAAGCTGTTTCAAATAATCCTGCAATTATTAAAATTATCCATTCCATCTTATTCCTTTCATAGCTTTTAATAATTAGTAAAAGCTGTTGATGTCAAATTTGTATTTATACTTTTTGAAACAACATTTTGTTTAGGGTACGAACTTGGGTAGTGTCCCTATTTTGGTGTAAATTTGCACTCAATAAGCATTTAAGGGAAAGATTGGAGATGTAGAAAGCCACTTCAGACCGTTTATCGCGATGAATGTTCTCTTCAATTACATCTCACTATCATCCATGCCTAACGTTCTTATAAGGTCTAGCATAGAATTAAGAATATGATAGCCCTTTAAACTGATTTGATATTCACCTCGTTCTTCACGTTGGCGTATCAATCCTTTGTCCTGCAATTTATCCAGATGGAAAAGAAGATTTCCAGCGCGGAGTTTTGTGATTTTTGAAAGTTCAGTAAATGATTTCCCTTCATCATACAATGTCTTTAAAATCAATACTCTTACAGAACTACTCAGCGGATCTCCTATAAGGTCTGACACTTGTTCTTCACGAAGGTCCTGAATTTGCAAAGGTCTACTGCTCTCATTTTGATAAAATCCCATCTTCTGCAACATCTCAATCTGCTGATCGAAGTAGGCTTCCACGTGTTTGAAGCATTGAGAACATTTATCATACTCTGCGGCTTCATTCTTCATGTTGTCAAAATTACTTCTTATAAATGCAATGTTTTTTTCAGATAGCTGACCGTTTCTGGCATACTCAGTCAACTCTGTGAAAAAACTAACAAAAACTGGCTTGCATTGCATCCACATCGGGCAGTTCTTCCCTTCGTTTCCACTAAGATTTAAAGCACTATCCAAAGATCCGTTAATAAGTGTTACAGCACACTGATTTCTAAAATCATTAAACAGTGAATTGGTCTTATTCATGGTAACTTCACTTCTGAAACGATTAAGTTCAGAACGAAGGGCAGTAATTTCCCCCTGCAACAAGGAAACATTTTCTAATGTCGATTTTAAATTGGTCATGATGATACACATCAAATTGATCTTTTGTGTTAGAAATGTATATCAGAAGATGCTGTTGTCTACTTTTATGACAAAATAGTATATTAAGATGCACGTATTAATAGTCTTTGGTGATAACTCATGGAGTTAGAAGATATCAACAATTACGTACAGAATGCCAGTATGGAAGAACTCAAAGCCCTCGGTTTCCTTGGTCAATGGATGATGGAAAACAAACCGAAATACTGCATATGCACATGTAAGTGTGACTCAAAATGTGAGCTTGTGAAAGCCCTGGGTGGAGCTTTCCAGACAGCAGGTCAGAGGTTGCAGAGTCAGTAAGTGGAATCCATCAGGATTCTGCTTTCCCATTTTCTGTGATTCGTGTGAATCTAGTAGTTAATAACATGAGGATATAAAAAATGACAGACCAAAAAAAGTCTCCAGTATTCTGTGAAAAATATTGCATTATATGCAAAGGGGCACGTGCCGGGAACAGTATTTGTAAATCACTGCAGAACCTCGAGTTGAAGTTAACAGGCCCCAATGGTTGCCCGTGGGGTAAGGCAAGAACTGAATATTACGGTGTCACACCTGATAAACCAATTCCAAAGTAAATATTCAAAAGCAAAGTAAGAGGACATCCATCACGTCAGTTGAAGATACTTAAATATGAAGGAAATTTTTCGGACAGCGGAGGTTATCCTAAAAACATGGAGAAATCAAAGAAATGAAAGAAAAACAGAAATTAGGAGGAAAATGTCATTTGAAGTTTATGGTGACGTAAAAAACAGAGGAGGTATTAGAACCTTCTGTTGCATGATTTATTAACCCATGCCCCTGCAAAATAGAACACCACAAAACTTGCAACTAATCCGATAATGTATCCATAAACAGATTCAAACATTACTGTAAAATAGAAGGGAACAACTATAAATATAGTCAATAGTAATAGTCCGCCAGACAACACCAACAGGCTATTTTTAATTCCACATCTATTCCTATCGGTTTCATCATTCAAATCCACATTTATCTTTTGAATTCTACCTCTCTTTCTGTCAGTTTCACCGTTTAAGTTCATGTTTAAGGACTGCATATAGTAGAATTGTACGTTTTTATATATATAACTTTTATAACATTATTTATAATGCGATAGGCAATAACACTATTATCAATGTATTTAACAGTATCATTATTTTTAATGTAAATAGTACATCATTATTAATAATGTATATTAAATTATGTTTCCTTTTCTGAGTAATTTGCTATATAATATACTCAGAATGTATACTGATAAAGCAGTCTTTGATCAGCTTATAGAAGATGCCAATACAATGAAAGATCTCTCTGTTGTAAAAAGTGTCTGGGAGCAATTTATACAGTTGGTTTTGAAAACTAGGTAGTTAGTTCAATTCCTTGTTGAGAAAAGGAAGACTATTGACTTCGGTAAACCTGAATTTACTATTGATAGACAGGAGTTACATTTTTCCGCATGAAATGTAAAGTATCTAACTCAACACCCACAGGGTTCTTTTACAAACATGACATAATTAAAGGAAGAGGAGAATAGTATGGCAAGATATTGTAAGATATGCGGAGCAAAAAGCGGAAGGTGCAACCATCTGATAGTTGACTTTGGTGAGAGGGAAGAATCCAGCGAGAAAAGCAAGGACGATGCAAATAAATCTGAAACCAAAATTTGACAGTTTATAAAAATTACGGGGACTTTTCGGGGTATTTCTCCCTTTCTCCATCCTAATTATCCAAAATAACAAGAAAAATATGACTATATCCGAGATAACAACATATTCATAGCATAAGTTAATAAAAATTCAATTGTACTTAATAACTGTCAAATTCTATACGGCCAAAAAATGAAACTGTCAAACTTGGGCTGAAACTCAAAAGTAGCCTTTTATAGTTACACCTTTCACGAATATCCTTTTTAAAAACGTGATAAAAATGATCCTTGGATTTTGATCCATAGATCCTTCAAATCCTTTGAACGATTCTTACATGAAATGAACCCAAGTAAGAACAGTCTAGCCTATGATCTTCAAGAGCCTTTCAGATTCCTTGTTGATCTGGCAGTAATCAATCTTATAGAAACTGAGAAAATTGATACTAAAGACTTCATTAGAACTGAAAGTTATTCTCTCAGGCTGAAGCTATCAGGTGCAAAGAAAGTAACTGAAGAGTTCCAAAGCTGGATGAATCAGAAAATTCCATATCAGATAAACTCAGTAACGTGGAGTTATTCTTTGTTATTAAAAACGAGGAAATCGGCTCAGTATCTAATTGGTAAAAGGAAGACTCTTGATTTCAGCAGGCCTGAATTTACTATTGAGAGGCAGGATTCTGAGGATATAAGGCAAAAGTTACTCACCCAATCATGAAAAAGGAAGGAAGAAAGAAAGAAATAGATGATCAATTCAAACAATTGTGTCTTGTTGAAATTGAGATTGAACACATATTAGTAACAGGTCATTTATTTGCGTTCTTCTGAAAAATGTAGAATGCATAACCATATTCATCTGGGTATTCTCTGAAGAGCTCTATCTCTTTTCTGTTAAACTCAAGTATCGTTTCTGCATCGGTGTTTCCTTTATAGCTATCACCGATGGCATCGATTCTTTTTTCCAGATGGGAGTAAAAATCATACCAGATAGAAGCTGGCAGTTTAAAGTGGTCAATGATATCATATCCTACTGCTGTGATAACTTTTTCAGTGTCAGGTATATTCATGATACCAGGATATATCTCCTGCCAGAATTGAAGCACTTTCGAAGAAGGTTCATCCGTGAACCATGTGTTCTCTGTCACTGCCATATAACCTCCTTCTTTCAGAAACTGTTTCCAATAGCTAATTCCTTTTTCAAAACCAAGGATAAAGATGGAGCCTTCTGCCCATATGATGTCGAATTCTCCTGCTTCAAAAGGCAGGTTATCCATGGAAGCACAAACTGTGCTAATCCTGTCATCAACTCCTTCTTTAACTGCATTTTCCATCAGTTTATCCAGAAAAGGCTGGTAAATGTCAGTTGCGGTGATGTGACAATCGTTGCAGATCTTCGCAAGATGTATTGTCTGCATGCCCACTCCACAACCAATGTCAAGGATCTTAGTGCCTGCAGGAAGGGAAGAAAGCAAGTTAAAGGCTTTTTCAGTACATGCATTACTGCCAGGACCCTGCCTGGGCAAGCCATCAAATATCTCAAAAATTGGCGATTCTGTCATAAAGCTTGTAAATAGATAACTGTTTAAATCTTTTGTGGTCTCGGGATTATGATTGCGCTTTCATCAATGTGTTTCTTAAGATTCTTCAAGCTCTCTAACTTGATTCTGATTTGTTCTTCTGATTTCATCTCTCACGCTTCCTTTATTATGGGGCTTTGGAAATAATGAATTATCAGCAATCTAGGTTCTGCATTTTATCTATTAAAGATACTTGAAAACTTAAGCGTACAAAAAATCAGAGATAATTATATCCTCGTAAAAATATGTAGGGACATAGAGAAAATAAAAAACAGAACTTGCCTTGAAAATAATATACAGATCTTTATTAGTTCTTGTCTTAACATAAATGGTTCTAAAGAGTCCTTGTAGAGATATTTATTAAAAAAAGAAATCCCGAAATCTAAATGCAAATCGGGATTTAAGTGATTTCATTCTTACAATAGTTTAAACTCAGCTCATTTCTTTCGGATAATTTCGAGGAAATTAAACAGTTCTATATAGGCGTATTCAGTGGATTCATCACCAATAAGCTCATTACCCTCTGGATCAATTATTGATCCTGTAGCTATGGCGTCTCTACTAGTCCCCTTCACTGAATAGAAGGTGCCGTCTTTCACAGTATATGTAATTTTTGTAATATCCTCCACACCAGTCCAATCAGCTGTGATATTTGCGGTTCCAATGGATGACCCTGCCTCCTCAGTATAATAGTTTCCATCAATTGAAACCTCAGACAGGCTTGCAGAAGCTAATCTTTTGTCTACTGTGAAAACATCTTCTGTTGTCGTCATTTCTCCCCAAAAAGAGTGATATACGTCATCAGCATCATAATAGTAGAAACCTAGATAAATAGTTGTATTTCCGTCAGGTTCCTCATATACGTCAATGTACGCATACATTGAGCTGGTTTCATAAGTATAAATACCCCTTTCTCCAATAATAGTATGGGGATTTGAATGGGTTTTAAAGAACTCTCTGATGAACAATGGAAGTTTATTAAACCATTCCTGCCTCCACAACCGATAA
>NZ_JBGMEB010000006.1:0-496042 GCF_041447285.1 Methanomethylovorans sp. | reverse complement strand
TGAAGAAATTAAGGCAAAAAACTACTGGAATCAAGTAAAAGAGGTTAAAATCAAGTTATTGATACATAACCTTGACAGGCATGTCAAAGTTATATGTATTGCTCAAATGAGGATTTCTACAAAGCCGAAGAAAGAGCAGTATATACATTCCAGATTCCTGTTGTAACGAAATCCGCAGCTAACGCTGCAAGGAATAATCCCATTATTCTTGTAAACACCAGCATACCAGTATATCCTATATGATTATAGATACGCCTGGAGGAGAGGAATATTACCATGCACACAAGGAATGTGAGCAATATACTGAGTACTATTAGGAATTTTTGACCATAGGAAACCGTACTTCCCATAAAGACAATGACCGTGGTGATAGTTCCCGGACCTGTCAAAAGCGGCAGAGCAATAGGGAAAATCCAGATATCAGACCGTTCCTGTGATTCACTTATCTCGTGCTCAGTGATACTTTCCCGCGATACCTTTGCGAACATCATATCTAATGCTACGTGAAAAAGCAGTATGCCACCGGCAATACGTAACGAATCTACATTGATACCAAAAAGGTCCAGCATCAAATTACCCGTAATAGCAAAGAAAAGAGCTATAATACAGGCAAGGAACACAGCTTTTTTTGCAAGAGCGTTTTTCTCCTCAAATGTCATGCGGCTGGTAAGAGATATGAAAGTGACAACTCCACTAATTGGATTCACTATCACGAAGATAGAAATAAAAGCATATGTGAGAAAGGCCAGGTCATCCATTTTTGATCTTTGAGGAGTTGTTATTTTAACTGAAATCTTCTGTACGAATAGTTATTATATATTAACATGGAATGAATAAAAGCCTTATTCTCACAACGAGATATTAGATGCAGAATATAATTATTCCTCTTTTGAGAGAGCCTTTTTCACTATTTTCATGGCACAGAGATCACCGCACATCGAACAGGCATCGCTTCCGGTTACCCGGCTTTCCCTGATGCTGCGAGCTTTTTCTCCATCGATTGCCAAACGATACTGTTCTTCCCAATCAAGGTTATGACGTGCATGTGACATTTTGTCATCTATTGCACGTGCCCTTTCCCTTTGACCTTCTTTTGCAATATCCGCTGCATGTGCCGCTATTTTTGTAACAATGGTTCCTTCCCGTATATCGTTCACACTTGGAAGTGCGAGATGCTCAGAGGGAGTTGTCATGCACAGGAAATCCGCACCATACATACCTGCAAGAGTACCACCAATAGCACCCGTAATATGATCATATCCGGGAGCTATATCGGTTACTAAGGGACCCAAAAGATAAACAGGAGCATTAAGGCAAAGGCTCTTCATGGTCTTTACGCATGTTTCGATCTCATTTACCGGAACATGCCCTGGACCTTCAACAAAGGATTGCACATTTGCAGCACGTGCTCTTTTCACAAGTTCACCCAAGGTGACTATTTCAGTGAACATGGCCCCATCTGATGCATCATGGATACATCCCGGCCTCATTCCGTCCCCAAGGCTTACAGCCATATCGTGCTCATAAGCTATTTCCAGGAGGTAATCATACTCCGTATAAAATGGATTATCTGCCTGGTTATGCAACATCCATGCAAGGGTGAATGCTCCTCCACGGCTCACAACTTCAGTGATCCTCTCACCTTTCTTTATCCTTTCCATGGAGTTGAGGTTGACACCTGCGTGTACTGTGACAAAATCCACTCCGTCTTTTGCATGTTTCCTGACGGCATTGAACATGTCATCGGATGTCATATCCACAACTGCTTTTTGAGATGAAGCCGCCTGATAGATAGGCACAGAACCGATAGGAATATTGACTGCTTTCATTATCATGGAACGTATGCTATCCAGATCCCCACCTGTAGAAAGGTCCATGAGAGCGTCAGCACCGAACTTTTCTGCAGTCTTCGCTTTTTCAATCTCTTCCTCTACATTGATATAATCTCTGGAGGTACCGATATTCGCATTGATCTTAGTGCTCATGTACCTGCCGATCCCAACAGACCTTGATTTCCTTGCAGGGTTATCAGGTATAGCAATGATGCCTTTTGCCACACAGGAACGTACAAGGTCCGGATCAATACCTTCTGCTTTGGCTACTTCCTGTATCTGGGGAGTTATGATCCCCTTTTTTGCATCTTCCATCAGTGTCATTGATATCCCCGTATGAACATCAAGATAAAAGCCTTTTGCTGCCATTAAGTTATTTAGTAAAGTGTATCATCATTATGAGTAGTATCATATACTCCAGTGTAGACATCTTTATATTCAGGTATATAGACTTACTCATTGCTACGTAGTAAAAACGCGGCAAGGTCACGGTGGTACGATGGCCCTGAGTATAAAAAACAGTTCATTAGTTTACGGTGTGGATCTTTACAGATTCCTGAAGGACATTAAATTCGTCCTGTTATTCTATGTAATAGGTGATCTTCTGACCACTATATATGCAATAGAAACTGGTCTTGCGTATGAAGGCAACCCGATTGTATCCACATTCGCTTCCATTCACGGACTCTATAGCATAGTATTGTTTAAGGTGTTCTTTATGCTGGCACTGCTGGGAAGCTATACTTATATTATACGTTTCTCTGCAGGAAAAAAACATAATCAAACTTTTGCATGGGATGCGCTCAGACACACCATTGCAATAATGGGAGTATTGATAATACTTAACAACGTGCTTGTGATGGAAGGATATACAAGTCCTGTCTATTTGATATTAAGCTACGCCTCCGGCCTTTTGGTTTAAGGCCGGGAGGGGATTTTTTAGTATCAATTATATAATGTCAGTCAGTTTGATAATTTTCTTAATATAACATCTGGCGTATCTGTTATTCGGCCCTTGTGGCTCGGTTCTGCAAGTCCAGGCGAGCTGATGGATTCGCGGACAAGAACTGATGCAATGAACATGTGAGGAAAGATTGGAATAGTAGGAATGATGCAAAACATAAAAACTTTACAATAGACTTATATTGTAAAAATTAGATTTTTCACTAAATGATTTCTTTAAAAGGTTTACTTAAAAATAGATGGTTAAGAGCTATAGCAACATTTTTTGTTGTACTATTTTCCAGCCTTTGGTTTACGAATTATTTTGGAGTAATGGCTGAAAAAACCTATGTTGAATCTATAATCTCTTCAATAGCTATAGCCATATTTTATGCATATGTAGTCAATATGCCTCGTGAAATATCAAGAGTTTGGGCTAATAGAAGTGCTTTTTATTCATTTCTATTTTTGTTAACAACTTTTGGGCTAGGTTTCGTCTTAGTAGGTTATGATTATTTAGACACAAACCCTGATAGTGCAAGGTACATGTTTAGCACTTTAGTACAAAGCGAAGCCGCGATTTTAGCGATAGTTATATCTTTGACTTTAGTAGGGGTTCAACAAACTTCTTCATCCTATTCTACGAGGATAGTTGATATCTTTAAGAGAAAAAATCCGGATTTATGGATCATTTTGGTTGTTTACCTAGGAACGATGACTTACACCCTTCTTGTTCTCAAACAAATAGGGGTGGATGATTTTGATTATATGAACCATTCTATTGCAGTTCTTATTTTAGGAGTGTTTTCTTTTGTTTGTTTAATCCCTTATATGTGGAATACACTTGATTTACTAAATCCTACAACTATAATGAAACTGCTAAGCGAAAATATTACAAAAAAAACTCTCCTTTCTTCAATTTACGAGAAAAAAATAACGCAGTCAAAGTATTCAGAAGATATAGATTATAGTATCATGATGGAAATTAGAGAAGAATACAACTTCTATGAAACTAGCGATAAAGTCATTATTTATGAAAAAGATCCAATTCAACCAATAGTTGATATTGTGAGAGGATCACTTAGAATACATGATTTTAAAACAGCGAAGTATGGTCTAAAATTAATAGCTGAAAAGACAAATTACATTTTTACTCATGAATCTATGGATAGAGTCTACTGCGAAGTATTACTAAAACACTTGATAGAAATATATACTGAGATAGGTTACTTTATTCTAAAAAGTAGAGATGTAGACACGATGGTTCAAATTATTTTTAATTTGCGAGCGGTTGCAATTAATGCCATAAGCAAAGAAATTGATATTGCTAGAATTTCAGCTTTTTCCGCTACCGAAAATTTTAAAAATGAAACTGATAAACTAAAAATAGAAACGTTATCAAAATGTATTGATTTTTCCTTGGAAGAAATTACTAGATACCACAAAGAGAAACGTAATAAAACCAGTTAAAAAAGATGTTTCTAAGATGAATTTATATCTTGAGAGGATGTTCATCGCTCCCTATTTTAAGAATGAAATTAAGGAGTTTATGTTGACAGTAATTTTACTAAACAACTTGCTACTAAAATTTTCATCATTTCCTTTTAAAATTAACGCCTGGTTAAGCCTTGATTCACAATCCAGAATAGGGTTTTTGTCACGTGATAACAATTCATACCTTATTCTATTATTGTTAAGACACATAAATTCTTCTTCAAATAGTTGCTGTATATTATATCTATATTTTTCACTTATTTGATTACCATTTTTAATTTCATTAATGAATTCATTCCATCTTGTTATAAAACTACCAAGTTCTTCATCTGTCATCTCAAAGATTATATTTAAAAGATTATATATAACATTTATGTCAATATTTTTGCAACTTAAAATATAGTGTATCTTTCCCACACCTACAATCTATGCAATTAGTACAAGTGAACTAGTTCTGATGTTGAAAAACTGGGAACTGATCAAGCTTTTTTTTGGTAAAGTTAATTTATATCTTTTCATTATTTGGAATTTCTGGGAACTTAACTATTTCTCCTTTTGATGCAAGCAGTTGGTTCCGACACCTTTTTGCATACCCTGAATCGTTATTTTCTTTTAAATAGTTTACAACCCAAAAAAGATCAGGAGTTCTAACTAAAGCAATTCCATGGCTCTTAGCGCTTATTATGCATTTCTGTGTAAAAAATTCCTCGCGATCTTCGGGTTTGCTTAGTCGATATGCATTACCAAATAGAACTCCGTTAGCTGGTTCATCGACTTCTTCCCTCTTTAAATCTTCCGCAAGATTACGCATTAATTGGCTAAACTTATCGACAGCAATAGCTTTTGTATCTTTACCTTCAGCTTCTCCAAGAAAACGTCCTTCTTCTGAAACAAAAACAGAATCAAATTCAGAGTCGCCCTCTATGTACCGTTCAACAGAAAAACCTAAAATCTTAAGAGCTAAAATTATGGCATCTTCTAATGGCTTCCCCGCTTCAAAAAGTAAATTTTTAATTGCTTCTTCTTCTGCCAGTTCTGACTCCAAGTCGCTTATCTCATTTTCAAGCTTACGAATTTCATCTTCTGCTTTTTCAATTTTATATATTATTTCCTTCTCTGTATTACTTTGATATGTAGAATTTTTTACCCAATCTGGTTTTGGAGTTATATTATTTTCTTGATGTATCGCCTTATCAATCTCAATGATTGAATGAAGCAACTTTTTCCCAAACTCTATTCCTTCATCAGTCCATACTTCTACATCATCGTCATCTATATCAGTGCAACTATCTGGATACACCAATTTTGGAAGGATAATTACTGTTCCCTTTGATACTTTAATAACTGTTCCCACTATTTTGTTTCCGTTTTTTGTTTTAAGAAGAGGTTTCAATCTATCGTTTTCAATATAAGATTGATAATTAGAATATTTGGCAAAAAGTTTCCAATAAGTTGATAAAAAGCCCAGTTCCTTTACAATTATAATTTCAGTACCATGCGAAGATACAACATTTCCAATATTAAAAGGGAGTACCTCTAAAGGATTCAGTGGAGTGACAAAATCAGTTATTTTTGCATTTTTCCCAGGTCCAGATGTTTTAGTCTCGCCAGTATAAACATGCACTTCTTTAATTTCTCCGAAGTATACAATGATTGTTTTCCCACTCTCTAAGCATGCACTAAGTTCTGTTTTCCTTCTTGCTATATCTTTAATAAGAATCGTGGAATCGGATTTGTCAATTAGCTGTTTGATTGAGTGATCAATAAAACGATTGTAGCCCACGATTTTAGGCTCAATGATGATTATATCAGCATCTAAGAGCGACTGAGAAGAGCGGAGTGACAATGTATCTACTTCGTTGCCAGGGAATTCATAATTAAGAGATAGAACTTTTTTTGTCATAGATTCACATCATATATTAAGATGGAAGAAAGTCGAACGTCACTCAATCACATGCTATATTCTCACAGGCTTATCATTTTTAGTTTCCGGTGCAAGTGATTCATGAATCATGGATTTGATTAGAGGCTTCCTCCGTAGTACATGACCTGTGCACGATACTTCTCGAAACTTGTCTGTGTAATCTGTTCGGCTTCATTTTCTTTGATCAGTTGCATGGGAATTTTATTTATATGCTGACAATAATATGTCAGTGAATACGTGTGTCTTTCCGGGTCCGGGGGGACGGTGAAATATATCATTTCCATTCCCGTACGGTAATGTCTTGGAGGATACCATCTCTTATCATAATAAGGAAAAGTGCGCATTACATTAGTAATTTCCCATACCGGTGCCAGTTAGAAGTTCTAATGTATCGCGCACTATTCTGACAAGGTGCAATATATATCATGACTGTTGTTGTATTTACCGAAAAGAACAAAGCTGCCTCACAGATAGCGAATATTCTCAGCGGAGGGAAGCCCGATAGAAAGCTTGTGGAAGGTGTCCCTGTCTACGTATTTCGCAAGGATGGCAAAGAATGGCAGGTAATGGGCCTTTCCGGTCATATTATGGGTTATGATTTCCCACCTGAACTAAATGACTGGAAATCTGTGGACCCGAGAAAATTGATCGATACTGCACCTGTTAAAACAGTGACAAAAAAATCATTTGCAGATGCTATTATTTCTCTGTCCAAGGGAGCCGACGGGATAATTCTTGCCTGCGATTTTGACCGCGAAGGAGAAAACATTGGCTTTGAAGCAAAGGAACTTGCATCCAGAGTTTCAAAAGCTCCTGTAAAAAGGGCAAGATTCTCTTCATTATCAGCTTCTGAGATCAATAAGGCTTTTGATAATCCTTTAGAACCTGATACAGCCATGGCAATGTCTGCAGATGCCCGTCAGATACTTGATCTTAAAATGGGTGCTGCTTTTACCCGCTATCTTACCCTGGCTGTAAGAGAAAGAGCACGCACCAAAGATATCCTTTCCATCGGACCATGCCAGACACCTACATGTGGCTTCGTATATGAAAGAGAAAAGTCCATAAAAGAATTCAATCCTGAGGATTTCTGGAAGATAGAAGCACTTTTCCACGCAAAGGAAATGGATTTTAAAGGAAGTCACCGGGCAGGCAACATAAAGGACAAAGCAAAGGCAGTTGAAATATTCAACCGAATTAAGGCATGTAAGATCGGAATAGTTACAAAAAAGAGTGTTTCCGAAATAAAGACAAATGCTCCATATCCTTTAAACACCACCGAATTTCTCAAACGTGCATCCAAGTTCCTGAACATTAGCCCGGAATCTGCCCTGGAAATAGCTGAACAGCTGTACTTGAACGGTTTTACAAGCTATCCAAGAACTGAAACAAACAAATATGCCGATGATTTTGATTTCAAGTCAAAGGTAATAGCATTTACAGCCACAGAATATAAGGAACATGCACTTGCTATACTTTCAGCGGGAGATATCACTGCCCGTAACGGAACAAAGGATGGACATGATCATCCACCCATTCATCCAATAAAAGCTGTTGCTTTAAAGGAAGTGGAAAAAGCTGTTAAGATCGAAGGAGCAGGCAAGATATATGACCTGATATCCAGGCATTTTCTTGCAAATCTCATGCCTGCAGCTCAATTTGAAAAGACACACCTTGAGATTAGTGTCGAGAAAGAATTATTCGATGCTTCCGGTTCAGTAATGAAAAGCGAGGGCTGGATGTCAGTCTATCCTTTCGAAACAAAGAATGACAAGTTTCTGCCTGATATCCAGGAGAAAGAAGAAGTCAAGGTCAAAAAACTGGAGAATATTGCTTCTAAGACAACTCCTCCAAAACATCTTACTGAAGCTGAACTGCTAACCCTGATGGATAAACACGGCATTGGTACAAAAGCAACAGCTCCATCACATATAGAAACAAACAAAAAACGCGGATATTTTGAGACAAAAGGTAAGACGATTATAATCCAGGAAACTGGATTTAGTTTAATGGATGCTCTCAGTACATCAGTACCTATTGTAGTTAAGCCGGAAATAAGGGCAAGAATAGAGTCCCTTGTGCAGGAAGTAGAAGATGGCACAAAGAATTTCGATGTTGCAGTTGCAGAGGGAACAGAGCTTATCAAAATGATGTATGCACAGCTTACAGAAAGCCGAAACTCCATTGTATCCCGGCTTGCAGGATCCATAAATGATGAAACTGCAACAGAGGACAAGAAGAATTACATTGGCAAATGTCCGGAATGCGGACATGTGCTACGCATTATAAGTACTGACAAAGGACGTTTTGTAGGGTGTACAGGGTACCCACAATGCAGAAAAACTTACCCTCTACCTAAAGAAGGTGCTCTTTCCGTACTTCGCTCGAAAGAGTGTCCTAAAGGTGGAGCTGCCGTAATAAAAGTGGGAAACAAGTATTGCTGGTCAGTGGGCATAGGACCTTGTTTTGCATGCGAGAAGGTAAAAGAATGCTTCCCTCCTGAAGTAGTAGGCCCATGCCCCATCTGCGATGGAGAGATGTGCCTTATTACCACAAAAGATGCGCGTTTTCTGGGTTGTAGTAAAAGATGTGGGCGCACCCAATCTTTGCCCCAGGAAGGCAGGCTCACGATACTTGAGCGCAGGTGTGAAGTCTGTGGCTGGAAACTGATCCGTACAAAAGAAAAAGAGAAGGATGCCGTTGAAACCTGCGTAAATCGTAGCTGTGGAGTACTTAAAAGAAAAAAGGCCTCAAATTGAGTTGAGTTAATCTTAAATCAATTATCCTTGATTAGTCGAGTTGCGAACAAATACTTTAAATATAATAACTGCATAGTACAGCTTAGAGACAAAGGTCATATCTGGAAAGCATTCTACTACCAAACTGGTGTCTAAATCCAAAATATATCCTTTAACCTCCTTAATTCCGGATGGTACCTTTGTCTTTACCTCCATTGATTGCCATAGAGCTCTTCAAAGGCTATTTCTGTAAGTTCTTTTCGAGAAGACGTAGTTGTGGGCCCACGAGGATACCCTATGGCAAGTGCAGCCATGAGTTCAAGAGATTCTGGAGCTTTCAAAATCAAATTCACTTGTTCTTTATTGTTCAGTATCTCTCCAAGCCAGACTGCCCCAAGTCCAAGTTCGCAACAGGCAAGCAGCATATTCTGTATGGCAGCACCTATAGCTTGAGCGTCTTTTGTATGATTGTACATCTCAGAAGTATCCAGAAAAACAACAATAATGAGACTAGCACCCTTTACAATAGAAGAATAGCGTGTGCAAGCGGCTAATTCATCGATGCTGTTTCTGTTCTGAACTACTATGAACTTCCATGGCTGGTTGTTAAGACCAGATGGTGCCCACCGGGCAGCTTCCAGGATCTGTGTGATCTTTGTTCTTTCCACTGGTTCAGAAGTATAACTGCGGATACTTCTTCTTGACAGAATGGTCTCTATAGTTCCCTGCATGATATCACTTCAAAAAAGGTGACGTGTTTTTGTATATAAAACACGCCTTTTAGTAAAGTAAAAAAGTAAGATTTAAGAAAAATTACTTTTCATTGAGCCCGCTGTTAAGCCATGGCATCATTGCGCGCAACTTGCGGCCTACCTCTTCAACAGGGTGTTCACGGTCCTGGCGCTCCATAGCTGTGAGCACTGGCCTGTTAGCCTTACCCTCGAGTACGAACTCTCTTGCAAACTGTCCGTTCTGGATGCGTTCGAGAGCTTCATACATAGCTTCTCTGGAAAGTTCATTAATTACCTTTGGTCCAACTGTCATACCACCATATTCAGCCGTATTGGATACTGAATACCACATCTTCTCAAGGCCACCCTCGTGAATGAGATCTACAATGAGCTTCAGTTCATGTGTTGTCTCAAAATAGGCCATTTCTGGCTGGTAACCGGCTTCAACAAGAACCTCAAAAGCTGTTTTGATTAGAGAAGCTACTCCACCGCACAGGTCTACCTGCTCACCGAAGAGATCAGTCTCTGTTTCCTCGCGGAAAGTAGTTTCAAATACTCCTGCACGAGTACAGCCTACACCTTTTGCATGCGCCAGAGCTAACTGTTTTGCCATTCCGGTGGCATCCTGATAAACGGCAATAAGACCTGGAACTCCATGGCCTTCTTTATAGGTCCTGCGTACAAGATGTCCCGGGCTTTTTGGTGCGACCATGTATACATCAATGTCTTTCTTAGGCACGATCTGATTATAGTGGATATTAAAACCGTGGGAGAAAACAAGAGCATTTCCTGGCTCAAGTCCGGGCTCGATCTCCTCGTAGAAGACCTGAGACTGAGTTTCATCAGGCAAAAGGATCTGGATAATATCAGCTGCTTTAGCTGCGTCTTTTACAGTCATGACCTTAAGGCCATCCTCTTCTGCCTGTTGCCAGCGTTTGCTGCCTTTGCGCAGACCTACAATAACATCAAGTCCGGAATCATGCAGATTCTGGGCCTGAGCATGCCCCTGACTGCCATATCCCATAACTGCTATCTTCTTACCTTTCATAACTCCAAGGTCTGCATCTTTATCATAGTACATATCTGCCATTTGAATTACCTCTCAGGTTTAATATTATACACCCTTCGGACCTCTGCGTAGGGCAATTTTACCTGTACGCACCATTTCTTTTATTCCGAAGGGCTTAAGCAACTGTTCTATCGCCTTGATCTTATTCTCGTCACCCGTTACCTCTATCACCATGGACTTGCTCGCAACATCGATGATCTTTGCCCTGAAGATATCTGCTATCTGCATGATCTCAGAACGATTGTTTACGTCTGCATTGACCTTAATGAGAGCAAGCTCCCTTTCCACAGTGTCCTCGGACCCAAGGTCTGTTACTCTGATGACATCAATTAATTTATTTAGCTGTTTTGTGACCTGCTCCAATACAAGGTCATCACCACGTACGACAATTGTCATACGGGATATTGTAGGATCCTCGGTTACTCCCACAGCCAGACTGTCAATGTTATATCCTCTGCGGGCAAACAAACCGGCAACCCGCGAGAGTACACCATATCTGTTCTCTACCAGGACTGCAAGTGTATGCTTCATTTTTTCCTCTCCAGATCCAAAATTTCGTTTATAGCCGCTCCTGCAGGTACCATAGGCGATACGTTCTCTTCACACTCAATCCAGAAATCGATGAGAGTGGGTCTTCCGGATGCTATTGCCTGTTCAATTGCAGGCCTTACCTCAGAGGGCTGTTTAACACGCAACCCAAGTGCCCCATAGGCCTCTGCAAGCTTAACGAAATCAACACTGTCTCTTATACAGGTGTAAGAATACCTCTTATCAAAGAAGAGTTCCTGCCACTGCCTGACCATTCCCAGATAACCGTTATTGAATATAGCGATTATCACAGGAATATTCTCCTGTACAGCAGTAGCCAATTCCTGGGAATTCATCTGGAACGAACCATCACCCGATATATCAAAGACCACTCGGTCAGGCTTACCCATTTTTACACCCAGGGATGCCGGGAATCCAAAACCCATGGTACCCAGTCCTCCGGAGGATATGAAAGTACGAGGTTCGCTGAACTTGAAATATTGTGCTGCCCACATCTGGTGCTGGCCGACCTCCGTAACAATGATTGCATCCTTGCAGGCATCATGTATCTGTTCAATGATATATTGGGGTTTGATACTACCACTGCCATCAATATAATGAAGGGGATAAGACTTCTTCCAGTGTGCTATCCTTTTCAGCCACTCCTCGGTCGGAGCCTTTTCAACATATTTAAGCAGGTCTTCAAGCACTTTGTTTGCATTACCTACTATTGGGATATCCACACGCACATTCTTGGATATCTCTGCCGGATCTACGTCTATGTGAATGATCTTAGCATTAGCTGCAAAAGACTTGATCTTGCCTGTAACCCTGTCATCGAACCTTGCACCGACAGCGATAACCAGATCTGACTCCTGTATCGCATAATTGGCATATTTAGTACCATGCATACCTAGCATACCGATAAACAATGGATGATCCACAGGGAAAGCACCCATTGCAGTAAGTGTGGTAGTTACAGGAGCCTGCACTTTTTCTGCGAGTGCACGAAGATACTCACTGGCATTTGAACTGATTACTCCGCCACCTGCATATATAACAGGTTTGTATGATTTGGATATCTCTTCAGCAGCCTTCTTTATCTGCTGCAGATTACCTTCATAAGTCGGATTGTAACTGCGAAGCTTTACTTTTTCAGGATAGTAGAATTCTATCAGCTCAGTAGTAAGGTCTTTAGGAATATCAATGAGCACTGGACCTGGCCTGCCGGTAGAAGCGATGTGAAACGCTTCTTTCATGATCCTTGGAATATCATTTGCATCCTGCAGAAGATAATTGTGTTTTGTTATGGGCAGTGTTATGCCCGTGATATTAGCTTCCTGGAATGCATCGTTCCCTATCATGGGCAGCGGTACCTGTCCGGTCAAAGCTACCATTGGTATCGAATCCATGTAAGCTGTGGCTATACCTGTAACCAGGTTAGTTGCTCCCGGACCGGATGTTGCTAAGCATACTCCTACTTTACCCGTTGCTCTGGCATATCCATCTGCTGCATGGGCAGCCGATTGTTCATGGCGTACGAGTACATGGCGTATCTTTGAGTCATAAAGTGCATCATAAATTGGAAGCACCTGACCTCCGGGATATCCGAATATCGTATCTACGCCTTCCCTGTACAGACACTCGATGATGGCTCTTGCACCTGTCATCTTTTCTGTTTGTCCTGTCATTCAATCACTCTGCTGGTCATGAATTAATGTTTTAGAGGTATATTTATGTTTGTCACATATCCTGCATTTTACTTTGTGATTCCGTCTGTATCAAGCGGTTGATACCATTAAGCATTGCTTCTACGGAAGCCATGATGATGTCAGTACGTGCTCCTCTGGAGGTTATCATCCTTCCATCCTTTGAAAGTTTAACAAGTACTTCCACAAGAGCGTCAGTACCTCCTGTAATAGCATCTACATGGTATTCCTCAAGCTGGATATCGCCAACGCCAGCAACTGCTTTCTTTATACACTGGATAGTAGCATCCACAGGTCCATCACCGATACCTGCCTGGACCACTTCCTCGCCATCGACCTTGAGCTTGACAGAAGCCGTAGGCGTTACTCTGTTACCTGATACTACAGTGAAGTCCTCGAGCTTAACCCTGGAATTACACTGGATGTTCAATACGGTTTCTGCAATAGACTGGAGATCTGCATCTGTAACATGTTTACCAAAGTCACCCAGTTCTTTTACCCTCTTGAGGATCTCGTTAAGATGTGCATCCTGAACATCATATCCCATTTCTTTTATGGCCAGGGACACAGAACTTCTGCCTGCATGTTTGCCCATTACTATCTTACGCTTACGTCCGAGTATTTCCGGGCTTATTGGCTCATAGGTGGATGTATCTGCCAGGAGACCATGCACATGGATACCTGCCTCATGTGAAAAGGCGTTACCTCCGACAAGAGATTTATTCGGAGCTACAGGTATGCCCGTAAGACGGCTTACAAGCCTTGAAGTCTTGAAAAGTTCAGTTGTTTTAATGCCTGTATCGTATTTGTACAGCCATTCAAGTATCATTACGACTTCTTCAAGGGATGTATTACCTGCCCTTTCTCCGATGCCGTTGATGGTCACATGTGCTTCCTTAGCACCTGCTCTAAGTGCAGCTACAGTATTTGATGTTCCAAGACCAAAATCATCATGACAGTGTATGCTCACAGGTGCCTTTACTGATGCTGTAAGATCCCTGAATATGGCCTCTGTTTTTTCAGGTACCAGCATGCCTACTGTGTCACAGAAGCAAAGCCTCTCTGCACCTGCTTCAATACCTGCATGATATATGGACTTCAGGAAATCTATATCCGCCCTGGAAGCGTCTTCTCCGCTAAGCTCTACTATAAGCCCATGTTCTCTGGCGTATTCTGTAGTCTCAATAGCCATTTGTTTTACTGCTTCCCTATCCTTTTTGAGTTTAACACTGATGTGCAGATCGGATACAGGAGCTACAAGATGAATGGAATCCACGTCACATTCAAGCGCATAGTCTATATCTTGCTGCATGATCCTGCAGTAGCTGCAGATGTCAGCGTTTAAACCTTCAGCTGTAATAGCGCGGATGGATTCCCTTTCCCCTTCGGAAGTAATGGCTGAACCGGCTTCAATTATGTGCACTCCCAGCTCATCGAGTTTGCGGGCAATGGCCAGTTTGTCCTCTTTAGTAAGTGCCACGCCGGGCGTCTGTTCACCGTCTCTAAGAGTCGTGTCCAAAAAGCGGATGTTTTCCAATAATACAATCCCTCACAGGTATTTGTCTGCTGGCAAAGCCAACAACACTACATCGATATCTCTATACTATATATGCATATCGATAGATTTATCACGATTCTTCACGATCAACAGTGAGAAACGTAATTTTTAAAAATAGAAAAATTGTACCTGAAATGCAGGCATCAGAAATATTTGTCAATAGTTTCTATTGAGCTTACCAGCAGATCCACGCATGCTTTCATATCAGCTGTGTCCAATACTTCCACAGGAGAGTGGATGTAACGGGTAACCACGCTTATGACGCTGGAAGGAATACCGTCTCTTGTCAGGTGTATAGCAGTAGCATCTGTGGTACCGCCATCCCCTACCTCAAGCTGGTACGGAATAGACTTTGAATCAGCAGTTTCCCTGAGCCATTTTACAACCTGAGGCGAAGCAATAAGACCACGACCAGAGGCATCTGCAACGGTGATTACGCCACCTTTACCCTGTTCTACTGCAGCATCCTTTTTATCGATGCCTGGGTGATCGCCTGATATGGTCGTATCAACTGCAAGGGCTATATCCGGGTCCAGACCGAAGGCTGCTGTACGAGCACCTTTGAGGCCAACCTCTTCCTGCACGGTTCCAACTGCATACACAGTTGCATTGATCTTTTTGTCTGCAAGTTGCCTCATTACTTCCAGCAGAATAGCACAACCGGCACGGTTATCAAAAGCCTTGCCTGTGATCTTGCCGTTTGCAAGAGCAACTACTTCCCTGTCCATGGAAACCGCTGTTCCTACACTGATGCCCATGTTTTCAGCATCTTCACGATTCTTGGCACCTACGTCGATAAACATGTCTTCGGATCTCACAGGTCTCTTCCTTTCCTCCTCTTTCATCACATGAGGAGGCTTGCAGCCAATAACTCCGGGTATTGGACCATTCTTTGTGTGTACTACAACCCTCTGGCTATGCAATGTAGGATCGAACCAGCCACCTATCTTTACGAACTTCAGGAAACCTTTGTCGTCAATATACTGCACCATCAGACCGATCTCATCCATATGAGTAGCGATCATAATTGATGGTCCTTCTCCTCTTTTAGTAGCTATGAGATTGCCCAGCTTGTCAGTGGTCACCTCATCCACATAGGGCTTAAGTCCTGCCTCCATTATGGCACGAATGCTATCCTCATGGCCGGAAATGCCATGTGCATTGGATAGCTTTTTCAAAGAATCGATCAGTTGTTCCATGTAAATCCTCTTTTTTGAATTATTGCAGGATAATAGGAACTGCTTGTATAAAGATATAGATGTAAAATATAAACAAAAATAGAAAAAAAAGAATCCTTTGCTGTATGCTGAAGCTTACTCTAACTGCACCCTGAGAAAGTGTAAGACTAATATCAAATAAATACTGTTTGCTTTTGCTATCAATACTATTTTTAGATCTTTTTATCAATTCAACTTTTTGTAAAAACTTAATATCAAAAAGAAGACTCTGATATTTCTAAACAGGTCAAAGTCAAGTGAAGGAAGTGTAAAGAAGTTAACAATCCGAAAGTATATAAACTTTAATTATATTAATAGTATTATATATTGTAGGAAAAGAACTGCTCAAATAAAGACTTGTTAAGGATTTATTAGCTCATTCGTTGAGAGGCTAGGCATGACTGTAAAAACATATACAACTAACTCTGGCAAAATAAATACTCGATGTGTCAGAGTTACTATTTCAGGAGGAACTACATATGGCTTCTGAGATAGTAGAACCAGTACCTCTGGAAGATGCTGATACCAATTGCAGTACTATTACTGCAAATACTATTAATTTTTTGAAAAAGAAAGAATGCAATGCAATTATAGATTCCACTATTTTAAATGAATCTCAGGAATTCAGCACTCATGGAAAAACAATAGCTGCAATGCCTGCTTACAATGAAGAGAAATTCATTGGAAAAACCGTTGTCGGATGTAAACCTTACGTAGATGAGGTCATAGTCGTCAATGATGGAAGTACTGATGCCACTGCCATGATCGCAACTGCCTGTGGTGCCACCGTCGTTTACCATGAACAGAATATGGGATATGGTGCATCTATACGCACTTGCTTTGAAACTGCAAAGAAAATGCAGGTTGCAGCAATGGTAATACTGGATGCTGATGGACAGCATGATCCTTTAGATATCCAGCAGGTCTTACAACCAGTTCTAAATAATGAAGCAGATGTCTGCATTGGTTCAAGATTTCTCAAAAACCACACTGTCAAGATTCCTCTGTATCGAAAAATAGGCATGAAGGTACTGGATTTTGCTACAAATCGGGGCGGAGATACAAAAATCACAGACACCCAGAGTGGCTTCCGTGCGTATTCTGCCAATGCTATAAACAAAATAAGAATTGGGAACACAGGGATGGCGGCTGGTTCAGAAATCCTGTTGCAGATAAAAGATCAAGGCTTGAAAGTAAAAGAAGTACCTATTACCTGCAGGTACGATATTGAAGACACTTCCACACACAATCCAGTAGTACATGGGATGAAGGTACTGGCGAGTATTGTCACTGAAATTGAGTACAAACACCCTCTTTTCTATATTGGGTTGCCGGGAGTGATTTTATTCTGTGCAGGACTGGTCATTGGAGGAGTTGTGATTAACTCATACAATACCAGAGGTTATGTGCCATTTGGACCAGCAATTCTAATGGTATTACTTTTTATGGTGGGCTCGCTGGCAATTTTCAGTGCCCTGAATTTGCATGCTACTACTCAGTTATTGAAGAAAATGAAATCAATACAATAAAGGGTTGGTGAAAAACGTTTGAGTTATCCTTTTGTTTCAATAGTGGTTGGAATCCGAAATGAAGAAAGGTATATTGTTGAATGTATAGAGTCTCTCCTCGATCAGGATTATCCAAAGGAATTTTATGAAATAATTATGGTTGACGGTATGTCTACGGACAATACTCAAAACCTTGTCAGGCAATACCCTGTAAAGCTTCTCCTGAACGAAAAAAAGAATGTGGCTGCTGCAAGGAATCTTGGTGTTAAAGAAGCAAAAGGAGAATATATCGCATTTACTGATGGAGACTGCCGGGCAGATAAATCATGGCTGAGCACGTTAGTCAATGAAATGTTAAATGCTCCTGAAAATGTTGCATGTGTTGGTGGTCCAAACCTAATATTCAATACGGACTCATTGTTTGCCCGTGTAGTGGGTTATACCCAGGAGACTTTTTTAGGATCAGGAGGCTCTGCACAGTCAAGTAATTCCTCTGAAAGGAAATATGTGCAATCCATACCGAATTGTAATGCATTCTACAAAAAGCAAATAATTGAAGACATCGGGTATTTCGATGAGACTTTTGTAGTTGGACAGGATTGTGACCTTAACTTCAGAATTGGAAAGAAAGGATACAGATTCCTGTATATTCCTGAAGCAAAAGTGTACCATCATCGCAGAGGTAATACCAAATCTTTCTCAACTCAAATGTTCAGATATGGTTCATGGATGGTAAAGCTTTTTAAGAAACACAAAGGTGTTGTCCGATGGTATGCATTTATACCAGCTTTCGCTATACTGATCACAATAATTGGGATTGCGATTTCTTTAAAGTATAGTATCATATTGAAGTTATTAGGATTTTTGACTCTTCTGTATATTATCCTGGTCTCATACACTGCCTTGAAAGTAAGCATAAAAATGAGATCGATCTATGGACTTAAAGCCCTATTCATATTGCCTTTGCAGCATGTGATGTATGGATTAGGAGTAATTTCACAATTGATTCAGCGGTAAAAATGACAAAAAGAAATATTGGGATACTAACCTTTCCCACCAGTAATTCAG
This sequence comes from Methanomethylovorans sp., assembly GCF_041447285.1. Taxonomy (GTDB): domain Archaea; phylum Halobacteriota; class Methanosarcinia; order Methanosarcinales; family Methanosarcinaceae; genus Methanomethylovorans. The sequence continues at coordinate 477,724 of NZ_JBGMEB010000006.1, read as the reverse complement.
GGAACATACCGTTATCAAATCTTGTAGACATAGTCTGCAGCATTTCAAAAACTACACACCTTATAACCGGAAATGACGGGTACAGTTTTTTCAAAAATGATTCACGGCTCAATGCATATGAAATCAATTGCATGCATAGGAAAAATGCACAAAACGTATTGAAATGGATATTTAAATACATAAATACTCAATTAAAAATGTCTTATAGAATAGCTCGGCTGTCACAAAAAACAGATCTATGGATCTTCTTTATCGGAGGCGACTATTTACTGCTTCCAATGTTAACTGCTAAGCTTTTACAAAAAAAAGTGATATTAGTCTTTGCAGGTTCCATCACAGAATCTCTGAAATCTGAAAAGAGTAAGCTTTACGATATTATTAGGCCTATCTCCAGAATAAATTGCTCATTATCTGACCGCATAGTGCTTTACTCACCCATTTTGATTAAGCAATGGGATTTAAATTCATATAGCAGTAAAATATCAATTGCCCCAAAGCATTTTTTAGATTTTAACACATTTAAATTCACTAAAAACTTGTCTCAACGAGATAATTTGGTAGGATATGTTGGACGATTTAGCAATGAAAAGGGCATAATTAATTTTGTTGAATCTATTCCTGAGATATTAAAAAGAAAGCCAGATGTTCATTTTCTTCTGATTGGCGATGGCATATTAAAAAATGAAATTGAACAATATGTCCAGAAGAACAATTTGTCTGAGAAGGTAGAAATAAAAAAATGGGTGCAACATAATGAGTTGCCATTTTATTTAAATTCACTAAAGTTAGTTGTCATACCTTCATACACAGAAGGACTGCCAAACCTCATGCTTGAAGCTATGGCTTGCGGAACTCCTGTAGTTGCTACATCTGTGGGATCCATACCTGATTTTATAAAAAATGCAGAAACTGGATTTATAATGGAGAACAATTCTCCCGATTGCATTGCTAAAAACATAACTAGTGCACTTGAAAAACCAGATTTAGAAAAGGTTAGTGAGAGAGCAAGAGTATTAATAGAGCAGAACTTCACTTTTGAAAAAGCTGTCGAGAGATACGAGTATATAATAAAGAATATCTAACGGAAGGTATGAATGCCTTTTAATATAAACGGAAAAAACTCACTTTTAGGCATAATTTCAATTCTTTTCGTAGCAGATGTATCAATTATATTGGATATTCCACTATTTAGGCAAATATTTGGAATATTACTCATTACAATTATTCCAGGAGCCCTATTATACAAATTGCTGAACCTGCCTCCAATGAGTTTTTTTGAAAAACTTGTTCTTATTGTGGGTCTTAGTATTGCAGTGTTGATGGGTATTGGATTTATAACGAATTTGTTATACCTATTCATGGGAATCCCTACTCCTTTATTAACATCTATTTTATTATTAAATGTAAATGTTATTATTATTGATCTTTCCCTTATATCGTACAGATTTGGAAATTTTAGGTACAATTTCAATATTAGTAACTTTCATCCAGATAAGAGATCGATCAAAACTGGTCTTTTTTTGTTACTAATTTTAACTATGAGCATACTCGGAGCTTTGATCACTCGTTTCTATAAGAACACAATATTGTCGTTGACTTGTATCACGTTAATAACTATTTTTATAATATTGGTTGATTATGATAATATTATCCCGGAAAAATTCTATGCGGGTTCTATATTTATTATTGCCCTCTCTTTGCTTTTAGGCAGAGCACTTGTGTCCCCATATCTTTTTGGTTCGGACATACAATATGAATATTACTTTGCTCAGCATGTGCAAAGTAATTCATACTGGAATCTTTTTAATGTTGGAAATTTGAATTCAATGCTTAGTGTAAACATACTGCCAATTGCATTTTCAAACATAGTTGATATTGACTTCATTTGGATGTACAAAATATTTTTTTCATTCCTTTACGCACTTGTGCCTGTTGGCTTATACTATGTGTATAATCTGCAGATAGGACCTAAAAAATCATTTTACTCATGCATCTTTTTTGTTTCTTTTTTTTCATTCTTTACAGTAATGCTCTGGCTTCCAAGACAGGAGATTGCAGAATTATATCTTATCTTATTGATGATAGTACTATTAAATAAAAAACTGTCTGAATTCCAACAATTAACATTACTGATAATATTTTCCTGGTCCCTAATCGTTTCACATTATGGAACAGCATATATATATATATTATATTTGACTCTTGTATGGATTGGAATACTTATATTCAGATTAAAAAATGCAACAATCAAATTGAGTATAGTAATAATTAGTTATCTTATGGCATTTTCCTGGTTCATCTGTATAGCTAGTGCGAGTATCTTCTACTCTGCAGTAGAAATATTTACAAAAATGACTGATACTATTTTTAATGACCTGGTGTCCGCTAATTCAATTGATGCGGACATATCCAGAGGAGTAGGGGTTGGAATTATGGATTTGCCTATCTGGCATACATTGGGGAACTTGTGGATCAGCGGTTGCCAGGCAGTTATTGTTATTGGTTTTTTGTACACATTGATAAAGTACAAAGAAATGAAATACAATAAAGAGTTCTTTTTATATTCTATCGTAAGCATGGTTCTATTAATTGCATGCATGGTGGTTCCTCATTTTGCCAGCAGCCTTAACATGAATAGAATATATCCAATTATTTTGATCTGGCTTGCACCTATGTTTTTACAAGGGATAGAAACGATTCTTCTCATGACATCATATTTATACAATAATCCGTTACTAAAGTCAGAGAATACTAAATATTTTTGTACTTTATTGATATTGATACCGTATTTATTATTCAACAGCGGCTTTATTTATGAAATAACGGACAATCCGACAAATATACATGTTAACATTTTCTCAAAAAATGAAATCGATCCAGCACGCTATTCAAATTGGACCCGTTTTGTAGTATCACCCATATATGAACAAAATGTAGTCGCTTGTGAATGGATATCTCAAAATGGTATTCGACAAAAGGATGTATATACCGATACTTCCAGGCAATCTGAGATTTCAGGGTACGGAGTTATTGCTCCAGGTAATGTCCGCATTCTTAACATAAATGAACCTCCAAATGAAGAGTATATTTATTTTGGACTACAGAATGTAAAAGGAAATGTATTTCTGGCTGAAGACCCAGTGCAAGCTCATAGCACTTTATATCTTGATATGTCAACTGTCTATGATTCTATTGGAATGAAGAACAAGATATATACGAATGATGCCGCAGAGTTTTACTCATGATGAGAATATACTTTATTATATTCATCTACTAATCTTTCAATAACATAATCCCATGAGTATTTTTTAGCTTCAGAGAGGTTATTTAGAGATATTCTCTTTTTCAAATTCTTATCATTCAAAATAAATAATGACTTTTCTGCAATTGCAGCCGGATCTCCGGGGTTTACCAAAAAACCATTGATTCCATCTTTTATCAGATCAGGTAGTCCACCTACATTAGTTGAAACAATAGGAAGACCGGAAGCCATAGCCTCAATGTTTACAATTCCAAAGCTTTCTGATAAACTTGGCAAAACAAAGAGATCTGCTTCCTTCATATATTTAGGAATATCATCATTGGGAACTTTACCGACAAAAGATACACAATTATTCAAATTCAAATCATATGTCAATTTTTGCAAATATTCTTTCTCTTCACCATCCCCTACGATCATCAATTCAACATGAGGATTATTTAGTCTCATTATGGACATGGCCTCAATAAGATATCTGACACCTTTAATTTGCCTTAAAGTCCCTACAAAAATGATGTTCTGATCAGTATCAGATGAATAAGAACCAGTTTGCAGCTTTGATAGACCAGTTAGTTCGGTTTTAAATTTATATAATTCAATTCCATTGGGGATTACAACACTATTCATTTTGTATTTTTTGTCAATCTCTGCTTTCATACCCTCGGTTAAAGCAATAATTGTGGAAGCTTTTTTGAGAAGAGCTGCAGAAAATAGTTTTAGAAAAACAGTGGGAGTATAGATATCAGATCCCTGAACCCATACAATATAATTTTTATTTGAGATTATGCGCATAAAGAACGCAGGAACACTAAGCGGTATGCTTTGCACATGAATTATATCAGGATTGATCGACCTAATTTTCAAAAAGAATCTAAACCACATCGAAAAAGTCCTCAAAAAGGACTTTGCACAAGAAACCCGATGAACAAAGAAGCCTTCTTCCATTGTATATTCAGGCAATCCTTCATCCAACATTGTAATTACATGAACTTCATGACCTTTTTTGGCTAACTTCTTTGCAATGTTATAAGTTGCGATTTCTGTTCCAGCAAGCCATTTAGGCGGGAATTTCAAGACAACAATTGCTATTTTCATGTTATCAATTCTGGAGAAAGAGGCAATGGTGCCTTTTTAAAACCACGAAAGGCTCTTGGCTATTCTTTGCTGGCATCTAGGCATGCTGTTTACCATACTTCATTTTTTGTATGATCTTATGTGTACTTTTTGCCATTTTGTAAGCAACTGAATAGTCTTTTTGATAAATGTAATGCGTTACCACTTTACCTCCAAACCCTTGTTTAAAATAATTTATTTTTTCCTTTTCTTCATCTTTTTCAGTACCTGTATAATAACCACCCATGTCATATTCAGTAATTCCTTTCTCTTTAGCGTACTTTATCTCTTCCCATGTCATCAACTTATTTGAATCTGCAATTGATCTCATTTTGTCTTTGTCAGCCTCAAATCTTAATGATGCACCAAGTAGCCCCCTTATATTTTTTTCATCTTCTAAGTTCAAAGATCCTGAAACTGTTTCTCCGTCTATCTCTGAAGTAAATAGTGTGCCATATTTCTCCATATAGTCAACGTCGACACCACCTTCATAAGAAGATAACTTCTTTTGTTTTCTAAAACGTTGGTTTATCTCATAAAAAACATCATAATTAGTGCTCTTTTTAACAACAATTCCATTTTTCTCGGCTCTTCTTATAGCCTTTCTATAAGAAGCAGTCATATCCATGAATATCTGGTCAAGTTCCTGTGTAAGGTCGATCACTAAAGTTGTAAATTCTTCTTTCCGAAAACCAGGTACATCTACATTATTTTTGCATTCCCGGAAGATTACTCCATCATAGCCTTTTACATCAAATGGATAATCACTGAACCAAATTTCTTTTATTTTGAAAAAATACGCCTTCCTTTCAGTTTCCAACATCATATCCCTCTGAATCATAGATATAACTTCTTTTTGACAACATGATTGAAATCGAGACCAGGAAAGAAACAGTAGTTGCTACAACAGCACCTTCAATCCCCATCAATGGAATTAAAAACATATTTAGGAAAGTGTTAGTTAAAGCCATGACCACTGCCGCAAAAGAAACAATTTTGATTCCCTTTATTCCAATGGAACTCATAAGCTGGCCATACAAATTATCAATTGCAATACACAATCCTGCAATCCCAAACAAGAGAGCCAGTTTCATATTAAATTCGTACTCATTCCCATAGAGTAACAGAACAATAAAACCACTTATCATAGCAAGAGGTAATCCCAATAATATAAAGTAAGGAATTACTTTATTTATCTTTGAAAATAGCATTTTTTTGTTATTGGACATCGAAGCATACGGGAAAAAAACAGTACCAAAAGTGATGATTAAGACTTGAATAATTGAAATGAATGCATAGTTATAAGCTCTGTAAATTCCTACATCGGCTATATCCATGTATTTATTGATCAATATTTTATCAATATTTGTGTAGAGTACAAAAGATAATCCGCCCATTACTGCATAAAAACTATACTTTGTCAGTTGACTTATCCATTTTTTCTCCAACTTAAAAATGAAATATTTTCTTAGCGAATATAGTAAGATCAGACCTGTGACACCATAAGCAATATACATTGCAAAGATCATTGATTTGGAAGAAACGAAATCAATAGACATGAAATACAAAAATGATATTAGCAGTAAGATAGAAAATACTGGCTTAATGAGAGAATATTTTTTCAAATCATGCAGGCTTTTTAATGTTTCTGTGGTAATTGTATAGACTACATATAATACAGCATAGAGAATTGAATAATAGTATAAACCCTCTGATATTGATAATGTTTTACTGATCTGCGATGAAAATAGGAGATAAATCAATACAGAAATAACCGTGAATGCAGAAACTAATAAATAAGTTGTTGAAATTATGCTTTGCTGTCTCTCATGGTTCTTCTTTTCAGCATTATATTTTACCAGAGAAGCGTGGAATCCCATTAACATGGGGATATACAGAAACATGGAAACGGTCTCAACAAGAGCATATTCTCCATAAAGAGATGGACCAAGCCACCTTCCTGATAAAATATTGAAGAGGAAGGAAAAGACAGTTGAGACTGCTACCCCTCCTCCTACATAAAAAATATTATTTAAGAAGCCTTTGGCATCTGAACTAAGTTTTTCATGAAGGACTCGTTCATAAACAATTGAAAAACTATGCCAAAAGGTAGAACTTAAAATCTGCTTCATTTTCTGCCACCAAAAGCCTTTGATCTGACAGTTTTCAATCCAATTCTCAAAATACTCCGATTTATCCTGGGTAAATATGGAAGTATGTTTGTTTTGGCAACAAAATCGTTGTACTCGGCTATCTCGGAAGCAAATCTAAAGTTAATATTATCATGTTTTGAAATAAACTTCAGAAAATCATCCATAGCTGATGTAAAGTATGGGTCAACCATACAGGGAGAATGTAAACAAATATGGAATAAGGGTGCATTTTGATTATAATACTCCAAGAAACAGGCTTTAAACCACGATAAACCATAAACAGGCACACTTTCAGGATTTACATTTCCTGATGGGAACATCTGGGATACCGGAATTTCTAAAAGATGCAGGTCCCCTCTTCTTTGATAATCATCTGCACTTGGATGATAGGGCATACATATTCTTGGAAGCTTTGACCAATCGTGATGACATGGTTTAGAATGTGCAGGGGCAGAACAGTCGCATTTAAAGCCTGTCTTTATTAACGCTTTCACTGTGTCATTGTTTATAGACCATCTCCCAGCAACAAAACTGGTTGGCTCGATCCCAAATGTTTCGTAAATATGGCCTTTACCAATTTTGATCATATCCAGTTGTTCTTCATAAGAATAGTCTCGTAATACGGTAGAAGTACTGGATTGGTTAGTATTCTCTCTTAAAAAAGAATCACCTACATAAAAACTGAAGTCTCCACGGTGAAATTCTTCCCAGCCTGAATGAATATGCAATCCTAATTCATGGTCAATGTCCTTTGGGAAATATGCAGTTACTTCCGGCATAACTGCAAAAGTTATTTTTGCACCGTATTTATCTGCAATTTTAATAAGATTTGGAACTCCTTTGTACACTCCGTCAGTAGCACTTTTATCCGGAATTATGTGCTTGTCATTCACAAAGCCAAATTCTGTATGTGTCGTAATTAGTATATCCATATTGATGCTCTGATTTCTGTGGACAAATTATTCGTATCTTTGAGACTTAAAAAAGAAAAGGCCTTATTTTGAGCCTTGGGATTCAAACCATCTGACAACTTCAGCAAGTTCATCTTTGAAATTGCCTACAGGGTTGTAACCAAAACCCTTGGCTTTATTGATATCTGCCAAAGAGTGTTTTATGTCCCCGGGTCTAGCATCTATATAAGTTGGTTTCACATCTTTTCCAAGTATATTATTGATATGACCGACCAGTTCATTGATAGTGATTCGTCTTCCACATGCTATATTATACACACCTGTTTTATCAGATTCACAGGACAGGATGTTAGCATTTACCACATGTTTGATAAAATTGAAATCTCTGCTCTGCCCACCATCACCAAATATAACAGGACTTTCATCATTCAGGATTGATGTAATGAATTTAGGAATCACAGCTGCATATTGGGAAGTTGGATCCTGCCTTGGCCCGAATACATTGAAGTATCTCAGGCAAACGGTAGGAAGGCCGTATAGCTCCTGGAATACTCTGCAGTACATTTCTCCTGTAGCTTTTGTAATGGCGTAAGGAGACTGGGGATTTACAGGCATATCTTCTTTTTTGGGAAGTATTGGAGTATCTCCGTAAACTGAAGAAGAGGACGAAAAGATGACCTTCTTGATACCTGAATCCTTCGCTGCGATGAGGACTTTTAAAGTTCCGGTCACATTTGCTTCATTTGAAGAGAAAGGATCTTTAACACTTCGAGGAACACTTGGAATAGCAGCAAGGTGGAAAACGTAGTCTTTGCCTTTAAATATTTTGACCAGATCCAAATCCACAATGCTTCCCTTGACCACAGTAAGGTTTTTGTGATCAAGCAGGTGTTTTATGTTCCCTATTCTGCCGGTAGATTCATTATCAATAACCGTTACTTCGTTTTCATCAAGTAACTTTTCAGTAAGATGAGAGCCAATAAAACCCATTCCACCGGTTACTATGACTTTTTTGTTTTCCATATTGTACGCCTCCATTATAGCCATTAGTAAGAGATCTTTCCAAGCTTCTCTCTCTTTACTTCTGTTTTAATTTTTTGTACATGGCCTCTACCAAGAGCTTTGACTTCACATCCAAGCTCAAAATATCGTTTTATTTTATCGTCCGATAATATTCCGAAACAGTCTACGACAGCAATCGGCCCGCCTGCCATTTTAACAATGGAATCAGGATCAAGGTTAAGGTAATCGTTGTGTGGAACAGCTAGGATCAATGCTTCAATACCTTTGATAGCTTCAGAGAAGTCAGTTTGAATTTCTAAGTCAACTAACTCATCCTGATTTCTGAAGAAGCGCTTCCATGATTGACCAGAAACTGGATATGTATCCTGGCTTTCCAGTTCGTACCAGTGGTCTACATAAGGATCATGCACGCGCATTTCGGCTCCCATTTCTGTGAGTTTCCTGACCACAATTTCGCTGCCACTGTACCTGGTGTCACCTACGTCCTGCCTGTAGCTGGCTCCGCATATCAGCACATCTGCTCCTGCTATGTATCTGTCCATATTTCGAAGAGCATCTCTTGTGATCTCAGCTACATGAAGTGCCCTGGTATCATTTACGTCAATGGCTGTGGGAGTAATCTTAAAGACCTCATCTCCATCTTCAAACCCTAAGATATGCTTATATGACCAATATCCAAGACCTCCGTCCTTAGGAAGGCAATATCCTCCAATCCCAGGTCCCGGGAAAATGATATTACTGTGAGTAGGACGCATTTTAATGGCATCTATTACTTTCACCAGGTCCACTCCATTCCTTTCGGAAAAAAGACTCCATTCATTGAGAAAAGCCAGAATAGTTGCACGGTACGAGTTCTCAACGATCTTCGCTGTTTCAGACTCTATCGGCCTATCCATTACAGTAAGAGGATAGTCTTTAGTGTTTATTATTTCTCGCAGGAACTTTTCAACCTTTTTAGTTGCTTCAGGAGTGCATCCTGCACAAACTCTCCAGAAATCACGTACACTTGCCACATATTCCTTACCTGGCATGACACGTTCGAAACTATGAGCAAGTAGCGGTGTGGATCCAATTCCGCGCTTATAGAAAGCCTTCTTAAGAAGTGGAAGAGCAACGAATTCAGTTGTTCCGGGTGCAACTGTTGTTTCGATAAGCACAAGACACTCAGGACGGATATTCTCTCCGACTGTTCTCATGGAAGCTTCCAGTGCAGCCATGTCAGCTTCACCAGTTCTGACATTACCAAGGCTGCATTTCACATAGTCACACTGAATATCCACTACAACGATATCGGCCAGTTTCAGACAATCGTTATTATACGTTGCAGTAAGAGTCTTTGTTTCAAGAACCGTGCGTTTGATTATTTCATCGACTTCTTTGTCTTCCGATTTAACAGGAGATAAACCCCTGTTTAAGATTGGAATTTTCCAGTAACTGCGGGTGCTTGGTCTTTGACAACCGATCACAAATTTAGTATAATTCCCATTTTCATCTTTGGTATCTGCAATAATAGCAGCCATCACGGATCCTACAAATCCAACTCCCATTACCACAACAATTTCTTTTCCTTCTTCCCGGGCCTTATTGGCTAAAGTTTCTACTCTTTTATATTCCTCAAAGTACATTTCAGTTGTAGGAAGCGTAAATTCTTCTCCATCAGGACTGATGGATTGATATTTTTCGTTTTTTACTGACATTTTAACCCTCTTAAATAAATAAAATTGAAGATGCATAGATTACCCTATGCTTTTTCCTTCCTTGATCCTGTCAAGTCAAGCACAAATTGTTTTCATTGTGATGCGAGGAAAAAGCATTTAGCGAAGCATATATCTGACCTCTAAACTGTGGCATATAATCTGAATATAATAATTTCAAATAAAGTATAGTATTAGTTGTATAAATATTGAACGGGACTTTTTCACACGCACCCAGCTATAGAGAGATGTCTCTCATAATGATGATGATAATCATACACTTTGGTATAGATGATTTTATATATATGCAAATACATCCTCATATTCGGAACAAATTCCTAAAAAGAATGAGTTTGTGTATGATTGGAATAGGTACAAAATAAAACGGAGCGATTCAAATGGAACTTATTGAAGTCAAGTGTGTTGTTTGTGGAGCCCCTATCCACGTATATGAAGGGTACATCAAAGAAAATATGTATTGTACTTTACATTGCCTTAATGCGGCTATTACCTCTAAAAAAGAGCAAATCGCCTGATCATTGATTCAAGTTTTTGTCTTTTTTTAATACGCGATTATCAAGAATTTCAGGAAATACCTGAAATCACATATTAGTATAGGCTTTCTCTAAAAATCAAGATCTTAGAGATATATCGAATGTTATATATCTTATAAATGTCCATTTAAAACAACATGCAACGAATACTTATCACCGGCGGTTTAGGCCAAGTTGGCAGCTATCTTGTAGACACGCTGCATGAAAAAGCGAAGATTACAGTGCTGGATAATTACTCATCTACTACAAGAGAGGCTGTGCCTCATGGTGTCCATGTTGTAAAAGGGGACATTAAAGATGAAATTGCTGCAGACCTTGTAAAACAAAGTGATGTTGTAATCCATACTGCAGCTCAGATCAGTGTAACTGCCTCCATGGAAAATCCCCTATTCGATGCACAAAATAATGTATTTGGTACTCTAAACCTGCTGGAAGCTGCCCGCAATTCTGCGATATCCAAGTTCATATACATAAGCTCTGCAGCTGTTTATGGAAATACTTTGTACACTCCAGTTACAGAGTCACATCCACAGGATCCTCTTTCTCCTTATGGTGCCAGCAAGCTGTGCGGAGAAAAATATTGTATGATGTATAACAGAGCTTTTGGGCTACCTTCCTGCTGTATTCGTCCGTTCAACATCTACAGCCCCAGACAAGATCCACGCAATCCATATTCCGGCGTAATATCCCGTTTCATAGATAAAGCCAAAGCAAAAGAAAGTCCTGTGATCTTCGGTGATGGTACCCAGACCCGGGATTTTATATCAGTTCATGATATAGTCGATATGATTCTCCTCTTAATTGAAAATGAGGATGCTAATGGCCACGTGTTCAATGCAGGAACAGGAAAAAGCACAACAGTAACCGAGCTTGCACGCATGATCCTTAAGACATTTGATGTGGATGTACCAATACAATATATGCCTGAAAGACCAGGAGACATTAAACATAGTTGTTCTGATATTTCAAGTGCAAGGAGAATACTAGGTTTTGAACCAAAAGTTTCACTTGAAGAGGGGCTAATGGAATTTGCTAAATGCAAATGAACATTAAATTTATAATAAGCCCGCATTACTGAAGTAAAAAAAAAGTTTATAAAAATAAGTTTATAAAAAAGTAAAAAGGAGAAAGGTCACTTTAAGGGGTGACTGTTCTTGTCTCCTCTTCCTATTCCCTTGTAAACAAAACCTGCGTTGATGAACTTGTCAGGATCTACCACATTACGGCCATCAATGACCAGAGGCTGCTTCGTGCCCATCTTCTGCTTAATTTCAGCAGGTGTCAGGCCGAAATATTGCTTGTGACCTGTGAAAACAACAACTACATCAGCTCCAGTCAATACTTCATCAATATTAGCATGTATCTCTAAACCGGGATAGTGAAGTACATGAGGATCGTGTACCTTTATCTCACAGCCAGCTGCCAGAGCAAGGTCCCTGTATAGTTCTGATGGTGGATTACGGGCATCGTCAGAGTCATTAAGGAAAGCCCATCCAAGCATTGCGATCTTGATACCTTTTGGCTTTTTGCCAACTCTCTCCAGAGCCTTAACGGTAAGATTGAACATATGCTTAGGCATGAAATCATTAACCCTTCTGGCAAGTACATAGATTGATTCAGCATCTTCCGGATAATCCAGTGGTTCTGTACCAAGGGTGACACCACGCTCCAGGTGATAAGTATCCTTTGTCAAACAGTGTCCACCGACTCCTGCACCGGGATAGAGAATGGCTCTAGTGATGCCTTCGCCTTTAAGGCTTGCAACACCTGCACGGACATCGTATACATTAATGCCCATAGCTTCACAGTACAGAGCAAGCTGGTTAACTGCTGCTATCTGCAAGTCTCTGAAAGTGTTCTCAGCGGTCTTAGTGACCTCGGCAGCAGTAGCTGTCATGGGTATGACTTTACCCTTAGTAAGCACTGGGGTGTATAACTCAACTGCACGCTTGGTACACACATCGTCAATACCACCAACTATTCTGTCATGCTCTCTTATGTTCTGCAACAGCCTTCCAACCATTACCCTCTCAGGAGCATGGGCAAGCGCAAAGTCCTCGCCTGCAACAAGACCAGATTCTTTTTCAAGGATCTCTCTTGCCATACCAACGGTAGTGCCTGGAGTAATTGTTGACTCAAGCACTACAAGCATGCCTTTCCTTAGATTCTTACCGACATTTGTGATGCCCTCTATAAGTGCACTGAAATCCGGTGACAGGCTTTTTGGGTCTTCAAAGGGTGTCTGGATAGCCAACGTAACAGCATCAAGCTCGCTTATCTTTGAGAAATCAGATGTACAGGTGAATTTCCCTGCCTTTGTGACCTTTTTCAACAGATCTTCAAGTCCGGGCTCCTCACCTTTGAGAGGACTCTCACCTTTGTTAAGCATATCGATCTTGTAGCCTGATGAAGATGAAGCTCTCTGGAAACCAAATACATGATCAAAACATGGAGCATCTGCAAACAATGCAGCTGCGGGGATACCTACATATCCCATACCGATAACACCTATTTTCTTTATCGGTCCTTTCTCTTTAAGGATCTTTTGTAACTTTTCACTCATTAGAATCACTTTCCTTTTTCGTTTTAGATATCTATAACTTTTTCTTCGTGATATGATGTTATAGCAGCCATACATGCCTGAAGGGCATGTTTTCCATCCTCACCATTTGGATGTGGCTGTTCTTTATTTGCAACACAGCGTACAAAGTATTCAAGCTCATTAAGCAGTGGCTCTTTTGATTCTACCTTTGCCTCACGGACCCATTCCTTGTCATGGAGCACAACAGATTGTTTTATGTAATCAAGATATGCCACACCCGCAACACCTACAGCAGTAAGGGTACGCACTTTGTGTGGTGTGAGCCAGTTAACGTCCACAAGGCCTGAGTAATCATGATCAAAACGTAGGTGAATAGACGCATGGTCTTCAGAAGAATGAATGTTAGCTCCTGCAATTGTGTAAACCTGATCGATCTTCTTACCGTATAGATAAGATATAATATCAACGTCGTGGACACCAATGTCCAGAATAACACCTACATCCCTTATTCTGGGATTATAAGCACCTACCCTTCTGGTGGAAATAGATACGATCTTACCTAACAATCCGGAATCTATTATCTTCTTAAGCCTTATCACAGCAGGATTGAATCTCTCAATATGTCCTACCATGAGCATTAATCCCCTTTCCTTAGCAGCATTGATCATCCGATCTGCATTTTCAACAGAATCTGCAATAGGTTTTTCAACAAGAACATTGGCACCGGCATCAAGAGCATCCAATGTGACATCTGCATGCATTTTGGTGGGTACTACAATGCTTACCGCATCCAGACCCTGAGCAAGCAGCTTCTTATAATCTGTATAAGGTGTAGTTTTGAAAGTGCTTGCAAGCTCTTCTACAACTTGCTGATTTACATCGGAAATACCGACAAGTTCGACACCTTCCATCTCACTGTAGATCCTCACATGGTTCTTACCCATGGAACCTACACCAATGACTCCTACTCTAATCATGTTTTACCTCAGGTCCCATTCCTTTATAGCTGTAATGACAGTGTTTATGTCAGCATCCGATAATCCGGGATGTACTGGTATAGACAATACTTCACGGGATGCCTTTTCACTGTTAGGGAAACTACCTGCAAATCCCATCTCTTTGTATAAAGGCTGTTGATGAATACAAAGAGGATAATATGTACCTGTACCTATATCCTTTGCTTGAAGTGTATCGCGCAATGAGTCACGGCGAGGAGTACGGATTGTATATTGGTGATATACATGAGAGCAGTGCTCTTTCTCTACCGGTAATATAATGTTCTTGGTATCCTTCAGACCATTTGAAAGCTTTTTGGCATTCTGCCTTCTCTTTTCAGTAAACTCTGCCAGCCTTCCCAGTTGTACGATACCTATAGCCGCAGAAATATCGGTCATACGGAAATTGTAACCAATCATCTCATGCAGATAACGCTGTTTTGAACCATGTGCCCTGAGCATACGTGAACGGGCTGCAATATCCGGATCATCAGTGGTAATAATACCACCTTCACTGGTGGTCATGTTCTTGGTAGGATAGAAACTGAACGCACCAGTTCCGAAAGATCCTACCTTCTTACCCTTGTAGGTTGCTCCATGAGCCTGGCAGGCATCTTCTATTACGAGAAGATTATGGTCCTCTGCAATTTCCATGATCGCACCCATGTCAGCAGCGTGACCATACAGATGCACAGGCATGATGGCTTTTGTGCGACTGGTAATCATCTGCTGGACCTGGTCCGGCGAGATATTATAAGTATCAGGTTCAATATCTGCAAAAACGGGTTTTGCACCTGTATACACAATAGAATTAGCAGTGGCTACGAAACTGAAAGGTGAAGTTATCACCTCATCACCTTTACCTATACCATGAGCCATCAATGCCACATGCAATGCGGCTGTCCCGGAGTTCACGGCCACCGCATGACCGACTCCTGTATATTCTGCAAAGGCCTGCTCAAACTGGGCCACTCTTGGCCCTTCAGCTATTACCCCTGAACGTAATACTGCGGTGACGGCCTCGATCTCCGCGTCGTCAAGGTATGGTTTTGCGATGCTTATCATCATTATACCTCATTTAAAACTATGACTGAAACAATAGACCGATATTTATATTTTATTCAATTGCTTAAGCTTCTCCGGCAGTTCAGTGATTTTTGCAGGACATCCTATAGCAAGCTTCCAGGGCGGTACATCCTTTGTGACCAAAGCCCCTGCAGCCACCATAGATCCTTCTCCAATCTCCACTCCCGGGACAAGAGTGGCATTAGCACCAATTGATGCACCTTTGCGCAGTATCGGTCCAAGGGCAACATACTCGCCCCTTATTGGATATTTATCGTTTGCAAGTACTGCACATGGACCAATGAATACATTGTCCTCTATAGTGACATGAGTCGGAATGTAAACATTTCCCTGGATGCTGACATTGTTGCCAATCCTCACATTACCATCAATTATCACATTCGTACCCACAAGTACGCTGTTACCAATAGTTGTATTTTCCCGGATCATAGCATGATGACCGGTCTTAAAATTGTCTCCTGTTTTCACATTGCTGAAAATCGTTGTACCAGCCCGAATAAATGAATCTTTTCCGATAATGGTACCTGGGAAATCGTGATCTTCGATCTCAATTCCCTTATTTATGATCTCCATTAATATGCGATGTTCAGGATAGCCTAATGTGACATTTTCCATAACAACAGTTCCTGCACCTACAGTCGTTTTTCCATAGAGTTTGGAACTACTGTGTATCCTAATTTTTTCTCCCATTGTTATCCTCTTTAAACTTTTTATAAATTGTATATTTCTATTATTATACCATTATTAGTATATATAAGATTTCAGTCCACCTTAAGGTTTAAGGCCCTCAGATAACAAATAGAATAAATCATTCTGGCGCAAATATCTGATACCTAAGAAAACAAGGATCAATATACCTATAATTTCAGAGATGAACGCGTAATCCATAGCCGGAGTATATGCATACATAAAAACGCTTCTGAAATACCCAAGAATGCCATCATATAAGCCCGGACTACTTGGAAACTTCCAGCCTAATAAAGGCCAGAACAATGTTGCAGGTGACTCCCACATCTTATCTTCTACAAGGTGACAAAAACTGGCAGCTGAAAGGGAAAGTAACCTTGCATCCTTTTTGCTTTTCCATAGATAGAAAGCAGCACCACAAAGAAGAAAGAAAAATAATAAAGTATGCGCAAATATACGGCCATTATCAATAGTTCCTGAAAAAATCACTCTTCCTATTGGTTTATCAATTAAATCAGGAAGTAAGGAGCCAATGAGAATAGCCGCATAATCAATACGACCTTTTAAAGCGGGCAATTTCTGCTCCAGAAGCGTGAAAAGGCCTAAAGTTATCCCTAAATGTCCGAATACAAACATCGCATTAATATAATATTCTGATATAAATACGTTTATGGTTTATCGAGCTTTTAATATATTCCTATTCAGTTAAAAAAAGGATGCGAAGAGAAGATCTATATAATAAATGAAGATTCAATGAAATTATTTCCTGAACTTCATATAAAACTTCGTATAGAATGGTTCTTCTTTTCTGTATTTCTTTATCTTTGTCCAATCAGACACCTGCTCGATAAATTCTTCTTTGGACATGCCAATTTGCATTAAAAAGTCATCGAGACCTTGTACTACCCCAGGGTTTTCTAACTCCTCTAATTCTAACCTTAGAGCTTCATCCCTAGTCATTTGTCCCAATCTTATTCGATTGCTGTAATAAAATGTAGACCCTGTGACTTCCGGGAATTTAACAGTGTGTATGTAAAAAGGAATTTCATGCAGGAAACAATCTGTGTGTTCAAATGTATCCCCCGCTTTTTCCCATCCCATTTCACGAGTTATTGTCTCAAGGATTTCGGTGTAATTTGAATCTAAATAATCATATATCCCCACGTAGTCTGGAGTGATGTATTTAGGAACAAATTTATCCTTGATTCCCATAAGATTAAGTGCAGCGCCTAGATACGACTTGTAAGTTACCTTTGGCTCATGCTCCAGTAAAGAAGCACAGCCGTTCTTTACATCAATCCCTTTACAGACGTTCTGAAAGACAGTTAGATCGCCACTTTGAAAAAGTTCGGGAAAGCCACTCAAATAAGCGATCCTTCGACCATTGCCAGATACCACAATCGGTATATTAAAAGCCTCAAGGGGGAAGTAACTCACTAATCCAATACCTCTCATACATGGAACGCATACATGACCGCACTGTATTATAAAATGCTTGTAGAGTTCAAGCATTGTTTTGGGATTAACAGCATAATAGATATGATCTGCTTTTGTAGCATTTATTGCATTCTTTATGTTCTTTCTCGCATAATCAGATAAAAACCCATTATCAAAAGTTATGCACAAACATTTAAGGTTGTAGATCTTGTCACAAACATAAAGTGCATATGTACTGTCCTTTCCCCCACTAAGAGGAACCAAGCAATCATATTCAGAATTTTGCTTTTTTACTTTTTCAATAATTTCTTCAAACTGCTTTTTCTTCAGTTCTTTTACTTTATCCCAATCACCAAATGATCGGTCAAAACTGTTACAATAGTTACATACCCCATTCTCATCGAGCTTTACACTTGGTAAACTGGCAGGCAGGATACATCGAGAACATCTTACGATTTCTTCCAATACAAAACCCCCTTGTAAAAGGAATTATTTGAGGAAGTATAAAGAATTTGTGCGTTACATACTTCCATGCTCTTCGAGTTTTTTAAAAAGACTGCAATATGACCAAAATATGTAAGCTACAGATAATATTCTGAATAATGTGGCCTTGAAGAAAAAGATATAAAGAGCAATTTTAAAATTGGTTCCGAATATATAACACAAAAACATGAATACGAAAAACCTGGTACATTTGATTAATTCATCGGGCTATAAGATCGTGCTGGCTATCACAGGCGGTGGGGCAGAAGCCATCGGAGAGCTCTTAAGACATGGAGGTGGATCAGCCACCTTACTGGAAGCGATAGTACCGTACAGCCAGCAGGCAGTCGATGCATTCACCGGCAAGAAGCCTGAAAAATACAACTCAGTGCGCACCGCACGTGCGATGGCTATGGCTGCATTTCAAAAAGCAAGAATTTTGCAGCAAGAACAAAAAGAGGTTGGAAAAGTGCTGGGTATCGGCGCAACTTGTGCCCTTGCAAAATTCAATGAACGAAAAGAAAGACAGCATGAACTACACATAGCGATCCAGTCACTCCAAAACACAACAACCTATAGCATTCACTTTTTAGATGAAAGGGATAGGGAAAGCGAAGAAAGTCTGGCATGTAGACTTATCATCAATGCGTTAGCTATAGCCTGCAAAGTGGATATCGAAATAACCGACAACACTGGATTATTATCTCAGGAAAGCCCACAAATAAGAAGTGCACAAGTTACTGAAGCAATATCAAACATGCTATTGGATAAAGGCAATGATCCTGATCTAATTCCAAAGTATTTCAGGCTAAAAGAAAAAGATAAAGACATATCTCATTCCCATAAGGTCATTCTCTCTGGCTCTTTTGACCCGTGCCATAGAAAACATATTGAGATGGCAAAGATAGCATCTCAGAAATATGGCGTATCAGTACATTTTGAAATATCCCTTACCAATGTAGACAAACCACCCATGGACTACATTTCACTCGAGGACAGAATATCTTCTATACAGGAGTGTTATGATCCTGAATTTATGGGAGATGTATTCGTAACAAACACGCCTCTTTTTGCACAGAAAGCAAATATTTTCCCAGAATCCACTTTTATCCTGGGTGCCGATACTATGGAAAGACTTTTTAATGCAAAGTATTACCGTCCTCAAGATACTACACAATCTCTTTATAGGCACTTCAAAGAAAAGAGAATTGATTTTCTTGTCTTTAGCAGAAAAGGAGCTGAAATAGATATCTCACCTGAAGTCAGAGATATGATTACTATTGTTCCAGAAAATGAATACATTGATGATGGTATATCTTCCACACAAATAAGAATAGAACAGCAGCATAAACATTCTTGAAAAACAGAAAACTTTACTAGAGATATAGTTCTGCTTCAGGACATAATAATGGATATCCTTTTTCTTTATACACCTGCATGATATCGTTTTCAAGTCCACAGGCAAGCTTGTGCAGTATATTCTGTGCTTCCATTATTTTTTCAGTGCATAACTCATGCCATCTTTCGGATGACACATTATCCACTATACATTTGAAGAGATCAAGTTCCTTTGGTGTGACACATGAATGGACATTTAGGCAAGAGCACTGCTGCTCAGCTAAAAGATCAAGCATTTCTCTCAGCTTATTGCCAGTTAGCACATGGCAGAAATTATGACATAAGGGAGATACCTTTTCGTCTATGAAGTGCACCTCTGCAAGAAAGAGGAAACGCTCACATTCGTATATCCAGTCACGTATCTCATATAATTGATACATATTAGTAAGTAATTGCTATACCACAGAGTATAAAAATTTTATGGTTTAATTTGACATAGTATAGATATCGATTAAATATTAATAAGCACAATATTCACTTTACTTTTTTATTTGCAGATATGAAGTTGTTTTTAACTAATTCCAGCAAAGGATTTATGTACTATATTCCTACAGAGCAAAGGATAAAACTTTAATAGATATATAACTGAAATGAAAATTGAATAAATAGAAGATGTGGAGTAATTTGTTATCCACGCATTTTTGCCTATGAATCCCTTGCATCTATCACTCTTTTACTTTTCTTTTCACTGCGCGGCAGATCACCAATTTTCAGGCATTCCACATCCACAGAGATACCTATCAGATCATGGAAAGCTTTTCTGATGGCTTTTTCCTTTGACTGTTTGCAGGAAGCACCCTGTGCATTATTTACTTCCACACGGAAAAGCATGGATTCCTTACCGGCATCACGGGATAGAAGGATCTGGTATTCGCTGCTTACGCCTTCTAATCTGTGAGTCAGATCTTCGATCTGTCCCGGATATATATTGACCCCTTTTATCTTGATCCGGTCATCCGTGCGGCCTAAGATCCTGTCAATACGGGGAAACGGGCATCCACAAGTACACTGTCCCGGAATAATGCGTGTGAGATCCCTTGTCCTGTAACGTATGAGAGGCGCACCTTCTTTAGAGAGAGTGGTTACAACAAGTTCACCCAACTCTCCTTCTGGTAATATTTCACCTGTTACCGGATCGATGATCTCAAAATACAAAATGTCTGACCAGTAATGCAAGCCATTATGCAGGTGGCAGTCCTGTGCAATGCCGGGACCATATATTTCAGTGAGACCATATATGTCAAAGCTCTCCAGGCCTAACTCGTCCTCGATACGCATACGCATTTTTTGGCTCCATCTTTCTGAGCCGATGATACCTGCCTTGAGGTGAATTTTATCTTTTATGCCCCTCTTATTGATCTCTTCCGCAAGCAGCAAGGCATAAGAAGAAGTGCTTGCAAGAGCAGTGCAACGCAGATCCATGAGCATCTGCAGTTGTTTTTCCGTATTTCCCGGGCCCATGGGAACTGCCATAGCACCCAGCTTTTCAGCTCCAAGCTGAAAACCTATGCCTGCAGTCCATAAACCGTACCCAGGTGTGATCTGTATCCGGTCATGGTTATTTAGACCTGCCAGCTCATAGCACCTTTTCATCATATCGGCCCATGTGTCCACATCGTTCTGAGTATAAGGAATGATAACAGGTTTACCTGTAGTTCCGGATGAGGAGTGAATACGCACTACTTTTCCTTCCGGTGATGCTTGCAGACCAAGAGGATAAGCATCCCTTAGTTCTTCCTTGTACGTGAAAGGGAGTCTACTGATATCTTCAAGACTTTTGATAGCTTCGATATCCACATTCTCTTTTGAGAGCTTCTGCTTGTAGAAAGGACTATTGACAGAAACATATTCCAGCAGGGATAGGAATTTCTGAAACTGTTCCTCCTGAGAAGGTGCTGTATATTCTTTCCACACATCACATTGCATTGAGTTCGCACACATTTTGATCCCGGCCTTAATACTACCCATCAAGTTTGATGTCCTTTCATAAGCTATAATGTACGATTGTGTACTAAGCAATCCCATATAAAAGTTTTGTTTACATTCTCCGAATATCAAATAAAACTACAAGTAAGGTACAGGAAGGCTTACAAAAGAAAAGAAACAAAAAGCGTATCATATAAACTATCATGTAATGTTTTAAATATGGAACTATTATTCTAAATAGGAATATTAAATTGATTGAATACTGAATTTCTTCTGTAACAATGATTGAGAAAGTGTTTCTTAAACTGGCGGTTCACAAATGTCCGAAGAGATCATCGTACAGGTAGCACAGGCGTACCCCAGAGACGCTGGAAGAGGTATAGCCCGCCTGGAAAAAAACCTGATGCAACAATTAGGAATTACAAGCGGCGATATTATAGAGATCAAGGGAAAGGATACATGCTATGCTATCGTCTGGCCAGGCTATGCTGATGATACCGGCAAAGGAATAATCCGTATAGACGGCAATCTGCGCTACAATGCTAAAATTGGTCTTGACGAGCAGGTAACCATTAAGAAGATATTGGCTCATGAAGCAGAAAGTGTCACCCTGGCTCCCATGCAACCAGTTCAGCTTGTAGGCGGATCTCGTTTTATCCTGAGAATCATAGAGGGTAGACCTCTTTCAAAAGGAGAAAGAGTTAGAGTTGAAACGGTAAACAATCCCCTGACTTTTGCAGTACTGGCAACCAAACCCTCCGGACCTGTGGTAGTTACCCGTAACACGCAGATAATTCTCCGGGAAAAGCCTCTGGAAGAAACTACAACAAAAGACCACATCACCTACGAAGATATTGGCGGTCTCAAGCGCGAGCTTGGCATGGTAAGGGAAATGATAGAGCTACCCCTCAGGCATCCTGAGATATTTCTGAAGCTTGGGATAGATCCCCCGAAGGGTGTGCTCCTTTATGGCCAGCCAGGTACAGGCAAGACAATGATAGCCAGGGCAGTAGCCAGTGAAACTGATGCGAATTTCATATCCATCAGCGGACCTGAGATAGTATCAAAGTATTACGGCGAGAGTGAACATAAGCTGCGCCAGATGTTTGAGGATGCAGAAAAGGATGCACCCTCCATTATATTTATAGACGAGATTGATTCTATTGCCCCTAAACGGGATGAAGTGATGGGAGAAGTCGAGCGCAGGGTGGTAGCCCAATTGCTTTCACTAATGGACGGGCTGAAATCCAGAGGCAGAGTCATTGTTATTGCTGCAACCAACCGTCCTAATTCCATAGATCCTGCACTGCGCAGAGGCGGAAGATTTGACAGGGAAATAGAAGTAGGCATCCCTGACCGCAACGGCAGACTGCAGATCCTATACGTGCATACAAGAGGCATGCCTATTGAAAACGATATAGATCTTGAGCAAATAGCATCTGTAACTCATGGTTATGTAGGAGCGGATCTCTCTTCCCTGTGTAAGGAGGCTGCAATGCACGCTTTGCGCAGAATGCTTCCTGAGATGCATATAGAAGATGACATACCTCAGGAGATCATGGACAGTCTTGTAGTTACCAGAATTGATTTTGATGCAGCTTTCAAGAATATAGAACCTTCAGCCATGCGTGAGGTGTTCGTAGAGGTTGCGCATGTGCGCTGGGAGGACATAGGGGGCTTAGAGGCCGCAAAGCAGGAACTAATTGAAGCTGTGGAATGGCCTATGAAATATCCGGAGATGTTTGAGGCTGTCAATACCACACCTCCCAAAGGAATATTGCTTTTTGGTCCTCCGGGCACTGGAAAAACCATGCTTGCCAAGGCAGTTGCAAGCGAAAGTGAAGCAAATTTCATCAGTATAAAAGGCCCGGAGCTTTTGAGCAAGTACGTAGGAGAATCTGAAAAAGCGGTGCGTGATACGTTCAGAAAAGCAAAACAAGCTGCTCCAACTGTGATATTCTTTGATGAGATAGATGCAATGGCACCAGAAAGGGGCTCCAGTATCGATGTAAATGTTACAGAACGAGTGGTAAGCCAGATACTCACTGAAATAGATGGCGTGGAAGAACTCAAGGATGTTGTGGTAATAGCTGCTACAAACAGACCTGACATAATTGACCCTGCCTTGCTGCGCCCGGGAAGGTTTGACAGACTTATCTACGTGAAGCCACCTGACAAGGAAGGACGCAGGAAGATCTTTGAGATACATATTCTGGGAAAGCCCCTGGCCGATGATGTGGACCTGAATTTGCTTGCAGACATGACAGAAGGATATGTGGGTGCCGATATCGATGCTATTTGCAGGGAAGCTTCCATGCTGGCTCTAAGAACAGTTATAAAACCTGGCATGACAAGAGATGAAATGAAAGCACTGGCAAGCGATATAAGGATCTCCATGGCCCATTTCAGAAAAGCTATTGCCAGAATAAAACCCACAACTTCCAGAAGTGCTATGAACCTCTATGAAAAAGCAGCCGAGACTTTTGCACAGTATGCAGCTAACTCAGATGAAAAGAGAGATGGGAATGGAGGAGGCACTGCGTATCAGTAACTTCCACAAACCGTTAATAAGCTTTGTTCCATTTATATACATCTAAAGCACAATCCCGGGTTGGATAGCAAATGCATGAGAATCTGATATCTGAAATGAGAGAGGAACTGGTCAACAGCGCAGATGAAAAGACAAAAGAGACAGCTGCTAGGTTTTTTAAAGAAGGTATTAACTGCTATGGGGTAAAAGCAGCAGCCGTACTTAAGATAGCAGACAAGTACTTCAAACAGATAAAGAACGAAAAGAAGGATACTATCTTTTCATTGTCTGAAGATCTTCTGAGATCAGACCTGTTTGAAGAATCATCAATTGCTTTTGAATGGATTTACCGTATGCGGGAATTTTACGAGCCGGATGATTTTGAGGTTTTTGAGAGCTGGATAGGGAAATATGTTAATAACTGGGCGAAATGCGATACACTATGTAATCATTCAGTTGCAGCCTTTATCGAGTCTTATCCTCAGTACATAACCCGGCTTAAACAATGGACCAAATCTGATAACAGATGGTTTAGAAGGGCTGCAGCTGTGACTCTTGTATTGCCTGCAAGGAATGGTAAATTCCTGGAAGATGTTCTGGAAATTGCTGACAGCTTGCTCATGGATGAAGATGACCTTGTGCGTAAGGGCTATGGGTGGATGCTCAAGGAAGCAGGCAAAGCGCACCAGCAGGAGATATTCGAATACGTAATGAGTAAAAAGAATGTCATGCCTAGAACTTCTTTAAGGTATGCTATCGAAAAGTTTCCGCAAGACATGAAGAAAAAAGCAATGGAGAAGTAATATTCATTGTTGTAGCATGTAAACCTATGACAATCCATATTGCAACGGCAAAAATCTCACATAAATATCTTCGCAAGCAGAGGGGCGAGTAATACAGTGATAAGTCCTGCTATACCGATAGCCAATCCACTCATGGCTCCTTCGGTTTCCCCCAATTCCACTGCCTTGGTAGTACCCAGGGCATGGGATGAAGTGCCTATGGCAATTCCCACAGCTACCTTATTGTCTATTTTGAATAACTTACATATCATCGGACCTATCAGAACACCCGATATACCTGTAAAAACAATCCCTGCTACGGTGATAGCTGGCAGTCCGCCAAGCTGATTGGAAAGTTCTATTCCGATAGGAGTGGTGATGGATTTAGGGATCATGGAGATACTTACCAGCTCATCAAGGCCGAATAGCCTGCACATGCCAATTATGCTTAGGATGCCTGTTGCAGAGCCTATTGTAATGCCTCCTAGAATTGGCAGGATGTTCTCCTTCAGCAGATTTACTTTTTTATACAAAGGCACAGCGAGGATAACGGTGGCAGGGCCCAGGAAGTAGGATATGAACTGTCCTCCTTTATTATAATCATCAAAACTGATATGGAAACTTACAAGAAAAGCTATGATCATTAGCATGCTCAGTACCAGGGGATTGAGATAAACCAGCCCAGTCTTTTTGTAAAGCATGCTGCCCATCTGGAATGTCAGTAAGGATATGATTATTCCAAATAGAGGCGAACTTACGAGGGAAGTAATTATCTCATTCACCAGAACGCCTCCTTTTCATAAGTATCTGGACTGTGATACCCGTAGTCACTGCAATGATAATAGTAGAAACAATGGATATTATAATGAGAGGGATCCATTTACCATGTAATATCGAAAAACAAGTGATCAAACCTACTCCTGCGGGTACAAAGAAAAAGGAGAGATGCTTTAGCAGGAAATTGCTTACGTCCTCTACCATAGACAGCTTTAGAATTCCCGTCAGAAGGAACAAAAACAGGAGCAACATACCTATTACGTTTCCAGGCATTGGAAGATCCAGTGCCTTGTGAAGGAAATTTCCAAGAAAACTGACAAGAATAATAACTGCGAACTGAACAAGATACTTCATAGGAATCATTTTCAAGAGAGTAAGGGGTCTTTTGTTAGAGGAAATAGGATATTTATATTAGTGGCTTTCGGTTAGAAGGATCGATAGATGATTTGTTGCCTCGACAGCAGCACTATCTTTTCATAAATACTAAATAGAAGCCAGCCAAATAAAAAATGGGAGTAGTTTAAATTGGTTTTGTCCGTAATCATACTTGTGCTTTGTCTGGCAGAGTTTGCAGCTATCCACAGCCTCATGGCAAGTCTGCGCTTCAAGCGCTTAGCCATGCGGATCTTTGGACAAAGAGTAGAAAAGCTGTATATGCCTATATTTAGCTTCGTTGCAGTCTTAACGATATCACCGCTGGCCTACCTTTTTTACAAAAATCCGGGAGAAATCATTTACATAGTGCCCTCTCCCTGGCGTTGGGTGATGGTAGTCGGACAGTTGATTGCCGGCATCATTACCCTCAGGGCTTTTACAGATGCACCTCAAAGATTCAAAATGCGTGCACAGCTCTCTGCTCCAAATACCCCTGAAGCAGGCTCTCTTAATATCCGTGGCATTTACCGATGGGTAAGGGATCCGTTCACATTCTCCACCCTGATAATAATGGTGCTCACTCCCTTTATGACCACAAACCTGCTTGCCATATACATTGTGACCGTCGTATACCTATATCTGGGATCTCTGCACTGGGAAACAAGACTAGTGGCACAATTCGGCGACGAATATAGAGAGTATCAGAAACATGTGCATCGGATAATTCCTAAGCTGAGAGGATATCAGTAAAAAGACAGGCATAGAAACAAATTTTACTTGAATTTGATAATTGATGAGTCATTATGAATTTGCTATTTTGCTTTTTCTCTCATCACTTATTATAATACCATCTTCGAGTGTGATCACTCTGCTAACATAGTCAACATGCCACGGTTCATGCGTTACCATCACAATCGTCTGGCCGTATTTTTCATTCAGTTCTTTGAACACGTCCAGTACTTGTTTTGAATTATTGGTGTCCAGGTTGGCACACGGCTCATCAGCAAACATAATATCAGGTTTTTTTGCTATGGCCCTTGCAATTGCAACTCTTTGCTTTTCACCACCCGATAACTCACCAGGGACTCGGTCATATTTTCCTTGAAGGCCAACCTTATCTAATGCTTCAAGAGCAATCGCATATGATTCCTTCTTTGATTTTCCTTCCATCATGGAAAGCACATATACATTCTCTGCAGCACTCATCTCATTGATCAGTGCATAGTCCTGAAAGACATAACCGACCTGAGTTAGCCGGTAATAACTTCTTTCGGCCTCAGGGAGACTTGAAACCTCTAGTCCACGAATAGTATATTCTCCATCTGTTGCATCGTCCAATAATGCAAGTATCCTGAGCAGGGTAGTTTTTCCACTACCCGATGCACCCATAATGGCTACAAACTCACCTTTGTAAATTTCAAAAGAAACGCCATTGAGAGCCTTAACAGCAGTTTCTCCGGTTCCATAGTATCTTTTGAGATTTTTTACCAGGATAATTTTATCGCCCCCATATGGCTTTGAGTATACTCTCTCTTGATACACTCCAGGCAGGCAGAATCCCGGCTATAACTGATAGTGTAAGCATGGTAACTACGCTTTGGATAAGCAGCATAGGATCAATTGTAGGACTTATGTGCATGGTTTCATAGAATGTTACCGGATTTGCCTGGAAGTAGAGCATAAGTGTAAAGTATAATACCAATCCTGCGAAAATCCCAAGGGAAACGTAAAAAGTGCTAAGGAATGCATAGGATAACACAATGGACCTTGGAGTAATGCCCACTGCTTTTAGAATTCCGATCTCTTTTTTCCTATTGAGTATATTGATATAGATAATAATAAGTATCAAAGCTGCACCCACTATCAAACTCACAAACTTTGACATAATATTTATAGCACCAATGCTTTGCATTGCTTGTTTTATGAGAGCCTCCGATTTATCAGCCCATGTGAAAACTTCCTCATTCACTCCAGCATCTCTGATTTTATCCTGTATTTGTTCTTCACTCCCTTGCTTGTCAACCCTTACAACTACACTAGTGGCTTTACCATCATCTAAACCGTATACGTCTTCTATTTCCTTGTAATTAATCAAAGCATTAAGATCAACAAGTTCAAAAGTGCCTTCCATGATGCCCTTGACTTTATAAGTCCTCTTTACACCATTGCTATAGGTAACATCAACAAGTGCTCCAGGTCTTACTTCACCCAGATTATCATATATCTCTGATCCAAAACCCGTACCTGCAATCATAGCACCAATTATGATCTCATCACGGGATAGATCTCCCAGAAAATCACCTTCAGTAATAATATATGGATATTTTGAAATATCATACTCTTCGGTAGGAATCAAACCTGTTATACTCACTCCTACAACGTTCTGTTTATATTCAATAGATGCACCAGCATCCAGTCGTTTTGTTGCAGCTCTCACACCTTCTACAGCTCTGACTTTTGCCAATACGCTATCAGCATTGTTGATGTAAGTATTATGGCCCGTTGGTTCAATAACAATGTCCCCATAAGCATAATCTTGCATCATACCAGTAAATAGAACAGTCATTCCTCCTAGCATAGAGGGGAGGAATACTAAATTCAAGAAAATGAGAGACAGGACAAAGACTATGAATATTAGAGTTTTCTTGTTTCCTCTTCTTACACTACAGTATGCAATAAGAGCCCCCACCCGAATATCATTAATCATAATAGAGACCTCTCATTGTTTTTCGTTTTTATCAGAGTTGCCTCTGCCTTCCATCAACTGTTTGATGATCTTGTCTTTTGATTTTTTTGTCCTATAATTAATATAGATTAATCCTCCAATAATCGCTAAGATCAGCAATACAATTGCAGCAGTTCCCGCTCCACTTTCACTTTTCAGGACAATGATATTGATATTCGTTTGAATTTGTTCTTCCCCAAAATCATCGCTATATGTTATGGTTACAGGAATATCATATTCTCCAGACTGATTAGCTATGAAAGTGATTACAGCAGGTCCATCTTCATTTGAATCAAGAGTTCCAATAAAGGATTCTTTTAGTCCTTTGAATGGATGATCAGCATAAACTCTGACTGAATTTATTGTCCTTTCACCTGAGTTTTCAATTCTCATAGTTAATTCTACAGTCTCGCCCACTTGAGGAAGAACAGGATTAACCTTTACAGATGCAAGATTTAAACTTCCCTTTTTGTCAAGAACATTAATCGCAATGCTATAGTTATCCCTCTGGATACCATAATCATCTTCATAGTTTATGATAACAGGAATCTCAAATGTTCCTGATCTGTTTGCCTTGAATTTGAACAATGCAGTCTGACTGCCATTTAGACCAAGAGTTCCAATTGTAGTATTTTTTATACCTTTAAACTCATGATTCAAGCTAACCCCAACGGATTTAGCTATTGCTTTACCAAAGTTCTCTATACCCAAACTTAAATCGACTGAATCTCCCTCATAGATATATTCAGGATTTGTTCTGACAAAAGAGATCCTTGGTTCTGCATGCTCACCTATTACTCTTACCTCAACATCGTAATATGATACCCATTTTGCATCATTTCCGTAGGTCAATTTCATTTTTATAATATGAGGACCGGGTTTAGCATCAGGAGTTGTTCTCATATGGTATACTAACTGCCTTTCACTGCTGCTATAAACAAATTTTGGGAAATGAGTGACCAGATTTTCTGTTATTACAATATCCGGAGGGGAACTTACTATTTCAAAAGTGATATTATCAGGAACTGTATTGCCACAGCTTTCAATACTTATTCCTACAGTGAATTCTTCATCAATACCTACAGAACTGGGGCTAATGTCGTCTACCACTGCTTTTAAACATTGATTACCTGAATCTGCCTCCGAAGCAGGGACCCCTAGCAAGATAACCGCAATCACTAATGCAAAAAGATAAGTTATTTTTGTATTCTTGTTCATTCCTGATTCACCCCACATTGGATTATAGCTGCATACTCAATATATCGAAATGTTGAGTCTCCTCTAGCTCATTTATTGATCTTCGATATCACTTATTGCTAATCACCTTGATGCTTTTGGTTCTTTCTTCAGAGTCCCCTATATCGTTTGTATCAAGTAATCAGAAATATTATATTATGTATTTTTGTTTTATCGTATTTTTAACTTCTTATCTTAGATGCCAGAATCAGACAAGATTATATTGAAACGAATGTCTCCCAAAAATATGGCTTATTGATGTTCTTAGCAAGATTCGATATAAATGTCCATTTCAAGCTCAATCGCAAAGAAGTTGATTGATAAAAAATAGAAGCTTTCTATATTTCCTGCGTCCAAAAAATAGTAAATGGGACCATAATATGGTCCTATCCGTTTTGTTCATTGCGGATAAATGATTGTACCTGATGCTGTACCTCCATCCCATGACATAGTATTATGAGAAACACCATCTACGGTAAAAGTAAAGGTAACAAATTTTCCACTGACCACCTTTACTTCATTTGACTTGAGAGTTACCACACCATTGCTACCCGTAACACCTGAATCTGTGGCAGCACCGTCCCATTGACCTGAAACTGTTGCTCCCTCAACCGGATTGTTATTTGCATCAAATATGGTTACAGTAACTGTTGCAGTTACCAGAGTGTTCTTTCCTGCTGTCTTTGTGATAGAATCCATTTTCACACTCTCGATGTGCATTTCCCCACTTGGCTGTGAATCTGTGGTATAATAGTTAAGAGCTTTATACGCATCTACTATACCCCATCCATATCCAGAATCCCAGCCAGTAGCTCCCATGTCCTTTGCAGTTGACTGCATCGCTTGTCTTACATTTTCCGGCCCTTTTACACCATTTGCAATCAGCAAGGCTGCTACACCAGATACATGTGGCGTTGCCATTGATGTTCCCTGATATAAATAATAATCAAAAGTTCCAGGGCTATAGGCTAATGTATTCTGGAGTATTCCATCCGGTTTATAATCATTGTTCTGGTCCACACTCATGTCTCCTCCTGGTGCCATTATGTCAAGGGCACTTCCATAGTTGGAGTAATAAGGGCGGGTTCCATCGTATCTGGTGGCACCAACAGCTATGCATTTCTCATAGGCAGCCGGATAACATACAGTTGAAGTACCATCATTACCTGCGGCTGCTACTATGACAATACCTTGAGAGTATGCATAATCAAGTGCAGATAAAAGGGGACGCAGTTTCTTTGCAGTTACAGAAGTAGGAAATCCCAAACTCATGCTAATCACATCTGCTTTATATTGGCTATTTTTACCACTGGCATAATATATACCGTCTACAAGCTGACTCAGGGTCCCACTGCCACTTGCATCTAATACCTTCACAGGCATTATAGTACAACCATAAGCTACACCTGCAACCCCTATTCCATTGTTTGTACTCTGAGCTATGGTACCAGCCACATGGGTCCCATGACCATTGTCATCAGCAGGGTCATTATCATAATTTATGAAATCATATCCTTGAACAAAATTAGTCTCTGAAAGATCCGGGGCATTTGATGCAACTCCTGTATCAATTACAGCAACAATCACACCCGTTCCAGTGGAGATGTCCCACGCATCTGTGACGTTTATACCGTTTGGAGGCTTGAAGTTCCATTGATATACATAAAGTGGATCATTAGGCAACATAGTAGCATACATGACATAATTCGGTACAGCATACTCAACATTTGGATTCTTGCTATAGATCTCGACCATCTCTTCGACCGTCTTGCTCTTTGGAACTTTCAGAGTCTTGAAGCCTGCATATTGGCTCGAATACAAAACATAAGCCTCATTTTTGGAGTTTATATTGTCTACTTCTTTATCTGAAAGTCCAGGCTTAAACTTAACAAGAATTTCGTTTGGAACGTATTTTTCACTTTTCTGAATACCTGCATCTTTCTCTAGTATATCACCAGAGTTTGCATCTTCTTGCGGTGTTGCCGATATCGGTACTATCAGCATTAATATTGAATAGATAACTATCAATATAAGTATCTGATTTTTTACATTCAATTTCATCTAAACACGCCCACTACTATAGTTGATATTAAATTATTGAGATACATAATAAATAAAATTAGCGATGCAAAATCAGGCATGGGTATCTATCGATCTATCTATCTATCTATCTATCTATCTATCTATCTATCTATCTATTTTGATTTTCGAGTCAAAAAAATCTACAAAAAAAATGCTTTTTCCACATAACCTTATATTTTGAATCAAGCATATTTTTAAATGGCAAAGTGGGAGGTTAATGATGGCTAAAATGGAAAATTACTTTCTAGGTCTTATTGGAATTGCTATACTTGCAATCCTAATAATGATCGTTTATATGATGAACTTGCAGACATCCGGATACAACACTGGATCAGGCTATGACAGCATGATGGGACCTGGGTACGGAGGTATGATGGGCTCGGGTTACGGAAATGGAATGATGGGAGCCGATTATGGCCAGCAGGGAGGAATGATGGGAACTGGTTATATTTATCCCTACAATGTCGAAGGTATCAAGACCAAGTTCGAATCAAACGGTGAAACAATCTATTACACCGGATTCAATGAAACAGGCAAGAGAATCCCTACATCCTACGGCCCCCAATGGATATACATGCACGGAGGAGGTTGTGTCAATTGTCACGGAGTGGATGGTAAAGGAGGAGTACCAGTGATGATGGGCTACACAGTACCGGCTGATATCACATATACTTCACTGACCACAGAAGAGGAACACCCATTCACTGATGAGGATATCAAGAAAGCTATCAGGGATGGATTGGAACCTTCCGGAGAATCTCTGTCGCCAACAATGCCGAGATGGCAAATGTCTGATAAAGACCTCAATGATACACTGGACTACATTAAGACACTAAAGTAAATGCTCTAGCTGTAAGTCATGGAACAGAGAAGCTGTAGATCCAGTGACAGAACATACAAAAGTATAATTGAATAAGGAGAGTGGGACACATGGAAGATAATGAGATGGCAATGCATGAGCACATGCATCATGATACTGGACAGCAGGCAATGGAACAGCATCCACCTCACAAGGAACATAACCATATGGAACATGGGGGACACATCCAGCATGGTAAACATGATGCACAGGGTAAGCACAAAGACCATACTAACCATCATGAAATGATGGTGGAAGATTTTAAAAGACGTTTTTTTATCTCCGTCATTATCACTATCCCTATACTTCTACTGTCTCCTATTATCCGCGAGTTCTTGTTCACCGTTTCTGGGATAATAGTTCCGGGTTTCAAGGGAGATGTTTATGTGCTGTTCCTGCTGTCCACGATCATATTCTTTTATGGAGGGTGGCCTTTCCTTAAGGGGATAAGGGATGAACTAACCTCACACACCCCTGGCATGATGACCCTGATAGCTATAGCTATCACGGTTGCATATATATACAGCAGTCTAGTCGTGTTTGGCCTGATGGGAATGATATTTTACTGGGAGCTGGCAACACTTATCGATATCATGCTGCTGGGACACTGGTTGGAGATGCGTTCTATAATGGGGGCTTCCAAGGCACTGGAGCAACTGGCCAGGCTATTGCCTCCTGATACCCACAGGATCAATGAGCAGGGGAATGTTGAAGATATACCGCTGAAAAATATTATTGTCGGAGACCTGCTGGTTGTAAGACCCGGGGAGAAAATCCCCGCCGATGGTGTGGTTGTTGAAGGAAATAGCTCTGTTAATGAAGCCATGCTCACAGGTGAGTCGAAGCCCGTTACAAAAAAGAAAGATAATACTGTGATCGGGGGCTCCATCAATGGAGAAGGGGCTATAACTATCAAAGTAAAGAAAACAGGAGCTGAATCTTTCCTTTCCCAGGTAGTGGAACTTGTAAAAGAAGCTCAGGAAAGTAAATCCCACACCCAGGATCTGGCTGACAGGGCTGCAAAGTGGCTTACAATCATTTCCCTCAGTGTAGGCACGATCACATTGTTAGTGTGGACCCAGCTAATCAAAGCAGATTTCGCGTTCTCTCTCGAAAGAGCCGTTACAGTAATGGTCATAACCTGTCCTCATGCTCTGGGGCTTGCAATTCCTCTGGTAGTTGCCATATCTTCTGCACTGGCAGCACGCAATGGTCTACTCATCAGGAACAGGGTAGCCTTTGAGAACGCTCGCAACCTGAATGCCATTATCTTCGATAAGACAGGTACGCTGACACAGGGAAGATTTGGGATAACTGAAACTGTTATTTTTGATAGTACAATGAATGAAGAAGAACTGGTAAGGTATGCAGCCTCGGTGGAAGCTAATTCGGAGCATCCGATAGCTCGGGGTATAGCTGCATCTGTGAAACAGGTGTATAAAGTGGATAACTTTCTGTCCATTCCGGGAAAAGGAGCCCAAGGAATAGTAGAAGGGAAAGAAGTAAAGGTAGTTAGCCCTGGATATCTGAGAGAACAGGGCGTTAATATTGAAAATGAAGTTGTGAAAAAACTCACATCACAAGGAAAAACGGTTGTTTATGTGGTAATGGATGGGCAAGTGAAAGGGGCCATTGCCCTGGCTGATATCATAAGGCCTGAATCAAAACAGGCAATTTCCACACTACGGAAAATGGGAATCAAATGCATGATGCTTACCGGTGATAATGAACAAGTTGCAAGATGGGTTGCAGAAGAGATAGGTCTGGATGAGTATTTTGCGGAGGTGTTGCCACAGGAAAAGGCTGCCAAGGTGAAAGAAGTACAGTCAAGAGGGATTGTTGTCGCAATGACCGGAGACGGAGTGAACGATGCACCTGCTCTTGCCCAGGCAGACATTGGAATTGCCATAGGAGCAGGTACCGATGTTGCAGTAGAAACAGCAGACATAATACTGATCAAAAGCAATCCCAAAGATGTTGTTTCAATAGTAGGTCTTTCCAGGGCTACTTACAGAAAAATGGTGCAGAACCTTTTCTGGGCAATGGGGTATAACGTAGTGGCAATACCACTTGCTGCAGGTGTACTGTACAGTAAGGGAATATTGCTGTCGCCTGCAGTTGGAGCTGTCCTTATGTCACTGAGCACGATCATCGTGGCTATCAATGCCAGATTTCTGTCAATGGACGAAAAAAGTTCCCTTAATACTGAAGAGAGCAAGAGTTAAGAGACAGTAAATCTCTGATTAAGATTGAAATTCGTGCTCTTAGTTGCATTAACAATACTGATTTGTTCACAGGAGAGAGGAGGAACACATCCCAACAAGAACATTACTATTTTATCTTGAAATCTGAGAAGGGATAATAAAAAAGATCATCACAAACGTGGCGACAAATTATATATACATATAGTATACAAATTAGAATATTAAATTTACTATCTCCGAATTATGTCTTCTAAAACCGAGAACTTTTCAATCCCTTTACCTGGGGAGAATTTAAGGGAATATTGTGAAGATAGCATTGTAGTCCTATCTCCGGAAGGAATAATCACTTATGCCCATGAAAATTGGCAAGAATTGATTGAAAATAATTACCTCGATCCTAAGAGATATGCTGAAGGGACCGATTACCTGAAGATCTGTGACGAGGCTAGCGTTAAAGAGTCAGAAGAAGCTGCTGCTTTGGCGAAGGGGATAAGAGATGTAATTAATGGAAAAATGAAAAAATTCAAATTTCAATTTTCGTCTCATGATCCGGATGAAAAGCACTGCATTTTGAAAATACATCCACTTTCTCAAAACTGTCCTACAAGTGTGATATTACGATATGTGGATATCACTCAAAAGAAGGAAAAAGAAAAGAAAATTGAAGATGAGATAAGTACGTGGCGTATGCTTTTTGAGCAATCGTTGGATGGATTAGTTCTTATTGACCAGAATGGGAAGGTTTTCAAGGCAAACCAAAAATTTGCTGAAATGCTTGGTTACTCATTGGAAGAGACTCACGAGCTGCACATTTGGGATTGGGATGCATTTTTTTCACGCGAGCATTTGCTAGACATGATCAAACGTACTGGTAATAAAAAGATCATTACCGAAACTTGCCATCGCCGAAAAGATGGCAGTTTGATCAATGTTGAAATTCAAGGAAGTTCAGTGATCTTTGAAGAAAACAAGTTTAGTTTTTGTGTGTGCCGTGATATTACGGATAGAAAGCAGGCTGAAGAAATATTACTACATGCTAAACTGATCGCAGAGAGTGCAAATCGGAGCAAAGGCGAGTTCTTAGCCACAATTAGCCATGAATTGAGAACTCCATTAAATTCCATCATAGGTTTTTCTGACATGATGCTTACTGGAACTGCTGGAAATTTAAATGAAAAGCAGACAAAGTACTTATACAACATTTCAAATAGCGGCCAACATCTGTTGGCACTTATCAATGATATTCTTGACCTTTCGAAGGTTGAAGCCGGTAAGATGGAACTTGATTTAGAATATTTCTCTATACCAGATGTAATTAAACAAGTAAAGGCTATAACAGAACCTCTTGCATTAAAGAAGAACATTGATATCGATGTTGATATCGACCCAGAGATTGATAGCATAAAGGCAGATAGGACAAAATTCTGTCAGATACTTTACAATCTTATAAGCAACGCAATTAAGTTTACACCCGATAATGGCCGTATAGAAATAACTGCAAAACACATTGGAAATATTATTGAGATCAGTGTGAAAGATACAGGAATAGGTATTGCAATGAATGATCTTAATAAACTGTTCCAGCCATTCAAACAAATTAATCCATATATGACACGGCAGTACGGGGGTACTGGCCTTGGCCTTGCTCTTGTTAAGAAGTACGTTGAGATGCATGGTGGCAAGATATGGGTCACAAGCGAAGTTGGAAAGGGTAGCAAATTTACATTCACGATCCGATATTAAATACCCAGATTTATATTTCCCTGCTTTTGATATTTTAACCAATAATCACTACGGATCCCCTATGAATAATAGATAGGCGATAAAACACATTTTTCTGGTTTGCATTCAAAGTATGCTGTTTTTTGAGCTTTAGCGGTTTGTTCTGT
This sequence comes from Methanomethylovorans sp., assembly GCF_041447285.1. Lineage (GTDB taxonomy): Archaea > Halobacteriota > Methanosarcinia > Methanosarcinales > Methanosarcinaceae > Methanomethylovorans. The sequence continues at coordinate 441,004 of NZ_JBGMEB010000006.1, read as the reverse complement.
ATTTTATTTGTAGCATCGAATATGTAATAAGTAAACGCTACATATACTAGTTACATCAGCCAGATCAAGGCGCAGCGTAATATTACCATATTTATAAAAAAAGAGGAATGAATAAAATGGGTGAATACGAATTAACAGACATTGAAATAAAAGCCCTGGACAATTGGATAATGTCAAATATTGTCCCACAAAAATTACCAAATAAAAATTACACTAGCTATGCACTCAAAAATCTATTTGAACAAACACCTGAGGGTTTCTTTATCACAAACAAGCAGTTTAAAGAAGCTATGGTCAGATGTGATTTCGTACCTGTAAATAAAAATAAATTAAATTGGGAATTTCGAATTTCCCTGAAATCTCCAGGACTTAAATAGTCTAATATACACACTTTTTTCATGCTATACCGTGTCCATATTGCAGATTTTGTCCTATGATGTCTCTTACATATGAACATCGAGAAATTAAAATTTACAATCAGGGAATTGGACTGAAAAGATAAAGCCTCGGACGGGATTTGAACCCGCGGCCTCGTCCTTACCAAGGACGCGCTATACCCCTAAGCCACCGAGGCACACAGAATCAGTAGGGCATCCCCCTAATATACAGAATCTGTTAATAAGGTTTCGGTTGGATTCGAGTATGTCCAACTGGCTCATAGAATCTTTGAAGAGCGTTTATAAGAGCCAGCGGTCATCGATGGGAAAACGCTCATTGATCCACATGAGCACACCACTGTGGTGCACGATTTTGTAGGAGCGGGAAAGTACAGAACTGGCTTCGAAAAGAGACTCCTGGCTGTGGATCTCCACGTCCTCGAAATCTCGACGCGTTTCGATATTATGGTCACGCAGTATTCTACCAATAGGGATATCAGCCTTGATCATATCGCACTTCACGCCCGGAGGCATTTTCTCAATAGCCGAGAGTGAACGTGCGTACACGTAAGGCGTTTCACCTGCCGTGAGAGTGACCACACGGTCATTGATATCCGCGCCCACTTCCACACCGAACATCTGAGCCATCCACTTGTCAGCAGAAATGACATGCTGATATTCAGTCATCACTGCCGTCGGATGGCCAGTCATAATCTCCAGCAGAAACGTCACAGACCCATCAGTACCTGCGCACACCCGCAGACAAGTAGGAATGCGGAAACTTTTCAGCTTTTCAAGGAATTCGCTATCCATATGAATGATGTTTTTGATAGTTCAAGAAATTTACTTGGATACTTCCTCTTTAGCCTTCTTAAGACGCTCCTTGGCTGTGTAGCCAGTAGCCTTGTACAGGAAATCCCTATATCTCTTGTTTGTGTCCAGAATAGCTTCATCATCCGTGACGGTAGTATCAGATTCAGTATCCACTGCCATTTTTTTGTTCTGTATCCAGACAGTAAGCGTCTTGAAGATGCCATAGGACATCACAAGCTTATCGCCGTTCTTTTTAATCTCGGCGGGAAAGCTCTCCGACAGGCATTCATGGATCCTTTCAAGATCAAGCTTATATCCACGTTTGAAAGTGTATTCCTGCATTGCTATCATGCATTAAATGCTGCTCAAAAGCATAAACATTCCGGTATTTTTATGTACATTTACATACCCTCTGCTTTTGAGACATAGTGCTAAGAATAATCTCTGAAAGCTGTCACCACAATCAAGATATCTTAGTAGCTATAACTAGCTTTCAAAGAAAAACGAGACATTAAAAATCACATAGGAGTGGTAAATAATGGTAAAGATGACAAAAGAAGTAATGGACACTATCGCCAAGCAGAACCCCGTGCCAGTAGCAACATCAAGTGCAAATGGCATTCCCAACGTTGCCCTTGTAGGCTTCCTGAAAGTAATGGACGCTGAGACAATCCTCATCTCGGATAATTTCTTCCTCAAAACTGAAGATAATCTGAAACACAACCCAAAAGTAGCTTTTGTGGTATATGACAGCTATACAAGGAAGTGCTTCCAGATAAAGGGCAGTGTGAAAATGATCACAGATGGTAAGATATTTGACGAAATGAAGCAATGGGTAGACTCAGCTAAACCGAACATGCCAAAGAAAGCAGCCGTTGTTGTGCACGTGGAAGAGGTCTACGACTCCCTGCCCGGCCCTCATGCTGGTGCACAAATTCTCTGATGTGGTACACAACGTACCATTTTTTCTCTTCTTATCCGTTTACTTTTTATGCTGAAGCTGAATATGAGCTTCTACAATAGGTGAGGCACATGGTAAAAAAACTAACACTTGAAGACCTGAAAGCAAAAAAACATGCTGAAGAAGGGGAGCTTGAAGAACTCTATGATCTGATCATACCACCTGGAACCCCATCCTACATCATATATGATATGGTCGAAGAATTCGACCTTGAGCCTGTAGAGAGGAAAATATCAGTAAACATAATAGAATGTGACGAAAGAGACCTGCTGGTACTGCGCGGCAAACTTGAAGTTGTGCAGGCTGCAGAACAGTTCCTGCATGATGAACTGGTTGCATGGATTAACAGTGAACACTGAAATACCTCATGCTTTTTTGCTATACATCACAAGGCATTGATAATTCAATTATTCATCAATGCCAGTTATGATATCCTGAGTGAAATCAAAAACAGTAGCTTTTTCTTTTTCATCGTGAATTTCGATCTTATAGGTGTCATTAATCTCACCCACAGCAGCAGCAGTGATACCTACCTGACCAAATACGTCAATGCATGCCTGCACATTCTCCGGTTTTGTGGTTACAACATAACCTGTTGCAGGATATATCTTCAACCATTGCTCAAAATCCATATTTTCAGGCGTTGGTACCTTCTTAATGTCTATAGAAGCTCCAACCTTACTGGTTTCGCATAACATGCCCAGAGTTCCAATTGAACCAGGATTGCTGATATCCTTACCTGCTGTCACAAGCTTTCTTTCGGCCATTGTCACCATCACCAGGTAACAATCCCTCACAAATTGAGGATCTTTAAAGGAAGTAGTATCCCAGCTATATGGCGAATTTTTACCTACCCGGCCATCCATATCGTATGCAAAGATAACAACATCCCCCGGACTTGCAGTATCGCTTCTGATAACGCAGTCTTTTTTAGCTATACCTATGATGGCAACTGCAAGAGAATTATATGGAGTGTCTGGATGAGTGTGACCCCCGACCATTGGCACACCAAATTTGTTAATACCATCCCTTATACCCTCCATTATGCCTTTTATAGACTCGGGATCACCGGATGACATAACATTTACCATCGCAAGGGGCTTACCACCCATGGCCGAGATGTCATTGACATTTACAACTACAGAAGTATAACCAGTCCACCATGGGCTCTTTTCCACTATCCTTCCCCAAATACCATCAGCAGCGAACAGAATAACATCATCGCCGCCTATGTCTATCACAGCAGCATCATCACCAAAGTCTGCGATGACATTGCCATATTCATGGCGCACGCTGTCAAATATCTTGAAAATCTCTGCAATGGGTTTTTTGCGTGAGACACCTTCGAACTCACGCAGATTACGGGCAAGCAACTCCAGGTCCATCTAGAACACCAATGGATTAGAACATCTTCACTTATGCTTTTCAGCCTTTTCAGACATTTCCAGTTTTATGGTATTGCGGCGTTCTTCGCTCATCTGGGAAAGATCCTTTCCTATCAGACCGAACGCATCTGACCTGCATTGCCGGCAGTGTCTCATCTGCTGCACATAAGGTTCACATGCCTTCTGCACAGCCTGTCGTTCTTCAGGTGTTGGCGGCTCCATATCTGCGAACTTGGCCTGGCAGATAAGAGGCATGATGTTCATTATATAAACACCCAGCTCGTTGACTTTCTTAGCCACTTCGATGATATGCTTATCATTGATGCCTGGCACCATCACAGTATTAATCTTAACTACGATACCCGCATCTACAGCCATCTTAATGCCTGCAAGCTGGTTCTTGATAAGGATCTCAGCAGCTTCCACACCCTTGTAAACCTTACCCTTGTAAACTGCATGGCTGATAAGCTGTGCTTCTATTTCCGGATCTATGGCATTCAGGGTCACTGTCAAAGTGTCCACACCTGTCTCGATGACCTCAGACATCCTGTCTGGAAGTGCAAGTCCATTGGTACTCAGACAAAGAGTGACCTCCGGGAACTCAGTCTTGATAAGCCTGAAAGTTTCAAAAGTAGCGTCATTGGCCAGAGGATCTCCAGGACCTGCCACTGCAACTACTTTGATGAATGGAAACTCCTTGAGCACTTGCTTGGTCTTCTCCAGGGCCTCCATAGGTGTCAAGACTTCACTTGTGACACCGGGGCGGCTCTCGTTAACACAATCGAACTTCCTGTCACAATAATTGCATTGGATATTACAAGCAGGAGCAACAGGTAAATGTATCCTGCCATACTTATGCTGTGCCTCTTTTGAGTAACAGGGATGTTGTGCAATGATCCTCTGCATTTCCTTCTCCTTACTGGAGACCGTTATATCACATGCGTTGTTTTCAGTAGACATACCTGTCACATCCACAGCTAGTTCTTTAAATTGGCTCAACTATATCCTTATGTTATTTATCTTTTGGGATTTCTTCATTATCAGCAGACTTCACACCACTTGCCTTCTCCTTCCCACACCTTTACGGATAGCGGGAAGTTCAGTTTGGAACTAAGGTTTCGGTGCATATGTTCACACAGGTTCTCCACACTTGGGAACTCAAGTATATCGTTAAGCAACCTGTGATCATATTCCTTGAGCACTTCCTTAACGATCCTTTTTATATCATAGAAGTCCATCACCATGCCATTCTCACTTTTTTCTCCTTCTATGACTATTTCGACCTTGTACGTATGGCCGTGCACGATTCCGCATGTTTTATGCTGGGGTAAGTAATGAGCACTGTCTATATGATCTATTATTCCAAGTTTCATCTTCATTATAAACACCCCCACATCCTGTGGGTCTGTGGGATTATCAAAGTATCAATATCACCAAGCAGTTCATTTTGTAATTCAAGCAAAGTCCTTACATCTGGCCTTAGATCGTTTTGAGTTACCGGCTGCAGGACAAGACAGGATATGTAGTTGCTGATGGACTCTGCCACATCGAGAACATCAGTCGGAAGGACATCCTTTGTCATTACGATCTTACAGAAACAGTCCCTGTTCTCAGTCTTTCTGAGTATCCTGAAGGTTTTGATAGTCCTCTCAATATGAGACTCCAGCTCTTCACCCTGGAACTCGTCCGTAAGCTTCACATCACCTGAAACAAAAGAGATGCAATCCTTTACTTTTTTTGCCATATCCGGCAATGTCATGTTAGATTCCAGGTATAAAGGGAAACCTACATCTAACTCTGTAATGAAGTCCGCATACAATAACGGCTCTCCTCCTGTGAGAGAAAGAGAATGGACATTCATAAACGGAGCCACGATCTCTGCGATCTTATCAGAGTTAAGAGGGTTTTTAACATACTGGAATATACCAGAACCTGGGTCCACCTCATACTTGCAGGCTTCAGCTATTCTTACATCAGTATCACAGTAAGAACAATTTAGATTGCAGCCGGCAAATCTCAGGAATACCTGCCTGTTACCTACGTATGGTCCTTCACCCTGCACGGAGCAGAATATCTCAGTGATCGGTGCTTCCATTACATCACACCTAATGGTCTTGATTTACGCAGATCCTTTTCTATGTCATGAATCTCTTCCACATACCTGCTGGCTATTTCTTCCATCAGAGGGAACAGATCACTTTCAGGAACTCCTTGGTCACTGAGACAACCATAAACATCATGCTCCACATTCATACCGAAGTGTATTTTCTGGGATACAGCAGAAGTGCTGGCAATGGAAATGCTGAGCTTCTTGCCCTGTACAAAAAGATCGTCTCCGACCCGTGTGGTCTTTATCCCTCTCTGCGAGAGGGTTTCAGCCACCATTGCGGTAAAGAGACGTTGTCTGGCATAGATGAGTTTGAGGTCTGTGGAATCAAAGTGCTCGATGATAAAATGAAGCATATCGGTGGAATAAATAGTATCCCCTTCCTTTCTGTCTTCCAGATCTATCATATGACGTATCTGCACATCACAAGAGCCACGGAAAGCAATAATGGAATCCTCCTGCAGGTCAGCTTCCATATATCCCCATAGAGAGGAGATCTGACTTCCATCGTAATCAAGGGATTTTTTAAGCACTATCCACTTCATGTTCTTGCTTCTCCTACCTTTTTCCTTCCTACCTTTCACAGATCAATCCCAAGTCTTTCCAAGAGTGGGTCCTTTATACCGGCCTGCATGAAAGCACGCTTTCTGCGAGTGCAGCTTTCACATACACCGCATGGGATTTCACCGCCATGATAACAGCTCCAGCTCCACTCAAGAGGAGCCTTTGTCTCCAGGGCCTTGCGGATGATTCCCTGCTTATCAAGACCTGCTACTGGAGCCATCACCTTCACGCCATTGAGAGTAGAATATCCCAGGCACTTGTCAAGACTATTAAGATATGCAGTGGAATTATCAGGGAAGGTCACAGCTTCTTCACTGTTAAAACCGACAATAACATATTTACATCCGAGGCTTTCGGCAAAACTTGCAGCAATATTGATCATTACACCATTACGGTTGGGCACCCACACTTTTTTTGCTGAATCTTGTGTTATAGCTGGGTCTGACTCATCCGCAATGTCCTGCATAGAGATGTGAGGAACAGCCATCTCCTTACTCACCAGACTTGTAGTAGTGATATCCTTGAGCCACGTAAGAGGTATAAGCCTATGCTCGATCCCATATTTATCAGCAACTTTTTGGGAATACTCTATCTCTCGGGCAGCAGCTTTCTGCCCGTAGTCAAATATCAAAGCCAGTCTTATGTCTGTCTCTTCCTGTGCTATCGCAAGGGATGTGACAGAATCCAATCCACTACTTAGCAAAGCAATTGCACTAATGATAGATCCCCCATATTCTTTGGATGCTCTCCCAGTAATACCCAGATAATATATATACTTGCTGGGCTGGGAAAACGACCTGTAAATGATATAACTAATATAAATAACATGGATAATATAATTCATTGTAGATGATGGAGGTATTCAATGGCAGTGATTAAGGACAGGAGTGCACTTACATCTCTTCTCAAACGCATGTACTGGATTGAGGCTGAGATGGAACAGTTAGGGACATGGGAAGCACGTATTCAACTTATGGGAGATAATATAGAAGCCCTAGAGAAACTTTCACACGATTCTGACAGGCATTGGAACATATTGCAAAAATGGTTATTGACTGCAGATATTCCAATACCTGCGACTGCTCCGCCCGGACTTCCGGCAAAGATATTTGATTTCACTGGAATGCCTCCGCAGCGAATATTTCATGAAATAATGAAGTACGAGATACTCGCACGTGATGCTTATGTAGACATCTTGAATGCAGACAGTGCAGTAATTGAAGATCTGTTCCCTGAGGAAATAAACAGGAAAGAGTTTATTCAGGACATAAAGGGCTTGATAAAAGACGAAGAAGAACACAGAAAAATATGTGCAAAACAGTCTGGTGGCTTAAAAATACTCAAGACTAGATGAAAACAAAAGATTAAAGAAAAAAAGGTTATCAGAAACCTTTCTGAGAATCTGCCATGACAGTATCCCCCATCAACTTTTCCAGGCACACTCCCATCCTTTTTATTCCTTCTTCGATCTGCTCATCATCTGAATTAGAAAAATTCAGCCTCAATGTGCTATTGCCGCTGGTATCATCAGTATAGAATGGATTACCGGGAACAAATGCAACGTTCTCTTCTATTGCAAGATCAAAGAGATCAAGTGACGAAACAGACTCCGGAAGCGTAACCCAGACAAACATACCACCATCTGGTTTTGTATACATGACACCTTCCGGGAAGTATTCAGCCATCATGTTAACCATCAGATCCCTGCGCTTTCCGTAAGCATCCTTTATTTTTCTAATATGGCTGTCAATATCGTTATCTAATAAATACTGATGGATGATCTTTTGTGACAGATAATTGGAATGAAGATCAGCAGCCTGTTTTGCAATGAGCAGCTTTTCCATAATTTCCTTTCTGGCACATATCCACCCCATTCTAAGCCCTGGAGCAATGATCTTTGAAAAAGAACCCATTAAGACCGTATTATCAGAGAAGTTCCTGATGGTCGGCAGGTCCTCCCCTGCAAATCTCAGTTCTCCGTATGCATTGTCTTCAACACAAATTACATTATGTTTGTTGAGGATCCTTGCAACGTCTTTTCTCTTTTGTTCGGAGTAAGTTATCCCGGAGGGATTCTGGAAAGTTGGAACTGTATAGAATAACTTTGCACTCTTCTTACTCAATGTTTCATCCAGCAAGTCTGTGTCTATGCCATCTTCAAGGAGGGGAACAGCCTCAAACTCTGCTTCAAAGATGGAGAATGACTGGATTGCCCCAAGGTATCCTGGTTTCTCGATAATGACCCTGTCACCTTTATTCAAAAAAACCTTACCTATAAGGTCAATGCTTTGCTGTGAGCCGTTAGTAATCAGAATATCAGCAGGATCTACCTTTAATCCGCTTTTTTTGAGATACCTTTGTGCGATAAACTCCCTCAAAGGCAAATATCCTTCGGTGGTACTATACTGAAGAATATTTGTACCATCCTCTGACAGAACTTTTGAAGAAGCTGCAGAAATCTCTTCTACCGGGAAAAGACCTGGGTTAGGAAGCCCGCCAGCGAAAGATATTATTTCCGGCTGCTGAGTAACTTTCAGAATCTCCCTGATGAAGGACTTACGCGTTGCCTGCATCCTGTCAGCAAATATAGTCTCCATGAGCTTCCTATACAGGTTTTGATCCAAGTTAAATCTTACTATTTATACGTATAAATCCAATGCAGCTTTGCACCACATATAAATATCGTTTCTACTCATTCCTTATAAAGGAGGTCAGGCTATCCATACATTTCCCCGCCCTATACTAGTAATAAGCAAATGTATGGGGATTGAACACTGCAGATATGATGGACAGATGGTCCCCTATGATATTGCAAAGGATCTGCAGCCTTTCATAGAGTTTATAACAGTATGTCCCGAATGCGATATTGGATTGGGAGTTCCACGTGACCCTATCCGACTGATCAATGGAGAAAAACTGAGGCTAGTACAGCCTGCAACAGGTGAGGACATTACTGAAAAGATGCAGGTATTTGTAAACAGTTTTCTTAACAACTTACTGGCTGTCGATGGATTTATTCTCAAATCGAAATCACCTTCATGTGGGTTTGGAACAACAAAAGTATTCGAATCTGCTGATGCAAAGGAACCTTTGCACAGACATAGTACCGGACTCTTCGCAAAAGGAATATTGGACAGGTTAGGACACATTCCCTATATTGATGAAACATCCCTTATGGACCCTTATAAAAGAGATCATTTTTTTACAAGAATATTTATGCATGCCGACCTGAGACTACACACTAGTTCAATACAGGAACTGATAGATTTTCAAACCCGCAATAAACTGCTTCTCATGGCGTACAAACAGAGAAAACAAAAGATATTAGGAAGAATTCTGGCCAACTACAAAAGCCAACATTTTCCTGAAATATTTACAGCTTACTCCAAAACACTACATGAAATGACCTCAATAGCACCTTCAATAGGCAATATCATCAATGCATTCATGCATGCTTTTGGATATTTTTCCCACTGCCTGGAATCTGAAAAGAAGCAGTATCTTTTAAACTGCATGGAAGAATATCGCAAAGGTAGATTATCCTTGCAGGAATTAAGGAGAGTCTTCATTTCCTGCATCTTTAAATTTAATGTCGATTACCTGGCTGATCAAACATTATTCTATCCTTACCCTGAAAAACTCAATGACCCGAATTTAATATGATATGAATAAGACCTAACATAGAGGAAATATAATATAGAAAATATACCCTCTATAATATGTGGGAATGATGGTTGTTGAGGAAATGACAAGGATGCGATAACATGAACGATGAGGAAATAGAAACTGAAGAGTTCATAGAAGACATGCAGTCAGACGAAAAGCTCATAGAAGTATGTCCTGTCTGCGGCAGCCCTGAATTATATTTTGAGGCAGGAGGAGTGGAAGGCTTGTACCATTGTAAACGCTGTGGCTACATAGGTGCTTTTGTCATTGATGCCAACGAAGAGATGATGGAACTCATCCAAAAAGAATACAATGCTTCTGCTACGGAAGCAGAATGAAATGTTTTAAAAAAAAGGTGAAAGAAAAGTATTGGAACAGGGTCATGCGGCTGGTATGCCTTCGACCTCTGTTTTCCTGATTTCTACTCTTCTGAGTGGATAAATGTTCTTTGCATTCCTGTAGATTGTAGCAGAGAGCTTGCCCATGATGGCTTCTTCCACGAACTGCTCAAAGTTAAGCTCAGTTGCCCTGTCCTTCACAGTACTATCCATTACCTGACGGATACCCTCGATCTGGCTGGTTCTTGCTCTCTTTACAGTAAAGCAAATTGGCTTAACTCTGACAATGTAACCATCCTTGGTAGTAACCTTAAGGTTGGTATCTATTCTGGAGGTCTGCCTCTTGACAATGGAACGCAGATAATCAGTAGTTATCTCATGTCCGATGAAACGGGTTTGTGCAATGTCCCCATTGACATCGTTGATCCTGAACTTGAGTTTAGTGTTGTGCTTAGAGAAATCGTTAGTAAGGTCACCGACAGTAGCTTCCACAATACGGCCAATGAGCTGTTCAGGTTCTTCTGCCAGAGTGGTGCCGATGTTGTTCCTGCCTATGAACTCAGGTGTTTCAATGTTATACCAGGATTTTGACTTCCATTTGTCTAATTTTTTCTGTACTTTTCTTGCCAAGTAATTCCTCCGATCAATGTAAATTCTTATGATAGATGATATGAATAACGTATCTGTTCACTGTGCATTCGTTCCTGAGAACGGTAACATAGAATAGATGGCTAATTAGTGGCTCTCTATACTATACATGTCCCTATATAAAGAAATCGGTCAGTATATTGACCGACAAGTTCGATTTACAGGAAGCGTATACCCTTTGAGATTTTCCCGGCACGCTTTGCGAATCCCTCAGGCCAGTTAGCTGGATCAAGCCCTTTCTGAGCAAAGAAAGCGGAAGACCATCTTTCCAGACCTACACCTGAACATCCTGACCAAAGTTCCTCACCAGACTGAGATTTGACATTAAATCCAGAAGGATACTTGGTTCCATTAACGCTTACGTTCTGGAATTCCAGCCATTCTCCGTTCTCTCCCCTGTATGGTAGAACAGCTTCATAGTCAGTAGTACCTGCCTCTGTCTGTGCAGCGACACCAGTCAGACCCTCCTGTGCCATGAACCAGGGAGTAACCCAAGCCTTTCTCCATTCCAGTTCAAGGATCTCATTGAATATGTGCATATATTTCTCATGCAGCTCCTTGGCAGAGTCCAGGACCTGTTCCTTAGTTCCAAGCCATACGATCTCTATCCTGTGGAACTCATCCACACGCTCCATGCCGTGAATACCGCCACTCTCATATCTGTGAGAAGTGCCTGATCTGTCAAAGACCTTGATAGGGAACTCATCTGTGGGTATGGTCTCGCCCTGCAAGTACATCCAGAATGGAGGACATTGAGCATAGCACATGCCACCAATGGGTTCACCGATCTTCTCTTTAATAAGAGCAGTAGGAACCTCGTGAGTAACCTTGTAATAATCGCTGACCTCTTCCCAGTACTCAGGATCCCTGGTTTTTGGTGGACATACATAGTATATCTCAGGATAGACACCTTTCGCATGGCCTGACTTCTGCCAGACTTCCCAAGGCACCAGCTTAGGGAAGATCATTTCCCTGTAACCCAACGGACCCAATAGTTCCTCGAGCACTATTTTCTCAAAGGTCCTGAACATCTGGGTGGACTGGGGTCCATGTATCCACTGGCCACGGCTTGCGCCTCTCTTGAGCCATCCCTCTTTTAACATTGCCTGAGTAGGATCATCAAAGAACTTATGATCTTTCTTTTCACTCTGCCAGAGCAATTGCCAGTGTTCAGCTTTACCGCCATAGGATTGCTGCTGGATCTTATCTTCCATCAAGGTAAGAATTCGGTCTGGTACTTTGTTCTCTATCTCTGACTCGCCCACATCCAAAGACAAAGTTATTGCGCCATTTTCATACTCGATAGACTTCACGTATGGAATCTTCATTTGCTTTAAGGGTTTTTCCGACGGCAGGGTAATAATAAATGACTCAACCTCAATTCCCCTAAGACCTATACGGAACCCCTTTCCTAATTTTGCTGCCAGAGGCTTGCGGATACGCAGGAGAGCATCGTGAGCACGTACATATCTCCCGGATTCTATCAGCAAATCTATCTTGTTATCACTAGTACTCCATTCTACGATCTGTGCCCCATAACCGTCAGAAGCTCCTTTAACAAGTACAGTCTTATTTGCCTCTTCTATATACTCCCCGATCATATCACGAGCAGGCGTGACATCTGAACTCGTCCGGAGAGCAACTTTCAAAGTGAAATGTAATTCCATTTATTTATTCCTCGGTAATAGTGAATGAAGAGCCGGCATAATAAGTAAGCTTTTCAGTAGGGAAAAAGGTTTAATCCTTTATTAATTTTCCATCTGGAAACAATGAATATGATTTTTCAAACCCTTTTGGCTTTTAGACCCAATATGTTGAGTTTTCAAAATAGAAAGCAGTTAGCAATTGAGCAAAAAATTTATTTCATATTTATCCTTACTGCATACCTTATTATTTCCATCTAACAGGATTATACCTTAAAGTGTGATGATATAAATGGACATATTAATATTAGGCGCAGGTGCTGTTGGCCTGTCCCTTGCAGCCCGTCTTTCCAAGGTCGTTGATGTGCATGCTGTATGCAGACAAAAACATGCTGACATTATAAAGACCAAGGGATTCAAAATGACCGGCATCTGGGGAGAAGAAACCAGTTTTTTTAGTTGTGGTGAAGACATACCAAAAGACAGGAAATTTGATTACATATTCATAAGTTCCAAGTCCACTGCCACCAGATATATTTGCGAACAGTTCGCTGATCTGATAAAGGACAGAGAAGTGATAAGCCTCCAAAATGGCATCGGAAACGAAGAAATAATTGCAGAATACACAGACCGTGTTATAGGCGGCACTATCATCACTGGTTTTGAATGGACTGGCGATGCCAGTGTTCACGTATCCGTGGAAAGTGGCCCTATGCAACTTGGCAGATTTCCTTCGGGTATGGATGACAGTATACAGAAGCTTGCAGACACACTAAAGCAAGCTGGTGTTCCTGTGTCCACCACAGACAATATCAAAGGTGCACTCTGGTCAAAGGTCCTTTACAACTGTGCGTTGAACCCTCTTGGTGCTATAATGGGTGTTCCCTATGGCAAATTGGAGAATCCACATGCATGGAGCATAATCGAAAGATTGATGCACGAAGCTTTCATGATTACTGCCGCTGAAAAGATTCAATTGCCCTGGGTTAATGCCACAGAATATCTGAAGTACCTTAAAGAATACCAATTGCCAAATACAAGAGCTCATCATTCTTCTATGCTGCAAGACCTTGCAGCCCGCAAGAGAACAGAAATAGAGTTCTTGAATGGTGCAGTAGTGCAGCGTGCAAAAGCATATTCTATAGATGTGCCGTACAACACGTTCATCACTGCACAGATACACTTTATGGAAGATCTAAGAACTAACGGTAACAAAGAATGAGTACAAATTGCAATATCCCTGCTATCACTCCAGATGAACTGGTCAAACTGGGACTTAAAGGAATAACAGCAGCCATACTGGAATGTAAAAGATGCCAGTTACATGAGAATGCCACCAATAAAGTGATAATGCGAGGAGCTGAAACACCAAAAGTGCTTTTTATTGGTGAAGCACCTGGCAAGAATGAAGACGAAGCTGGCATTCCTTTCTGCGGGAGAGCAGGCAAGGTCCTGGATGAACTTATCGCATACATGGACCTTAAAGAAAATGAATATGCCATTATCAATACAGTCAAATGCAGACCGCCGAACAACAGGAAACCAACACAGAAAGAACTTAAGACATGCAGACCTTTTCTGCTTGCTCAGATAGAACTACTTGGTCCTCAGGTTATCATACTGCTGGGTAACACAGCGGAACAAGCATTTTGTGTTTCTGCGCTGGATTGGGGTGAAGCGATAGCCACACCTGAGGGCAAACACCTTATAAAACTATACCATCCTGCTGCTTTGCTTTACCGACGTTCACTCATGGAAAAGCAGAGAGAAATGATCGATATGAATAAAGGTCTGTGGCAGAATACACGATAGATTTCTCTTTTTTTTCTGTATTTACTCCCTCAAAAGAAACTTTTTTATAATATGTGAATCACCCTTTTTTAAGGTAAGAAGTGCTTTTGGAGGAGGGCACCTTAGCTACATCTGCTGTAGCTTATAATGGGTAAAATCTGAGCGTTAGCTTTGGAGAATTTGAAAATAAAATGAGGAGGTGAGGGCATATCAAAGTTTGAAGTATTTACCGATAACACCGGAAAATACAGTTTCAGGTTGAGGGCAAGAAACGGAGAAATAATAGCCACAGGCCAGACCTACGCCAGTAAGACGGGGTGTCTTAAAGGAATAGAATCCGTGAAAAAGAATGCCCCTGTGGCAAAAGTAGTTGAGATGGAAACTCCGGTGAAATGAAATTAGATCATAATTAGATGTTCAAAGGCGAGTGCCTTTGATAGTCATTTGTCTACCTTTTCCAGCACTTCTTCAGCTATTCTGGCATTCATAAGCAGATCATCGACCGTCGCAATGAGAGTTGTGATCTTTTGGGTGCTAAAACTGATCATTGCCAGGCCTTCAGAAACTTCTGTATGCATACCGGAAAGATTGTCAGGAGAAAGAGAAAAAGCCACTTTTTCAGCTATCTGTGAAGCCTTAGGACTTTTCATTGTGATAGTAGTTTTTATCCTCATGATTTATCAGCTGCTCTTTCACCTAATTGCTGCCCTACTATATTATCCACGATATCAATGAACTCCTGGATCCTGCCTGGCGGAATGGAAGCCCCTGATGCGATGTTATGACCTCCTCCCTGACCACCCACAGCCAAAGCCCCTTCCCTCATTGCATAAGCAAGGTCAAGACCTTTACCTATCAAAGCCCGCGTACCTCTGCCTGAGACTTTGACAATACCTTCTACTTCATTAGTTGCAATACAGGG
Source organism: Methanomethylovorans sp. (assembly GCF_041447285.1). Lineage (GTDB taxonomy): Archaea > Halobacteriota > Methanosarcinia > Methanosarcinales > Methanosarcinaceae > Methanomethylovorans. The sequence continues at coordinate 425,789 of NZ_JBGMEB010000006.1, read as the reverse complement.
TTTCTCAGGATGCATATATCTTACCACAGTACTGCTTATCATTCCTGTGTTATCCATGTCCTTTGCTACCAGATACCAGATATTCTTTCCTTGCTGAAGCATACCTTCAGCCTGCTTTATATTAGCAACTATGGACCTCTGATATTCAATCATCAATTGACGGGCTTCCTCTAGAACAGATGCATCATGCATACACATCGATAAGGCAATACCAGCTTTTTCAAGCTTCCCGCAGGTATTGAGAATGGCAACAAACTCATAGACGTTCTTTAGAAGCTCTTTTTCAAGATAATAAACATCTCCTATAGCTGCATCCACAGCTTCAGGGCTTGCATGCTTTGCAAGCTTAAGCGCAACAGATGATGTCAGTTTCTTGAGATCTCCCTGAGGCATCTCACTTAATGTTCCCTTTACTCCAAGGATCTCAAGGAAATCATGTATCTTCTTCCTGTCACCTGTAATATCCAGATAAGGCTCTGGAGTATATTCAAGCACATCTGCTATATCACCATCCCCTACCTTGAGGCCCTTTTTGACAGAAACCACACCTGCCTGTATGGCTTCCTCCAGAATATGCAGATTTGCGCTTTCAAAGAGCTGTTTATCCCCAACAGCACCTGCTATTGCCAGTCCGGCAAGATCAACATTGTCCGGATCCATTTCCTTTACTACCAGGTAAGTGGTACCTGAAGCTGAGAGATATATGGCTCCATCGATACCGGTATAATGAGGATTAACAGCCACCTTGACAGGGGAATCACCCACTGGCATGTGATGATCGATTACGATCACGTCATTTTCGATCTGCTTGAGAAGTTCTGCATGACCACTGCCCATATCACAAAACACAACAAGGTCACCTTCAGAAACACTGCTCTTGACGGTATCAATAGTATCCTGTGCTAGTCTGCTTGCGATAGTTGTCTGGAAACGTATGCCTTTCCTCGTAAGGGCCCTGCACATAATACCTGCTGAAGTAAGGCCATCAGCATCATTGTGAGATATGAGGCGCACGTAATTATGTGCAGATATCACATCAGCAGCTTTTGCTGCAAGCTCTTTCAGCCTGCTCATTGCTACGCTTTCAGAGGTCACTGCACCACCATCATTGCATAAGGACTTCACCAGGTTTGGTGCCACCACCGTTCTCAATAACAACACCTACATTAATGCTGGTGTTGATGCCGGTATGGACATCATCACCCATGATGACCCCAAGCTTTCTGCGACCTGTATCCACCCTTTTACCTTTGATAACAGACTTGATGTTTTTACCATCATGGCGAAGATTTGCAACCTTTGTGCCTGCACCAAAATTACAGCTGTATCCAACGACACTATCACCAATGTATGTAAGGTGTCCTATCTTAGTGCCATCCATTATGACACAATTCTTCACCTCAACGCCATTACCTATATGCACATTATTGCCTATGGAAGTGGATGGCCTGATAAAACAGTTTGGACCGATATCGCAATTCTTACCTATGACCACCGGACCGATGATATATGCACCATTGCGTACGATAGTCCCTTCGCCTATTACCACATCACCATGTAAAGTAGCCATAGGTTCTACAGTACCTTCACACTTGGATTTTATCTTTTCAAGCAGAGCTTTGTTGGCATCCAGCATATCCCAGGGTCTGCCCACATCCAGCCAGATATTAGTAAGAGGTTCAAAACCCACATGGATGCCGTCGTTCACCATCATCTGCATAGAGTCCGTAATTTCATATTCATTACGTGGTGATGGCTGTGTTTTGTCAATATAATCAAAGATAGTAGTATCGAACAGGTAAATTCCTGCATTAACGGTCTTAGCCGGAGGATCAAGAGGTTTTTCTATGATACGAACGACCTTGTCGCCTTCTGTGACGATGACACCGAATTCAGATGGATTCTCAACTGCCTTTACACTTATAACAGCAGCTTCATTGTGCTTTATGAGCTTTTCAAGATGTAATGGATCCACAAGCATGTCGCCGTTAAGCTGAACAAATCTCCCATCCACATACTGCCTGGCACAACCTATTGCGTGAGCAGTACCAAGCTGTTTTTCCTGTGTGACATAATCAATGTGTACACCCCACTTGTTCCCATCTCCGAAATATGCCTTGATGGTCTCTTCCTTGTAACCTGTGACCATCACAAACTCCTTAATACCTGCCTGTATACAGGCCTGTACTACATGTTCGAGCATAGGCTTGTTGGCCAAAGGCAGCATAACCTTTGGCCGTGCAACGGTAAGAGGACGCATTCTTGTGCCTTCACCAGCTGCAAGTATCACTGCCTTCATCAAAGATTCTCCTTTACTATCTTCTCGGCCATTGAATAGAGATTGTCGACATTTTCACGAGACTCAGCGGTTATCCTTATCTTTGGTTCTGTACCTGATGGCCTGATAAGTACCCATCCGTCCTTCATTTCCACACGCACGCCATCAATATCTGTAACCTTGCCCATTTGCTTCATTTTTGCAGCAATGACCTTCATGACCCTTTCCTTTTCCATGTTGTCACATGGAAGTGTACCCCTCTTAGTTGGATATTTAGGAAGTACCGCACGCATTTTTGCAAGTGAGGTTTCCTGTACCATTTCTACAAGAAGCGCAGCTGCAAGGATACCATCGGGGCAATATGACACTCTTGGGAAGATCCAGCTTCCCGAAGGTTCTCCACCAAACTCTGCACCTACTTTCTTGAGTTCCTCCGCCACGTAGACATCACCTACACGTGTATAAACAACTTCTGAAAGGGGTAAGGAATCAGCTACCATCATGGAAGTATCGACAGGCACCACAAGCTTTCCTGAATCTTTGCATTCACGCAATGCAAAGATAGCAAGCATTTCATCTCCTGAAACGAACTCTCCGTTCTCGTCCACTGCCATCATGCGGTCCGCATCGCCGTCATGAGCAATACCAACACGTGCACCGAATTCCTTCACAGCTTTTTTGAGCATCCAGAGATTTTCCTCAATTGGTTCCGGATTACGTGCCGGGAAATGTCCATCAAGCTGAGCATTTAAAGTGATTACCTCACACCCCATTTGCCGAAGCAGGAAAGGAGTGATAGTGCTACCTGCAGCACAGCCACAATCAACAACAACTCGCATTTTAACTGGCTTTACATTGCTCAGGATAAGTTCAGCATGATCTTTTATGGCCGAACTGTCTGAGGTGATGTCACCAATCTCATTCCATGGCGCAGCCACGAATTCTTGCTGCTCTATGATGCGTTCTATCTCTTCCTGCTGTGCTGAATCAAATGCCATACCATCAGGGTTCCATACCTTAATACCCACATACGGAGCAGGATTGTGTGAAGCAGTTATCATTACACCACAATCATATTTTCTTGCAGCATAAGCAAGTGTGGGAGTCGTAACAACACCTATCTTGACAACATCACACCCAGCTGACACAAGCCCCGAAACTAATGCATATTCTATCATTTCACTGGATACTCTGGGATCCCTGCCAATAACAGCAGACTTATGAGATCTGCCAAGTGCTAATCCCACTTTCATCGCAAGATTTACTGTAATTTCTTTATTAGCAAGTCCTCTAATACCGGAAGAACCGAATAATTTCATAATACAAACCTCTTAAGATCATTCTACTGTAACGCTTTTCGCAAGGTTCCTTGGTTTATCTATGGAGCAATCCCTTGCAAGAGCTGTGTAATATGCAAGCAACTGTAATACTACAGATGATAGTACCGGAGATAACAGTTCATGGCAATCAGGAATCCTTAGCACCATATCAACATATTTAGTGATCTCAGTATCACTCTGATTTGCCACTGCTATTACTTCAGCACTCCTTGCTTTTACTTCCTTGATATTGCTCAGTACTTTATCATAGGTGTGGCCTTGTGTAGCAATAGCCACGACAGGCGTTTCATTACTGATAAGTGCCAATGGACCGTGTTTAAGTTCACCTGCTGCATATCCTTCTGCGTGGATATATGAGATCTCTTTAAGTTTCAGGGCGCCTTCAAGTGAAACCGGGTAGTTCAGATGCCTGCCTATGAAGAAATAATCCTGTACCTTTGCATAGTGCTCAGCACATTCCTTAATTGCATCCTTATTGTTGAGGATCTTTTGTACCTGGCCTGGCAGTTGTTTGATACCAACTAATATATCCCTGGCCTTCTCAGCAGTTAAGCGACCTCTGACGATACCAAGGTGAATTGCGAGAAGATAAAGCACTATAATCTGAGCTGTAAAAGTCTTCGTTGCAGCAACTCCGATCTCCGGACCGGCACGTGTGAAAAGCACACTATCCGTCTCTCTTGTAATAGTACTTCCCACTACATTTGTTATAGCAGCCGCCTTACATCCATAGGATCTGGAACTTCGGATAGCTGCAAGAGTATCAGCAGTTTCGCCGGATTGAGTTATGGCAAGAGTGAATACCTGGCCGCAAAGTATAGGATCTCCATACCTGAATTCTGAAGCTGTTTCTACATCCGTGTGTATTCCTGCAAGGCTTTCGAATAGATATTTACCCACACAACCCGCATTCCACGATGTACCACATGCAATAATGGTCACTCTCTGCAGATTCCTTAGCTGGTCTTCATCCATCTTCAGTTCATCAAGTATTACCCTGCCTTCCAATTCGGAGATCTTGCCTGCATATGTGTCCTGGATCGACTTCGGCTGTTCATGTATCTCCTTGAGCATGAAATGTTCATAACCAGCTTTCTCAGCAGCTTCTTCATTCCACTCGATGGTATCAACTTGCTTTTCTATCCTTTGTCCATCATTATTGTAGAATTCCACACCCTTAGGACTAATCAACACAAGCTCTTTATCATTGACATATACAGCCTTTCTGGTGTACCGGAGAAATGCAGTTACATCCGATGCTGCATAATTACCTTTATCGCCAAGACCAATAACTAGAGGACTGTCCTTACGGGCAAGTACGATGTGATCCGGCTCGTTGATAGACAATACAGCAATAGCATATGAACCCTCTATTATTGTCATAATATGGCGCACTGCGTCCAATAAGGTACTAAATTTTCCACATTTCATTATTGAATGCAGCAAATGGGCAATTACCTCAGTATCCGTATCTGATGAGAACTCATAACCTTCCTTAATCAATTTTTCCTTAAGACACATATAGTTCTCAATGATACCATTATGCACCACTGCGATATTTGATGAAAGATGAGGATGAGCATTTCTGGTTTCAGGTTTTCCATGAGTTGCCCAGCGAGTATGGCCAATCCCAATATGCCCAGTGAAACCTGGTGGAATTATTTTTTCGAGTTCTGAAATCTTGCCTACAGTCTTGTAGGTTTCAAGATTTTGATTGAGAATAGTAATGCCTGCAGAATCATAGCCCCTATATTCCAGTTTTTTGAGGGAGCTTATGATAACTTCAACTGCGTTCTCAGTACCTACGTATCCAACTATGCCACACATTTGGATCACCTCAAAGTACCAGAGTGCCTCTATGCAATGCTTTATCCACTATAGCACCTGATCCGATCCGACAATTGATGGATACCATGATACCCGCTTTGATAAGAACTCTGTGACCAACATCTGTGTCATCACCAATGACTGTACCAAGTTTTTCTGCCTGGTGCAATTCATCGTTCATTATGATATTTAAATTAGTTCCTGTTTCTGTAATGAAGTATGGATCTACATGACAATTGCTCCCTATTATAGAATCAGAAACATATCCATGAGAACCAATGCGTACATCATTCATAATAATACTGTTGCGGATGTTGGTAAAAGATCCGACATATACATTATTGCCTATGGATGTAGATGGTAATATAACTGCATTCGGACCGATGTCACAATTGTCTCCGATCATGACAGGCCCTACTATATAACATCCTGATCTGATGATAGTATTCTTACCTATCGATACATTTCCTTTAATATGCGCTCCGTCTTCCACTACCATAGATTCGACTTTCCGATCTATCTTTCCAAGAGTAACGGAATTTAGCTTCAGAAGATCCCATGCATATACTGCATCCAGCCACCATGATCTCGTAGTAGCCATTGATATTTCGATTCCATTCTCGATCATCTTCTGGAGTGTATCGGTTATCGCATATTCACCTTTTGGAGAAAGAGGAGTGTCCCCGATATAATCAAATATCCTGGAACTGAAGTAGTAGATACCAGTATTAACCAGATGGCTAATGTCAGAAACCGGATTTTCAATGATCTCTAGAACTTTTGAGCCTTCAGCCTTGATAACTCCATATCCACTCACATGCTCGGTCTTAACGGCGAGTATGGTTGCATCTCCGCGTTTTGATTTGATAAGATCGCTGATAACTTTCGGTTCGATATAGTTGTCGCCGTTTAGAGCAAGGAATTCATATTCGCCAGCGAGTTCAGTTCTCGCCTGTTCTATAGCATGTGCTGTACCAAGTTGAGTCTTTTGCTCAACATACTTTATGTTTACCCCGAAATCCACACCGTCTTTGAAATAGTTCATTATGCGTTCTTTCTCATAACCAACTATCAATAGGATGTCCTTGATATTATTTTGTTCAAGGGAACGGATAACGTGTTCAAGAATAGGCCTGTCAGCGACAGGCAGCATTACCTTTGAACGGGTAAGCGTAAGGGGACGGCATCTGAGACCTTCTCCAGCTGCAAGAATGACCGCTTTCATGCCTTATAGTGGGCACTATAACAATTTATATTTTACCTTGTCTTTATATTATTAGTTATATTTTTTTAATTATGCAAAACTTATTTTGCGCGTAGGCTTTAGACCCTGATAAAATGCAAGAAAGAATAATAGAATTGCCTTGGGCAAAGAAAAAGAAGAGATGACCGACGGGATGAAACCCATCGGAAAAACAACAACTTATCTTGTAATAAGCATCTCTGCCGTTTCCGGCTTGTACTTCCAGTCAGCTGGAAGTACCTTGTTGGCCTGATAGTACTTCACAAGTCTTCTGATCTTGGATTCGATGTTATGCAAAGAACGGATGTTGTGATTGTCAGAGTGGTTTGAAACTACGTGCTTTCTCAGACCTATTGCCTTTACAACAAGGTTATACAGGTCTTCTGGAACTGGTGGCTTCTGATCATTTTCCTTGAGTATGGTTGTGATCTTCTTTCCAGTTGCTAGCTTCACATCTGGCATTCCATATTTGTCCCTGAGGACCATACCAATGAGGCTTGTGCTCATTCCCTGCTTCCACATTTCCAAGACTACTTTTGTAATCTCATCAGTAGTCATGGTACACCATGCAGGAGCTTCAGAGCGCATTGGCCTTTTAGAACCGGATTGACCTTTTCTCCGGGTATGCATTTTTGCCATTAAATTCCTCCAAATAATTGTAAATAAGGTAGTTAATCTAAATTATGTAAATTTTATCGATTTCAATAAAGGCTATTTGAACATTATGGAGATATAGCCTATAATTGTCCTTGGCGAGGCGAGGTAAATGGACCAGCATAGCATATAAAATTTGTGATAGGAAATCACCATATCGTAAGAGTGACCTCTGCTGCCGGAGACCTCACATGCGTGAGAATAGAACATAATTGCTTATCCCTAAGCTCAAGCAGAGTTGTGCTGCCATTGGTTTGCATCATAGCCCGCACAGTATTGTTAATCTCGTCAGACATCTCTACTGATAGATGAGAATATATATCATTTGCATGCTCTTTTCTAAGCTGGTCTCCGATCAATGCTACATTATCTTCTGTGAGCATTGTGAAATTATCTGTTGAGTTTAAGCACATATTTTCTGTCACATTTACAGCATTATCAAACATATCGACAGCAATGCTCCTTTCAATATCCACCTTACTGGAAGGTGAACCTAACAACGAATCACCCATTAATGTAAGATCTTTCTGTCCGATACTTATCTCTTTGAGAGATTCTTCCGGATAATATAACTCTACAATGGATACCGCTGAATTTGAAGCTGCCAAGAGTATACACTCTTCGAACATAGAGCGCAGTTCCTGCTCCTTTTGGGAAGAGTTCAATGCAAGACCTAAACGAAGATCATCCGCAGGAGAAGATATATCTGCCAAGTTTAAAGCATTGTTATATGGCACAGATATTGGTACACTCTGCCTGAACGACCTGGCAGGCGGCACCATGCCTACAGCAAGCTGACTTGAAGGCCCGCATCCTGCAACCGGTTGCCAGTTAGCTTCCAGTCTGTAATTATATCTGCCACCCATTCTTCGATTGAGGTGTTCTTCAAGTGCTCTTTCTGTGGATTTGGAATATTCCTCGCTGAAAGGATGAAGGTAACAGTAAGTTCCATTATCTTCGATATGCAATGAAAACATCATACATTCAGCTATCAGATCAGCAAAGGTTCTGCTAGCATGCTGCTTTGCAAATACATCATTACTTTGGCAGATACTTGTAGAATTTTCAGATGGAACAACACCACTGGACAATTCAGATGGAACTGCCATATACTCAAAATTCTCCACTCTGCTATCCAGAAGAGACTGGAGCAACTGCCCATCGAATCTGTATGCTGCAATATCCTGTACTGCTACATTCTGACCGGAAGAAAGCATAACAGGCATCAAAATAACTGTTGAGAGGGAAACCATAACCAGAAAGAACATAACATCAATGGTTGAGGAAATCGCCCCTTTATCGGATAATAGAGGAATGGAGAATATGTTTTTCAGTTTCATCTTATTTACCTTCCATCAAGAATCCCAACTACTTTTGAACAGCTTTACAGTCAATGTGCCAGGAACTTGCTTCATCGGATTAAGTTCTAGTGTAACAGGTACAGAGGCAGCTATCTGCCCTACATGAGAATATGAAGAAGCTGGCTTGCGGATCTGCCACGTATATTCACCATTTTCCGTTGAAATATCCACTTGAAAATTTACATTGGGAGAGAAACTATCAAAGAATAAGCTCAAGATCTGTGGATCAGCTTGCGGACCGCTCAGCCCATCGAGTTTTTCGGCAGATATAAGATCTTGTCTGCTGCCCTGAAGCATCTGGGAATGGGCGATTCCCTGTGCAATAAGAGAAGCCTGTTCATAATTTTCCAATGCGAAAGAACTATCCTGATGAGCAATGTAGGTCTTTGAGACCACACACGCAAAAATAACAAAACCCAACACCAATAACGCCGTAGCGAAGATGTCGTTTTGCGGTTCAAGTATAGCCCTGTCGTCATTGATAAAACAATACATACCCTATCTTTTCCACGTTTGTATTGCTTACAAAATATATAAATGTTTTATGGATATTGATTGGGTTGCTGGCGTTAAAGCTCACATCTGTCGTCCTGGAAGTCAAATACTCTATTATATCCGTATGATTAGCCCGTACAGGCTCGCTCATAGTTCCGCTTGAATCATATTCCGATCTGAGATCATTGTACAGAGTAGTATGTGAATAAGGATATACCCTAAAAGCAGGGGTCTTTGCCGAAATAATTGGCCTTCCATCAACATTGGTGCTAATGACAACATATTCTCCGGAGATCATAGCTTCCAGTGGTTGCCCTTGAAAGTGGGATAACTGCTCTTTGTTGAAATTATAAGTGGAGTTCACTTCATAAGGACTACTTCCAGCCCTATCTATGTAAGATACCAATTCCGTAGATAACAGATCCAGTTCCTTCTGACGGTTTACTTCCTGAATGCTTACTGCAAAATGATATACAGCAGCAATGACCACAACACTTGCAAGTATAAGTGCAGTTTTTGAAAGAACAAAATCCACCCATGCCCTTTCATCGCGGAGAAAATTTGATATTGTCTTCATCGTAATCTATTGAATAGAACCTTAGATCTGTTCGTACACTCTGACGAACAACATCCCACTTGAGTTATCGATACTTGTTTCCATGAATATCCGGTGTTTGCCTGAACCAAGAACAGCTACACCATCCATCAATTCATTGGTATATGCCGCCCTGGATTCTTTCACTGTATATTTCCCATCACATTCCAGATAATAATTCCTTGCATCACGAGGCCATGCAGCTTCACATTCTGGTATTGACCCCAGGACCACAGAACATCCTGTTGGAATGTCTATTTCCATTGTAAGGTTGCTACCAGGACCGCCTGAATATAATAGCGAAGCTGTAGCATCCATTCTGGACATCTCAGATTCAAGCTCACTTATCTTAATGTGAGCAAGAAAACCTGAAGTTGCTGTGGCCAACATGGCCAAAGTCACCATCAGCAGGATGGAAGCCACCACAAAACGCATAGGTAAAGAAACCGCAGCATTTGTGTTGGCTACCAGAACATGAAAACTATTTGACTCCTTCAATGGCTTTCACCGGTAAGTTTCAAAATGATTTCATCCAGATTCAGGGATTCTTGGCTGCCGCTTTCCATATCTTTGAAAGTGAAAAGCCCTTGGGCTACTTCCCTGTCTCCTAATATCAGTGCATACCGAGCACCTATATTATTAGCATATGATAACTGGGATTTGAAATTCCTGTTCATTATATCCAGGTAAACAGGAACATATTCCCTTAGCTTGCAAGCTACAGGAATAGCATTCATACGTGTGCTTTCAGTAGTGATCATTACCACAGTATTCTGAGGTTCTGGCTCAATGTTGTATATTTCCATGATCCTGTCAAAACCCAGACCAAAACCAGTAGATGGAACATCTCCTCCGCCAAAAAGCTGGATCAGTTTATATGAACCACCGCCACACACCTGTTTCTGTGCACCGAGACCCTCAGCATATACCTCAAAGACCATGCCTGTATAGTAGTCAAGACCTCTAGCTATACCGAAGTCAATAGTATAGTCGATACCGTAGGCATCTAGAAGAGTAAGTATTTGCTGGAACGTGTCGAGCTGTGGAATCGCACCTAGAAGGTTTCGAGCCTTAGAAATTGCTTCATTGCCTGTAAGAGAGATCAGCTCCAGAAGTTGCATCCGCATATCTACAGGTGCAGTGATCTCTTCAAGGTAATCATCAAGTCCCTTGTAATCTTTCTTGTCCACAAGACGCATGATCTTACCTTGTTGTTCAACTTCCAGGGGACTGAGTACATGACGGATGATACCCAGGTAACCTACGTGTAGGTCGCCTTTAATACCTGCAACTCCAAGCATGGAAGTTGCCAGGGCTATCACCTCAGCATCTGCATCCGGCCCTTCGGAACCGATCAGTTCCACACCGAACTGCCAGAACTCTCTGAATCTGCCTTTCTGAGGCCTTTCATATCTGAAACAGTTTTCAAAATAGAAAAGTTTCAAGGGATGGGGCATTGCCTGCATCTCATTTACAAACATCCGCATCACAGGCGCTGTGAGCTCTGGACGCAGGGTCATCTCCCTATCTCCTTTATCTGTGAAGTTGTATAGCTCACCTACTACCCCTTCACCTGATTTCATTGTGAAAAGTTCGAGGTTTTCAAAGGTGGGTGTAACTACTTCATGATAACCCCATCTGTTAACAACCTGCCTTAGCCGGTTTTCCAGATGTCTTCTGCGGGCCATATCTTGCGGAAGGAAATCCCTTGTTCCTCTTGGTCTTTGTATCGTCATCGGATCAACCTGATGTATTAAATAAGTATTTAATGTTAGATATCAAACTAATCTAGTTTGCACGTTAGTATTTATACAGTATATTTTACTGTTTCGATTAATAACATCTTTCAAGAAACTGAGATGGAAACCAAAAGTGCTATATATAATTGAGTTATGCACATTATTGTACAGTTTAATACATTTGATTGAGGATTATCATGGAGCATACGAAGATATTACTCGACGAAAACGAGATGCCTACTCGTTGGTACAATATACTTGCAGATTTCCCGGAACCCCTTGCACCTCCACTTAATCCTGCAACCAGGGAACCCATAAAACCATCTGAACTTGAGCCTATATTTGCAAAAGAGCTGATCAAGCAAGAGATGAGCTCTGAGAAATATATCGATATCCCACAGGAAATCCTGGATATATACAAACTCTGGAGACCATCTCCCCTCTACAGAGCACACAGGCTTGAAAAAGCGCTTGGAACACCTGCAAAAATATATTACAAGAATGAAAGCGTAAGCCCTGCAGGCAGCCACAAGCCAAATACTGCCATTGCCCAGGCATACTACAATATGAAAGAAGGCACAGAGAGAATAACTACTGAGACCGGTGCTGGTCAGTGGGGTAGTGCACTATCACTTTCATGCAACTATTTCGATATCGAATGTAAAGTCTACATGGTACGCTCAAGCTTCTACCAGAAACCATACAGAAAATCCCTGATAAACCTCTGGGGTGCAACTGTAATTCCGTCCCCAAGCACTGAAACACAGTTTGGAAGGATGATTCTTGAGAAATACCCTGATACCAGCGGAAGTTTGGGAATAGCTATTAGTGAGGCAATAGAAGAAGCAGCACTTAATGACAATACCAAATACGCTTTGGGCAGTGTCCTTAACCACACATGCCTACACCAGACAGTGATAGGCCTTGAGACACAGAAACAGTTCGAAAAGACCGAAGATTATCCTGACATCGTGATTGGATGTTGTGGCGGAGGAAGTAACCTTGCAGGTGTCAGCCTGCCCTACATAAGAGATAACATTGCAGGTAAAACAAATACAAGGATCATCGCAGTTGAACCTTCTGCATGTCCCAGCCTGACATCCGGTAAGTATGATTATGACTTTGGTGATATGGCACAGATGACACCACTTCTAAAGATGTACACCCTCGGATCTGAGTTCATACCACCGGCCATTCATGCAGGTGGCCTGAGATACCACGGTGCATCACCAATAGTCAGTAAGTTGGTTGCAGATGGTATGATGGAGGCAACAGCCTATCACCAGGTAGAGATATTCGATGCAGCAGTAGCCTTTGCACGTAGCGAAGGAATAGCACCTGCTCCGGAATCAGCTCATGCCATAAAATGTGCTATAGATGAAGCGCTCAAGTGCAAGCAGACAGGCGAAGAGAAGACTATTCTGTTTAATCTCAGCGGTCATGGTCACTTTGACATGGCATCTTATGACATGTATTTCAGTGGAAAACTGAGCAACGAATAATTTTTTAGAGTATAAAAATGACCTGCTGATCAGCAGGCCATACTTTTTAACTTGTTTATACTAATGTTCCTGCATTATAACAGAAGATGGATCTTTACATTGATTATTATTACTCATCCTTGCATTTGAAGCCATCTCATTCTTATAAACTATAGTACGATATGGGAATGGTATTTCCACGCCTTCAGCATCGAACCTTTTCTTTATAGATTCACGAAGATCACATGCTGTCAAAAAACAAAATTTACGATCTGCACACCAGAAATACATGCGCATATTTACAGCATAATCTCCCAACTCAGTCACCATAACCTGAATAACCTCTTCTTTAGGAATAGCAGGGTCGTATTTCCTAAGCTCTACATATGTCATGATGTTGACATGCTTCCTTGCTTCCTCAAGCATGATATTACGTGCCAGGTCTATATCAGAATCATAACTTATTCCGACATCTACAAGCCACCTTACTGTGGGATCTTGAATAGACCAGTTGATAATGGCTTCATCCCCAATAATGCTATTTGGAATAATGAGCCTGCGATTGTCCCATGTCCTTACAACCGTATGGCGTAGAGTAATATCAATGATCTTGCCATATTCATTCATCACATTTACTCTGTCCCCAACCCTGAAAGGCCGAAAGACCGCAAGTGATATACCTGATATAATATTACCAAGAGTACTCTGGGCAGCAAGACCCACTACAATACCAGCAAAACCTGCACCTGCTAAGAGAGCAACTGACATCTTTTCAAGGAAAGGGATGTTTGAGACTATAACGAACAGACCAAACAGATAGACGACAGCTACACTGGAATGTCTTATAATACTATAAGATGTCTGGTCAATGTTCATTTTCTTATTCATCATGCGCACTTGAGTGACCAAAATCTTGTCCACTATCCTTGCAGTAAGTACGGTTAAGAAAACAATCAAAACGATGAATGCAAATGTAGAAAAATGCACAGATAATGAGTCAGCTAAACCTGACAATGAATTAGCTGACAATGAAGAAGTGTTCCCTAAAATGGACATATATTCCATTTCCCTGTGCATCCTGATATAAGAAATGATCGCTAAATAGTAAAGTAATCTCTGACAAACTGATAAAAATAAGGAAGCAACTTTTATTAGACATCAGATCATCTTTCAGATGAATCCTCATGAAGATCAAAGAACTTAGCCTGTCGGAAAAAGTGATCGCTTTTTATCTTGGATCGGGTATAGAAGAATTGTACCCTCCTCAGGATGAAGCTATTACAAAAGGTCTTCTTGAAGGGAAGAACATAGTTGCTGCAATACCTACAGCATCTGGGAAGACCCTCATAGCTGAGCTTGCAATGCTGAGTTCCATATCAAACGGTGGAAAAGCACTTTATATTGTGCCCCTTAGAGCACTGGCATCTGAAAAAATGGACCGTTTTCTGAAGTTCAGAGAAATCGGCATCAAAACAGGCATATCAACCGGGGATTTTGAAGCCAGGGATGAATGGCTTGGTTCTAATGATATAATAGTTGCAACATCAGAAAAAGCAGATTCTCTCCTGCGCAATGAGACTGCCTGGATGCAGGACCTAACTACTATAGTCGTGGATGAAGTGCATTTACTGGATTCTGCCAACAGAGGACCGACCCTTGAGGTCACTATTGCCAAATTGAGAAAGCTGAACCCAAGAGCTCAAATTATTGCATTGTCTGCCACAGTAGGTAATGCACAGGAAATAGCTGATTGGCTTAAAAGCGGACTTATTCTGAGTGAATGGAGACCTACTGACCTGCGCGAAGGTGTGTATTATGCCGATACAATAAATTTTACAGGCTCCCAGAAAACTGTTGATATCACATCATCTGACGATGGTGTCAATATTGTAATGGGCACACTGGAAGAGGGGGGACAATGCCTTGTTTTTGAAAGCAGCCGTAAGAATTGTGTGGGTTTTGCAAAAAAACTCGGAAGACATGTAGAAAAGGTGCTCAGCAAACAGGAGCGTAATTCCCTTGACATAATAGTAGATGCTATAGAAGAAGCATCTGAAACGGAAGCTTCCAGAGTGCTTGCACAATGTGTGAGAAATGGAGTTGCTTTCCATCACGCTGGACTTAACTCAGCTCACCGCAAACTTGTAGAAGACGGTTTCAGAGAAAATGTAATCAAAGTAATATGCAGCACACCTACCTTAGCAGCCGGGCTTAACTTGCCTGCACGCAGAGTAGTTATCCGCAGTTATAAGAGATATGATGCCAACTTTGGAATGCAGCCAATACCTGTCCTGGAATATAAACAAATGGCTGGCAGAGCAGGCAGACCACATCTCGACCCCTATGGAGAATCAGTTCTTATTGCCCGTTCCTATGACGAGATGGAAGCACTTTTTGAGAACTATATTAATGCTAAAGCCGAAGACATCTGGTCTAAGCTAGGTACAGAAAATGCACTGCGTACCCATGTCCTTTCGACCGTGGTCAATGGATTTGCCTCAAGTGAAGAAGGACTAATGGAGTTCATGAGTGCAACTTTTTTTGCACACCAACAGGAAGCACGTAATCTTCAGGAACTTGTGGAAGAAAGTATATCATTCCTGCTGGAACATGGTATGTTGCAGAATGAAGACCGTCTCAGGGCTACAAAGCTTGGAAAAGTTGTTTCCATGCTATATGTGGACCCGCTCTCGGCGGCGATCATACTTGAGGGATTAGGGAAAGCTAAAAACCTTACTGACCTTACTTTAATGCATCTTGTGTGCAGCACCCCTGATATGAAGCAGCTTTACATGCGCAGTTCGGATTATGCTTCGATAAATGAATTTGCAACTGCCCATAAGGAAGAATTTGCCAGAATGCCCAGTTCTTTCAAGGCAATAGAGTACGAATGGTTCCTGGGAGAAGTAAAAACTGCCTTGTTGATGATGAAATGGATAGATGAGGTCCCCATGGATGAGATCACTACCCAGTTCAACGTTGGGGAAGGTGATATACATGCTTTTGCTGATATGGCACAATGGCTGATGCATGCTATGGCCAGGCTTGCAGAGACTATGGAGCTTCCGGGAGTGGAAAAAGCCTATGAATTGGAAAAACGCATACAATACGGAGCAAACTCACAATTGCTTGAACTGTTGAGTATCCGTGATGTTGGCCGGGTACGTGCACGCAAGTTGTATGATGCCGGAATTACGTCAGTAGAAGCACTAAAGCAGGTCGGTATTGAGAGAATAGCCAAGTTAATAGGTCCGAAGATTGCAGAAAAGATAATGAAAAATATTGGAGGCCTTCACTCAGCAGATGATGAAAATGGAACTGGTTCTGCTGGAACAGTATACAGGCCAATGGAAAGACAACAAAAGACATTTAGCTACTTTGATGAGTAGAACAAATTAATAGATGTGATCCATTATGCTTTACGGAAAATTATCAGAGATTCCTGAAAAGGAAATACAGGCACTCGTAGAAAGAGGTGGAGGAGAACTTGCTAATGTCAATGACACTGTTTCTTCTATCCTCACAGATGTGCGCAGTGAAGGGGATGCAGCTCTTCGAAAGTACACACAGCGTTTTGATGGGGCTAATATTGATGCCATTGAAGTGTCCAAAGATGAGATCGAAAAAGCATACAAAAGTATAGACGAGGATCTCATCAAGCACCTGGAAATAGCTGCAAGTAATATCCGCAAATTCCATGAGGCACAAATGCCTGATAAAATATGGTTCATGCAGCTTTCTCCGGGGATAGAACTTGGACAAAAAGTCACTGCACTTGCAAGTGTGGGTGCTTATGTGCCAGGTGGCAGGGCTTCATATCCTTCAACCGCACTTATGACCATCATACCTGCAAAGGTTGCAGGAGTCAGAAAAGTGGTAATGTGCACGCCTCCAGGCCCTGATGGGAGAGTTAACCCTCTTACTCTGGCAGCAGCAAAAGTTGCAGGGGCTGACCATGTATATCGTGTAGGCGGGGTACAGGCAATAGCTGCCATGGCTTATGGTACTGAAAGCGTGATGAAAGTAGACAAGATCGTAGGTCCCGGAAATGTGTATGTAACAGCAGCCAAGATGCAGATAAGAGATATGGCAGAGATAGATTTCCCTGCGGGGCCAAGTGAAGTCCTTATCATTGCCGATGACTCTGCATATCCTGAAATGATCGCATCAGACATGATAGCACAGGCAGAGCATGATCCTCAGGCTGTATCGGTACTGGTAACCACCTCGGAGAAGCTGGCTTACAAGGTTAAAGAAGAAGTACTGAAACAAGCACAGAGCACTCTTAGAAAAGAGATAGTAAGTTCATCACTTAAAAATGCAGCTATATTGATAGCTGATTCCATAGAGCAGTGTGTAGACCTCTCAAACAGGTTCGCCCCTGAACACCTGGAGATTATGACTGAGAACAACAATGCAACGCTTGAGAACATAGAACATGCAGGTTCCATTTTCGTAGGTAACTATGCTCCCGTTCCTGTAGGAGATTATGCGTCGGGCACAAATCATGTATTACCCACTGCAGGATATGCGAGAATGTACTCTGGCCTCAATATAATGCATTTCCTGAAGGTTTCCAGCATCCAGCGTATTAGCAAGGAAGGACTTGCCACGATCGGAGATACTGTGATCTCACTTGCTGAGAAAGAGGGGCTACAGGCACACGCTGATGCTGTCCGTGTACGCTTTTCCAGATAAGGTCTGACATTTTATCTCTTTCAATCGACAATTATTTAATAGGTGAAATGCATAATTTGTTTAATAAGTTATTTTTTGAGTCAAACCGGTGGGGGGGCCACCTATGAAAATAAGAGTTGTAAGTTCCAGAGAAGAGATTAATGAACTGAGTCCTAATGAGAAAGTGATACATCTCGCTTTCCGTCCGTCGAACAAGGATATTTTTAGCCTTGTACAGACCTGCACAAAAGTAGAGGTAATCCAGATACCAAGCTCATACAGAAGAACAGTTTCCAAGTCCATAGAGATGTTTCTGGAAATGCAGAATATCAAGCTGGTAGAAGGAGATGTGTGGGGTCACAGAAAGGATATAAACGAATATTTCAGCATATCACCTGCTATCATCGACAAAATAAAGGAAATGAAAGCTGAAGGCAGATCTGAAAACGAGATAGCTGATAAGATCGAGAGAGAAGGAAAACTTAATAGGGAAATGATATTCTACATACTTGGAAAGCAAAAGTAGACTGTCATCTAGAGAGAATATTACCTTCTTTGCTGTTCTACGCTTAGAGTAGTTTGTCCTTTGGACAATAGTTATAATGGCATCACAACGATGCCTATAAATAACTTTATCACTTCATCTTTTAAAAACACGAAGGGTTTTGCGATAATGACTGATAACGGAAAAGTATATCTTGTTGGTTCTGGTCCCGGAGACCCAGAGCTGCTTACTTTGAAAGCAAGAAGGCTTATTGACACTGCAGACGTGGTAATATACGACCAGCTTCCGGGTGAAGCAATACTTTCTTCAATTCCTGAAAAGACTGAGAAAATAGATGCAGGAAAGTATGCAGGAGATCATACGTTATCCCAGGACAGGATTAACGAACTGATTGTTAAGAAGGCAAAGGAAGGAAAAATGGTGGTACGTCTCAAAGGAGGAGATCCTTACGTCTTTGGAAGAGGAGGAGAGGAAGCTCAGGAATTAATTCAGGCTGGAGTTAGTTTTGAGGTTGTACCTGGCATAACATCTGCCATTTCCGCACCTGCCTATGCAGGAATTCCTGTAACGCACAGAGATCATGCCTCTATGGTCACTTTTATAACTGGTCATGAAGACCCTACCAAGGAAGAAAGCGCTCTGGACTGGGAAACACTTGCAAAGTTCTCTGGTACGATTGTGATCCTGATGGGCGTCAAGATGCTGGAACGCAATGTAAATGAACTTATTAGATACGGCAAAGATCCGTCCACACCAATAGCACTCATAGAACGGGGAACCCGTCCTGACCAGAAAGTAACTGTGGGTACTCTTGAGAACATTGTATCCCTCAAGAAGGAAAGAAAGGTCAAAGCTCCTGCTATTACTATAATAGGTGATGTAGTTAAATTGCATGATGAACTTGGCGAACAGATATTTGGAAGGGATTAAAATGACTGAACAAAAAAGGCCTGTTATTGCCATCATGCGCCCATCTGTATATAAAGAAGAATCTGTGAAGCTTGCAGAGTCTATGGGATTTGAGGCTTTGGCTGTCCCTATGATAGAACTTACAGGAATGGAGGATTCTTCATTCAAGCCCTTTTTTCAACACATAGTGAAAAAAGAAGCAGATTATGTAATATTCACAAGTGCCAATGGACTGGACTTCACATTACGGAAGATACCCTACGCTATGCGCGATATGTTCATAGAAGCTTTAAACCGCATAAATGTCATTGCTATCGGACCTACTACTAAAAAAGCCCTCGAAGAAAAAGGTATAAATGTCATGGGCATGCCCGGAGTGTACAGTTCAAAGGGCCTTGTAGAATATCTTTGTAAGGACGTAAGAGGTAAAAATGTAGACTTGGCTCGTAGCGTCTTTGGTTCAACTGTGCTCACAGAGGGACTTGCCCGTTGTGGCGCAAATGTGCTGGAAACAAAGGTATACAGCTTATTCAAACCGGATGGTGAGGAGCAAAAGGATCTGATAAGATCTGCTCTGGAAGGCAAGATCACAGCTTTTGCATTTACCAGTTCTATGATGATACATAATTTCTTTGAAGTGGCAAAAGAAATGGAAGCAGAAAATGAGATACTAAAGGTGCTTAATGAATCTATAGTAGCAGCAATTGGCTTGCCGACAGCTGAAACATTACGCGGATACAAAGTAAATGTATCTATAATTCCGGATGAGTACACCTTTGAAGAAATATTGAGGAAGATCAAGGACATGCTACCTGCATGTTCCTGAAAAACTTATTTATACCATTTTTTTCATTTTCTCATGCAAATTTCACAGCTAAAGAAAAAATGCTGTAAAAACTGTATTTGTGCCTAATTCTACTTATCTACCAGGACGATTATCATGATCGGAATTTCAAAACTATATTGTGGAACCGTGGAACCATCGGATGCTCTAAGATACGGCAGGGATTCTAAAAAACTTCCTTCCCATCTTCTGCAGTTCTCAATCGACAAAAAGCCTGTTGTGGTCTGGAATGTGACCAGACGCTGCAACCTTAAATGCGTTCACTGTTATGCCCATTCCAGAGACATAGAGTATAAGAATGAGCTTACTACAGAGGAAGGCAAAGCACTTATCGATGATCTGGCAGAATTTGGCTCTCCTGTTATTCTGTTCTCAGGAGGGGAGCCCCTGATGCGTAAAGATCTGCCGGAACTAGCTGCGTATGCCAGATCCAAAGGCAGAAGAGCAGTGATTTCCACAAATGGTACCCTCATTAATAAAGAAATGGCAAAAAAGCTGAAAGAGATCGGGCTGTCTTATGTGGGCATCTCACTTGATGGCATGAGAGAAACCAATGACGAATTCAGAGGGTGTGTTGGGGCATTCGATGCTGCTCTTGAAGGACTTCGCAACTGCAGAAGCGAGGGAATAAAGGTAGGCCTCAGATTTACTATTAATAAGCACAATGTACATGACATTCCGGCTATATTCGACCTTATCGAAAAAGAGAACATCCCACGTATATGCTTCTATCACTTGGTATATGCAGGCAGAGGCTCTGATATGGTAGAAGAAGACCTAAGTCTTCAAGAAAGTCGAGAGGCAGTAGATCTGATAATGGAAAAGACAAAAGAGTTGCATGAAAAAGGACTTCCTGTGGAAGTGCTTACGGTTGACAATCACTGTGATGGTCCGTATATCTATCTTAAGCTTCTTAAAGAAGACCCGGAAAGAGCTGCAGAAGTGTATTCACTGCTGCAGATGAACCAAGGGAACTCTACAGGTATAGGTATAGGCTGTGTATCGTGGGACGGCTCAGTACATCCTGACCAATTTTGGAGACACTATACTTTTGGAAATGTCCGGGAAAGAAAGTTCAGTGAGATCTGGAGAGATACCAGTGATGAGCTGATGGCAGGCCTGAAGAACCGCAAACCTCTGATAAAACAACATGCTGACAGGTGTGCAAAGTGCAAATGGCTCGAAGTCTGTAATGCAAATTTCAGGGTAAGGGCAGAAGCTGTTTATGACAATGTCTGGGCGGATGACCCTGCTTGTTATCTTACAAAGGAAGAAATTGATTATGACGGGAAGGAATAACCTTCCACTTTCAACTTTGCATGCATGCAAAGATATATTCTACAAACAGATATGAAAGTACAATAGCCAATAATAACGCAAATACTGTTTTTAAGAAAGTCGCAAACAAAGGCATCACCTGCCTGCTGATCTTTTGCTTAAACTGTGCATGGACAGGTATATAAAAGGCATGACCTCAAAAGAGGTCATAAAAATAGAAGATAAAATTAGACTTCAATGCAGTTCTGCCATACACCATGGATATTACAGTATTCCAGAGCGCAGAAAGCCTTGAAATTGTCAATATTATTTACGTGGAAACTGGCAACAGGTTGTGTGTGTACTGGCTCGAAGTTCATTCTTCCAAAGTTAATGGTCTTCCCATCTTTTGTAATGCCGTAAAGCTCCACCCATTCTATGTGATGTTCCACTGTGTTGGGATGAGGTACTTCCTTGCCCACTACAACCCTCACGAAATCTGCACCTGTTGAACCATGACCCCTTATGACCTCGATAGTCGGAACATGTTTCTCTTTGCCCTCTGCTTCTTTTCCTTTAAGTACTTCTCCAAATTGCATTATTTCACCTTTCTTAATGTTATGTATAGATAATATTAAATTAATCTGTCCATTACTCGACTGCAGGTGGTGTGAACACACGCACAGAAAGTTCCTTGTCAAGTACAAAAAGACTGCTGGTATTATCTCCTATTAGTTTTAGCTTGGATATTATCTCGTTGTCATTACTTTCTTCTTCGATCTGTTCTGTAATGAACCACTGGAGAAATATCTGAGTAGCATAGTCCTTTTCTTCAAGGGCAAGCGTAACCAGATCGTGGATAGACTTGGTTATAAACTGTTCATGTTTCAATGTGGCCTGGAACATTTCCAGAGGAGTGCCAAAATCCGAAGGTGGCTTCTCTATAGCTTGGAGAACTACCTTTTCACCCTGCTCATTTATGTAGTTGTATATCTTCATTGCGTGAAAAGTTTCTTCCTGGTACTGTACCATAAACCAGTTGGCAAAACCATTCAATCCAACATTGGTGCAGTGAGCAGACATGGAGAGGTAAAGATAAGCTGAATACATCTCCTTGTTAACCTGCTCATTAAGAGCTTTTAACATCTTTTGGCTTAAAATTTCAACATCCTCCTGTAGAATTTATTTAAAATACAACAACTTCATAGCCTTCTTCTATGTATCTGGCCACGCTGGGGTGACCAAACATCTCATCACATAAATGAAGACCTTGTTCCTTGGCACTGTCGATACTATCCATTTTCTGGGCACATGCCCTGCAAACACAATCTATGAGTCCCGCCTTCTTCACTTTCATATAAAGGCTAGAAAATGGTTTTGTCGGATCTATGAGGTCAGATATGTTCCTGGTAGCCGAACCCTCTATGATAAGTTTTACATCGTGTCCGCGCTCCTTCATATCAATGGCATTCATCAATGCATGAGCAAAGCACAATGGTTCACCATTGAAAGCAAAAACAGCTATTTTCTTTCCTATATGATCCCCTCCAGTGTACCATAATGGCTACCCACAATGGAATTGAACAGGTTAATATAAAGGATTTTCGCTATTATAGATCTAAATCCGAATTAACTTTGATATTGTATTCCCATGCTGTACCAACCAGATATATTTAAATAATGATAAACCACTGTAACGGGTACTATACAATCACTAGATCATATTTATCGGAGAGTTGTAATGACAGTTCCAAAGGAATATATCCCTCATGAGGTCGAGCCAAAGTGGAAGGAAGCATGGGACATGTCCATGTACCATTTTGACTGGGAAGACTACAAAAGACCGCAGTTCATTATTGATACGCCTCCACCATACCCTACTGGTAATTTTCACATAGGGAACTCTCTTAACTGGTGCTACATTGATTTTGTTGCACGTTACAAGCGTATGTGCGGCTACAATGTGATGTTCCCACAGGGATGGGACTGCCACGGACTTCCTACAGAAGTAAAGGTGGAAGACATCCATAAAATAACAAAGAACCAGGTTCCGAGGGAAGAGTTCAGGAGAATGTGCCGTGAACTGACGATCAGCAACATTGGTAAAATGCGCAATACAATGATGAATCTGGGATTCTCTGTTGACTGGAGTAATGAGTTCATCACCATGGAGCCTGCATACTACTCCAAGACCCAGCGGTCTTTCCGCAGAATGTATGACATGGGAAGGATCTACCAGTCCGAACATCCCGTGAACTGGTGTCCAAGATGTGAAACTGCCATTGCTTTTGCAGAAGTTGAATATGAAGGCAGGACCACGAAACTGAATTTCCTTAATTTTGACAAACTAAAGATAGCCACCACCAGGCCTGAACTAATGGCAGCTTGTGTGGCAGTTGCCATTAACCCTGAAGATGAACGCTACAAAGAGCATATTGGAAGCAAGGTAAAAGTACCTCTGTTCGGGCATGAAGTTCCCGTAATAGGCGATAGCGTAGTTGATCCTGCTTTTGGTACTGGCGTTGTGATGATCTGTACCTTTGGTGACAAGCAGGATGTGCGCTGGTGGGTGGAGCATAAGCTACCCTTGCGTAAGGCAATTGACAAGAATGGCCTTATGACAAAGATCGCAGGCAAATACGCAGGCATGAAAATTCCGGAATGTAAGGAAGCAGTCATTGCAGATCTCAAGGCAGAAGGCTACCTATATGATCAGAAAGAACTTGAGCAGAACGTGGGAATGTGCTGGAGATGTGACACTCCCATTGAGATCCTTTCTGAAAAGCAGTGGTTCGTCAAGATAGATACCAATGACATCAGAAAAGCTGCTGATGAGATCAATTGGACACCTGAACACATGAAGGTCAGGCTTGAGAACTGGCTGGGTACCATGGAATGGGACTGGTGTATTTCCAGACAGCGCATATTTGCAACTCCCATACCTGTATGGTACTGTAAGGACTGCGGAGAGGTGATGGTAGCAAAGGAAGAGTGGATGCCCATTGACCCTACCCAGGAATCACCCCGAGAACCGTGCAGCAAATGCGGTAGTACTAATTTCGAACCTGAAGAGGATGTGCTTGATACATGGATGGATTCATCCATAACCGTTCAGCATGTAACTGGCTGGCTCACTGACCACAAAAGTAGACTCCCTGCACAATTGAGGCCACAGGGCCATGATATAATCAGGACATGGGCTTTCTATACGATCCTCCGTTCTGTGGCACTTGCAGGCAAACGCCCATGGGATTCCATACTTGTGAATGGTATGGTCCTTGGTGAGGATGGTCACAAGATGAGCAAGTCGCTGGGCAATATTATCGCCCCTGAAGAAGTCATAGAAAAATACAGCGCGGATTCATTCAGACAATGGGCAGCCATAGGAGGTGCACCGGGTTCAGATGTGATGTTCCGCTGGAAAGATGTAGTAGCTGCATCGCGCTTCTTTTCCAAGATGTGGAGCATATACAGGTTCTCTATGTCCCACTTCGAGGACCTGGATAAATCTGATGCAGTAGCAAAAGAAGACCTCCACATTGTTGACAGATGGCTCTTCAATAACCTATACGAACTAATAACTACAGCAACCAAGAACATGGATGCATACCAGTTCGATGAAGCTTTCAAAGCCATCCGGGGTTTTGCCTGGGACGTAGTGGCAGATAATTACATCGAACTTGTCAAGTCCCGCCTGTATGGCAACAATGAAGCAGACAGAAAAGCAGCACAGTATACGCTTTACGTGACAATAGATGCATTGGCTAAATTGCTTGCTCCATTTGCACCTTTCTTCGCAGAAGAAATGTATTCGAGACTGGGAACCGGCAGTGTACATATGCAATCCTGGCCAAAGGCTGATAACTCCTGGAAGGATGAAGAAGCAGGCAAGGCAGGGGAACTTATCAAAGAGATCGTAAGCAGTGTAAGGAGATACAAATCCGAACATGGTATAGCTCTGAATGCTCCTTTGAAAGGACTTGAAATATATACAATGATATCCGGTAGCAATATTGGTGGCGCATCAAGCATGATAATAGGAGCTAGGACCGATATCATGGGTGCAACAAACAGTTCATTAGATGTTAGAATCGGATGTCCTGATTTCGAGCATGTTCCTGTGAATGTTAAGCCGAACATGGGAGTCATTGGTCCTAAGTTTAAAGGCCAGGCGAAAGCTATAATTGAAGCTCTTACCGAAGCTAACCCGAAAAAGGTAGTAAGCGATATGGAGCAGCATGGCAAAATAAGTCTACAAACTAGTAGTGGTATTGTAGAGCTTGGTCCTGAAAGCGTGGAGATAGAAAAAGAAGTGATATCTGCTGGCAGAGCTGTGGATGTTCTGGATGTAAGGGGCATTCCAGTTGTAATAATTAGATGAAAGGGGAGGTTATTGCTCCCTTTTCGTAATCTTTAATTGTGCTAGTACCTTATGATATTAATCACTGGAAAATGAAACCAGGTGGTCTATTGAAGATCAGAGGAAGGATACAACTTAGGAAATCTGCCAAGAATAAACTGCTCGATGACCTCAAATCGATGTATGGGGACACTATAGTAGAGAAATTTGCATCGAACAAATTTGAACATGCTGAGGCAGGCGATACTTCAGTTATACTCATAGACGGGAAAGTACTCTTATTTGCTGTTGACAATATATATTTCCCGACTGTGAGAGGAGTCATCGAACTTGGCTTTGAGAAGAATGTGGTAGTTGTGGATTCAGGTGCCGTGCGCTTTGTGGTAAATGGTGCAGATGTGATGAGTCCCGGCATAGTCCGCGCTGACGAGAGTATTTTGAAAGGCGATCCTGTGATCGTAAAGGAAGAGAAATATGGTAAGCCTCTTGCTATCGGTAAGGCACTTGTCCCTGGAAAAGAAATGGTTTCGGATTCAGGAAAAGCTGTGAAATCCCTGCATCATGTAGGGGATGAGATATGGAATATCGAATTGTAAAGAGTCGCAAAGCATAATCGTTAAAATATATGGATGTTCTTATAAATAATGAAGTTGCTAAAGCAGCAGAAGATAATGTTTAACTAGATCAGTCCAATAATAAAATAAACACTAATCTGATAAAGGGTGCATGTTATGGCAAAGATAATGGATAAGTTTTTTGGCGCAACTAAAAAATCGTCTACAGGCGAAGATGAATTCACTGAGCTTGACTTGAGCAAATATGAAGAAGTAACAGGAGAAGAGCCTGCAGAAACATATGTGAGAGTGGCAGAGCTTACCAACCTCAATGACCTTGCATTACTCAAGAAGGAAGTTTATGAGGGTAACATCCTGATGATAGATATCTCCACTATCAAGAACGATAAGCTCATGCTGGACAGGGCTCTGAAGGACCTGAAGGACGTTGTCATAGATGTACATGGAGACATAGCCGGACTTAAAGAAGACCAGGTACTTGTAACTCCCACTGGTATTAAGATCGACCGTTCAAAGATAGTTGGTGGAAGATATTGATAGTTGAGTCTCCACAGGCTGCATTCGTAACTCGTACGCACTGCCCTTTGTGCCACAAAGAGATTCTGATAAACTGGGAAAGAGATGACATCCCATATTTTGGGGATGTCATGTTTATTACGGCATGCTGCGATTGCAGTTTTCGTTTCACTGACACAATAATTCTGTCTCAGAAAGAGCCAGTGAGATATGAATTGACCATTGAAGGGCCTGAAGACCTTTATGCTAAATTCGTGCGCTCCACTTCAGGAACTATAAAAGTACCTGAACTTGGAATAATGGTGGAGCCAGGGTCCATCTCTGAATCTTATATCACTAATATAGAAGGTCTGCTTGACCGAATACTCGCAGTGGTGGTCACTGCAACTAAATGGGTTGCAGAAGAGCCAGACAAACTTGAACATGGCCTGAAGTTGCAAGAGATGATACAGCAGGCTATTGATGGTAAGCAGAAGCTCACAATAATAGTAGAAGATCCTATGGGAAACAGTGCAATTATATCTGAAAAGGCTATATGCTGCAAGCTTACGCCACAAGAAGCGCGTAATCTTAAAACAGGCATGATAGTCTTTGATGCAGAGACTTCTGAGATAGAAATGGATTCATGTGATGAACATACGATAGGGAATTAACCTATCAATTGAATTTTCTAACTTTTTCTTTTTGCAAGGGAAAGTTAAATTATGTTGTACCATATTTTTCTATTCACTTTTGTAGGCATGGATATCAAAACAGATCATATATGGCTTCAGAATTCGATATCACAGATGTTGCAGAGATTGAAAAAACAATGACTTTTGTCTGCAAGAAAATAATAGTCGAAGGTATCGTGCAGGGAGTAGGTTTTAGACCCTTTGTATACCGTATTGCAAAAAAATATGATCTTTGCGGATATGTGCGGAACACAGGTGGCCGTGTTGAAATTGTTGTGGAAGGAACTAGATCGCAGATAGACAGATTTCTTCATGATCTTAAATTTGAAAGACCCCCACATAGCGAGATCTACACACTCGAAGCCGAAGATATAGAAATCTCTCATTATAGTGATTTTTCGATCATAAGAAGTAACGTTGATACTACTCCAAGTTCTATCCTGGTGCCTGATATCGGCATCTGCAAGAACTGTATCGAAGAGCTTTCAAATCCTCACAACAGACGTTATCGATATCCTTTTATCTCATGTACAGAATGCGGCCCCAGGTATACCCTTATAAAATCCTTACCTTACGACCGATATAATACATCTATGGATTTTTTTGAGCCATGTACTACATGTGATGAAGAGTATACAACTCCTGCAGATAGAAGATTCCACGCACAGACAGTAT
Organism: Methanomethylovorans sp.; assembly: GCF_041447285.1. Classification (GTDB taxonomy): domain Archaea; phylum Halobacteriota; class Methanosarcinia; order Methanosarcinales; family Methanosarcinaceae; genus Methanomethylovorans. Next base: position 397,784 of record NZ_JBGMEB010000006.1, on the reverse strand, counting down.
GCTGCCAAGAGTGCGGCCCCAAAGTCAGTTTTACAGATAATAGCGGCAGAGTATATTCACATGGCAATGATGCCATATTGGAATGTGCTACAGCCATTGATGCAGCGAAAATAGTAGCTGTGAAAGGATACGGTGGCTTCCATTTGGCATGTGACGCCTTTCAAAATGAAGCAGTTGGCCTGTTGAGAAAAAGACTTGGCAGATCCCAGCAGCCGTTTGCTATTATGGTAAAAGATATTGAAACTGCAAAAGAGTTCGTTTATGTGGACAGAGAAGAAGAAAAACTTCTTGAAAGCAGCAAACGCCCCATAGTTGTCCTGGATAAAAAAGAAGATCTACATCACTTAGAGAAAATAGCACCTGGACTACATAACATAGGAGTAATGCTGCCGTATTCAGGTATTCAGCAGCTTCTCTTTCAGTATACATCAAGTTCAGCATATGTGATGACATCTGCCAATATTCCAGGCCTCCCAATGGTGATAGATTCTAACGCTGCAATAGAGGAGCTGTCAGCAATTGCAGACCATTACCTGATACATGACCTGAAAATAGAGAACCGCATAGATGATTCTGTTATCAGGTGCATTGCAAAGAACCCTGTTTTTATCCGCCGCTCACGTGGTTATGTACCTCACCCTATTGAATTGCCTTTCAAAGTAAGACCTTCCGTAGGAGTGGGGGCAGAGCTTAGCAACACAATGATGTTTGCATCCGGTGACAAAGCATATATATCACCCCATATAGGCAATACTAACCATTTTGAAACAGCTACGTATCATTCAGAAGTATTTTGGAAATTCTCAAACCTAACCTCGATCAGGCCTGAGTACTGGGGTTGTGACCTTCATCCACAGTTCAATACCACAAAATTTGCAACGGAAAATGGTGGAGAAATGGTCGTACCTGTTCAACATCACCATGCACATGTTGTTTCCCTTATGGCCGATGCACATATTGAGAGACATACAAAGGTCATAGGTATAGCCCTTGACGGAGTGGGATATGGTGCCGATGGCACAGTATGGGGAGGAGAGATACTTGAATCCGGATACACTGATTATAAAAGGTGCGCTCACTTAAAACCACAGCCTATGGCTGGAGGAGACCTGTGCTCATATTATCCTGAGAGGATGATTCTGGGAATGCTCAAAGATATAATTGGAAGTGAAGAACTACTGAGCTTTCCTTTTGAGTTAAAACACGGCCCAAAAGAAGCGAAGATGGTATTAGAGCAACTAAATAAAAATATCAACGTAATTATGTCCAGCAGCTCAGGAAGAATTCTGGATGCAGCAGCTGCACTTTTGGGAATATGCAAACACCGGACTTATCAGGGAGAACCTTCCATGAAACTCGAATCAACTGCAAAAGCAGGGAAAGCGGCTTCATTCGAACTACATCCCCTTATCAGTGATAACATTTTCGATACCAGTTCACTCCTTTATGAGTTATATGAACTTAAAAACGACCATAGTGTTGCAGATCTGGCCTATGCGTATGAAGATGCTTTTGCAAAGGGGATAGCACAGCTTGCCATAAGGACTGCAAAGAAGAATAAAATTGACATAATTGGGCTGACTGGCGGTGTGGCATACAACGAGCATATTGCATGCAGGATAAAAGACGAGATAAAAGAGGCGGGATTTGAATTTATTACTCATAACAGAGTACCTTGCGGAGATGCAGGTCTATCCCTTGGACAAGCACTTGTGGCCAGTCTGAAAAAGGAAGAAAGCAAATTCAAATGAGAATGGGGAGTAAATATCACCGAGTGTCGCTACATTATATAAAACAGATTTTCGTTTCAATGGAATAAGTGTTATGCTGTTTTACTCTTTTTTCTTCCGATATTTGAGATTCTGACTAGTAGAAGACTTATCTCAAAGAGGATTAGTAGCGGAATTGAAACCAGTACCATACTAAATATGTCTGGAGATGGAGTGATGAAAGCAGATACAACTAGACAAATAATATAGATATGCTTACGGTAGCTTACTAGTGTACTATATTGTACCAAACCAAATCTGTTTAACAAGAAAAGGATGATTGGAGTCTGAAATACAAAACCGAATATTATTGAGGTTTGTACTGCAAAGGAAATGAAACTGAATATTGAATAAGTAGCAACAACTCCCGATGCAGATGCATCAACATATAAATAATCTATGAAAAGAGGCAACATGAAGAAGTATGCATAACAAACGCCCCCAACAAATGTAATAAGCATTATTAATGAAATCAGCAACCAAAACTTGGAATCTATGTTTATCTGAATCTTTTTTCGCTGTAATATGATCTTAAGAGCCATGTACAACATAACAGGAATTACAGTGAATAGACTCAATACAAGAGCAATTTTCATTTTAAGGAGCATTATCTCAAGAGGAGAGACATAAACAAGTTTTGCACCTTCTGGAAGTAAATCAGTTTTTATAGAGTTAATTACAGTTCCAGTTACTCCCCAAAATAGGCAAAATGCAATGAAGAAGATAGAGAATAATATAATGACTTTTTTACGCAATGCAGTTATAATTACACTGAGATCTCCAAAATAAGAATCCAAAATATCGTCTTCTCCGTAATTACATATTTTTGCCGGTAAAGGAGGCTCCTTTTATATTACAGCAGGCTTTACAGATACATCCATATTAAGAGTATTGCTATCCTTCATAGTCCAGTGATGTTGTTAAATTATATGATAGAATCATTACCGTTTTGGTTGAGTCAATTCCTATTTCTATATAAGTTTATTCAAATGAAATCATTTTTAAGAGCTATGGAGAATCAATAGCAACTATTAAATTCAATGATTTTGTAGGAAAGCAGGCTATAAGATAGTGAAGAAACTCTATTTTATTGGAGAAAACTCATGAAAAATGAAGAGGACACTGTGAACAAAACAGGGGTTCATGGGGATTACACCGAACCAGCGATATCTCATTTAGCAGAATTACGCAATCGTCTAATGGTTGTTATTATTGCAATGTTTGTTTTCATGCTTGTGTCCTATCCAATTTCAGGATACCTAATGAAATATGTCTGGAATATGTTCCTTGGAAGCAGTACTGAAATGGCAATTTACTCACCTCTTGAGTGGATATATGCAAGACTGGAAGTTTCATTTCTTCTTGCTATTGCTTTTACATTTCCATTCTTTTTCTATGAGATGTTCAGATTTGCAGCACGTGGGTTGTACCCAAATGAAAGAAAGTTCATTAAAAATATTGTACCTACATCATTTCTGTTCTTCATAACAGGCTCAATAGTGGCAGTTCATTTCATAATGCCTCTTATGTTTAAATATATCATACTATCATCTGATACTGTCGCACAAAGCCAGATTTCGGTGCAGCAGACTATTTCTATAGCTGTGACACTAATAGCTGGTGCAGGACTTGTATTCCAGATACCAGTAATAATGTTTTTTGCCGTGAAGATGCAACTTATTAAACGTGAAACACTGCGCAAAATGCGTATCGTGGTATATACTTCATTCTTGACATTTGTACTGTTCTTATCTCCAGATCCCACATTCATAGCACAACTTGTATGTGCATGCCTTTTGGTTATATTATTTGAAGTCGGATTACTATTTTCAAGATTTTATTGAGTGTTTGAGTTGATCTGGTAGGAATAGTTAGATCCTTCAAATCCATCGGGTAGAATTAACATAGAAAACCATGTAAAATATAAAACTAAAAATAATAATCAAATAATTTGATGGCCCTTCTAAGTAAAAAAGAACAGAACGAAAAAGATATATCCCAAAACAGAATAGGATTGTCGATATCATGATCAGTGCTGTAGAGTTAATTGTAGTATTGATTGCTGCATTGTTTATCTATGGGCCGGACAAGATACCTGAAATAGCACATGCTACAGGAAAAGCATATGGGGAATTCAAAAAAGCACAACTTTCCGCAGAGTTCGGACTATCTGATCTTGATATGAAACCTCAAAAAAACGAAAAAGAAGAGATTGAAAGTAAGATCAGAGAAATGGCAAGATCGTCCGGAATAGACGTAGAAGGCAAGAGTACAGATGATCTGCTTAACATGATGGCCGAGTCTATAAAGATGAAATCTGACGAGGCAAAAAGCGTATAGTTGATATCGCTGCAAGATCTAACGGATGGTGGAAATCATGATCGGAGGAATTGGACCTAGTGAAATGATGCTCATATTTGCAGTTCTGTTGTTGCTTTTTGGTGCAAATAAGCTACCTGAACTTGCGCGTTCCATGGGGACTTCCATGGGAGAGTTTAAGAAGGCTCAAAAAGAATCAGAACAGTCTTTAAGAGACTATGAAAGATCTATGAAAAACGCAACCCAGGCAAAGAGTACAGAACAGGCCAAGGAAAAAGATTCAAATGTAAAACAAGTAGCATCAAATCTTGGCATCAGCACCGAAGGCAAGAGCAATGATGAACTCCTTGTCGAAATAAATTCGATGCTCAAAAATTAATTATTTTCATTATTTGAAGTTTCTATTTGCAATAAGTGATGAATCTAGCACACAGTGAAAAATAAAGATGTAATAGTACTGTGTGTACACTTGTTTTCACTACTTTTTACCATCAGTGGAATAGGAAAACGTATATAGACGGATAAATATCCTTAAAATAACAACGGAATGTGAAGATAATGATAGGCGGAATAGGACCTACTGAAATGCTGCTTATATTTGCAGCTCTATTGTTACTTTTTGGCGCAACTAAGCTTCCAGAACTTGCTCGTTCCATGGGAACTTCAATGGGAGAGTTCAAGAAAGCACAGAAAGAGTCTGAACAGTCACTGAAGAACTATGAGAAATCCCTGAAAGAAAGTAAAACGGAGGATAATACTCAAGATCAGGACAAAGAGTCAAATGTAAAACAGGTTGCAGCAAACCTTGGAATTAATACTGAAGGCAAGAGCAAAGATGAGATTCTTGCCGAAATAAATGCAGTTCTCAAAAAAGAGTAAAAGGCTAAATTAACATACTCTTGGTATCGGGTCACCTACTGGCATAGCCAACTGGCGTAGGCTCCCTATAGGTGTCCTGAGCAAAACCTTTCCTTTATGTTCGGATATGGCTTTTCCTACAATGCATGCATTTTTGCCATATTTATGAGAATGCAGCAGATCAAGAACAGCCTGAGCATATTCTGACCGTACCCCGATGACAGCCTTTCCCTCATTTGCAATCTCCAGCGGGTTCAAACCCAGCATTTCACATGCGGCTCTTACCGCATTGCTAATAGGAATCGATTTTTCTTCAAGGAGTATACCAACATTGCTTTTCTGAGCTATCTCATTGATAGAGGAAGCCAGACCTCCGCGAGTAGGATCTTTCATTGCTGAGATTACGCTCTTTCCTTCAGGAGTCCTTAATTGCAGAGGCCCTTTTAGAAGATCATTCAATGGAGAAACATCAGATTCCAGCTTTGTCTCAAAATCAAATCCTTCTCTGTAAGACAATAATGCAACACCATGATCTCCCAAATTACCCGTAACAATGATATTATCCCCTGGAGAAAGACCATTATCACGTATAACTGGTGAAGCTATACCTACACCGGTAGTATTGATAATAATGGAATCCAGTTTATTTCCCTGTATGGTTTTGGTATCTCCAGTAACTATGGCAACATTTGCTTCTTGTGCAGCAAGGTTCATAGACTTGATTATTTTTTCAAGCAAGGATAATTCAAATCCTTCCCTTAGAATGATAGCACATGTCAACGCAAGTGGCTTAGCACCCATGACTGTCAGATCATTCACAGTCCCACAGACAGACAATCTTCCTATGTCCCCGCCTGGAAAGAAGAGGGGGTCTACTACATGACTGTCAGTAGTTATTACAAGTTCAGAAGAGCCATCTTTAAGACTTTCAGGCAAATCGATGGTTGCACCATCATCCAGGTCATCGAGACCTACACTTCCTGCAGAGCGGTTAGAGATGTTACCGAGAATAGTTTTGCTGATCAGTTCCTGCATGAACTGACCACCAGCACCATGTTCCATGGTGATCTTATCTTGAAGTGCCATATTGATCATCCTTTTTTGAGTGCTTCAACAGAGGAAGATATCATAGAGAACCACTGCTCCATGCTTGTAGGATCGTGTATTGAGGTCTTCAGGATAGGAACAGTTGCATTGAGCTGTCTTACATCATGTTCCATTTTTTCTGCACTTGCAAACACTGCTTCTGCAAGATCCTTTTTATGGATAACTGCAAGATCGGCTGTTTTGAATATGACAGGGTGTTTCAAAATTATATCATCACCTTCAGTCACACTGACAACTACCACACGCATATGTTCCCCAAGACGATAGTCAGCAGGACATATTAGATTTCCTACATTCTCCATAATAAGAAGATCAACATTTGTCAAATCTATGGATTTTAATGCTTTTTCCACGAGCTTTGCATCCAAGTGACACTCACGGCCAGTATTCACTGGAATCGTAGTTACGCCAAGCTTTGCAATCCTTCCTGCATCCATATCTGCAACAACATCTCCGGCAATTACAGCAATACGGAATTTTTCACCAAGTTTTGTTACTGCTCTTTCGATCAGTGTAGTTTTTCCTGAACCTATGGCACCCATAATATTAATGGCAAATACGCCGTTCTTTTCCAGAAGTTTTTTGTTTTTCTCTGCAAGTTTATCATTGGCCTTCAGGACATCATGTCCTATATTGATCACATGCATCAACATTATGGAACTCTCCCTATATTTTTGTTCAATGATTATTGTTCAATATCAATGCTCTGTATGACAAGATCCCTACCGCCCAGTTCATGCATTATTTTTCCACATGTGGGACAGGGTATCTCAAGAAAAAACCTGATATCATCATATCTGTCACTGTCTTTTATTAATTGCTCACTATTGCAGGAGTAACCACATTCGCACTCCAGATCTGGAAAAATGTCCACTAATGTGAATTCAGTGCCCTGAGCAATGGAATCAGATGCGAGTGTTTCCAAGCAAAAGAGTATTTGATCAGGATTTACATGAGCCAGTTTTCCGATACCAATAGTGATATTATTTACAGCCTTTGCATTGTTTAGCTCTGCAATAGAAATAACATGTTCAATGATATTGCACGCCAGAGAATACTCATGCATCCTCAGACACCTCTATATCGATACCAATTATAGCACATACCTTCCTGGCTTACCATACAGGACCCAACAGGTGTTGTGGGAGTGCACTTTTTCCCGAAAAGCGGACAATTTTCAGGTTTTTCCCTGCCTTTTAGTATATTGGCGCATTGACAAAGAGAAGCAGCAGGATTGCTATAGGACATATCTTTCAAATATTCCGTGATGATATCACTGTAGAGTAATCCAGCATCGTATTCTGCAAACTCTGGTTTTAGAATAAGAGCAGATTTCTCTATTACACCAAGTCCACGCCACTCTGAATCTACGATTTCAAAGACTTTTTGCATCATTTTCTGTGCTACAAGGTTCCCTTCATTCCTCACAGCTCTAGTATATGCATTTTCGACAATAGAATGACCAGCTACTTTCTGCTCCAATATCATAAGAATAGAAAGGAGAACATCCTTTACTTCAAATCCTGCTACTACAATTGGAAAACCCATATCTGCAAATTGCTGGAAAATTTGAGTGCCAGTAATAGCACAAACATGACCGGGAGCTATAAAAGCATCTACATTGATCTCATGTGCTAACTCTACAAGTGCTGGCGGAACTATCCTATGAGATAATATCAAACTGAAATTTTTAGGTGGTTTGCGCAAAACAGCAGCAGCATTTGTAGGCGCTGTTGTTTCAAAACCGATACCAAAGAAAACAACTTTTTTGTCAGGAGTCTTTTGAGCAAGCGCGATAGCATCATCAATGCTATAAACCATCCTTACATCACTGCCCTGAGAACGTGCATCCATGAGACTTCCGCTGCTTCCAGGAACACGCATCATATCTCCAAAGGTAGTAAGTATGATACCTGCCTTTGCCAGTGCAATCGCACGGTCTATTTCTTTTTCAGGAGTAACGCATACTGGACAACCTGGCCCACTAAGAACCTCTATTTCTGGAGGCAATACATCCCGCAATCCATAGCGGGAGATCGTTCTTTCATGAGTACCGCATATATGCATTATGCGAAGAGGACGTGAGATTTCGTGTATCTTTGCAAGAATCTCAGACTCAGCAGACATCCTCTTCACCCAGGAGCTGTTCAAAAAGTTCAGCAGTTTCTTTTCCTTCTTCTTCAGATATTAAGGAGATAGCATACCCTACATGCACCAGAACATATTGCCCCAGAATAGAACTATCATAATCACCGAGAAGGTCAAGCTTTACGTTTTTTTGTACTCCACCAAAATCGACAACAGCCGTTGACTCATCCAGCAATGAGGTAACTTTGCCAGGGATTGCAATACACATGGCTTTCGAATAGTTACTATTGATATTTAAACATACTTAACAAACAAAAGAATAATTCTTGAAAATATATTATTTGATATTATAAGATGAAAAACAAGTCGGAAAGGTTTATCTACATAAAAAATCATGACGTTACCACTATCATAATCAATCATGAATATAGTAGGAGCTATGAACCCATGGAAAAGGCTGTGAAAACTGATTTTTTCAGTATGGATAGAAGGACATTCCTTAAGGTTGTAGGTGCAATTGGTGCATCTGCATTCCTCGGTTTACACCAAACAGAAATAACTAAGGCCTTAGAGCTCTCCAAAACTAAGATCATATGGTTACATGGAGCTGAGTGTACTGGATGTTCTGAATCTTTTATAGATGCTGCAAACCCAGACGTTGTCCAGGCAATAAACAAGCTTAGTGTAGAGATCGTTTACCATGAGACTTTGCTTGCACAGCAAGGAATCTTTGTTAATGGAAGCCCTGCAAACACATCCGAACTTAACTCAGAGATGCTGCTGGATGAAGCCATTGAGGAAGGAGGATATGTACTGGTAGTAGAAGGCTCCATTCCAAATGGTCCTGAAGGTTCCGGAAAGTACCTCATGATTGGCGAACGTACCTTTAAAGAGATCTTTGGAAAAGCCGCTCAGAATGCTGCCTTTATAGTGGCTGTTGGAGCATGTGCCGCATATGGGGGAATCACTTGTGGAGACAGTGACATAGTGGATCTCACTGATTTCAGAGGTGTGGCATTCCAGAAAGAAGATCCTTCAAAGGGTATGCTGAAAGAGCTTAACATTGACAAACCAGTTATAAACATAGCAGGATGTCCTGCTCACCCCGATTGGGTCATGCTCACACTTGCAGCCGCAATACTTGGCAAAATAGATGTCAACAGCCTTGATGGAGTAGTTGACGAGTACAACCGTCCCCTTGTGTTCTTCCCTGCTGGCAACACAATGCACGATAACTGCCCACGCAGAGGATATTATGACACTGGTAGACTTGATACCGATTTCGCAGGTCCTCAATGCCTTCTGAAAGTTGGATGCAAGGGACCTTACACACGTTCTGACTGCGGACTTCGTAAATGGAATGGCGGAGTTAGCATGTGTACACAGGCGGGTTCACCCTGTATATCCTGCTGTGAACCGGGTTTCCCAGACAGCGCATCTCCATTCTACCAAATGCCTGAAGGACAGCCACTTATGGCAAGTGCAAGCGCAGGAACAATTGCAAAGGTTGGAGCTGGAGTAGCAGCCCTTGGAGTAACTGCCCATGCTGCTCGCAGGATAGTTTTCAATAAAGATGAAGAAAAGAAGCAGGAGTAATAATAATGACTCGTGTTGTAGTTGATCCATTAACACGTATTGAGGGACATCTCCGTGTGTCCACAGAAGTAGATGAAAACGGTGTGATTACTGAAGCAATGAGCTCAGGCATGCTATTCAGAGGGCTTGAACGCATACTTGTAGGCCGTGACCCAAGAGATGCAGCACGTTACACCCAGAGAGTTTGTGGCGTATGTCCAACAGGTCATGCAATGGCAGCTGCTAACGCTCTTGACGACCTCTTTGGAGTAGCAGACCAGATCCCGAAAGATGCACTTGTTACAAGGAACATCATCCAGTGTTTGAATACATTAGCCAGCCACGCAACACACATATACGTGTTATGGGGACCTGATGTTGTCAATCCTGCATATAGAGATGCATTAGCTACCCTAGGCGATACTGGGAATGCAATATGGAGCGAACTTCTCAGCCGCTTTGCACCTATCAGCTATAAGCTTAATGGAACAGCAGTTACACCAGGTACATCTTACATAGGTGCTATCAAGGAAAAGAAAAGATTGGAAGAAGCTATAGCTCTTATAGGCGGAAAGATGCCACACCAGATGTCAAGTATAGTAGGAGGAGTAACCTATCCACCAACTGTTGCTGACATTGGAAAAATGTCCTCATATTACCTCCAGGTAATGGACTTCGTAAATGGCACAACCCTTGGTGTAGACACTACCACCTGGCTTGATAACACATTCAGGGCATCTTCCCCACAGAATGCAGTGAAATTCCTGCAAGAACACCTTCAGGGACTTGTGGACAAATCCCTTACAACTAACGACTTCTCCCACGCAGCAGGCTGGGGAGACGTTGAGATGATTGCTGCATTTGGTTCAGAACTCGTCGGTGAAAAACTGCTAGGCTTGCCAGTAAGCTATAAGCTTGATAAACTAGGAGGATATAGCAAGGATTCTAATGTAGGATTCCTTAGCTTTGGTGTATTCTACGATGTTGAGAACGGCGACGGTTATGACCCAGTGAATTTTGGAGAGAAAAGCTTCATAAAATCTGCATTTATCAACCATGCAGGCGAAAAGCAGAAATTCGACCATAAAAAGATAACAGAGGAAACCAGCCATGCCTTCTATGAAGGAGATACAAACGTCCACCCACTTGAAGGAGTAACAGACCCAGTAAAGACCGCTGCTGAGATCGACTACAATGGTGACAGTACCAGCAGATACACATGGTTCAAAGCTCCACGTTACGATGGAATACCATGTGAAGCCGGACCAATTTCCCGTATGATGGCAATAGATGAGCCATTGACAACAGGTCTGATAAAGGCATTCACAGACAATGGGTATTCAGGCGTCAACGTTTTCACAAGAATGGTGGCTAGAGCACAGGAACTTCTCATCCTTACCGAGCAGTTGCTAAAGTGGGTTACAGTAGACCTTAATCCAAACGGAAAGTTCTGTGTCCACACAGATCTTAGCATGGCAAAGGATAGCGAGGGCGTTGGCCTCTGGGAAGCTCCCCGTGGTGCAATTGGTCACTGGGCAAAAACAGGTTCAGATTCAATGCTAACCAATTTCCAGATGGTCATACCAACCACATGGAACTTATCCCCAAGAGATGCAAATGGAGTCCCGGGTCCAATGGAGCAGTGCCTTGTAGGAACAAAGATCTCAGCTATTGAGAATTTGCTTAAAGTCGATTATGCAAACCCCACAGGCATATTGCATACCGGAAGATCATTCGACCCATGCATTTCATGTGCTATACACACCATTGACCTGACAAAGAAGAACAAGCCTCAGACATATACAATAGTATAAAGGGGTGGACTAGATGACGAATAAGGGAAGACATGCAGAGAGGCATTCCTTTATGGAGAGGGTGGCACATTTAACCCACCTTATCTCTTTATTTGTTTTACTTATCACCGGATTCAGGATCTATTTTGGCTGGGGATTCATGGTATACCATGATGCATTTTACCTGCACATAATATTTGCAGTGATGTTCATCGTAGCTAACTGGATAATGATTCCTTACAACATAGCAACTACTGAATTGCCACATTGTGAAATGTGCAAAACTGGAAAGCACAGTGCTCTCAAGCACAGGGTATCTGGCATATTCAATAGATATATCTTTGGCCCTGCAGATGTAAAAAAGAGTTGGCAGATACTGCTCAACTATGTAGGTAAAGCAGACTATCCACCTATCACAGTATATGATGTTAAGAATGAAGGGTACATCGACAAATTGCATCCTGCTACTAAATTCCTGTTACCAATAGAAGGATTGGCAGTATTTCTGATAGTAGTTACCGGTATTGTCATATACGACCTAGACTGGAGCATATTGGGTCTGCCCATAAGCCAGTGGCTGCTTGCCATAGCAGATATTGTTGCACCTATCTTTAACATGGGTGGAATACCATTCATGAGGACCATACATCTCCTGATGGCTTACTTCTTCATTATTGAAGTAATAATACATGTAGGAATAATCGAGTTTGATCCGAAAGTGTGGAAATACCACAAGGCTGTATTCCTGACAGGTGAAGAAGACCTTAACGACCGCAACTACGTAAAACTCGTCAATGCAGAAAAGGAGAGATAAATGATACGCATACTGGGATGTGGCAATCCTCTTGTAGGCGATGACGGAATTGGAGTCCACATTGCAAATAAACTGATGGAAATACACTCGCAACTGCCAGACAATGTAGAAGTAATAGATGCCGGAGTAGGCGGTCTAGAACTACTTAACTTTATGGAAAATGCTGAGCAGATCATAATCGTAGACGCAGTTAAAGGTGCAGGAGACATTGGCAGCATACATCGCTTCGAAATTGAAGATATAAAAGATGCCATATCCGGTGATGCGCTATCGATACATGACACAAGCATTGCAGACGTGCTCTGCATCGCACAGCATGTCCAGGAAATGCCTAAAAGTGTCAAGATCTTTGCCATAGAGATCGAAGAGGCGAAAGAAGTATCTATTTGCCTTTCCGAGAAAGTTCAGGCTTCTGTTGACGAAGTTATAAACATGATCCTTGATGAAGTTAGACAAAAGCAAGGATCTTAAGTAAAAAAAGGATGTATGGCTTGATTTATAGCCATTCACCTTTCACTATTTTTAAAATCACGTACATATTCTGCCCTATATCCAGATAGAGCATACCGTTTGTCTTAAAAAGGAAATGCCTATAAGCAATGCATCTGTTTATACGTGCAGATCAAGATAGCAGGTGACTTAATGACAGAAAAAGAGAAAGATGCAACCCTTCCTGCGAAGAAGGATTTTAGCGAATGGTACAATGAGCTATTGCAGGTAGCAGAAATAATGGATGTGCGTTATCCTGTAAAAGGCCTGTATGTATGGTACCCATTCGGTTTTACGATAAGGAAAAACGTATACACTATTATCAGGGAACTGTTAGACAAAGACCATATGGAAACATTGTTCCCACTTCTTATACCTGAAAACGAGTTCATGAAAGAAGCAGAACACATAAAGGGTTTTGAGGATGAAGTATATTGGGTCACTCACGGAGGCACTTCCCCCCTTGATGTTAAGTTGGCCCTTAGACCCACAAGTGAAACAGCCATCTACCCTATGTATAAATTGTGGGTACGCTCACACGCAGACCTGCCTTTGAAATTGTATCAGGTAGTTAACACGTTCAGGTATGAGACAAAACATACACGACCCTTAATAAGATTGAGGGAAATTACTTCTTTTAAAGAAGCACATACAGTACATGCCACATGGGAAGAAGCTGCAGAGCAGGTAGATGAAGCAATCAGAATCTATACCGAATTTTATCGCAGGCTTGCAGTTCCGGTTCTCGCTTCAAAACGTCCCGACTGGGATAAATTTCCCGGAGCGGACTATACTATAGCCGTTGATGCATTGATGCCTGACAGCAAGACATTACAGGTTGGTACAGCCCATCACCTGGGTGACAATTTTGCCAGGACTTTTGACATAAAATACGAGAATCCAGCTGGAGAACAGGTATATGCTCATCAAACATGCTATGGAGTATCTGAACGTTCAATAGCCGCACTTATATCCATACATGGCGATGACAAAGGCCTTGTGCTACCCCCGGAAGTATCCCCTATTCAAGTAGTGATCATTCCTATTGTATTCAAAGACTCATCTGATGTGATACAGGCATGCAAAAAAGTGCAGCAGCTCCTACAAGCCGCAGGAATAAGTGTTAAAGTAGACCTCAGCGACGACAGACCGGGAGCCAAGTATTACAGATGGGAAATGAAAGGCGTTCCATTGAGACTGGAGATTGGCCCTCGTGATCTCAAAAACAATGTTGCCATGCTGGTTCGCAGAGATACGGGAGAAAAGAGGCAGGCACCTTTGGAGAACATAAGACAGGAAGTAGAAGATACATTAAAAGCCATTCAATCCAGTCTTTATGAGACAGCAGTAGCAGATGTACAGGGACGCATATTTTCTTGCTCATCTCTTGAAGATGTCAAAGAGAAATTGTCAGAGGGGATTGCACTCCTTCCCTGGTGCGGCGAAAAATCATGTGGTTTGAAGATTGAAGAAGAAATTGGTGCAGGTATTCTAGGCATACCCACTGGACAGGAAGAGGGCCGCAAAGGACAATGTCCCGTGTGTGGTAAAGATGCAAGTGTAAAAGTTTATGTAGCAAGGAAATATTGATTTCCTTGAAACTTACTTTTTACCAAAAAGAGGGTGTATCATGGAAGGATTATCACCGGAAAATATGAAGACTCCTGAAAGACCATTGTTCCTGTGTGTGTTGGCAAATACTGAAACTGCTTACATAGAAGGTATTTCTGCTGCTGGTAAAACAGCAAAACTAACTGATTACACACCACCTGGGGATGCCGAGGTACTTGAAACAGGCATGGTCGTGGACATTCCAATTCTACCCATGACACCACCTTATGACACTCCAACTCCTGCACTAATAACCCGGGTGGCACTTAACCTAACTGGTGTACCACATATGCTCGTTAATGCCGGATTGAAGATTCTGCCTGCAAAAACAGTGCCCTTGGTAGACATTGGGGGTTCCCCGGGAAAAGACATTCGTGAGCCAATAGCTGTACCCGACGCACAGAGCATCTTTGAAAGCGGCTTTAAGCTGGGCAGAGAGCTTAAGGAAAAATATGACTTTGTCATGATCGGTGAAAGTATACCTGCGGGTACCACTACTGCCAATGCGGTACTGGCAGCCCTTGGATATAATGGAAATGTTAGCAGCAGTGCTTCCACCAACCCTCTTGAACTTAAAAGACAGGTTGTGTGTGATGCTCTGAAATCCTCAGGTATTAAACCAGGAGATCTTCGTGAAAAACCCATGGAAGCCATCAAATGCGTAGGAGACCCCATGATGGCAGCTGTGGCGGGAATAGCCGCTGGGCTTGAAGATGTACCAGTTATCCTTGCAGGTGGCACGCAGATGGCAACAATATTTGGAGTTATCAAACATCTTGGTTATAAGACAGATAACATTACCATTGTAACAACCTGCTATGTTATGAATGATACTTCCGCCCACTTTGAGCAGCTTGCAGAAAAGCTTGATGCAAAAGCCTATGCTACTGACCCTGGATTCGGACAATCACGCCTGCAGGGACTGAGACAGTACGAGGCAGGATTTGTAAAAGAAGGAGTAGGAGCAGGCGGCGCAATTTACCTCACACAGATGTTTGGCATACCTGTAGAAAAACTTAGATCAGAGATCGAAATGCTCTGTGAGAAATTGTCAAAATATGGTGATATTGAAAGAGTGAAATAACGGATAGGATCAAAATAAATATTTATGTGGATGTAGTAGTGCATCCACAATTCTTGCAGTAGTAAACTACATTTGAGCCAATCAGTTGTTTTTTCATAGGGGTTTGGCAAAAACTGCATAATTTGAGTTGTGCACTAACATTATTTTTCAGAGATTCGCCCTTAGATTGTTGCTCCTTAATGGAACATACATTTTTACTGCTGGCAAGCGACAAATTATTCCCCCTATAAATTATGGTATCTGAATTAGAAAGCGCTGTTTGGCATACAATTCAAAAACAGAGGGGTTATACCCCTGTTTTGAGAACATATCATGCAATCTTTACTTCCTCTATTCCTAACTCCAAGAAAGTAGGACGTAATATTATTTAACAGTATTTGTAAGCATATGAATGCAATTTATTTAAATATATTAATTGATATATGCGAATAGTGCCCTCGAAATAACTATTATGAGAGATATATTCAATAACTCATTACCGATAGATATATCAGTAATAAGATGCATTCAGGGGATACACCTATCTGGGGTTGTGGCCTAGCCCGGCATGGCGACGGGCTCCAGCGGATAGATGATGAACAACGGGTCTACTGAGATTTGTCCGACGGGACTTATCTGTGAGGAACCGTTGGAGCACTGATATGTGCTCAGAATGCTGAAGAAGCATTTGTTCGGAGAGACCCGTCGATCGTGAGTTCAAATCTCACCAACCCCACTTTTGGTAATTCAATTAATTGCAATCGACATGTACCTTCTTACAAAAAGTATTTACTATTTTTACACCTTTACATGATACGATATCTATATACTTATTCAAATATATACAGGTTTATGAGGAAATGAGAATGCATAAAGGTGGAAGATGCCATGTTTGAAAACATAGTATCAAGAGATACAAATGAGAGCATTAAGTTCTTTGAAAATATGGCTCACAAATATTATATATGGTGCGATGGCATTTTTATAAGAAGTAATCCCAAGTTAAAAAAGAGGATATATTCTTCTCTGAATAACGGATTTTAATAGAGGTAACACCATGATAAGATCAGATCTTGACAGGGTACTAGTAGTTGATGATGAGCCGGCTATCGTGGATCTCATGGAGCTTTATCTCAAATTAGATTATGAAATAATCCGAGCCTATAACGGCAAAGAGGCACTGGAGAAGGCAAGGTCTGAAAAACCTTCAGTGATAATCCTCGATGTAATGATGCCTGACATGAATGGATACGAGGTCTGTAAAGTATTGAAGACCTCAGTAGAAACTCAATTCATTCCTATAATAATGGTAACGGCACTTTCGGGCAAGGATGAGAAAATTAAAGGCCTTGAGTCGGGAGCAGATGAATTCTTAAGCAAGCCAGTTAACAGGCTTGAACTTGTAACACGCGTAAAATCCCTTACAAGAATAAAACACCTCCAGGACAGGATACTTGCAGAGCGTAATTATGCATACCAATGTATCGACGTAGCTGGAGTTATAATGTTAGTAGTGGATCGCGAACAAAAGATTAATCTTGTGAATCTTACAGGTAATGAATCCCTAGGTTATGATGAATTTGAACTTATTGGACAGAACATGTTCGATGTCTTGATCTCGCCCGAAGACAAAGAGAAAGGAAAAGAGATCTTTACCAACATAATATCAGGGAGTGAAGAAAACTCATCTTCTGTTGAAATAAAAATGATAAAGAAAAACGGAGACCAGATGATCGTTAATTGGAGCTTTTCACCAATGTACGATAGTGAAGAGAATATTGAGGCATTGATATGTTCAGGAAAAGACATCACTGAACTGCGGATAAAAGATGAGCTTTTGCTAAGTTTGAAAGAAATAAAAGAAACGTTCTCCGATATGCTGCTTCAGGATTTGCTTGGCTCGGCTTCTAATATCCAGGAGTACGCAAAATTGCTGTTAGAACTGGAAACAAAGCCACAAAATGAAGCATACATCCAGAAAATAGTTCAAAATATATCAAATATGATCGAAACTCTGGAGAATGCATCTACATATTTAGAACGTCAGCTTGGCGAATAAATGAAATAGAACATTGGAAATGGTAGTTTAAAAGCTGAAAGTTAGCGAAAACATTTAAATCATATCATGTGCGTACTAATCACGTTTCATTCGGGAGGAATCCCGTAGGAATGTAGTCCGATAGGACTGAACCGTGAAACTTAAAATGAAACAGGTGAACATAATTGTCTAAATCATTTTACGGATATATAAGAGATGCATGGAAGAACCCTGATGCTACATATGTAAAGGACCTCAGGTGGGAGAGGCTTCAAGAATGGAGAGAACAGGGTTCCATCGTGAAAATAAGAAGACCTACACGTATAGACCGTGCAAGATCTCTTGGCTACAAGGCAAAGCAGGGAATAATCGTAGTCCGTGCAAAAGTAAGGCGAGGTAGCCGCAGAAACCAAAGATATGTTCGTGGAAGACGTAGCCACAACATGGGTAAGAACAAGACCACCGCAGGCAAGAGCATTCAGAGAATAGCTGAAGAGCGTGCATCCAGAAAATACCCCAACATGGAAGTTCTGAATTCCTACTGGGTAGGCGAAGATGGCAAAGCGAAGTGGTATGAAGTAATCCTGATAGACCCAAGCCACCCAGTGATCAAGAGCGATAGCAGCCTTAACTGGATCTGCAACAGCAGTCAGAAGAGACGTGCCTTCCGTGGAAAGACCAGCGCCGGTGTGAAAGGAAGAGGCATGGGTAAGCGTGGTACTGGTACTGAGAAGAACAGGCCCAGCATCAGGTCCAACATGAACAGGGGCAAGTGATCCATCATATCAGTTTTCGAGTGATATGTCACTCGACAGAGGAAAAATCCAGGGTAATGGATGCCCTGGGTTTGTTTTTAAGAAATTTTGATAGGGAAAAGGAGTCCCGGTCATTCGCAGATATAGTAGGCACTATAGAAGCTGAAGGACATTACGGGAATCCTATAACCATCTTCAGTGCACAGCTTACACGTAAACGTGACACTATGTCCTTTGCTGAATTTGTTCACAGCAACATGACACCAGAAGACATTGAGACACTCAGAGACGAAATGCCAGATAGACTAGATGATGATCAGGTGTTTCATCTGCGATTTGATAAACAAGAAGCTTATATGGGCCGTGTGAAGCTTGTATCATCCTCAGATGCAATTACTGCCAAAGTAAAGATAGAGACTTATCCAAAGGACAGAGAAACAGCTGGAAAGATAGTGGAGGAGTTGTTTGGTTGAAGCTTATTATGACCTCTGCATCCGTTTTATACCAGATGACGAGGCTTCAATTGAAAAGTTTATCTCCTTAGCTAAACATTTTGGATTTGTTGGTGCGGGCATAACAGAAGTGGCCAATAAAGGAAGTACACCATGCAGATACTTCAACAGTTCTGGTTTTGATCTTGTGCATGGGATCGAAATATGTGAAGACAATCCTTCCAAATTGCATTCACTGGCCAGCCGCTACTCTCGAAAGGCCAACATAGTAATTGCCCAAGGAGGAGCGGATAAGCTTAACCGATCGGCAATTGAAACCGCAGAGATAGATATACTATCGTTGCCTCTTGGCATAAAAGAAGGCGGTTTCGATCATGTGATAGCAAAAGCTGCTGCTGACAGAGGGATAGCTTTAGAGTTTGATGTAGGGACTCTGATAAGATACAGAGGTGGAAAAAGAGTACATGCAATATCAGAACTTGAGCAGAGGCTCATGCTTGCAAGGAAATTTGAAGTGAATATGGTACTCACAAGCGCTGCAAGATCTATTTACGATATGAGAGGACCAAGAGAACTTGCAGCATTGGCAAGCTTATTTGGGATGACAAAAGAAGAAGCAATAAAATCCATGACAGCTACACCTACCACCATACTCAAACGAAAAAGAAGATCAAACAATTATATTATGGATGGTGTGGAACTCATAGAAGAGCAAATCTGCCCAGAAAACCAGGAGGAGTTTTGTTGAAAACACTTCCTCCAAGCTTGAGGGAGAGGAAGCGTTATCTTGCAATAGAGATAATAGCAGAATATGATGTGTCAAGAGAAGAGCTATTACGTGAGATCTTTGCGGCCATTGGATCCCTTCTAGGAGATATAGGTTCTAGTGAGTGTGGATTAAGATTGTTGGATTATGATAAACAGAAAGGTATACTTCGTTGCTCCCACATGATGTCTGAAAAATCCCGTGCTGCCCTTGCCACAATAACCAGCATAGGTGGACAAAGAGCAATAGTGCATGTACTAGGTATTTCAGGAACAGTTAGGGGCGCGACACAAAAGTATATACAGTGTGCAGCCATAACAGAAACCGAGCACATTAATATATAAGTTATAACAATGTTCATAGAACAGAGCCGATGAAAAGACAATTTGATAATAGGAGATGATTAGATATGCAAATGACACCACAGATGGGTTACGATCGTGCCATCACAGTATTTAGTCCAGATGGAAGGCTCTTTCAAGTGGAATATGCAAGAGAAGCCGTGAAAAGAGGAACAACTGCGGCAGGCATCAAAGCAAAGGATGGCGTTGTACTTTTAGTAGATAAAAGGATTACCAGCAGGCTTATAGAAGCTGAATCCATAGAAAAGATATTCCAGATCGACAGCCATATAGGCGTCGCGACTTCAGGATTAGTGGCTGATGCACGTTCACTCGTTGACAGAGCAAGAGTTGAAGCACAGATCAACAAAGTGTCCTATGATGAGAATATAGGTGTTGAAGTGCTTGCTAAGAAGATCTGTGACCACAAGCAGAGTTATACGCAGTATGGCGGAGTCAGACCTTACGGTACCGCACTTCTTATTGCAGGAGTAGACGACACCAGACCAAGACTGTTTGAAAGCGACCCAAGTGGAGCTTTGTTGGAATATAAAGCCACAGCTATCGGTGCCGGAAGGAACACTTTTATGGAAGTCTTCGAAGCAGACTATCGCGGAGATTTAACCATAGATGAAGCTATAACACTTGGAATGACCGCTTTATATAAATCCACTGAAGGAAAGCTGGATGCTTCTACACTTGAAGTTGGAGTTGTTACAATGCAGGACCGCTCATTCCGCAAGCTTGCAGAAGAAGAAGTACAGCAATATGTAGCAAAAGTCATTGAAGAGCACAAGAGCGAAGTAAAAGAGGATACTGGCTCTGTTTCGGACAATGGGGCCTCCAGTGAGTGAGAACACTCCATAACATTACATAACTCCGTGTTGAAAGAGGGGAGTATAAGATGGTATCTCTTGATGAATCAGTCATTGCAAGGCTTAAGAAGGGTAAGAACCACTATGAAGTCTTTGTAGAACCAGAGGGAGCACTGGCATTGAAAAAAGGAGATGATGTGAAGATAGAAGACATCATTGCAGTCGAATCCATTTTTTCTGATGCCAGCCAGGGAGAACATGCAGCTGAAACGGACCTAGTTAATGTTTTTGGTACTTTGGACGCATTGATAGTTGCAAAGGAGATAATCTTACACGGAGAGCTACAGTTAACCAAAGAGCAAAGGAAACGCATCCTTGATGAGAAAACCAAACGTATAGTCAGCACGATAGCACAGAATGCAATAAATCCACAGACCAGGACTCCTCACCCACCTTCAAGAATAGAAAAGGCGATGGAAGAAGCAAAAGTACATATAGATCCCTTTAAACCCGTAGATGAACAAGTAATGATCGTAATGAAGGCTATCCGTCCGATCATACCTATACGTTTTGAAGAAGTTCAGATAGCAGTAAAGGTGCCAGGAGAATATGCACCGAAGTCATACGGAGAGATAGCAAGGTTTGGAACTTTGGTAAAGGAAGAATGGCAGCGCGATGGATCCTGGGTAGGCGTTATAAAAATGCCTGCAGGAATGCAGAACGATTTTTATGGTCTTGTGAACCATCTCACCAAGGGTGATGCTGAGACTAAACTTTTATAAGAGGCAAAAGAATGGATAGAGAAATTGTAGTTCCGGGTCAACTTCTTTCCGATAATACGAATGAATCGGGCTCCGGAACCTATGTAAAGGAGGGAAAAGTGTACTCTCTTCTTTATGGAGTGACTAATGTAAAGAACAGAATATCAGTAATTCCTTTTTCAGGAAAATACATTCCTTCCAGAAAGGATTTTGTTATAGGCACTGTTTTTGAGATAACCTCTTCCAACTGGATTTTTGATATTGGCTCTCCTTATGATGGCTTGTTGCATGTGTCAGAATATCCGAGACGTATAGAATCTTCCATGATGAAAGAAATACTGAGAATAGGAGATTCCGCCATCCTTAGGATAAAAGATGTTGATGCTTCCATGAAGATAGAACTTACCCTTAGAGAGAAGGGGTTAAGGAAGATCAAAGGAGGAAGGCTGATAGAAGTACCTTCTTCAAAAGTCCCTCGCGTAATCGGACACAATGGCTCTATGGTCTCAATGTTGAAGAAAGAGACAGCATGCGAGATATTTGTCGGGCAGAATGGAAGAATATGGATAAACGGCAAAGATGAGGATATGGATAAACTTTCAGAAGCTATCGACATAATCATTCGTGAATCCCATACATCTGGTCTGACAGACAAGATCAGCCAGTTCCTAGAAGTAGACAAAGGAACTGAGAAGGAGATCGAAGAGGATAAAGTAGAAGAAGAAGATACCGATCTGGAAACTGCAGAGTCAGAAGATACTGAAGATGCAGAAGATGTAGATGAGACCAGCAGAAAGGTAGATCAGTTACTAGACACAGAGGAAAACTGAAATCTGCATAAGATCGGAAAAGTAAAGATTTGTGTATATTGGAGAATTTATTATGGCTAATAAACCTGAGAAGTTCATTGATGAGAACGGCCTGCGCCTGGATGGACGGGCAGTTGATGAAATTAGGCCCATGACCATCGAAATAGGAGTCTTATCAAGGGCTGACGGTTCATGTTATTTAGAATGGGGAAAGAACAAGATACTAGCAGCAGTATACGGTCCAAGAGAACTTCATCCCCGCAGAATGCAGAAACCCGATGAGGCAATCGTTAGATACAGATATAACATGGCTGCTTTTTCTGTAGAGGACAGAGCAAGACCGGGCCCAAGCAGAAGGAGTATTGAGATATCAAAGGTCAGTAGAGATGCTTTTGCTCCCATTATCATGACAAAGTACTACCCAAGTGCAGTTATAGACGTGTTTGCAGAAGTGCTTCAAGCCGATGCAGGTACACGGACAGCGGCAATCAATGCTGCATCTATTGCACTTGCAGACGCTGGTATTCCAATGAAGGGCTTAATATCAGCATGTGCTGTAGGAAAAGTTGATGGCCAGCTTGTACTGGACCTTAACAAGGACGAAGACAATTATGGAAATGCAGACCTGCCAATTGCTATGACCCAGGATGGAGAGGTCTCTCTTCTTCAGATGGATGGAAACCTCACAAAGGAAGAATTCAAAAAGGCATTAGAAATGGCAAAAGAAGGCTGCAGACAAATTCTTGAAATGCAGAAAGAAGCCTTAAAAAAGAAGTTCGCCTCCCATGAAGAAGTTGTAGAAAGCCTTGTAGAAGTAGAGGATGTAAAACTAGAAGAAATACAGGGCGAAATCGAAATCATTGAAGAAGATATAGAAGCATGTGACTTTGAAGATGAAGACGGCATTGAAGTAATAGTAGTCAAAACAGAGGAACCAGAACCTACTGAGGAGATCTCTGAAGATGAATTCACAGAGTTCACCGACAATGAAGACTCCGAAATAGAAGAAACAGAGGATTCAGAATCTGAAGAAGAAAAGGTAGGTGAAAAATATGAGCAGTGAAGTAATGGCCTCACTGAAGAAGGACTACATCTACAACCTGATGCTCAAAGGCAAACGTGAAGATGGCCGTTCATTTGATGAGTATAGAAATATCACTATACAGACAAACGTGATCGACAAAGCAGAAGGTTCCGCAAAGGTATGCATTGGCGATACACAGGTCCTTGTAGGCGTAAAACTGCAAACCGGAGCTCCATTCCCCGATTCACCGGACGAAGGAGTAATAATCACAAATCTGGAGATGAATCCAATTGCATCACCCGACTTTGAGGCCGGACCTCCAAAAGAGGATGCAATTGAGATGGCAAGGGTTACAGACAGAGGAATCCGAGAATCAGGCGCAATTGATTTAAATAAGTTGTGTATTACGGAAGGAGAAGAAGTCTGGATCGTATTCATAGATATCCATATACTGAATGACGATGGCAATCTTCAGGATGCCTCATCCCTTGGCGCGATCGCTGCTCTCATGACTGCAAAGATCCCTGCCGAAAGAGAAGGTAAGGGAGAAGATATTATGATGCCAATTAAGGATGTGCCTGTAGGTATTACAGTGGTGGACATCGGCGGGGAATTGATGCTTGATCCGGGACTCGCAGAGCAAACCGTAGCAGATTCAAAATTGACTATAGCATCCAACCAAGATGGTTCGATCTCTGCAATGCAGAAAACAGGAGAAGGCATGCTAACATTCGAACAAATATTGAAAGCAGTCGATATGGCATGTGCTAAAGCTGAAGAGATCAGAGAAAAATATTTGATGAATACCTGATGCTAATAGTTGCTTACATAAAAATAATTGCATACTGAAGATTAAGGAGAATGCTTATGGCAAAAAAATATTCAAGGAAAGGACGTGTGACCAGATCTGCAGGGAGATTTGGTGTGAGATATGGTAGGAAAGATCGCAAACTTGTTGCTGACCTAGAAGAAAAAATGCATATGCCCCACACATGTACGAAATGTGCCCGTCCTACTGTAAGAAGAATAGGTACAGGCATCTGGCAGTGTAAAAAGTGTGGCTATACTTTTGCCGGTGGAACATTTTTGCCTCAGACACCTGTGGGCCTTACAGTTGCACGCTCCGTAAAGAAGGCAACAGAAGTCTTACAGTGAGTGATAACAACTATGGGATACAAGTGCACGCGTTGCAAAAAAGTGGTAGAGATAAATTATAGGGCATTGGGTATACGCTGTGACTATTGTGGTCACCGTATACTTGTCAAAGAGAGACCCACCTCTATCAAAAAAATAAAGGCTGAGTAAGAAGTATGCTTATTACTTCTTCTCGTAAACCTTCAATAAATACCAGGGTTCTTTGCAAAGATCTTGCCTATTTTTTTCATTGTGAGTCTATAAACCGTGGCAAGATGGGGATGAAAGAAACTCTTTCCCTGGTAGAAGAGGGTTCAGGTCCATTATTGATCATAAACGAATATCATGGGAACCCTGGAGCTTTATTATTCTATGCACCGGATGGAAGAGAGCTGCTATCAGTAAGGATCAGCGTAACATTTGGAAACAGGGTCATAAAAAATAAGACCTATTCTGACACTCCTGTTGCAACTGGCAATGGAGAGATTGCACCGATACTGACAAAGATACTATCAATAGACCTTGTAGAGAAGCCATCATCACCTCTCGTTCTAGGAATATCAAATGATGACCTTAGCTTTTTTTACAATGGACAATGTCTGTTAAAATTGAATATTAAGAGTATTCGGTAGACAGTAGATGATCCAATGGAAGCAACTGCAGAATCAGTTTTTGAAACGGATAAAGCGCCTCTCATATACAGAGCCTTGCTACCTGAGATTGAAACTACGGTCACTGAAAGATCAGAGATACGCGTACAAGCATTTAAAGACAGGCTTATTTTGAAAGTGATTGCAGCAGATCTTGTATCCTTGCGTTCTACAATGAACACCTGGTTACGCCTGATACAAGTGGCTTACGAAGTGCTGGAACAAACTAGCACATAATTGCGCCCCAACAGAGAAACATTAAAATCACTTAAGGTTAATTCAGATTCAGGTGAAACCACATGAGTACACAAATACCCCCTCAAGTACAGAACCAGATTGCTCAACTGCAACAGGTTCAACAGCAAGCACAATCACTTGCTATACAGAAGTCACAGATGGAAACATTGCAGAAAGAGTCTGAACTTGCTCTTGAAGAAGTGGAAAAACTCTCGGACGATGCAGTTATATATAGAACAGTAGGCGATCTGCAGATAAAGTCAGATAAACAGGAGACTGTTTCCAAACTTAAAGAGAAAATAGAAACTTTATCTTTAAGGCTTCAGTCAATCTCAAGACAGGAAGAACGTATTTCAAAACGTTTTACTCAACTGCAGGAACAACTACAGCAGTCAATGGGTCAGCAGGCACAGTAAGTGCCCACCTTTCTGCTTTAATGCTCATGCTACTTTAAGTGATGAGTAGAGGTCTTCATGCAGGTTGATGAAGTCGAATTCTATAACCGCCTTCTGGACTTCAATAAAATATTATATTTATGTCATCGGAACGCTGATCCTGATGCAGTTAGCAGTGCTTTTGCGCTTGCTGAGGCTCTTGGTGGAACAGTCGGACTTGTAGACGGCTGTAACAAAATGGCAAGTTTACTTATAGATAAACTTCAGATAGATGTAATAGACAAGCCGGATCCTTCCGAATATGATATTACTCTGGTGGTTGATACATCCACAAGTTCCCAGCTTAATGATATTAAACTTGGGAAGTACTGTGTGATAGATCACCATTCTACCACTGCCTTAACAGAGAATGCTGAATTCTATCTGCATCGCAATGCAACATCTACAGCTGAAATCGTATTTGATATCCTTAAATGCATGGATGCTCCGATCATGAGGCGTACAGCGCTGGGACTGCTTACAGGAATAGTAACAGATACCGGTCATTTTAAACATGCTACAACTGAGACATTCCGCAATGTTGCAGAAATAGTTTCAATCAGCGGCGTAGAATACGCAGATGTGCTGGAAATGATGGCTGCAACCCCTCAAGATATATCCATGAGAATAGCAATGCTGAAATGTGCAACCAGAGCAACTATTGAGAGAATAGAGGATTGGCTGGTGGTATGCTCTCATGTTAATTCCTTTGGTGGTGCAGCATCCTCTATGTTCCTTAATATTGGTGCAGATGTTGCTTTCATTGGCACTGAAAGAGACGACACCATCCGCGTAAGCGGGCGTGCCAAAAGGGAAGCCGTCAATGCAGGCGTAAATCTGGGAAAGATCATGGAAGAGATCAGTTCCAGATATGAAGGTACAGGGGGAGGGCATGCAGGAGCTGCTGGCATAGATGTAGTGGCAGACATGAACGAAGTCCTGAACGAATGCAAGGAGCGCGTCCGGATGATATTGGAAAATAAACCCAATCCATCCATTTGCGAATCCTTCTGAGATTTACGTTTCATAAACAGAGGCGAAGATATGATCGAATACTGGAATCCTCTTATTGAAAGAATGCCCATTGAGGAACTAAACAAATTACAGGAAGATAAACTGAGAAATATAGTCAGATATGTCTATCAGCATTCTGAATTTTACAGGAAGAGGTTTGATGAAGCAGGAATAAGACCTGAAGATATCAAAACTCTTGCAGATGTCACAAAAATGCCCTTTACATATAAAAAAGATCTTCGTGACACGTATCCAACTGGGATGTTCTGCGTACCTAACGAGCAACTTGTACGCTTCCACGTATCTTCAGGAACAACAGGAAAACCTACAGTAGTGGGTTATACAAAAAATGACATTAATGAATGGGCAATATCACTTGCGAGAGCCATGACGTCTATAGGAGTCGGGCGGGGAGATATAATTCAGATAAGCTATGGATATGGCCTGTTCACCGGAGGTCTCGGCCTGCACTATGGTGCTGAAGAAGTGGGATGTACAGTACTGCCCACAAGTTCCGGTAACACGGAAAAACAGATAGATCTAATGCAAGACCTGGGCACCACCACAATAGCATGCACACCATCATATTTCCTTTTCATGACAGAAGTGGCAAGAAGCATGGGGATTAATATAAAAGATAATACGAAACTCAAAATAGGCATATTCGGAGCTGAACCATGGTCACAACAGATGCGTGCAAGGATTGAAGAGATCACAGGCATAAAAGCATACGATGTATTTGGGACCTCAGAACTAAGTGGACCTCTTTTCACAGAATGTACATATCAAGATGGTATCCATATCTGGGCAGACCAGTTTTTAATAGAGGTAGTTGACCCGAATACCGGGGAATCTTTACCTGATGGAGAGAGAGGAGAACTGGTTATAACAACTCTTGCCAAAGAAGCATTACCACTTATAAGATATCGTGTGGGTGACAACACAGTGATTAACAGGGAGCCCTGCAAATGTGGCAGAACACATCCACGCATCATGCGCATACTTGGTCGTGTGGATGACATGTTGATCATAAGAGGTATCAACGTTTTCCCAGGTCAGATAGAAGCCGTGCTAATGAACATTCCTGAAGTAGGAGAACACTTCCAGATCATAGTGGACAGAGTCAATGAACTTGATGTTATGGCCGTGCAGATCGAAATGACAGATGCCGCCTTTAGTGACAAGGTAAATGATATTATTAAGCTTGAAGAGAAAGTGGCTTCAGCTTTGCATAAAGTATTGAACCTTGCCGTTAAGGTAGAGCTTGTGGAACATGGAAGTCTTCCAAGGTCCATGGGAAAATCCAAGAAGGTTATAGACAACAGGAAATTATAACAACTGATACTGCATAACATAATTAAGAACAGACGGTGGTCCTATGGAAAATAAGATAATAAAACAGATCTCACTGTTTTCAGAGAACAAGCCAGGGAAGCTTGCAAACATCGCTGATAAGTTCAGGGATGCTGGAGTGAACATTCGTGCTTTCACCATAGCTGAAGCCGGTGACTTTGGAATTATAAGGATGGTCGTAGATAAGCCAGATCTGGCCCATGAAGTATTACATGAGACGGGTTTTACAGCCTCAGAGACAAATGTCCTTGGCGTACAAATGGAAGATGTGCCAGGAGGGCTGGCTAAGATAGCTGACTTGTTGGGAAAGGAAAATATCAATATTGATTATGCCTATGCTTTTGTCACAAAGACGGAAAAAGCTCTTCTTATCCTGAGGGTCAACGATATAAAGGGTGCTATTATTATTCTGGAAAAAAATGGCATCACACTGATAGATATGAAAGACATACAGGATATTTGAATATATCCTGCTCTTTTTTAAATGTGGCTTTTTTCCTTTTTAACTGAAACCACTACGGTTTTATAGGACCTATTCGAATCTCCATGAGATGAAAGAGGACATTAGACAGTGTTCTACGGTTGCGCAGCCCCGTAATAAGATTGGGGGCTCCCATACAACAATAATTGGCGGCAGGCACGGTAAAAAACTTGTGCAGCTTATAAGCCAGCACAAAGAAGTGAAAAAAATAGTGCCTTCTGTAATTACTGTAAGAGGTAAAAGCAACCCTGGTGGCCTCATAATCGGCAAAGTATTGCGTCCGGATGATAGGGGTAATCTAAGATTGCTGTTATCCCATGGTACATCTTCCCAGGAATTGAGGATCGTCACGACTGTGGGAGATGTGCAAAACGGAGAGCGCATAATGAATGAGTTGAACCAGATTATAACGGAGCACACTAATTAACGGAGTCCGGGTAAAAATGATCTATGTAGGAGTGGACCATGGCACGACTGCAATGCGATTTGCAGCATTATTCGAAGGAACAAATGAACCTGCAAAATTGGAAATACTACGTACTGATGCAGCTGCCATGTCCGGCGAACAGATCATAATTGCTCTTGAAAATGAATTAGGAGTCAGCAGAAAGGATATTGGCCTCATTGCGGTTACATACTCTATGGGTGATGGGATCACTGCCATTGAGGATATACGAACCGTAAAGCACAGAGGCGTGCAAAGCATTGAGGGTGCTGGCCAAAAGACCGGAGGCGGATCAAAGGTCTTTGATGCTATACAAAACTCTGGCATATCCGCAGTAGTGATACCAGGCATTCATGATGAAAGTGCTACAGACTCCCGGATGAATATTTTTTCTCATTCAACCA
Organism: Methanomethylovorans sp.; assembly: GCF_041447285.1. Taxonomy (GTDB): domain Archaea; phylum Halobacteriota; class Methanosarcinia; order Methanosarcinales; family Methanosarcinaceae; genus Methanomethylovorans. The sequence goes on along the minus strand of NZ_JBGMEB010000006.1, from coordinate 368,385 downwards.
GCCCTGAAAAGATAGGTATTGCATATCATGCCTTTTGTAAAGGATTTCAGGATTTCGTGCTTTCCGACATTAGTTCAAATACAGTGACCCTGGGAGTGGCACATGGACGTATAATCGGAGCTATAGATGCTTGCATATTTGCTCCCGGACTGCGTCATGGACCTTTGGATGTAAGGGCTATTCGAGATGTAGACCAGGGAAAGAGAAGTGCCAATGATGCATTTACAAATACGGGTGTGCTCAAAAGAGCAGGATATGCTGACCGCTACGAATTAATTGAGGCTGCTGAAAGGAAAGAACCACATGCCTTACTGGCACTTGACACTCTGGCACTGTTTGCTGCTATGGAAATAGCCAGCATACAAGTCCTGTTAAAGGATTACGGTGTACATGGGAACGTATTTATCGAAGGCTCAGTAGCAGAAATACCCTATGTTGTTGAAAAGATAGAACATCATCTTGGTGTAAAAAGCCATGTACTTGACAGGTGGAGTGCTGCCATTGGCTGTGCGGAAATGGCAAGGGATATTGCTAAAGGTGCAAAGGAAATACTTGGCCTTGAAGTGAAATTCAGAAAGACCACATAAATAAAGTTCAAAATACATAGTCAATGCTGTACTAAAAGAAAAACATATATACAGCATAATACCTAGGAACTAGTCCCAATACAGAGTAGAAAAAGGCGATTACAAAAATGGTAGACTCCATAGATCCATTAATCACTGAAATTTCTTTCACTTCCGATATGATTGTTGGTAGCACTGTACTTGCCTTTTTAGCTATCACAATCTACGGAATATTAAAAATCATTAAAGTAATTGAGCTGCAAGATTGGTAAGAAACCGACCCCTTATTCTTTCAGGCATGAAATGACCGTTTTGAACAGACTGGGAAGAAATTGAATTCAGCCTGTAAAAAGAAACATATATAATAAAAGATGACAAATTCAATTGTTTCTTTGATAAATGATCAATTGGTTTTATTCATTTTTTTATTGATGTAAATGGATATTAGAAAGATATCAAGATACTGAAACTAATATTCACCAAAGCTATATATAAGGAAAGTGTTACCTATTGACAGATTTCTACATGAATCGGCTTTGACGTACTGAATAGACTCTGTTTAAAAAGAATTCTGCAAATATGGGAAGAGGTAAGCAAGTGGTATAAATGAAAATTGCAATAGTTGCTCCAAGTCCTGTACCATTTACGATAGGGGGAGCTGAACTTTTATTCAGTAGTATGCAGGATGCCATTAACAATTATACTTCACATCAGTGTGAACTCATAAAACTGACAACTAAAGAAGATAATTTCTGGAGCTTAGTGGAATCTTATTATAAATTCTACAACCTGGACCTATCCCATTTTGACATGGTAATTTCGACTAAATACCCTTCCTGGATGATAAAACATCGCAATCACATTGTCTATATGCTCCATCCTTTAAGAGGATTATATGACACATACCATTTATGTACTGATAAAAGAGATGTTCCCGAAGAATTAAAAACTGGCCTTGTTAAAGAGATCCTTGATATAACCGAGATCAGGATCAAAAAACAGAAAGATATTGATGAGTTATTTCAAAAACTATTCCAGCTGCAACTGGAACAGGATCAGTATCCAGAAGAAATATTCACATTTCCTGGTCCTTTTATAAGAAAAATTATCCATTTTTTGGATCGCTGGGCATTGTCTTATGAGAATACAAAAGAATATTATGCAATATCAGAAAATGTGAAAAAACGGAGAGATTATTTCCCTCCTTCTGCAAGAGTAAAAGTTCTGTATCCTCCCTCTAAAATAGAAGATTTTGAGTGCAGAAGCTTTGAGTATCTCTTTACCGCAAGTAGGCTGGATAGCCCAAAACGCATACATCTGCTTATTGAGGCAATGAAGTTTGTCCCTCATGACATCAAATTAAAGATTGCAGGCGAAGGACCCGAAAAAGACAAACTTATTGAACTGGCTGACGAAGATAAAAGAATAGAGTTCCTGGGGTTTGTTACTGAAACTGAGATGGTCGACCTATATGCAAATGCCCTTGCAGTCTTATTTGTTCCTTTTGATGAAGATTATGGGTACATTACCATTGAAGGAATGATGAGTGCCAAACCGCTTATAACTACTTTTGACAGCGGTGGTCCCCTGGAATTTGTAGAGAATTCAAAAACAGGATTCATAGTTGACACTGATCCTAAAGAGATTGCCAGCAAGATGAATCATTTTGTTGAACACATAGAAGAAGCAAAAAAAATGGGATTGCTTGCACATGAAAAAGTAAAAAATATCTCATGGAATAACTTTGTAGCTAAACTGATAGGAGAAAGAGATGTCCTATTTCAGCGAAAGAAGAAGATACTTGTATTAGCTACTTACTCCTGCTATCCGCCAAGAGGCGGGGGTCAGCAAAGAGTATACAACATATATTCCAGGCTTGCAAAAAAATTTGATGTCACCATTTGCTCTATACTTGAAAGTGATAAGGAATACCAGAATCTTATCCTGAAGAATGGCCTCAGGCAAATATGCATTCCACAAAGCATCGAACATGCAAGATGCCAATGGGATATTGAAGGCAAGACTGGTCTAAATCTATATGATGTTCTTATGATAGACCATGTAGGAAAGTCTGGAAGTTATATAGAAAGAGTGCAAAAATTAGCTGATGAAGCTGATATAATCATATTTTCTCATCCATACCTTTTTGTTCTGAAAAACTGGATCTGTCTGGATGAAAAGATCATCGTATACGAATCACATAATGTGGAATATCTTCTAAAGAAGAACTATGCTGGCCCATATTACTCCCAGGAAGTATTCGATGTTGAGAAAGAAGCTTCTGAAAAAGCTGATCTTATTTTTACCACTTCTAATGAAGATAAAGAACATCTGATACAATTGTATTCTGTAAATCCGAATAAGATCCTTATTACTCCTAATGGAGTAGATGCATCAAAGATAGACCTGATAAGCCTGGATGAAAAAGAGTGCCTGAAAAAGGAATTAGGTCTCTCTGATTATCATACTATATTATTTATTGGCAGTTGGCACCCTCCAAACTTAGAAGCTTTAAAATTCATTTTGGATAACATCATTAATAAGTTTCCAGATTGCATTTTTGTAGTCGTCGGCAGCATAAAACATTATTATATCCATGAATACGAGGATTTCCCAAAAAATGTTCTGGCTTTTGGAGTCGTAGATGAAGATGAAAAATATGAGATTTATAAGCTTGCAGACCTTGCCATAAATCCCATGTTCAGCGGCTCAGGAACAAACCTGAAAATGTTAGATTACATGAGCGCAGGCATTCCTACTATTAGCACTCCCGTTGGTGCAAGGGGATTGGATATTGAAAATGGGAAACACGCTTTGATCTGCTCCGAGGATCATATGCATGAAAAAATTGCTGAGCTTATAAATACGGAAATGTTGCGGAATAAATTGAGAATAAATGGCAGAGTTCTTGTAGAATCCAAATATTCATGGGATAGAATCGCTGCGTCGATCATATCAAAACTGAAGGAGATCGCTTAAACTTGAAGATTGCTTTTGTTGTTCAGAGATATGGAGAAAATATAGTAGGAGGTGCTGAATACTTTACCCGGCTTGTGGCTGAAAGAATGAGCCAGTACCATGAAATTGAAGTCCTTACCACCTGTGCAGCAGACTATCACTTCTGGAAGAATGAGTATCCTGAGGGTCTTGATGTACTAAATGGGATTAAAATACACAGATTCATGAATGCAGCAAAGAGGAATCCAAATAAGCATAATAAGATACAAGATCTGGTTTATTATTCGGCACACAGCGTAAATGATGAGATATCCTGGATAAATGAGCAGGGGCCAAATTGTCCAAAACTCATTGAATACATTTCAAATAACAAGGATAAATACGATTGCTTTGTATTTTTCACATTCAGGTACTATCCATCCTATTATGGAATAAAAGAAGTTGAGCATAAGTCATTGATAGTCCCTTTTGCAGAGAACGATCCTGCGCTTGACCTTACCACAACAAGAGAAATATTTGAAGCCTCTCAGGGAATCATTTATTGTACCCCCGAGGAAAAAAGGCTGATTGAAAGAAAAGTGGATGCAACAGCTGGAAAAAAATCAGAAATAATTGGATGCGGGATTGAAATCCCGGGAAATATAGTTCACCAAAGGGAACAAGAGAGCCGGAAGTATGTACTATATGTTGGAAGAATAGAAGGTTCTAAAGGCTGTTACCAGTTATTCGAGTACTACCTGAGATTGATAAAAGAATTTCCGGATCTTCCTGCATTGCTCCTTGCCGGTTTGGACGCAATTGAGATACCAAAGAATGAGAAGATTAAATATCTGGGTTTTATCTCAGAAGATGAAAAGTACTCTCTATTAAGTGGTGCAGAGTTTTTGATAATGCCTTCACCTTACGAAAGCTTTTCTCTGGTCACTCTGGAAGCAATGGGTTGTGGAACATCAGTATTGGTAAATGGAGAATGTGATGTTTTAAAAGGCCATTGCTTAAGAAGTAATGCAGGTCTGTGGTACCAAAGTTATGAGGAATTCAGAGAATGTTTCAGGTTCTTGTGTTCTAACGATCAGATAAAAGACAAAATGAGCGAAAATGGGAAAAAATACGTGAGTAAAAATTACTCATGGGATATAATAGAAAAGAAATACCTGGAATTATTCAGTATTTTTGATCCTGGCCAAAAGCAGAAAAATGGCTGATCCCTATTAAAAGTATATTTTAAAAAAAGAAAGTAGAAGTTTATGTTAGATCATAAACTTCCACATTTGTTCTGGCTATAATAGCTCCTTTTAACAAGGAGTTTATGTCCAGATACCTGCAACTGGAGTTACACCAGACCAGCCGAGACCTATTATTTCATATCCGGAATCAGTCTGGATCACGAAATTGTTTCCTGCAGTGTTGTACACACCAAGTTCACTAGTGTTGTCTCCATCCCAATCGCCTACAATAGGTTCAGTGTTTTCCCAGCCGAATCCAACAACTTCTGCAGAACTGGAAGTTGTGTTCCAGAGAGCCCAGTTACCAGTGCTGGCATCATATGCGCCTACTTCTTCAGTACCATCGCCATTCCAGTCACCTGCAACAGGTGTTACACCAGACCAGCCAAGACCGATTGTTTCATTGCCAGATGCACCCTGAATGACGAAGTTGTTTCCAGCGGTGTTGTATATACCAAGTTCAGTAACATCGTCTCCATCCCAGTCACCTACGACTGGCTCAGTGTTTGCCCAGCCGAACACAATGATATCTGCATCATCGGCACTATTGGTGGTTGTGTTCCACAGAGCCCAGTTACCGGCGTTGTCGTATACACCTACTTCCTCAGTACCATCGCCATCCCAGTCACCTACAACAGGTGTTACACCAGACCAGCCAAGACCAAGGACATCATATCCATCATCATCTGATTCGTTCTGGATCACGAAGTTGTTTCCAGCGGTGTTGTAGACACCTACTTCTTTAATTCCATCTCCATCCCAGTCACCGATTATAGGTTCAGTGTCTGCCCAGCCGAATCCCACTATTTCTGCATACTGGAGTGTTTCACTCCACTGAGCCCAGGTACCTGCATTGTTGTACACAGCTACAGTTTCGTTAACAACATCAGGAGTCAATTTAAGCGCAACAAGACCATTGTTGTGGTCTGCTACATAAAGATCGTTGCCTGAAACTGCAATTCCGTATGAAGTACCCATTGTGTTGTAGGTAGTTACATGAGTTATGGAAGATGCATTTGCTACATTCAAAATGACAGCTCCGGATGTGTCATCAGCCACATATGCATAGTCACCTGAGACAGCAACAGCAGCAGCTGCTGAAGTATCATAGCTGTCTACAAGAATTGGATTAGTTGGAGTGCTTATGTCAAATACCAGAAGACCATCACTGCCATCTGCAACATAGGCATAGTTACCTGAAATAGCTATACCGTATGCGTGTCCTGCAGTGTTATTACCTCCTACCACGCTAGGTGAGGCGGGGGTAGTGACATTTACAACTACAAGACCATTGTCACCATCAGCTACATAGGCATAATTACCGGATACAGCGACATCTTCTGCACGTCCGTCAGTATCACATGTACCGCTGATAGATATGCTAGTAGGATTAGAAACATCAATAATTACAAGACCTGTTGCATTACCTGCTACATAGGCGTAACCATCTGATACAGCAACATCATAAGCAAAGTCACCTATTTCTAAAGAACTACTACCAGAGCCGCTTGTAAAATCAAATCCGGATGTTGAAAGAGATGAAGCACTTATTACTTTAAGACCACCTTCACCAGCAGCTAAATAGACATAATTGCCTGATGTTGTTACACCGGATGAAAAACTGGCTGTTGGATAGGTGTTTACAAGAGTTGGTGTTAAGGGGTGCTCTACATCTACTGTCAAGAGACCTCCATGACCATGAGCTACATAGACCTTGTTACCTGAAACAGCAACATCACGTGCATAACCAGCACTTGAGTAACTGCCTAGAAGTTCAGTTGATGTAGGAGTACTGATGTCTATAAGATTAAGACCGCTATAACCAGATGCTACATATGCTGTATCGTTTGCAATAGCTATAGAGTAGGAGTGTCCAGAAATAGTCTGGTTGGATGCAAAGAATACACCTGAAGGAGTTGCAACGTTGAGTATTTCAAGACCATTTGTCGCATCAGCTACGTAAGCGTAATCACCTGAAACTGCAACATTTTCTGCAAAACCTGCAGTATCAACATTATCTGCAAGGGCAAGGTTAGTTGGATTAGTACAATCTACAATTACTACACCGGCTTCACCACATGATACATAAGAGTAATTACCTGAGAAAGTAACATCTATTGCACCTGTTGTACCATAACTATCTACAAACTGAATAGATGATGGAGTGGATATGTCCAAAACAGTGAGGTTTGAACCATCTGCTATATAGGCATACTCGCCTGATACATCAACACCCTGCGCATCTCCAAGAGTGTTATAGCGAGCACCTTCTATGCTTGGAGAGGAAGGATTGCTGACATCCACAATATAAAGACCATCATAGGCACAGCTTATGTAAGCAAAGTCACCTGAAACAGCAACTCCTTGCACATTGCCTGGATCATATCTACCTAAGAGAGTTGGAGAAGAAGGAGTAGAAACATCAACTATTACAAGACCATTGGTACCATCTGCAATGTAAGCATAGTTGCCCGATACTACAAGATCTTCAACAAGCCCCTCAGTTGTAAGGGTTGCTACTTCTGTAGGATTAGAACTATTAGTTATGTCTATCACAACTATGTCCTGTCCCTGTCCGACGTATGCGTAATCACCAGATACTGCTGCAACATCGGTAATACCTCCGCCAAGGCGGCCGACGAAATCCACATTAAGCTCAGCAGCTGAGCCAAGCCCGGAGATCATTACCAGAAATAGCAATATCATTCCACATTTTATTTGTCTATTTAACTTGGTTTGCATATTATATCACCAGTCCTTATGAGGACTTAGAATTGTTTTTAAAAATATACTTCGCCTAATATACTAACATATTTATATTTAGAGCTTTTGATGGACTGTCAACAATTACATCTCAAAAAAGATAATCAATAGACGCATTACACGATGCATAGACATAGATAATTCGTTTATCATTGTGTAGTAAAGAAGTGTAAACATTATTCAACCTGAAACATATCAAAATGTTAAATATCATACAAAATGTTGCCAACAAAACCCTTATAGTTCTCTTTTCAGCTTACGCATTCTTGTAAACGCGATTTAAATGGATAATTTTTTAACTCACAATCGCATATGAGTTCAGACTAGTACAAAGAAAGAGGTAGGAACATGTCAGAGAAGAACCTAGTCGGTAACAAGATACGCCAGTTGCGTGAAGCACGGGAAATGTCAGTTGAAGAGCTGGCAGAAGCAAGCCATAGCAGTGTAGAACTTATACAACAGCTTGAAAATGGTGCTTTTATACCCTCATTGACACCCCTTTTACAAATTGCCCGTGCACTTGGAGTGCGTCTGGGTACTTTCCTTGATGATGCCACACAAAACTCACCTGTTGTTGTAAGATCCGGGAAATCTGAGCAGATAGTAAGGTTCTCTGGTAACTGCCCAACCCCACAGAGAAGCATACTGGAGTTCTCAGCCCTGGCATCCAACAAAATAGACCGTCATATGGAACCTTTCCTCATAGATGTGCATCCGCTGGGATGTGCAGATATAAACCCTTCAGCACATGAAGGAGAAGAGTTCATCTATGTGCTCAAAGGCCAGATAGAGATCCTGTATGGAAAAGAGCAGTACAAGCTCAATGCAGGTGACAGCATATATTATGATTCTGTTGTCCCCCATCACGTACATGCATCCGGTGACAGTGATGCTCAGATACTTGCAGTAGTATATACTCCTCTTTAAAAAGGCGATATACATGATAATTACTACAGTCACACCCAGATTTGGAGATGCAGATGGTCTGAGACATATTAACAACATAGCTATCTCCGAATGGTTCGAGGAAGCCAGAAACCCGGTGTTCAGGTTCTTCACCCCTGACCTTGATCTTAGCTATGAGAAATGGAAATTAATTCTTGCCAGGACAGAGTTCGATTACCTGGGAGAAATGTACTACGGAGATGATGTGGAAATCCGCACCTACATTGCAAGGATAGGCAATACCTCTTTTGTCATAGCTCATGAAGCCTGGCAACGCGGCTCCCTTAGAGCAAAAGGACAGGCTGTGACAGTTCACTACGATTTTCTGAACAAGAAATCTATGCCTATACCGGATGATATTAGGAAAAAACTTCAGGAACATCTGATAACTGAAGACAAAAAGTGAGCTGAAAATCAAGAATAAAGGGGGATATGAAATGCCTTTTATTGAAGATACTCTGGGCGCAGTTTTGGAAAATGTGGTGGCAAATGATCCAGACAGGGAATTCATGGTATACCCTGACAGGGATCTTAGGTTCACATATAAGGAGTTCGACGAGCGAGTCAATACACTTGCTAAAGGATTGCTGGCTATAGGAATTGGAAAAGGAGACCATGTAGGGATATGGGCTAAAAACGTTCCCGATTGGCTGACCTTCATGTTTGCCACTGCTAAGATAGGAGCTGTGCTTGTAACTGTCAATACTGCTTACAAGAGCCATGAAGCAGAATATGTGATCAAGCAGTCTGATATGAAAGCTCTGGCGATCATTGATGGATTCCGAGATGTTGATTATATCAGTATAATGTACGAACTTGTGCCTGAACTTAAAACGCAACAGCGCGGGAAGTTGCGCAGTGAGAGGTTCCCATACCTTAAAAGTGTTATATTCATCGGCCAGGAGAAACACCGGGGTATGTACAACAGTGCTGAGCTTCTATTGCTTGGAAAACATGGCAATGATGAGGAACTCCACAGGATCAAAGAGTCACTTAACTGCAATGAAGTAGTGAATATGCAGTACACATCAGGTACCACCGGTTTCCCTAAAGGCGTTATGCTGACACACAGCAACATCTTAAACAACGGACTTTCTATTGGAGACAGACAAAAGTTTACCTCTAAAGACCGTCTATGCCTTCCTGTACCGTTATTCCACTGCTTTGGAATCGTGCTGGGAGTAATGGCCATCCTCACCCATGGAGCAACTCTCGTGATGCTTGAGCTCTATGATCCACTAATGGTGTTGGCAGCTATCCAGAAAGAAAAGTGTACAGCTTTGTACGGCGTGCCCACGATGTTCATTGCCGAATATACTCATCCAATGTTCAAGATGTTCGATCTTTCTTCCCTGCGTACTGGAATAATGGCAGGTTCTACCTGCCCGATCGATGCTATGAAAAGAGTCATAAAAGACATGCATTGCACAGAAATAACCAGTGTCTATGGTCTTACTGAAGCTTCTCCCGGAATCACTCAGACTACTACTGATGATGCTGTAGAGCTACGTGTGGAAACTGTAGGGAAAGCTTTCCCAGGTGTGGAAGCTGCTGTACTGGATCCTGAAACCTATGACCCACTCCCACCAAATACCATAGGTGAGATCTGCTGTCGGGGTTATAATGTAATGAAAGGCTACTACAAAATGCCAGAGGAAACAAAAAAGGCTATTGATGAAAAAGGCTGGCTGCACAGCGGAGATCTGGGTACCTGCGATGATAACGGCTACTACCGCATCACTGGTCGTATCAAGGACATGATCATCCGTGGCGGAGAGAATGTATATCCAAGAGAAATCGAAGAGTTCCTGTATACCGTTGATGGTGTGAAGGATGCACAAGTAGTAGGTATTCCTGATGAAAAATATGGAGAGATCGTGGGTGCTTTTGTGATGCTGAATGATGGAGTACAACTTACAGAAGAAGATATTCAGGATTACGCCCGCACAAAGATCGCCAGGTACAAAGTTCCAAAGCATATATTCTTTGTGAACGAATATCCGCTTACTGCAAGCGGTAAAATTCAGAAGTTCAAGCTAAGGGAACTTGCTGTAAAATTGCTGGAGAATAAAAAGGAAGAGGTTTAAGCCTCTTTTCTCCAGTTTGTATTTTTTATCTTTTTTCCTTCTTCATTTGGTACACTAAAGCAAATCCCAGAACCACAGATACAATTCCAAACCCAGGAGTTTGTTTTGTTTGTGATTCTTCTTGTGTAGATGCGTTTTCAGGTGCCGGAATCATCTGCGAGTAATCCTCTTCTAGTGTCATAACAACACCTGTAAAAGCAGGATCATTTGTGTAATAATCATATACACTACCTACAAGTTCAGATGTTGTTGCATTCTCAGAAGGCAGATGAGGCACCATCACATCGATCATTGCTTTACTATTTGCTACCCTTATTTCTCCCATCTTCGGAGCAAGAGAATCGGCAATTGTATCAATGTCACTAAGCTGATCCTCAGCATCGTAGGTCATAAGCACAAAAAGGTCTACACTATCTGAAACATTAGCCAGCTCTGCCATGTCATATGATGCAGGTACATCTACTGCCAGAGGAATCTGATTCGTTGTTTTTTGTCTTACTTCTTCAAGAAGCAGCATATTATCCTGGCATGCCTGCTCAGTATCCTCTGTACATGGATCGAGGGTAATGTCTATACCATCAAAATCAGAAAGGGATTTTGCATTGTAGTCCAGAATTGCACTCACAGTCGACATCAGCTGATCTTTTCCAGATGTTGCATTGGTTCCTTCAGGAATAAAGAGCATAGCGTACACTTTGATATTATTTGCATGTGCAGTCTTAATGAACCGTTCACATTTCCAGATAGTATCTTCGGTTGTTCTCAGGAACACCATGTTTACACCACTGTTGTTGAACTGGCTGAGGATGGCATCATCGTAATCCTCCACATCAAAATACCTTACAGACAATACTTTTCCTTCAGGAAGAACCAATTCTGGGATCTTGATTTCTTCAACATCTTCTGCCGGCTGCTCTTCGGTTTGTGCTTTAGAGAAACTTACAGTTGGTTCCTGTGAAGTATACTTACGCACAAAAACATAATCAATAGCCATATAGCCTGTGTTGGGTGAACCCTCGACATAAGTATTGGACTTGAGGAATATTTTCATATTGGTCCCGGGAACGTAAGGTGTCTCTTCGCTGGACACTACATCCATCTTAGTGTCTCTTACACCATTCTTGAACCATGACACTTTGTTAATTTCATCGCCTTCCTGGTACCAGGCAGTTTCCGAGATGTACCATACGTTATCCTGAACATTCACATCTGACAGGTCCCAAGGCTCATATTTCAGATTAGCCTTGTTATTTTTAATACTCCATGAGGTATACATCTCGCTATTCTGTTCTGTTTCCATGAGTATCCAATTCTTTGTCTCACTTTGTGGATCCACAAAACCTTGCAGCAGGATAGGTCCTCTGGTATCTTCACCAGTGGTCACTTTTTTCCTTTTAACAACAAGACTTGAATTTATAGGGAAATCTTCCTTTGACTTGAGCACAGAAAAACCGTTAGGATGCTTCACAGGTACTATAAGGTTACATACACCTGAACTGAATCCAACTTGTCCGCCTCCATTAGTATTGGACTCCCATGTACTGTATTCAAGACGTGAATTGATAAAGTCATCAAAAAGTTCAAAAGTAGAAGCACCATTGCTCATATCTTCCGCAAGGGTGTTGCCGTAATACATCTTGATTTCGGACTGCCCATTAGATTTAACGTATGGAACTTTCACCCAAACCGATGCTGTTCCAGCAGCCTGCTCCCAGCTTTCTATCCAGTAACTAAGCTGTTTTCCACCAGATTCAAATCTTATATCTTTTCCCTGAGGACCAGCTTCTGAAAAGTTGAAATTCGAGCTGTCAAGTAAGATGTTTACCTGATATCCGGAAAGATCTTTACCTGAGTTCTCCTGAACATACAAAGTAGAACTGTAATTCCATTCTCCTCCGCCAGCTCCAGTCAATGCACTGGCAAATCCGGTCATTAGCAGAAGCACAACAAACATACATATTAATTTAATAAGTGATCTTGTCAACATTTAATCACCTTTTTGAACATTGATTTCTAAGCTTGAAAAGATAAAGGAAGGGAACTAAGATGATTTTTCAGCTCCCAATTATTAACAAGTTCATTACTTGTTAAATAGATTACTTTTATTACCATATTTTCTTGATCATATTAGCCTTAGTAAAAGACAACATTTAAAAAATAGATGTTTATCTTTCACAAAAAAGAGCAGTGACTATGTTGTTGGGAAAACTATATAAAAGGTAACTCAAGAAATAAAAAAAAATAAGCCTGAAGATGCTTCAGGCAGCGTAGATTGCATCATATTCTCATGCCATAATTAATGGTTTCAAGGATTTACATTTAATGTCAAATTAAAAGTATCCTCATCTCCGGTGATGTTTTCCCATGATCTTTTGTAAATTCCTGAAACATTATACTGGCCTGCATTACTGGCTTGGATGGTCCATTCGTGAACACCGCCAGCCCCTACAACTCCTGCCTGTGCTGATGAAATATATTCATCCTTTACCACTTTCAGACCATCTGTAAAGCTCATGTTCCAAGAATACCCTGTCGTAGGGTTCTCTTCCAATCTTATAGCAGCAAGTTCTCCAATCTTCAAATCTGATGAAGTTCCATTCTGCTCCTCGGTGAATACTTTAGCCACTGTACCATCCTCTGAGACTTTCTGCACTACTACGTCCAAAGTTTTTGAGGCCAAAGTCAATGGGTAGTTCTGAGTTGTAATGTAATCAGCCTGTGAAACATTTCCATCACCATCTACATCTATATGCACAGACATTGAATAGGTCTTTGCTTCTTCCAATTTACTTGTTGAAAGTGCATACTGGAATGTATTGCTTGTGCCGTTAACAGATAGACCTGATATAATCTGCTCTTCCACAACTATAGAGGGAGAATCTGCAATGCTTACATCTTCAATTGTCACATAAGCTGTTGCATTTGAAAATGAAACATTTTGTTCTTCAAATGATATATTACCTTTAAGCACGTCCTGTGCCTGAGGGGTCGTGCACCCTGATGAGGCCATAATGAAAAATATGGCCAACATTAACGGAATACAATTTATTAGCGATCGATTATTTGCTGTCATGATACCACTTTGGTTATAAATATTGATTCATACCTATAAATCACTTGTTTAAGCTACGAATAATTTTGAAGTCATATGCCATTGATTTTATAGACCTTTGTTTTCTTTGCCATGAATATATTTAAATCAAAAGTATGTCAATCATTAAAAGGTGAAATGGAATGAGCATTCTTGTGCTTGTAAGACATGGAGAATCACGCTGGAACCTGGAAAACAGATTTGCAGGCTGGGTCGATGTTCCGTTGAGTGAAAAGGGCATAAGGGAAGCAATCGACTGTGCAAAACATCTGGAATCTTTTGAATTTGATGTGGCTTTTACATCCAAGCTCACAAGAGCACAAACTACATTGTTCCTGATATTATCGTGTCAGAAAAAGACAGGCATATTTCTGCATGATGACTTGAAAAGAGACAATTGGTCCCATCATCCCATGCGCTTTGATGATACTGAAATGCCCATATATTCCAGCGAGGCTTTGAATGAACGGTATTATGGAAAACTTCAGGGACAGAACAAACAACAGGCCCGTGAAGTTTACGGAGAGGAGCAGGTCTTTATCTGGAGAAGGAGCTTCGATGTTGCACCTCCAGATGGAGAAAGTCTTAAAGATACGTATGAAAGGACAATACCATATTTCAAGAATAACATAATACCCTTCCTTGAAAAAGATAAAGATGTGATCGTTGTAGCCCATGGGAACAGTTTGCGCTCAGTGATAAAATACATAGAAGGCATATCAGACGAGGATATCCCTAAGTTTGAATTAAGTACTGGAGATCCGGTTATATACGACTACAAAATGGGTAAATTCAACAAAATAAAAAAATGAGGCTTTATACCTCCCAGCTTATTCATAAGGAGATATTTCATCAGGCATCGGTGTGCTGTGCAATACACATTCATTCCCATGTTCGATGAGTTCTTTTATGGCTGCCTTGAGCAGCGATGGATATACCAGTCCTACTGCTTCCTTGATAGCTTTGCCTCTACAAAAGAACTTGAATGTAGGAGCTGACCTGACACCATACCTCATAGCTGTTATGGAACTATCCAGACCATTCATCATGATAAAAGTGCAGGAATCTTTGAACTGGGCTGCATATTCCCTGAAATATGGTTCTATCTGTTTGCAGTGTGGGCAAGCTGGCAGATAGAACATAACCACCATAGGTTTTTCCTGGTTTGATAGCATTTCTTCCCAATTAGAATCATTTAGTTCGATTATATTGCCATTTGTCATTCTATCACTCCCAAATACTTTTCTATATCTAAGATATTAATAACTAATCCTAAAATTATCATGGCTATTACTTTTTTGATAGGGGATTTCGAAAAACCCGGCATTTGAAAATCACCATATATACTGTTTATAAACAATCGCTGGAAACAAAAGGTTGATCGAAGTCCTTGATAATTAATCCACATGATAGGACATGCAGTAGATAAAAGATGGAAACTACTTCAAAGCAGAAATAAGATTTAAATATCTTATCCTCTTTGGCCAAGGTTAGACTTTGAAATTTGAGGAATCTTATGAAAACTAAAAGAAAGCCTCAGCTGCAATATGAAGCTTCCCTGCTTGAAAGCTGTAGGAATGTTATGAATAGCTATGCAGGCGCTGGAATGGGCTTTCAATCTGAGTTTTTATCTGTATTTCTAGATACGATTCCCCTACCGGTGTTTTATAAAGACATTTCAGGAAACTATCTTGGTTGCAATAAGGCATTTGAAAACTTTATTGGCAAGACAAAAAAAGAAATCATTGGCAGGACCTTAGCAGGCACTTGGTCTAAGGAATTTGCAGAAAAATACGAAAGCATGGACCGAGCACTTTTTGAAGCGCCTGGAAAACAAATATATGAGTGGGAAATACAGCTTGCCAATAGAACAAAAAGAGAAGTGATCTTTCACAAAACCACTTTTACTGATTCATCTGGGAAAACAACCGGGCTGATCGGGATCATTCAGGATATCACCGAACTCAAAGAGGATATTAGGTTATTGGAAGAAAGTGGCAAAGATCTGAAATCTACACTTAGCTTCTCCACCGAGTTTTTAATGATCATCGATAGTTCAGGTGTTGTCCTTGATGCAAATGAAGTTGCAACTTATCACCTGAAAACAAATTTAGAGACACTCAAAGGAAAAAATGCATACGATTTTTTGCCTTATGAAGTAGCAGAATATCGTAAAAAAATGGCAGATAAGGTAATAGCAGAAGGCAAACCTACACATTTTGAAGATGAGCGTGAAGGATTTGTTGTTCAATGTTCCATCTATCCCATATTTAACAAAGATGAGAAAGTAGAGAGACTTGCAGTTTTTGGCATGGATATTTCAACAACCAAAAAAACGGGTAAAACATTACAAAATTATGGGGAATTTAAGAGATCCATTATTGAAACATCTTTTGATGGTTATCTGTACATGAGTGTAGATGGAAATATCCTGGAAACAAACGAAGCATACTGCACGATGAGTGGCTACACGCGCGAAGAACTGCTTAGCATGAATATTTCAGATATAAAATGCGATAAGAGTTATGAGGAAGTTGCTGCTCATCTCTGCAAGCTCATTGAATTAGGAAAGGACCATTACACATCAAAGCACCGTACAAAGGATGGTAAAGTATTAGATCTTGAAGTAAGTGCAACTTACTCCGAAAAAACAGGATCAGGTTTGTTCTGTTTTTTCAAAGATGTAACAACACTTAAACAAACTGAAGCACGGGAACAGCATCTTAAACAGGTACTTTCAGGCATCCGGAAGCTTAACCAAATGATCGTGCAGGAAAAGGATCCATATTGCCTTATTCAGCAAGCATGCAATGTTCTGACAGAAACACTTGGATATCATAATGCATGGATAGCATTGATTGATGAAAATAACTCTGTTAGATTTACTGCAGCTTCAGGTACTCAAAACCTATGTAAAGTCATACACGAAAAATTGGATCAGAAAAAACTCCCCTTGTGTGTGAAACTAGCTCTTAAAAACGAGAGAACGGTAGTTCTCAAGCAACCGGATGCTGATAATGGTGAATGTAATTATTCTTGTTTATCAGAAGATATGGATGCAATGATCAGCAAGTTGCAACATGAGGGAAACATCTATGGTGTAATTGCGGCTTTAGTCCCTCGGAATCTAGCTCACGATAAGGAAGAAATAGATATTTTTACTGAAATTGCCGATAATCTGGGTTTTGCTCTTCAGAACAAAATGATATAATACATGCTCTAAAATACTATTTTATCCTGAACCCAAAATCAACTAAACTCTGAATTTCGTATTTTCCGTTGCTGTCGATGGATAGATATTCAACTATACTAAAACCAACTATGTTAAAACCATCATTGATCATGTGCAATTGTTCCAGTAAATGCTGCTTGCTTATGCCTCCAACTACAGGACATTTTGAATAAGGAAAGCACTTGGCATCAAGCACATCCAGATCCACGTGCACATATACGTTCCTGAAACCTTTTGACCGGATTAGATCAGCAATAATATCATTGGAATTTATTATCTGATCTGTCGATACAGTGCTGACATTGTTATTATTGATATATTCTTCTTCAGCAGGATCTAATTCCCGAACTCCTGCAAGGATAACCTGATCTGGACAGATATAAGAGAAACAGTGCCTGAGAATATGTTCTTCTCCCTCTCCCAGCAAACACCTTAGTGGCATCCCATGAAAGTGGCCGCTTGGAGAGCTCAAAGATGTATTCAGATCCCCGTGTGCGTCAAACCATATTACTGCCAGATCTTGATTGTAAACTTTGTTAAGATAAGAAACCGGGCCTAATTCAATTCCACAATCTCCACCTATAGAAAATATCTTCTTGGGATTCTTAATGTTTAGCACATCTTTAATCCTTTCAAGGTTAGTAACTATAGCATCTAATCCCAGAATGCCCTTATTTATTCCCGATCCTTCATCATGAGAGACATCTATCGATATGAACTCATTATCTTTTAGGTAGAGATCATATATCTCCATTGCACTGAAATAAATATCATTAGTATTACCGGAACCCTGCCATTGAGGAATAAACATTCTAAGAAGGTTGTCTGACATCAGACTCTCCACTATTCAATTATACTATTCATTATTGAACTGCCATTCCCACACTTCATTTTTAGCTACCCTTTAGATCTGCATTCGGAAAAAAGTGTCCTATGACCCACAGCATAGGACGGGTCATGAATGTAGTCACCAGAGCCATAATGACCATCATGGTAAAGACAATTGGAGTCAAAATCCCTAGATCATATCCTATAGTTAGAATAACCAATTCGATTAATCCTCGTGTATTCATCAGCGCTCCCAAGGCCAAAGAGTCAGCCCATGACTGTCCAGTAAAACGGGCTGCTACTGCACTGCCACCAAACTTCCCCATCACTGCTACCAGAATAATTAAACCACAGATAAACCACAGATGAACTGCATTTAGCAGACCCAATTGAGTCTTAAGGCCAGTGATCGCAAAGAAAAGAGGTAACAATATCACCAGGCTCACATCTTCTATGCGGGAAATAAAAGACAGCCTGAAATCATTTTGTGCTGGCATGATAACTCCCGCTAAGAATGCTCCGAAAAGAGCGTGGATGCCAATTGTCTCAGTGGCAAAAGCTGATAAGAATAACACGATAAACAGCACTGTAATAAACCCTTTACTCACGTGTGCTTTACCAACATAAATATCACCTAAACGTTGCAGGAACGGGCGTACAAAGTAAAGCATAAACAAAATGTACAATACAGAAAGCACAACTGTAGCAATGAAAGTCATTATTGTTTCGGCCCTGATTATACTCACAACAGCCGCAAGCAAGCACCATGCAGTGACATCATCAGCTGCAGCACAGGTCAGTGCCAGCGTGCCTAGAGAGGATTGTGTTAGTCTGCGTTCCTGAATTATTCTGGCCAGTACAGGAAAAGCTGTTAAGCTCATAGCAATTCCCATGAAGAGACTAAAAGAGAGGAAAGAGACTCCTTTTGGCGCAAATCCAGTATACAAAAAGTATGCCAGGCAGACTCCTAAAAAGAAAGGGGCCACAATGCTTGCGTGACTTACTACAAGAGCTGTCTGTGCTTTATTTTTCAGCAAATTAGAATCAAGCTCCAAGCCAATAATAAACACAAACAAGACCAGACCCAGGTTACTAAGTGTTTCCAGCCAGCCTAATGAAGCAGGGCTGAACAAAAAACTGCTCAACTGTGGCCAGCACATACCCAAGACCGAAGGTCCTAGGATAATTCCTGCTGTCATTTCACCTATAACAGATGGCTGACCAATCTTAGAAAAAAAGAATCCAAATAATCGGGCCATCAACACTATGATAGCTATCTGTAAAAACATAAGGCTGAGGGGATGATCCAAGTTATTGATTATATTTTTAGTTATGACCGTCCCCAGATCTTCGTATGCAAGAAGATGATTTTGGGCATTTGTTGCAATATCCGGATAATCAGTCGAAAGAGGCTCTAAATGCTGACCTTGAACGATGACAAAGAAAACCATTAAAATAAATAGACTATTGACTATCAAGTAGAAAAGGATATTTCTGTGTACATGATTTCTCATCAAGAGTCTTATAATCCTCATTTCGTAAATATCTCTTTCGTTCCGCCTGAGATTAACAGAGCAATATCTTTTAGGATAAACATCTGTTTTATTCCCTTTGGCAGAGCTATATAGCGGGGCTCCCAGATAGGATTAAATTTTTCTTTGTATGCCCGGAGTCCCTTGAAGTTATAGAAATATTCACCATGTGTGAAAATAGTAGAGCCAAGCTTGTTCCACAAAGGCGCTAGTGCCCTGTTCTCAAGTCCAGAGAGCGGGGACATGCCTAATGAGAAATAGTTGAACCCATTTTCCTTTCCCCAGAGCATGAGCTTGGTAAAGAGATATTCCATAGTAGTGTTCGAGATATTTGGATCATAACGCATAAGGTCGATAGCCATTTCTTCTTTATTGTCCACCATCCAGACATTTGCAAAAGCGGCTATTTGATCACCTTTCTTGATTATTGCAAGTGGGAAATTCACCAGATAATCGGGGTTAAAGGAGCCCAGAGAGAAACTCTTTTCTTTAGTGTTCTTAATTTCCAACCAGGCATCCGATATACTTTTAAGCTCTTCAAGATGAGCAGGGACATCTTCAGGCTGCATCATCTCAAAATGGTAACCGTCTTTTTCCATACGTTTTACAGAGTAACGGAAATCTTTTCCAGCACTTCCCTCAAGACTGAACTCCGAAAGCTTGACTCTTGCCTCTTCACCGATCTTAATCAACGTCAGACCGATATCCAGGTAGTAAGGAATATATTTCTCGCTTATTTCATAAAATACTGTCCACCCTTGATGCAGATTCGACATTTCATGGAAATCCCATATAAGTTCTTTTACATTTTTACTACTGCCTATTGGATCGCCCATGCATATCCAGCTTTTTCCAGATATCCCATACATAATGAATGTATTTTTCATCTCATTGAACAATACATACTTATCTTCAAGAAAAGCAAGATTTCCATTAGTGTCGGTACTTTTCTTTATGATTTCCTTAACAGCAGCCATTTCTTCTTTATCCGGTAATTTGAGATCCTTGCTGGAACCACCAAGCAATCTCATTACTCCAAAAATAGTTAATACAATAGATATTCCTACAACTGACCTGAGGAACCTGGAAACATGCATATTGGTTCCAAACTGCCACAATAGTTCTTCTGAATACTCTACATGTTCATTCGTAAATAAACCAAGCCATATGAAACTCAGAACAACAACAGCAATAGCAATAATATTGTCTCTGCTAAATGACTGATTCAGCAGTGAAGATTTCCTGTAAAAATGCTTCCTTTGAGGCAATAGAAGTAAAAATATGGCAAATAGGATACCTGATTCTATGTAGTTCAAACCTTTAAGAATGGAGAAAATACTTCCGAGGAACAATATTACTACTGATAGAAGATATGCTCCATCGATCCTCTTCCATAGTCCATTCGCCAGGATAAGGAGCAAGACACCTATCATACTGCTAAGCAAGCTGGAAGACTCGATCAAAGATAAAGGAATTATGTTAGCTATTACACGCATGCCTTCCATCTGAGCAGGCAGTGCTTCTGAGAAAAGAAGCACCATTCCTGCAAAAAATATGAGCACAGCAGATATTTGTGGTGTAAAGGCAGAAAGCGTAATATATGTTGTTTTCTGCAAATTTATTAGTATCTCTCTTCTTGAATTGAATTCTCGATATGAGAGAATAATCAATCCTACCATTAAGGGGGTAAAATAATACACAATCCTGAACATCACAAGAGCAAAAACAATAGCATCAAGGGCTATATGGGGAGCAAGTGCAAAGAGCATGATAGCTTCGAAAACTCCCAGCCCACCTGGAACTGTACTTATATATGCAATAGTCTGTGCTACTACGAAAATTGCTATAACATATGGAAACGAGATGTCCTCGTTACCAGATAGTAGAAAATACAATGCACTGCCTGCAAATATAGTATCGAATGATGACAGAAGAATTTGTATAAATGTAATTTTTATGTTGGGGAATCGAATCTCATACCCTTTTATCCTTAGACTCTTTTGCTGCAGGCAAAAAGCCAGATAAATAGCAAGGAAAAGTAGTAAACAAACTCCCAGCGTCTTTAGAAATAGCTCATAGAAAGAAAGGGACGACTGTAGATCAATTGGATAGAAGGTTAACAGAAAACCTCCTACAAAACATACTCCAAGCCAGAAAGTTGTGCTACAAAAATTAATGATCTTACTTATTTGAAGCAATGTGAGCCCATAAGCAGAATATAATCTATAGCGTAATGAGCTGCCTGTGAAAGGATTAAAACCAATACTATAACTAATAGAAGTACTTGTGAAAGAGGAATGAAGTATTTCTTTATATGAAATAGATTGACCTATATATCTCATGGCCAGAAAATCATAGCTTATAAGGGCAATATAACTCAAAAATGTAAACATAGATGCCAGTAGCACGCTTGATGGCTCAATGCTTGTAAAACTCTTCAGAATCTCATCTAATTGAAGAGAATGAAGCTGCCTGTTCAAGAGCCATAATGAAACCGCAAAAATGGCAATTGGCAACAAATAGCTTATCTTTTTTATGACTTCCTGATCAAAGTAATTTTTTTTATGGACCAATATAATACACCGAATATAAATATCACTATGGCAATTCTGGTATTTGATATTTACTCAACTTAAGAGCGTGTAGAAAAGATTTTGAGAGTAAAGAAATACATGTGTATTAGGGACCTTTATTAACAACTTATAACGGAAACTAGCTTTACTGGCCCGCCATTTGAATACCAATTCAGAAGGGGCTACTTATTAAACATGAGACTCTAGCTGCTATCAGTCCATCGTTTCATTGGATAAAGAATCGATCTTTATCCAATCGACCTGAATACCAAGATCTCTGGGGTCATCAACATATCCGTCTTCACTTGGGTTCCAGGTGTTAGTTCGGATCTCCAGAATCTGATACTTTTCTTCCAAATAACTTTCAGACACCGCAACAGAATAATTTGTTGTTCCGATTATTTCCTCTATAGAACCGATTAAATTTCCATTTATGTAAAATGTAACATTTGCCGCATCTGTTTGTGGCCTTGGTGCATTCATCATTATTTCCAGGAGGAATTGACCCTGATGTCTACCATATTCTATTTTTATTTTTGATAAATTGGTTGTCCATCTATTTTCTCCCAGTTCTGATTCATAAAAACCTTCAGTTATATCTGAATCATTCTTTCCAATATCTATAATATATGGAAGTGTGAGACTTGAGGCTATTTGTGAGGATACATTGAGATCATATAATTTGTATCCATTATTTGCTGTCTTTACGCAATCATAAGGTAACAACTTCTTAGAGATAATGTAATTTATGTCAGTGAGATTTTCGTGGGTTGCAACTCCAGATTTATCTTTATTTGTAAAACGTTGAACCATTTCACCATTTGACCAGTATTGAGTCAGGAACCACATCTGAGGGCCCCAATATTCACCAAAGTTCTCGTGATCCATTAAAATCAGAGTTGTATCTGAACTGTTGTGTTCCAAGTATCTGCCAATTTGATTCACGTTGTATGTATTTCCCATATTTTCAAGCTGTTTTTCATAGGTAGGTATGGAAAGAGAAATCGATAGGAGAACAAAAAACATAAAAAACAAAGTAAGAGGTTTACCATTAGGTATGCCCTTCAGTAAAAACAAAGGTACGAGTACGAAAAAGAATGCAAATAGAATCAGCACCAACAAGTAACTCATGTATTGTTGCAGATAAATAACGTAATAAATACCAAACATACTTGGGAAAGCATAATTAGTGTGGGGCAAATAATAAAGGAAGGGAAGAACCAGGATACTGGAAAAAGTCAGTGTTTTGTATTTCCACTTTGTGCCAACATCACTAGATTTCATCTGCAAAAATGCTATTCCGATCAGTCCAAATAAGAATACAACAGGTATGATCGAGTCTATATAGCGCCCGAGAATGAAATTATCAGGATTGCAAATATATCTTTTCATATGTGCAACTGTAATTAGCAGTAATCCTGCACTAAAGCTAATAAAATATACAATGCTTGAGTTCAATGCAATTGTATTTTTGGAACCAAATTTTGTAAGATATTCAGATAATCCCACTAACCTTAACTTAAAGATGGAGTCTGAAATGAATAAGACACACATTATGAAAAAGATAATGTATGCAGAGATGACAATGTATCCAACCTCATTGAGTAATAAACGAACAAATAACTCAAGTGTTTCTGTCTTAGAGAAACTATCCATCAAGACAGATGAATAACCTGTAGTATCATATAGTGAGCCTTTAGAAAGTTCTGATGCTTTATATAATAACCAGCCAATTGTTGGCAAAACAGAGGAAAAAACAAGAGCTACCTTATTTTTTAAAATATTAAACCTATCTTCCCGCTCTGCGTTCCAAACAAAATAGATGAGCGAAATAAATAAGGAAATAATGAAAACTATCCCTGTTTCCCTTGTAAAATAAAGGTAGAAGATTGAGAAGCCTGCCAGAATATTCCATTGTATTTTATTGTTCTCAAAGGATTCATAGACAAACCAAACAGAGTATAATACAAGCGGCACAAAAAGGTTCTCACTCATCACTACGAAAGTGTATGTCACAACACTTGGAATTGTAGATATTACTAAAGACCCACATAGAGCCTGAAACTTAGAAGTATATTTTTTCAATAAGAAGTAAGCAGGAAAAATAATTGAAGAAGACAAGAAACTATTCACAAGTAACATATTATGATATAGTGCTTGTTTATCTGGAGAAAAAAGATTAGCAACAGATAAGAAAACTGAATAGCCAGGTGGATACATTTGAGCATCTTTAAGGTCAATTACAAAAATAAAATCCAAAATACTTTGAGAAAGCTTAGAGTATATAATTTCATCTGCGAGTATCCATGGAGTTTTAAACGGAACAACTAAAATTGCTTTTAGTACAACGAGAAGGACAAAGAATGAAAAAATTATAGGTATTTCATACCTATCAAGAATTCTAGATTCAGCTTTTTCAATAGTTTTCATTCTTAAATACCGCCAATAACAAAATAACATCTGATACTAGTTTCAGATAGTTAATACGAATGTAGACCAGATCAGGTCAAACCATAATTCCTCATATCAGATAAATATGCCGCACTAATGGAAAATAGAAATATGATAATGTGTAACTAAATTAAAAAAAAGGTTAGTTAATCCCCACAACCTTTATTTCAAAATGGAGCACTTCACCCGCCAGAGGATGATTCATGTCCAATGTAACTGTTTCCTCAGTAATAGCTGTTATAGAGGCTGGTATTTTAGAACCGTCAGGCAGGCTTACCAGCAGCATTGTATCCTCTGTCAGCTTCTCATTATTGGGGATAGAAGATCTGGGAATAGTTTCTACTAAATTCTTGCTATATTCACCATAACCCTGAGATGGTTCAAGCCTTATGTTCTTCTTTTCCCCTATTTCCATACCCAAGACAGCATCTTCAAAACCTTGTAATACCTGGCCGCCTCCAACCTTAAATTCCAGAGGACCGCCCTTTTCAGAGCTATCGAAAATTCCCCCGTTATCGAGAGTACCAACATATTCTACTGCAACTATGTCACCTATTTTTATGCCCAAGATACCATCCCTTCTAAGCAAAAATTGAACTTTTACTAATATATAATATAACCTATAGACTTATAATGCTTTCCGATTTTGTTTCCCAGAGAAGATAATGTAACAAAAATTAAAAGAGAATAGTAGATAATACTTTCAAGGTTTATTGCCAGTTATGCGAATAAGATTATTGCTCTGATTTACAGATTCATAGCTCACATGAGCTCTTTCCAGGTTGTTACGGATGGCAGAATCAATTATGTTCATTAAATCTGGTTTACTTACCTGTGTTACTGCTGAAAGGAACTTTAGCTGCTCATGATCCTGTCCTGAGCTTTCAAGTATCTCTACCAGCGGCTGCCCCTGGGAAGATGTAAGACTACCCTTGACAAGATCCTTCCCCAAACTCAAAGAGATCTTTACATGACCTATAAATGCAGGATTGATCGATTCAATCTGTCCCTTTACTTCTTCAAGCACTTTTAGGACCATGGAAGCCATATCATCCCTACCAAGCCCATGAGTATCAAGGGAATATTTGCCAGAATAACTGGACACCTGGGAAAGCTCAATGGAATTCCTGTTTTCACCGCTTTGGCGGGCAGTACCTTCACCTGCCAGCAGGTCTATGAACCTCATAAACTGTGCATCAGCCCTCCTGGCAGAAAATTCCACAATTAATGCATCCGGATTTGCATCCATCAGCCTACCTGTGATATCAGCTAGTGTTTTTTTGTTCACAAGATCGATCTTGTTCACACATAGAATCTCAGCTTCCTCTATCTGTGTGAGGATAAACTTCGGTATCTGCGAAAGTTCCATATTGAACCTGCTAGCATCCACAATTGTAACTACAGGTGCAAATGAAAGATCAGGCAATCCCATTAAAGCCACATGCTCTTTGATCTGCAAAGGAAGAGCAATGCCTGTAGGCTCGATGATAAGCACGTCAGGATCATACTCCTCTTCAAGAGTCTGCAATGTGTATTCCATACTGATCCTCAGTGTACAGCAGATACATCCACTTGTCAGTTCCTTTGCAATTAGACCGGAACCCGACAAGGTCTCTCCATCGACTCCCACTTCTCCGATCTCATTTACTATTATAGCAATTCTGTGGCCTTTTTCCACCATATGTCTGCCAAGGCTGAGCAGCGTAGTTGTTTTTCCACTTCCAAGAAATCCACCAATTATTATTACTTTCATTTAGAACACCTTTATACCAGTTAGGATTTTTGTTGATTATGACTTAATATGGCAATTCACTCCTGCCATATAGGTAATTCCACATGAACAGTAGTTCCTTTGCCTTCTTCACTCTCTATCCAGATCTTTCCCTTATGGGCTTCTACAATGGTCTTTGAAATATGAAGTCCAAGCCCAGTGCCTCCATATCTTCTGCTGGTAGAGGAATCAACCTGATAAAACCTCTGGAACAAATGAGGTATTTGATCAACAGGTATACCTATACCAGTGTCCTTTACCTCAATATGAACTCCCGATGGAACTTTTCTTGCAGCAACAATGATATGGCCACCCTTTTGAGTGAATTTCAGAGCATTATCAATAAGATTGGTCAGCACATCGGTCAGTTTGTCTTTATCCGCTCTTACAGGTGAGATATCTTCAATCTCTGTTCGAAGAATAACACCATTGTTCTTTGCCTGAGGAAGCTGATCATGGATACAGTTATTGATAACTTCTTCAAGTTGCACCTTTTCAAAATAGTAGCTCATTCTGCCTACCTGAGTTCGGCTAAGATATAGCAACGAGTCCACAAGACGCCTTAAACGGTCTGAGTTGCGAATAACAGTATCCATTGCCCTTTTCTGCTGATCGTTAATATCTCCCAGGGTTTCGTCAAGGACAAGCTGGCTATATCCCTTAATGGAAGTAAGGGGTGTTTTGAACTCATGACTCACGTTAGAAAGGAATTCGTCCTTCATACGATCCAGCGATTTCAATTCTTCATTGGCTTTTGAAAGCTCCTCATTCGCCTGAGCCAAATCATCAGCATACTTTTTGAGACTATCCTCCGCTCTCTTCCGCTGGACTAACCTCCACATGCCTTCCATAAGTAAAGTTAACTGTCTCACATCAGATTCATCGTAATTCTCTTCCTTATTGCCAACCCCGGACACTGCTACTATCTTATCTCCATCAAAAACAGGAATATTCAAGTGTCGCGTTATTTTCACATGTTCTTTGGGATAACCTTTTTTCCACGGATTGGGAGCAGCGTAATCATTAGTAATGACGGGCTTGCGCTGCCTGATTGCTTCTCCCCACAAACCGATGGATGTAACAGGGTACTCAATCTTAAGATCTGCAAGCCTGCATTCTTCCATAGCACTTTTTGACCAGGAACTTTTTGACCAGGAATACATGGAAAAAATTGTCTGGTCCTCATTAATGAATGCCAGATAACCCAGTTTGCTTTGCGTGAGCTTCACAGCTGCCTCCTGAGCGAAATCAGCTATTTCCTTAAGAGATGATTCAGACATTTGATCCAGTTCCAGCAGAGCCTGAAGCCTGGATTCATCAAGCTTTAAGGCATCTTCGGCCTTTTTCCTCTCAGTGATGTCCTCAAATATCCCTATGCCTCCAAGAAGGACGCCATCATGAGAAATGTTAGGGCTATAATCAGCCTTGATCGGAGTTACCTTTCCACTTATTACTGACCCATACTCCCCTTCATAGTGCCCCAATTTTCGGGAAAGAACGAGGCGGACAGCTTCAGCCATCTTTTCATCCTGAAGAGATGTAACCATGTTAAAACCAATGAGCTTATCCCTGGTAGTACCCACGATCTTGAGAAAACGATCATTGCAGTGAGTAATGGTTCCCTTTTCATCGAAATGGAATATGCCAAGAGGAGAGTTCTCAAAAATCAGACGATATTTCTCTTCAGCTGCATGCAACGCTGCTTCTGCCTTTTTTCTTTCTGTTATGTCTTCTACGGTCCCTACCATACCATCATATTTACCGGCATTATCTAAGAGTGGATAGAGTACACCACTTTGATACAAAAGTCCTTTTTCAGGGTTGAAAAATGGTAAGAAATCGTATGGTTCTGGCTTTGTAGTACTTTTCACTATATTGAAAATGGTGAGAAATGCTTCTCCTGTATCAGGAACCATTTCCTGTACATAATCAAGCAGATCATTACCAAGTACCTGTTCTGCTAAAAGCCCTGAAATAGCTTCCATGCCCGGATTGAAAAATGTCACCCTGTCTTCATTATCAACTACCCACACACCTGTCCAGATACGACTCAGTATTCTTTTATATAGAGCAAGTTCTTCATTGCAAGCAGCATCTTTCATACCTATGTGCAAATAGGACAATTTTTCTTGTCTTTTTATGGTCACTTTGTCATAAAGCGAGAGGATATCCAGCATTTGGGAGCCTGAAATTGATCCCTCTGGAAAAGCATGCATTATGATAGTATCTGTATCTCCTAGCATGTGGATGATATTTCTTTCATGGGAAAGAAAGTCTGGCCACCCGTCCGTTCTCATGGATGCTCCACAGAACGCTATCCTAAGACGCGCATATCCAAAACTTATAGCTTTATCATGAGATTTTTTAATTTCATCGATTCCTGCCGAGATGCTCTTACCTTTATTTGAAAACAAACTCTCATATGGCATGATCTGCAGCTGAGACCTCAACATAAGAGCCGAAACATCCATGCCTTCCTCGGTGAGGGCATCTATGGATTCTTCAACAAGGTCCCTGGATATGTATAAGATACAACATTCACCCTGATCTATGCCAGCTTTAAGGTAGTTTGCGGTTACATCCAATAACTCAAAAGTAGTCTTGTAGATTAGAGCTATGTTGTTTCCAGGAAGGATGCTACTTAAAATTTCCAGAGATCTCATTATCCACCATTACAGATTTATCTAATTATATATTCTCTTGCTTTTTGGTTAACTTAGTAAAGAATAAACTTCCCCAAAGGATATTGGACTCTATACAATGATAAGAAGTTTGCTTGAACGAAGTAACTATGGATGGAGAACATATATTTACTAAAAAACATTATAATCCTTAGATGCTTAAAAAAACGCGCAGATATATCAGAATTATTCGGGTATTCATTAAATATAATCTATTTTTCTTGCTTTACAAGGATATAAAACGCAATTATATATCTGATAGTAAATGCACCTGTAGTCTGGACTTGGAAAATCGTGGTGGTGCTGCAAAACTTCGTGATGCTTTTGAGGAGCTGGGACCTAGTTTTATAAAACTTGGGCAGATGCTGAGCAGACGCCCGGACGTTGTACCTCGTTCCTATGTTATTGAACTTGAAAAACTGCAGGATAAAGTGAAACCTCTCGATTTTGATGAGATGAGACCATCATTTGAAACCGCATGTGAATGCAATGCTCTTGGTAATAAGAATGAAAACACAGGAGTAAACTATGGGACACAGGATTTAGTAGACATTTTTGATGAATTTGACACTACGCCCATAGCTAGCGCATCTATAGGGCAGGTATATAAAGCTGTATTGGACGGTAAGAAAGTAGCGGTGAAAATTTCCCGTCCTGGTCTTATAGATACCATAAATCTTGACCTTGATATAATCGAGGACATGAAACCCCTTATTGTGAAAATTGTGGGCATCGGCAGTAATTTTGATGTGGATGCCTTCCTGAAAGAGTTTAGAGAAGTACTTACCGCCGAGCTGGACTACAGAATAGAAGCCAGGAATATGATGAGATTCTATGACAATTTCAAGGATGATGAAAATGTCATAATTCCAATGGTACATACTGAGTATAGCCGGGAGAGCATTCTTGTCATGGACTTCATTGAAGGCGTGCAGGTAAAGGATCTTAGAGATGTGGATCAGACCACCCGTACAAAGTATGCAAAACTCATTGCTACAAGTTACCTCAAGCAGGTTTATATCGATGGTTTCTACCATGCAGACCCCCATGGAGGCAACATTCTCGTAAAAGATGGAAAAATAGCATTTATCGACTTTGGTGCTGTGGGTAAACTGGACAACGAGCTTAAAAGGGATATGCTCAATCTGTTCTATGGAGTGTATGCAGAAAATGTTGAAATTGCCACTGATGCCTTCCTTAAGATAGGAAAACTACGCAAAGAGGACGTGAATATCGGCAAGTTTAGAAGAGATATGGATGAACTCATTACTGAGCAGAAATATGCAATGGGAGAGAGGCAGAGTGATAATTACGCCATAATAGCACTGAAATATAACATGTCTCTGCCAAGTGAATTCTCCACCCTGGAAAAAGCATTGCTGCTTATAGAGTCTGTCTGTTTTGACCTTGATCCGAAATTTAATCTGCTTGACGGAGCAAAACCTGTAATCTCAAAGGCAATATGGGCAAGGTATGCCCCTAAAAAGGCTTTTGAAGCCATTCAGCTTGAAGGCGACAAGTACCTGGAAATCTTCAGGAACTTCCCGGCTGGTGTCAATGATGTCATTGAGACCATTAGAGGATATAGATTTGAAAAACTGCAGGAAAGTACATACAAGGTGAAAAGGTACAGACTGCTGGACAGGCTAACCAAAAACCTGTTCCTGGTAGTAATAGCCCTGGTATCAACATACCTTATAATCCTGGGCGAAACCAATACAATGATCCTGGGAACAGTTGGATTCTTAGCATCCTTGTTCCTGAGCGTGCTTATGTTCCAGAAGTGATCAAAAAAAGAAGTGAGCGAAAAAGAATTTCGCTCGCAATATTTTGCTTATCCTTCAGTTAACTTGTTATGGTTAACTTAGGTCTCTGCTCTGCATTTGTCCAATCGGAACTGTAGAATGCAATGTAGTTTCCATTCTCGGCCTTTGCTTTGAGCAGGAAACCAGTGTTCTTACTTTCACCGCTTATGTATTCCTGTACAAGGTCCGTGACATCGAACTCATAGTACTTGCTGTCAGGCACTTTGCTGGCTGAGAAGGTTACTGAAGCATAAGGCGTACTACCCTGCGCGATACCATTCTTATCATACCAGCTCCCTCCCGCATTTGTCCAGGATTTACCGGAAGCACTGGATTTCCAGCTTACATACTTCGGATCCCACTCAAATGGCCTGTAAACTTCTACAACAGTCTCAGAAGTACGGGTCTTATCAGCCGGATAATACCAGTACAGGGAGAGCGCTGCTTTTGAGATCTTATCTGTTGTCTGGTAATCACTGAGGTCGAACATCATTACATCTCTGCTAATGGATGTGCTCCTTCCCACATCAATATAGCCTGTAGTGGAAAGCACAGTGCTTGGACTTGATTCACGCAATCTGTTATCATAGACAGGTGTGTAGGTAACTGAACTACTCTTTACGATTACCTTTAACGTATCAGTAGATTTCTGACCTGCTGTATCTGTAACTGTTAGAGTCACAGTGTAAGTACCCGGACTTGCGTAGGTATTCTCAGCCATAACACCCGTAGCTTCAGAAGTAATGCCATCTGAAACATCAAAGTCCCATGAATAGGACTCTATGCCATTGTCATCAGTTGATGCACCCGCATCGAAGTTTACAGCAGAACCTGTGGTTGCAGCAATATCATCACCTGCATGTGCCACAGGTAACTCATCTACAGGTTCATCCACTGGCTCATCTGCAGAAGTATCTTCAGCAGAACCTGAAGTGGAAGTAATTGATAATTTCGGCCGTTGTTCAGTATTTGACCAGTCCGAACTGTAGAAAGCAATGTAATTGCCACTCTCATCTTTTGCTTTGAGGAAGAAACCAGTGTAATCATATTCCCTGCTTACATATTCCTTTACAAGGTCCGTGACATCAAATTCATAGTATTTACTGTCAGGAACTTTGCCAGCCGGGAAGTTTATTGAAGCATAAGGTGTACTGCCCTGGGATACACCATTCTTATCATACCAGCTTCCTCCTGCATTTGTCCATGCTTTACCGGAAACACCGTTTTTCCAGCTCACATACTTGGGATCCCACTCGACAGGTCTGTATATTTCAACTACTGTGTCAGAAGTACGTGTCTTATCTGCTGGATAATACCAGTAAAGCGACAGTATTGCCTTATCTATCGTATCTGTTGTCTCGTAATCGCTGAGGTCAAACATCATTACATCTCTGCTAATTGATGTGCTCTTTCCGAGGTCAACATAGGTAGTAGTAGAAAGAACGCTACTTGGAGAGGACTCGCGCAATCTGTTGTCGTAGGTTGCAGGGTAAGAAGTGGTGGTAGTAGTGCTCTGGTCAATTGCTGGTGCGTTATCCACACGAAGAATAGAAAGACCATCGCCGGTAGCCAAGTACACATACTTACCCACTACAGCAACTTCTTTTTTACCGCCAACAACATTATATATTCCTGCGAGTTTTGGAGAGGAATGGCTAGTGACATCCACAATTTCAAGACCCGTGGAAACAGCTAAATAAGCATAATTACCAGAGAAAGCGATATCATTGTCAGCATAAAGTTCAGATGACTCATTATAACCATAAGAGCCTCTAAAGATTGGTGAGAAAGGATTACTAACATCTACGATTTCAAGGTCCCAGGCAGAATCAGCATCAAATATTACATACATATATTTTTCTGATATGTAAACATCTTGTGTATATTCTGGGACTCCATAATATCCGATTTCAGATGGAGAAGATGGAACACTTATATCCACAACATCAACACCTGTGTATGTGGAAATATAGGCATAATTGCCTGAGATAACAACGTTATTTAGCTGACCAAGATCATCTATACTTCCCTTCAATATTGGGGAAGAAGGGTTACTG
The DNA here is from genome assembly GCF_041447285.1 of Methanomethylovorans sp. Classification (GTDB taxonomy): domain Archaea; phylum Halobacteriota; class Methanosarcinia; order Methanosarcinales; family Methanosarcinaceae; genus Methanomethylovorans. Next base: position 335,819 of record NZ_JBGMEB010000006.1, on the reverse strand, counting down.
ATGTCTTCTATGAAAAAGTCACCACTAGTACAGACTACGTAGGCATAGTTTCCAGATACTTCAATATCGCATACATAAGGAAAAGCAATTGGATTATAGTTTCCTTCAATAATCGGTTCTGAAGGGTAAGTGACATCCACAATGACAAGCTTATTCCTAGCAATTACATAGACAAGATTCCCTGATGCAGCTACCTCATCCACATCACATGAAGTTCCTATTCTTCCTACTTCTAAAGGATTAGCTGCATTGCTAATATCAAAAATAACAAGATCTTGGTTTTCTCCGACATAGGCATAATTTCCAGAGATTACAACATCTTTAAAATTTCCATCAATTTGATTAATAAGCTCTACATCCAGGGAATCAGCAGAACCGATTCCCACGGTCATGATCGTAAACAATACAAGTCCAAAACAAATTAATTTGTTTGATTTTATTTGCATTCCTACCACCCACTCTGTAATAAGAGTGGATCCTGAGATCTATTCTCAAAATAGTGATAGGCAATCCAACTATATAAACTTAGTTAATAAATGTGGAATAAAATAATAAAAATTTTACCATTAAAGGATTTAACTGTAAATTAAATATCTGTTGCAATGGAGAATAATAATCTACATGTTTTGAGAATAGAATATTATCCCCTATGCATCCTATAACAAGAAATATAACTACACCGCAAACTAATCACTAAATCTAGTTTGCACTCATACCACCAAGTCACAGCTAAACAGGCTACAGGGCCTTTTTAGTTGCGCTATCGTCCTAACTATTAAAATAGAGCAATATAGTGAGGTACTATATAAACATACGCAGTAGGTACAAATGAAAATAAGGCTCTGTAGAAACCCTGTTAAAATCAATATCTTTAGCCTGAAATGTCTGTTATGGAACGATATATACAGACACATTTCGTAAAAATGTCAACTTGATTAGCTCCTCTAAAATAGATGATTTCTACAGAGCCGAAAATAATACAAATTATAACTAAAACTGATTATGTACACCGATATAAATTATCCATTGACCTGCCTGGTTATGTTTATCTATAAAGACCACCTAAGATAAGGATTCTTCTTACTAAGGATGATCTTATGGTCAATAAAAAGAACATTTATCTTGCAGGTCCTCTGTTTTCACACGCTGAAAGAGATTTCAATGTATATCTGCGTGACAAGCTTGTGGAAAATGGTTTCTCTGTATTTCTGCCACAGGAAGATGGTAATGATGACATGGAAACACGGCTTGAGGTTAGGCAGAAAAACATTTTTGAGATGGATGTCAAAGCCATAGATAACTGTGATATCGTTGTAGCTGTTCTGGATGGAGGCAGTGACGCAGACTCTGGCACAGCGTGGGAAATAGGATATGCATATGCGAAAGGTAAAAAACTTCTGGGTCTTCGCACAGATTTCAGGACATTCGGTCCTGAAGGGAATGTCAACCTTATGATAGAAGTATCACTGGACACACTGGAAAAAGATGTGCAAGGGCTGCTGGATGCATTGGAGAGATGTACCTGAAATAATTCATTTATGATTTGTCTTTCCCATAACTTCTTTGGAGATCATGTAAGGGTTCCATATCGGATCCCAAACAAGTTCCACATCAGCTTTATTGACACCTTCTATAGATTCTATCTTTTGCTTCACATCCTTTACAATAACAGCACTCATAGGACAATGAGGTGTTGTGAGAGTCATTTTAATATGAACAAGGTCCCCTTTTACATCAATGTCATAAATAAGTCCAAGATCCAGAATACTGATAGGCATCTCCGGATCGAAAACAGTTTTGAGAACTTCCAGTACAGCTTTCTTAGTAGTCACTGCCAACACACCCAACATATAACTTAGTAGTCAAGTGTTAAATATATTTCTTTATGATAGAACAAATAGGTTAAGAATAGTCGTAAAAAGAGAAATAAAATTATTTCTTAGCTATTTTTTCAGATCACGTGCTTGAACATGATCCTTTTTCAAAATGCTTTTCTATAACCTCACCAAGGGGCTCTTTTTCAGCAAATATCTGCCCCTCAAAGGAGTATACTTCAGCCCCCGTAAGCCAGGCATCATACTCCAGGCCGGCTTTGAGGCAGGTGTGATTAAGAAAATCAATTTCATCCATGTCGTTCTCAGGAGCAACCTGGGGCAGGAGAAGACCTTGATAATATCCTTTTTTGACAATAAGCCCATGCTTTCCTATCTCGATCTTACCTGGAAGCTCCTTTGGAGAAGCATCGATCCTTTTTGGAGGAGTAAGAATAGTTACTTCCACAACAATGCGCTTTATCTCATCAGCACGGACTGGAGGAAAGCGCGGGTCACGGAAAGCTGCCGATATTGCAGAATCAGTGATAGCATACTTAAGAGGAGAATCAGGATAGGGATGGCCAATACAACCACGTAGCAATTCATCCTTTGTGAGAGTGACAAAAACTCCTCTTTTCTCATTGAACACAGATGGAAGCTCGATCTCAGAGATATCGATATTTTTACCGCTTTTGAGATGTGTTTCAATTGCATCTCTTGCAAGCTTTACAGCCAGTTTTCCCTCAACTTTGGTTAATATGATACCCACTCCCCTTTTAGTATCCGCTTAAAGCAATTACTTCTGAAGTTTACGTTTAACTGCAGCTTCTTTAAGTGCTACGACACCTGGCAATTTCTCTCCGGCAAGATAATCTATACATGCACCACCGCCTGTGCTCAGGTGAGAGAACTTGTCCTCATAACCGATATGACGGATCTCCGCTGAAATGTGACCTCCTCCAGCTATAGAATATTCAGAATGAGACGCAGCTCTTATTATCTCATGCGTGCCAAGAGCAAATTCAGCCATTTCGGAAAGTCCTGCCGGACCATTAAGAACTACAGTTCTTGCATTCTTAAGCTCATTAGAAAAAGCCACTATAGTTTCAAGACCAATATCATAAATAGGCATATTGCCATTTGGAAGTTCTTCTACCTGTACCTCTAAACGTTTACCATTCTCGTTCAGAGCTACATCTATGGGAAGACCTACCTTTCCATTGAATGCTTCAAGCACTTTCCTTCCCTTTTCGATCTGGTCAGTGTACCCCTGAGATTCTATGAAATCCATATTAACCTTACCAATATCAACGCCTGAAGCTGCAAGCATAACATTTGCAACCACACCGGTAACAAGAACCCTGTCAGCACCGCCATTGATGAGAACGTTCTCTGCAACCTTCAGAGAATCATCCACCTTTGCACCACCCAGCACAAAGATACAGGGACGAGCACCACCCTTTATACCTCTGTCCAGAGAAATAACCTCTTTTTCCATAACCCTTCCTGCTCCGGTAGGAAGAGCTTCAGTGAATCCTAAAATAGATAAGTGAGCCCTGTGAGATACGGCAAAAGCGTCATTGAGGAAAATATCGATATGTGGTAGAAGCTTCTTGACCAGATGAGATTTTGCATGTTCTGCTACGGTCCTTTCCAGAGACTCTTCTGAATAGAACCTGACATTTTCAAGTAGAATAACATCGCCATTTTTCATCGCAGTGATACTGTTCTTGGCACATGTGCCGAAAATATCATCCACGTATTTTACTTCACGTCCCAGGTACTGAGACATCCGAACAGCATGCGCCTTCATAGTGGTGAAGTCCTTTTTGCCAGGTCTGCTCTGGTGAGCCAGTAACACAACCTTAGCCTCATGCAGGTCAATCAACGTGGGTATATGGCTTTTGATGCGCATATCATCCAGGATGTTTCCCTCTGGGTCCATAGGAGTGTTAATGTCCACTCTCACCAGCACTGTTTTACCTTTCACATCAAAATCGTCTATAGTGAGGATATCCTTAGCTGACAAAATTAAATCACCGCTATCAGTAGTTAATGTAAATCACAGCTATTTCGATGCCTCCGTCTGAAACATCGAAGTAGAATTATAATTGAATTCATTCTTATATTTATGTATTCCTTCAGGAACACTGAAAACACTATTGTACCAAAAGCAAAAGATAATAAATGCGGTCGTATTTCACATTCATGATTTACATGAAGATATTAGGCATCTCCGCAAGCCCCGTTAAAGGTGGCAACAACGACAAGCTGATAGAAAAAGTCCTCGGAATAGCAAAAAGCAGAGGCTTTGAAGTTGATAGTGTCCTCATATCATCGTCAAAGATAGCTCCATGTACTGCATGTGGGATATGCAGGGATGAGGAAATGTGTCCTATCGACGATGACATGCAGCATGCGTATCAAAAACTGAAAGAAGCAGATGCCATTATTGTGTCATCACCTGTATATTTTGGCTCAGTTACCGCTCAGGTCAAAGCCTTGTTCGACCGCAGCGTACTGCACAGGAGACAGGGATTCCAGTTAAAGAACAAAGTAGGTGCAGCGTTAGCAGTTGGAGGTTCACGCAATGGCGGACAGGAAAAGACCATCCAGACTATCCATGACTGGATGCACATACATGGGATGATAGTTGTCGGTGACGGAGGACATTTTGGCGGTATCCTGCAAAAGCCTGCTCTTGAAGATAAAGAGGGTATGCAAACTGCTGTAGATACCATCAATAAAATGTGCGATATGCTTGAAATGATGAAATAAGATGTTTCTTCTTTACTTTTTTATTTCTTTTTTGTTTCTCTTTTTGTGATTCGATATTTGTTTTACTGGTATGGGAAACTATTTGACCCATCCTATCCAATGAAAAATAGGAACAACAACTTTGTGGTGTGGAAAATGGGAGTTAGCACAAACAAAGAAAACCTCATGAGTGGAGAGTATACACCTTCACTGGATTTTGCAAGAAAAGCAAATATCAATGACCCTGAAGTGTACCAGAAGGCTGCGCAGGACCTGGAAGGATTCTGGGAAGAGCTTGCCAATGATATCCACTGGTTCAAAAAGTGGGATAAAGTACTTGACTGGCAGCCACCGCATGCGCAATGGTTCATAGGAGGGAAACTTAACGCCTCCTACAACTGCCTAGACGTACACATGGCAAACAGGGCTGACAAAACAGCCATCATCTGGGAAGGAGAGATGGGAGAAGTCAAGACATATACATACCGGCAACTTCTGGAAGAAACCTCCCGCTTTGCCAATGCCCTGAAAAAACTGGGTGTGAAAAAAGGAGATATCGTAACCATTTACCTGCCCATGATACCAGAGATAGTGATATCGATGCTGGCATGTGCAAGGATAGGTTCACCTCACAATGTAGTTTTTGCAGCTTTCTCCGGTGAAGCTCTGTTTACCAGAATAGGGGATGCCAAGAGTAAGTTCATCATCACATGCGATGGATATTACCGCAGAGGCACTGTGGTGGAACAGAAAAAGAAGACAGACATGGATTCACACATGTACCAGGGCGTCGAAAAAGTGATAGTTGTAAAGCAGGCGGACATTGAAGTTGAGATGCACCCACAAAGGGATGTGTGGTGGCATGACCTGATGAAAGACGAAAAACCTGTTTGTGAAGCCGAACCAATGGATGCAGAAGATATGCTCTTTCTTATGTACACCAGCGGCACCACCGGTAAGCCAAAAGGTATTGTACATACCACCGGTGGCTATGTGGTAGGTACCCATGTCACTACTAAGTGGATATTCGACCTGAAAGAGAACGATATCTACTGGTGCACTGCGGACTGTGGATGGATCACAGGGCATTCCTATCTTGTTTATGGACCTCTATCAAATGGTGCTACAATACTAATGTATGAAGGGGCACCTGATTTCCCGGATAAGGACAGGTGGTGGGACCTAATAGAAAGGCACAAAGTTACCATACTCTATACGGCACCTACAGCCATCAGAACTTTCATGAAATGGGGTGATGAATGGCCACAGAAGCATAACCTTTCCACTCTGCGCCTGCTGGGAAGTGTTGGAGAGGCAATCAATCCCGGAGCCTGGCTCTGGTATTATGAACACATTGGGCAGAAGAAATGCCCCATAGTCGATACATGGTGGCAGACAGAAACAGGTATGGTGCTCATCACACCCCTGCCTGGAATTACTACACTCAAACCCGGTAGCGCCACAAGACCTTTCCCGGGAATAGAAGCTATTGTGCTTGATGAAACCGGCAAAGAAGTCCCCCGGGGCACGGATGGACTGCTTGCTATCAAGAGACCCTGGCCAAGTATGGTGCGCACCATCTTCAACGATGCTGAACGTTTCAAGGAAACATATTGGAGCAAATGGGATGGAAAAACATATTTTGCAGGGGATGGTGCCAAGCAGGATGAGAATGGTTATTTCTGGATAATAGGACGCGTAGATGATAGTATCAAAGTGGCTGCACACCTAATAGGTACTGCTGAAGTGGAAAGCGTTCTCGTATCACATCCTGCTGTTGCAGAATCTGCGGTAGTGGGAAAGCTGGATGAGCTTAAAGGAGAAGTTATTTATTGTTATGTAATTCTCCGCTCAGGTGTAATGGCTACTGAAAAACTAAGGAAAGAACTGATAAACCATGTAGCTCTGAATATCGGTCCTATTGCAAAACCAAAGCAGGTAATATTCACAGACGATCTGCCTAAAACAAGAAGCGGGAAAATAATGCGCCGCGTGCTCAAAGCCATTGTCAATGACAGGAATGAAGGTGATGTGACAACGCTACAGAACCCGGATATTGTGGAAATACTCAGGCAGAGGACAAAAGAAATCGAAAATGATTGAGGAAAGCGGAAGAAGGACTGGACTTATTTAGTAAGTCCTATTTCCGCGATCAGCCCATCAACATCTACATATTTCTTGATGAGCTCCACGATCCTTTTTATTTTAGCTTCCTGCTTTATACGTGCATGGCCAATAAGGTGCTCCATTTTCTCAATGGTGCTCATGGTATCGCCCCTGACAAGGATCACGGGAATGTTAGCTTCCTCTGCACTTCCCAGCACTGCACCACTGGGGCGTAGGTTGCCTGTGAGCACCAGGCATTTTACTTTAGCCTCAATGGCAGCCATCTGTATATCGGAGCGGTCACCACCAGTGATCACAGCTGCGTTAGGCATACGCCTGAAATACTTTATGGCAGAACCTACCTCCATAGCACCTACAAGGTAATGCTCCACCAGGTCTTCCAGGTGGCTTGCACCCACCAGTACTTCTCCATTAAGGTCTTCTACCATTTCTGATACTGATACAGAGCGCAGCATATCATCTTCGGGGATGGAGCCGAACACTTTTATGCCTTTATTCTCCAGGAAAGGCACCACCAAATGAGAAACTGTTTTGAGTTTACTAAGAGGTACCTCGTTAAGTATTATGCCTGCAAGGATCTCTGTGTTCTGGATTATACGAAGATCGCAGAGGATACGGTCAACAGCCCTTTCAGAATCATATCTTGTAATAAGCAGCATCTTGGTATCAAGCTTTGTAGCTACCTCCGGATCTGATAGATTGTACATTGCTCCGCCACCGATACCCCCTGCACCTTCCAGCAGGACCACATCCTTTCCCTGCGATATTTTTTCATAAGCTTCCTTTAATCTTGAATCGAGGCCCTTCTCCACACCCATTAGAGCATCATCCGTAAGGTTCTCCGTAAGCAAAATTGGAGTAATGGAGCTTAGATCGTCCTGTAATCCCAGTAACTTCTTTATTCCCTCAGCATCCTCATCTGAAAGTGATCCATTGACATCTATAAGCAGATTTCCAATGGGCTTCATGTATCCGATCTTGTAACCCCTCTCTTTAAGAATAACACCAAAACCCAGACATAGAGAGCTTTTTCCTGAGTACTGTTCCGATGAGCTTACCAATATTGAAGCCATAATCTCCCTCCTAACGCGCCTTAATAGTAACTAATTGATTATTTCTAATAAAGATAATCTATAATCTACTTCTCATTCCTGCCTTAATGTCATCCTGATATCCATTGCAAGGCAGCCTTTACCTTCAGGCATGACCATAAGGGGATTTATTTCAAATTCCATAAGTTTTGGGAAGTCCATCACAAACTGTGATACTTTAAGCAAAGTGTCTGCAATTGCTTTGATGTCTGAAGGCGTTTCACCCCTTACACCTGCTATAAGTGGATATGTTTTGATAGCTGAGATCATATGCTGGGCTTCCTTGTCATTGATAGGAGCCACAGCAAAAGATACGTCCTTGAGAAATTCCACATAAACACCTCCCAGCCCGAACATTAAAAGCGGACCAAACTGAGGGTCACGGTCCATGCCTATAATGACCTCTTTTCCTCCTGTTACCATCTGCTGCACTTGAACGCCTTTTATCCGGGCATTTGGCATGTAATGGTTGACATCTGACATCATAGTCAGATATGCACGTTCCACGTCTTCGGCATTTTTCAAGTTAAGTTTTATACCGCCTACATCTGTCTTATGCGATATATCAGGAGAAATTATCTTCATCACAACAGGATAACCTATTTCCTCACATGCTGCAACAGCCTCTGTAAGATTGCCAGCAATCTTTGACTGCACCACCGGAATGCCATAAGCTTTAAGCAGATCCAAAGATTCCAGACCAAGAGTTCTCCTTCCACTTCTAATAGCATCATCTATGATCTTCTTTGCAGCATCCTTTTCAGCTGCCAGTAAAACTGGAGCACTGTACTCCTTTAGCTTAACGGAGCTGTAATCACATAGCGCCTTCATGCTGGCAACAGCCCTTTCGGAAGAAGAATAATTAGGAATACCATGCTTATTCAGTAGTTCCTCTCCTGCAGCAATACGTGTCCCGCCTGCAAAGTTGCATAAAATTGGCTTGTTAGAAGATTTGATCATTTTGATCAGGACCTGTGCTATAGCAGGCACATCGGTCATAGCCTGGGGAGAGACAAGTACAATGATCCCATCTACATTTGGGTCATCTAAAAGCATTTCAAGAGCATATTCATATAACTGGGAGCTGGCATCTCCCAGAACATCCACTGGATTATATAAACCGGCTGCTTCTGGAAGGCGCTCTCTCAGCTTCTTGATAGTCTCTTCTTCAAAGGAAGTAATTGAAAGACCAATGCTGTGACATGCATCGGCAGTTATTATACCAAGTCCTCCTGCATTGGTAAGTATTGCAACCTTCCTGCCCTTGGGCAATGGATATGTAGAAAAAGCTCTGCTGTAATCCAGCATCTCTTCCAGAGAATCAGCTCTTATGACACCACTCTGCCTGAAAGCTGCATTGTATGCAGCATCTGAACCTGCAAGTGTACCTGTGTGTGAAGATACGGCCCTGGAACCTACGGCTGTGCGACCTGATTTAACAACTATTACAGGCTTTTCTTTGGTCACTTGCCTTGCCACATCCATAAAAAGTGGACCATCCTTTACGCCTTCCAGATATGCAGCAATTACAGCAGTGTTCTTGTCCTCCCTGAAAAGTTCAAGGAAATCGTTCTCTCCAAGATCAGCTTTATTCCCAAGGCTTATGAATTTAGAAAATCCTACACCAACTCTGTCTGCCCAGTCCAGAGTTACTGTACAGATGGCTCCAGACTGGGACATCATAGCTATATTTCCCGGCAGAGCCATGGATGCAGCAAATGATGCATTGAGAGAAGAAGATGTATCGATAATTCCCAGACAGTTAGGGCCAACCATTCTTATACCATATTTTGCAGCAATGGCTGCAATTTCCCGTTCAAGTCTTGCGCCTTCAAGGCTGGCCTCCTTGAAGCCTGCGGATATCACAACAACATAACTAATGCCTGCCTGTCCACATTTTTCCATTGCAGAAGGAACTGCAGCTGCGGGAACTACTATTACAGCAAGATCTACCTTTTCTGGCACATCAAGAATGTCAGCATAACATTTCAACCCTAGAATCTTATCAACATTGGGATTAATAGGAATGATTTTATGACCCGTTCCCTGCAGGAGATTCTTGAGTACAGCATGACCTACCTTGCCTTCTGTACGAGATGCCCCTATAACCGCAATAATATCCGGATTGAACAATTTTTCGAGCATATATTTCCCTTATTCTGTATATTATTTAGATGAAGTGATAATAGATAAGTTTAAGGGAGGTGAAGGCGAAAGAAAGATATATTATATATAATTACATACGATTCGATATATAAATTGCAAGTCGCAATTAAATAATAATGAGATGACATTTTTGAATCGAAGTGAACTATTGCAGAATAAAAAACGGGATCTAGTGCAATGGTTGCACACAGATTCTGTAGTCTCAAATTCACTGGCTCTTATAGTAGGCATATTAACTGGTCTTACTATAGTCATATATGATCGCTCCCTTGCACTTAGTTCTCATTTATTCTTCCAACACAAGGCAGGGGAATCAAATTATTATGTAATATTCCTACCCGTAATTGGCGGTTTGTTAGTGGGAATGATAACCCATTATCTGATGAAAAAGAAAAGATACAGCATTGAGAACGTCATCGAGGCCACTACACTTCATGGCGGTAAAATGCAGCCCAAAACTGTATTTCTTGAAGTATTATCCTCACTAATATCATTAGGTTCCGGAGCATCAGCAGGTAAAGAGGCCCCCGTAGTGCTTGCAGGAGCAGGTATTGGGTCCACATTAGCCCAAACGATAAAAATGAGAGGAAATAAATTGAAGATATTGTTGGGGTGTGGCGCCTCCTCAGGCATAGCAGCTGCATTCAATGCACCTCTTGCAGGCGTAGTGTTCTCTGTAGAAGTAATTTTGGGAGAACTCGAATCCAGCACCTTTATTCCTATAGTCATATCCTCTGTTTTTGCAACCCTTACCTCCAACGTAGTTTTTGGTGTGAGACCAATCCAGATATCACAATATCAACTTGTCAATCCATTTCATGAATCTATACTATACCTTATTCTTGGAGTAATTTCAGGCGTAGTTTCTGTAATATTCATGCGTTCTTTGTATAGAGTAAGAGATTTTTTCAAATCCCTTAAAGTCCATCCGATTGTAAAACCGGCAATAGGGGGACTTGGAGTGGGAATAATTGGCTTTTTTTATCCTCAGATATTCGGCGTTGGATATGAAGTAATAAGCCAGGTTTTGGCAAACGAATTAGTCTTTAAGGTCATAGTTGCACTTCTATTACTGAAAATAGTTGCATTCTCTTTATCCCTAGGCTCTGGAGGCTCAGGTGGATCATTCGTTCCGGCACTATTCATAGGCTCTATGCTTGGAGGAGCTTATGGATTCATTGTGAATCAAATCTTTCCAGGTTTCACGTCAGAACCTGGTGCATATGCACTGGCTGGGATGGGAGCTGTATTCACTGGTGTTACCCGTGCACCACTCACAGCTATATTAATTCTTTTTGAACTCACACATGATTATAATCTTGTACTACCAATTATGCTCGCATGCGTGCTCAGCAATCTTGTTTCAAGTACTCTTCACCCGGAATCCATTTTTACAGAATCACTGCGCAGACGCGGATTTACCATAAGAAAAGGAAAAGAAGTAGACATAATGGAGTCATTAAAAGTTGCTGATGCCATGAAAAGAGAAGTGCAGACAATTTCTATGAACAAAAAGGCAGAAGCGCTCATTGCCCTCATGCAATCCAGCCGCCATGTAGGGTTCCCAGTGATGGATTCTGAAGGCAAATTGTGGGGAATCGTAACTCTGAAAGACATTCGGGATAAGGTAAAACAAGGAGAACTTGACAAGACTGTAGGCGAGATTGCCAATTCCAATTTAATTGTTGCATACCCGGACGAATCCCTGAATACTGTACTTCAGCGCCTTGCAACAAAAGATATAGGCAGGCTTCCGGTAGTGTCGCGGGAAGACAATAGACAAATATTAGGGATCATCACACGCAGTGACATTGTAAAGCTATATGATAAAACTGTTGTTGAAAGGATGAAGTATAGATCAGAGTGAAACACTCTGATCGATTTAGATATCGATCCTGGTCCTCCCCAGAAAATATCCAGGGGTAGCATCGAATATCTCAACCTCGCAATAGCTTCCCGGAATGGCAGATGATTCAGGAATGACCACAGGCTTATAAGATGCTGTCCTGGCCATGAGGCCTTTAACTTTGGCCTCTTTAGAAATAAAGACCCTGCCTTTCCATCCCATCATACTCTTTCTGACAGCTATTTTGACTTCTTCGCACACAGCATGTAGTTCATTAGAACGCTGTGCAACGATACGTGAATCAATGTTTCGGTATTCAAGTGCCTTTGTATGCGGACGGGGAGTATACCTGGAAATGTTCACCTTTTCAGGCTTGTACTCCTTCACCCATTCAACTGTTTTCATGAAATCAGCATCTTGCTCTCCGGGAAAACCTACGATGATATCAGTGAATAGAGTAAGATCATCAAAGCGATCTCTGAAACAGTTGATTATGTGATTCGCCTCTTCTATGGAATGGAGCCTGTTCATTCTTTTCAGGACATCATTAGATGCCGACTGTATTGGTAAATGAATTAGTTTATAGATCTTGTCATGATCAAAGGCATTCAATAATTCATCCAATATAGGAAGCACAGAAAATGGATTCATCATGCCCACACGGACTTTAAAATCGCCAGGTATATCACATATCCTCTTAAGAAGCTGAGGAAGCAGATATCCTATATCTGTGCCATACTGGGCATTATCCTGTGAGGTAAGCCATATTTCTCTACACCCTTCAGCAACTCCCTGTTTAATATCCTCTATGATGGAATCCGGATTAAAAGACTTCAAGGGGCCTCTTACGAACCTGACTATACAATAAGAACATGCATTGTTACATCCCTGGGAAAGCTGACAGATGTGAATGTTGGAATTGAATCTGAACCTTGGTACATTAATGAATCCTTGAGGTTCAGACGAAAACACATGCAAAGCCTGCCTAGAAATATGATGTGAAGACAGCTGCGGCTCGGCGATAGAATTTAAGACATCACCTATCCTTGAGATGGAATTGACACCCAAAATGTGAGCATCAGGGTTGTTATGGATGATGTCCTCAAGCTGCACTTCAGGCATGCATCCAGCTACTATTACTTCTCTGCCTTTTTCCCCCAGTTCCCGGATCTTATGCAGAATCTTCTGTTCAGTGGAATACTTGACAGTACATGTGTTAAGCACAACTACGTCAGCATTTTTCTCAGATACCAGTTCATGGCCCAGGCTTCTGATGGTGGCCATCATGACCTCTGCAGAAGCCTGGTTGGCAGAACAACCAAATGTCGATACGTGTACTTTCATTATTTAAACGAACCGAAGAGGAGTGACCTCTTTGTCATGTATGTAGATGGTATCTGTAAATTTTACCACACCTGAACTGCCCATGGTCAGACTGTGGACCCTTGCATCACCTTCTCCAAAGAGGTGAACACCTTTTAGAAGAGTACCCGGAGTCACACCTGTTGCAGAGAAGATAACATCATTTCCTGGGACAAGCCTGTCGATGTCAAGTATATCGTTCATGTTCTTTTCCGTTATACCCATCTTTTCAAGCCTTGGCATCTTTTCAGCTTTTTCCTTGGCTATAGCTTCTTCGGACTTGCCATTGGCAACTGTAGGTAATACAAGCCTTGCAAGTATCTTACCACCCAGGATCTTAAGAGCAGCAGCCGTGAGCACTGCCTCCCCTGAACCACCGGCTCCCATGACCACATGGACACCTGAACCGCGTATAGCTGTGGCAACTCCCGGCATAAGGTCACCATCACTGATCAGATTGACCCTTGCACCTGTCTTTCTGATCTCTTCTATCTTTGCCTCATGCCTTGGCCTGTCAAGGATGACAACGACCAGTTCATCGATATTACGATTGAGCGCCTTTGCTACAATTTCCAGGTTATCGATAACAGGAGCATCCAGATTTATACTCTCTTCTGGATGCAGCCTCTCATATTTCACCACTTCTGGGCCTACTGCAATTTTATCCATATAGATGTCAGGGCCATGGAAAAGACCACCTCTTTCAGCCATTGCCATTACGGAAATTGCACCGGGGGTACCGTTGGCCGCCAGATTGGTGCCTTCAAGAGGATCCACAGCAATATCAACTTCCAGATCTCCCTCCCAGGTACCTACCTGTTCGCCTATGTACAGCATCGGAGCCTCATCCCTTTCCCCTTCACCGATCTTTATGATCCCTTTCATATCAAGGTGATTCAGCGTCCTGCGCATGGCTTCTACTGATACCTGATCAGCATAATGCTTGTCTCCTCTGCCCATCTGATAAGATGCTGCTATGGCTGCTGCTTCTGTAACCTGAAGAAGCCTTGGCAGCAGAGCACATTCTATAGGCCCTGCGCATTTGATCATCCCTTCTGCTGTTTTCTTATGTGGCATAAATTCGAACCCTCCCGTATAATAAGGTTTTAATCGTATGTAATGTAATTAAATTATTAATAATGGCAAGTCTACTGCTCATTCATATATTACTATTTCGTAATGTTACTTCAATACATCCACAAGTGCCACTCTTTCGATCACAAGTTCCGGAATCATCTGCTCACCCACGACTGCGATCTCATCTGAAGTAATGCCAAACTGCATGATAATTTCTTCTCTTTTAGAGATCTTATATTCAATAACATCAGCAGGAATGAGAATTTCTTTGAGTATATATACACATGTTGTAACAGAATCTTCCTCACCTAGTACTACAAAAACAACATTATTCTGGCCTTGATGCACACCCATGGAAAATGCCTCTTCTATCTGACGTTTCCCGGATGCATAACGCATGACCTCAATACCCATATCCTTTGCAGCATTTCTTTCCTGCTCGAATGCCCTGAGCGCTTTTGCTACAGCGAAACGCAAGTGTTCTTCACCTGCAATCTGATCCGCATTAATAGCCTGAATTATACAACTATTTGCCTTTGATATGTCTGCAGTTTTCCTGAGAAATGACTTGAGGTCTTCTATACATATATGGCCACTTACAAACTCAACATGCATGGAGCTAAATTCAATTCTTTAAGAATAAGCATAACGGTATGTTAGCAGAGAACAGGATAAATTATAAGTACTGTTTGAAGCAATTTTTCATTGGGGAGAAAATGAAGATATGTGATATGCAAGTAGGGGAACATTATTTCTGTGAGAGTTGTGGATTCGAACTGGAAGTTGTGACCCCCTGTGATCATTGCGAAGAAGGGAATGTCAGCTGTCCATGCTGCGGTGAAAATCTTCAACTCCAAAGCTGAGGATACTGATGAACAAAAAAGGAAACTACTTCCTATACTTAGCTTTGGCTGTAGATCCTTTTTAAATATGTCAAGAATCGTTCTGCTGTATGGGTCACCCAAAAGAGTAGACTTTATGTGGATGTAAGTTATTTAGGTGTTATTCATCATAATAATACCGAAAAGGCGTAACCATGGAACAGGATTACATACCGCGTGAGATAGAAAAAAAATGGCAGAAGACATGGGATGATACAAAGGTCTTCCAGCCTGAGCCAGATGAGAGAGAAAAATATTTCATAACAATACCTTACCCCTATCTCAACGGTAATTTACACGCCGGACACACACGTACATTCACCATAGGAGACGTAATAGCACGTTATAAAAGAATGCAGGGATATAACGTGCTTTTTCCTATGGGTTTCCATGTCACAGGAACACCTATTGTAGGTCTTGCCGAATTGATAGCTAACCGTGACCCTCAGACCATGAAAGTATATACAGAACTGCATGGTATACCTATAGATATTCTGGAAACACTGGTCATCCCTGAAAAAATAGTAGAGTACTTCAGCATAGAAGCTGAAAAGGCTATGCGTTCTATTGGTTACTCTATTGACTGGAGACGCAAGTTCACTACTACAGATCCCACTTACAAAAAGTTTATAGAGTGGCAATTCAACTTGTTGTACGAGAAAGGCCTCATTGTCAGGGGATCACATCCTGTAAAATGGTGCCCAAATGACAATAATCCAGTTGAGGACCACGATATCCTGCATGGAGAAGAAGCAACAATTGTAGATTATACTCTTGTCAAGTTCCAGCATGATGGTGTGGTATTACCTTGCGCTACCCTGCGCCCTGAGACTATTTTCGGTGTTACTAACCTCTGGATCAATCCTAACATAGAACATGTGAAGATCAAAGTAGAAAAAGATGGGAAAACAGAATTCTGGGTAGTAAGCAAGGAGGCTTACAGAAAACTCACTTTCACAGACAGGAAAGTGGAATTTGTAGAGAAAGTGCCATCTACATCCCTAATAGGTATCAAGGTGAAAAATCCGCTTACTGGCAATGACGTTATTACATTGCCTGCCTCATTTGTAAGGGGAGAGAATGGTAGCGGAATTGTAATGAGTGTGCCTGCACATGCACCTTATGATTACCTTGCATTGAAGGACCTCTATGACAGAGACCTTTCAGAATATGGAATCAAGGAAGACCTGCGCAATATAAAATTAATTTCTCTGATAACAGCCAAGGAATTCGGAGAATATCCTGCTGTAGAAGCTGTGCAACAGCTTGGCGTGATGGATCAGAAAGATCCAAAAGCTGAAGAAGCCACCAAGATCGTATACAGAAGAGAATTCCATGGTGGGGTCCTCAAAGAGAATACTGGAAAATATGCTGGAATAGCAGTTTCCAAGATTAAGGATGTACTCACCCGGGATCTTATAAGCCAGGGTATAGGAGAAGTATTCTATGAGTTCAGCGAACCGGTCGTATGCCGCTGCGGAACTCCCTGTGTAGTAAACATGGTGGAAGGGCAGTGGTTCCTGAACTATTCTAACCCTGAGTGGAAGGATAAGGTATACAGATGCATTGAGAAGATGGAAATAATTCCTGAAGACTATAGAGTAGAGTTCAACAACAAGGTCGATTGGCTCAAGGACAAAGCCTGTGCAAGGAAAAAAGGTCTTGGTACGCATTTGCCCTTTGATGACCAATGGCTGATCGAGTCGCTTGGTGATTCTACCATCTATATGACATACTATATCACCAACAAGTTCTTTGCCCGTGGCATTGGACCAGAACACTTGACTGCCCAACTTTTCGATTATGTACTGCTTGGCAAGGGTACTGTGCAGCAAACAGCTGCTGATACTGGCCTTGATGAGCAACTCATAGCACAGATGAAAAAGGACATGGACTACTGGTATCCAGTGGACCTTAGATCTTCAGGTAAAGACCTCGTGCCCAATCACTTACTATTCTTCCTTTTCCACCACGTAGCCATATTTGATGAAGATAGATGGCCTCGGGCACTTGCAGTTAATGGTTTTGTGTCCCTGGAAGGACAAAAAATGAGCAAATCCAAAGGTCCGCTGCTGACTCTGATGACTGCAGTTGATGAATACGGTGCAGATATAGCCCGAATGTACATTCTCTCAAGTGCTGAACAGACACAGGATGCTGACTGGAGGAACAGTGGAGTCGAAGCTGCAAGGAAACAGGTGGAAAGGTTCTACTCCTTTGCCCGGGAAATAATTGAGTCCGGCGTCGTATGCGGCTTGTGCGGAGAGCTTAAGCTTATAGACAGATGGATGCTTAGCCGTCTGCAGCAGCGCATCAGAGAAACTAACAATGACATGTTATCCCTTAGAACACGCAGTGCTCTGCAGAACGCATTCTTCCTGCTGCTCAACGACATAAAATGGTATCAGAAAAGGGGCGGCAGTAACCTGCTCTATGACATGCTGGATACGTGGGTGCGCTTGATGGCACCTTTCATGCCGCATGTATGTGAGGAGATATGGCAGGCACTGGGACATGAAGGAAATGATTTTGTCTCCCTTGCTCCGTATCCGACTTTTGACGCTTCACTGCTTAATAGCAATGCAGAGCTTGCAGAGGAACTTGTAGACAACACGCTGGAAGACATAGAAGAAATACTAAAGGTCACGAAAATGACACCAAAGAAAGTGGTGTTGTACACATCTGCAACATGGAAGACAAAAACTTTCCAGATGGCTCTTAAGATGCAGGCCGAAGGTACGCTTAACCCTGGTGTTCTTATCAAGACCCTAATGGCAGAACCTGCAAACCGAGCATATGGAAAGGAAATACCAAAGTTCGTACAGAAGATCGTGCCTGATATTACCAGCATGAAAGACGAGCGTTTAGAGATGTTCGACGGCTATGTGCTGGATGAGCTGGCAATACTCAAAGAAAACCAGCAGTTCTTTGAGAAGGAATTTAACTGTGCAGTAGAAGTATATAGTGCAGATTCACCAGATTATGATCCAGAAAAGAAGTCCAGATTTGCTGCCCCAATGAGGCCGGCTATATATCTTGAATAAAATTAAGACTGCATTTGTGCAGTCCTCTTTTTATTTTCCTGCACATTCTTTTCTAGATTATAGTCATGCATAGAGAGGTTATCTTTTAAAGACATACAGAAGGTACAAGTTGTAGGTAACTTTATTACCCTCTTTCTTATTTATGGTATATCCTTTCTTTAAGGTATGGTCTTATGATATCCGCTGCTGAGCTTACAGGTATAACCTATGTTCTGGGTGCTATTACTTTTGAGGAAATATGTGCTGTGGACAAAGAGATATCGGAGTTAAGAGATTCCAATCACGAGGCCGATGCACTGTATGAGCTTTGCATGAAAGCTGCAAAAGAACATCTGATCGAATCTGTATCTGCAGAGGAAATATCAGGAACAAAAGACGATGAGAACATATATTTCATAACAGGACCAAATGCATTCCCACAGATTCCGGCTGAACTTAGTCAGGTCATTGATATTCTGAAACTATCTGTGAGAATAGTAGATATGGATATCATTGCAATGAAATTATTGCAAAACTTCGATAAAAGAATGCATGACCTTGAAATGGGGATAAGCTCAACCCGAAATGAAAGCAAGGAAATAAAAACACTGGAATCACACTATAGCGATCTGCTTAATCTTTATTATGACTACGATTCATGGTTACCAGGTAGATTTACAGCAGTAGCTGATCATCTGATGGAACTAAGTAAAAAGATAGAACATCTAAAACAATCAAATTAATACAGGCAGGATAATGGCAAGGGATAGAAGAGATACCTATTACTGGCGCGCAAAAGAAGAAGGCTACAGGTCAAGGGCTGCGTACAAGTTGTTGCAGATAAATGAGAAGTTCAATGTAATTAAAGAGGGAGACACCGTAGTTGACTTGGGAGCAGCACCCGGCGGATGGTCCGAAGTCGCAAAAAAACTCTCAGGCGGAAGGGTAATAGGAGTAGATCTGCAGCGAATCTCACCGATAGAAGGTGTAGAAACCATAAAAGGAGATATTACCTCCGATAACACCATAAAGAAAATATTTGATCTGGTGGGCGAAGGTGGAGTGGACGTTGTCATTTGTGATGCCGCTCCAAATCTTTCAGGCAACTGGAGCTATGATCATGCAAGGTCTATAGACCTTGCGAAATCTGCACTCGGATGCGCTATGAAAATTCTCAAGCCTGGTGGCCATTTTGTGGTCAAGGTCTTCCAGGGAGATATGTTTAAGACATTTCTTGAAGAAGCAAGGACCAGTTTTACTCACACAAGGTCTTTTTCCCCGGTAGCATCCCGGTCTCAGAGTGCAGAGATATATGTGATCGCCAGCAAATTCATTAAAGCGCCTGTAAAGAAAGGAGAAGAACTGGATGTGGAAATTACCAGTAAAGGATCAACAGGTGACGGAGTATTCAGGGTTCAGGACTTTGTAGTGTTTGTAAAAGGAACAAGTGAAGGAGACAAAGTTAGAGTGAAAATAAGGGATGTAAAACCTAATTTTGCTTTTGCTGATGTTATTGCAAGATACTGAACAATATAAAAAAAGTATACAAAAAAGAGAAGTAAGATGCTTATCTTTCCTGCAGCGTCTCTACTTCTTCTACAAGCTTGTGTCCTGCTACTATCTCATCGATACTATGGATCACAGCACCCAGATTATCTATAGACTGTTTTATTTCCTCATAGTCCAGGTCATCCCCTTCAATGGTAATTTTTATAGTCTCTGTCTGCTGATCAACTTCATACAAGCTGAGATTGACACCTGAAACACCTGACAGAACGCTTAATTTTTTAGAGAATTCAACAATCGAGGGGTGGTGTGGCTTTAAAACATCCAAAACCATTCTTCTAATACCGGGCAATTAATTCATCCTTCCTTTAATGACCTTGAAATTAAATATTTAGTAGTTCATTGTAGGTTAGTTATCAATCTGCATATCAGCATTGATGATATAAATGTTTATTTCAAATGCCATCCTATATATGTACAAGATAATGGTGACATAATGATAGACTTGCATACACATTCCATATTTAGCGACGGTGAATTGATACCAAGCGAACTGGTAAGAAGAGCCGTAATTCATGGATACAGAGCTATTGCGATAACTGATCATGCAGACTTTACCAACGTAGAGCACGTACTGAAGTGCCTGAAAAAGGCGAAGTATCTTGAAGAGGTAATGGATATCAAAGTGCTTGCAGGAGTAGAGATCACGCATGTCCCTCCTGCCAAAATTGGAAAAATGGCACGCCTTTCAAAAGAGCTGGGTGCAGAAATAGTAGTAGTACATGGAGAAACGATAGTAGAACCTGTTGCTCCGGGGACTAACAAAGCTTCTGTAGAACTTGCTGATGTTGATATTCTTGCACATCCTGGTTTTATAACTATTGAAGAAGCAGAAAAAGCAGCAGCGAACAATGTTCACCTTGAAATTACCTCCAGAAATGGACATAATCGTACCAATGGTCATGTAGCCAAAATAGCTTTTGAAGCTGGAGCAAAGTGTGTGGTGGATACCGATACACATAGTCCTGAAAATCTTATTACACGGGAAACTGCTCTAAAAATTGCCAGGGGTGCGGGGCTTACTCTGGAACAAGCAGAAAGAGTTCTTAACAATTCCCAGAAGATTGTAGATGAGAAGTACCAATGATACTCAAGGGTAAAAGAGTTATAGACATAACTTCACCCATAAAGCAAGGTATGCCAGTATATCCGGGAGACCCACAACCTTCAGTGAGAAAAGTCTGTTCGATAGAAAAAGATGGTTTCGGTCTTTCATTAATAAGTATGGGAAGCCATACTGGTACACATGTGGATGCACCTTCACATGTATTAGAAAATGGTATCACTGTAGATATGCTGCTTCCTGAAAGTTTTATTGGGCGTGCAATTTTGCTAGACTTAAGTTGCATCAACAGCCCCCTCCATGCTGAACACCTGGAAATGGTATGGAACAAAAAAAAATCCGGCCAAGTAACAGAAGTATTGCTATTAAAAACAGGTGCTATCAATTCACTTGAAGGAACAGAAAACTTTTGTCTGGAAGAAGATATAGCCTTTTGGATGCAGGATAAAGGCCTTAAAGTATTAGGAGTGGACGCTTTCTCTATAGAAAATAAGAAAGATCTACCACTGCACAGATCACTGCTTTCTCAAGGAGTCAACATTATTGAATGCCTTGATCTTGAACAAGTCAGAGAAGGATATTACATTTTTATTTGTCTTCCACTGAAAATCACAGGTTGTGACGGTGCACCAGCGCGTGCTATTCTTATTGAAGAATGAAAGTGTACATATTATTTTTAGATTAATTTATATTAATCGATTGATTTAAATATATACATGTTCTATTATACACTAATAACAGATAATACAGGCATTTATAATAGGATTAATATACTATAAGTGCTAATAAAAGATACGTCAATTATTTACCAACTTTTAGAATTTAGAACTTAATTGAGGGAAATCGCACGAAAGCAAATAGGAAGCATTCAATGCACAAAGATGAAAGTGCACAGATGGGTATTGGTACACTCATCATATTCATATCAATGGTTCTTGTAGCTGCAGTAGCTTCTGCGCTTCTCATTAAGACATCAGGCGTGTTGCAACAGAAAGCTTCGCAGACTGGTCAAGAAACTACAAAGGAAGTAGCATCTAATCTGCGTGTGGACCGAGTAGAAGGAGAACGTGCGACCTATGGGACCATCAATATTGATGATGGTACTCTTTCAAATACCAGTGTTGATATTCCAAGAGGAGGAGTGGTGGAATGGATCTCAACAAGTGGATCATTCACAGTAAATGTTGCAAACACTACTGTAGATGTTGAAGATGGTTCATATTATGAACATAGATTCCTGGAAGCAGGAACCTATACATTCACTGTATCAAATACTACAGCTGGATCCACCACCGGAACGATCACAGTAGATGATGAACTTGACTATGGAGAAATCACCAAGTTACATATCTCTGTTTCTTTGGGTCCAGGTAGTGAGGATGTAGATCTTTCACAACTGATTGTATACATGTCAGATGGTGCCCATGTTGCAAATTTGAGATATGACACTGCGGATACAGGATCAGAAATACACTTACCCACAGAAGAATATATTACAGTGAGCCCAATAAGAATAAGGGACCAATCAACATTCAAAGCAAACCAGCCAGTATTACGTACCGGAGATATAATGGAGATAGTAGTAGATATCCGGAAAGTATTTTCAGAAGAGGATACAACATATGATGGTCTGCCTACAAGAACAGAACTATCAATGCAAGTAAGGCCCGAAGCTGGTGCACTTGTAATATTTGATTTCAACACACCTGGCGCATACTTTGATAACAGGTACATCCTGTTGTATTACTAAATCTTTTCTTTATCTGAAGTCCCTGCCCTGCAAGGCATCCGGGACTATAAAGGAAAATGCGATAAAGTATAAGTGCCATTATTTCTTACGAGTTCAAAAATATAGGTCCCTGATACTGGCTTTTCAATGACAGCACCTTTATCCATATTATTGGATGTATTAAAAGAGTCATCCGGATACCAATTACCGCTATCAGATAGGACTCCCTGGCAGAAATTGATCATTTCACCTTCTATAAGCCATCTTTTCTTGACACCATTCTCATATCTGTAAATAATTGTATTGTCCTCTACGTTCCAGGCAGAGTTAGTTATATTGCCATCATTATCCGGATCAGGATCCACACCGAATCCAACATATGTAACCTCTCGCGGAAAATCAAGTTCTATAGAACATATACTACCCTCACCGCTGAAAGGCATGGAAAGATCTCGTGCTTTACCTCTTTGAAGAGAGAGCAGTTCAAGAGATGCCTCTGACAATTGTTTTTCAACATCATAGCCATGTTTTACTGGAAGTATGGCATTCCATGATATTGCTATCAAAGCAAGCACACAACCTGTGATGACCAGATACACAACCATTTTCAAAGGAATAGTGTCTATACCTTCGGTATCTGTGAAGAAGCTTCGCACCAAAAGATGTCACCTTCACTTAGGCAGCCACTCAAAGAACTTATCCAGTGCCCTACGCCTGTGAGAAAGCTTGTTCTTTTCTTCATCACCCATCTCTGCAAAAGTCCTGCCATTATATTCAAATATGGGATCGTAGCCGAATCCACCAGTACCCCTTTCTTCAAAAGAGATAGTGCCTTCAACTGTACCTGTGAATACAATGGCTTCTTTTCCAGGCTCACAGTACCCGATAACTGACTTAAAGACAGCTGTACGGTCTTCTTCATCTTCCATGAGCTTGAGCACTTTCTTGTTACCCATTTTATTCTCAACAAAGGCTGAGTAAGGACCTGGAAAACCATTAAGAGCATTAATGAAAAGACCAGAATCATCTACCATAACTGGTATCTGTAGTTTCTCAGCAGCCCACTTTGCCCCAAATGAAGCTATGGGTTCCAGATCATCTTCCTGCAATTCCGGATAGCCTCCTGTATTTTGAAGCAGTTCGATCTGTTTTGCTGCAAGTATGGATTTTGCCTCACTAAATTTTCCTTTGTTGCCGGTCACAAACACTATCTTACGCATAACGACCCCTCTTCTCGATCTCTTTCACACGTTCAATCACATCATCGGCAGATACAAAACTTTCCCTGTATCCAAGAGAAAAGCTTGCTATCAATTTCTCATGCTCACTGTGAGTGCTTTCAAATGTCTGGAAAAGTACATGCACATCCACACCCTGAGCTTCTAGACTGCTATCCATGTAAGCCAGTCCAAAATCTATCAGGTATATTATATCATTGGAGAATATCATGTTGGAAGTTGTCAGGTCACCATGTATGATACCAATAGAATGTAAGCGACCCACAAGATGGCCGACTTTTTTACTCATTTCTTCATCCATAACATGTTTCAGAGGCGAACCTTCAATATACTGCATCTCAATCCTGAAATCTTGTATATCGTATATTATAGGAGTAGGTACTCCGCCTCTGCGGGCTTCGGAAATGAGCCTCGCCTCTGCACGCGTCCTCTCTTTGCGTATACGCTCATCAATGTCCTGTAAGCGGTAATTTTTAGGAATGCGTTCTTTTATCACCCTACTTTCTTCAAGTATAACCACCGCTTCTGCTCCCCTGGCAAGGTACATTTATGCATCACCTTCCAGGTCCTTTGGATTGATCCACGTAACATTTACCGAGTCTGGTCTGAAATTTGGGTTCACATGAGAATTCTCAACAGATATAATGCTACCAGAATTAAGCATCAACAAACCAAGATAAGCGATCATGGCTCCATTGTCACCCATAAAACGTTTTTCCGGAACGTAGAAAGAAGCACCCCGTTCCTCACACATAATTTTAAGCATTTCCCTCAGGCGCATGTTAGCTCCTACGCCCCCTGCAAGCAGAACCTCTTTCTTGCCAGTATGGGCAAGCGCCCTTTCTGTCACTTCCACTACCATTGAAAAAGCTGTTTCCTGGAAAGAATAACATACATCTTCAAGGCTTTCTCGGGAAAGAGCATCTGTGGCAGCTGTCGAAAGTCCTGAAAAAGAAAGGTCCATGCCCTTCACTACGTATGGCATTGGAATGTAATTCTTTGCTTTCCTGGCAAGTTCTTCTATCTTCGGACCGCCAGGATGAGTAAGCCCTGCACTTCTGGCAAACTTATCTAATGCATTTCCCAAGCCAATATCCAGTGTCTCACCAAAAACACGGTACTTTCCCATTTTATACGCCAGTACCTGTGAATTGGCACCACTGACATACAAAGTCACAGGATCCCTGGCAGGAGTTTTCCAGCGACCGATCTCTATGTGTGCAAGACAATGGTTGACCCCCATAAGAGGTACATCCAGACTCAGAGAAAGGGCTCTTGCAGCAGTAGCTACTGTGCGCAGGCAGGCACCAAGCCCCGGACCCTGTGAAAAGGCTATACCATCGATCATAGAGCTGGATATGCCTTTCTTTTGTCCTTCTTCAAGCAGTTTCCCTATTACATGTGAAGCAAATTTAGCATGGTGCTGTGCAGCTTCCCTGGGGTGGATACCTCCGATTGGCGGCACATACGTATGAGTTACCTCAGCAATAACATCCTTCTCATTGACTAGAGCTGCGCTGAGATTCCATGCAGTGCCCTCTATTCCAAGAACTGTTCCTTTCATTGTTATCTGGTAAAGGATGGAATGCAGATTAACCTTACTCTTTCTTCAGGTACTCATATCCAACTGCAAGGACTCCTGCCAGTATAAAAGCAATGATTATTGTCCATATCCCTGACTTTTTCGGCTGTATTTTCTCCAGGCCGACATCTGCTACACTTGTAGTCAGCACTTCAACATCATTATTTGGAATAGATGGAAGCGGACGCTCAGCGGTAATTGCAAATGGAGAGAATCCAGGAGTATCTGCTTCGAATACTGAATAGCCAGTGGTGTTACTATCTATGGTAGTAGGCAGCACTTGCCATGCCGTGCCATTATATCTCTGCAATTTTACATCTGCGGGGCTTACCTCCATCTCCTTTATCCATGAATTGTTTACCTGGAACTTAATCCGGGGATCTTGGATATTATCTGAGGTCGCAAAACCAGCCTTGCCCACCCATATATTCACATATTTGTATACAACCCCTTCAGGAGTGGTGTTTACAAGCTTTGACCTGTTGTTTAAAACTTCTATAGTCGAGGTGATCTCACCTGAATTCTTCAGGGAATAGAAACTAACTGATAGGATATCATTACCTTCCCTTGAGAACTCATAGCTAACATTGGAATTTATTCTGAGATATTTGCTATTCACATCTTTCATTACTACATTTGTAAAATCTTCTACACTTGTAGCACCACCTCCTCCGCCACCACTGCTACTACTCTTCTTGCTGCTACTGCTGCCTCCGCTACTTCCTCCACTGCTGCTTGAAGAGGATGTTGTGAGGCTGATGCTTACCGCTTCCCCCTCCAATCCGTTTTCATTGTATGGGATCAAAGTATAATTGTAAGTTGTAGAGCTATTCAAATCGCGATGTATGTATGTTGATTCCGTTACATTATCGAGGAAAATTCCATTCTGGCTTATTTGTACCGTTGCAGTATCTTCGGAAACATCCCATTCAAGTGTTATCGAATTGGCCTTAATGTTCTTTCCTACTACATTTGAAATTACAGGTAGTTTCAATGTTGTAGCTGAATCTGTTGCCTGTGTAGTATTGATGTTCCCCGAAGTATCTACCGTTTCAAGACTTATGGTATACTTTATTCCGTTTCGGAGGCCTGTTGCGTTGTAATAGTTGTTGGCAGTAGTTGTAACGAATGTCCCATCAATATAGATTCTCACACTACTGAAATCTGCATCTGTGGGTTTAGTCCAGGTCCAGTATATCCAGCTTGCACCAACATTAGTTTCATGAAGGTTAGTTACATATCCGGGAGGTGTTCTGTCTGTGACTTTAGTTGTTGCTTTATCACTTACAGTTGCAGGATTAATGTTCCCGGAAGTATCTACTGTTTTGACAGTAATCGTGTGAGTTGTACCTTCAAGCAGCCCAACTGCATTATAAAATGCATCAGATGTAGTTGTAACAAATATACCATCAAAGTATACCATAACGTGTGCAAAATCAGCATCTTTTGGGTTTACCCAAGTCCACCTGATCCAATCCAAACCTACACTGCTTTCTTTAAGACCTGTTACAGGTGATGGAGGTATTGTATCCACTGGGATTTTAGTTGTTGCAGAATCACTTACCAGTGAAGGATTAATGTTCCCTGTGGTGTCTACTGTTTCTATACTGATAGTATGGGAGGTTCCAGGAGCAAGTCCTGTAGCGTTATAAAAAGCATTAGATGTGGTTCTAATAAATACACCATCAATGTACACCATAACATGACTGAAATCTGCATCATCTGGATTAGTCCAAGTCCATCTGATCCAGCTTGTGCCTGAACTGCTTTCCCTGAGGTATTTGACAGTTGATGGAGGAGTGTGATCTACAGCTTTAATTTTTGCTGCATCAAGTATTGTTTCAGCTGCTTTAAGGTCTTTAACCGCTTGGTTGACTTGGTCCTGAGTTACATTTTCATCATCAGCAAACACCTGTGCAGTGTCTATTGCCGCATCAAAAGCATCTATAGCTGATTGCGGATATTGACCTGGCTCAGTTCCTGCAACTGCACTTTGTGATTTTGCAGATGCTGAAGTGATAGCTGATAGCAATTCACTTTTATCAACAGTCACATTATCCGCTAATCCTGGCTCAGCGTTCATCACAACTAAAAGTAATATAATTCCAGAGTAAACTAACCACAGTACTGAATATATTAATCCACTTAACTTGGTTCTCATTGCCCGCCACTCCATAAGTTAGAGAGGACTTTTACCTAAGATCAACCTACAACCCCCTGTTGATCTATATGGCTGATTATATAAACCACAAATAAGTGTGAGAAATTACTTTTTAACTGTACCTTATATTAAGTTGAATCAAACAGATATTTATACCTATAGGTTTAACATTCTGTGGAAATTCCCCGTATTTTTGTACGGGGATGCACATTAATTCAGATGCCCTTTTCTAAAGTACTTATATCCAAATGCAAACAGAATGGCAACTACGTTGACCATAATGTAGATCCATACAGTGGATGTTTCTGCTTTTGTTTCTCCCACAGGTTGCTCTGCGACCTGAGCAATATCCCTTTGACCATCCTCATTAATTGAGGATGAATATGTCTTTTGGGCAGTGATAGCAAATGGAGAGAAACCTGGGGTTTTTGCTTCGAAAACTGTATAACTCACATTGCTACTATTCAGTGTTGTAGGCAGCACTTCCCATGCAGTTCCATTATATCTTTGTAATTTTATCTCTGCAGGACTTACACCCAAGTCTTCTAACCATGAATTATTTACTTTGAACTGGATGTTAGCATCCTTGATGTTTGCTGAAGTAGCAAATCCAGCCTTGCCAACCCAAATATTGACATAGTTATATACGAATCCTTCAGGGCTGCTATTTACGAGTTTAGATCTATTGTTCAGTACTTCTATAGTAGAAGTCTTCTCTCCAGAGTTCTTAAGGGAATAGAACCTTATGGATTGTACGGGATTACCTTCCTTTGAAAACTCATATCTCACATTTTCATTTATTTTTAGATATTGGGTGTCAACGTCTTTCATTGCTAAGTTGGAAAAGTCTTCTACACTACCTGCACCACCACCTCCACTACTGCTACTACTCTTTTTACTACTGCTACTACCACTGCTTCCTCCACCTCCACTCTTGCTGGAGGATTTAGTTGTGAGGCTAATGCTTACTGCTTTGCCTTCAAACCCATAGTTAGCATACGGAACTAAAGTATAATTATAAGTAGTGCCAGCTTCAAGGCGGCTGTCTGTATAGGACATTGAGCCATTCACAGTTCCAAGGATATTGTTATTCCTGCTTATTATCACGCTTGAAGTGTCATTGGAAGATTCCCACACCACTGTGATTGAGTTAGTTGTAATGTTTACTCCCGTAAGAGTAATGATTTCCGGATTGGCATTCACTGTAGTTGCCGAATCTGCAACCATTTCAGAATCAACATTTCCTTCAATATCAACAGTTTTAATACCTATGCTATGTGTGGTGCCCCCTACCAGGCCAGTTAGCTCGTAGTAGTTGTTGGAAGTCATTGTGGCAAAGGAACCATCAATGTATACTATAACATGACTGAATCTTGAATCTGTGGGGTTTGTCCAAGTCCATCTTATCCAGGTTGACCCTACAGCACTATCCTGCAGGTTTGTTACGGGTGCAAATTCATTTGATCCACCATTTATGATCTTAGATGAATCGAATGTTGCTTCCGCTGACTGAAGGTCTGTTAAAGCCTTATTCACTTCAGCTTGAGTTGCACCATTGTCATCAGCAACTTCCTGTGCCGTATCAATTGCTGCCTTTAATTCATCTATTGCTGCTTGAGGATATTGACCTATATCGGTTCCTGCAACTGCAGTATCAGTTTTTATTTTGGCAACAGCAACAGCTGTTATTAACGCACTTTTATTTATAGACGTTATTTTAGATGCATCGAAAATATCTTCTGCTACTTCTAAATCGCTAAGAGCTTCAGAAACATCAGTCTCAGTTGCACCCGCATCGTCAACAACTTCCTGTGCATTGTCAATAGATGTTTCAAATTCATCTATTGCTGTTTGAGGATATTGACCTATATCACTACCTGCAACTGCAGTAGCTATTTTTTTATTAGCAACTGCAATAGCTGTAATTAGTGAACTCTTATCAATGGATGTTATTTTAGAAGCATCGAATTCATCTTCGGCAGCTTCCAAACTGTGCAGGGCATTATCTACCTCTGTTTGTGTTACATCTATATCGTCAGCAACTTCTTGTGCTGTGTCAATAGCTACTTCAAATTCATCTATTGATGCCTGCGGATATTGACCCACATCAGTCCCAGCAATTGCAGAATCTATTTTTTCAGTTGCATAATCGATAGCTGCTGCTAACTCACTTTTATCTATTGTAATTACAGAAGCATCGAATTCATCTTCAGCTGCTTCTAAATTGCTCAGCGCGTTATCTACCTCTGTTTGGGTAGCATCTGCATCGTCCACAACTTCCTGTGCAGTATCAATGGCTGTTTCAAATTCATCTATTGCTGTTTGAGGATATTGACCCACATCAGTTCCAGAAACTGCAGAATTTACTTTTTCATTTGCATTAGCAATGGTTGCCATTAATTCACTTTTGTCTACATTTGCCATGACAGTAATAGTAACGATCTCAGAATCAGATGCGTATGAATAGTAGCTATATGATTCTACAATAAATTCCACATTATAATCACCTGCACTACCAACAGACGGAGTCCAGCTGAAAGTATGGGTATACGGATCAAATGTAGCCCCCGAGGGTAAGTCCACAGCTGAATATTTTATTGTAGCATACCTATTGTTCTCTGTTGCATAAACATTTAGAGTCAACTGCTCATTCTCAGTAACAGTAAAAGTAAGAGGTTCACCAGTTACTTCTTTGTCGCCAATTGTTGAAAATACCGGGACAGCTGAACTAATTCCAGCTGTCAGTAAAAAAAATAGTACTGACGTGTTTATACAGATCAATTTACTTAACCTGATTTGCATATGTACCACCTAATTCACAACTACAGAAGATTTTTGTCCACCTTATCGTTGTGATATTGCTTGTAAGTTACATATAGATAGTATATAAAGATATTTAGAAAAATATAACTTTTACTAATATATATTATGTCCTCTAAACTTTATAATGATTATCTATATTTGTCCAAAAAGAACTGCAAAGATTATGGCAAACTAAACACCTTTCTTTGTCCACATAAGAAACTTGTATGTGGACTGTAGAAATTATTTAAAATCCCTGTATATTATACAGGGATTTGAGATTAATTTTGCTTTCCCTTTTTCAAGTATTCATATCCAACTGCAAGCATGCCTACCAGGATAATAGCCATAATATAGGTCCACACATTGGATTTTGCCGGTTGTGTTCCTTCCAGCCCGATATCTTCTGCGTGAGCTACATCAATTTGAACATTACCATTGGCAGAAACTGCAAATGCCTTTTCCGCAGTTATTGCAAATGGAGAGAAACCTGGGGTTTGTGCTTCAAAGAACGTATAGTCTGCATTACCGCTTTGCAAAGTAGTTGGAAGAACTTCCCATGTAGTTCCATTATATCTTTGCAGCCTTATTTCTGCAGGACTTACACCTGTTTCCTCCATCCATGAATTATTTACCTTGAACTTAATATGAACATCCCTGATATTATTTGAGGTAGCAAATCCAGCCTTGCCTACCCAGATGTTGATATACCTGTACACCAGACCATCGGGGTTACTTTTAGCCAGTTTTGATCTGTCGTTTAGCACCTCTACAGTAGATGCAATTTCCCCAGAATTCTTAAGGGAATAGAAGCTGATGGACTGGACATCATTGCCATCTCTTGAAAATTCATAGACCACATCGGAATCAATCTTTAGATATGCAGTGTCGACATCCTTCACTGCTACGTTTGTGAAGTCTTCAACACTTGTTGCACCGCTGCTTCCACCACTGCTACTGCTCTTCTTACTACTCCCTCCACTGCTTCCCCCTCCGCTCTTGCTGGAGGATTTGGTTTTCAAGCTGGCATTTACTGCTTTACCTTCAACCCCGGAGTTGGAATATGGAGTTAAACTATAGCTATAAGTAGTACCTACTTCCAAACCACTGTCCACATAGAATGTAGATCCACTGACAGTAGCAAGGACTACGTTATTCCTGCTTATTTTCACACTTGCAGTGTCGCTGGAAGACTCCCATACGATCTTAATCGAAGTGGTCGTAATATCATTTCCGGCAATGCTAGTGATCTCAGGAACTATTGTTGTTGCAGTTGCTGTAGCTGCCGAATCAACAATCATTTCAGAATTTACGTTACCTGAAGTATCAACGGTTTTGAGACCGATGGTATGTGTAGTACCCCCAACCAATCCAGACAACTCATAAGAATTAGTGGAAGTGGTCGTTACAAAAGAATTGTCAATATAGACCATGACATGACTGAAATCAGAATCGTTAGGATTTGTCCATGCCCATCTTATCCAGGTAGATCCCACAGCACTTTCCTGCAGATTTGTTACAGATGCGGGTGGTGTTGGCAGTTCAGTTGTAATCTTAGCTGCATCAAATGTTGTTTCAGCAGATTTGAGTTCTGTTACAGCCCTATTTACTTCAGCCTGAGTTGCAGCGGCATTAGAAGCAACTGCCTGTGCTTTACTAATAGCTGATTTAAATGAATCGATTGCATACTGGGGATACTGACCAACAGCAGTACCAGCTACTGCATTATTTGCTTTTGAAGATGCAGTCGAAATAGCTGAAGTCAAAGCAGCCTTATTAACGGTTTTTATTCTGGCATTATCGAAAATTGTCTCAGCTTTTTTGAGATCTGCAACAGCCTGGTCCACCTGTTCTGTACTTACGTTTTGATCATCAACAATTTCTTGTGCATTACCAATAACCATTTCAAATGCATCAATTGCAGACTGGGGATATTGACCGTAAGATGTACCAGCTACTGCATTCTCTAACTTGTCATTGGCAGTTACAATAGTGGATATTAATTCAGCTTTATAATCTATAGTTGCATTATCAGCTAAGCCTAGACCCACAGTCATTGATACCAAAAACAATACAATTCCAACGTAAATCAACCCTACTAGAAAGTAAGTAAATCTATTGAACTTGATTTGCAGACGTACCACCTACTTCACAACCATAGAGGATTTTTATATTCCTTATTGTTGTGTCATTAGTAGTAAATTTTAATGAGGAGATATTTAAAGATTTTTAAAAAAGTATGTTCATTATGATTATATTTTTCGTATTGATAATTTTTTGATTTCACATGGATGATGTACCAAACAACACACATTAAATAGAGAGGACATACAAATAATAAAATAATATAACGAGTGAGTAAAGGATTCCCCGTATCTACAGGGAATCACCTGAATCACTTATGCCCTTTCTTAAGATACAAATATCCAGCTACAAATGCTCCGATCAGAAGGAACACCATCGCAACAATCAATATATTCAAGTTTTCCCCCTGTTTCTCCCCCTCATCTAGATCAGTTGCCTTAGAAGAAGCAAGTTCTTTGCTTACAGTGATAGCAAACGGAGAAAATGCCGGAGTCTGAGACTCAAATACAGCATAATCCACGGTATT
The DNA here is from genome assembly GCF_041447285.1 of Methanomethylovorans sp. GTDB lineage: Archaea > Halobacteriota > Methanosarcinia > Methanosarcinales > Methanosarcinaceae > Methanomethylovorans. The sequence goes on along the minus strand of NZ_JBGMEB010000006.1, from coordinate 302,923 downwards.
GCTGTCCATAGTAGTTGGCAATACTTCCCAAACATCTCCATTATATCTTTGCAATGTCACATCTGCAGCATTTAAACCCACCTGCTTAAGCCAGGAATTATTCACCCTGAACTTAATCCGGGCATCTTTGATAGCAGATTCATCAACGATACCTGGACCGCCCACCTGTATGTTGACATATTTGTATACGATTCCTGCAGGATCGCTACTCACCTTACTTGACCTGGTCTTAAGTACTTCTACTGTGGAGGCTACATCTCCCAAATCTTGAAGAGAATAGAAACTAATTGAGAGAATATCATTGCCCTCTCCCGAAAATTCATAACTCACAGTTGAATCCATTGCAATCGAGACACTTACAACATCTGTCATGAATAAATTGGTAACATCCTCTGAACTGTAATTACTTACCTCAGTGTAAGATGTCGGTGATATCTGAGCATCAGAAGGAGATATTACATTTATAGTAGCAATCTCTGAATCTGTGAGTCCATCTAATTCTGCTGTGAATGTAACTGTGTATGTTCCAACACTCCCTGAGCTTGTGTCCCAACTGAAAACACCTGTACTCGGATCAAGAGTAGCTTCTGCGGGCATATCTGAAGCTGAGTATATAACACCAGCATCAGCGTTCACAGTTGAAATTGTAAATGTAAGGGTTTCATTTTCGCGGACAGAGTGATCACCTATAGGAGACAGTTGAAGTGCTCCACTTTCATTGCCTGTCATTGAACCATCAGAAGTTGTATTCTTGTCTGTGGCAAGTGATGCTCCAGACGATCCCTGTTGAAGAACAAAAAGACCATTATTTGAATCGGCCAAATAGATATATTCTCCTGACACTGCAACACCATTAGCATTGCCCTCAGTACCATAATTACCTATAAAACCTGGAGAAGAAGGTGTACTGATATCCAAAATTGTAAGACCTGCATAATCGCTTACATAAGCATAATTACCTGATACAGCAACATCATTTGCATCTCCATTAGTAGAGTAACTATTCATCAGAACCGGCGATGAGGGCGTACTGATGTCTAAAATTACAAGGCCAATAGAGTCGGCCACATAAGCATAGTGTCCGGATATAACAATATCATAGGCATAAACTGCATCATAAGTTCCCACAAGACTTGGTGAAGAAGGAGTACTTACGTCAATCACCGCAAGACCATTGCTCCCATCAAAAATACCTTTACTATCATCGGCTATGTAGGCATAATTGCCTGATACTGCAACACCATTTCCAAAACCAATAGTATCATATGTACCTACAAGCTCCGGGGAAGAAGGAGTACTTACATCGATAATAACAAGGCCATTGCCGTCAGCTGCATAAACAGAATTACCTAATACAGCGATATCACGAATAAAACCTTCAGCATCATAGCTGCCTGCAAGGATAGGCGAAGAAGGCGTGCTGATATCAAAGATAGCAAGACCGCTGTCACCATTGGCTATGTATGCATAATTACCGGAGATCACAACATCGTTAATTTCTGATAAAGAAACTATCCTCCCCACTTCGGAAGGATTAGCAACATCACTAACGTCGAGTACGACAAAGTCCTGTCCCTGGCTTACATATGCATAATCATCTACTATAACAACGTTTGTTATTTCCCCACTGAATTGGCTAACAAGCCTTACGTTGGTATTGTCTGCCAAAACAACTCCTGCAGTAACCATCAAAAAGAGCAATATCATTACAAAACGAATAGAACTATTTAATCTGACTTGCATCATTCTCACCAGCTCCTCAACAATAGAGGACTTTGATCTTTTATAGACATATTGTAAAACTGATCATCTGTTGATATATGGAAAATTCCATAAAATGGAAAATTGCCCTGTACCTTAGTACAGGGGTAAAAATTGATTTAACTTCTTCTCATGTAGAGATATCCAACCACAAGCAACCCAATTCCCAGTATTGCCATAACAGGGACCAGCATATTGGATTTCTCTGGCTGTGTTTGAGCACTGCTTTGACTTTCTGTTGGAACAGCACCAGAGGGAGTTTCTGACTCCAGAGTCTTTAGATTTGTATCCGTTGTATTCAATGAGGCTCCAGTATTTTTATCGCCGATAATGGCAAACGGAGAAAATCCCGGAGTTTGTGATTCAAATACTAAATATCCCGCTGTTTCATTCTGCAAAGTTGTAGGCAGCACTTCCCATGAAGTTCCGTCATATCTTTGCAATCTTATACTTTCAGGGCTTAGACCCATCTCTTCGATCCACGAACTGTTTACCTTGAATTTCACCTGTGCATCTTTTAGATTAGATTCTGTAGCAAAACCAGATTTACCGACCCAGATGTTGATGTATTTATAGATTAGCCCTTCAGGACTACTATTTACAAACTGTGACTGGTTCTTCAGAACCTCTATAGAAGTAGTGATTTCACCTGAGTTCTTAAGAGAATAAAAGCTAATAGACTCTATAGGATTACCTTCCCTTGAGAATTCATAGGTAACATTGGAATCGATTTTCAGATATTCATTACTGACATCTTTAAGGACTATATTCTCAAAGTTCTCAGCACTACCTGAGCCCCCGCCTCCGCCACCACTGCTACTACTCTTAGTACTGCTGCTTGCACTACTACTTCCACTGCTTCCTCCGCTACTGCTACTTCCTCCACTACTGCTATCACTGCCGGAAGAAGAAGATGATGAGGAAGAAGTACTTAAAGTGATACTTGCTACAATTCCTTGTGTTCCATTACTGTAATGTGGCAACAAGGAATAAGAATAACTGGTATCACTGGCCAAACCAGTATCTATATACGTTGAAGTAGGGAGCGTTACATTTCCAATCAGAACTGAATCACGATACAAATCCACAGTAGCTATGTCTGCAGAATTAGACCATGTCAATGTTATGGAGCTTGAACTAATTCCACTTCCTGAAAGCTCCGAAATATCCGATCCTTCAGAACTAGCAGCTGAACCAGAAACAGTGATTGTTATAGTTTCCGAAGCAGCAAGACCGTTAGATTGTGCATCAAATGTGACAAAATGTTCACCTGCATCACTAGAAGTTGGAACCCAGCTGAAATCACCTGTTGTTTCATCAAGAGTAGCACCATCTGGCAGACCCCTTGCAGAGTATGTAATCTCACTACCATCCGAAGATGTCGCTGAAACTGTGAATTCCAGCAATTCATTCACATTGACTGATTTATCCCCTATTTCCGAAATTGAAGGTCTTACATCAGTCCCATCATCATCTGTAGTAGAGTTGTCATCTGAGACAGTTGTCCCTGAGGAATTGCCCAGCTTAACAACAACAAGACCATTACTGTAATCAGCAACAAAAACATAACCATCCGACACATCAACATCAGATGCATATTCTTCACCGTAACTTCCCATATTAAGAAGAGAAGCGGGATTGCTAATGTCCAGGATCACAAGGCCTCCATAGTCAACTAAATATGCATAATTGCCCGAAATAGCCACAGCGTTTGAATCCCCACTACCTGAATATCTTCCAGCGAGAGTCGGTGATGATGGATTGCTTACGTCCAGAATAATAAGCCCACTAGAATCTGCCACGTAAGCATAGTTTCCCGATACAGCTACATCATATGCGTAAACATCAGCATAAGTTCCTGCAAGAGTAGGAGAAGTTGGATTTGAAATGTCTACAATAGAAAGGCCATTGCTGCCGTCAAAAATTGCTTTGCTATCATCGGCTATGTAAGCATAATTACCTGAAATTGCAACACCATTTGCAGAGCCAATGGTTTCATAACTTCCTACAAGAGTGGGAGAGGAAGGAGTAGTGACATCTACAATAATAAGATCGTTACTATCGGCTGCATAAACATAATTGCCTGATACAGCAACATCAAGAATAGAGTATTCTGTAGCATAACTGTCCACTATGACAGGAGATGAAGGATTATTAACATCAAGGATAACAATGCCACTTTCACCATCAGCCAAGTATGCATTAGTACCTGATACCGCAATACCTTCTATGCCTGAAGGAGCAGTGATCCGAGCTATCTCAAAAATATTCGTAATATCGGTTATATCAAGTATAACAAAATTCTCGCCTTGACCTATGTATGCATAACTTCCATCCACAGCAACATCTGAAATATCCTCACCAAACTGATTAACTATATCCACATTTACGTTAGCTGCAGAACATATCCCAGTTGCTGCCATCAAAATCAACAACATTAGCCCAAAATGGACTGATCTACTTACTTTGATTTGCACTTTTATCACCAGCTCCTCAATACAGAGGATTTTGATTACTGTAAGAATTTGTATACTTCTCCGACACTCTGATTTTTGTCAATCATCATTTTACTTTTGACCCCCTGTGCATGCGTACAGGGGGTTACCGAATTAATTATCTCGGTTCTTCAGATAGGAATATCCGACAACAAGCAATGCGATTGCAAGCATGGATATTATAATTGTCCAGATGTTGGACTTTTCAGGTTGACTTTCTATCGGACCGGTATTTTCAATCTGAGTAGGCTCTGACTCTGTATCACTACTTACAGGAGCAGCCAGAACTTTTTCAGCTGTAATTGCAAATGGAGAAAATCCAGGTGTAGTTGATTCAAATATTGAATAGTCAGTGGTACTGCTTTCCAAAGTTGTGGGCAGCACTTCCCATTCATCTCCATTGTATCTCTGCAATCTTATATTTTCAGAGCTTACACCCATTTCTTCTATCCATGAGTTAGAAACTCTGAATTTGATCCTTGCATCCTCTATGTTAGAGGCTGTAGCAAAACCAGATTTGCCCACCCATATATTTAAATACTTATATATAATACCTTCTGAGTCACTGCTTACTGACTTAGATTTATTACTAAGTACCTCAATAGAAGAAGTGATTTCACCTGAGTTCTTAAGAGAATGGAAACTGATTGCAAGGATATCGTTACCCTCTCCATTAAACTCGTAAGTGACATTAGCATCTATTCCCACATATTCGGTATCAACATCTTTGAAGGCTATGTTTTCATAGTCCTCAATACTACCAGAGCTTCCGCCTCCACCACCACTGCTGCTTTTCTTGGAACTAGTACTACTACTACTGCTTCCCCCGCCTCCGCTGTTACTGGAGGATGAAGTGGAAGTGTGAAGAATAATGCCTAGTGCAGTGCCTTTATTTCCGCTGATATCATAAGGCACTAGCAAATATTCATAAGTGGTATCGCTATTCAGGTTATTATCTATGTATTGTGATACTGATCCTGTTACATTTCCAATGATAGTAGCATTTCTGTACACTTCAACTAAAGACACATCCTCAGAACTTGTCCATGCTAAAGTTATAGAGTTTGAACTTACGTCTTTCTCTTCAAGATTGGAAATGAGCGGGGCTGAATCGAGCACATTGATTGTTACAGTCTGTGAATCAGTAAGCCCATTAGATTCTGCAATGAAAGTAATTTCATAATTTCCGTCAGCACCCGGTGTCCAGCTGAAATCACCGGTTTCGGTATCCAACACTGCACCCTCTGGAAGCGAGTCTGAAGAATACACAACAATATCTCCATCCTCATCCGTAGCTGAGATGTTGAAAGTCAAAAGCTGGTTTTCATCTGCTTCTTTATCACTTATGGCAGCAAATTCCGGTGCCCTGTCTACATTATTAACTGTTATCACTACATTTTCAGATTTGATCAGACCATTTGATGTGGCTATGAAATCCACATTATATTCACCAGAATCACTATAAGTTGGAACCCAGCTGAATTCACCTGTTACATTGTTAAGATTAGCTCCAGAGGGCAAGTTGACAGCCAAATATGAAATCACATCGTTGTCGATATCTGTAGCTGAAATCAGGAAACTAAGTGTCTCATTCTCGTTTACCACTTTGTTGCCTATAGCACTCATTTCCGGTTCTCTGTCAACATTGTTTACAGTGATAATAACTGTCTCAGAATCTGTCAGATTACCTGCTTCTGCAATGAAATCTAAGGAATAAGAACCAGAATCGTTGTAATCTGGCCTCCAGCTAAATGTTCTTGTGCCGGTATCAAACGTAGCTCCCCCAGGCAGACCTGCAACAGAATATGTAATTGGATCGCCTTCTGGATCAGTAGCTGAAATAACAAATTCAAGCAGCTCGTTTTCATTCAGATTTTTATTACCAATTGGATCCAGTTGTGGTGCACTACCAATGTCACCAACTGTAATTGTAATTGATTCCGAGTCACTAAGACCATTAGCCTCTGCAGTGAATGTTACCTGATAATTTCCAGCAGCTTCAGTGGATGGAGTCCAACTGAACACACCTGTATTAACATCAAATACAGCACCTGAAGGCAAACCTGCTACAGAGTATACGATTACATCGCCATCTGGATCAATAGCTGAAACAGCAAATTCCAGAAGACTATTCTCGTCTATCGCTTTGTTATCGATAGCTTCAAGTTCCGGTACTCTGTCGACATTATTAACCTTTATAATTGCTGCTTTAGAAGTTGTGTGCTCTCCATCAGTTACTGAAAATTGAACTGTATAGGTTCCTACATCATCATAAGTAGGAGTCCACGAAAAGATATTACCTGTGAGAGTACCAAATGAAGCGTCTGTGGAATATGTCAGATCATCCCCATCCATGTCAGTAGCTATGAGGTTAATTTCTATTGATTCGGTTTCATTTAGCTCCTGGTCTTCAACAGCTGCAAGTACAGGAGCACGATTAACATAACTTGTGAAAACGTTAAGTGCATCCACTCTTCCATATCCTGAAAGGTAATCAAAACCGGAAGATTCTACATCTTCAGCACTTTCATATAATATGCTGCGCACTTCAGCGGCTGACATATCTTTATCATATCCCCAAATCTGTGCAGCCACTGCTGCTATGTGGGGCGCTGATGCACTGGTTCCGGAGAAGATTGTACCAAAATTGCCTGCTCCGGTGACAGCTACACGATCAACACCAGCTAGGTCTGGTTTTTGCCGTGTAGTGGAAGTCGGAGATGTAATAGTTACAGGGCCTCTTGAAGAATATGATTCTACTTGATCATGACCCTGATCATTGGCAGATATTGCTGCCACAGCAATAGCATCTGTCACTGCCGGATGGCCAAATATAGAATCTGCGGAGGTAAGATTGGTTTTGTCTAAGCTCACACCAGAAGTGGGATATATGAACATTTCAAGAGTACGCTGCTGTGCAGTACCATCCCGATTTTTAATCTTTATATAAGCCGGTTCTGTAAGATAAGGAGTAACAGTCCATTCTAAAGGATCGCTATTGCCGTTCTGAATATTCGTGGAATAAGCGATCGTCTTTCCAGACTTATCCATCACATAAAGATCGTAATCATTAGCAGAAGAGCCAAACTGATCATCCCACTGAAGGAACAACTGGTAAGAAGAACCTGCGGGAAGAGTGAATATCTTGTCATGATAACCACTACCATCATCACCAAATATGCCCTGGTAATGTCTCCCCCCTGAGTTACCTGCAGAAGATATGTATACAATGTTGTTATTTGCTATTACTTCAGCAACATGCTGTGCCACGACACCGTCTTCAAAGAACGGTTCATCGGGCCAGGTAATGTCATCTACTATAATGGTACAGCCTTCAGCTATTAATTCATCAATAGCATCATTGAATTCATATACACTACTTCCGTGATCATGGAAGTATAATTTTGCGCCGGGTGCCATGTCATAGATGATCTCCATCATGGCAATGCCTTCATTACCCCCAACACCATTACTCAGTACTGTAACATCCGAAGGAAGATCCCCTGAAGCCTGAGCTTTAGAAATAGCATCTACACCATTAGAAATTACCCCTATTTTTATGCCATTACCATTTTGAGAATAGCTCGAACGCACTACATCTGTTCGATGAATGGCATCTCCTGCAGTAGTAGCAGAACCAACATTTACCACTGGTTGTACAACTGTTCTTACATTACGGACTTGTTCAAGAGAAGCAATTTCTTCTAGCCTGCTTACATCTACCCAGGCAGCAACAAGTGAATGTTCCTCATCTCTGCTGGTAACATTCCATACATATGGATCTATTACCGATGTTTGTTCACCCTGAAGCAAGCTGATGTATACAAATACAAGCTGCTCTGCGGATTGATCCACTACATCCGTTGAATACCCGAGAGAATTGGTATAAACGTTTTCTGAATTAATGTCATTATAACCGAGAACATCATCAAGAAGTTCACTACTTAGTTTTTGCTGTTCTTCAGTCAGATTTGAATTGTCAATTACAGTCACGCTCTCTGCCTGATTTGCATTATTTGTGTTCTCTTCTCCAATTGCTACAGACAAAGAACCAAATACGACTATACTTGAAATTAGTAAAATTATTGCAAAACTAATCAATTGCTGAATCTGTCCTTTACAGTTCATTGTACCCCTTAACCGTAAATAATTGTGAATAATCTTCCCAAAGAAAGATCAATTTATTATCAATATGCTTTCTGGGGTATGTCATAAGAGTTTAAGTAAGTAATCTTAAATTATATTTTATATTTCATATTATTGAATTAATAACAAGAAAAAATATGAAAACTACTTAGAACAAGTAATCGGTTTGCGCAGAGCACTCATTAACGAAAATCATCTGTTCAATGAGTATTCTGCGCTTGGATGTATTTTTAATTCATGCTTATTTGTTGTAAAGGCATTAAAAAAGAAACAGCCTTTATCAGATTTTCTTCCGTTTCATGAATCCTACAAACACAGCACACGAAGCTAACAGGACTAACAAAGCACCTACAATATCAGCACCAGAGAAACTTATTGAAGAAGATTCAGGTTTATTTTCCACCTTCTCCGTGGTCATCTCATATCCTTCAACATAGTTATCCTCTGCAGTGGTTTTCATTACAGGCTCCTGCTCAGCCAGAGTGCCAACACCTGCATCTGACTGTTCACTCTGGTTACCACTTCCAGATTCCTTTACATTAGCTGTTCCGGTAGAACTACCCCCTCCGGATTTTGTATTATCATCCGAGGATTCCAACTGTACATTATCACTGCTGGTAGCTTCTTCTTCAATTCTGAGGAATTCCTCAAGCTGACTCTCGCTTACTACACCCAAAGTGGAGGCAATACCTGACACGAATTCATTATTCAGCAGGTTGCCACAGGTATGATGACAGCATGTGACTCCGTTATCGACAACAGATTCAATGTAATCCTGCACAAGACTCTTCAGCACCTCTTCAGATGGTTCCCAATTACCTTTCCTGACAGTTTCAATCATCCTGGCAGTCATAGCCTGATATGCATATGGATTATTGCCTTTTATCCATTCACTCATTTCGGCATCATCCATATATGTCTCATAGACCCTATTCCATACATCGTCACTTATAAGCTCGGAATCCAAAGCTTCCCATCCCCAGAGATTTTCCAGGAAGCTCTCCATCTCCTTAGCACCTTCAAAACCATGTTCCTGCATTCCACTTATCCAGGTAGGATTAAAGTATCTCGCATAGAGTTCATTTGCAATGTAGGTTTGAAGTGTTTCTATTTCCAGGTCGTCAAGATCTTGCAGGTTCACTACATACGTATCCGGAGCAGTGCCAGATATATACGTGACAGCATTGTATAATCCACCCATATACTGATAGAAATCATCTGTATCCAGTGAACCGTACGTACTCGAACTCCTGCTGTGGAAAATAGCTTGTGTTCCATTAAGGTTGCTTTCAAAGATCAAAGAATTGTCTACGTCTATTGACTTGCCAGTTTGCTGCTCAATGTAATCAGCTATAGTTTGCCCCCAGATATTTTCTCCGTAAACATAACTCATCTTGTTGATGTACAATTCTGCAAGTTCTGTGCTATTATTCCATGTATCGCTTGCAGATGCTGCATTAGCCATGCCGGTTCCATAGGCTCCGTCAGCTGGACCAAATACCCTGAACAGTGCAATATCAAGAGAGAGGTTTCCGTCATGAATTGTCTCATTAAGTACTGCCTGCAAAGCATCTGTATTTATGCGTACATAGTTATCCTGTTCCTCCTGCTCGTAGGCAAGCCTGACAGCCTGGTCAATGAGTTCTACCTTCATGGGGAAAGTATCTCTGTAGAGACCAGAGATCTGCACTATTACATCTATACGCGGTCTTCCCAGTTCTGATGAATTCATCAGCTGGATGCCCGTAACTTCATTACCATCATCCCATACAGGTTCTACACCAAGGAGGTATAATATCTGGGATTCCATTACACCTTCGTGACGTGTTGATTCTCCTGCCCAGAGAATATATCCTACCTTAGTCGGATATTTACCATTCTCTGCATAGTATTCCGCAAGCCACTGGTCAACAAGAGCCTTGCCTTCCTCCCATGCCTGCTTTGTTGGAAGGAGCTGTTCATCGAAAGCATAGAAGTTCCTGCCAGATGGAAGTGTTTCAGGACGAAGTACCGGATCTCCTCCAATATTTGCTTCGATATATTCTCCATCCATAGCCCTGAGTATCTGTTGTATCTCATTATCTGACTCAGAGAGCAACTCTGTGTAATTGAGTGCAGTATTAAGTTGGCCGTCTATATCTGTGGAAGTAGCACCCAACACCTGCATTTGGGCATCACTGGAACTCATGTTCTCAAGAATAACTTTTGATAGAAGTTCACTTGATGCGTTTTCCGAATTGTTATATGCTGCAACAAGTGTGGAAAAATCATCACCTAACATGGAGTTGACCATTCCTACAAGCTCGTCTCCTTGAGGAGCTTCCCCAAGTATATGTAGGCCATAAGGCATAGATTGACCTTTGAGATCAGACAGAACATCATCAACTTCATCCAGGAAATCATCAATAGTCTCGTTATCCTGCGCCAGCGTCATATTTACTTGTTCATCAATTCCCAGGTCAATCACCAGACCAATGATCCCCTGCAAATGAGAATGTTTTAGTGATTCGGACTCCGTAGTAGATGTCTGGTAAGTAGTTATCTCACTGCTAAGTACACTGTAATTACCATATAGGCCAGCAGATATAACAGGTGGTATCAAGTGATCGATAATAACTGCATTGCCTCTGCGCTTGGCCTGCATACCTTCTCCCATACCATCCATTACATAAGGGTATATCACAGGTATGTCCCCTGTCATGATTGCAGGCCATTCCTCACTAAGGAGACAGAAGTCCTTTCCGGGCAGCCATTCAACAGTCCCATGACGACCTATATTAACCATTACATCTGCTCCATATTCATGTTGCAGCCACAGATAGAAAGCTATGTACTGGTGATGTGGAGGCAGCTCTGAATCATGATATAATACCTCATTGTTCTCCAGCCATCCCCTTGTGGGCTGCGGTGCAAGGATAACATTATCGCTTACCTCTATCTTCGGGATCACAATGTACTTTTTGCCATTGCCAGCTGTGTAGACCATGACATCTCCAGGTGCTTCGCCCCAGACAGATGTAACCTCTTCTCTTCTTTCTTCAGGCAGGTCATCGAACCAGGCTTCATAGGTGGCCTCAGGAATAAGCTCAACACTGCCGTTCTCTACAAGTCTTTCAAGTTCGCCCGGAGCCCAGCCACCCACATTAGTACCCTGATGTACAATCAAATCTACTAACACAGTTTCGTTGGGTATCTTGCTAGTATCCACATTATATCCGGTATCTGCCATAGCCACCAGCAGGTTGCGTATGCTAGGCACAACTTCAAGATAAGATGCACCGATGTTGTCTTTCCCTCCTCCGTGGTTGTAATAGATAATGGCTACTTTCTTGTCTGCTTCGTCCTTTTCTCCAAGCTCAGCCTGGGCTAAAGTGCGGTTTGTCAGCCACTCCACCTGCGAGGGTTCAGAGGCATAAATTTCCGTACCTGACAAGGTATCATTTTCCTCGGCAGCTATCATAATCGGATCAATGAGCCCCATGGTCTCGGGACCATAAAGCCTGAGCATATATTGCACCGGGATCGGAGTAGTAGTATTCTTCCATTCTTCCAGATCCATGTAACCGTTTAAGACACCATTAATAACAGGCACATTCAACTTGTTGATGTCAAAATAATTGCCACGGTAAAGGAACGATATGACCACATCTACCTTAGTGTCAGCACTGTGATTAAGGAAATCGTCCATGGGATCAGTTGAAGAACCATAACATGCAACTACATTGGCACCCCTTGCTTCAAATCCTTCGATAAGCTTGTTCACAGGTTCCATATCAAGGGGATAGTAAGACTTGTAGAATGCAATACCTATAGTAGGAGCAGCGGCATCGAAGCTGTGCCCATCTGTCCGATTGGCATACCATTGGAAGTATTCACTGCTACTGTTAGTGAATAAATTCATAGATGTACCTGTCAAAGAAGGATGATATATGGCACCTTCAGGAGGACCAATAGGTTCCTGGACATCCAGATCTGTCCTTCCGTAGTATTCAGTAGCAAGATAGAAAATCAGATTATCAAAATTCTCAGCATTAGAAGCACCGTTTAGCCAATAATCCTGAAGGTATGACTTAAAAGATTCCTCATCAGTGAAACTGGATGGAATGAAGGGTATACTTTCATTAAGGTATGTATTATATCCAATCACCACACAACCATTTGCAATGGCAGCATTAACTGTCTCCTGAAGTTTGTAAGCTGTCTGAGTAAACATGTTGACATAAATGATATCCATCTGGCTAATATCCTCATTACCACTGATTTTGTCTGCAAGATAGTAACTGGCCGTGATATTTAAGTTGGTGTTACTGTTCACCCTTGAGACAAAGTCAGCAAGTTGTGCATCGTGGCTAGAATATCCCGTTATTATAGCTACGTTCAAATGTGGTGCATTGGATAAGTCAGTATTTGAGGCAGTGTATATCTCCTTAAAAAGAACCACATTCACATCAGCCCTGCCTTCGCCTGTTTTGGATATAGTCTTACCGGATATAGTTGCTTTTTTCAGCGTACTTGCGCTGTCCAGCAGAGTAAGTATGGCTTCATGATCAACATCATCGTTCTTTCTCATAGAAAGGCTTAAGTCTGCTAAAGATTGACCATCCTCTATGGTGATGCTGGTAACATTTGTGAGCCACATGCCACTCATTGCAGTGCTATAAATAACCGACTTCAGAACGTAATTTCCATCAGGTATGCCGGTGAAAACAAAGTTTCCATACTGATCACTGGTTGTATTGGCATAGAAACTGCCATTTTCGAGGGTAAGGACAATATCAACATCTGTCCTGTTCTCTCCTGTTTTTGAAACTGTCTTTCCTGATACCGTTGCAGTTTGAAGGGCAGATAATATATCTTCGTGATCGATATCATCGTTCTTCCTCATGGAAAGATTAAGATCAGCCACTGATTGCCCACCCTCTATGGTAATTTCAGTCACGTTCGTGAGCCACATGCCACTCATTGCAGTACTGTAAATCACAGATTTGATTACATAATTACCATTTGGAACATCTGTAAATACGAAATTACCGTCTGCATCGCTTGTGATGTTGCTGACAAAAATCAGATTGGTTTCTAAGCTGTCTGTCGTATTGTTGTCATCAGGTGCGGCCATACATGACGGCAAAAGTAAGATCACAGTACATAATACTGCGATCAAAATTCCAAGTATTCTTTCTTTATGAACGGTTCCTATTGTTGTTTTCAAGCTAACCACCGTATTTGTTTTGCTATTACGATCAATTAAATCTAAATTGAGTAAAGAAGAGTTACTAAATCACAGTAACATATCAGTTGTATTTAGAGATAAGTATGATTTATTTCTAAACGGATATTATGAGTATAAGCAAAAACTGACCATTATATATAGATATCTATTTGCTTTTTAGATAATAAATGAAATGAGAATAGATGTAACAATATTATAATTAACAAAAAAGCAGCTTATGTGGAATTATAAAATGATTAACGAATGACTTTAACAATTAACCACTTACAAAAAATTAATCAATTTGTTCAAGCGAACTAAAAATGGACAACCTTGCAATAGATGCAAGGTTGTGTAAACCAATAATTCTTTACCAGATAGCTATCTGCTATATATTTTCACATTTTCTTTTTCCTCATGAATCCAAGGAATACTGCTCCTGCTGCTACTACGACCAAAACAAAAGCTACTATGTCTGAACCAGAGAACGTAGGAGTACTGCTAGTTTCAGGTTTAGAAACTGTTTCCTTTGTCATCTCATAACCTTCTACATAATTCGGATCCTGAGTTGATTTCATGGATTCCTGAGGTGCTTTGTCCAGATCTGTTCCAACACCTGCATTTGTTTGAGTTGTCTGGTTGCCGGAACCTGTGGATTTCACCTGTGCAGAACCTGTGGAACTTCCACTCTTTGTGGATTCAGTAGATGAATCAGCTGAATCTGTATCTTCATCGCGGAGTGTAGCTTTATACAGCTGTTCATTGTACTTCTGAACTAAATCCTCGCTGACAACACCTGGAACAGAAACCACACCCTGTACAAAATCGTCCAGAAGAGGGTTACCACAAGTGTGATGACAGCAGGTGGCACCATTCTCTGCCACAGACTCCATGTATTCCTGGGTCAGGCTTTGCACAACCTCATCAGAAGGTTCCCAGTATCCTTTACGGACTGCTTCCAGCATTCTTCCTGTGATGGACTGATAAGCTCCAGCGTTCTCTGTATCGAACCATTCGTTCATTTCTTCATTGACATAGGTTTCATAGACAGTATTCCATACGGAATCATCCACGAGTTCCGGATCGGTAACTTCCCATCCCCATAGATTGTCCACAAACTCCGCCATCATTCTGCCACCAGCATATCCAGATCCCTGCATACCTTCTATCCACTTGGAATTGAAATATCTGGAACGCAGGTTCTTGCTCAGATATTCCTTCATTCCGGTCATCTGGGCATTACCAGGATTCCTGGTATCTGAAACATACATCTCTGGCGTCTGGTGGTCATCCCTTACATACCTCGTTGCAAGGTTCAGTCCACCGAAATACTGGAAGAAATCATCGTTATCCAGGGTATCATACAGATTAGAAGAATCTGAATGAACTGATGCATCTACCTCCTTCAGATTGGATGTGAGCAGTTCCTGACACTGATATCCCCACAGCTCAGTACCGTATGCATAGCCCATCTTCTCAAGATACAGATTTGCGATCTCATCCTCGTTATCCCAGGTGCCGCTTGCTTCTATTGCATCGCCAACCAGGATATCATAAGTTCCATCCTGTACCGCAAAGCATCTCATGGTAGAAAGGGTTTCAGCCATAGCAGCTGTTTCTTCCTCGGTATCAAAAGATCCACGAAGGCTTTCATAAAGATCCTGATATATGGCCTGTGTGCTGGTATTAACATAGTTGAGATAATTCACGGAGGGAGCTGTGTTTGCAAGTTTCACTGCATCATCAAGCATTTTGATCTTGCTTGGGAATGCATCCCGCATACCTGCAGTTGCATAAACTATGTCAATGCGGGGTCTTCCAGGTAAGGAAGTATCGTAGTTCGGAAGCAGTTCTTCTTCAGGTATGAGCTCCACGCCAACCACATAACCATTTCTATCCCATACAGGCTTCACACCCAGCAGATACATGGCTTCAGCTTCCAGAGTACCATGGTCGCGAATGAACTCCACACCGAATCTGGAGAAAGATACCTTTGTAGGATATTCCCCATGTTCCTCGTAGTAATCCACCAGCATTTCCTGCGCAAGCATTACTCCTAGTTTCCATGTAGCTTCCGACGGATAAAGTTCAGGGTTTACTCCGTAGAAGTTCCTGCCTGTTGGCACAGCATTCGGATTCATTACTGGATCAGTACCTGGACCCGCAGGTATGAAACCGGCACTTAAAGCATCGATTACTCTGTCCATCTCAACAGAAGAATTAATCAAACGCTGTTTGTATTCTAATCCAAGTTCCAGATCTTTGGCAACGGATTCATTGGTGTAACCATAAACCAGATTCTCTGCATCAGAAACGGAAGTGCCATTGGTCACAACTTCCCATACTAGTGAATCTACTTTCGTATCATTGTACGGTATGCCCAGTGGATAATCACCTGTCGGATAATAAGCAGCTGTGACATTGTCCTCTAAATAGCTTTTCATCATGGAACGTACCATACATGAAAGTTCATCCCCATCAGGAGATGTAGAATTCGAAGCTGGTACTTCTCCAAGGACATGCATACCATAAGGTATGTTCTCACTTGCGATATCTTCCAGATATTCATGTAGCACGTTCTTTACAAAAACATCAAAAAGCGTTTCATTATATCCATAGAGTTCCGAAACATTCAGCTCCAGGTCTACAGTGAGATTTGCTTTTACCATTTCATCGACAATGATCATCTGGTACCCTTTCTTCGTCTGGGTAGACATCTCCTGTCCATAGTATTGCTGAATATAACGTGACAGATTGGATAGTTCCCCATACATGCCCGAACGTTCCAGAGTTGGTGTCATGTGATCAATAATAAGAGCGTTACCTCTGTATTCGGCTGTAAGGCCCTCTCCCACATTGGCAACAATGTACGGATAGATATTTGGCAGGTCTTGCAATAGTAATGGAGACCATTCGGCTGTTCTGTTCATACCATAAGCTTGTCCTGGAAGCCATTCATGTGTACCATGTGTTCCCAGATGAATGATAGCATCTGCATTCCACTGCTTGTTAAGCCACAGATAGAAGGCTATGTACTGATGTGGCGGTGGAACTAGATTACTGTGATACAAAGTATCATCACTCTGCATGAAACCACGAGCAGGCTGAGGCATAAGCCATACATTTCCGAACTGAACAGTAGGTATCACCAGATATTTACCGGACTCGTTCTCCCATATCATCAGGTTCTTGTCTTCTGGTAGGTCTTCCTGCCAGGGTGCTCCCCATTCCTCGATGACCTCGTCCCGTAGATCTTGCGGGATCTCTGATTCAAACCATTCGCGATATGTTTCCATGGGTATTAGCTGCAATCCCCATGATGTTTTG
The DNA here is from genome assembly GCF_041447285.1 of Methanomethylovorans sp. Lineage (GTDB taxonomy): Archaea > Halobacteriota > Methanosarcinia > Methanosarcinales > Methanosarcinaceae > Methanomethylovorans. Next base: position 285,985 of record NZ_JBGMEB010000006.1, on the reverse strand, counting down.
TTCTCAACCATTTCATTGAGTACACCGGGTGCCCAGCAACCTGCATTTATGCCCTGGGCCTGGATCATATCAAGCAACTCTGTATTGTTTGCTGGTACTGAAGTAACATCGAACCCATCATCCTGCATTTCCTGAAGCATGAGCCTCATGCTGGAAATAGTATCAAGATAACTGGCTCCGATATTGTCCTTGCCTGAAGGATAGTTGTAATAGATTACTGCAACCTTCTTCTGCGAATTATCCATGGATTTGAGGTTTGCCCAATTTATGGACCTGTTACCTATCCAGTCCACCTGACTGCCTATAGGAATAGCTTCACTTGTACCGTTTGTAGAATCATAGACGTTCTTACCTATGACAATATACTCAAAGATACCATCAAGATCAGGACCTAGGGTCATCCTCACTACCTGTGAATTAGGTATGCCCCTGTTAGCATCTGCAGGATCGACTGTCTCAGGTTCATCTACAACAATACCCCTGAGAACAGGTACATTGAGTTGTCTTAATTCACGTTCTCCTTTCTCATTGTCGTAGTAGTTTAGTCTGAAACTTTTCAAGGATATGACACACTGAACCAGCGACTGGTTGTTCTCATCACAATAGTATTTCACTATGTCATCAAATGTATCGAATCCTACAATGACATTACAATCCTTGCCTTCAAGGTCAGAGATTAGTGCGTTTACAACTCCTAATTGCCCATTGGTTATATCATCGCGATGGAACCACATACCTATTGTGGGTTTTGTGGGATCGTACACATGATGTGTACCGTCATTTACGGAATACCATTCCAGATATTCCTGGGTGGTCTCAAAGTATTTTCCTGAATAATCTTTGTGATAAAGTCCCACCTGTGGAACAGCAGAAGAATTAGAGCCACCTATTTCCCAAGCCGCAGTAAGCTCGGAATTACCACCATATTCCTTGGCAAGGTATACAAGGAAATTCTCAGCATTTGTTAACTGAGCATCGGTCTCTGTACCCATGTTATTGTAATAGTTAAGCAATGTGACATTCTCATCACCGGTGTACACATGATCAAAGTACCCCGGTGTATCAATGGAATGCACATCTACAAACACAGTGCCTGATTCATGTGCCTGCCAGAAGCTCTGGTTAAGAGGAGTGTAGATGCTGCTGGAAAGCATATCACAGAATATCACATCCTGCTCCTGAAGTAAACCGCTTGAAGCCGCCTGAAGTAACTCATCGCTGGGACCATCCCAGGTAGTGACATTAAAGGATGGAACATAAGTAAATTCGATGTTCTGGCTGTAAGGATTGGTCATACTGGCATTTTCCAAAGCCGGACTTGCTGCAAAAGAAAGATACATAATTTTTATGCTATCCCATTGGCTAGTGATTTCTGGATGATTTCCATATTCCTTCGCAAGATAACGTAAAAGATTCTCTGCATTAAGCAGTTCATCCTCAGTGGCAGTGCCCATATTGTTATAATACGTATCTATGAGCTGAGTTGTAGATCCATCGGAGATGTAGTCAAAATATTCAGGGGTACCCATAGACCTGATGTCCACAAGAGATATATTTGCAGCATCAGCAGCTTGGAATGTTTCACTGAGAGGTTCAAATACAGCAGATGAAAGCATATCAGTGAATATTACATCCTGTTGTAGCAGCAAACCACTTGAAGCTGCTTGCAATAATTCGTCACTTGGACCTGCCCATGTGGTAGTATTGAAGGAAGGAATGTATGTAAATTCTATACTATCATTGAAACTGGTAGTATTTGCAGCGGTTGCCAAAGCAGCGCTTGGCTGCCAACCAATATACACAATGCGTATTTTGCTTCCCCAGGGATCAGTGATCTGAGGTTTATTACCATAGTTCTTGCACAGATACGTCAAAAGATCTTCTGCATTCTGCACCTCGGTTTCAGTTCCTGTGCCCATGTTAGCATAATAGGTATCAATTGGCTCTGTTGAAGATCCGTCAGATACATAATCAAAGTAACCAGGTGTTCCCAGAGACCTTATATCCACAAAAGAAGTACCGTTGTCCTTTGCAGTCTTAAAGGATGAATTCATAGGGTCAAAAACTGCACTTGATAACATATCAGTGAAAATAACATCCTGTTCTATCAATAGCCCTGAATTTGCTGCTGCAAGCAGTTCATCACTTGGACCAGACCATGTGGTTGTGTTGAATGAAGGAACATAAGTGAACACTACATCCGAACTATATGCCATGGACTGGCTTGCTGCTTCAAGAGCAGCATTCGGTGTCCAGGAAATATACATAACATTTACCTTGTTTTCATCTGCCGCTGCTATCTGTATACTGAACAGCATAGCCAGTATACAGATCATCAATAGTAATTCTCTCCATTTCATAGTACCATCCCTTTCAAAAATGGAATCAGCTTCGCTATTTATCCTATAACGCCAACCATTAGCTCCACTTTTGAAAATATATTACCCAATATTACAAGCAACACCAATAAACAAAAAGCTGCATCTTAAAATTTCAAAAATATTCCCCACAAAAATAGGTATGGATATACCTACCTTTTGGATAAAGGCAGGGAAATAGCCAAACCAATTACCAGGCCATCGGCCTAAATGGGGTATCGGCACATTTAGAAAAGTGCCATAAAAATTTACATTTTCTTCTTCCTCATAAATCCAAGGAACACTGCACCTGCTGCAACTACTACCAATACAAAGGCTACCAGATCCGAACCTGAGAATGTAGGAGTGTTGCTATTCTCAGGTTGAGAAACAGTTTCCTTTGTCATTTCATAGCCTTCTACATAATTATCCGGAGTAGACTTGGGAGTTTCAGGCGCCTGCTTGCTAAGGTCCGCACCTGCACCGACCTGGGTATTAGTAGTCTGGTTTGATCCGGAAGTTGTAGCCTGGTTGGTAACCTCCAATTTCTTATCGCTGGAACTACTGCTGCTACTGTGGCTTGAACTGCTTTCAGTCTCAGTCGCGGTAGTTGCTTCCTCCATGAGTTTCTTGTACTCTGCCGCAGTTTCTTCGTCCACCACACCCGGAACGGACATGACACCCTGTATGTATTCATCAAGTGAAGGATTGCCGCAGGTATGATGGCAGCAGGTAACCCCATCTTCCACCACAGACTCAACATATTCTTTCACCAGATTCTGGACTACCTCATCAGATGCATCCCATGAATCCTTCCTTATTGTTTCAAGCATTCTTGCTGTTATGGATTGATACTGGTATGCATTTTCTTTTAGGAACTCATCAAGTCCAAGGTTTTGTGAATCCAACACATACGTTTCATATATCTTATTCCAGTCCGAATCAGTTACCAGATCAGGAGTGGTAGCTTCCCATCCCCACATATATTCTACGGTCTTCATTATCTCCCTGGCACCTGCATAATCATACTCCATCATACCGGTTATCCAGTTAGGATTAAGGTACCTTGCAGTCAGCTCAGCACTGAAAGCTTCACCAAGTGTGATGATCTCCGGATTGTCAACACTCGTAAGATCCGCTATGTACATTGAAGGAGATTCACCTGAAATCGATTTTACAGCAAGTCCTAGTGCTCCGAAGTAGGAGTAATAGTCGTCATTGTCTATGAGACCATAAAGGTTCGAAGTATCACTGTGTATGGCTGAATCCACATTTCCAAGGTTCAGTTCGAATACATCCTCATAATTAACTCCCCATACATCTTCTCCATAAACATTTGACATCCTGGATATGTACAGGTCAGCAACTTCGGATGAATTCTCCCAAGTATCACTGGCTTCTACAGCTTCTGTAACACCTGTACCGTATGTGCCAGTGGCCTCACTGAATACTCTTGACATAGAGATATTGTGCGCAACGCTTTCATTATAGCCACTTGCCAGCATTGCATCTTTTATTGCCAGCGAATTCCACCTTACGTAGTTCGTCTCATTTGTTTCATTGAGCTGCGCAACCATACGTACTGCTTTATCCATCAGTTCTATCTGGTATGGGAATGTGTCACGATAAAGTCCCGAAGTTGTCATCAGCACATCTATTCTCGGATGTGTCATCTCCTCCTGAGGAATTACCGTAAATCCAGTAATTCTTCCACTGGTCCTTTCCAATTTAACTCCCAGAAGAGCATAAATCTCTGCTTCCATTAGACCTTCATGGCGCATTGTCTCGACAGACCACATCACAAAAGCTACCTTGTTAGGATATGTGCCATTAGCTGCATAATAAGTTTCAAGCCAATCATCTATAATGGCAGATCCCATTGCTTCGGTCTCTGCATCGGGAATAGTCCTCTGGTCAAAGCTGTAGAAGTTCTTGCCTGTGGGCAATGCATCTGGATTGAGTACGGGATCATTTCCTGTACCTGGCTCTATATACTCTGCATTAAGTGCCCTGAGTGTCTGGTCTATCTCACGTGTTGTCAAAGACAGATTATAGGCATATTTTGCTGCAAGTTCCAGATCAGATGTAACATTGGCATCCGTAAGACCAAGAATGTCTACCTGAGCTGTTGAAATATTTGTTTCATTTAAAATCGTTGCATTCAGAAGCAACACAGCATTTGAATCTGCCTCTGCTTGCCAGTCATTCTCAGTTCCGTTGTCTTTATCCAGCACATTGTAGATGTGATCTGTGAAGTCATCGCCTAACATGGATTTTACCATGCAGACTAGCTTTTCTCCTTCCGGTGCCACACCAAATACGTGAAGACCATAAGGTATGAGTTCCGACTTCATATCTTCAAGATAATCCTCTAACACGCTATCCAGGAAGTTCTCAAAGTCATCATCTGTCATATTATATAATTCACTAGTTGAGATTCCCAGGTCTTCCGATAGACTGAGATTACCATAAAGTTGTATCGTGCTGTTACGATAGAGAGCCGTCATTGAGGTTTCATTATCACCCTTTGAATCCTGATAATTCTGGATCTTCTCGCTCATCGTAGCAAGATCACCATAAAGTCCTGCTTCGATTATAGGTGGTGTAAGGTGATCTATTATGACTGCATCACCACGGCGCTTAGCCTGTGTGCCTTCACCCACGTTATCCATAATATATGGGTATATCACAGGAGTCTCGGCCACCATGATAGACGGATAGTCGTATCTCCACAATCCAACCTCGTTGCCCGGGAGCCATTCCTGTGTACCGTGTGTACCAAAGTGGATCATTGCATCTGCATCATAAACGTTATTGATCCAGAAATATGTCGCAAGGTACTGATGTGTGGGAGGTATAGAGGAATTATGGTAGATAAGTGATTCATCAGAAAGTATTGATCTCATTGGTTGAGGCACAAAATTGACATTTCCAAGCTGGATGGTCGGTATTACAAAGTATTTTCCACTTGAATTCTCATAAGTCATGACATCTCCGGGAGCTCTTCCCCAAGTGTTCTCTACTTCAGTACGCACGCTCTTTGGCAATGTGTTATACCATTCAAGATATTCATCCGCTGGAAGAAGGGTTACATATCCTGACTGCACGACTTTTTCAAGTTCTCCGGGTGCCCATGTACCAACGTTCCTGCTTTCAATGAACAGGTCAATAAACTCGCTTCCATTTGGAACACTTCCATTGCCGATGTTATAGCCTGCTGCCTGCATATCTTCCAAAAGCAAAGTGAAACTTGAACCAATGTCGAGGTAACTGGCACCTATATTGTTCTTGCCGCCCTCATGGTTATAGTAGAGGATAGTGATTTTCTTATCAGCATTTTCCTCTTTGCTAAGTTCTGCCCAGGCTATAGCCCTGTTACATATCCATTCAACCTGGGATGCAATTGGTTGATAATAATACTGCTCTGTTGCCTCATCCTGTACCCTTCCAGCCAACCAAATATAATCGGTAAGACCATCTATTTCAGGCTGTGTAACCTGATATGGAATAGAAGCAGTGCTCAATCCCAATACACTTTCATTATATTCATCTGGTGTCTGGTAATAATCCTCTATTCCTTTAAGCACAGGCACATTGTACTTTTGGAGATATTCTATTCCCTTTTCATGGTCATCATAGTTGAGATAGAAACCTTTCAGTGAAATAATGGAGTCAACAATCACTTCACCATCCTTAGTGAAATAATCCACATCATCTGTACATACAGCGTAAGTAGTGTAGATTACATTGCATCCTCTTGACTCAAGTTCCCTGATAATGGCATCCTGAGTAGTATATTCAAGAGATGCGGTACCAAGTTTGTTACCGATTACTCCAATTGTAGGAGCTGATGCATTGTAACCGTGGTCTGCATACCATTCCAGATATTCGGTGCTGTTTGCGAAGATTCTTGGGAATGCATCCGGATGATAGATACCATCTTCGGGAATAGCTGGATCAGCTGCAGAAGAGTATTCAATATAAACGTTCTCAAGAGTAGCTCCGACACAACGGATCCAGTTCTCCATATTGTCGTAGCCGTCATTGAATAGATAATCGGTCATTTCAACGTATGGAAAAACAGACATATCAAGCGTTGCTATGCCATAAACGTCTGACAGCATACCGAACATTCCGATCTGTGCACCGTTATTCTTTGCAGCAAGAAGCCTGTCCTTTATCTGAGGGAGCTCATTAGCTCCTACCATGTATAACATGATAACATCTTCATTGGTGAGATCTCTGGAACTGTTTATGGCTTCTGAGGCTGTCATCACATTGACATTGAACCTGTCTGTGATAACTGCTCTTTCAGCAAGCACCTGGTCCATATAATATACACTAGTATCTGAATTGATGATGTAAGTAACATTCAATTTTTCTTGCAAGATCTCTGGTTCGGCAATAGTTTGTCCTGCAAAGGCACCTGAGAATTTCTGGCCCATAAACCTGAGCATGTTAACCATGTTTGCCTCTCCGCCCTGTACCCAATATCTTTCGATATCAGTGTTATTGACAGAATAGAGGTCTACATTTGGCAAAGTAATATTATCAGAAAGGTTGTAACCTATGACCATAGCACCATTGGCTTTAGCAGCATTTATGCTGGTATTCCAATTTCCAAAAGAGGATTCAGGCTGTGATTCAATGAATATCATTGAGTATTCTGAAAAGTCAAAATCCGCTGGTACTGTTTCACTCTTAGAAATAACTGTTGTGCTTAATTCAGAAGATATATCCGATACAGCTGCTGCACTGTTAAGGGCAGCAGTATTGAAATCCGTGCCCAGGATGAACAGGAACTTCAGATCTCCTGTACCTGTAGAACTTCCTCCGGTAGTACTATTATCTGCTGAACCGCTGTCCGTGGAGTTACCTGTGGAATCCATAACCTCAGAAAGGCTGCCGTATTCTGTTGCGAGATATATTAGCAAGTTCTCTGCATTTGTGAGTCCGTCACCGATGGTTCCCATGCTGTTGTAGTAAGTGCAGATAGTATCGTTGCCCTTGCCATCTGAAGAATAATCAAAATACGATGGTGCACTGCTTGTACGTATGCTTAATAATGAGGTTCCGCTGCCATGTGCTGCCTGCAAACTAGCATTTACTGCCCCATTATTGGAACCGTAGACCTTGCTACCAACCATATCGCAAAATATGACATCCTGTTTTTCCAAAAATCCGCTTGCTACAGCAGAAAGTAATTCATCGCTTGCATAATATGAAGCATTGTATGCCGGAATATATGTGTAGTCTATATATTGGCTATACACATTTGTCTGGCTTGCAGATTGCAATGCATCACTTGGGTTGTATCCGATATAAGTGATATTTACTTTATCTCCGGCTGCCGATACCACTGTTGTAAGCGATGCTAACAACAATACACTTAATACTAATGTAAATCCATAGTTTCGTTGCATGTTATCCTCCGATAACGTGTGCTGAGCACTTCGGATACATTGCTTGGCGGCGGTACCGAAGTGCCCACTGCAATTTACGTCCCTGTTTTTTCCTTCACGAATTTTATTACATTATAATTAGCAAATTAAGTAGTAGCAGTAGTAGTTGTCTTATTCCCATCCTCCGGCACATACACCACTCTTCCATCAGCTAGTTTGTATGCAGTTCCAAGAACGTCACCGGATCCTCCTCCGATCTGGTCAGTAAGATTCATTACTTCAATGGGCTGACCTTCCTCTTTTACGATGATCTGCATATCTTTCTGCCCGGGATTTTTAACAATAGTTGTACTTTCCGTAGGATTAAGTAAGTCAGTCAAATTGTATGACATCAAGAGTGCTAGCATAAGGGCTACTGCAAACACCATTGCAGTATCAAAAAGGTTTGCAACCCCTTCCAAGGGGTTGCGTTCCTCTTCATCTCTCAACAAACCTGTTCTTCTATAGCGCCTTTGCCTCATGCTTTTACCTCAATGGTATCAAGGATATAATCAATATCCGCCATATCCTGCCAATACCACCTTTTTCGGATCTGAGTCAGGATATAAGCAATACCACTGACAAAAATACCGACAACTGTTGTAGCGAATGCTATCATCAGATTATGAGCTAAGGTCAAGAGATCCCCTCCCGCAAGAGCTACAAGTGCAGGTCCCATAGGAATAAGAGTGCCCATCAGTCCTAACATTGGGCCAATGGTGGAAATGATACGAGTGAACTCAAGTTTCTTTGCCATCTTGATCTCATATTCCTGTGAAAGCCATTCTATGGCAGCGGTTCTGTTCTTTTCCATGTGTCCAGCCGCAGCATGCGCAAAGTTTGTTACAATAAAGTTTTGCTTAATCTTTCTAAGGGCATCTGCTGCTGCTTTATAATTGGCTTGTTGTACATTGGTCTGCACTTCAGAACATGTACTTTCAAGATTTTTAACATTCCTGTTTCTTTTTGCATATTCAGAAAGAAACTCACCTATTAGAATCAATGCTATAAAAGATAATGCGACCAATAAGAAAACTACTGGAAATAATAATGAATTTGAAATTGTATTCATTATATTATTTATTACATCAAAGAAACTCATTTTTTCTCACCTTCAAAGTATGAATCACATATCCACAGCCGACAACAATCCCCATCAATAACAGAGGAATTATGTCAATTTCTCCTCCTATGTTAGATGCAGCCACTTGCTTGGATTTTATGTAAGCTGGCACTAGCATGGAACCAAGCAGGTAGAATATGCCAAGGAACATCATCACAGACCCAAGGTCTTCGGGTGTGCGATGCATTTTCCTGAATAACCAGCTTGAAGTTACAACTGTGATGAAAAAGACAAATCCGACCAAAGCTCCGATCCTGAACCCACTCCAGCCGAGCGTGGAAGCAAGTATCATGCAGGATAGAAAAAGAGCTGTAAGGCAGACAGGACATGGTACTGAAATGAAAAGGAAAGTGTGCTTTGACACGTCATGCCCACATGTCCATTTTTTCTGGGTGTAAATCCCTGCACCTATAAGGAGTAGTGCCACAATCACATGCAAGGTTATGCCCATACTGGTTATCTTATCTAGATTGGATTGGTCTACCAATCCTATCAGGCTGCCAAGTATTATGGAAATGACAAAGTAACTAGAAGCAATGATCAAGATATCTCTTCTGCGGATATTGGAAAAACCACATCCAACACCTGTTTTCAGGGCAAATATCATTATCCCCAACAGGATACCAACAACTATCGCATAAACTGAATTCATTTCTCTCCTATCCCTTTATTTTTTTGCAATATACTTTGTGTGCTTTAATTACCAATGTTTAGATTAAAGCAACTTACAGTGCTTAATACCCAGACATATGAAATATGAGTAAACATGTTTGTGTGATATCAAATTTCATATGCACATTTTTATGCAACATACGTTTTCTGTTTAGATAATAAGTCGCACTACTTAAGTCTTCTTATATTTTTCGGCATGCTGGGATATAGAATAAATATATTTGTAACAAGATGGCGAATATCGGAAAGTTGCATACAAAAGATAGAAAAGATTCAGAAATTCCACGAAGAAAATGTAAATAAAAAACATGTTGGACAATCCATGTCCTGGAACGGAGCACGGATCATCCAAGAAAGCCTGTAGTCTTCTTACATTTTCTTCTTTCTCATGAATCCAAGGAATACCGCTCCTGCTGCTCCTGCAACTAATACAAAAGCAACTAGATCAGAACTTGAGAATGTGCTGCTACTGCTTTCCGGCTGGGAAGGTGATTCAGTTGTCATTTCATATCCTTCCACATAGTCCTCAGGAGTTGACTTTTGGGCTTCAGGTTGTGGCTGGCTAAGGTCTGTACCTGCTCCTACCTTTGATTCAGTAGTCTGGTTAGATCCGGAAGTTCTAGCCTGGCTGGTAATTTGCAGTTTCTGACTACTGGAACTACTGCTGCTACTGTGGCTGGAACTGCTTCCTTCTACAGATTCCCTGCCAGTTGTTTCCACCATGATATTTTTGTAGGCAGCAGCGGTTTGCTCATCCACAACACCTGGAACTGACATCACACCCTGCACGAATTCATCCAATGACGGGTTACCACAGGTATGATGACAGCATGTTACTCCATTTTCAACAACTGTCTCCACATATTCTTTCACAAGATCCTGAATTATCTCATCTGATGCATCCCAATAGCCTGTTCTAGCAGACTCCAACGCAGTTGCAGCCATTGATTCATATGCGTAAGGATTTGTGGATTTTAGATACTCAGTAACTCCCGTTTCATACTGGTCCTCGAAATATGTACCATATAGCTCATTCCACATATCATCTGTGACCAGTTCAGGAGTTGCTACATCCCATACACGCATGACCTCAAAGACAGAATCCATGTATCTTGTACCATCAAACCCATTGCCCATCATACCCTCTATCCAGCTTGGATTCAGGTAACGTGAACGCAAATCCTTGCTTAAGAACTCACTCAAAGTTTCTATCTCTGCAGAGCTGCTAAGATCATTGATATACATATCCGGTGCAATGCCACCTGCTTCTTCAACTGCCAGACTCAAACCGCCGAAATAGGCTGCTACCATTGTATGGTCAAGTACACCATAAACATTCGATGTGCGGCTGAACACAGCAGTTTCCACATCTGCAAGGTTCATTTCGAAAACATCAGAATATTGTTCTCCCCATATATCCTGACCATAGACGTAACCCATTCTGTCTATATAGAGATCAGCGATATCATCTGCATTAACCCATGTATCGCTCATTATTGCTTCCTGTATGCCGGGTGTATATGCTCCGGAAGATGGACTGAAAACCCTTGAAACTGAGAGATTGTATGCCAGTGTTTCATTGTATCCGTCGTCTATAAGGCTCTCATAGGTTGCAGCAGAATGTTCTCTTACATAGTTCGGATAGGTATCATTCTCTGCAGATGCAGCCAGCCTTATTGCTTCATCGAGGAGCTGTATCTGGTTTGGATAGACATCACGATATAAGCCGGATGTAACTACCATCACATCTATCCTTGACCTGCCAAGTTCACTGGAATTCATGAGTCTAAGACCTGATACTCTGTTCTTGCTGTCATATTGGGGTTCCACTCCAAGAAGCTTGAAGATCTCTGATTCCATAACGCCCTGATTACGCGTGGTTTCCACAGACCACAAAAGGAAGGCTATCTTCTCCGGATATTCTCCGTCTTCCTCAAGTTTGGTTGCGAGCAGTTCTTCTGCAAGCTGCGAACCAACTGTCCACGCTGCACTTGTTGGAATAAGCCTGTCATCGAAAGTATACAGATCCCTTCCAGTTGGTAGCGCATCTGGATTCCTTATATGATCACCCGAAGGTCCCGGAGTGATATAAGTACCATCAAGCGCATCAAGTATCTTTGTAATCTCACAATCACAGTCTTTTATCCTTTCAAGATACTCCAATGACAAGTTGAGGTCATTCCCAACATCGGAGGAATTTGTACCTAACACCATCATTTGTGCATCGTAAGGAGATGTGGAATTCAATATAGTTTCATTTAAAAGTGCTACCGCAAGATCTTCACTTCCACCGGAAGCGTTCACATGTGCTATAAACTCGTCTCCTAACATGCTGTTTATGAGCATCACAAGGCTTTCACCTTCAGGAACCTCCCCCAGCACATGGGAGCCATATGGCATATACGCTGTTTTTAACTCCTGCAAGTAATCTGAAAGGTCAACTATGAATGAATCCGTAAGAGTTGTATTGCCGGATATTTCTTCAAGATCAACACCCAGATCATTATCAAGGTTCAGCTCTGCTGTCTGGTTAAGGATGTTCTGCCTATAGGTTTCTTTTACTGCAGTATCAGAGGCCTGGTTGAACAAAGTGATATCCTGTTGCAGGTTCGCAAATTCTTCATAAAGACCTGCAGGAACCAATGTTGGAGTCATAAAGTCAACGATGAGCATATTGGCTCTTCTTTTATCAAATACACCTTCTGCATCCATTGGAAGAACATGTACCTGTGGCATATCTTCCATCAAAAGTGCTCCCCAGTCCTTGGCAGACAGTCCACATTCTTTTCCAGGCATCAGTTCAATACTTGAGAATATTGTAAACATTGCATCTGCTTTGTATTCCCTGGACATGTACTGATAGAAGGCAAAACACTGGTGAGTTGGAGGGTATGAGCCATCATTGTACATTGCTTCTTCACTTGAAGACCAGCCATTTTGCGGATCAGGGGCAAGAAGTATATTACCAAATTGAAGTACCGGTATGACCAGATACTTGCCTGAAGAGTTCTCATAGACCATGAGGTTTCCGGGTGCCTTTCCCCACATTGAAACCATTTCATCCTGTTTCTCTTGCGAAAGTTCTTCGAACCAGCCCATATACTGAGATTCGGGTATGAGTATAGCACTGCCATTCTCAACACATTTTTTAAGTTCTCCGGGAGCCCAGTTACCTACATTATGACCTTTTTCGACCATCATGGTGGCAAGTTCTGTGGAATTGGGTAGTTGTGCCTCGCCGGTGTTATAACCTCTATCCTTCATGGCTTGCAGAAGGTTGGCAAGGCTTGATTGTGCATCGAGATAGTAATCAATATCTGCTCCCACATCGGCTTTACCACCTTCCGGATTATAGTAAGGAATTACTATTTTTTTCTGGGAATTACCTTTTTCGTGCAGTTCCGCCCAGGATATTGCCCTTTTGACCAGCCAGTCAACCTGATAATCTATTGGTTGGTTATATTCAATACCAGTTGCTTCATCAGTAGCTTTGCCGCTAATGACGATGGGTTCGATTAGTCCATCAAGTTCTGCATATGCCACCTGATACTGCTGGTCGGGAGGTACTCCGTGAATGCTGTTTTCCCATTCCTCCACGCTGACACCGGAGAACAAACGGATACCGTTCATAACAGTGATGTTCAAAGTCTCAAGATCAGCAATCCCCTGCTCATTCTCAGCATAATGCAGACGTGATCCGCGGGAAACTACAATGGCTACGTCGGCTATGGACTTGTTGTCCATCATCAGGTAACTCATTGAATTATTATCTTTGTAAGAGTATGTTGTTACGACCACATTGCACCCGTTACTTTCGATTTCCCCGACAAGTGAATCAAGCAGTGGCATATCCCTTTCCACATAGCTGTAACTATCAAAGATTATAGCGAGGGTAGAATTTTCGGAATTGTAAACACCATTTGTATCATACCAGGAAAGATAGTCTGTCAGATTTTCATAGATCTGAGGTGCAGCAGGGTGATAAATACCATAGATTGGTCTTTCCAGAGGAGCCTCTATTGAATAATTCAGACCGAAGAATGTTGCTCCAAGAAAAGTATCTAAATTATAGAAATTTGTTTCTGATGGATATTTAATGTATAGCTCAATATCCGAATACTCTGGAGCAGACGTATTTACGTTATGCAGACCATAGCCTTTTAAGGTATCTCCAACTGAGATGATATACGAACCATCTGTTTTGGCATCGTTCACTGTTGAAGTGATCTTATCGACTACATAGGAATCAAGATTTGACATAACAATCATGTCATTGCCACTAAGATCAAAACTTAAATCTGAATAAGAGACACCAAGATATACACTAATATTCATCTGTGAACTTATTTCCGGATAAGATGCTACTTTTTCCAGATAAGTTACTTCGTAAGGCCTTGATACCACATAAGCTATTTTTGGTATAGTATTCCCGGTCTCAGAAATGAGCGATGCATTGATAGATGAGTTTTCATTACCTAAAGCCGATGTAACTGTAAAGTTTGAACTATCATTGGTAATTGTAGTTGTGTTTATTTGTTGTTCATCTGCCGATACAACAGTTGTCAGCAATGCTAGCAACAAAACGCTTAATATAAAGGTAAATACATATTTTCGTTGCATGTTATCTCCCCGATAATATGCAAAGCACTCCTGTTCTTGCTTGGCGGCGGGCAGGAGTGCCTACACATCTTTTTTCGTTTATCTCTCGATTAGCAATAAGAGGTACTTGAAAAAGCTAAGCATATTCTGACAAATAGAAAAACGTAGTTAGTTTGGATAGGTTGGAGGTTTTGTCACATTTTTGCTTGCATTTATCATTGTACCACCTTAAAGCATATAGGAATTAAATCAATAATATTAGCAAATAAGGAATATAAATATAATTGCTACTATTGATTGTTAGTATTATCCCTACTATTTGAAAGTGATACAGTAATCTAATATAAACATTTCGTAATTATTCTGTGTGAAAAATAGATACAGCTGAAGCTCATATGAGAGAGAACAAAAATAAAAAAAGAAAGAAAAAGAAGAAATAAAATTAAAATTTATTTCTTGAACTCGGTGTAACTGCATTTACCGCAGGTACGCCTGTCCTTGTGTTCAGCAAGGAATACACCTTCTCCGCATCTGGGGCAGGCCTGGTGTGTCCTTTCGAGTTTGTCGCCGCTGACTTTATAGTAATCTTTTACTGCCATTATTACACCTACTTATTCTTCTGCTGCTTCTGCCTGTTCTTCTGCTGGTGCCTCTGGCAGTTTGTTCCTCTCGAGGATGTGATCTTCTTCTACCTGCTTCATGCGGGCAGCATCCTCATAGATCTTTGCGTATCCATTGACCAGCTGTCTTCCGAAATCATTCTTCATTCTCTGGACGACCACAAGTTCCAGTGGTACGTTCAGCAATGCAGCCATCTTATTCTTTACATCCATTCTTGTGGGGGTGGGCCCTTCAAAGGTTACCTCGAACTTAAGCTCACGCCTTTTAAGAAGTGCATTAGTCTTATCCTCAATGATCTTAACATCCATTGAATTTCCTCCGAATATCTATTAAATTGCTCCTGTCTTCCTGCCCGCTAATTATTTTATCAAGCAGGTCAAGGATCTCTTCCTTTTTGGATTTTGTGATACTGACAAACACAACACCTTCATCCGGTTGCCCATATAGTACAACCGAACCTTCGGGTGCCAGTAGAATTGCAGGCAATGCCGCAAGGTCCTCTTCGCCGCGCACGAATATTCGCACATGGTCCTCTGATTTTATTGCGTCATGGACCACATCGATCAAATCCTCGGTTATGACCCCGGGAGGATTATCCACGAATATTTCACAGAACCCTGTATGTTTTGTGCCTACTACTACGCTGGCTGACGCAGGCCCGCGTTTTGTCCGGTCATCAACGATAAGGATGTCCGGAATAATATTTGAATTGAGCAAGTGGAATGTAGTAACATCACCCACCGATATAAGTTTTGTGGGGCTCCCCAAGTCTTTGGAAAGCTTCTGAATGGTGTCATCCCCTACACCTGTGTAAAGAACACCAAAGGTTTTCCTTAACAAAGGACGCAGTTCTTCCGGGAGGTGAATTGTTTTTACCAATTAACGCACCTTCAGTGCATATCTATCGGCTACTTTAATCTCCATTTTCTGGGCTATTTCGGAATTTTCAGGATCTACAATAATGACCATGCCGCTCCAATCGCTGCTAAGGTTGCTGGAACTGCATATTAGGCATGTCTGACCTGTAACTATCCTGTGGCATTCCCTACAAACCTGATCTGCCATGTTCAACCCTCTTCCTGCACGTTGGATTTCATTCTCTCTTCTTCAAGCCACTCCAGTTTGCCCAAGGCACTCTGCCTCATAGTAAGACCGATCTTACTCTCTCTGGGTTCTCTTTCATTAATACTGAGCGCAACTATCCTGGCCCTTACCTTGTCACCTTCTCCAAGGGAACGTGGACCGGTTTTGCTCATGAGCCTGCCATTTTTCCCATCATATGACATGAAATCATCTGTGATCTGGCTGACATGTAAGAGACCATCCATGGCACCTATACTCACAAAAGCCCCGAAATCAACAGTTTCAACAACCTCTCCTTCAACTACTTCCTGTATCATGGGTGAGAATACTATAGCATAAAAATCAACATCATAGTAAACTGCACCATCGCCCACCAGAATGTGGCCCTCGCCTACTGATTCAATTCCAGTGACAGCAACTATCGCACCAAGCTGTTTATCAAGCCTGCCTTCAAGCTTTTCCCTCAGTGCATTTTTTACATTGACCTGAACATCCCCGCCCAAAAGATCAGGAGCTACCCGGATGGTATCAGAAAGTTTCATTTTCTTGTACATGCGATTATCTCCAAAAGCCCAGTTATTGTGCTATAAACTTATTAATATGTTATAATTTTTACTATAATTCATCACAGTATTTCCAGACGAGTCTTTTGCCTGAGGGATATTACCCTGATGCCCAATTCAAACAGCCGTTTCTTTAATCCAATGTCATTTGTCAAAACAGCAGCCCCTGTATCCTGTGCAAGGGACACGATGATATCATCAGCATGCCCTTCCAGAGAGATAAGTTCACACCTCTGTGCCAGAGACTTTCCTACTTTTGCAGCTATCCGGTCCTGGCCCCGAGCTAACACAATGAGCCTATCAAGCTCTATCAGCACAGCCTGAGGAACTATGAAATGGTCAAAACCTAACCTATGCAGTTCACCGAATATATCTACATTGAATTGTACAGGTACCATCAGAGCGTTTGTGTCTATTATCACCTTCAAGACTTTATGACTCCTGCACCTATCAGGCGCCATCTTGAACCAATCCTTCTGCTGATAGCCACCATTGACCCTGCACTTGCACATACCGGTCTTTTGAGCTTAACTTCAGCAACATCCTTTCTTGCGCTGGTGACCACACCTACAGTAGTGGCAGTACCTACATTAAGCATCAGAGGTTCACTTGTCCTGATAGAACCTATTTCTGCTTCATCAATCACACCTACTACCCTTTCAAGCAGATTAAGCTCAAGAGTAAATACATCACGTGTAGGGGGCAATGTCCCAGGCTTTCCGGCTACCTGACCTACAAGAGAATCACTCTTAGTAATAGCAGGGTCCAATGTAGTACCTACAGCAAGCAGTCCTCCGGGAGTTGCTTTATCCACAGAGTCTTTACCTGCGAAGACCATAGAGGTCTTGGTGAGGATTGGAACCCATCTAGTAGTTCCTTCACTTTCCAGCTTGTATCCAGGCCTTATCTCAAGTTCATCGCCAGTTGACAGAACACCTTCTGTGAGGGTTCCACCAATCACACCACCCTTTATTTTATCTATAGGGGTTCCTGGCTTGTTTATATCAAATGAACGTGCGATGAGCATTTGTGCAGGCTTGTCCATCTTATGCTCCGGAGTTGGTATGTATTCCTCCATAGCCTGAAGAAGAGCATCTATGTTGATATTCTGCTGGGCAGATACCGGGATGATAGGAGCGTTTTCAGCTACAGTACCTTTCACAAACCTCTTTATCTGCTTGTAATGATCTATTACCTCTTCCTTAGATACAAGATCGATCTTATTCTGGACAATAAGAAGATTATTTATACCGATGATGTTCAAAGCCATCAAATGTTCCTTTGTCTGCGGCTGTGGACATTCTTCATTTGCAGCTATCACAAGTATGGCACCATCCATAATAGCTGCTCCGGAAAGCATTGTTGCCATCAATGTCTCGTGACCCGGAGCATCAACAAAAGAAATAGTACGCACTTCTTCTGAAGGCTCGCCACATCCCGGACAAGTATCTTGTACAGTATAGCATTGTGGCTCGGGGCAGTTAGGGCATTTTCGGATAGTGGTATCTGCATACCCTAATCTAATAGATATTCCGCGCTTCATCTCTTCACTATGAGTATCAGTCCACACGCCTGATAGTGCGCTTACTAAAGTGGTTTTTCCATGGTCGACATGACCTACCATGCCGATATTAACACAAGGTTGACTCAATTCCTGATTTCCCTCCAATGGGCAAATAATAATAAAAGTGCGTAGCAATACGTGCAATCGGTCAAATGACCGGGTGATATTTTGCTCCAGACCGTTGTTATCATTTGGTTTCTGGTATTTAAATGATTTCAACGTTTTAGTAATATCTACTTATTAAATCTACGCATCTACATATAATACAAACTAAACTCACAATAAATGCATAATAAATTATGGAAATATATAGCAAAGTATTGAAGCAATTTCTCAAGATCTAATGAAGGAAGTTAGGTCACAATGCGACCCAACTCTCCCATTTCAATAGCTCTTCTGATCTCAAAAGCTATACGCCTTCCAGTACTCATGTTCGTCCTCCATATAGTGTTCCCGTATGGGTGACCCACTGACATGTGCACATTAGTGCCACCGCCAACTCTGGGTGCAACATCATATATGTAGAAGTTGAGATCCTTATCGATACAGGTTTGCAGACAGAAAGGTCCTATAACTCCTGGATCATAGTGCTTACTGGCTGCATCAATATACTTCTCAGCCAGCATGAACACATCTTCTAGCAGGGATTCACGCAATGTGGAGGAGTTGTGCCCGCATACAGTGTATTCAGGGGTCAGCTGGTGTTCTGCAAGAGTGATCTGCTGAGGTGCGGGCAGACGGACATGACCATCGAGGCTGGTCTCAAAGCGCCAGTCTATTCCAAGGATCTCTAGCTTGCTCATTTCCTCCTCTATAGGAGAGTAGAACATATCGAAGTTGAACACCGGCCCGATAATGTATCTTTCGATCCTCGCATTGTCCAAAGCTTCTCTGGTAATCACACCTTGTTTAAGCAGGGCTTCAGATTTCTTCAGATACTCTGCATAAGTTGCAGCAGTGAAAAATCCCCTTTCCAGTTTCTTAACAGCGTGAGGGAGTTTCACTATTGAAAGCTCTTCTATATCCTGAGGGTCATTGATCCTTTCAGGGAAGGGGAGACCTGCTTTCTCAAGAAGCCAGTAATAATCACGGTCAATACCTCTTTCCTCACTTCTGAGCATATTCCTGCTACCTACTATGGGTACAGCAAAGTCGTTCTCTACCTCATCTATTCCGCAGTATGAAGTAAATGACCTGTTTGGAATAAAAAGAATGTTGTTATCACGCAGCATCTGCTGATTTTTAGGAAGCAATACCTCATTGAACTTCTTAAGTATCACAGATTCATCGACAATGCCACGCTTTACCTTTCCATACGCATCCCTTTGTGCTTTAAAATAGTGGGAATACGTTTTCTCTCTTCCCTGCTGACATATAGCGAAAGTGCGGAAATCCTCTTCTACTGCACCATCAAATACGTCTAATGCAGAATGAGAAGCAATTGCTCCTATCTTTATCTTGTCAGGATCATAATCTTGAACGATATCTACGATTTCTTTTCTGTCTATCATCTTATACCCTCTCTTGTCTTCACACATATCAATGAAATATATAGGCTTTGTTTATTTCTACACAATAATTTTCTTACAGTTGACTCAACACACCTATAATAGCTGAAGTAATAAATGTTTCAACGACAGCAGCTATGAAAAGCAGTGGCATGACCCAATAAAAGAAGAATTTGATACCTGTGAGCATTTCTTCCTTTAAGGATACTGATTCTCCTTTAAATGCGGCAATTACTTTAAGTCCCAATCTTATGCCTACAGCAGCCGAGATCACTACCATAGGTATCTCAATAATACCATGTGGAAGAAGACCGCCCGCTAAATAAAGAAGACTTTGTTCCATCAGTATCTTATAACTGAAAATTCCTAGGAAATATCCATTATATGCAATGAAAAGTAGTGGCACTACGCCAAAAAAGACACCAAGTACCAATATGAACAAACTCTTAATGGAATTATTTAGGAATATCAAGAACATTATCTCTATGGGGGAAAGGTTTTTTAATAAATCCACAAGACCTTCCAGTTCTTCCAAGGATTGCATAGCCATCTCAGGGTGCATAATAGCAACCACATACCCTATGGCGGCCGATAATAAGAATAATAAGGATACAATTCCAATCTCTTTACGTAGATCCTTTAGATATTGAAGCGCTTGTTCCTTATTACCTACATCATACATCTTCATCATACTCCGAAAACCATGCGTATAGTATTCCTGCATGCAGGAGAGAGACCAAGCACAAGGATCACTAGCTTTACAAATGTCCGAAGGTTGCGCGACTCAGCGTCTTCATTGAAATTAGTATCTATTATGTATAGCACAGGGATAAATATGGCTAGCTTCAAGGGATACATTACAAATGCCGTTCCTGTCAGATCAATAAGATAAGACGGCAATACATGCTTTTCATAGTATCCTAGCGTATCCACTCCTATGAAAGTGGAAGAAGCATCCAACATATGAGCATAAAGTATGGATAAGTTCAACTTGTCCGTAAGTACTTCAAAGCCCACTTTTTTAGCTACAACGTAAACAGAAAGGGTTACCAATGTCCCCAGGCCAAGAATATATAGCAGTACCATAGGAAGAGCTATCTTCTGTACGCTAAGAAGTAGCGATAGATTAAAAATAAACCAGAGAGCTCCCATGGATCCGAAAATAGTTTCCATGCTTTTTCCAGACCACTTTTTGCTGATCACTTTAGCTGCAATGAGACACCCCAGTGTAATAAAGAAAACAACAAAATAGATGATAGGAGTTATCAGGAGCAGATTAAAAGGATATTGTATAATTCCTGCATCTTCATAAACCCTCATGGAAGATCCGGCAAGCACAAAGGGTACTATTGCCGCAATCAGCCTGTTGTTTGCCTCTACATTCAGTTTTTTAAGTAATCTGACAACAGCAAATATGCATAGACCGAGTATGATAGCCCATGTAAGGGTGTTAATTATATTGTAACCCTCATCATGCAGGATCGGGTCTATATAATATGTGTTTATAAATCCTGAAATCTTATCTATATACGAAGTCATTGAACCTCAAATGTTTATGCGATGCTATAGGAATATCCTAATAGAATTAATGTTTAATAACTTCTGTCATCAGGAACATTCCAAGTACGTTCATAAAATTTAAATCACAAAATTATTGCAGGTATTCAAGTGATCCCACCCAGAGAAGAGAACACAAAATGGATGCAATTACCCAGAGATATTGTAATAGGGCATGGAGTCATCAGAGAAGTAAAAAGTGTCTGTGATGACCTGAAGTTTGGAAATAACCCTCTGATAGTGACAGGGAAACATACCCGAGATATAGCTGGAAAAATAGTATATGATATTCTTGCAGATGCCGGAGTCAACCCATACGTAATAACCGTGGAATCAGCTACAACAGAAGAAGTCAGACACGTAAAGGAATATGCTATGGAAAATGATGCCAGCTACCTGTTGGGAGTGGGCAGTGGGAAGTCCATAGACGTAGCAAAGCTCTCAGCTACTGAATTGAAGATACCGTTTATAAGTGTCCCCACTGCAGCTTCTCATGATGGTATAGTATCTTCAAGAGCTTCTATACGTGATGGTAAAACAGTGACTTCTGTAGAAGCCAATGCTCCCATGGCAGTCATTGCAGATACAGAAATTATCGCAAATGCTCCATACAGGCTGCTTGCAGCCGGTTGTGCAGACATTATATCAAATTACACTGCGGTCAGCGACTGGGAACTGGCATACAGACTCAGGAACGAACCATTCAGTGAGTATGCAGCCGCACTTTCTCGGATGACCGCGAAGATAGTGCTTGATTCTGTGGATTCCATAAAACCTGATCTTGAAAGTTCAGTCAGAATAGTGGTCAAAGCATTGGTATCAAGTGGTGTTGCCATGAGCATTGCAGGCTCATCAAGACCTGCGTCAGGATCCGAACATATGTTCAGCCATGCACTTGATATGGTAGCTCCGAAGCCGGCACTGCATGGAGAACAGTGCGGAGTAGGTACTATCATGATGATGTACCTGCATGGAGGAGATTGGGAGCGCATAAGAAACGGACTGAAAAAATTGCATGCTCCTACCACTGCTGCAGAGCTTGGCATTGAAGATAAATATATATTGGAGGCTCTGCTTCTAGCACATACAATTCGTCCGGAAAGATACACCATACTCGGTTCAGGCCTTACCCCCGAAGCAGCCGAGAGAGTGGCAAAGATTACTAAAGTAATAGAGTGATACATTATTTATATTCAGGTGCGTGATGATATGGTCGAAACTACAATAACCCTTATTGGAGCCAGGCTTGCCAAAGAAGGCATGGACTTCATCTTTGAAGGGGAATCTAATGAGTGCAACAAATGTAAACTCAAAAACACATGTTTAAACCTCGAAAAAGGGCGCAGATACAAGGTAGTAAAAATAAAAACCCCTTCAGTGCATGAATGTTTCCTTCATGACGGAGGAGTAATAGCAGTGGAAGTAGTGAAATCTCCTGTAATAGCTATCCTGGATTCCAGAAAAGCTATAAAAGGTGCCAAAATCAGCTACGAGCCACCAAAATGCAAGGAAATTCCCGATGACTTGTATGATCTATTCTACCCGCAGGGACTGCGTACCGGAGATAAATGTACTATAACTACTATCTTTGAGAATATTGAAGAGGAAGGCATGTGCTCTTCTCCAATGAAGAAGGTAGAATTACAGTTGTAAAATTATAACAGAGATTAATGCGAATGTCTTTTATACTACTAGCAGAATGCTAAGAACATAGCGTAACCTAAAAGAGGTGTTTGATGTCTGATATGGAAACAGAGATTCTTTCCCATGATTTTTATACCATGGAAAGATGGAACAACTGGATAACCCAGGTTAAAGAAAGCGGCTTTGAGTTCAAGGAATCTGAAGAACCACAGGATAAGGACAGTGCAGTTTTCATCAACATGGAAGATGACATCATACTTGCATGTCTGAAAGTAGTTGCAAAGTTCGAGAAGAATCTCATCTCCGCAGAATCTGCTTTCCATTTGATCGCTCAGATAAAGGATATCGCACTTGCAGAAATCGAACCTATATCCGATGATATTGACATGATGATAGCTTCAATGCAAACATCATTAATAGGAACTTTTGCTGCATTTGAATGCTATATTAGACAGGATTTTAATAAGAAAGCAAGAATACCCACTCTGCTGAAGCAGGCACTGGAAGCAGAGGCTGCAGATAGCATAGAGATCTCACTGGACAAGATAGCAGAGATAGGTGCATTGATCATCAACGGACGCAAGTTGCCGGATGAAGTAATGGAAGACATCCCATATGGGCTTGTAGCTGAATGGATGGACGGTATTGACTCCATTGCCGCTGCCATGATGGGAAGTGACAGCTACAAGAATGATGAAGCAGATGATGAAAGTTAATCTTTCATAAATTACATTATTGTACTTATTTTACTTAGACCGGTCTTGACCGGCCAATCTTTTTATTTTGGTGCTTATTTTAGTGTATTGAGTCATCGTAGAACTTATCTATTGTTAAGTTCTTTTTCGGGGTATGTACTGTCATCTTACTGATCCGGCAATAAGGAACATAGCTGTCCTTGATATGACACATGGCGGTGTTATCATCGCCCGTAAACTCAAAGAGCTGGAGTTCAATGTGACAGGCGTGGATGTTTATGGAACACTTTCCATGGAACAATGCCGCTCTCTGGAAGCAGATGTTATCACGGTGGTGAACAAGAGCTGCACTATTGAAAATTTGGACCTCGTAATAAGCCCCGTGCACTTATACCCGGATCATGTAATGCTCGAGCAAGCAAAGAAAAAGCAAGTTCCCATAATTTCTCATCACAGAGCTGTAGGAGAAATCCTATCATTTACAGATGTTGGTGAGTGCCCCCTTATCATCGAAGTTACAGGCACCAAGGCAAAGACCAGTACTGCATCCTTGCTGGCAGATATGATCTCAAGAAAACTTACTGTTTTGTTACACACTTCCAGGGGGTTGGAATTATGGGAAGACGGTGTGTGCCAGCTGATCCATAAAGGTCTGAGCATTGCACCGGGGAGCATCCTGCAGGTGATGGATATTGCAGGCTCACTAGACAAAAAGATAGAAGCATACGTATTCGAAATATCTCTTGGAGTCACAGGATGTGGAAGTGTCGGTGTGATCACAACCCTTGACATGGATTACATGATTGCAGGTAAAACATCCATGGCGAGCGAAGCAAAGGTCAAATCTTTGCTCAATTGCCCTGAAAATGCACTCATTGTGCTCAATGAAAACTGCAGAAAAGTCTTCAAGCAATTGAACATACCACTTGCGTCAGAAAATATCAGCACATTCAATATACTGGAAAATGGAGAAAGCGCAACTTCAGATGCTGACTATTGCCTGAACATGAGTAAAAACAGTTTCTCTATTACATGTGGGGAAGAACAAATTGAATTCCACCTTGCAGAAGGATATGATGCAAAGTCATACATGACCGCTTTTGCTGCATGCTCTGCAGCAGCCTTTGAAATATCTATACCACCGGAAAATGTGAAAGAAACTATACAGCAGTTTAGAGGTTTACAGGGAAGGATGCAGGAGAGGGAAGAAGAGGGCTTAAAGATACTGGATAATTCCAACTCCGGCATGGACATAGCTTCAGTGGAAAAAGTACTTGATCTTTGTCTAAAAAGAAAGCAAAAGGTAATCATGGTACTTGGCGAAGAGGCTGCACAAGTATGTGAAGGACTTCCACCAGAGAGTGTTTCCGATTTTCTTGGAAGCAGGCTTGAAGATATAGATGAATTGATACTGGTTGGTGAGAGGATGAAACCAATGGCAACTGGAAATATTCACTATGCAGAAAGCTTTGATCTAGGGAAGACATGTGCAGTGGAACTTTCCAGAAAAAAGGGTAATACTGAAGTTATTATTGCTTTGTGTGTTAAGTGCTTCAGGTGAGACCAGGAGTTCGCATCATAAAACAGACCTTTTATACCAGAAAGCTGTAGTATATGCAAAACTGGTATTTGACTAAGTGTAAAAAATCATACTTCTTGAAACAAATATCATAACAATCATATGACACCATGGAGAATAGCATGGCTGCAAATGACATATCTATAATACACCCCAGACCGAGTTCGATAGTTGCTGCGTTATATACCCTTAGGGACCTGAATGTGGATGTTGCTATATTGCATGGTCCTCCAGGATGTTCGTTTAAACATGCAAGGCTCCTGGAAGAAGACGGGATACACGTAGTTACAACAGCCCTTGACGAGAACGGTTTTGTATTCGGAGGCCGCAGAGAGTTATCTTCTGTGCTTGAAAAGGTCAACGAGATGTTTCACCCGAAGTTGATAGGCGTTGTTGGGACATGCGCCAGCATGATCATTGGTGAGGAACTGCATGAACCAGTGATGGATGCCAACCTTGATGTGCCGGTCATAGAGGTTGAGGTGCATGCAGGATATGCAAATAATACAAAAGGTGTGCTGATCACCCTGGAATCTGCGCTGGACGTAGGAGTTATAGACAAAGAAGAATTCGACCGCCAGAAAGTGCTCCTGGAAGAAGCAACAGAAGTGGAAAAACGTCACGGTGCAGCCAGCAAAGAATATCTAGCTCCATCAAGAGGAGACCTGAAGTACAAGGTGGCGCAGCGCATTATAGAGCTGTTGCGGGAAGGAAAGAAAGGCCTTATAATAATGAACGCAAAGAAGGAAACAGGCTATATGTTCGCTGACATAAATGTTGCTGTGCATGAAGTTGCATCGCAGTTAGGAGTATCTGGAAATGTGGTTAACATGGCAAACCTGGATGAATCACTCGGTCTTCCACGAGTAAGAGACCATGCCCGTAATATTACGAATAACCTTAAAGAAAAAGGCGTGCAGGTACATGAGATCACAGGAGGACTTGATGAGTACCCCATTGCAGGTAATGTGGTGAATGAACTCATAAACAAGAAATATGCAGATTATGATTTTGCTGTGATCACGGGCGTTCCTCATGCCATACCCATGGACCATATCAGCAACATGGAAATCATTTCGGTTACAAATGGTCCCCGGCAGGTGCTGCCGCTGAAGGAAATGGGTCACAAGCATGTTGTGGTGGAAATAGACCTGCATCCCAAAACTCTAGGAGTGAATCACATAGTAGAGTCAGAACTTGGTGCCACGCTTCGGGAAATGGCAAAAGAGATGGCTGATGGTTCAGTATGAGGTGACATACATGGAAAAACAGAAACGCATAGCGATCTATGGAAAGGGAGGCATTGGCAAATCAAGTACTGCATCCAATATAGCTGCTGCATGTGCTGAGGAAGGATACAAAGTAATGATCATCGGATGCGACCCGAAGAGCGATTCATCCATCACGCTTTTGGGTGGCAGAAGAATACCCACCATCCTGGACCTGCTCAGGCAGGGTGTGAAAGTAAAGGAAGAGGACATTGTATTCCACGGATACAGAGATGTAAGGTGTGTGGAAGTTGGCGGTCCTGAACCTGGAATTGGATGTGCAGGCCGAGGCATCATCGTAGCTATCAAGACATTGAAGGACATGTGCAAGGAAATGGATGAGATGGACCTTATCATCTATGACGTGCCCGGAGACATCGTCTGTGGAGGCTTTGTAGCTCCCATTAAGAAAGGGCTTGTGAACGATGCATATGTACTGACATCTGGAGAATACATGCCCCTGTATGCTGCAAACAATATCTGCAAGGGGCTTATCAAGATCGATACCCGCCTTAGCGGTGTTATCTGCAATTCCCGCAGCGTTACAAGAGAAGAAGAGATTGTGCGCAAATTCGCCGAGGAGATTGGCAGCAAACTGGTTGCTTTTATTCCTAAGGAGCAGATCGTACAGGACTGCGAGAGAGACGGGTTCTCAGTGCTTGAAAAAGCTCCTGATTCGGACATAGCGCAGGTGTACCGTGACCTTGCCAGGGCCATCATGTCTAATTCGGATTCCGCGCTATCAAAGCCATTGGACGATGAAAGGTTAAGGGAACTTACACGCTGATCCACATGACCACTTCTACCAGCAGGCGACCTCCAGTATCAGGCGAAGGGAAGCAGATTCCCAGAGTACTTATCTCTGCCGGAAGTTCTTCTTCTGGTAAGACCACTGTTACCATCGGCCTTCTGGCTGCCTTGTCAAAGGCCGGATACAAGGTGCAGCCATTCAAAGTGGGGCTGGATTATATTGACCCAAGTTACTATACTGAGATTACCGAACGCAGAGCAAGGAACATTGATGGATACCTGATGGATGAGGAGAGGGTGCGCGATGTATTCTTGCATGGATGTGAAGTGGACGGAGAGGCTGACATTGCCATTATCGAGGGTGTGCGGGGACTGTACGAGGGCCTGGAGAGCTTAAGTGATATTGGCAGTACTGCGCAGATAGCAAAGATCCTTAACTGTGCTGTCATCCTTGTACTAAATGCACGCAGTATTACCCGTTCAGCTGCAGCCATAGTATCCGGATTCAAGGCTTTTGACCCGCAGGTGAACATCGCAGGAGTCATATTGAATAACATTGGTGGTAAGCGCCATGCAATGAAGACAAAGGAAGCCATCGAGCACTACACCGGCATACCTGTGATTGGCATTATCCACCGCAACAACGAGATGATGATCTCCATGCGTCACCTGGGACTTGTGCCTGCCATCGAAGAGCGTCGCAGATCTTCGGATTTCGATACTAGGATAAACACAATTAGAGATGTAATCTCTGAGGGCGTGGACATCGAGAAAGTGTTAGATATTGCCAGGCAGGCAAATCCGCTTCCAAGACCATCCCAAACAATCTTTATCCGCGGGGAAATAACACATAAGCCGATCATTGGCGTTGCTCTGGACGAAGCGTTCAATTTCTATTATCACGATAACCTTGAGCTGCTGGAGCTTGCAGGAGCAGAACTCAAGTATTTCAGCCCGGTGCATGACAAACACCTGCCTGAAGTGGATGGGATATACATCGGCGGTGGTTATCCCGAACTGTTCGCTGCAGAGCTTGAAGCAAATACCTCCATGCGTGAGGATATAAAAGCCGCATCCGAAGCAGGATTGCCCATTTATGGAGAATGCGGTGGCCTGATGTACCTTACCGAGAAGCTTACCACAGGCGTGAAGGGAAAAGGTGCATATCACATGGCCGAGATGCCCGAATCCACTCATGAGATGGTGAGCGCACTCCCCGGACACACACTCATGGGACACAAACGAGTAGTCAGCTACAACATCGGTTCCCTTGCGCTGGACACGGTCATCGGCAAAACAGGAAACAACTTCCGTGCCCATGAATTCCACCATTCAGAGGTCACAGAACTGCCCTCAGACGCTAAATTCGCCATCAAACTCTCCCGTGGCACCGGCATCATCGACGGCTGGGACGGACTCACCGTAAAGAACACACTGGGCTGCTATGCCCATCTTGTAGCAAGCTCTTATGAGGAATTCGCGAAGAGCTTTGTGGATTTTGTGAAAGGGAGAAAAATTAAATAATTAGGCGAGTAAATATTTAAGAATAATCTAAAGTATAAAAAAATCTAGCAATACATATATAGAATATAGGTATACGTCATTGTCATGCCCAATAGTGAGGATGACGTATCATACATTCAAGAAAAAATAATAGATAAATACGAGAATAATGTTGATCGGGCTTTCTCTTTGTTAAAATATGTTTTCGCATTAACTACACTTTATCTCTCAGTCATTTCGTTTGATAAAGAGTACGAGCTCGGGCACTTTACAGAAGAAGTAAATAAAGTAGGATTTATTTTTATCTTTCTGGCCTTATCTTTTATATTAGTAATACTCACAGTGTTCCCAAAGAACACGTTTTTATTCCATAAAGATAATGGAAAATACTGTTTACTTGAAGGCAATTCATTGATAAAGCATCTTGATGATTTATACTCAACTGTACAAAAACAAGATGTAAGAATGATATTTGTTTATCTGTTAACTTTTGGAACGGTGCTAATATTTTCTAATATTTTCATGGAAAATGTATTTCTTAGTTATTTTATATGGGTATACTATATTGCAGCATTCGGTTTACTGTTACTGCCTTCACTATCAAAAAAAAAGTAAGCATTCTGGACCTATTGAAATTTCAAAAAAGAATTTATGCTAGATATGGAGCTGCTGGAACTATTCTTTATGTAATTTGTTTAGCGTTCATTATCGTGGTTATTTTTTTCATTGTGTATTATTCTCAAATGTTTGGGAGTCCTGTTATATTGTCTAATACTAACTTAAAGCCTACCACAGAAGATTATTTCTTTTTTAGTAGCACAACCTTTTTTTCATTGGCATATATGGATTATTATGCAGTTGGAGCGTATAAATACATTACACTGATCGAAAATTTGTTCAATATAGCTTTTTTTGCAAATATTGTTGGAATTGTTTATAGCGACCTACATGACGAACTAAAACAAGAAACTTGGATTCCTTTAAAAAACAAGGCATATGAGGAATTGAAAGTCAACTTAAATACGTTATTGGCAAATATTGATCTTGCGCTTGGAATAACGAGAAAATATGATCCTCAAAGTAGTCAAGTAGAAATAAGTTTTAAGGAATACAAGAAAATAACACTGGAAGATATAGCTCCTGGAAAGAGAACTCAACTTTCTAATGGAGATTACGGAGATCTATTTAAAACTAGTGCAGAGTATTTTGCAGACCTTCAAAGAAAGTACCAAGAATATTTTAATCCTGAAATTACAGTAAGCATAATAGATATTCAGAAATTTTTGAGGTTTATTGATCAAGATATTAGAATATTTTACAAGGATGAATTGCGCGATGAAGATGAAAAATTTAAAGAGATATTTGACAACTTGCTCCAAATTACTAAACACATTGAGCAAATTGACAATAGACTCCCACAAGGACAAAAAATCAATAATGATAGTCAACTAATAGATTAGAATTGAGATTCCATTTTTAGGGCTCTGTAGAAAAGCTATTAAAATCAGCATCATAGCCTGAAATGTCGTTTTTAGACCGATATATGCAGACATGTTTTCTAAAAATGTCAAATTTGATTTCCCCCTGAAAAGAGAGGATTTCTACGGAGCCATTTTTAGTTAAACAATGGAGAAATGATTTCAAATTGATCTGCCACGGAATATACTACAAGGGAACCGTAAAGAAATGACTACATCTACAATCAACTGGAAGCACCTGCTTATATTGATCTTCCTCTGTCAGATCATCGGTGCACGTGGTTCGGCAGTTACAAGTCCTGCAATACCAACATGGTATGCAACATTGGTGAAGCCGTCCTTTCTGCCACCTAGCTGGGCTTTTCCTGTGGTCTGGACATTGCTCTACCTGCTCATGGGTATTGCCCTGTATCTGGTGTGAGAGGAAGGATTAGAAAAAACTGAAGTAAGAAAAGCCACGGGCATGTTTGGAATACAGCTTTTCCTGAACTTCATGTGGTCTGTGCTGTTCTTTGGCCTGCGGTCACCCCTATATAGACTTGTGGAAATTGTTGTTTTATGGATAGTAATACTTGTAAAACTTGTAAACATCTGACTGTTCTACAAAGTCTCAAAAAAAGTAGAATTGGTGCTGGTACCGTATTTTCTGTGGATATCATTTGCAGCATTATTGAACTACTCGATATGGGTGCTCAATGGGTAAAAAAGAAATATCAAATTCCTTTCTTACCTTTTTGGAATACGTAGATGTAAAGGATAGGCACTATCCCCAAACTGTTTATGATCAGTATAGCAATGAACCAGTATTTATCTTCATTCCTTGCAGCTTTCCACAGTCCTATTCCTTTCCACATAAGATCCCAGAGGATTATGACGAGGAAAAGAGACATAAATACAGGCGCCTGCAAATCAAAGTAAGATATTCCTAACATGTTTCACTCCCCAATATAAGATAGGATTATTCAAAATATAACATTTCTGGTATGCAATGTTGTTGTTCTTTGAATCTGGAAAATGCAATATTGAAGAGCATTGAAAAGAAGCCAATGTATATTAAAAGAGTATCCAAAATATAGCCCAGGTATTTAATCCTGGCCTTTTTACAAGATCGCGATAGATATTAATATAATATTGACCACTATGAGTTTATATGCCGATTCCTCTATTGATAAAGTTTTTACTTTTTATTATAAGTCTTTCAGTTTCAGGGTGTGTTTCACCCACTGACCACGTTATTGACACTGTCACCGAAATAAAAGAACCAAGTGGATCAATTGCATACGTTGGTACTAACGGAACTGGAAATTATAATTGCGATGGAGTAAATGACCATTTAGAGATCAACAAAGCACTGGAATATGTCAATAGTATAGGTGGAGGTACAGTATACCTAAGAGGGCCGAATACTTACTGGATAGACGGCACCTTGAAGATGGGAGATAACACCATACTCACTGGTGATGAAGATGCCTGTATCAAACTGGTGCCAGATGCCGGGTGGGGCGACTATGAACCATTGATCACGAATATGGAAGATGCAAAAGAGAACTTTACAATAAAAGGATTTGAGATCGACGGAAATAGCGAAAATCAGTCCGTCCCCCGTGGTTCAGGATATTATGACATGATATATTTCTACAAGTGTACCGACATCACAGTATCAGATATGCGCATGGAATGGGGAACCAGTGATGGATTGATAGTAAGGAATTATTTCTACGAGCCTTCTTCAAACATCGTTTTTGAAAATAATTCAGTATATAAACTTGGACACGAAGCCCTGTATACACTAGGAGTTAATGGTGTCATAGTAGCCAACAATCAAGTATTTACAAGAACAAATACAGCTTTCAGATTGTCAAGTTCAGGCCATGCAAAGATCTATAAGAATCTAATTTATTCGGAAATAGAGGACTGGTCAACAGGTCCAGGTATCGAGATCGACAAGAGCGATGGGTACGAATCCGAAGATATTGAGATATATAAAAATAAAATCCGCACTCTAAATGGTGCAGCCATATGGATAGACGGAGAAGATTCGGATAATAAAATACGTGGAAAAGATGTCTACATCCACCACAATATAATCTATGACGTTGGCCAATACGATAAGAATACCGGATACAGCAATGCAGGAATTGTGATCGGACAGTTCAATAATACAAGAATCGAGAATAATGTCATAGATGGTAGCGGCGAAGCTGGAATTAAATACTACAGATATCCGAAGTCAATTACAATGGATGCAGACTTTACGACCATTGTGAGGAACAACATAATTATTGGCTCTAATAAGCGTAATACCTATGGAATATGGAACACCGATAGTTTGAATCACACATTCATATCAAATAACAACTGTATCTACAATGTCAATCAGAACTACAATGGAAATGGGATCAATGTGGCAAATGACATCTATGTTGACCCATTATTTACAGATTCTGCAAAGCACGATTACCACTTAAAGAGCTCTGCTGGCAGATGGTCTGGTAAAACATGGGTTACAGACTCCGTGACAAGCCCACTGATAGATGCAGGATATCCCCAATCCATCTTTGTCCATGAGCCTGAGCCTAACGGAGACAGAATCAACATCGGAAGATATGGAAACACAGATGAGGCATCAAAGAGCCTTTCAGAATGACTTCCGTATAGCAGAAAAGTTGGAAACATGATCTGAAAGAGATCATGGACCAACATTTAATATCGAAAACGACTATTTTAAACCCATGCAAATTATGCGTGACCATCCCACCCTCTGGATAAAAGGCAGTACTTCAGCTTCGTTAGCAGGCAAAACCATAGTACTTGCAGTCACCGGCAGCATTGCAGCCGTACGTACAGTGGAACTTGCCAGAGAATTAATCCGCAGAGGTGCTGAAGTATATGCAGTGATGAGCGAGGCAGCCTCATGGATACTCAATCCCATGGCCCTGCACTACGCTACCGGTCATGAGGTCATTACCAAAATAACCGGAGCAGTGGAACACGTAGAGTTCTGTGGAATGAGCGGAAAAGCAGATCTCTTGCTCATAGCCCCTGCAACAGCCAATACCATTGGAAAAATTGCAGCAGGAGTCGATGATACTCCTGTGACAACATTTGCAACCACAGCAATCGGGTCAAAAATACCTGTGATGGTAGTGCCAGCAATGCACGAAGCTATGTACAACCATCCTGCTCTGGCTGAAAACATGGGAAAAATGAAATGCTGGGGAATCGAGTTCATTGGACCGGATATAAGAGAAGGTATTGCAAAAATAGCTTCAAATGAAGAGATTGTACTTCAGGTCGAAAGACAACTGGGTAGTAAAGAACTTGAAGGCAGAAAAATAATCATAACCAGTGGGTCTACTGCAGAATCTATTGACCCAATTAGAATACTTACTAACAGAGCGTCGGGTAAGACTGGCGTGGAACTTGCTCTGGAAGCTTATAGGCGCTCAGCAGAAGTAACCATAGTGCATCGCAACAAAGTAGGATTTACAGGTATCAAAGAGATCTATGCAGAAAGTGCTGCCCAGATGACAGAAGCAGTGCTCGGGGAACTGTCTTGTGGCTATGATGTACTTATTAGTGCAGCTGCAATAGCAGATTATACGCTGGACCCTGCTGATACAAAGATAAAATCTGGTGGGGAACTTAACCTGCACCTTAGACCTACTGCCAAGCTAATAGGCAGAGCAAGGGAAGAACATCCGAACTTACTCATTGCAGGTTTCAAAGCTGAAACAGGAACTTCTCTGGATGAGCTTATTAAAAAAGCAACTTACACCCTTGAAACTTCAAAACTTGATCTGATAGTTGCTAATGAGGTTAGTAGTAGTGGAATAGGCACAGAGGACAACGAGATCTACATCCTTACTACAGAAAGCCCTGGCCATATACACATAAAAGGATCAAAAAGAGTAATAGCTTCTGCATTACTGGACGAAATCAGCCACCTGCTGATGTCTAGGAAGTGAAAAAATGCAAGTAAGAAAAAGGTCTGCCCGTGCTTTTGCTCCTGCACATATAACCGGCTTTTTTTGTATACACGACCATGAAGATCCACGCAAAAAGGGTTCTACTGGCTGTGGTATAGTCCTTGATGGAGGAGTTGTCACTACTGTGACATCTGCAGAAGAACTGGAAGAGACACAGATAATCCTTAATGGGGAGCAAGTCGGAGGACATACTACAAGAACTGTGGTAAATATGCTTACAAATTCACCATTGCTTGTGGAAAGCGTGGCGAACATTCCGATAGGATGCGGATTTGGAGCATCTGCTGCCGGAGCTCTCAGTACAGCTTATGCATTGAACGATGCATTATCCCTTGACCTTACTTCAGCCAAGTTAATTGAAACAGCACATATAGCAGATGTTGTAAACCGGAGCGGACTTGGAGATGTAATAGCACAATCGTATGGTGGTGCTGTTATTCGTACCGCACCGGGAGCACCTGAATACGGCAAAGTTGATTGGATACCAGTTGCAAGTAAAGAAGTCCTCTGCCTGACACTTGGCGAACTTGATACTGGCTCTGTTATTTCGGATCCGGATTTTGCCTGGCGCATAACTTCGATGGGAAAAGGCGCAATGAAAAGGCTTATGATTTCGCCTACTTTTGAAACTTTCATGCAGTGCTCCAGAGATTTTGCCCTTGGTACAGGACTTGCCTCAGATACCATAATAGATGCTATCGAGGCTGTGGAATCTGCTGGTGGCATGGCATCTCAGGCTATGTTAGGAGAATCGGTTTTTGCAATAGCAGAACCAGAAAGAAGAGATGCAGTGATAGAGAAGCTCTCTGAGTTTGGTCAGCCATTGGCATATCATCTTAACAACTGCAGAGCTGGCCTTTTATGACAAAAAACCTATTTAGTATGTTGCTGCATTAAACTCTCAAGTAAATATAACCTTAATTATAGAAAAGGGAAAGAAGACAGAACAATGGGAGATAGAAGATCTTGACACATATCCCTGAGGATCATCCAAGGTATGCATCCCTGATAACAAGAGAAAAGATAGCTGAAGGCGTACAGATAGGAATCACCAGCCAGCAAGGACTTGTAGCCCAGGGCAGAGGTGAAGCCTTTGATTATCTTATTGGCGAACGTACGATTGAATCTGCAGTAATTGCAGAGCGTGTGGCAGTGGCTTATCTGCTCACTGCACAAAAACCCGTAATATCCATTAATGGAAACACTGCTGCTCTTGTACCTGGAGCTCTTGTATCGTTAGCAGATGTAACTGGAGCGCAACTGGAAGTAAATCTGTTCCACCGCAGTGATGCCAGAGTGCACAGAATAATCGAGCACCTAAAGGCACATGGGGCAGGAAATGTACTTGGTTCAAAAGGTGATGCCCGACTTGACCTTTCCCACGATAGGGCTATAGTTGACCAGGAAGGTATATACGCAGCAGATGTGGTGCTGGTACCCCTGGAAGACGGAGATAGATGCCAAAAACTTGTAGAAATGGGAAAAATAGTCATAGCTGTGGACCTTAACCCTCTTTCAAGGACATCCCTTTCTGCAACTGTGACAATCGTTGATAACGTGACAAGGGCACTGGAGAATATGATCCAGTTCACAAAAGAGATGAAAATGGATAGTAAAAAACAACTTAATGCAATCATTGATTCCTACGACAACAAGAAAGTGCTTGCTGATGCTATGTATGCCATCCAGGAACATCTCAAGAACCAGGCAGGACGCGAGGGCATCGAATGGATATAATTGAGCAGACAAGACAATATGTATCAGAAGTGCTCGCCGATGAGCCTAGTACCCATGATATGTTCCACATAGAGAGAGTAGAAGACTTATGTATGCGCATCCGGGAAAAAGAAGGTGGTGACGAGCAAGTGCTTCGCCTTGCGGCACTGCTTCATGATGTTGGCATTGTGAAAGAGCATCAGCAAGGGGGAGATCATGCACAATACAGCGCTGAGATCGCACAGGAGTTCCTTACGGTGGCAGGTGCTGACAAGGGCCTGATAGATCATGTCACAGCTTGCATTCGATCCCACAGATTCAGCCGTGGGCTTGAGGCTCAAACGCTGGAAGCAAAGATATTACAGGATGCTGACAGAATAGATGCTCTTGGTGCTGTGGGTATTTTCAGATCCCTTGTTTCTATGGGTGCTTTACGCGCCTTGAGATCCAGCATAGGAACAGTGAAAGAGACATCCACGAATGCTTATATGGATGACCCACTTGAGGGATTCTATGATTATATGGAAAAAAAACCGTTCAAAATATTAGAACGACTTAATACTGGTACTGCCAGAGAGATAGCAAGAGAACGACTAAAATTGATGCATGTGTACCTGAATGCACTTCAGGAAGAGACATGCTACATCAAGTGATAACATGGCTGACATAATTATAAAGAACGGGCACATCCTTACAATGGAACCCGGCAAGGAACGTGAGTTCAAGAACGGCGTGGTAGTCATAGAAAACGGGGTCATCACGGAAGTTGGAGAAAAGACCAATGAAACTGCAGAAACAATAATTGATGCGCATGGAGGCATTGTCATGCCTGGCCTGGTGAACACACACACTCATGCAGCTATGACACTTTTCAGAGGATACGCAGATGATCTGCCTCTTTCCCTGTGGCTACAGGAGCATATATGGCCTGCAGAAGCAAAGCTTACTGATAGCGATGTATACAATGGTACTTTACTGGCCTGCCTTGAGATGATCAAAAGCGGTACAACTTGTTTCAATGACATGTACTTCCATATGGATGAAACGGCAAAAGCAGTACAGGAAACAGGAATAAGAGCTGCCTTATCATATGGAATGATAGAGCTTGGAAATAAAGAGAAAGCAGATGCTGAATTGAAGGAAGGCAGCCGGTTCGTGCAGAGATGGCATGGTAAGGCAGATGGAAGGATAACAGCAATGTATGGGCCTCATGCACCTAACACTTGTTCCCGGGAATTTCTGGAGAGGGTGAGGGAAAAAGCAAGAGAAGATGGTGTGAAAGTACACATCCATGTCCTGGAAACGGAAGCTGAACTGAAAGAGATGAAAGAAAAATATGGTATGTGCTCTATACACATGCTGAATAATATTGGCTTCTTTGATAGTGATGTCGTTGCTGCTCATTGCGTGTGGTTATCTGACGGAGATATTAAAATATTGGCTGAAAAAGGAGTGAATATATCACACAATCCTGTAAGTAACATGAAACTTGCATCTGGAATAGCCCCTGTGACCAAGCTTCTGAAATATGGCTCAAACGTTTGCCTGGGAACTGATGGGTGCGCATCCAACAATAACCTTGATATGTTCGAGGAAATGAAACTTGCAGCATTGTTGCAGAAGGTCAGCACCATGGACCCGACGGCACTTCCTGCTAAAGAAGTGCTCAAGATGGCAACAGTGAATGGGGCCAAAGCACTTGGCATAAATGCAGGTATGATATGTAAAGGAGCGTTTGCAGACGTTATAATAGTTGATAAAAATAAAGCTCATATGAGACCATTTTACGATGCTGCTTCACACTTAGTATATAGTGCTAATGGAAAAGATGTGATGACAACCATTGTCAATGGAAAGGTACTCATGCAAGATTATAAAGTACTCTGCATGGATGAAATGAAAGTTATAGAACAGGCAAGCATAGCTGCAGAGAATCTTATAGCAAGGGTAGTTGAATAATTACCCTATAAAACGAGTTTAATGGAGATATCAGAATGGACAAAGAAGGACTAATAGAATCCGGTAATCAGAAAATAGAGTGGGCTCGCGCTCACATGCCAGTGCTGGATATAATCAGAAAGAACTTTGAGAAAGAAAAGCCGCTGGAAGGACATAGGATTGCAATGGCTTTGCATGTAGAAGCAAAGACTGCAGTGCTTGTGGAGACACTGGCTGCAGGTGGTGCAAAAGTAGCAATAACGGGATGCAACCCCCTGAGCACACAGGATGATGTGTCTGCAGCTTTAGGCACACGGGATAATATAGACTCATGTGCAAAGTATGAATGCAGCAATAAAGAGTATTATGCTGCGATGGATAAAGTGCTTGACATAAAGCCGGATATCACAATAGATGATGGTGCAGACCTTATATTCAAGCTGCATACTGAAAGACAGGACCTGCTACCTGCAATACTTGGAGGATGCGAGGAGACTACTACGGGCATACACAGGCTGAAGGCCATGGAGAAGGACGGCGAACTGAAAATGCCGGTAATGGCTGTCAACGATGCCATGACAAAGTTCATGTTCGATAATAGGTATGGAACCGGACAGTCATCCTGGGACGGCATAATGCGCACTACAAACCTGCTGGTTGCAGGTAAGAACGTGGTAGTAGGAGGCTATGGATGGTGCGGCAAGGGAGTTGCAATGCGTGCAAGAGGACTTGGCGCTAATGTGATTGTCACAGAGATTGACCCCATACGCGCCCTTGAAGCAAAGATGGACGGAAATCTGGTCATGCCTATGAAAGAGGCAGCAAAGATCGGAGACATCTTTGTGACTACCACAGGAAATTGTGATATTCTTACCAGAGAGCACTTTGAAGTTATTAAGGATGGAGCGATCCTTTCAAATTCAGGTCACTTTAATGTAGAGATTAATCTGGAGGATTTGGAGAGCATGTCCAAAGGAGTGCGTACTGTGCGCAAGAACATTAAGGAGTACGACATTGGAAATAGAAAAGTGTACGTTCTTGCCGAAGGAAGACTGGTTAACCTTGCAGCAGGCGACGGACATCCTGCCGAAGTTATGGACATGAGCTTTGCAAATCAGGCATTATGTGTAAGACATATAGCTCAGAACAAGCTCTCAAACGGAGTACATACCGTACCCCATGAAATCGATATGCATGTAGCTGAACTTAAGCTAAAGTCCATGGATGTTAGCATTGATTCTCTGAGTCAGGGACAATGCGACTATATGTGTGGATGGAAGTCAGGAACTTGAAATATATCTGCTGAAAGTATGTATGGTTGAGCGAAAACCACGAACCTTATTAAAAGAGGAGAGAAGTTACTATAAATAGGCGATGATGTAAAGACATCTAGCCTATGATACCTTTTTTGAAAATGAAATACACATCTAAAAAAAGTATACTCTGTGGCTCCATAAATTCGCACATGGTCTGCGAAATGTATATATAGAATAAGCCCCTCTTGGAGGGCTACACCTAACTGATGTGGAAATAGACAGCAAAGAATCATACAACCATAATGGGCTCGTAGCTCAGTCAGGCAGAGCGTCTGGCTTTTAACCAGACGGCCTAGGGTTCAAATCCCTACGAGCCCGCCATGCAAATCGTGGCGTTACATTTGTATATGTTTTTTTGCTGATTATAATTAATGATTCATGTGCACACTTTTTGAGGGAGGAGAAAATTTGAACAAATTCAACCTGCTCGATAATGAACTGATCCCGAAACATGAGATTTTGGGTGATGACGAGTTGAAATCTGTTTTAAAACGCTACAAGATAGAGAAGGAGCAATTCCCGAAAATCAAGATCAATGATCCTGTAGTGAAAGAAATTGGCGCATCAGTTGGAGATGTTGTTAAGATAACCAGGAAAAGCCAGACGGCTGGACAGGCACTTTATTACAGGCTAGTAATAGAGTGAAATAGCATCAAATGAGAGCTTTTATTTTTTATATTGCCACCTTTGCGGTGGCCATGCAAGGTAATGTTCTTCATACCTTCCATCAACTAATTAGGTGTAATTATCACTTCAGAGGGCAGTAAAGTGTTAGCGGCATATTTTACCAGGGACAAAATCGTCCAGCATCATATCGACTCATACAACAAATTCCTTGAAAGTGGCCTACAGAATATAATTAACGAACAAGGAGTCATTGAGACCGATATAGAGGACGTATATATAAAATTAGGGAACATCCGGGTGGAGAAACCTGTAGTAAAAGAGGCGGATGGAGCTATAGAGAAGCTATATCCGAACGAGGCAAGATTGCGTAATCTTTCCTATTCAGCTCCCATATATCTCCAAATGAACGTAGTTCAGGGAGAAGAAGAGTCTGAACCTGTGGAAGCAAAGATAGGACAGTTACCTGTAATGATTAAATCCTCAATATGTAATCTTGTGGACCTCAATGAGAAAGAAATGATAGACTATGGCGAGGATCCACTAGATCCCGGAGGATATTTTATAGTAAATGGAACCGAAAGGGTTGTCATGACCCTTGAGGACCTTGCCCCTAACAAAATACTGACTGAGTTTGGGGAGAGATATGGCGATATGATAGAAGTTGCCAAGGTATTCTCACAAAGAAGAGGATATAGAGCATTGGTAGTTGTAGAAAGAGGACGCAAATCGTTGCTTGAAGTTTCTTTCCCATCGATATCAGGCCGTATAAACTTCATAACATTGATGAGAGCATTGGGCGTGGAAACTGACGAGGATCTAGTAAAGACAGTATCCAACGACCCAGAAATAATGAAATTCATGCTTGAAAACCTTGAAGAAGCAGAGGTAGCCACTACTCGTGAAGCTATAGAAAAAATCGGTACCAGGGTTGCAGCAGGACAGGCACGTGACTACCAGATGAAACGTGCCAACTATGTAATGGACAGATATTTGCTGCCCCACCTTGGCAATGAACCAAAGGACAGGTTCGCAAAGGCATATTTCCTGGGCAGGATGGCAGAATCCTGTTTTGAGCTTGCTCTTGGGAAACGTTCCCAAGATGATAAAGACCACTATTCTAACAAGAGACTTAAACTGACGGGTGACTTGATGGAAGATCTCTTTAGAGTGGCATTCAACCGTCTGGCCAGGGATGTGAAGTACCAGCTAGAGAGAGCAAACATGAGGAACCGTGAATTGAATGTTGTCACCCTTGTCAGAGCCGATGTGCTCACAGACAGGTTACAACACCCTCTTGCTACAGGTAACTGGGTAGGAGGCAGGACAGGTGTGTCTCAGCTTTTGGACAGAACGGATTACATTTCAACTCTTTCGCACCTAAGACGTGTGATCTCCCCTCTATCAAGAGCACAACCACACTTTGAGGCTCGTGATCTGCACCCCACGCAATGGGGAAGATTATGCCCATCCGAAACTCCAGAAGGACCAAACTGTGGACTGGTGAAGAACTTTGCACAAATGGTAGAACTATCCACTGGAGTAGATGAAAAGAGTATTCTTAAGAAAATAATCATGGACTTAGATGTAAAACCAACAGTTCCACATTACCGTCCAGAGAAAGTAGTGGAATATGATGCAGAGCTTGAAGAGTATACTGAGGAATTTGATACAGTTCCACATGAAGAAGAAAAGCCCGATCTAGGATATAGCGACTATTCAGACATGGATGATAGTATGGGAGGCTTTGCAGATGACTGAGGCAAAAGTGTTTTTGGATGGGGAGCTCATTGGTACCCACAGTAATCCACAGGAACTTGTGGAGAACATTCGCAAACAGAGGAGAAGCGGCGTAATATCCAGACAGGTGAATGTTACCCTAAATGATGATATTCACGAGGTAATCATTAATTCAGATATAGGAAGGGCGAGGAGACCATTGATAGTAGTTGAAAATGGCAAATCGCTATTGACCGAAGAATATATGGAGTCTCTGAAGAAAGGAGAGATTACATATGACGACCTAGTGAAGGAAGGCATTGTTGAATACTTGGATGCCGAAGAAGAAGAAAATGCTTTTATTGCCCTTACAGAGCCCGAGATTGTCCCAAAGAACACACACATGGAGATAGATCCAAGCCTTATTCTGGGAATCTGTACAGGCATGGTGCCTTATCCCGAACATAACGCTTCCCCCCGTAATACCATGGGAGCAGCAATGGTAAAGCAGTGTATAGGCGTATCTACATCTAACACAAAACTTAGACCTGATACTCGTGCACATGTTCTCCATTATCCTCAAAAGGCACTTGTAAGGACCATGACATGCGAGAACATTGCTTTTGATGATAGACCAGCTGGACAGAATTTTGTAGTAGCCGTCATGTCATTTGAAGGTCACAACATTGAAGATGCGCTAGTATTCAATAAAGGGTCTATAGAAAGAGGTCTTGGAAGAAGCCATTTCATAAGGACCTTCGAAGGTGAGGAGAGAAGGTATCCAGGTGGCCAAGAAGACAAATTCGAAATACCTGACTCTGAATACAGAGGAGCCCGTAGTCCTGAAGCATATTCAAACCTTGATGTGGACGGGCTTGTGAACCCTGAAACACTTGTTGGTCCAAATGACGTACTGATTGGTAAAACCAGTCCGCCGCGTTTCCTTGAAGAACAGTCTGACTTTGGTATCACTGTAGAACAGCGCAGAGAAAGTGCAATAACAATGCGGTCCAATGAGAAAGGTATTGTAGATACGGTCATTCTCACAGAGTCAATAAATGGTACCCGCCTTGCAAAAGTGAAGATAAGAGATCAAAGAGTACCAGAGATCGGCGACAAGTTCGCATCCCGGCATGGACAGAAAGGAGTTATTGGCCTTATTGTGCCGTATCAAGATATGCCTTTCACAGAGAATGGAACTGTTCCAGACCTTGTAATCAATCCACATGCTATCCCTTCTCGTATGACTGTAGGACATGTGCTTGAGATGATTGGAGGTAAAGTGGGCAGTATGGAAGGAAGGCGCATCGATGCAACTGTTTTCGCTGGAGAAAACGAAGAAGACCTTCGTGCTGGCCTTAAAAGACAAGGATTTGCCCACACTGGTAAAGAAGTATTCTTCGATGGCGTCACTGGAAAGAGAATACCTGCAGATGTGTTCGTTGGCGTGATTCTTTATCAGAAACTACACCACATGGTCGCCTCAAAGATGCATGCTAGATCTCGCGGGCCTGTACAGGTGCTTACCCGCCAGCCCACTGAAGGAAGGGCAAGAGAAGGAGGTCTGAGGTTCGGAGAAATGGAGCGTGATGTTCTTATTGGACATGGAGCTGCCATGACACTGAAGGAAAGATTGCTTGATGAGTCTGACAAGGTAGTAGAGCTTGTTTGTGGACACTGCGGTATGATAGCAACCTTTGACCGTAAGAGGAACATTAGATACTGCGCAAGCTGTGGTGCTGAAACCGATATTCACCCGGTGGAAATGAGCTATGCTTTCAAGCTGCTGCTTGATGAAATCAAGTCGCTTGGAGTAGCACCGAGACTAAAATTGGACGATGCTGTGTGAAGGTGATAGAAAATGGATACAATACCTTCCATACCTAAAAGGATATCTGCAATACAATTTGGCCTGATCTCTCCAAGAGAGGTCAGAAAAATGAGTGTCACCAACATCATTACTGCAGATACCTACGATGATGATGGTTACCCTATAGACATGGGATTAATGGATCTTAGACTTGGAGTTATAGATCCTGGACTTAAATGTAAGACTTGTGGAAGTAGAGCAGGAGAATGCCCTGGGCACTTTGGACATATTGAATTAGTTGCACCGGTAGTACATGTTGGTTTCAACAAGACTATTCGTAAGACCTTGCGCTCAATATGCCGAAACTGTAGTGCTCTGTTGTTGGAGCCTCCTCAAAAGAAGGAATTCCTTGCCCAGATCAATAAACTTCATGAAATGGGACACCTTCCCGATCCTGCAATCAATGAGGTGTTCAAAGAAGCGAGAAAGACAAAGGTTTGTCCATATTGTGGAGCCGAACAGTTGGAGATTAAGTTTGAAAAACCAACTGAATACATAGAGGATGGGCACAAACTTACACCTACAGAGATAAGGGATAGGTTTGAGAACATATCAG
The DNA here is from genome assembly GCF_041447285.1 of Methanomethylovorans sp. GTDB lineage: Archaea > Halobacteriota > Methanosarcinia > Methanosarcinales > Methanosarcinaceae > Methanomethylovorans. Next base: position 242,252 of record NZ_JBGMEB010000006.1, on the reverse strand, counting down.
ACGATGATGTGAAAGTTCTTGGAATGGATCCATCAAGTGCAAGGCCAGAGTGGATGATACTTACTGTATTACCCGTACCACCGGTAACAGTTAGGCCTTCCATTACACTTGAATCCGGCCAGAGAAGCGAAGATGACCTTACCCATAAACTTGTGGATATCATACGCATAAACCAACGCTTCCAGGAAAACAGGGATGCTGGAGCTCCACAGTTGATCATAGAAGACCTGTGGGAATTGTTACAGTACCATGTTACCACTTTCTTCGATAATGAAGTATCAGGGGTACCACCTGCAAGACACAGATCAGGAAGACCGCTAAAGACCCTTACCCAGCGTCTCAAAGGAAAAGAAGGTCGTTTTAGAGGAAGTTTGTCAGGTAAGCGTGTTAACTTCTCTGCGCGTACGGTAGTTTCCCCTGATCCAAACCTTAGTATCAATGAAGTGGGCGTACCGGAAGCTATAGCTATCCAGATGACCATCCCTGAGAGGGTAATTGATAGAAATACCGAACTTCTGCGCATGTATTTACTTAGAGGAAGCGATGTGCATCCGGGAGCTAATTACGTCATCCGCCCTGATGGAAGACGTATCAAGATCACAGAAAACAATAAGGAAGAGCTAGCCGAGAAGATAGAAAGGGGATGGGTAGTTGAGAGGCAGCTTATGGACGGAGATACGGTGTTGTTCAACAGGCAGCCATCTCTGCACAAGATGAGTATCATGGCCCACCAAGTCAAAGTTCTTCCTAACAAAACATTCAGGCTTAATCCTGCAGTGTGTCCACCATATAACGCTGACTTTGACGGTGACGAGATGAACATGCATGTGTTGCAGACAGAGGAATCAAGAGCTGAAGCAAGCATACTCATGCAGGTACAAGAAAATATTCTTTCACCACGTTTTGGTGGACCTATCATTGGAGGCATCCACGATCACATATCAGGCATGTTCCTGCTTACAAGAAACGAGAACCGTATTACTAAGAATGAAGCCTTAGAACTTCTCAGAAAAGCGGAGATAAGGGAATTACCAGAACCAGCAGGATATAAAGAAAATGGAGATCCGTATTGGAATGGTAAGCAAATATTCAGTCAGATACTTCCAAAAGGCCTGAATGCAGAGTTCCCTGCTGAAGTGTGCTTTAAATGTGAAACTTGTAAAAAGGAAGCCTGCGAGTATAATGCTTATGTCGTGATCAGAGATGGAGAAATGATCCAGGGAACCATTGACGAGAAAGCTATTGGGGCATTTAAGGGAATAATCCTTGATAAAATTGTGAAGAAATATGGCACTATAGCCGGTGCGAAATTTGTGGATGATTTTACCAGGCTTGCCATAAGGGGTGTTATGAAGACCGGCCTGAGCTTTGGTATCAGCGACGAAGATATTCCTGAGACTGCCAAGAAGAATATAAAGGAAGTTCTGAATAAAGCAGAGAAGGAAGTTCAAGACCTTATCAAAGCTTATGAGGCGAAGGAACTGGAACCTTTGCCAGGAAGGACCCTCGATGAAACTATTGAAATGAAGATCATGCAGACACTTGGTAAGGCAAGGGACCAGACAGGTAACATTGCAGGTAACCAACTTGGTCTGGAAAACTCAGCGGTTATAATGGCCAAGTCAGGAGCAAGAGGATCCATGCTCAACCTTACACAGATGGCTGCCTGTGTTGGACAACAGGCAGTTCGTGGTGAGCGTATCAGAAGAGGATATGCAGGAAGAACATTGCCTCACTTTGACAAAGGTGACCTTGGAGCCGATGCACATGGATTCGTAAAAGCCAGCTATAAGAGCGGATTGTCCCCGACAGAATACTTCTTCCACGCAATAGGAGGACGTGAAGGTCTTGTGGATACTGCAGTGCGTACATCCCAATCAGGATACCTGCAAAGAAGGCTGGTAAACGCTCTCCAGGATCTTGAAGTGCAATATGATGGCACTGTAAGGGAGACAAGAGGAGTTATAGTGCAGTTCAAATATGGAGAGGACGGCATTGACTCTACAAAGAGTGATTATAGTAAGCCTGATAATGTGCATAAGATCGTAGAAGCTGTGACTGGACGGAAGGTGAACTGAAATGGCCCTTATCGAATCTACGATAGACTCAATGATTAGTAACCTTGACCTGCCCCTTAGCATCCTTCAGACACTTAAAGAAGATGTTATAAAGGCAGGAGTTAACAAGAAAGAGCTTGAAGAGATCATTGAGAAAGTAAAGGAAAGCTACGAGTATGCGAAGGTGGAGCCCTGTGAAGCTGTGGGTGTGGTATCTGCACAATCCATAGGAGAACCAGGAACTCAGATGACGATGCGTACATTCCACTACGCAGGAGTGGCTGAAATCAACGTTACATTGGGTCTTCCTCGTCTTATAGAAATTGTTGATGCAAGGAAGGAACCAAGTACTCCTACAATGACAATAGCTGTTCAGGAAGAGTACGCTCAGGACAGAGATAAAGCCCGTAAACTTGCATGGGAGATAGAATCTACACATATAGATCAGCTTGCAGACGTTACTACTGACCTATTAAACATGCAACTAATAATTGACCTGCATGAAAAGACCCTGATGTACAGAAATATAACTATAAATGACTTGGTCAACAAGTTAAGTGAGGAGCTGGACGTACAGGTAAAAGTGTCAGAAAATATTGAGAACCAACTCATTGTGAAACCAAAGGAACCTTCATACAGGGAATTATTACAGATGGCAAAGAACATCAATAGTATTACCCTGAAGGGAATAGAAGGCATTAAAAGAGTTGTGATACGCAAAGATAGTAACGAATACATGCTCTATACCGAAGGATCTCAGTTAAAGAAAGTGCTGGAAGTAGAAGGTGTAGACATCAGTCGCACTTATACCAACAATATTGGCGAAATCTATGAGGTATTCGGGATAGAAGCTGCAAGGAATGCCATTATAAAAGAGGCTACTAGTACCCTTGGAGAACAGGGTCTTACAGTAGACATAAGACACATAATGTTGGTTTCCGATATCATGTGCTGTGATGGCGAAGTCAAGCAAATCGGCCGTCATGGGATTTCAGGTGAAAAAGCCAGTGTATTTGCACGTGCTGCTTTTGAGGTTACTGTAAACCACTTGCTTGATGCTGGGATGCGTGGCGATATTGACGAGCTTAATGGAGTTACTGAGAATATTATAGTTGGACAACCTATTAAACTCGGCACAGGGGACGTGCACCTTATCGCTAAGTAAAACCTCAAAAAGATATACGGATTACATAAGAACAACCAGAAAGTAGATATAAGGATTCACTTATTAGAATACAGACCTTAGGTTCAAATTGCATAAGAGATGGTAATATATGGATATTAATATCGACAAAGCATTAATCAAGGCGATCAGGACAGGAAAGGTGGTGATCGGCTCTAAGAGCACCATCGACGCTGCTGTTAGTGGAAAAGCTAAAATAGTAGTTCTTGCTTCCAACTGCCCGACAGAAATAAGAGCACAGATCGAGTCAACAAATGTACCTGTATTAAATTATTCTGGTACTAACATGGAACTGGGTCCCGTTTGCGGAAAGCCTTTTGTGATCGCTGCACTTGCGGTCCTGGAAACGGGCGAGTCCGATATACTTGCAGCAGCTTAAAAGGAGTTGCTTGACTTGAGCGAGATCAGGCTTTCAACAGAAGGAATAAGATACATCGCATTATTTGAAAGTGTGACAGGTGCAACTGTAAAAGATTGCATTGTAGAAGATGATCGCATAATATATGTGGTGAAAGCAGGTGACATGGGAGCAGCCATTGGCAGAAATGGTGACCATATAAACCGAATAAAGAAAACTGTTGATAAGCATGTTGAACTCGTGGAATATTCAGATGATCCAGTCATATTCATAAAGAATGCTTTTGGTCCTGTAACTGTAAAGTCAGTTAACATTACTACAAGAAACGATAAACGTATAGCTTATGTTGAGGTCTCTAACAAAGAAAAAGGACTGGCTATCGGGCGTGAAGGAAAGAACATCGAAAAAGTAAAAATGGTTGCTCAAAGACACCATAATGTAAATGATGTGATACTTCAGTGACTTGTAGAAATATAGGCCAAAGAGCAAATATTATTGTGATAAAATTTTAGAGGAAATATTATGCCAAATGGAAAATATGCAGCTCATACCTTAAAGAGCATTCGCCAAAATGCTAGGTGGAAAGACACCCAGTATAACAGGCGTACGCTTGGTTTGAATGTAAAGGCCGATCCCCTTGGAGGAGCTCCACAAGGAAGAGGAATAGTGCTTGAAAAGATAGGAGTAGAGGCAAAACAGCCAAACTCTGCAATTAGGAAATGTGTCAGGATACAGTTGATCAAGAATGGTCGTCAAGTATCTGCATTCTGTCCTGGGGATGGAGCTATCAACTTCATTGACGAACACGATGAAGTGACAGTAGAGAGGATCGGAGGACGCATGGGTGGTGCAATGGGAGATATTCCCGGAGTACGTTTCAAAGTCATCGCAGTCAACAACGTGTCCCTGAACCAGATGGTCATTGGCCGTAAAGAGAAACCAAGGAGATAATCGTCAATGTACAAATTATACGGGAAATGGGATCTTGCAGAAGTAGAGGTAGGCGACCTTGGAATAAAGAGGTATGCAAACCTTGACCCAGTCATATTGCCACATTCAAGCGGCAGGCACGCACGTCAACAGTTCAATAAGTCAAATATGTTGATCGTTGAGCGTCTTGTTAACAGTATGATGAGGAATGAAAAGAACACTGGTAAGAAGCAGCTTGCAATGCGCACAGTAGATGAGGCTCTTGAGATTATTAATAAGAAGACCAAGAAGAACCCTGTACAGGTACTGATTGAAGCTATTGCCAATGCTGGTCCCAGAGAAGAAGTTGTCAGGCTTAAGTATGGAGGCATATCTGTTCCTAAAGCTGTGGACACTGCCCCGCAAAGACGTGTTGACAGCGCTCTGAGATATATATCCATGGGAGCAAGCCAGGCGGCATTTAAATCAAAGAAGTCTTTAGCTGAATGCCTTGCAGCCGAACTGATAGCTGCAGCAAATCGTGATGCAAAGTGTTTCTCCATTAACAGGAAGGACGCTAAGGAAAGAGTTGCAAAAGCAGCACGTTAAGCTGTTTATTGCTGATCAATAATAATGATTACAAGGTAGTATTATGGGAAGAAGAAAGAAAATGGTGGAGCGCGTCACTGCGTTGATGGGCACACCAGAGAAAATACGCAACATTGGTATAGTTGCACATATCGATCACGGTAAGACTACATTATCTGATAACCTACTGGCAGGCGCCGGGATGATATCCAAGGAACTTGCAGGTAGACAACTCTTCATGGACTCTGATGAGGAAGAACAGGCAAGAGGAATTACGATTGATGCATCTAACGTTTCAATGGTACACGAGTACGAAGGACAGGAATACCTCATTAACCTCATCGACACACCTGGCCACGTTGACTTCGGAGGAGATGTTACCCGTGCAATGCGTGCAGTAGATGGTGCAGTAGTAGTAATTGATGCAGTAGAGGGCACAATGCCACAGACAGAGACTGTGTTAAGGCAGGCCCTAAGAGAGCATGTCAAGCCCGTACTCTTCATTAATAAAGTAGACCGTCTCATAAATGAGCTGCAGGTTGACTCCCAGGAAATGCAGGTAAGATTGGGAAAACTTATCGACCACGTCAACAAACTCATCAAAGGCATGAACGAAGAGAGATATAAGGCAGGCTGGAAAGTTGATGCTGCTGCCGGTACTGTAGCTTTCGGTTCTGCGCTCTATAACTGGGCAATCAGTGTACCAATGATGAAGAAGACAGGGATAAGTTTCAATCAGGTATACGACTACTGTAAACAAGAAGACATGAAGGCTCTTGCTGAGAAATGTCCCTTGCACGAAGTAGTAAACGACATGGTGGTAAGATTCCTGCCTAATCCCCTTCAGGCACAGAAGGGAAGAGTAGCAGCTATCTGGCATGGGGATAAAGAATCACCAATTGGGAAAGCCATGATGACCGCTGATGCTTCTGCGGATCTTACATTCATGGTCACAGACATATCAATGGACCCACATGCAGGAGAAGTAGCCACTGGAAGGCTTTTCAGTGGAAGCCTGACACGAGGTATGGAGGTTTATGTATCCGGCGCTGCAAAGAAGAACAGGATACAGCAAGTGGGTATTTTCATGGGTCCTGAGAGGCTCGAAGTAGAAAAGATACCTGCAGGGAACATTGCAGCCGTTACAGGCCTTAGGGATGCAATCGTCGGTTCTACAGTGACTACTCTGGAAAACATGACGCCATTTGAAAGCATAAAACATGGAAGTGAACCTGTAGTAACAGTGGCAGTAGAAGCAAAACACATGAAAGACCTGCCAAAACTCGTTGAGGTACTGAGACAGGTGGCAAAAGAAGACCCAACACTCAAGATAACCCTTGATGAAGAAACAGGTGAACACCTGATGGCAGGAATGGGCGAGCTGCACCTCGAAGTCATTGCACACAGAATACAGCGTGACAAGGGAGTAGAGATCACCACCACACCCCCGATAGTGGTATACCGTGAGACAATTCGTGGTAAGGCAGGCCCTGTGGAAGGAAAATCACCCAACAGGCACAACAGATTCTATGTGGAGATCGAATCTATTGAACCGGAAGTACTGGAACTTATCCGTAATGGCGAAGTTTCGATGACCATGCAGGAGCTGGAACGCCGTGAGAAGCTCATGGCTGCCGGAATGAGCAAGGATGAGGCGAAAGGCATAGTTGAGATATTTGAGTCCAATGTTTATATAGATATGACAAAGGGTATTCAGTACCTTAACGAAACAATGGAACTTATTCTCGAAGGATTTGAGGAAGTCATGAAGGCCGGACCTTTGTCAAGAGAACCATGTATGGGAATTAAGGTAAAATTAGTGGATGCTAAGTTGCATGAAGATGCCGTACATAGAGGACCTGCACAGGTAATTCCTGCATCAAGACAGTCCATACAGGCAGCAATGCTTATGGCTGGCGATACACTCCTTGAACCATACCAGAAAGTGTTCATACAGGTACCACAAGACCAGATGGGAGGGGCTACAAAGGAGATACAGGGTCGTCGCGGCATAATTATGGATATGCATACTGAAGGTGACACGACAATAATAGAATCAAGGGCGCCTGTAGCTGCACTGTTTGGTTTTGCAGGTGACATCAGATCTGCAACTGAAGGCCGTGCCATGTGGAGTACCGAGTTCGCTGGCTTTGAAACACTACCAACAAACCTATTGAGTGAGGTAGTAGGCGCCATTAGGCAAAGGAAGGGTCTGAAGAAGGAGATCCCACAGGCAGCTGATTACCTCTCTATGTAAAGTAGAAGATAGGGCTTATGCCCCACCTTCTAAGCTTTGCTTTGGAAAGGTTTAAACGTAGAAAAAACCATTAGGACAAATCATACTTAAGCAATATCAAATAGGAGACGATTAAAATGGCTGACAAACCACACATGAACTTAGCAGTCATCGGTCATATTGACCACGGCAAATCTACACTTGTCGGAAGATTGATGTTTGACACTGGAGCAGTACCTGCACACATGATCGAGAAGTACAAGCAGGAAGCAAAAGAGAAAGGAAAAGAATCCTTCGCATTTGCATGGGTTATGGACTCCCTCAAAGAAGAGAGAGAAAGAGGTATCACCATTGATATCGCCCACAGAAGGTTCGACACCGACAAATTCTATTTCACAGTCGTGGACTGCCCCGGACACCGTGACTTCGTTAAGAACATGATCACAGGTGCATCCCAGGCAGATGCAGCAATCCTTGTAGTAGCTGCACCAGATGGTGTAATGGCACAGACAAGGGAACACATATTCCTTTCCAGAACACTTGGTATCAACCAGCTGATCATTGCCGTCAACAAGATGGACGCTGCAAAGTACAGTGAAGAAAGATACAAAGAAGTAAAGGAACAGGTATCACAGTTACTCGGTATGGTTGGTTTCAAGGCATCTGAGATTCCATTCATCCCAACCTCTGCATTTGAGGGTGACAACATAAAGACATCCCCAAGCGCAAACACACCATGGTACAAGGGACCATCCATCCTTGAGGCTCTTAATGCTCTTAAGACACCAGAGAAACCCGACAAACTCCCACTTAGGATTCCAGTGCAGGACGCATACACCATTTCCGGTATTGGAACTGTCCCAGTAGGCAGAGTAGAAACCGGCATAATGAAGAAGGGTGACAAAGTAGTATTCATGCCAACCGGCGCAGGTGGAGAAGTAAAATCCATCGAAATGCACCATGAAGAAATTCCACAGGCTGCACCAGGCGACAACATCGGCTGGAACGTAAGAGGTGTAGGAAAGGCTGATGTACGTAGAGGAGATGTATGCGGACACAGTGACAACCCACCAAGCGTTGCTGAAGAGTTCACTGCACAGATTGTAGTACTCCAGCACCCATCTGCAATTACTATTGGATACACACCAGTATTCCACTGCCACACTACACAGACCGCATGTACTCTGATGTCAATCGACAAGAAGCTTGACCCCAAGTCTGGACAAGTCAAGGAAGAGAACCCAACCTTCATAAAGGCTGGAGATGCGGCAATTGTAACCGTCAGGCCTACAAAGCCAATGTGCATTGAACCAGTAAAAACCATTCCACAGCTTGGAAGGTTCGCCATCCGCGATATGGGAATGACCATTGCAGCCGGCATGTGCATGAGTGTCAAACAGAAATAAGGACACTCTCCTTTTATCTTAGAGGAGAATAACATGGCACAGAAGGCAAGAATTAGATTATCAGGGATTAGTCCAGTACATCTGGATGGCGTTTGCGATCAGGTAAAAGCGATCGCTGAAAGGACAGGAGTAAGCATCGCAGGTCCAGTACCTCTGCCTACCAAGAAACTGGTAGTCCCTACGAGGAAGAGCCCCAGTGGTGAAGGAACTGCAACATGGGACCACTGGGAAATGAGAGTACATAAAAGATTGATAGATATCGCTGCCGATGAAAGAGCATTGAGGCAACTCATGCGCATCCAGGTACCAAAAGATATCAACATCGAGATTGTACTTCAGAATTAAGTATGGTTGTTTTAAACAACTATACAATCTTATTTTTATTTTTATTGCCCCTATCTCATAACTGAATTTACTTTAAATACACAGACTTCCATAAACCCTTCATGTAGCATTATTGTGATCCTGAGGGGAAAGGACTGTGACACCAAAAAGAATTCTAATATTGGGAGCCGGATATTCCGGAACTGTTGTAGCTAATAAAGTAGCAAGAGAATGCCGCAAGCAGATCGCAAAAGAAGAGATTGAAGTATTAATCCTAGACAAAAATGAAATAAGCATAAATCAGGGTGGATTCACTTTCATTCCTTTTGGCCTATATGACCCTGAAGACATCATCAGACCCAGAAAGAAATTATTAAGCCCACGAGTAAAAACTGTATTTGGTGAAGATGGAAATGTGTCTAATTTAGACCTGAATGCCCGGAAAGTAACAGCTAGCTCAGGTAGAGAATACGAGTATGATTACCTAATCATAGCTACCGGATGCAGCCCAGACATAGACAGCATTCCCGGACTAAAAGATGAACTTAATACCTTCTACACATCTATTGAAGATGCCAATAAAATTGGTAAGTTAATAAGCTCGATAGATAAAGGCAATATTACAATTTCTGTTGCAAGGATGCCCATCCCCTGCCCAGGAGCAATAGTAAAGTTTACTTTTATGCTTGATAGCTACTTAAAGCATATTCGAAAGATTAGAGATCAGATAAATATAACATTATTATGGCCTATGGAACCCATAGGTCCGCCTACTTTCAATAAACTTGTCACTGAGAAGTTAGAGGAAGCCGGTGTCAAAGTGATAAGAAATTTTATGCTTGCAGAAGTTGATGGGAAAAACAAGGAAGTCTTATCAAAGGCCGGAGCTCGAGAGAAATATGATATTCTAATCACGGTACCCCCCTATAAACCCGCAAAAGCTCTCATTGACTCAGCCATAACCAATGAAACTGGATGGATATCCTCTGACAAAACAACACTTCAATACCGTGGACCAGCAGGGAACCATGATGATGTCTTCGTGCTGGGAGACACCGGACCAGCCGATATGCTCAAAACAGGTATCGGAGCTCACTATCAGTCATTGGTTGTGAGCCATAACCTGATAAACATTATACATGGACATGAAGTATCTCCCTTATACTTGGGTGAAACTGGTTGCCCCCTTATCACAACGATGGTTACACCTTCAACACAAGGAGAAGCATACATTGCTTCATGGGGATATGAAAAACCACTTAAAGAATTCAAGCCCACTAAAATGGGATGGTACCTATACAGGATGTATTATTACATACACTGGGACGCCAGTCTCAAAGGAGTTATCTGAGGGGATAGGATGACCGGAGAAACTATACAAGATATCAATGCACAAGTTAGCCTGAATGCTGAAGAGATCATGATGATCAAGGATATTCTAGGCACCGCAAGGATAGTTCAGGATTATATGAATGATGAAACATTAAAAGGTGTTTCGGAAATCATGAATGCATCTCTCAAGATGCTTAATGCACTTATCAGCACTGACATGATAGATATCCTTGAAAGAACTGTGCAGGACCCTCAACTTGACAAAGCATTGATGAACCCGCCAAAGATCGGTTTAACAGGCCTACTTAGAGAAACAGGAAATGAAGATTTTCAAAGAGGAATGGGTATAATGATAGAGTTGCTCAAGTCCTTGGGAAGAGCTTCAAAAGACGTTTAAGAAAAAGAAGCTCTAGAAAGAGCTATTTTTCCTTTATTCAAACTGTAGCCCCATTAAACAAGAAACAATGAAGTACAGGTTTATCTAGTTCTTATCATCTTCGAAATTAATAGAGCTATGTGTGCCATCACAGAAGGGCTTGTTATTCGATCCACCGCATCTGCACAAAGCCATTACAGGCTGAGTTGCCAAAGGAAGACCTTGCGAATCGATGAAATTCTCCATGTTCTTTACTATATAAGGACCATTTTTACTTACCTCTATGGACGCTTTTCTATGAGACACAGTCTTTTCTGCATGAGTCATGACAATCCTCCAACTTCTAATAATATTGTCAAGTTAATATTCTTTTTGATATTGCGGATATGAGAGTATGTTAATTGTACCTCTGAATTGTAAATAGATTAAAATAATAAAAAGTCGTTCAACCAACCGTTTGATAGAATTAGATTGAATTAGAATCAAATTTATTAATACACAGATAAAAACAGATAGTAATTATCTAAACTGGATTCTTTTGTTCTGGAAATACATCAGATTTGTGGAATAAAAATGAAGCTCTTAACTGAGCTTTTTGTAACATCATACACTTTAATTGATCTATCCTGAATTTGAATCTAAAACAATACCATTTCTGTGTAAATCAGAGGTAAAATGTCATTTGAAAACCTAAAGATCAAAAAATCACTTCAAAGAGCACTTGAAAATGAAGGATATACTACTCCTACGCCTATACAGAAACAAGCTATACCACACTTATTGGAAAACAGAGACCTAATAGGTATTGCTCAGACGGGTACAGGCAAAACTGCAGCATTCGTATTACCCATACTCCAAAAGATCTCAGACATTCATAAACCTTCCAAACCTGGACTACCACGAGTACTTGTACTTGCACCGACCAGAGAACTTGCAGCTCAAATAGGAGACAGTTTTTCCACTTACGGTAAATTCATAAGGTTCCGACACACTGTTGTGTTTGGTGGTGTAGGGCAGGGACCTCAGGTGAAAGCTCTTTCCCAAGGTGTAGATGTTCTCATAGCCACGCCTGGAAGACTTCTTGACCTCATAGATCAAGGATATGTAAAACTAAATGGCGTAGAGTTCTTTGTGCTTGATGAAGCCGATAGAATGCTGGATATGGGATTTATTAAAGACGTGTACAAAATAGTCTCTTTACTTCCTGTAAAAAGACAATCGCTTTTCTTCTCTGCTACTATGTCACCACAGATAGCAGAACTTGCCCGGAAACTTCTTACCAGTCCCGTACATGTAGAAGTAACCCCGCAAGCAACGACTGTAGAACGAATTGATCAATTCGTTTTCTTTGTGGACCAGGAAAACAAGGATAATCTCCTGCTTGGACTTCTGCAACATAAGAACTTGAAATCCGTTTTAGTTTTCACCCGCACAAAACATCGTGCGAACAAGATAGCTTTGATGCTCAACAAAAATAGGATAGAAGCAGATGCAATCCATGGAAATAAATCACAAAACCAGCGCACTAAAGCAATGGATGATTTCAGGACAGGAAATGTAAGAGTGCTAGTAGCAACAGATATTGCTGCACGTGGAATTGATATCGAAGACATATCACATGTTATAAATTACGATCTACCGAATGAGCCTGAAAATTATGTGCATCGTATTGGACGCACTGCAAGAGCAGGATCAGATGGCATAGCATACTCATTCTGTGCTGCAGATGAACGCGATTACCTCCGTAGCATCGAAAAGCTCACACGCCAAGAAATAGAGACCGCAGAGCATCATTATCACTCAGAGAAAGCTAAAAATGCTACAGGAGATGCAGCAAAGCCCGCTCCAAGAAAACAGCGTGGATCTGGAAACAAACCTCGGCCACAGAATAAACAAAGATCTGCGCCAAGGAATCAACGTCCTTCAAAAGGACGCTGACCACCTCAAAGCAATATCAACAGCACATTTATCATTAATGAATACCTTGTCGGTATTCACTCTCTGGACCTGTAGTGTAGCGGATATCACTTAAGCCTCCGGAGCTTAGAACCCGGGTTCGAGTCCCGGCAGGTCCGCTGAAAAACAGTTAATAGTTGTAAGTTGTTGCTGTTTGTTTTATTTATTCCATATTCGTACAATATGCTCCTGCTAACCCTTTATAAAAAAGTTCCACCTTTAGGCGATATGATAATCCAGCAGGAACATGTCTGGATACCAACTGCCTTTTAAAAGAAGAATCAGACTGATTATCCAGATGCAGTAACTTTTTTGGCTTGCTAAGGATTAGTAACTCACAGGTACTGCATGATATCATATCTGCTATTTACTGGATACTTGCATGGATTTTACAGACTAGTGTTTTTGTAAATCTAGAGGGAATGTGTCCGTATGCACATAATCCTCTTTGTGTCTCGCTAAAGCGAAACTCACAAAGGACAATCCAATTCCTAGATAAGAATATTCAACAATTATCAATCCAATAGCTGCTACAAGGAATAGTGCCCAGTATTTTTCAAGCATAAAAAGAAGACAATGTAATCATATATAAATAAAATTTTAATTAATAATCTTTTCAACCAATTATAATTATTGATAATTATCATTTATTTTACGAGCATGAATTCACAAAAACATTACAAGCAAGGCATTATGTAAAAAGTAATATATTTTATATTCATTTTGACAGTGCTAACATTTTTATGCCTATTTTTTGTCTGGTTCTTGCTGCGGAAGAATAAGTCTGAAAGTAGATCCTTTACCTTCCTCGCTTTCCACCCACACATTTCCTTTATGCATTCCAACAAATTCCTTAACAAGAGCGAGTCCCAGTCCTGTACCACCGTAAAGCCTTGATGTTGAAGAATCAACCTGCTTGAAAGGTTTGAATATAGTATCTATAGCATACTGGGGAATCCCGATACCCGTATCTGAGACAGAAGCTCTTAATTCATTATCCTCAAGTTCCACAGTAAGTGTCACTAATCCCCCGGAAGGAGTGAATTTTACTGCATTGTCGAGTAAGTTGTACATTATCTGTTTGAACTTGGTTTTATCCAGACATATCTGTGCATTATTAGTAAGTTCATTGATCTCAAATCGGATGTTTTTTCTAATTGCCATAGGATGTATGACCATCCTTAAATCTTGCAATACCTCTTGGATGTAAAAAAGTTCACAGTACATTTCCATTTTTCCTGCTTCTACCTTCGAAAGATCCAGAATTGTATTAATCAGATGCAGCAGATGTTTCCCACTGTTTAAAACGTTAAGAACATATTTTTCTTGTTTTTCACTCAGATCACCAAATGTACCTTCATGCAACATCTGTGAAAAACCAATTATGGAATTAAGAGGGGTTCTAAGTTCATGGCTCATATTCGCCAGGAACTCGGACTTTGTCCTGCTGGCCTCCTCAGCTACCAGCTTTGCACGTAACATTGCCTCTTCTGCCTGTTTACGTTCATTGATATCCTGAAAGCTCTCAAGGATATACTGTTTACCGTGAATGTTGATCCTTTTCGTATTCTTGAGAATCGGATTCTTTCTGCCATCCTTGCATTTGATAGTGGTATCCATTCCCTGAAAACCATTAAGTCCCTCAACCCATATTGGACACTTTTTTGAGATAGATCCTTTCGGACACAGTATATCGCATAATTGCCCTACAAGTTCTTCTCTTGAATAGCCGGTTATCTCGCAGGTTTTGTGATTTACATCCTCAATAACATAGTCTTGTCCAATGATCAGCGTTCCGCTGGGAATGTTCTCGTATAGAGCCTGGAACTTTTCTTCGCTTTCCCTTAAGGTTACCTCTACAAGTTTTCTTTGAGTCAGATCTCTTTGCGAAGTCAGAAAACCGCATATATTTCCATTGTCGTCATAAAAAGGAGAAAATTCCAGTTCACAAAAAAAGGTAGTACCGTCTTTTTTTCTTGACAAAGATTCGATGGAATGCCTTCCAGCTTCAAATAAGATTTCTGTTAATTTACACTTTACTTCTTCACCAAGGCAATCTACTTCTATAATATCAAGGGATTTTCCTTTCAACTCCTCTAACTTCCAACCAAAAAGATCTTCTGCAGCTTTATTTAAATAGAGTACTTTAAATTCCCTGTCGAGGTAGATCATACTGTTCATAGATTGCTTAGCCATGTTCTTGAGTATGCTCAGTTCCGTTTCTGCAGACTTACGCTCTGTGATATCTATATTGCAAACAAATACAGAGCGTGGACAGTTATCAGATATCGGCAAAACTTTCATAAAGAACCAACGAACACCTTCTTGTCCCTCAGATGAGTATTCTAATTCAGAATAAGCTTCAATCCCGGACATTACATTCTTTATACATTTCACTGCTACAGGTATCGTTGTATCAAAAGGCCAGGTGATATCATTAACTAAGTCTGGCAATACATCAGATCTTATGGTACAGTTTTCATTCAATGCACAAAAATGATCCAGATTCAGGGACTCTATTGGAAGAAAAGTACCATTTGTAAGAAAAAAGAAAATGCCTTCAGGCAAAACATCTGAAACGTATCTTCCAGACAGAAGAGACTCATTTTTGTGCTTTTGATCGACTGTCATGTATCAAAATAGCCTCTAACCACATATATAATATTCAATGTATAAAGTTTTGTATTTGACACCAAATCATGTAAATAGATAACAAATTAAAAATGCCTGGATTCTAATTTTATTATTTCCCTACATCTTCAGCAGGAAACAATATAAGTATTTAGAATAGTGGACTATGAAAACCGGTTGGAGGATGACATGAAAAAGAACAAAAAAATGAAAGGCAGTACGGTGCAAACTGCTAAAAAAGAAACACAATTGCGCAGCATTGCAATTGGGATTGGCGTTGTTCTCATAATTACAGGAATTATAGGAATATTACATAACATGCGTAGCTCTGAAGACTGGTCTGTTTCTAATGAAGGAAAACTATCCTATGAGCTGCCAGAGAAGGCAGATTATTCCATAACCAATACAAACACCATACAGAATAACAATACACTCAGGTCTATCACGTTCAAAAGTAAAGACACTTCCATACAAGGACTCATAAGGCTTCCTTCATCCACTGAAAAAGTTCCAGGAATTGTAGTGCTTCCCGGCGCCGGAGTCACCAAAGAAGACCAACAAGGACTTGCAGCCGATCTGGCAGATATGGGATATGCCACTATTACTGTTGATCAGAGGAATCTTGGAGGTATAAACCCGGAGGCTGACCTGGAACTATTTGAACAGGGAAAAGAACCCGTGGAACACAATATGGTATATGATGCACTTATGGCTGCTGAAGTGTTAAGAGATCAAAAAGAAGTGGACTCTGAAAGAATAGCCATGCTTGGGATTAGCAACGGAGGCAGATTTGCCATAATTGCAGCAGCCCTTGACCCTGAAATAAAAGGAGTTATTGGCATAAGCACATCAGGATACCAGACATCTTCTATTGACAAGAACATGGTGGATGAAAAGGCATACAGGTTCTACAGATCTATTGATCCGGAAACTTATATAGCATCAATATCACCCCGCAAAGTGATCATGTTCCATGCTACTAACGACAGTATAATTCCTTATGATCTGGTCGAAGAAACATTTGAGCTGGCCAGTGAACCAAAAGCAATGTACACCGTAAATGGAACAACCCACGGCTACAGTTCATCTACAAAAGAAGAATTAGAAAAAGAACTGGCACTCATCTTCAGATAATAACCGAGATGAGAGCCCATAATTATAGTATAATGAAATTTACTTGATGGGTACACGGATAAAAGCTTGCCCGCATGAGGTATAAAACCCATCTTTTCTTTCACATGAGTCAGAAAATTGTAGCTCGTTAATTTTTCCAGCGTTACTTAGTCTATTAAGTTCAATAGTCTTGGAAGACATTTAAGGATCACCGATCGAATATATAACGATCTACTAAATATATACTCGAACTATATAAAACTCGCTCCTTGCTTATTATACATATTTATAATAGAGATTAAGTATTAGACATAGCCTAATGTAAAGGGGAAATTCATGAAGTTTGAAACACGGGCTGCAATCAACACTGAAGACCTTACCTGTGTCATGTTTGATATGGACAATACACTTTTTGATTTTGTGGAAGCTAAGATAAGAGCTTGCCGGGAAATTGTAAACTATATCGGATGCGGAGAAGCTCTTGATCTGTTCCAATACTTCAGAAGACCAGGCTGTGGATTTGAGGACTGGAGCAATATCCAGGATTATATTTTAGACATTGGAGTATTCTCACAGCCCATATATGATGAGTGCTGTCTGATATATGAAACCGAGAAATTAAAAGCAGTAGACCCGTATCCAAATACGATCTCTACTATAAGGGAGCTAAGGGAAATGGGCCTGAAAATTGCAATACTTACTGATGCGCACAGTACCAATGCAAAAAAGAGACTTGAAAAGACGGGCCTGAACCAATGGCTGGATGCTCTTTTCTCTGCGGACATTACGGGTTCAAGCAAACCATCACACCAAACATTCCTTTTTGCTCTTGAGTCGCTTGGACTGAAGCCATACGAGACTCTTTTCGTTGGTGATAGCCTACGCAGGGACATTGCACCTTCAAAGACATTGGGGATGCTCACAGCCTATGCAGCTTATGGAGACAGGAATAACGATGCACACAAACAACACGAAACAGTGTCTCCTGATTTTATATTGAATGACATAAGCGAAGTACTGGCCATTATAGAATCCGGGAAAAGAGAATGACTATGCAGTACGATGTTATCGTGGTAGGAGGAGGACCTGTTGGCTCCACAGCAGCACGCTATGCAGCTCAGGAAGGGGCAAAGGTATTACTTGTTGAAGAACACGCTTTTATAGGTTCACCAGTAGGATGCACCGGCCTGCTTAGCACACGTGCAGTAAAAGAATGTGACCTTGAGCCTTCTGAAGACTTTGTCCTCAACTCCGTAAGAGGAGCTTTTGTACATTCGCCTTCTAAACTACCATTACCCATAGATGGCGGCAAAACTAAGGCCTACGTAGTTTCAAGGAAGATGTTCGACAGGACTCTTTTGAGCATGGCAACGGACACAGGAGTTGATGTTATGCTCAGAACACGTGCTATTGGAATCGAACGCAGTAATAAATTACAAACCCTTACAGTGCTTGAAAACGGAAACTTGAGGAATATCCAGTCTAAAGTGATCATAGCTGCAGACGGAGTGCGCAGTAATATGGCAAAGATAGCAGGTCTTGGCAGAGTAAAGAGGATATTGCCGGGCATCCAGATAGAAGCCCCATACCACTGTGAAGACCCGGATTTTGTCGAACTATTCGTTGGTTCCAGAGTACCCGGATTCTTTGCCTGGACAGTACCAGTGAATGAACATATTTCCAGGATAGGACTTGCTACAGATAATATCAATGGCCCTAAACCCCATGAATGTCTCCAATGGTTACTTCAACACCACCCCCATATTAACTCCAGGTACGCAGGTGGACAAGCGGATATGACTTTTGGAGGCATACCCATTGGACCGCTGCGCAAGACCTATGCAGATGGAATAATGATAGTAGGCGATGCTGCCGGCCAGACAAAACCTACCTCAGGAGGCGGCATTTACACGGGTGCAGTGTGTGCAAAAATTGCCGCAAAGATAGCAGTTTCCCTAGATGATGATGCATCTGAGGCCAGTTTACAACAATATGAGAAACAATGGAAAGCTGCCATTGGGAAAGAACTTAGCATAGGTATGAGGATCCATGATTTCATAAAAGGTCTCAGTGACAGTGAACTGGATGAGATGTTAGGCGCGATGAACACGCCTCACATCCTGGACATGATAACAGAATATGGAGATATGGATCATCCTTCAGTACTCATCAGGAAACTGCTTGACCCAAGGAAATCAAAGCATATGCTGAAGGTATTTTCAGCCTTTGCAAAGGCTGTCCTTTAAATTTAATTTCCATGATCAAACATAAAGATCATGAAACACTTACCCCTTTTACGCTTTTTAATTTCAGCAGCTCTTCTACAACCTCACCTGAAACTTTACTATCTGTGACAATTGTAAGGCGTGGCTCATTAGTAAAATATGGGTCATCTGAAACCGCTTGTCTGATGCTTACACCATGATTTGAAATCACGCCTGTAACATCAGCGATTATCCCTGCATGAGCGGCATCATCGGGAATTATGATGATTACTCCAAGACCGAGGGAAGGAGCAACATCTCTCAGAAAAGGTATAGACTGAACTTTCTGGAATATGCTTTTAAGAAGAGGATCTTCAAGGATGGCTTCCGTGGTGGAGTCAACCACACGCCTATCAACTCCCACTTCCCGCGCAAGCTGGGTATGAGGGATCTCGATCTTACCGGATGTAACTTTTCCCTCTTCATTGACCTGAAAACCTCGCTCAAAAAGCAATCTGATAACTTTCTGCTGAGCAGGGTGTTTTTCGAATTTTTGCATTATCGTGCTCCACATGGGTTATAGATTAGTTTTTAAATTATAAATCTTTAGGCTCTGTAGAAATGCTCATTTGAACAATATATCTGACCTTGACATATCTGTCAAGGTTATGTATTAATAACTTGGCTTTAACCTCTTTTAATTGATTCCAGTATTTTCTGGCCTTGATTTCTTCGCCGTATTTTCTTTTAATGACAGAGAACATCGTTTCTGCCAGGTTCCTAACATGATACAATACCCTGTCAAAATCTTGTATCATGTACAGGTTTGCCTGATATTGTAAAACCAGTGATAATGAATTTATCAGTATCTACAGAAATACTTACTTTTAGGAATGATCGTCGTTTCTTCCCTGTTCTAAATGAATAATAGTAACTACAATGACCACTTGTAAACCCGCTTGAATCAATAGCATTAATATCTATTTTCTCACTATATGAGTAAAAGAGTTTCAGTGTTTGTTGTAATAGCGATCTAAAAATAACTGACTTAAGTCTAGTTATGAACTTATGAAGTGTTGTAAAATGTGGAACTTGTTTTAGTCCAATTCTCAACTTTAATTTATCCATCAATTCTACAAGTTCAACAATACTTCTGTAATCGACATTAAGATATTCTTTTAGCAAAATCAAGGTCAATAGCTGGTGTTGTGTATATTTCCTTTTAGAATATTTGCAACTATAAATCGAAAGGTGAGATTTTCCTGATACAGCTAAAGCTGTATCAACAAACTTTAAGTACTTATTAGACAAAACATAGTCATACCCTTTGTGTTTCAGTGGAAAGTAATACTCATGGGATTTATCCTTTTTAAATTAATAGGTCAAAATAAAAGCAAAAGTAGCATTTCTACAGAGCCAATCTTTAAGGCAAATTAAGGAAGAAAACCTTTTAATCTGAACACACATGTAGAATACCATTTCATGCACATTTGCCAGATGGCCCAGCAACTACCATAAAAATGGTGAGCTGTTGCACTTAAAGGCAAGATTAAAAACATATTAGTGCATGATGATGTGAGTTTGGCACATTTGGAGGAAATATATGAAAACATACCGGGACTATGATGATCTGCCCAAGATAGAGCTTCCCCATGGACAGGAGGTGTCGATCAGTGACAGTACCATAAGGGATGGTGCCCAGATGCCGGGCATTGTGATGAAAAGCCAGCATAAGGTACAGATATATGAGTACCTGCATCAGATAGGTATTGAAAAGCTGGAGACTTTTGTCTATAACGAAAGGGACAGAAAAGCTATCAAACTCATGCAGGACAGAGGATATGAATTCCCGGAAATTACTGGATGGGCCCGTGCAAACCCTGCAGATATCGACATGGTTCTCAAAGTTGATGGTATAGAGGAAACAGGAATCCTCATGTCTGTATCTGATCCGCATATCTATGACAAAATGAAACTTCCATCCCGTGAAGCAGCTCAGGAGAAATATCTCAATGCTTTGCAATATGCAGTTGATCACGGACTCAGAACACGTGCTCACATAGAAGATATGACACGTGCAGATAACTATGATTTCGTGTTCCCCTTGGTAGAAAATATCCTTGAGATCGATCCGGACTGTACTATCCGTATCTGTGATACCATTGGATATGGAATTCCATTCATGAACGTGGACGAACCTTATGGGATCCCTACCATTGTCAAATACCTAAAAAATGAACTCGGTACAAAAAACATCGAAACACATTGCCATGATGATTTCGGACTTGCAGTTGCAAATTCCCTGGCAGGCTACTGGCATGGTGCAAATTGGTCCAATGTAACCTATCTGGGTATTGGCGAGAGAGCAGGCAATGCAGAGATGGAAAAGCTGCTGGTCTTCCTGAAAAGGCGCATCAAGGGATTCGAAAAATATGATCTGAGCTGCCTGGTAGAATTTGCCAAATTCATGGAAAAAGAAATAGGCATACGAATACCCAGAAATAAATCCGTGGTAGGACAAAACGTATTTGCCCATGAGTCCGGCATCCATACTGCAGGTGTTATCAAGAATCCCTTCACATATGAGCCATATCCACCCGAGATAGTTGGAGGCCAGAGGAATTTCCTCATTGGTGATTCTTCAGGTATAGAAGTATTGAAGTTCAAGGTACAGGAAACGCTTAAAGAAATGATGGATGTAAACATAGAGGTGGACAAGAACGATAAACGCCTCAGAAGTATACAGACAGATATCCAAAGACTCTTCAACGATGAAAAAAGAGTTTCCTGCATATCAGATGAAGAGATCCGTGCATATGTAAAGAAGTACTTCATGTTCAACCCTATAGTGGACCAGGAACTACATCGCAGAGAGGACGATGAAAGCCAGGATAATGCTGCGGGAAAAAAACAGCGCGATATTAAAGCACATATGCATGATGAAGTAGACTAAATGAATAAAAGGGCAGGCGTTCAAATCATAAAGAATGATAAGTGTTAGTCTGCCACAACCCTTCTTTTTTGAAGGCCAAAAATAAAGACAGTTTTTTAAGACCTATTTAAAAATAAGAGAAGCTATTACTTAAGCTCCTCTGTTGTGTATTTGGCGATTGCGTTTGTCATTTCACTGAGTTTTGCATTGCCTCCCAGGTCATAGGTAACATACTTACCTTCGGATATGACACGCTCAGTTGCCCTGAAAATTGCTGCTGACTGTTCTGATTCACCAAGATATTCCAACATCCATGCACCTGCAAGCACTGTGGCTACAGGACTAACCTTGTCCTGTCCAGCATATTTTGGGGCTGAACCGTGAGCTGGCTCGAACATGGCGAAGTTATCGCCTATATTGGCCGAATATATAAGCCCAATACTTCCTACAAGAGCTGCGCACTCTTCGCTCAGCACATCCATGAAGAGGTTTGTGGAGACTAGTACCTTCTTGTTGAAGATCTGAGGATTCTTGATAAGCTGCTGTGCAATATTATCAATGTGATACTCCCATACTTCGATACCAGGATAATTCTGAGCTGCCTTGTTTACTTCTTCCAGGAATAGACCACATGTTCTTCTGAGGATGTTGCTTTTGTGTATTGGCACTACAGCATCATAGTTCCTTCTTTTTGCTTCCTCAAAAGCGTACCTTGCAACTTTTCCACTTGCTGTACGTGTAATCTTCCTTATAGCTATAGAAACATCGTCTGTAAGGCGTACTTCCTCACCGATATATAATCCTTCAGTGCCTTCACGCACACACACGAAATCTACATCACCCAGGGGTTTAGGAGTGTTAGGGAAGGTCTTGATGGGGCGCACGTTGGCATACAAGTCATATTTCTGTCTGAGAGAAACGGCCACACTTCTTGGAGCACCTACTTTTGTGGGTGTGGTTGTAGGACCTTTGAAACAAGCATCGGAATTATCAAGGATCTCCCAGGTTTCATCAGGGATAAGGGAATTTCCACCATGCTGCTCCCACCATGTAGCACCTGCATCGCAGGTTATGAACTCTACGTTAGTTCCGGCAGCTTCCATGACCTTGAACATCGCATCTACTAATTCAGGACCTACTCCATCTCCTTTAATTACTGCTGCAGTCTTACTCACTGTTAATCACCGACCATTCTAAAGGCATATGTCATTTTTAAGCCTTCGCTATAAAACGCGAAACTTTAATCCTGCTATGGCATATATAATTCATTATGAGAGGCAATTTACCCATAACAGATGAACACATGCATATCGATCCCAGAAACAAAGGGCTTGTAGCTGTAAAAGAATTCCAGCAGGCAGGGGGAACGCATATATTCCTTGTGATGAAGCCATCCTGGACTCTTGGAATAAAGGTCACCAAGCCCGAAGACCAAAAGGCTGTTTTTGATGAAACTGTTGAGATCTCAAGGCAGATCAACGAAACTGGCGTGACATCTTTTCCAGTGCTTGGAGTGCATCCTGCAGAGATCACACATCTTCTTGAGTACATGGATCTTCCCACTGCGATGAAGACGATGAAAGGTGGACTGGAAATAGCTGCAGAATACGTGGAAAAGGGACTAGCTGTGGGGTTAAAAAGTGGAAGACCACACTATCCAGTCACACCAGAAATATGGGAAGCTTCCAATGAAATTATGGAGTATGCTTTTACACTAGCAAAATATCTGAACTGTGCGGTGCAATTACACACCGAAAGTGTTGGAGAAACTGAACTTGAGGATATTACCGCCCGTGCAAAAAAAACAGGCATCAAGCTTCACAAAGTAGTAAAGCATTATGCACCTCCGCTGGTGAATGTATGTGAGAGACTTGGCATATTCCCAGGAGTGCTTGCAGGCAAGGGAGCTATAGAGGAAGCATTGACACAAGGCACCAGGTTCATGATGGAAACAGATTACATCGATGATCCACAAAGGCCAGGAACCGTGCTTGGACCAAAAACCATACCCAAAAGAACATTAAAACTTGCCGAAGAGTATGGGGAAGAACCCTTCTGGAAGATCCATAAGGAAAACCCCGAGTTAGTATATGATGTTGATATTGATCTTTGAAAAACTTGTACAATTACTCCACAAGCAGAACATAGATATCCATCACATTTGTGCCTGTCTGCCCGATTTTATGAAGATCATCAATGCTGTCAAAGAAAACATAGGAATTATGTGAATCCAACATCTCTCTTGCATCCATACCCCTCATAGAAGCCCTTTTCACACTGCTTCCGTCAGCAAATGCTCCTGCTGCATCTGTCGGACCATCGATGCCATCCGTACCCGCTGCGAGGAATAAAAGGTTTTCAAGACCTTGTGTTTCTATTGCAAAGGAAAGTGACATTTCCTGGCATCTACCGCCCTTACCACCATTCTTTACGGTGACAGTAGCTTCTCCACCTGCCAGAATGCAGGCTGGTCTTGACATGGGCCTCCCATGTAAAAGTTCATTTCTTCCCAAGGCAGCAAACACTTTTGCTATCTCTTTGGATTCACCTGTAATATAAGAACTTAACAGCAGTGTATTATAGCCTATATCTGATGCTTTTTTTGCAGCAGCATCCAGAGCAATACAATTAGTACCTATCAGCTTGTTGTAACAAAGATCGAATATATGATCTCCGGCTTTAAGGGTTTCTTCCACTAATCCATTCAATCCATCCTCCAATAAGCGGCTTATGGAGGGAAGAAGAGTAATATGATATCTTTCCACAATATCATTAAAGTCCTCGAATGTAGAAGAGTCAGGTACAGTCGGTCCAGATGCAACTATATCAAGAGGATCACCTACCACATCCGAAAGCACAAGGCTAATAGATTCTGCAGGATAAGCCATTTTTGCGAGGCCTCCGCCCTTTAACGTAGAGAGGTGCTTTCTTACAGTATTGATCTCTTTAATGGTTGCCCCAGAGAGAAGTAAAGTTTCATGAAGCTTCACAAAGTCCTTAAAAGATACGTCCTTGCGCGGAAGAGCTAGCAAGGAGGAACCGCCACCGGATATCAGGAAAATGACAAGATCTTCCTGATTTGCCTTAGAAACAATTTCTTTTATCATCTGGCCAGCTTTAAGGCTATTCTCATCAGGAACCGGATGTGCTGCTTCATAGACCTCTATACGTTCAAGCTGGGTCTTGGAACCGTATTTAGTGATCGCTACTCCTTGGAAAGGCAGATCATAGAGAATTTCTTCAATAGCCTTTGCCATGGGCACAGATGCTTTCCCAAAAGCTATGACATAGATGTGCTGGTACTTACCCAGATCGTATGAGCGGTTTCCTACCTGTAATGTGTTCTTTTCTCTTGCCAATGCCCTTTTGACAGCTACAGAAGGCTCCACAGCCTCTATGGCACTTTTAAGAATCTCAGCTGCATCTTCTCTTAGACCATTGTGCATAACCTATTCACTCAGGAAATTCTATTAGAATTGATTGCCCATCTTACTTTTATACTACTTTATCCAGAATGTAAACCGGTACTTATTGAATAACATTCTTTCAAATAAACAACTACAGACCATAAGCCAGTGATTAGCAAGAAAATGAGATTTCTTACCTCTCAGGACATTTGTCCACTATTTCCAAAGATAGTTATTATGGGATATTTGTCGGAAAACACCTTGTTCCCCCTACTTAAATCTTCTTAAATTATTCAGATATATAAGTTTCTAAATACAAATTAAAGTCAGAAGTACATATCTGAAACTTCTTATAGCTCACAGAGTCTACATACTGAATTTTCACATGCCTTATTGCCAAATTTCCACTTAAGACCCCATGCCTTGATATCTCTTATTATTGATATGAAGTCCTCTCCACTGGCAGTAAGAGAATACTCACAGCGTACCGGGAGTACAGAGTCATCGATGACCTTCTGTATCAGACCCTGTTCCTCCAGTTCCTTCAGCCTTGCAGAAAGAGTCTTTGGAGTGATGTCTTTCAACTTGCGCTTAAGCTCATTAAAACCTTTTTCACCCTTTTCGCCCTTATGAAGTTCAAATAAGATATATACAGACCATTTTTTACCTATTATATCTACAGTCTTATAGACGGTACAATCCTTCATAGTATCCATATAGAAACTACATACTATATAAATCAATATCTTAATTATACTAAATATCTCAAAGATACCAAACAGAGTGATAAAAAATGGTCGGAGACAAATTAGAAAAAGGAGCAATCCTACAGAGAGACAAGGAAACCTATGCAATTGCACCACAGATACCTGGAGGCATAGTTACTCCGGACCTCTTGCGCAAGATAGCGGATGTGGCAGAGAAGTACAACGCTGCTGCTATGAAAATGACATCTGCGCAGAGAATATGTATAGTGGGTATCAAGGAAAAGGACCTTGATAATATCTGGAAAGACCTGGATATGAAACCAGCAGCAGCTGTCGGATTATGTGTAAGGAGCATAAAAATATGTCCTGGCACAACTTTTTGCAAACGTGGGCAGCAGGACGCTGTAGGCTTGGGCCTGAAACTCGATGAGAAATATCATGGAATGGAACTGCCTTCCAAGCTTAAGATGGCCGTTGCCGGATGCATGAACTCCTGTTCAGAACCTGCAATCAAGGACATAGGCATCCTGGGCACTCCCAAGGGCTACACCCTCATGGTTGGAGGTAGTGCAGGCCTTAAACCAAGGCTTGCAGACGTAATTGCCGATGAACTTACAGATGATGAAGTTCTTGAAATGGTTGATAGGATCATCACTTATTACAAGAGCCATGCAACAAAACACAGGCTTGGCAGATTCATAGATGAGATTGGATTGGACAAATTCAAAGAAGATCTGGGATTATAAGTAGAAAATATAATTGGCAGGGAAACCTGCCTATTTATTGGAGTGACAAATCATGCAGGTCCTTAGCAAAACCCCTTCTGGAAAAGTACTTACAACTTCTGAACTTGTAACTTATCAGGAAGAAGCAGTGGTCAGCCGTACCCTTTCGCAAACAAAGAATGGTACAATTACTGTTTTTGCCTTTGATGAAGGTCAGGGACTGAGCGAGCATACTGCACCTTTTGATGCAATGGCATTCATACTTGAAGGAGAAGCACAGGTTACCATACAAGAAAAAGAACATCTCTTGAAGGCAGGAGAAATGATTATAATGCCTGCAAATCAGCCCCACAGCCTGGTTTCTTTGAAGAAGTTCAAGATGTTGTTAGTGATGATACGCTCCTGAGGCAAATATGGCAGAAGATCAAACCAAAAAAATTGCAGTAATAAGGTGTGACATTGTTTCAGAAGCTTGCCCGGGCATAGGTTGCTTCATGGCTTTCAACAAAAGAAGGGAATATTTCAAGGAATATGGAAGCAACACTGAAATGGTAGCTTTCTTCACATGCGGAGGATGTTCAGGCCGCAGGGTGTACCGCCTTCTAAAATCGCTTGAGAAATTCAAAGTAGAGGTAGTACATCTCAGTTCATGCATGCAGATGGAAAACTACCCAAGGTGTCCACATATAGAGGAGATTAAGCAGACAGTAAGAAATGCAGGCATGGAACTTGTGGAAGGCACACATCATTAAGGAGAAAATGAGCATCATGGTAGTAAGAACCATAGTGAAAATAGATGAAGAGAAATGCAACGGTTGTGGAAAATGCATATCTCCTTGCGCAGAGGGAGCTATACAGCTTGTCAACGGCAAAGCCAAAGTTGTATCAGAAGAACTTTGTGATGGCATGGGCTTTTGCATAGGTGTATGCCCACAGGGAGCTATCTCAGTTGAACAAAGGCAGACCGTTGAATTCAACAAGGAAAAAGCAGAGTCACAACCTCGCAGTACGGACATATCCATCAAATGCTTTAAATGCGGAAAAGGAGAGAATGAAAGATATCTCATGCCTCTGCGCTATAAAATGGAAAGTATATGGGTATGCACACGCTGCCTCCCATCCCTGATACACGGGTAAGAATATGATGAAGACAAGGATCCTCAAACCAATAGACAATATTTGCGACTATACATTCAATTTTTGCTGGAACGATAGTAAATTGAAGCCTGAAGATGTGATACCCTCACAGGCAAGTTCATCTTTCACATATGCAGACCTTGTAACTGAGCTCAAGAGAGGAGAGGATGTATACATAGAAGGAAACGTAGGCAAAAGGCTTGCTTATAGCATGGGAACTGATCTGAAACACTTGGGCGGCACAGGTGAAACGCAGCAAGCAGGCAAGATATTCGTTGATGGTGATGTGGGATCTGAAGCCGGCATGGGAATGGCAGCCGGCAGCCTCTATATAAAAGGTAACATAGCAGAGCCCCTGGGCAATATCCTGGAGGTAACTTCTGATATCAATGGCTACAGGAAATTCCGTTCTATAACCGACATACTTTGCAATGGACTGGGCAACGATGTTCTGAAAGGCAATTCATTGGCTGAAAATACTCTCACATTGAATGATGGCATCCTGCGGGGAACCATAGGAGCAAGATGTAACTGGCAAGGCGCTATTGTTGTAGAGGGGGATGTATATAACGGTACGGGAGTGCTTATGCAACAGGGAACTATAACTATCAATGGAAATGCGGGTATGAACACCGGTTCTCATCTTAATGGAGGAACAATTGTAGTACACGGCAATGTTGGAGAATTCTCAGGTGCATATATGAAAAACGGCAGATTGATCTTCATAAGCTCAAAAGGATATGTAGGTGCTGGCATGGAAGGAGGAGCTATCTATTCAAAGAAAAAAGCCAATACCAGTCCTCCGGCAGCTAAGACGGGGTTGGAAAAGGAAGATATTGACTTTATACGCAAAACCATGCAAAGTGGCCGTGTGGAATCCATGCTTTATAGCAAATATGAACCCGAAAAAGAGAAAGAGAAGTTTGAAGAAGTGCATATGAGAGATGGTTCTATAGTTATGCGAAAAGTCTGACCATCGGATTATGCCTTAGAAAATGATGCCCAAAAAACACTTCCTGTGCCTTTCGGATTGTCAGTTACGCCCAGCTTACCACCATGAAGCTCCACTATTCTTTGGGCTATTGCAAGACCGAGCCCAGATCCTTTTATTGCACCGGCTTTTAACCTTGTGAAACGCTCAAAAATAGCTTGTTTGGAGTATTCAGGTATACCTTCGCCTTCGTCAGCAAAGCATACCTTCCATGAATCTCCCGCATCCACTATATTAATGTCTATATTTGCACTATAAGGTCCATACTTAAGTGAATTGGACAGGAAATTCACAAAAACCTGCTCCACCAAAGGGTTTACCTTTGCAGGATATGTTCCTGAAGAAGAAAAGGAAACCTTAGCATGCTTTTCTGATATCTGGAGAATCATAGAGTCAATAACATTGGTGATGATGCCTTTAAGATCCATTTTTTCAAGAGGCAGGTTGCCAATGGTATCAAGCTTTGTATAAGATGCCGCATCCTCTATAAGGTCCATTAACTTTTGATTGGACCTGGATACATTTTTGAGATACTGGAGCTTCTTTATATCAGTCTCCATTTCAAGCAAAAGGTCTGCATAACCTTTGACTACTCCCGCGGGGTTCAGCAGATCGTGCCTTAGTATATCTGTGAATAGATCTTTCATCTCGTTGGAATGCTTAAGCTCAGCTGCATATTGCTCCAGCTTTTGTTCCATGATCCTGCGTTCTGCGACTTCTTGCTTAAGCATTTTGTTATACCTGCGAATATATAGAATATACAGGACCAGAAGAATTACTACGATGCAAAGGTGAAGTACCCACAACCAATAGACATGTATGGTCTGTAAAAGAGACAATTGACCGTATCCTTCAGTAGATATGACAGACGTTGCTAAAGCTGGACCATACTGTCCTATAGTATCACATGTTTCGTTGGCTGCAACTAAATGCAGAAAACAAAAAGATACAATCAAAAAGATAAATGCCAGTTTACACACACTGATTTTTTTCAAGATTCACCTCTTGAAAGAATATGCGCATAATATATACAAGCCAAATATATACTTTCTCATTGGCGGAAAGTTGGTTCCTACATATAAAAAATGACAAAAATCATATAGCAAATGAGATAAGAAACAAATATAAATTGTCGAATTAATGAGAATTGGGGAGTGAAAATTGATGGAAAAGGCTACATTTGCAGCAGGATGTTTCTGGGGAGTAGAAGCTAATTTCAGACGAGTAAAAGGAGTAATAGCAACAGCTGTGGGATATACAGGCGGACATTTTGAAGATCCGACATACAAAGACGTGTGTACCGGAAGGACAGGACACGCTGAAGCAGTTGACCTTCTTTTTGATCCTTCTATAGTAAGTTATACCCAATTGCTTGAAGTGTTCTGGAACCTTCACGATCCGACCACACTCAATCGCCAGGGACCGGATATTGGTACTCAATACAGATCAGTTATCTTCTACCATAGTGAACAACAAAGATCTGAAGCAGTTGCTTCTAAGGAAACTGCTCAAATATCCGGTAAGTTCAAAAAGCCCATTGTTACTGAAATAGTACCTGCATCAACTTTCTACAGAGCAGAGGAATATCATCAGCAATACTTTGAAAAAGGAGGTATCGGTGGCTGTATGATCCACTGAGATTATTCCAGCCGGATGAACTTGAGCAGGTTTGTTCCTCCCTTTATTCCATGCCCGGCAGTTTGCCCTTGGGTAATAATAACCAATTCCCCAGGAATATAAAGAGCATATTGCCGAAGTTTTTCAAAGGCTTTTTGTTCCCAATCAGTGACTTGCCCTTTTACAAATATAGGATGCACACCATACTGGAAAGCCATAATGTTGCATGTATGTGGGTACCTGCTAAACCCTATGACCCACACATCTGGTCTGAAACGGGAAACTCGCCTGCAGGTTTCACCGGATGCCGTGGGAACAAGCACATACTTAATAGGCAATTGCTGCAGAGCTTCATTTATTTGCAAGGAGATTATATCATCTATCTGCAATTGCATCTTTGCCATAGCTTTTTTCATCTGAGATATACCAGTCTTGGAAGTACCGCGCCATTTTTCAGTTTTCGTGGCAATTTTGGCCATCATTTCAACGGTAGCAAGAGGGTATTTGCCTACAGCGGTTTCAGCGGATAGCATAACGGCATCTGTGCCATCTATAATGGCATTGGCCACATCTGTTGCCTCAGCACGGGTAGGGCGTATGTTAGAGGTCATGGACTCCAGCATCTGGGTAGCGGTGATCACGGGGATACTAAGAAGATTGGCCTTATGAATGATCTTCTTCTGTACTATAGGTACATCTTCTATGGGAATCTCCACACCAAGATCGCCTCTTGCGATCATTATGGCATCTGCTTCCAGCAGGATGCTGTCAATATTCTTAACAGCTTTTTCCCTTTCGATCTTTGCAACAAGAAATACTTTTTTTTCCTTGGACTCAGCATATTCTCTTATCTTTTTTATATCATCTGCAGATTCAATGAAGGATATGCTGAAACAGTCAAGCCCTTCCTCCAATGAAAAATCAATTACCTTTAAGTCATTCTCAGTAACTGGTTCAAGAAACACATCAGAACCTGGCAGATTAACGCCTTTGTGAGATGTAAGCTCACCACCCACTATTACTTTACATTTCACATTTTGCCCTGAAACTTCAAGGCATTCCAATTGCAAAAAACCATCATTTATGTAGATCAGGCTGCCAGGAGAAACACTTTCTGTAAGTTTTGGAAAATCCACTGGTATAAAAGAGTCACCCATGAATTCTGCAGATGAAGTGAGAATCACGATTTCCCCTTGTTGGAGAAGAAGTGGCTCCTTGGAAAGAGTACCAATCCTTATCTTGGGACCGGGCAGATCCACAAGTATAGGAACGATCTTATCCATCTCGCGGGATATTTTCCGTATTCTGTAGATGATCTCCCTGTGGTCAGACAGCTCTCCATGAGAGAAATTCAGGCGGGCTACATTCATTCCCCGAAGTATTAAACCCCGGATCATTTCTTCAGATGAGGAGGATGGCCCGATAGTACATACTATTTTGGTCTTATGATCAGAAAGTATCATGCTACACTCCGATTATAAGTAAAAGATTGTCTGTGATACTTTTTATCATTTCCGTATATTAATTATGAATCAGTACTTCCATTGAGACTAAATTTTTGACAGTACTCGCATTTATTTAAATACTACTGCCACACAACATCAGTACTGTAGTTATTCATCAAATCACATGGGGTAAGAAGTATGGTAAAAGCAGTCTATGAATTGAACGAACAGCAAAAGAAAGAGCTTGCATCCATTTTTGGAGAAGGGGCCAATTTCAAAAAGAAGGAAAGACACTT
Organism: Methanomethylovorans sp.; assembly: GCF_041447285.1. Taxonomy (GTDB): domain Archaea; phylum Halobacteriota; class Methanosarcinia; order Methanosarcinales; family Methanosarcinaceae; genus Methanomethylovorans. The sequence continues at coordinate 210,322 of NZ_JBGMEB010000006.1, read as the reverse complement.
TTATACACATGACGTGGGATCACTTCCCCCTGTTGTAAAGACATTCTTAGGAAAAACAGAGCCTGCAGCTATAGTAAAAGTAAGGAATGAAGAACAGGCTGTAAAACTCATGGAATTTGCCCGGAAATATGAGATAGCTGTTGTCCCCCGGGCAGGTGCATCATCCGGGTATGGCGGTGTCATACCCACAAAAGGCGGTATCATTGCAGATGTAACTCCTATGCGCAAGATAATCAGTATTGATAAAGAGAACATGAGAGTTACTGTAGGAGCAGGTATTGTCTGGGAAAAACTGGAATCCAAACTGATTAAAGAAGGGCTTGCAGTACAGGCGGTACCTTCAAGTGCAATGTCTGCCACAGTTGGCGGTTGGCTTGCGCAGAACGGTTTGGGATATGGTAGTTATGAGTATGGATGGTCACAGGACACAATGGATAGTGCCAGGGTTGTGCTCCCCAATGGAGAAATAAAAGACTTCACTGGCGACGAGCTACAAAAGATCGTAGGTACCATGGGTACCATTGGTATCATAACCCAGGTTACTCTGAAGGTAAGAGAGTTTGAGAAAACCGCAGCTATATCTGCAAAATTCCCGGATGCCACAAGCATGCAAAAAGCCATTGCTCTTGTAGGAGAGCGTAAGGTGCCCCTCTGGTCAGTATCATTTATTAATCCTCAATGGGCACAAATGAAAAACAGGGCACCTCCGAAGACACATTACGGGGAACCTGTGGATGACCACAGGCCCGAACTTCCCAAAGCATACATTTGTAATTTCGCGTATCCAGAGTCCAGGGATGTAAGTGCACTTGAAGGCATCATTAAGGAAACTGGCGGGGAGATATTGCCAGATGAGATCGCGAAGCATGAGACTGAAGAATGGTTCAGGTCCATGAAGGTCAAAAGGCTCGGACCATCATTCATCCCGGCAGAAGTAATTGTACCTGTGTCCAGCATTGGAAAGGTTTTTGATGAAATCAATAAGAAAATAGCTCTTCCTGTACTCGTGGAAGGCATGGTTGCTAAAGGTGATCAGGCTGTCCTCCTGTGTTTTATGCCCCATTCTGAGCGCTCTTTCAAATATAATATGGCCTTTCCACTTGCCATTAGTATAGTAAAGATCGCAGAAGAAAATGAAGGACGGATATACACATCCGGAATGTACTTTGCGAAAAATGCTGACAAGGTATTCGGAGATAAACTGGCTAAGATCCAGGAACTTAAAAAGCAGGTTGATCCAAAAGATATAATGAATCCTGAAACTCTAACAGGAAAATCCCTGATGAAGACCGGACTTACCATGGCAAAGAGCTTTGAGCCACTTGCCCGTTTCGTAGGCAATCGTTCGGGGGTCAGTGCACATGAGTTCACCGACCAGAAAGGCATACCTGGAGAAGTCCTATCTCACGCTTACACCTGTGCGCAATGTGGTTACTGTGTACGCGAATGCGACCAGTATTATGGCCGGGGATGGGAATCACAATCGCCCCGTGGAAAGTGGTTCTTCCTGAAAGAGTACATTGCTGGCAGAGCTGAACTTGATCAGGAACAGGTAGACACATTCTTGGCATGCACCACATGTGAGATGTGTGACCATTACTGTCAGCTTGACCTTCCCATCGAACGTTCCTGGATGACACTCAGGGAGAACTTTGTTCAGAAGAAGAAAATGATGACCATCCCACCGTTTGAGATAATGGCACAGAGCCTTGAAAAGGAAAGAAACATCTGGGCTAACTACAGAAAGGACAGGGATGGATGGATGCCAAACGATATCCGTGCTAAGATAAAGGATAAAGCTGAAGTGGCCTATTTTGCAGGCTGTACTGCATCTTTTGTTGAGAAAGATGTAGCTGTTGGTGCTGTACGTCTGCTTGATGAAGCCGGAATCGAATTCACATACCTTGGTGACAAGGAAGCATGCTGTGGTATACCGATGCTTGTTGCAGGAAAGTGGGATATCTTCGAGAAGATAATGAAGATGAACACTGCAAACATGCAGAAAAAAGGAGTTAAGACAGTTGTCACTTCATGTCCAGCATGTCTCTTGATGTGGAGGACTCTATATCCACAGTGGGCCAAGAAATTGGGAATGGATTTCAACATCGAAGCCAAGCATTATTCTGAAGTGCTGGTAGATAAATTGGATGTACTGAAACCAAAGTTCAAGGTGCCACTGAACAAGGTTGTCGCATGGCACGACTCATGCCATATCGGCAGGGCTGGTGCAGGTGTCTACGAGCCACCTCGTGAATTGCTCAAAGCAATACCGGGCGTGCAGTTCAGGGAAATGGAACATAACAGAGAGGAGGCTCTATGCTGTGGTTCCGTGGTAACGCTCATAGATGAACCAAAGGTAGCAGGTAAGATAGGGAATGTGCGCCTTCAGGAAGCACTTGATCAAAAAGCAGATATAATGGCAGCCCTTTGCCCATGCTGCATGGTGCAGTTCAGGATCACTGCAAGGGATAACAATATGAACCTGCAGATACAGGACCTTGGTGCCCTGGCAGCCCGCAGCCTGGGATATGATATTCCGGACACAACTAATGATGCTCTCGTTGCATGGGCTACCTTTGACAAGATGATAGACCTCATGGTCCCGGAGAACATGACCGAAATGATGGTGGAACTGCTGCCTGACATGATCGGTGCTATGCCTTCATACATGCAGGCAATGATGAAAACGGTAAAGTATGTACCGGGCATGGATGCTCTTATGAAGCCTATGATGCCGAAGATGATGCCTTTGCTCATGCCATCACTGATGCCAAAGGTCATGCCAAAGATGCTCAAGGCAGTGGAAAAGAGAGTGCCAATGCCAGATTACATGCTGGAGCAGATGCCTGATCTCATGCCTGCTGCAATGGCAAACCTGATGCCAAACATGCTTCCGCAGATCGCGCCGCTGCTGACACCAAAGATGATAGAGTACATCAAGACTCACTGAGAAATGTAATGTTGTAAATTATCTATAGGAGTAGGGATCAAAGGGATAGCATAACCATGATCGTAGTTAAAAATACATAATGTCTGGTAGAGTCCTCTTTGAGGACCAATCCAAGATCATATACATTGGTAAAATGCCTCAAACCAGTGTATATGAACTTATTTTCCCTTACTGCCTCCGCATAGTCATAAGATGCATTATTGAGGCTCTTTAGATGCCAACTTATAAGTACTCTGGCTCAAATAGTTGAGAATGGAAAATTATTTTGAAGGAGTGGTGAAATATGAGTTTGATTGGATTAGCTGTTCTGTTTCTGATACTAGCTTTTGTTTCCTATGTATTGGGAGCACGCGGAGTTGCCGGCATGTCAATGGAGATCGCAAAGTGGCTTGTGATCATCTTTATAATACTGGCAATAGTAACGTTTATCCTGTGACAGGATAAGTAGAAGAAATGCCTTAGGAAAATATCCTCTTCCAAGCCAAGAACAGTTCCGTGGATACAAATACCAGAAATATTCTTTAGATCATATATTAAAAGATAGTTTGTGCTGCCATAGCATCTCCGAATTATTTAAATATAATCGAATGTGATGATATGGTGTTAAGTGGGACATATGGGGAAAATATCTTTGTCTCATACGGCTTTTTTATGTTGAACACATCGCAAAGAGATCTATCAGACCATGTCTTTGAATAATTTAATCATCCGAGGTGCCAAAGAGCATAATCTTAAGAACATCGACCTGACACTACCCAGGGACAAACTCATAGTTATTACAGGGCTTAGTGGTTCGGGTAAATCATCTCTGGCTTTTGACACCATATATGCCGAAGGGCAGCGCAGATATGTAGAATCATTATCAGCCTACGCCCGCCAGTTCCTAGGGCTCATGGAAAAACCCGATGTAGAATACATAGAAGGTTTATCACCGGCCATTTCTATCGAGCAGAAGACCACAAGCAAGAATCCCAGGTCCACAGTGGGTACTGTTACCGAAATATATGATTACCTGAGACTTTTGTACGCCCGCATAGGCATTCGCCACTGCCCAGACTGTGGAAGAATAATAGAACCTCAGAGCGTAGACCAGATAGTAGACAGTATAATGAAGATCAAAGAAGGCTCAAAGATCCACATACTCTCTCCTCTTGTCCGGGAAAGGAAAGGAGAATATAAGAAACTGATCGCAGACCTGCTGGCAGACGGCTTTTCAAGAGTACGCATTGACGGAGAGATATATTCTCTTGAAGAAGCAAAGGATGTAGAGCTTGGTAGATATTACAAGCACAATATCGATATTGTTGTTGACAGGCTTGTTATCAAGGAAGGTATCCGTGATAGGCTTGCTGAGGACGTGGAGACATCACTGGAAAAAAGTGGGGGCACTGTAACAGTACAGATACTTGAAGGGGATGAGCTTACCTTCAGTGAAAAAATGGCCTGTCCAGAATGTGGAACTGGGTTTGAGGACCTTGAACCTTCTGCATTCTCATTCAATAGCCCTCAGGGAGCATGCCCGGAATGTCATGGCCTTGGCACTTCAATGGAGTTTGACCCTGATCTGATCGTACTGGACAAATCCCTGAACCTGCGTGAAGGTGCTGTGGAGCCTTGGAGCACTGCTGATGGTTATTACATGCAATCATTGGAATCCCTGGCAAAGCATATGGGATTCTCCATGGATACACCATACGAGCAACTGCCTGAAAAGGCAAAGCATGCGATAATGTATGGTACGAATGAATACATTCCCTATGTCCATGTCGGCCGTACCGGAGGCGTGTGGCAACACACTGGCAGATTCAAGGGAGTTATCGCTAATATATCCAAAACCTACGAAAATACAGAATCTGACAACACAAAAGAAAAAATGGCACGGTACATCAGTACCAAACCATGTCTGGTGTGCAATGGAAAAAGACTCAAGCCTTCAAGTCTTGCAGTTACCATTGATGGAAAGAACATAATCGATATCACAGACATGTCAGTGGAAGAAACTCTGTACTTCTTCCAGAATGTTGAAACAAAGCTCAATGAAAGGGAATACACTATCTCCCGCCTGATTCTTAAAGAGATCAAAGCAAGATTGGGATTCCTAATGGATGTTGGTCTTGATTACCTGACACTAAGCAGGTCATCAGCTACACTTTCAGGAGGAGAGGCTCAGCGTATCAGATTAGCCACACAAATAGGGTCCAGCCTTATGGGAGTGCTGTATATCTTAGATGAACCCAGTATAGGACTCCATCAGAGAGATAACCTGAGGCTCATTAATACATTAAAACATCTTCGGGATATAGGGAACACTGTACTGGTAGTAGAGCATGATGATGAAACAATAGAAAGTGCCGACCATGTTGTGGATATGGGACCTGGTGCTGGTATTCACGGTGGGGAAATCGTTGCAGAAGGCACACCTCAACAGATTATGGAAAACAAGAACTCTCTTACCGGGAAATACATGAGTGGAGAACTTAGCATAGAAGTTCCGAAAAAACGACGGGAACCCACAGGAAAGCTTAGTCTCTACGGTGCCAATGAGAACAATCTCAAAAATCTGGATGTAGAATTTCCCCTTGGTATCATGTTGTGTATTACGGGGGTATCCGGTTCCGGAAAAAGCACACTTATAAATGAAACTCTCAACAAGGTGCTGGCAAAAGAGCTTAACAGGGCCAGAGAAAGACCTGGAAAATATAGATCTATTAGCGGACTCGAACTGGTAGACAAAGTGATAACTATAGATCAATCGCCTATTGGCAGAACTCCGCGATCAAATCCTGCTACCTACACTAATTTGTTCACGCCCATAAGAGAATTATTCGCACAGACAAAGCTTGCAAAAGCAAGAGGATACCAGGCAGGCAGGTTCAGCTTTAACATACGTGGAGGCAGGTGTGAAGCATGCTCCGGAGATGGAACCATCACTATAGAGATGAATTTCCTCCCTGATGTATACGTGCCCTGTGAAGTGTGCCATGGAAAACGTTATAATCGGGAGACCCTGGAGATCACATATAAGGATCGTAATATAGCAGATGTTCTGGATATGACAGTGGAAGAAGCGTTGGAGTTCTTTGAGAACGTTCCTGCTATCCAGAGGAAACTTCAGACTTTATATGATGTGGGATTGGGATACATAAAAGTGGGCCAGTCCTCAACAACATTATCTGGCGGCGAGGCACAAAGAGTGAAACTTGCCACTGAACTTAGCAGACGCTCCACAGGTAAAACAGTGTATATTCTGGATGAGCCTACAACAGGACTGCATTTCCATGATGTGAAGAAACTACTTGAAGTGCTGCAACAACTCGTAGACAGCGGAAACACAGTGATAGTCATTGAGCATAATCTGGATGTCATAAAGACGGCTGACTGGATAATCGACCTTGGACCAGAAGGTGGAGAAAAGGGTGGGGAAATCATAGCCCAGGGCACACCTGAGAAAATAGTAAAAAATGAGATATCATATACTGGAATGTTTCTGCAAAGGGTATTGGAGAAAGCTTCCAGGAAATGATTTTTCAAACCAGTTTTTTGGATCCTACATTGAGACTTTTTTATCTTAAAAGTAGAGGATAGTTTACACAGATCGATAAATATAAACTAAAATAACTATAGATTATTGTCACACATATATATTCAATATGAAAACTTCATATATCTTTGCTCCTATGTACTGATTGAGCGATACAAACCGAAGGAGGGATTTGTAATTGCTCTAGACCACAAATGGAATAGACACCAACGCCACCAACCTCTGGAACAGACTCCAAAAGTTGAAAGAAGTGTGGACAAAAGCCTATCTAGAAATATATTCTAGAGCGCTGGAACAAAATACAAAATCCAGTATTTGAAGGCTCCAACTCCGTTAGAATTGAAGCCACTATCATATAGTGAAAGTGGCAGCCGGAATTAATCCCGCCTCCTCCGGCAAAACTCCTCACTTCTTTCAGAAGGAGTTTTTACTTTTTTGAAAAACTACTATTATGAACTCTTGTTATGGTAATTTGGAGAATTCAATAGTTGAGCTGGTTTATTATCGATATATAGTTAGCGAGTCGCCCTACTTATTATAATGAAGTTTCTGGAAAAGAGGACAATTATGTCCTCTTCAATTTTTGTACAACAGCTTCAACTTGTTCAACTGCAGTTCCGATATATTTATCCGGATCTACCAGACTGTTGATATCTTCTTCACTAAGGTAGTTTGCTACATCAGGTTTTGAAAGCAAGACTTCCTTGAAATGCTTCCCAGTCTCATGGGCTTCCATTGCACTGGAACGCACGATCTCATGAGCTTCCTGGCGGCCTACGCCTCTCTTCGCAAGTTCGATCATTACGGCCTCTCCCATGTTCAGGCCTCTTAGCAAGTTGAGGTTGCGACGGATATTCTCAGGATAGAACCTGAGGTTCTCGATAACACCTATACCTAATTTGATAATATGATCTGTGAGCACGCATGCTTCTGGGAACACTATCCTTTCACATGAGGAATTGGTAAGATCACGTTCATCCCATAGAGTATTGTTCAAAAGCTCAGGTTCAACCATAGCGCGCACAATCCTTGCAAGGCCGCATATCTGTTCGGACTTGATGGGATTGCGCTTGTGAGGCATTGTAGAAGAGCCTACCTGCTTTTTCTTGAAGCTCTCCTCAACTTCAGCAATCTCCGTTCTTTGGAGAGAACGTATCTCTACACCTATCTTATCAAGGGTTGTTACAGTGTTAGCCATCCACATGACAAATTCAGCATGCCTGTCACGCTGTATGATCTGATTGGACACATCTACAGAACCGATTTCAAGATATTGCATCACAAGTTTCTGTATTTCTATACCATCTTTACCAAAAGCTGCCTGAGTACCTACAGCACCAGTCATTTGCCCTACAAGCAGGCGGGGTTTTAGCTGTTCCAGACGCTCGATGTGACGTGCTACCTCAGAAGCCCAGATAGCAAACCTTAGCCCATATGTGGTCGGCACGCCTATCTGCCCATGAGTTCTGGCTGCACATACTGTATGCTTATGAGCTTCAGCCTGTACGAGCAATACATCAAGTAACTTGTTCATCTTCTCTTCCAGAACCTGCACAGCTTCCTTAAGCTGAAGACCTGTGGCAGTATCCAGAATATCATTGGAAGTGGCACCGAAATGCACCCATTTTCCAGCATCTTCGGGACACTTTTCAGAAATCCCAAGAACTACAGCCATCATGTCGTGATGAATTTCATCTTCTATCTCTTTCACACGATCCAGTTCCACAAGATTTGTACTTGCAGAAATGATATCTGCAGCTCCCTTAGGGATTAAACCGAGATCTGCTTCAGCTTTAGCAAGTGCAGCCTCTACCATCATTAATTTATCAAGGCGGTTAGCTTCGCTCCAGACAAATTTCATCTCTTCTGTACCGTAACGGTATTCAATGGGGTGAATTGCCATATATAATCCTCCTGATGTTGTTTTTTAATGTATCTCTGAGGTATAGTAAGTCTGAATCAATAAATATGCTTTGAGTGACTACATTATGTACCAAACATAAATAAAAAGAGAAAAGCAAAAAGATACAGCACTACAATTATGTTCCCGGATTAAAAGATGGGGTCTGAGCCGGCTGAGGCTCAGCGATACTTGTATTTTGCGAAACGGTCACATTTTCTGCATACCACCTCGTCGGAAGTGTATAGTCCAGAGATTCACTATACACTGTGGGGAGGAAGAATTTTGTTCCACGGTCACGTAATGCTGCTTCAAAGCCTGGATCAACAGATTCCAAAGTTTGCTTACAAGCCTCCGCTTCATTTGCTTTGCCTATTCTGTATAGAGCAAAACGCTTATTGTAAAGAGTTGAAGAGGATGTCGGATCAATAGCAAGAGCGCCATCATAAGATGATATAGCTGTTTCCACCTGACCCATCACGTTGAATATGAAACCTCTATTATACCAGGCAGTTATGCACGTGGGATCCATTTCGAGGGTTTGATTATAGTAGTAAACAGAACCCTTGTAACTGCTTACAAGATACGAAATAGTAGCCTTGTGATACATAGCAGATACTGAGTTGGGATCAACTGCTAGCAGCTGATCAAATCCAGCCAGAGCCTGCTGATAATCACCTTTAAGATAGAAGGAGAAGGCTTTAGTTCCCAGCAGAAGAGTATCCGATGGGTTTGACTGAAGCAACTGATCGTAGCAAGCGATCGCATCATCATACCTGCCCATCCTGTCAAGAGCCAATCCTTTTTGATAGATGATATCTGTATTTTCAGGCTTCTCCGAGATAATCTGATCATAACGAGCTATGGCCTCATCAAAATACCCAAGTTTTTCATATACAACACTCTGCTTATAGAGTAAAGTAACGTTTCCAGGATCTGCCTCAAGTGCCTTATTATAAGAGGATACAGCATCCTGATATTTCTCAAGAGCAGAATAAGCATCACCGAGGTTGCATAGAGCTTGGGAGTTATTTGGATCCAGGGATAATGCCATATTTGCATATTGAAGAGCTTCTGTATATGAACCCTTACTAAAAAGCACATTCCCTTTCTGTATCATAGCAGGAATATCCTGCGGGTCAAGAGAAAGCACATTATCAAAGCACATCAAAGCCCTTTCTGAATCACCAGTGGTGAAAGACATGACCCCAAGAGCGTACCATGCCGGAGAGTAACCGGGATCAAATGATACAGCACTTTCATAGCATTCGATAGCTGATAAATCCATACCTGAATCTGCCAGTGCAGAGCCTTTATCGCACAAGACTACAGCTGAAGTAGGATCTAGCATAAGAGCCTTATCATAACAAGCAATAGCCTCATCGTACTTACCAATACTCTGGTAAGAAATGCCCTTGGCATCCCATACATCAATGCAGTCTACATCGAAAGCTTCAGATTGTAGAACACTATCATCCCTATTTGATTTGATTATAGATTCAGGTACTTTAGTATTACTAATAGGACTAAGAACTGCACCCTTGAAGATCTGAATCATGGTAGCCTGATCAGTCTGCATACGATCCATGTTTCTGGTTGCATTATCTGCTATAATTAGATTGTTATCTACAGTAATGCGGAAATTGGCTTCAGGGTAATCCGGATTTATCGAAAGTGCCTGTTCATATGCAAAAATGGCTTCTTCATAGTTACCAAGTTTATCAAGCACTGTGCCTTTATGGTACCATACATCTGCAGATTCCGGATGTAACTCAAGCAATTGATCATAAGTGGCGAGAGCTTCAGTGTACCTCTCCATTTTTTCCAGATTAGAAGCTTTTGCATATAGAGCAGCTGAAAAATTCAGGTTCTCTTTTATAGCTTTGTCATAACTTTTTATTGCCTCTGAAGGAAGACCAAGCTTATCAAGGTCTATACCTCTCTCAAACCATACTCGGGCACATGAATCTTGACTGAGAGCTTTGCTATAGCTATCGACAGCTTCTTCATACTTTTGAAGCATATCAAAAGCTATGGCACGGTTGTACCATACTACGGCAATATTTGGTTCGAGTTCTATTACCTTATCATAGGATAATATCGCATCCTCATACTTGCCAAGTTTATAAAAAGCTGTAGCCTTATTGTACCAGATATCTGCTGACTCTGTATTAAATTGAGGAGTCTCTGTATAACATTCCATTGAAGTTACTTCATCTATGAAAAGATAAGAAGACATGTCTGCGACGTATACACCGCTTAGACCGTCAGGATTGAGCTGCAATGCACGGTCATAACATTCTATTGCCTCTGAGTAACGGCCGAGAGAAGATAAAACTCTGCCTTTATTATCCCAGGCAGTAGCATTTTGAGGATCAAGTGCAAGCACCTGATCATAACAACTGATAGCTTCATTATATTGCTGCATGCTATCATAACTCAGGGCCTGCATATACCAGGCATTGATGTTGTATGGGTCCTGAGAAATTATCAGATTATAAGCCTCAATCGAAGAAACATGATCACCAAGGATAGTTGCTAGCCGTGCTTTTCCGGAGAGAGCTTCCATATTAAAAGAGTCGAGCTTCAGAACATTGTCATAGTCTTGAATAGCTTTTTCGTATTCATCAACTGCTTCATAAGCTGTTGCTCTTGAAAGCCAAATATCAGGATTATCTGGCACCATTGTCAAAGCGGCGTCAAAAGATGAAATGGAATCATTGTATCTTCCTACCTGCAAATAGGAATAACCTGTATCGTACATCGAACTTGCATAGCTTGAGAAAATGTTCAGTATATGGTCATAACAAAGCATTGCCTCATCATGCCTTCCTAAACCATCAAGAGACTTACCTTTGTGATAGACCAGCTGAATATATTCAATATCAAAAGTGGTAGCATTTAAATCGTTTAAAGATGATTCATTGGAAGAAGTATCAGATGGATCTAAAGGCTGAACAGAATATTGTGTATCGAATTTCTGAAGAGCATTGTCGTAAATATCAAGAGATTCCTGATATCTGCCTACAGTTTCCAGCATAATAGCTTTCTTATAAGTGAATTCGGAAGAATTCGATTGAATGGCCAGAATGACTTCATATGATTCAAGAGCAGACTGGGCATCGCCCATTAAATACTGAGCTGAAGCTTTATTCTCAAGGATCTCTATAGAGTGAGGATCAAGTTCCAGAGCTTGATCGAATAACTGCAGTGCTTCGGTATAAGAGCCATTACGAGCCATTTCAAGGCCCTGATCATTGTACAACTTGGCCTCATAACCCATACCATATGCACATGGAACTGAAAGCAAAACTAGCATAAATAATGCGCAAGCTGAGAGAAATAACTTTTTAAATGCCATCTGAATACCTGTCAGGAAATTCTCGTAATTATAACCTTATAGTCTAATATTAGATAAGATTTTTGTTCTTATCTAAACGAACGAATTGCTCGTTATTCCATAGTCAAATTAACCAATTATTTAGTATGAAGAATACATGAGTTGTATAAATAAATTATCGAATAAAAATAATAAGCCTGACTCTAAGCAATGAGAAATGAAGGTACCTGAATTACATCTCTTAGGGATGAGCCTGAAAAACAACAAATAGTATTGCTAAAGGGAGAATTGGAGTATATTCTCCGGCAACATCACATAGCATCTTTTTGTGCCTTGGTGAAATGTTCAATAGCCTGCGCCAGTTCTTTGTGGTCTTGGGCATATGAAGCAATATCCATCTTTTTAAGATAGGCATCACATGCCTGAACTAATGCTTGTGCTCCAGCTTTAGTTCCTCCCGGATGAGCATGCACCCCTGAACCCATAGTTGTGATAAAATCCACGTTACCCATCACATCGATAAAAGGCTTCAATTTGACAGGATTAAGTCCGCCAGAAACAATGGGGCAGCATTTTTTCATGCCTCTCCAGCTATCATCTTCCAGAATGACATGATGAGCTAAATCTTCAGATACAAGATAAATGGCATCCTTATCGTTTTCAGGTATCTTTGTCCAGGATTGCTCAAAGAAATGACCAGGGGATTTCAGATACAATATGCCATGAGCAGCAACAACATCCTCCTCAGGAGTACCTTTCATTTTTCCAACACCTGCTGTGCCTGTGTGTATACCTGAAGCACCTGCAAGACGTGCAAACTTAGACAGGACCAGAACAGAAAATCCAATTGGATTTTCGGGTCTTGTAAAAGCTCCATGGGCTGCCCTGTGGAAATGAATGAATACACCTGGGTAGCGTCTTCTTAGGGTCTGGACAGCCATCCACCCAGCAGTTATTCCGTCAATAAGGAAGGCATAGCTTCCCGGTTCAAACCCCGCATTGACAATCATTTCACATCTTTCGATCATTGTGTCGAAATCTGCAGCTGAAACATTAAATGAGTGAACTTTTTTCTGTCCCGTTTCCCTGACAGCCTTATCCATGGCTTCCTTTACGTGCTTTACCATTTTGTCATAAGGACAGAAATCCTGGTTTGCCTGGGGTTCATCATTCTTGACAAAGTCTCCTCCTCCTGACCAGAAATCATAGCAGACCTCTGCATACTCAGCAGAGGTTAGTCCCATCTTTGGTTTTACAATAGTACCAAGAATAGGCCTTCCATATACACCCAGATATTTTCGCATTTCATCGAGGGTATAGCTCGGACCATCATATTGTTCAAGCATCGAAGACGGGAACCATACATCCAGTAACTTTAAGGCCTTTATCTCCTTCATTCCCAGAATATTGCCTACTATATATGTCAAAATATTCTGGACATTTCCCCCTCTGTCAAAAAGCCTCCAGGGATAAGCTATCCATACCAGATTTTTTTCCAGATCCAGCTGATAGACAAGAGCATTCATGGTTTTGGAAAATGATGTTTCGGTGTTGACTTTGAAATTAGTCCCGGTGGAGGATTCTGCGGCAACTTCCGCAGCCGCCTGAAGTACGTTAAACTTGCCCTCCGGAACTAAATGAAAAACTCCAAGCAGATATTCCCCATTACGTGAGTCCGGAAGCTGCAGATTCACATAAGCCTGTTGTTTAGGATTAAGTGAAGTGATAAGATTTTCATCAATCGAAGTCATATTAATAACAACAATTGACATTGTATTTGAGTTTTTGGAATCTGGAAAATAGAAGTAATAGATCTGTTAACTGAACATGAAGAAAAAATTCATTTTGGTTTATACGAGTAGCCATCCTTTGCTAGCTTAGCCAATATTCCTAGTTGAATAATCTCAAATATAAAGTCAAGAACAGTATTGGCAAGATCACCGGTGACAGGGATCTGGGCAATTGTCAGGTCTGTACCTAAGTTGGCCAGCGCGAGGACTATGAAACCAATAACAAGATTCCTCATTTTCTTTTCCTGAGTTAACATTCTTAACAAACCGATCTTATTCATAACTACCTCTGTAATTTATGACTCCTGCTTCCTCGTAGAATAATCGGGAATTCCATAGTCCATAATAATTACTGACCTCATCCATAATGTATTTCGCTATCAATACACAGTCTTCCTCCAGTTTCCATGAATCCCACTGCCTTTCTACGAGAACCTCTTCAGAATCGCATTTCATTTCATCGTTATTATCACTGTCCCCATTAGTTAAGATGGAATTTGCGCAGTTAAAGATCTTTACCATAATCTTTACTTTACCAATGTAATTGATCTTGGAATAAAACGTTGATGTAAACTTGAGAGTTTGCAACAAGTTGCAGGCGAGTAGTTCGTCATCGAACCTTTTGATGTAATTCTCTTTATAAAAACTACCACAGCTTTTCATCGAATGGACCAGTCCATTCCTGTGTATCTCAACTTTATTACTGGCATTGTGAAGATGATCTCCATCATCCCATTTTATACCGAACTTTGAAGGTCTGATCGAATAGGTAAGATAACCGTGACAATCTTTTATCTTGCTGGAATGCAGATCCATAAGCTCACGACCGAATTCCGGGGATGGCTCGAACATCTGCCCATCGATCTTTAAAGGAGTTACGACCACATGACCTTCAATTCCATGTAATTGCAATTCATGAGGGAGCTTGTTCTGACTGGAATAAATGGCGTCCTCAATATATCTTTCAAGCTTGCTCATTCCGAAAAAGCGTGACTGATATAACCACTCGACCTCATTTTCATCCATTGGAGTAGCGGAGAAATTATATCTCTTGTAGTAGCGCTTGTCCTGGTTATTGTAATAAGGTTTGCTTTGCCCTTCCGGAATATGAACTAATAGTATGACCCTGTCTGTATCTGGAATAGGTATCTTTTTTATCTGGACACTTACCCGGGGGATTATGTTGCCAAGAATTATTTGTTCCAGCCTTTCCTTGTTGAAATCGCTTTCAATTCCATTTATAGACTGAGGATGCCCCCCTTTTCCAGTTTCCGCTATACCGTAAACAAGATAGCCACCTTTGGTATTGGAAAAGGCTGTGACCTGTTTTATTATACTGTAGTCATTGAGTTCCTGTTTATAATCCAGGATCATTGATTCTTCTATTTGCTCATCGGATAATTCTTGGATATCATCAAAAGTGACATCTGAAAGCGGTTTATCGAACATCATATAGAATCAGTGCATTCCATGATTAAGTTAGATAAAGAGTGATTCACCAACCTGATAAATTTATGGGTTTGAATGATCACTCATCTAATCAAAGGATTGCAGCTTCGTGTAGCATTGACCGAGTGTACAAAAAATATAATACTACGTAAATCGTTAATGACAAAAACCGATATCAAGGAGATATATGAACTATGCCTAGTGGAAAAACACATGACATGATAAACATTACGGTGTTGTTAGCTATTTTAGCAGGCCTTTATTATTTCTCAACTTGGCAGAAAAGTGCAATAGTTACAAAGTATCTGGACATATACACTGTACTGGCTTTTTCTGTCTCATACCTATTCGCAACATTCTTCCTAAGTCCTGACCTTGATACAAAAAGCAGACCCTATAAAAGATGGAAGATGCTCAGAATACTCTGGTGGCCTTACAGGATCATATTCAAACACAGAGGCTACTCCCATAATATAGTTCTCGGACCCCTTAGCATAATATTGAACCTCGTATTGATAGCAACTGTAATAATTTTGCTTACAGGTATCGAAATGAAGACCATTCCTTTAAAATTCGCTGTCGCAGTCATTGCAGGAATAGTTTTGTCAATAGATGTTCATATATTATCTGACAGCTTGATCTCAAAAACTAAACACGTGTTCAAATAGAAAGTAACCATTATCCTAATAGAAAAAGGAGTAACAGGCAGAAACTATCGCCTGTATAGGAACTCTTATGTCTGATTCTGAGTCATATTTACAACAGTTAGAACCGTTTCCGTAGTATTGTTCAAAACCTGACCTACTGTTTTGTTAAGAGTTTCTCCTACAACTTCGTGAGTCTGGTTTATGCTCTCGTTCACGGCACTTCCAACTGCTTCTTTTGTCTCGTTGACTGCATAAGCCACTGTTTTATTTACAGCATCACCCGCAGCTTCCTTGGTCTTATTGACAGCTATACCCACTGTTTCGTTTACTGCGGCCCCTGCAGCATCTTTGGTTTGATTTACAGCCTGCCCTACAGTCTGGTTTACTTTCTCTCCCACAGTCTGCTCTACTGTTTTATCCGTACATCCGGAAAAGGCCATGAGACCTAGGACTATTAATCCAATCAATAAAAAACTAAGATTTTTCTGCAAAGCTATCACCTACTCTGTAGGTAGTTGTAGTTTGAGATAAATGAATCTATCGTCATCTTATGAATATCAGTTACAATGATGCCTTATTCTTCGTGGTAACTCCAAAATCAAATCATTTATCCGCATTTATACAACTTCCAGATTCCACCAAATGAGTTGGAGGGAGTGTTTTTCCTCGTACAAGAGACATGAATATCCCCACTATACAGAAGATGGTGAACAGAATGAATGCATAATGCAGGCTTGCAACGAACTGGGGGAAATATTCAGGCGTTATCTCCACAGGACCAGTAACAACTGCAAAGATCATCATCGCAATACCCATTGAAAGCATTTGCCCAAGGAGTCTCATCGTTCCGTTCATCCCAGATGCTACGCCATAAAACCTCTTATCCACCGAACTCATGATAACATTGGTATTTGGGGATGAGAATAGCCCAAAACCAATACCTAGCACTATGAGAATACATATCATATACCATATAGGAGTCGTCTCTGAGATGAATGTCAGGAAAAAGAGACCTATAGCAGTAAGTGCCATTCCTGTGGATGCAATGAGACGCGGTTCGATGCGGTCCGACAGTCTGCCGGCAAGAGGGGATACCATAGCCTGAAACACCGGCTGGGCTATCAAAATAAAACCTGCATGTTCTGCTGTGAAGCCCTTTGTATACTGCAGATCAAGGCTCAAAAGGAAAGTAACTGCATAAGTTGCACTGTAGTTGATAAGTGCTGATAGGTTCGAGAGAGCAAAAACACGGTTCTTTGTGAGCAAGTTCATGTCAAGTACAGGAGAACATATGCGTTTTTCGTACAGGATAAAGAAAATTGACCCTATAATTCCTGCTGCTAGAAGAAAAGCACCTTCTATATCCGGGAGTAAAGAGAAACCATACATCACTGCAACTACTGACAAACCGTATATAAGAGACCCTGTGAGATCGAATTTTTCCCCTCTGCACTCAGCCCATTCGCCTTTAAGCTTCCAAAGAATAAGAACAATCGCTAGAAGACCTATAGGAACATTTACAAAGAAAATACTCCTCCAGCCAAAGTGCTGGGTCATTATACCACCAAGAAAAGGACCAGTTGAGAGTCCTATGTAAACCGAAGTGATATAGATACCGAGAGCTTTTCCACGTTCTCCCGGCGGATAAACTGAAGTAACTATGGCAACTCCTGTTCCAAAGATCATGGCGCTTCCTAATCCTTGAACGACCCTGATAGTTATCAACATCTCTGTAGAAGGGACCATGGTCATAGCCAGGGAAGCAAGACTGAAGATCGTTATACCGTACAAAAATACCTTTTTTCGCCCATATATATCAGCAATCTTTCCAAACGGGACAAGGAATATTGCTGAAGAGAGAAGATAAGCAGTTGCAATCCATGACAAAGAGATTGCATCCATGTGGAATTCCGCACCCAGCGTAGGCAGTGCGATATTAACCGCCGAACCATCAAAGGGGGTAATGAATCCAGCAAGTATCGCTATCATAAGCACAATTTGTTTTTCAGTTTTTTGTGCAGACGTAGACGGATTTGGACTTGAATCCGAAACATCAGAAGATGAAACAATATTACCTACTTTTTTAACCATGTATATCACTGATCAGCAATGTTAGCAGCTACTCAAAATATGAAAGGAGAGAAAGGAGTTGCTGTTTAATTCATGATTCAAAGCCTTATTACTACCTCTAATATCTCTCTAATTAGATCCACCCGAATAATCGCTGGAAAAGTCCAACTTCTTTTACCTCTACAGGAGCCTGTAAAGTATCCGAATATTTGATGTCTCCATCCATGGTTTCATATCTTATAATAGTGTCAATACCATATACCTTAGCCACTGCTTCACTATCTGCCTTAATTTTAAGCTTTGCAACAGCCGTACTGCCAGGAGCCATGCTGGGTATAAATGCCACACTATCCGTCGTGCTTAAAGGATCAGATGGATTTGCTATAATCTTTACATTCTTTGCTTCTTCTTCACCTTTATTCTTAATTTCCACACTAATTACTTCTTCTCCACCTGGGTAAAGACTGCCTGTAGTGCTGACTATTTCAAAATCAGCCTGGTCTTTAATGATCACTTTTAATGTTTGGTTCTGCACCATCATTCCATACCAGCGATTTACATCGTAGGTCTGAGCAGTAGCATCCGGGTCCATAACCTGCACATTCTTCTGGTAATCATAGGAAAGGTTCAGATAAAGGTTGTACTCTCCAGCCTTTGCGTTCTTATTAATTTTTATATCGAATTTTGCTGGTGAGACAGAGTTTTGTCCACTTTTTATGGAACCTATCTTTTGACTAACTGATTTTACCTCAATAGGGCTTCCCGGATCTGCTGAAAGAGAAGCAACTATGCCTGTAGCATCCACCACAGCACTCTCAAGTTTCATTTCGATCTGAGCGCCATATATCTCGTCTGCATTATCGGGAGTTCTATCATTCTCAAATCCTAACAGTTTGCCATTGTTCATCAGATCAATGTTCAAAGTGACTGCCTGACCTCTGTCAAATTGATTGCTGCCGATGATAGTAGCACTTATGTAAGGACTACCATCTACATTGTAGTAATTTTCTCCGAAATCGAAGCTCTGAGATACACTATAAGCACTCAGGGTATCATAAGCTCCTGCAACGCCTGATATCATTAAAATCAATAAAGTTGTTACTATAATCATTTTCTTCATTTTATGCTTCCCTCCTGAAAAGATGGACACCTGCTGTAAAAGTAACGAGCGCAAAGAGAGAGAGTATTATCAAATCCGTAGATATAGCACTCAAACCCTGCCCTTTGACCATGATAGTACGCATAGCATCGTTTGCATAGGTCAAAGGCATTAAGTAGGCGATATACCGCATCCAGTCCGGTACTGAACTTAAGGGGAAAAAGACACCCGTAACAAACATTGATGGAAGAGTGACCAGCATATTAATCTGGAAGAAGGATTCCATGTCATCAGCTCTAGTAGACATGACTATGCCCATACCCACACCACCAAGAGTGAATATAACAAGCACCAAAGCAACAAGCAGCCAGCTACCGTTCATATGGAATCCCACGAGGAAATAAGCTGCCAGTATGAGGACAACAGCTCGGGCTAATTGTAGTATAAGCTGATAGATTGTTTTTCCGAGGATCACCGATCTCCTGCTGATGGGTGTCATAAGGATACGGACGATGGTACCATCTTCTTTTTCACCTGCAATGGCAGAACCTGTGGTCGCCACAGAACCCATAAAAATAGTAAGGGCTATAACAGCTGGTATCAAAAAATCCAGATACTCAAGATCACCATAGATATTTGGAATATCCAGAGAAACAGAACCTTTTTCGGCAAACAGTTGTTTCATGTAGTTCACAATAATACCAGTTGTAGTAGTATCCGAGGAATCGGTAAGAAGAGTAAGGGTTACACTTTCATTTTTCTCCAGCCTTTCACTATAATCCGGGGGAACCAGCAAGACAGCTTTATAAGATCCTGCATCGATCAGACTCTCAGCTTTCGATTGTGACATGTCCCTCGTATAAGTTATGGAGAACATCGGTTCTCCATTGTACTTGCCAGTATAGCTACCAATCTTCTGTATTAGTGAATTGGAAGCTGTACCTGTGTCACCGTTCACGATGAGAATGGGAGCGTTCTTTACAGTACCACCCATACCATAACCAAAGAAGATGATCATGATTATTGGGAATAAGAACAAAGGAACCAAGAGAGCCTTCTTTCGGGAAAGCTGTTTAAACTCCTTTACTGTTATTATCCAGGAGTGCTTCAGATCAGTCATTATTGCCATTTAATCACGCACCTCTTCACCGGTTAAGTGTATGAAAACATCTTCAAGATTTGTGCTTCCTGATTTTTCCTTTAAGTTTGCTGGTGTATCCAAGGCTACCATTTTACCTAAGTTCATTACGGCAACCCTGTCACACAGATTGTCAGCCTCTTCCATGTAGTGGGTTGTAAAAACGAGCGTTTTTCCTTCTTCGTTGAACCTTTTGGCAAGTTTCCATATAGACTGCCTGGTCTGTGGATCAAGACCTGTTGATGGTTCATCCCAAAATATGATCTGAGGATCATGCAATACCGCACAAATTACAGAAAGGCGTTGTTTCATACCTCCTGAAAAACCACCAGTAAAACGATCTGCATGGGACTCAAGACCCACGAGCTTCAAGTAGTAATCTATCCTCTCTTCCATGATCTTTTTTGGAACGCCATATAGTTTCCCCATAAGTTCAAGATTTTCTCTGGCTGTGAGGTCTGGATAAAGGCTTAGTTTCTGAGGAACTATGCCTATTATTGGCCTTATTTTGTCATCCTCTTTATTAGCATCAAAGCTGGCAACCTTTATATTGCCGCTTGTGGGCTTTATTAAAGTTGTGAGCATGGAAAAGGTAGTGGATTTACCAGCCCCGTTAGGTCCGATCATGCCGAATATTTCACCTTTAAAAACATCAAAGCTCACATCATTGACCGCAGTTATTTTCCTTCCCCTGGAATGAAAGACCTTGGCAAGATTCCTTACCTCGATAATTGTTTCCACTTACTCACCTTGCCTGATATCCTCAAGTGTTAAAATACCCCTCGTAAAAATATCCGTAAACCTTTCAATCTCTTCGTTACTGTTGCCCAAAAAACGGTCTTCAACCACTCCCCGTAAAAGGGATGTGTAGACGAAGTAACTTATAAAAGTCAATGCTGCGGACCGGGGATTGACGTTGCGCATTTTTCCGTATGTTATTTGCAGCGCGAAGTATTCGCTCAAACGGGTTATATACATTTGGAAAACAGAAGTTAATATCTCGCCCACTTCGGGTCTTCTCCGCCCTTCCTCAAACAGCATGAACATGAGCATGCGGTGTTTACTATCCTTTTTCTTATCTGTCATATCCTTTGCAATATTCTTGCCCAGGATCATGAGGTCCGTCTGAATATCTGCGTTTTTATCTATCCTGAACAGGTTATCCAGTTCCGAGATCTCAACCCTGTTCTTAATCAGAACCTCTCTCAAAAGATTCTCTTTTGACTGAAATTTTCGGAATAAGGTCACTTCGGCAACATTTGCCTCTTCTGCTATCCTGCGGGTAGTCGCACCCGTGTATCCCTGGCTTGCAAAAACCTTCAAAGCAGCATCCAAGATCCGTTGTTCTACACTCATTATGTAAGTAATTACTTACTTACATAGATTTATAGATTTTGAGTTCTTTCATTCGAAGAAAGGAAAACAGAAAAAGAACACAAATGAGGCTGACATGCAATATATGAAACATAAATGATAAAACTTCAAAAAATAATTCGATGCGGGGGATGGGATTCGAACCCACGAACTCCTACAAGACTAGACTCTGAATCTAGCGCCTTTGACCTGGCTGGGCGACCCCCGCATTGAGGTACCGTATAGTTGCATTAATGGTATATATGCTTTTTCAGTTGCAGCCCACAAATAAAAGGGCTGCAAACACAATGCACATCATCCGATCAGTTTCATGAGCAAAGCTTTCTGTGCATGCAAGCGGTTCTCTGCCTGGTCATAAACTACAGAATGCGGACCGTCCATAACCTCAGCAGCTATTTCCTGCCCCCTGTGGGCTGGCATACAGTGCATCACTATGGCATCAGTCTTGGCAAGAGCCAGCATCTCGGAACTGATCTGGTAATCCTTAAGATCGTTCAGACGCTTCTCGATCTCGTCCTCATCGCCCATGGAAACCCATACATCCGTATAGAGAATATCTGCACCTTTTGCGGCCACGAACGGATCATTGATAATAGTAATATCTCCACCAAGCTCCTTTGCCATCTTAACGATCTTCGCATCGGGTTCATATCCCGGCGGACAGGCTACTACCATCTGCATACCTACAATTGCACAACCGAGGATAGCTGAATTACATACATTGTTGCCATCACCTACCCAGACGTACTTCAATCCCTCGAGATGGTTTTTATATTCCCTGATGGTAAGCAGGTCAGAAAGGATCTGGCATGGGTGTTCCACATCTGAAAGAGCGTTGATCACAGGTACGGATGAATGAGCAGCGATCTCAAGGATAGTACTATGCTTGTTCACCCTTGCAGTGATACAGTGCACATACCTGGAAAGAACAACCGCAGTATCAGCAATAGTCTCCCCTCGTCCTATCTGCAGGTCTTTCGAAGAAAGGAATATGGACTGACCACCCAGGTCAGCCATTGCAACCTCAAACGATACCCTGGTACGAGTGGAAGACTTTTCAAAAAGCATAGCCAGACTTCTGTTCTTAAGCAGATCCGTGAGCTTCCCACGAACACGCTTTTCTTTCAATATCACTGCCATATCTAGCAGTTCAAAGACCTCATCACGGGTGAGGTCTGCAAAGGAAATAAGATGCTTCATACAATCAACCCATTTTCGTTATTATTGGGCATTATACCCTGCCCCTGATTTCATTCATATGATCAATACGTTTCTGAATAAGTGAAGCAGTACCTATATCCCTTCTGGAATGCAGATCACCGAAAATATTGTCAAGTGCTTCCTGAGCCTTATTCTCTGCTTTACTTATGGAATCAGCAATGCCTACAACTGCTATTGCACGTGAGCCTGTAGTGTAGATCTTATTGTCTGCTTCATATACACTTGAATAGAATAGAAGTGCGTCACCAATATCCCCGATAGATACCTCTTTATCCTTGGAAGGGTTGTCAGGGTAACCCGCAGGAACTGCATACTTGCAAACAGTTGCCTTTTTACTGAACTTCACATCCAGTTTATCAAGAGTCCCATTTACGATAGCACACATAATATCCACTATATCAGTCTCAAGAAGAGGCAGCACGTTCATAGCCTCGGGGTCTCCGAACCTGCCATTGAACTCAATTACACGCGGACCATTCTTTGTGATCATGAACTGGCCATACAGCACACCCTTGTATTTCACACCAGTTTCTGCGTATAACTCCTTTACAGTGTGCTGCATAATACGTTTTGCCTGCTCCACATCTTCTGCACACAAGAAAGGCAGAACTTCACCAGCATCGGTGTAAGCACCCATACCTCCTGTATTTGGTCCGAGATCATTCTCAAAGGCTCTCTTATGATCCTGCACCGTTGGTGAAAAAGCCAGGTTTTCTCCATCCACAAAAGCCTGTAATGTGAACTCTTCACCTACAAGGTTCTCTTCTACGACCACGCTTCCTGAATCAAGAAGCTGAGCAGCATATTCCTTGGCATCTTTTACAGTGGGAAGCTGATCACCCATGACTTTGACACCTTTGCCACCAGTAAGACCTGCTGGCTTTATTGCTACATTGCCAAGCTTTTCAATGAAATCGAACATTGGATCTTTTTCAGTAAATACCTCAAAGACAGGGCAACCTGCAATTCCATGCTTTCTCATGAAATTCCTTGCCCACGCTTTATCGAACTCTATCTGAGCAACTGCTTTTCTTGGGCCCACAACACCAATACCTACTTCTTCCAATGCATCAGCAAGCCCAACTGAAAGAGGAGCCTCGGGGCCTATAAAGGCTACATCAATGTTATTGGCAGTTGCATAAGCAACAACCTTCAGCACATCGGTTTCCTTTTCCAGAAGGAAATCCTGACAAAGACTGGCAATACCAGGGTTCTTCTTTGCCATCACAGCAAAAATAACAGGATCTTTTCTGCTCTGTGCAATAGCTGACGCAATTGCATGTTCCCTTCCTCCACCACCGACAACTAGAACGTTCATTTACAAACCTCACCAATTAAAAATTCTTTTAGATATTGAAGTGATATTCTCCAATTATTACCTGATCTTCACATTGAACATAAATGATATCTACTCAGCATTAGATTATACCATAGTTAAGATAGATGGCACTAAATACTACGGATTGTTTCTCATATTCAGATAAATAATTTACTTATTTGTTCTACGTTTCATTGAATAAGATCGCTGGCACCCACAAGAGGAATGAGCTTCACTCCTATTGCTGAAAGACTCTGCTTTGCACCTTCTTCACGGTCCACTACAGTAATGACAGCATCCACAAAGCCTCCGGCCCCACGAATAGCAGCTATAGCATCCTTTACTGACCCGCCGCTTGTAGTTACATCCTCTATTAATACCACACGAGAGCCTGCTTTGAGGTCGCCGATGAAACGCCCTCCGGTCCCGTATCCTTTTTCTTCCTTACGGACAATCAAAAGTGGTAAACCTGATTTAAGAGAAACTGCCGTAGCAAGGGGAACACCACCTAAAGCTACACCGCCTACAATATCCACTTTTTCGTTAAGTACTAAAGAAGCGGCCTGTTCTGCTATTACAGTAAGGGTCACCGGATCTGTACTGGCCTTTTTTATATCGACATAATATTTGCTCTTCTTTCCTGAAGCAAGAGTAAAGTCACCAAACTTCACAGCTCCGCATTTCTTAAGAGCTGATATAAGGAGGGATTTTGTATCATTTTCTATAGTCATAAAAGATCACCAAGACCAATAATATATGTGAATTTTACCAAGGTTCTTTTTTTACCCCTATTAGATAACCTATAATATTTGTTGTAAGATGGAGCAGTGGAGTGACAATTACCACAGCTATCATAACATTGCGGGTAAAATGCATTGTGAACCACCCTGGAGAGGAGAGATATGTAAATACCCACGCACCTAATACAAAGTCAAGCTGGTCCACAAGTGGTAATGAAGCACCTCTTTTCATTCCAAGCCTACGCTTAAAGAAACTCTTGAACATATCGCCAAAAAGAGAACCAGAAGCAAGGGACAAAAGAACTACCATAGTTTGAGAACCACTATCTGAAAAGGAAGGTAAGGAAATATGCAAAACCTCCGACATCGGAGCCAGCAAGGCCATCTGTAGTAAACCCAAAAGCACACCGCATGCTATACCGGCAAACAGACCTCTGTAGGTCTTGCCATCTCCTAAGATTCTTCTGCCGTCTTTCAGGACTCTGCCGCCATCAATGGGACGACCGCCGCCAAAAACTGCAGCCATTGAATTGGGAATATAAGCAGGCAACATAAGCCAGATAGCTAGGATCAGTGTTTCTATCGTACTACCAACTCATTTATAGTTTTTAGTTCCTCAGAGATGTATGCCATCCGCATTTATCCGTATTTAAGATACCGGAAGTGTGGCATTGGAAGTATATAATTCAATGCGTCTATAGGAAAGTGCAATCATGACATAATGCCAGCTTGATGCAACATCCTATACGTAGCCAATATACTATATATAAGTGAGGATACATGCAGATTTACAGCGAGGATCAGCGATGACAAAAGAAGAGAGTATTCTTACGACTAAAAACACTATATTTGCCGCTGTAATAGCATTCATTCTGCTTGCAATGGTAATTATGACCGGCATGGTAACACCTCTTCTTGCCAAGATCCTCAATGGCACAGAGCTTGCCCTAGGCTCTGATTACTTTAACCCCAGAACTGCCCTCCCTACCATATTACTGGTAATATTACTTACAATCTGCTTACTGGTCAGTTCAGTTACACCCCGCAAGGCACTGGTAGCAACTGCTTCTTTTTTAGTACTGATAGCATTAGTTGTTATCATATCTCCATTTTCAAATATAGCAGTTGATGTAACTGTGGCACTTGTAATACCGGCTTTGATAGCCACAGCCTATAAAATGTGGCTCACCGCCCGTAATAAGAAAGGATATGGAAAATACAGAGGTCTTTCTGCTCATCTGATACATCTTGGAATATTATTCATCCTGTTTGGAATAGTGCTGAGTTCCAATATGAAAATAGAAGATTCGGCAGTGTATGAGACAGGTAAAATGGGAACTGACAGTTTACAGGACTATGATCTGAAGATCACTTCAATAGCGTCAAGGTATGAAGGAGAGCCTTACCAGGACCATCAGGCATCTTCCTACATCACTCGTATAGATTTTGACATATATGATCAAAACAGATATGCCAGAAGCGGTAGTGTGGAATATATCACTGATTTCAAATGGGGTCAGACATACACTACGACATATATCCACAGAGGACTTACAGAAGAACTGTTCGTTGCACCCAGAGCTCTTGATGAACAAAACGGAAAAGTTGACATGTATGTGCGAGTTGTTCCTTTCATAAACATGTTATGGGGAGGCATATATATGATGGCTCTGGGCATCATTGCGCTGCTTATAGTAGAGCATCGCAATCCCTCTCAAAAGAACGGAAAAACGCAGTCTTTGGGTAGAGAGAAGGACCTGGTTCTCTTTGAAAAGAAATACGAAAGGCTATTGGAGCAGGAGATCAGAAATCTGAGATCCGGGAAGAACAGAGGAGGAAAAGTATGAATCTTGGAATGATCCTGATCTGGTTTTCCCTTGTGACCGGAATAGGTGCTGTTTTTTTCGAGTATGCAGAATATCGAAAGAGAAGCAACTCTGTAACAACTCTCTCACTTAAGCTTGAAATGTCATGTTTGGCGCTAACAGGGCTTTCAATGCTGCTGTTGATGTACCACCTATACACTGTCAATGCCTCTTATTCATACGTATATGAGCACTCTAGTACTGACCTTGAGTGGTTTTACAGGCTAGCTGCTTTATGGGCAGGACAGGAAGGATCACTGCTATTATGGGCAATATCCATACTGATAATGCTGAAAATAGTAGAGCGTACAGATGAAGGAAGGCTTTCCGGTACCACATTGATGCGAGTGACACGCCTTATATCCCTGTCTGTAGTGTGTGTATTCCTGGGATTGCTGGTGTTAAAGAATCCATTCTCGGCATATCATGTGCTTTCCGGAGGCACTGTTGATATTACGAACTGGAACCCCTTTGTGCAGATGTATGACGTTCCTTATGGCCAAGGGATGAATCCACTTTTGCGTAATCCCTGGATGGCAATACATCCACCCATGCTGTTCCTTGGATATGCTGCTTTCACAATACCTTTTGCAGCCGCAATGGGCAACTTACTTACACATGACAAAAGATGGGAATCCATCTCTACCAACTGGATGAGAATTGCCTGGCTATTCCTCACATTGGGCATAGGGCTTGGAGGTTTCTGGGCCTATGAAGTTCTAGGATGGGGAGCCTGGTTCTGGAGTTGGGATCCGGTTGAAACGTCATCACTTATACCCTGGATTACAGCAACAGCATATCTGCATGCACAATTACGTTACAGACACGGAGAGTATGGTTTTATAGCACCCTTGCTTGCAATAGTATCTTTTCTAACGGTTGTGTTCGCCACCTTTGTTACCAGAAGCGGTATGTGGGCCTCAGTGCACTCGTGGCAGGATTTCACAGCTGAGAGCGCCATAATTGCAGCATTCCTGGTAATACTAATAGTATCAAGTGCGATCTTGCTTGCAAGGAGATACTTTGAAGAGGAATGAAAATCAGATTTTATTCGTTATTCCAATGGGCAATTACTGGCCTTCACTGAAAGGCTTTGCCCTAAGTTCTCCATTTTCCAGAACCAATTGTTCTATTCTGCTCTCTGCCTTGGATAATTTCTGGCTGCAGACACGTGCAAACTTCATTCCCTGCTCAAAGGTCTCAAGACTTTCATCAAGAGTAAGATTCCCCTTTTCCAGCTTCCCTACAAGCCCTTCCAGCTTTTCAAGTGCATTTTCAAAACTCAGATTTTCAACTGCATCTTCTTCATTAGATACTTCACTGACCTTCTTCTTCCTGCTTACCATTTTCTATCCCGACCATTTCCATAACATCACATATTACATTGCCATCAGTGACCCTTAAGTCAAGCCTGGAACCTACTTTTACATCATTGACACTTTTTACAACAAAATTATCGGACATCGCTATACAGTATCCTCTTGCAAGAGTATTCAGAGGATTTACAGCATTCATACGGCCAGCCAGAGCTTTAAGTAACATTTCTTTGGATCCAAGGTCATATTTAACATCTTTTTCCATGGCTGTAACCAGCTCATCAATTCGTTGATAGCGCTGGTCGATCATTTCCTGAAGCTTTTCTGATCTCATGGACTCAGAGGCACGATCAAGCCTGACATTAAGGTCCATGATCTTATGATCCATTGCATATTCAAGTCTCTGGAACATTGATTCCATAAAACGCTTTAATTCTATTCTGTCAGGAACCACGAGTTCTGCTGCAGCAGATGGGGTAGGTGCCCTAAGATCGGCTGTAAAATCAGCGATCGTATAATCCGTTTCATGGCCTACAGCAGAAACTATTGGAATCCTGGAGTTGAAAATGGCTCTTGCTACAACTTCTTCATTGAAAGGCCACAGATCTTCCAGTGAACCGCCACCCCTGCCAACTATTATAACATCTGCATCTGTTCTGTTGAGAAGCTCTATGGAATCTGCAATGCTTTGTGCAGCTGCATCCCCCTGCACTAAACATGGAGCTAAGAGCACATTTACCGGATATCTTCGGCTTAGTACATTGATAATATCATGAACTGCAGCACCTGTGGGAGATGTGGAGATGCCTATCTTTGCAGGAAATCGATGTATAGGCCTCTTGCGGCTTTGTTCAAAGAGACCTTCAGCTTCCAGTTTTTTCTTAAGCCGTTCAAATGCCTTGAACATCTCACCGATACCATCCGGGCGCATATCCATTACTTTAAGCTGATATTGACCCCTGACTGTGTAAACATCCACAGAACCATACACAATAACTGCCATTGAGTCCTCTGGATCGAACTTCAGGCCACGGTTTGTCTGCCTGAAACTAACACAGCTTATCTGGCTTCCACGGTCCTTCAAAGTAAAATAATAATGGCCTGAGCTATGTTTTTTAAGATTAGAGATCTCTCCACGCACCCATACTTCCCGCAGCCTGGGATCATTAACAAGTAGAGATCTGATGGTTTCATTGAGTACTGAAACACTATATATACCCATTTGATTCTCAGACATCATAGATGAGGAGGAATTCCCTACTATTTATGTTAATGCAAGGATAGTGAAAGTGATAGTCTTTTATAATAATACCAAGCTTTAAATAAGTTTATTCTAATTTAGAAATGTAGAATTTGAGGGATGAAGAGATAGTTCTTACATTTTACATCTTTTCTGATATGGAGCTATGATCATGGCAAAGAATGCACTAATAACCGGAATTACTGGACAGGATGGATCTTATCTTGCAGAGTTACTGTACAATAAAGGATACAATGTATATGGACTTGTGAGAAGACTCAGTACTCCTAACACCTCCCGGATAGACCACATAATAAATAACGTAGAATTACTGCAGGGAGATCTTACAGACCAATCTTCCCTGAGCGAAGCAATGCGTATAGCACAGCCTGACGAAGTGTACAATCTCGCTGCTCAGTCCTTTGTGGGGACTTCATGGAACCAGCCAGTACATACAGGAGACGTGACGGGATTAGGAATGGTCAGAGTGCTGGAAGCTGTAAGAAATATGGTACCGCATGCAAGAGTTTACCAGGCATCATCCAGCGAAATGTTCGGAAAGGTACAGGAAACTCCGCAGACTGAGAACACAAAATTCTATCCAAGAAGTCCATACGGAGTAGCTAAAGTATATGCATACTGGACATGCGTGAACTATAGAGAAAGCTATGACATGCATATCAGCAATGGAATATTGTTCAATCATGAATCCCCACGCAGAGGTATTGAATTCGTGACAAGGAAAATAACCGATGGTGTTGCACGAATATACCATGGCCTGGAATCAGAACTGCGTCTGGGAAACCTTGATGCAAAAAGAGATTGGGGATATGCCGGAGATTATGTAGATGCCATGTGGCGCATGCTTCAGCAGGATAAACCCGGAGACTATGTTATAGCTACCGGTGAAACCCATTCAGTCGAAGAATTTGTACAAGAAGCATTCTCCATAGCTGGTTTGGACTGGAAGAAATATGTAGTGATCGACCCCAAGTTTGTAAGGCCAGCAGAAGTAGAATTATTATTGGGAGATGCATCAAAGGCAAAGAGAGAACTTGGCTGGGAACCAAAAGTACACTTTAAAGAACTTATTAAAATGATGGTGGAAGCTGACCTGGAAAGACTGGAACCTGCGAACAGGAAACACTAACAAGTTCTCCTTTTGAGATAATACCGTTTTAGAGGATGGAAGTGCACCATCCTTAAAATTTACATGGCATTTTGAGGGAAGTGCCTGTAAAGGAAAAAGTGAAAATATGGACGAGAGTAGATTTCACGTTATGGTAGGCACAAAGGGACAGCTTATAAAAATGGCTCCCATTATGCTGGAAATGGATAGAAGAGGAATAAACTATAATTTTATCAATGCGGCTCAACACACAAAAATACTTTATGATATTATAGGTGTTTTTGGCCTGAAACAACCTGATATTGTGCTTAACAAGAATAACAAAGATGTTGCTAATGTACTGGATATGGCTGTCTGGCTATCAAAGGTGACACTCAACTCTTTTTCGCAGGATGGATTGCCGAAAAAGAATGACATTTGCCTTATCCACGGAGACCCGATACCTGCTTCTTTTGGTGCAGTTCTGAGTAAACTGCATCGGGCTAAGGTTGCGCATATCGAATCCGGAGAAAGGACCCAC
This sequence comes from Methanomethylovorans sp., assembly GCF_041447285.1. Taxonomy (GTDB): domain Archaea; phylum Halobacteriota; class Methanosarcinia; order Methanosarcinales; family Methanosarcinaceae; genus Methanomethylovorans. The sequence continues at coordinate 179,675 of NZ_JBGMEB010000006.1, read as the reverse complement.
AATATATTCAATCCTTTTCCCGAAGAGCTTTCCAGAAGAATGATAGACTGGATGGCTGACTACCTTTTTACTTCTTCCGAAGAATCATATAACAATGTCATTAAACAGGGAGTAAAAGGAGAGATAGTCAATCTGGGATATAATACGGTCATCGATGCAATACGCTTCGCTACAGCAAATTCCCACAAGGTCACTTTCAAACCTGACCCCGGATATGTGCTTGTCAATGTACACAGGGTAGAGAACCTCTATTCAAAAGAAAGATTGGATATTATCATGTCCACAGTGGAGAAGATCGCTAAAAACGAAAGAGTATTAATGATCATGCATGAGCCTTTAAAAAACAAGCTTATGAAATCGAATATGCTTGAAACACTAAAGGGATATGAAAACCTTCAGATGATACCACTCCAGGATTATGTAACTAATATCAATCTGATAAAGAACAGCAAGTATATAGTAAACGATGGCGGCGCACCACAATTGGAATCCTACTTCCTTAGCAGACCCTGCCTTTTGATGAGAGGATTCATGGAGCAGAACGGCTACCCTAATGTCTGCCTTTCAAAATATGATACCGGCATCATAGATGATTTCCTGCAGAACTATAACAACTATATATTTGACGTAGATATCAACGCTCTCAAGAGTCCTTCCAAGGAAATCGTCGATATACTAATCGAAAAAATGACTCACCTGAAGAACTCATGAAGCTTAAAGGCAATCTATCAGCAATTGCAGTGATCCTGCTTTTGGCATTGCTCTTCAACTACTATACATATGTTAACAATGAAGTTAACTACAGGGTAGCTGATAGCCCTGATGAGAATCTACCTCTGATCTTTTCAAAGACCATTGTAGAAGAATCATCTTTGGTATGGCATTCTGAAATGAATGAGAAATATAATGTCAGTTATTTCAGGCCAAGAAACTCGATAGACATTGGAGGAAACAACTACATAGGGCCATACATAGGCTTTCAGATGTTGCTGGCCACCGCGAGGCTATATGGCCTTTTAGATTACATAGTGCCTCTGGCAGGATGTGTAGGTGTACTGTTCCTATACCTGCTTGTCAGAAACATATTTGATGACAAAACTGCAATCATTGCAGCACTGATCTGGGGACTTAACCCTACATATGTATTCTTTTCCAACATGTATTACAGCAATATTCCTGCAGTGACATTTTCGATCATTGCCCTTTATTGTTTCCACAAAGGCATTCAAACCGGAAAGAACGTCTATATCGGATGTGCTGGTCTGTTCTGTCTGTATGCTGTTTTTACCAGAACCTCAGAGATAGTAATATTTGGATCGATATTTATCGGACTTATTGCAGCAAGATGGGGATTTACCAGAAAGATACAATTAAAAGAGATAACCATATTCGTGAGCATCTTCTTGATACTGCGCATACTGTGGTCAATATCTAATTCTTCCCTTAATGCACAAACTGTAGATATCAATACAGGTGGGGGAGGAATAGGATACCAACTTGAATATCTCATAAACAACCTGGGAGTTTATGCAGACTCTTTTGTGAAGTATATAGTGGATTATCCACCTCTGCTGTTTGTTCTTGCCTGCTTTGGAGTTATATCGGCATATTCTTCAAAGGACAAAATGCAATGGTTCTTTGCACTTTTCTTTATTGGGCTATTCTTGCTTTTCTTTGGCCTTTATGGCTTTAGAGGTGAGACCTGGGGATTTGAGGCTGGTTCGATTGATTCTTCCATGGCGCGTTATTTTGTGATAAACTATGCAATAATGAGCATATTTGCCGCTGTATTTTTGACAGGTTTTTTGAAAAGAGAAAACAATTCTCGAATCGTCGCTTTGCTTTTACTGCTGATATTGCTTACCTCAACTACTACGATATTTGAAAGCGATAATAATCTAATAAAAACTAAAGACAGGTTAAATATGTGGGGGGACCTGAACAGACAAATAGTTACTACTACACCTGAAAATGCTGTTATTTTCACCAGAGCTTTAGATAAGGTTTTCATGACGGAACGTCAGGTAGCTGTGTATAGAACAGAAGCAGAACTCAGAGCACAACCTGACATGGCATATTGGTATACAGGTGCAAACATAGAGAGGGATCTCGTGCCACTTATAGATAAAATGCTATCCGATGGAGTTCCTGTTTATGTTACAAAAGAAGCTACCGAACTGTTCCAACATTTAAAAAAGAATAAAAAGTATAAATTGACATCTGTAGCTAAGGACAATATGGTCTGGAAAGTCGAAAAAGCAAAATGATCGACCATCAAATCCTTTTTTCTGCAATACCCTGCGTATCTCGAATGCGTTTTGCAGGTACACCTGCATACACGCCATGAGGATCGAGTTTGCCTTTAACTACAGCACCTGCAGCTATGATGCAATTATCCCCTATTTCCGTACCTGGAAGTATAGTGGAATTAGCTCCGACCCATACACCATTGCCAATAGTTACAGGTTCGCCTATGAAAGTACAGCCATCTTCACCTACACGATCCTTTTCCAGATGAGTACTTGTAGTAATTAATGCATTAAAACCGATGGAACAGTTATTTCCTATTGAAACACTGCCAGAACAATCGAACTGTACACCACGGTTTATAAAACAGTTTTTCCCAATGGAAAGTTTCCTGAATGAATTTACATAAATGTTCTTTCGGATACGTGTGCCCTTTCCAACACTTGCTATCGGTTTGAGAAATAAAATCCTTAGAATAGAACATACACTCATATCAGGAAGCAGATTCGCCAGAAAAAGGAACGTGTAGATATAGAGTTCTTCCAGAGTTTTGCGCATCCCTAGCTTAATTAGATCAAGTACAGACATCATTATTCCTTTTAATAATTTCAATAATTGTATTTCCTGTACACATATAAGAACGATATAACAAGCCCCAGCAAACAGGATACGCATGTTGCCATAGCTGCACCAACCACTCCGTAAAGGGGTATTAACAATTGGTTAAGAATAATATCAATTAGTAAGACAATCAAACTCATAAACATTGAGACACGAGGCTGTCCGATCCCATTGATTACAGTAGTGAACAGAGAGAATAGACCAAAGAAACCCATACCTATTGTCAGGACACCCAATGATGTGGAGCCTGCTGAATATTGTTCAGAAAAGAGAATACTTAACACCTGTTTGGAAAAAAGCACTACGAATAGCGTAGAAGGCACAAGTATAAGCATGGAATATTTTACTGATCTAATAATATGCATGGTCATCTGTGACCGATCATTATGTACTGACATACTTGAAATTGCAGGAAATAGAGCACCATAGATACCTGCAATGATGTAAAATGGCACTTTTGAGATTGTAGATACTGCTGAATAAATGCCTACATCCATATCTGTAAGATAAGCTTTTACAAAGAAAAGATCAAAGCTCATAATCAAGTTTGTAGCTACTGAATAGAATATAATTGGAGTTGCAAAGTCCAATATTGTCCTTGCAGAAATAAGACTGGTTTTATTTGATGATGATTGGAACTTTTGATCTGTTGAGCGAACAAAGAAAAATCCCAAAACCAGAACAGCTATTGATGAGATTACAAAACCAGTTATTGCACCATAAAGTGCATAAGAGGTTACTGCAAAACCAAGTATTAACACTACTTTAAAAACGGAATAGAGAATAACCATAAGGGATTGTTTACCATACTCTTTTAATCCGTTGAAATACCCGATATATAAGGCCTGTAGTGCATATGCCGGAACAATAAGAGAAGAAAGCCGAAGATATGGGGCTAGGCCCGGGTCATTCAACATGATAGCTAAATTCTCGGCAAAAAAATAGTAAATGATGAATAGAACTAAACTAAATGCTAATTGCATATTTTGCGCAGTTCTTTTAACTTGTAATTCATTCCCATCCTGATGTGCCACATATTTGGATACAGCCTGTGGGATACCAGTTGAAAGGATCAGATTCACCATTGTCATAAGAGAAATAACAACTGCGTATATACCATAATCCGCAGGGCCTAGAAATCTACCTAATCCGATATGTGTCGCATACCCAGAGAGGACAAAAGAGATCTGAGCTGCTATTAGATAGATAGTTCCGTGCCTTAAACTCTGCTTCATTTTTACCTTGTAACATATCAGTATTTTGTATATCCGAGAAGTGGGATTTTTATCCCATGAGATATATCTAAATGTTGCAATAATTTATAAACTTGCCTACTTTCACTGCAGAAATACATGTGCACAAGGATACAGTGAGATCAGATGGACATAGATGAGATATGTAAAAAAATATTCCTGAAACTTATAGTAATATCTTTACTATTAGTAATATTCAGTATACTCATCAGTTCTCATGAAGTAAAGATAGAACTATTGATATTTATCCTCCCCATACTGGGAATACCTATTATTAGAGATATGGACAGGGAGAAGAATAAAGGAATTGTTGATAACAGGATCATCTGGATAGTACTTGCATCCGTATTCATATTGTCTGTTTTCATTCGTAATTACCCATATTTTGGGACAAACGTACCGCCTGGATATGATCCTGGCCTGTATAAGTATGGCTTTGATACATACATCTCAAATCTCCCCGGTGTTCCTGAAAGTGTATTACCCGAATGGTTCAAAGAAATGTTTCCTCCGGGATTGTTTTTACTTGGAGATATACTGTATGTAGTTGCAGATTGGGGGTCCATTGAGTTCATAACTGTTTTTACGCCCCTTGTATGTGGACTGATGGTATTTCCGGTGTCCTCCGTGTCAAAACGAATATCAAACGAAAGGGGAGCAATTATTTCCACGGTCCTCTATCTGATATCTGCAACGCAGTATATGCTTTTTGAATATTCGTACCTGAGGAATATAATCGGGCTTTTCCTGATGTTAACAGCCATACTTTTGCTACAAAAAGAAAGATACATAACTACAGCTATCATTTATGCTGCTTTGAGTATATACCACCAGCCACATTTTCTTCTTTTGTCTTTAGTGTTGCTATGCTGGCTGTTCGAAACAAAAAACCCCAAAATATATTTGACCTGCATAATCGCTGCCGTGCTGGCTATACCTTTCTGGATACCCAGAGTGGAACTTCTTGTTTCCATGCTGAATGGGTTGCTTAGTGTTGCTTTAAACAACCTCACTAACGATGTAAACACCCAGGGAGGAACTTTTTTGTCCTTTTCAAAATATGGATATTTATCATTCCCTTACATCATATTCGGCATCCTGGGATTTATTTATATGCTGTTGAATAAAAAAAGAGATCCTTTATTTTACTTCACACTTATTACCAGCGTACTGATAATATTCAAAGTTGTTTTTTTCAGAAGGTACCTTGCAACACTTGACATTCTCCTGATCGTACTAGCAGGAGGTTGCATCCAAAGGATATTCTTTGAACAAAAAAAAGAGCTACTGGTATATGGAAAAATGATATGTTTGTTAATACTATTCACCGGAAGCCTGCTCCTCCATAGCCAAATGGCAGATAATAGCAGGCTTGTTTCTGATAATGATCTTATGGATATTCAATGGATGGCTGACAATATCAAATCGGAAAGTTATATCCTTACAACTGCATATGACGCACCTTGGGTTCTCGGATGGGGAAAACATCCTGTGATAGCTCCGGGACTTTTTCAGTGGGACAAATATACAGAAGAAGAGTGGAATGATTTTCTCAAAACATCTGATTCACAACAAGCTGTAGAATTTATGTCAAAATATGGCGAAGATATTTATATATATCATTCAATGAATATAGAAAATATAGAACTCAGCAAGTATTCCAACAAAGAATTCCAATTGATAAGAGAAGGCAAAAGTAAAATATATAGATATGCCGGGCCCGTTCAATGAAATTTATTAAGGTAAAAGATATGCCCAGATCTTCAAAATGTATTGCAAATCAGGACAAACTAGTGGTGTTTAACCACAACTTGTTCTCAACGCTTTTTATAACAATGCTTCTGTTGTTCCTGATGGAAAATATCTGGCCACATAGTGTATCCATATATTTTGACATAAAATACATAGCAATACCCACAATTAGTTCCGGCCTGGCAGATCTTCTGGTATTTAAAGAAGAATTTAAAGATCAGAAACAAATCAAACAGATTTCCAACATTATACATATTATTTTGGCTATTGTGATAGCTATCATTGGATTATTTGCGGTAGAGCATAAGTTATCCTATGCTACAAGCATCGTTAATGAGGTTGCTATCCTGTCAGGCATGCTTCTACTGACTGTTTCATTGATTTTCTGCGATTTTGAACTCAAGGACCTGATTGGAAATAACAAAAATGGTAAACAACAAAAGAAGAAAATGGAGAATAAATGACCATCCAAATGCTTGCTGGTTCACTGCTGGCATTATTTGTGCCAGGATTAGCATGGACTTACGCATTATTTGACAAAGAGATAGATCTGATAGAAAGGATTGCACTTTCTATAGGGCTTTCTCTTGTTATGGTACCACTTAGTTTATTTTTTTTGTTCAATCTTCTGGGAATGAGGATTAATTTTGAAAATTCTGTATATATGATACTTTTGTTAACGTTCGCTGCACTGTTTGTTGCTCTTTTTAGACGATATAATATTGTAAGATAAAAGAACAAGTGAGCATTGTTAGTCACATACCGTACTAATTGCCAATACCTCTTGTTTTTAGTTTAATCTGAACATTAAATATATATAACATTATTTAGATTAATTATAATATATTAAATTTGGTTTATTTAATGAGGGGAATATTATCCAGAATGGGAAACATACCAAACGGAATGCATATTATAGTTCAATCCTTACAGCTGCAATTATTCTAATAGTGCTACTAGTAAGCATGGCAGATGCAGAGGAACTTAGAATCAAGGGGCTTTCTGATACTTACAAAAAAGGGGATATGATCACTTTCTTTTTAGTAGCTGAAAATGGTCTAACCTCGAAAGAGCTGGAAGACTGGAATGTATCATTGAAAATAGATGGAGCAACAAACGCCGTAATTCTGTTTGATGAGAATGAAAAATACAGCGAACAATCAGGCATAGCCATTGAGAGAGTATCACCTTACAAATATGGTTACGGATCAGGGGGTGAATACTTGTCCGGAGACATAGGAACATCTGAGCTGAAAATCAGCATTGACTCTTCCACGATGAATAAGGGCAATCATACTGTAACGCTATGCATGCAAAAAAAAGGAACAACTGAGATCCATCCGATATCAAATAACATAGTAATAACTTGATGGAGCCCCGCATGAACATTAACAAGATCCATCTGTTGATTCCACTGATTTTGTTCTCTTACTTGTTAATGATGAATATCCAATCTACACAGATAGAAGAAAACGATGGATCATACGTTATAGACTTAGGCTCTAGAACTGATATGATCAGAGATGTTAAACTCACTGGGCCGGAAGAGAGAATATCCGAACCTTTAAAAGAGACCTATGGAAATGAGAAAATCAACTTCAGGAACTTTACCGATCGTTTTGTATATTTTCAGTTAAAAGAAACTGAAATAGATAGTGCTTCACGAATTAAGGTCCAGATTCGTTTCAAAGATGATCTTCCAAAAGGATCTATATTCAAATTGGGTGCACACAGTGCTCCTCAATGGAACTACAAATGGAATCTGCTATATGATCCGTTCCAAAGGCAATTAGAGGAAGAATATGATAAAATCTATTCTGACAACAATATTTCCATTTATTCTTTAAATGAAGATACACCCAAATTCTCAAATGTTAAAGATTTCTTTGAGGTGCTGCAACCTGAAAATACCATAGCTATTCAACCATCTATTAGTTCTTTCCCTGGAGCTGAAGAACTTCCAGAGAATGATAATTCAACAAATACAACATTGAATACAACACTAAGAGGAAAACATACTTTTTTGACATATGTACATGGGACCGAACTTTCAGTAGATATTGAAAAACTGGACCTGAACTGGTACAATGGAACAGATGATATGGTAATAAAAATAGTATCCACCACAGGAGAAGCAGTCAAATCTGCGACAATTGCAGATGATGGCGATATAACAGATCATCGAGGTCTGAAAGCTACACAAAGATCCCATATCAAAGCCACTGGACTTAATGATGGAACATACAAGATAGTAATAGATACCAATGATGATACATTGATCAAAAAACTGCAAGTTTCCAGTGATAAACTAGTTGTAGAGAATAATGTATTCGCATATGCTCCTACCAAGCTGTTCTTTTCAACTGAAAATGATCAAACAGTTGACCTTATGACACTGCACAATGATGGGCTTCAAACAATAGAGGTCAGCAGTGGCAATTCAACATACAACATACCCATCGATAAAATCGCAGTTACACAAAATGGACAAATAAAATCTGCAGGAGGCATGCAGAAAATGAACATTCCTTGTGGGGATCTGCAGATAGAATCAAACATGTATTATTCTTTTACTGAGACATCCTATTTCAATCCAATGAAATGTAGAGTTGCACCTGTAAATAATGATTTTTACTGGCTTGAGAAAAACAATGTTGATTATGTAATGATGAAAAACCAATCCATAAAATCAGAAAATGGATGGATAATAGCCGAAACAGAATGGGAAATTACTGACCTTTATGTAAAGAACAATATGCTCGATTTCTCTACAAATATTGAACAATCTGACGATTCCTCTAAGATCAGTGTTCCTGTAGATTGGATAAAAGTTACGTTAGAGGAGTGATTGTGTGTATAAAAAATTCTTGTGCCTTATTTTACTGATCGCAATGATCGTTCCAGTTGCAGCGTCTGAAGTCACCGGACCACTTTCTTATGTAAAATATGATGGGAAAAGTTATACAATAACAGGTGCAGATGCACCTTCCTTATTGCTGGATAAAGAAATGCTGTCAATAGACCTGTCAGATGGTACTATTATAGATTCCGATCATTTTTATTATGCGGCAACTCAGGAGGAAAACAAAACAGACTATCTGGGAAAGCCATACACAATAGATGTAATTAATGATACTGCGATTTTGTCCACAGAATTGTGGGAAGGCCTGAATATGCATGTATATCGAGGTGGCAAGATAGACATGCCAGAAGGCTATACTCTGGAATGTACAGAAACATTGGATAATGGCGATTCCACATTTATACTTACACGCAACCAAACAACTCTTGATTCTTTTAGTTTAAAGGAAAATGAAGTATACAATTACTCCGAGCTATATGAAGGGAAAAAAGTAGCAGTTTTTTCAGTTACTTCAGGCAATTCCTTGCATGATAAAGATATGGCTTCTTTAGCAGAGATATCTGTAAGAAAAGTAGATGTTTTAAAGGACGGACAGGACGTATTTGAGAATTATACCATAAGCTTTGAGGATATCGATTGGGATGGAGATGAAGATTTAATAATACGCCTCAAGCCTGGGAACATATTTACAATAACACCGTCCGGAAATACTTCACTTCTTGATGGCTACATCTGCCTTAAAAGCAGGATGGTGTATAACCATTTGCTGGATAGGTTCGACGAGGCCACTCCACTGGCCTCGACTGAAGAATATAAAATATATTCATACAAGCATAGCGATATAAAAGACCTTAAAGCAGAAATGGAAAAACCATCCTCATATTCTGTATTTTCCGTAGCACCTTACATTAAGTTCAATGGCATGGGAACCATTTTTACTGATCCTGCCAGCGAGACAAAAATCTCCATGCAACTGAGAGGAGAACATGAAATATACACCTATGTTAACAATGAGACACTGAGCATTTCTATTTCAAAGCACGACTTGAACTGGTATGAAGGCACAGATGAACTAAATGTTACTATCTATTCATCTGCCGGGGAAATTGTTGGATATATGAGCATACCTGATGATGGTCAAATTTCAGCAACCAGAAAAACTGGAATTATTCAGACAGAAACCTTAGAACTGCCCGGACTGCAAAACGGCATATACCATATAGATCTCAAATCAAATGATGATGATGTTGTAATAGATGAATTACACAGTGCTCAGGATAAAATGGTTTTTGATGGCAAGATATTCGTCCTATCTCCCGGAGACCTTTATGTGGGTTCTAACAAAAGATTCTCATTAAAATTCATGACCTTGCATGATGAAGGATTACAGAGTATCACCATCGAAGGAAACAATCATACATACCATACAAAACTGGATACGAAGAACAAATGGATAAACATCAAACTACCGGCATCTGCTTCACCATATCGCATAAAAATACCTAAAGGGGATGTCAAAATTGAATCGGATGCATATTTCGCTTTCAGTGAAGAAGCTTTCTTCAGCAAAGATCAAGCCACTGTAGTTTCCTTGTATGACACCATTAGCAAAAAACAAGAAGCAAAAGTAGATTATATCATAGTTCCCCAGCAAAAAGAACAAATTGCATTTTATCCGTATAGGAATACTACAGATTATACTTATTTTGATCCTTCCAACTATAATAACGAACTGAATACATGGACATCACCTGGTCTATTTTACTCCGGCAATACAGGAAAGGGAAACTGGGAATTCCTGAATATTGTTTCCGCAGATGACAGTACACTGAGTAAAGATGAGATGGTATACGGAACTCTGCAATATCAGGATAATAGAATTAAAGGTCCTCTAAACAGAACGGTCGCATATCTTGGCGAACCCTATTGTATACTAAACATCGACAACTCATCCGCTGTCCTCTCTAAAAGAACGATAGCTGACATGGACATAATAGTAAATTCAAGTAGCAAGGTGGAACTTGAAGATGGAATGTACTTGCAAATGCATACAATAGACATGGATATGTATAAGATCAGTTGCTCCCTATATAGAGAAGGAAATGTGCTCTCAAATTTTGAGATCGAAGAAAATGATACAACTACTTATAAAGAGGTCATAAACGATAATGAAATGCCGTTGCTAAGCATCGAATGCGGAGAAATCATAAAAGATGATAGCAATCCCTTTGTTCAGCTCAGGATAAATAAAATCAGTGGACATACTGTTGTATTAAAGGATCACGACACATTCAAAGATGGCTCTACAACAGAGATAGCTGATATCAATGGCGATAAGCTTCAGGATATAAAAGTAACACTTGAAGAGAACAGTGACATCCTACTTGAAGAAGGTAAACCTGTAGCTATCCTGAGAGGATACCTCACACTGGAACCTGCAGAGAACAATAAGATCCTGGTCAGCAAAAAAAATATCTCAACTAAAGAGAGCATTTTGAACATAAAAGTACAGTATGGAAATGACTTCTCATTTAAAGAGCCTGTGAAAGAGATACCGGTTACCATAGATAGTAATAACCTCAGCAGCTTTAATATTTATTATAACGCGGAAACAACTGACTTCTCCTTTTTACTTAAGGAACTGAAAAGGTTGCCTGGCGGAGATAAAGGAATAAGTGGAGAAATCTACGGTATATATGACCTAAGTCTCTATCCAACTAATCCCGGGACCATATACACAGAATTCTTTGTGGAAAAACAGTGGCTCGACTACAAAGGACTAGGACCTGAAAATGTTTATGTGGCCCAGTTCAAAAATGGTGAATGGGCTTACATATCCACTAACAATATCGGAGACAAAAATGGAATATTCAATTTCAGTGTGAGCCTCAGAGATACAGGCATATTTTGTATTGTGGCCCTTCCCAGTAACTCAGAAAAATACAACATAGAGCCTGAAGACATATCCTACATGCTAAGATCAATAGCTGATGATATTGCCGAGGGAAGCACGAAGCAAGATAATGGAAGCATAGAAGTTCTTTCTTCAAAAGCAAGAGGTAGTAGTATACCTGTATATATTGGCCTGTTTATGTCCATTCTATGCATAGCAATCCTTCTGACATATGCAAATAGAAATACTTCTTCTGCAAATAAAATAGAAGAGCGGCGCAGGAACGAAAAATATCTGAAAATAATGGAGTTTAACCGTCGTCTGTGTCTTACATTAATTACCAGTTTTATGATCCTTCAGATAGCAGAAGAAATACAACATGGTTTGGTAAGCTCACATGTGGATACTACAGTAATACTGATCTGTGTGATAATTACAGGGTTGATCGATATACTTGGAAGAAAATTCCGGAAGAAGGAAGGGCTTTAAGATAAAATCCCTTCAAGAACACGAGTGCATACTTTTGCAGTTTCATTAGCGCATCTTCCCCAGGAGAATTGAGCCGCTCTATCAATTCCCTTTCTAATAAAGGAAGATCTCAGATCATCGTCCTGGAGCAATTCAAGCATAGAGGTACTCATTCCCTGATAATCTTCTGGATCCACAATAATGCAGGCATCACCAGCGATTTCTGGCAATGATGACGCACTGGATGTGATCACCGGGCATCCACATGCCATAGCCTCTATGACCGGAAGTCCGAAGCCCTCGTAAAATGATGGGAAAACGAACATCTTTGCAATGCAATATAATCTGACAAGATCTTCATTGGAAACCCTTCCAAGAAAACGAACATCATTTTCAAGACCAAGAGAGGTTATCAATGACATGATGTTTTTCCTGTCCTGTGGGTATTGGGCCTCTCCTGCCTTTAATAGAACGAGATCCGTTCTTCCGGATTCTTTTTTCAATCTGTAGAATGCTTTAATGATACCTTCAACATTTTTCCTTGGCTGCTCGGAACTAATGTGCAGAATATATTCCTTATCTTTTTCAAGATTGTACTTTGACCATATTGAAGAAACATCTTCAACAGGTCTGAACATTTCATGATCTATCCCAAGATAGACCGTGGTCATTTTATCTTCGGATATCCCGTATTTGCATTGCAGATCACTTGCAGTTGCATCAGAATCAGTAATTATATGCTCTGCATCCTTCAGGCCCTTATACATCATTTTACCTGCCATCTGATGCACTTTGCTTGCAGGATACATTTCATGTATGATGTCATGACAGGTGATCACTTTAGGTGCTACCTTGAAAAAAGAAATATTCTGGTTGGTGAGGAGATACATATCATATTTTGGAATGTGACCTTGCATCCTGTAGTAAAAAAAAGGGTTATTGTCTACAAGCGGTATTCTTCTTGTACTTGCAATTTTACTTGATGTGGTAAGTTCACTTACAGTAAACTGCTTGCTGTCAAAGAAGACATGATCGATATCTACTAAGCCTTTAAGAGATTCAAACAGAGAAAAAGAATAATTTCCAATACCTGTATAAGGTTGGGCAGTATTAATCATACCTATAGTCATATAAATCACCGTTAAAACATCACATAAACATATTCGAACTGTCTGTAACCTTATACAATTGCAATTTGAAGTTCCTTGTTACAATATTTGTTGGTCTTTTCATAAGCTCGCAAGCTATGGAATAATCCATATCATAGACATCTGCTTCTCTGTGAGGATAGTGATTCAGATCCACTGTAACCTCAAGCTGTTCAATGGTAACAGGCTGGCTGTAAACAAGTTCTAATTCTACGGGATTGAAGTATTTTTCAAGAGGTGTTGCTTCATTTGTCAAAATGTAGACCGTATCAAAACGGGAAACATTGAGATTACTTTTGAGTTTTCCAAGAGAATTAGCATCCCACCAAAGGGCTGGCTTTGAGTACACGAAAAAGAACGGATCCGCCAGTTTGTATGAACCTGAAGCATATCTATCTACTAGTACCAGATCATTCGAATCAACTTGATCAGAAATTTTACCTACATTTGTTATCATTCCTTGGTTCTCAGAAAAGAACAGGATTGGATAAGCTGTGTAAATGTTTATTATCATGACAAGGGAAATAAGACTGATATACAGCACTTTCTGCTTAGAGAGATCATGAATAACAAGAGACAGAAGTAAAAATGCTCCAGGTATAGTCGTGGCTATATATCTCCTTAAGAACCATGGCTGGTCCAAAGTGATGAAAGGAGAGAGCAGGTACAGAAAACCGGGCAGCATAAAGAAAATTACAAGAAGCTGCTTTTTGGAATTAGCATCCATACGAAGTATAGAAGCAATGAAAACCAGGAAAATGGAAATCAATGGTAACTGAAGATTATACTCAGACAATGCCATGTATACAAATTCAGGGAAATGATATCTGATAGCTGTTTTATCCAAAGGAATTGTTTCCGTGGCAGATGAGGTTATACCACCTGAAAAGTGAGCAAATACTGCATCAATGACCCCTAAGTACCTTGTTTGCATAAAAAAGTAATAATAGAGCATTAATGCCGAAGTCAGTATGAATACAAACCATAGCAGTACAGGGAATTTATTTTTCAGGAAATGAAACCTGTCATGATTTTTGGAATCTGAATAATAATTGAGGCCTTTATTGCTCGTTGTCCTTTGATTCGAGCTCCACATACCCTTAGATGAAAAATCGTATAGCAGAAATAAAAAATAGAATCCAAAAAGGATCAAACCTTCTATACGTATAAATGGTAGCATCCCAAAAGCGAGCAACGATGAAATGTAATAGAGATTATGCCTTCTTTGCTGAATATACAGGCAACACAACACCCCAAACCAGAAGAAGGCCATAAAGAATATTTCAGTTACAGTCTGCCGTGAGAACCATATCAGAGGGTATGTAGCGGAAAAGGTCAGAACTGCACCTAAGCCTACATACGAATTTCTCAGTTCTTTTCCGATCAGATATATACTGATCAGGCCAACGAACAAAGGAAGAAGATTACTAAACTGTATACCAGCCAGGCCAAAAAGACTGTAGTAAATGGCCACCCATGAAATGTACCCAAAATGAAACTGAGAAAGGAGTTTGCCATCACTGGTCTTAATGTAATTGTTCGGAGATAGAAAACTTGGTATAAGATCATTTATAGGAGACTCGAGCAGCATTGTGTGATGCTCTGAGAGATAAATGGCATTTGTTGAATAGATACCCGGGTCTCTGCCACCGTACAGCGTATCATGGAAATACAAAGAAGTAAAGATTGAAAACGCTATGATAAATATTAATGCAAGAGTGTTTTGTTTGGATGCAACACTTGGTATAAAATGCTTATTATGAAAAAAAAGTACAGCAACTGCTGTGATCAAAATTAAAGCTGCAAGAAGTATGTGTTCGTAGAAAAGAGAGAACATTGCCATTAAATTGGCAGCCCATGAAATGCATACAAACCATAGTGAAAAGATAATGAACTGATATTCAAATCTTGGAATAGCAATGTTATCCTTTAACTGCATTATTAAGCACCTCTGCATAACGTTGTCCAACTTTGTTCCAGCGATACTCATTATTGAATATTGACTTACCAGTAACACCAATCTTATTTCTTAAAACCGGATCAGAGAGCAAAAGAATAATCTTATCTGCCATGGCTTCCCAGTCCTTTTCCGGAACTTTGAACCCATTAGATCCATCGTTTATGGTCATACTTGGACCACCTGAATCAAATCCCACAACCGGTTTTCCATAGCTCATTGCTTCCAGGGCAGGCATACCCAAACCTTCGGCATTTCCCCACTTATCGGTAATAGAAGGAATTACGTATACATCGCATGCTTCATAAAAGAGAGGAAGCTCTTCGTTTGGGACCAGACCTGCAAACAACACATTATGTTCAAGATGATTGCTAATAGTAAGAGACTCCAGCATATTGCGCTCCGGACCCTCACCACCTATGACCAGCAACGCATCCGGGTGAACAGCGACTATTTTGCTCATTGCCCGTATAAGAAAAGATGTTCCTTTTAGCGGGATTAATCTGTGCACAGTAAATATGACAGGTCTGCCAGATATGCCCCATTTTCCTTTAAAGTAATCCAATGATACTTGAGGATGTATGATAGGATAATTGCTGCCAACCGGGAATACTGATATTTTGTCGGAGTCCGCGCCAAAACTCAGTGCATAATCTTTGGTATAGTCACTGATAGCTATTACTGAATCGTGTTTATTAAGGATGTATTTGCCCAAAGATCCTAATTTGAACCTTTTAAGAAACACCAGGTCAGTCCCATATACTTTCAGAACAGAAGGTACACCTGATATCTGCCGATATACTGCAGAGACAAGACCAGCAGGAAAAGCCCAATTGGAGAAAATAAGTTCAGCGTTCTTCTTCTTCCTGAGTTTGTGGAGGCTCAAGAACATAAAAAATAACATACTGGCTATCAATATAGAATTGAAGCAATACTGAATCAGAACGCCAATACGAGAACTGTATTTCTCATGTGGCAAAAAATTTCCATACCCAAGGGATTCATATCTTTCTGGTGCATACCTGAATCGATAGACTTCTATGCCATCTATTACTTCGTAAGCCTTGGAACCTGCCACATGCGGACATAAAATGGATGGAATCAGGCCTTCGTTAAGAAACTCTTGCCCTAATTCCAATATCCAGCGGGCCTTATAGTCATCTTTATCTCTTGGAAAAGATGATGTTGTTACAATGATATTCATACTGGATCGTTGAAAACTTGAATCTGGTCAAATAGCAATTATTCCATCTCAATTTTCTTTAAACGGTACAATATTTCTTCTTCCCGTATTCTCTGATATTTCAGCATATCAGCGATCAAACCGAAAACAAAGACCTGTAAACCAGTTAAACATAGCATAGTTGTAAGTATTGCATAAGAGATATTGGGGATTACAACACCGGTTGTAAGGTATTGAGCCAATACCGTTATTCCTGATAGTGCTGCAATAACCAGGAACACAAAACCTATGGAAGCAAAGACCTTCATTGGTTCATAATCACGGTATGTGCGCAAGATCACAGCAGTAGCACGCTGAGCATAATGGAAAACCCCTGACATCAGCCTTGAATGACCGTCTCTTTTTCTGAATTCAATTGGAATCTCGACCAATGTCAAGTTATGATTAACAGCCTGCATAATTGTTTCCTGGACATAAGTATAGTCAGCCAGAATATTCATTCTTAGTGCAGCATCCCTTGTGAAAGCTCTAAAACCTGTTTGTGCATCTGTAACAGGATAACCGGAAGCCATACGTGTCACGCGAGTAGCCAAGATATTGCCAATCTTTTTTTGAGGTGGCATATATTCTATATGCCCACTGAATCGGGAGCCTAATACTACGTCAGCTTTTCCCTGAAGAATAGGGGCGACCAGATCCGGTATTTGATTTTGGTTATATTGGAAATCAGCATCAGTATTCACAATTATATCTGCACCTCTTTCCAGGCATTCTTCAAGCCCTTTACGGAAAGTTAATGCAAGACCACGGTTCTCTTTTTGGGATACAACATGATCAGCGCCTGCTTCTAAAGCAACTTTTACAGTAGAGTCCGTCGATCCGTCGTTGATGACAAGAACTTCTACCTTATCTATTCCCTGTATTTTCCGGGGTATCTCTTTGATCACTTTTTGAATGGTTTTTTCTTCATTGTAGGCTGGGATCATCACAATGAGCTTCATACTTAATTATATAATATTTATAGAATAAATACTCTTGCTTTTATACAGGTATTCAATGATGAATTTGCCTGAAAACATATTAGATAACCCCCTACTCATCTCTGACAAATAGAAAGGTATTTTATATATTAACATATAAAGAGCAAATATAAAAATAATAATTATGTGAAAATATGAGAAATAAAATACATCTTTTAGTCACCAAGATTGGGATAAAACCAGCTAATAAAGGACAAACAAGCTTAGTATTACATGATGAGCCTGATAAAGGTCGCACACGGCTAACTCTCAAAAAGTTAATTGCTTCTATAACACAACAAAAAGAAGTAGAAAATAAAGAGTGCTCATATAGAATTAAGAAAAACAGGAATACAAATACAATTATTGTAGAATGTGGAGAATGCAAAAGAGATTCTACGCTCAATAATCCTGTATGCAGATCAAACATATACCAGATACTACTTAAGGAAACAGTAGCAGAAAGACTTATACTGTCCAATCTGTATGATAGGGAATATGACGGTGATCTTCTCCAAAAAATATACTCTCTTGCCCGATTAGAAGATTACTTGCGACCGTATGATAATATCAGCAATGTATCTTACAATTGTGTATATGATTCCAGAGATACCTGTACGAAGAATAGGAAAGAAGTAATAGAGAGAATAATCAATTCAGCAAAAGAGTCACCAATTAAAGCGTATAAGGATACCGAAATAGCGATAGCACAATTTGAACATCAATCCGAAAAAATAAATCAACTGGAATGCAATAAATGCCAGGAAATTTTTCAGGACACATTACATGAAATAAAAATAAGGATGCTGCCATTGCTGAATAATTTTCGATGTGAGGCAGATGGGACTTTTGATTAC
This sequence comes from Methanomethylovorans sp., assembly GCF_041447285.1. GTDB lineage: Archaea > Halobacteriota > Methanosarcinia > Methanosarcinales > Methanosarcinaceae > Methanomethylovorans. The sequence goes on along the minus strand of NZ_JBGMEB010000006.1, from coordinate 161,414 downwards.
GAGAAAAATTTCCAGCCATACGTAAGGCCTCTGTTCTCAACTTCCAGGATCTATACTGAGCCGCCATTAAATACTATTTTCATCGAATGCTATGATGTACAAAGAAATGATGGGAGAAAATTACCCATATCTATCTATGAGTTTACAGATAAACCTGAAAAATTGTATGTGGTTAATCCCATAGAATATAATATGCAGCCTGAAGAACTTCTACTCATTGAAAGCGTGCGTAACCGGATGATAAAGCATCGGCCAGAGGATATGAATTTTGCAGATCCTGCTCTTTCAAGAGAATATTTCCGCAGGCTTTGCAAAAGATTGCTAAATGAAGAATGTACGGTCAAAAAACTGGCTTTGGCACCTTCTCAACTGGACATGTATTCTGACCTGCTGGCAAAGTACACAACAGGACTTGGAATTCTGGAAGATCTGCTATCCGATGAAGGAGTTACGGACATATATGTCAATGCTCCTGCAGATAAGAATCCTGTTAATGTGGTAATGAATGGTGAAGAATGCACTACCAACATTTTTCTGTCTCAGGAAGAAATGGACTCCATGGTCTCAAGATTCAGGACAATAAGCGGAAGACCTTTTGGAGAAGCTACGCCTGTTCTGGAAATGGCACTTAAAGAATACGGAGTGCGTGTCTCGGTGATAGGAGACCCGCTAAGTGCAAAAGGAATGGCCTATGCTTTTAGAAAACATGCAAAGACTCCCTGGACGCTGCCCAAACTTATCAATAGTGGGGCCATAACTCCCCTTACAGCAGGTCTGCTCAGCTTTATGATGGACGGGCATGCATCAGTGCTCATAGCCGGAGGAGTGGGGGCAGGTAAAACATCTCTTTTATGTGCCATGCTTATGGAAATGCCCCAGAAATACAGAATACTGACCATAGAAGATACACCTGAGATACCGCTTGAACAATTACAAAAGCTTGGATGGAAAGCACAGGGCCTGAATGCTCAATCTTCCATAGTAAAGTCAAGTATTGAGATTGAACCTGCCACAGCCCTGCGTGCATCCTTAAGGCTTGGCAGTTCCTCTCTTGTGATAGGTGAAGTTAGAGGACCTGAAGTCGCAATGTTGTATGAAGCCATGCAGGTCGGCACTGCAGGCAATTCTGTGATAGGAACCATTCATGGTGCATCCACAAATGCCGTTTACGAAAGAATAGTGCATACCCTTGGAGTCCCTCCTGCATCATTCAAAGCTACAGATGCCGTAATAGTATGTTCCAATACCCGTATAGCAGGCAGTATGGCAACAAGACGGAAAGTAATACAGGTTGCTGAAGTGAATGAAGTATGGGATTCTGATAATACATACAGTGTCTTTTCTGACATCCTTACTTATGATGCCTCGGTCAATTCACTGGTACCAACGGACCTTCTTGACAGAGGACAGTCCGGATTAATCCGGAAAATTGCACGAAAATGGGGTATATCCGTGGATGAAGCCTCAAAGAACATTCGTATCCGTGCAAGCATGAAACTTAAGATGGCGGAATACGGTAAAACGAATCCGGCATTCCTTGAGGCTGAAATGGTATCTGCTGCAAACAACATGTTCTGGATGCTTATGGAACAGGAAAAAGAGAGTGCAGGCAAGCCTGATATGCAGCGGGTATATGAGAGATGGTGTATGTGGTTCGGACAGATAGCGGTGGCCAAAGGTAAAGAAAAGTCTATTGAAACAATAGACAAAACATTATGCTCCAAATCATTGGCCGAGGCAGTACAGGGTGGCCATGATGCATAATGATAACTGGTACTATAGAGGATGCAAATTTACCTGGAGACATTTCTCTGGATTCATCAAAGACCATGAGGAATTTAAAAAGAAGAGTGAAAAAGCAGTCAGCCAGGAGTATATTAATTCCCTTGTATACACGGGCTTTGACCTGGAACCTTATGAAACAACATTTTTTTCATATATAGGATCTGCAGTAATATTTTTTATTGTTCTGTTTACAGATGCCTTATTATTCAGGCTCACAACATTTTCATCGGGCATACTCACAGCAATCGTAATGATGAGCTTCATTATACCGATAGTAGGACTATCGTATCTCAGTGAATATGTCAAGATACGTGCTCGCTACATGAGAATAACATCACTTGGGGATATGCCTGAAGTCATGAGCTATGTTGTAATGTCAATGAAGATAGTTCCTAACATGGAAAAGGCTGTGCATTTTGCTGCAGAGAACTCTAACAGGCCTCTGGCAAGGGATCTGAGGAAAATGTTATGGAATCTCCATTTAAGAGTATATGCCGGAATGGACGATGCCGTTGTCCAGTTTTCGGAGATGTGGGGTAAGAACAGTGAACATTTCAAAAGGTCATTGCATCTGATCAGAAGCTCTATGAGCGAAACTGACCCTGCTCAACGTACTTTGACCCTCAACCGGTCATTGGATATCATCCTGGACGGGACAAGGAACCTCATGGAAGGGTACGCTGCAAAACTAAAGCTTCCAACTTATGTACTATACTCAATATTCATCCTCATACCCCTTGCTTTAGTCGCGTTGCTGCCTGCAATGGCTGTTGTAGGGATTCGCATTACAAGTACGAACCTTGTGTTGATGTATGACATAGTATTGCCTTTGATCACTTTTATGTACGCAGAATATGTGCTTATGCAAAGGCCTGCATCTTTTGTTCCCCAGAAAATATCAGACACTCATCCTGAACTGGAAGGTTTGCCATCTAAAAGAAAAAAAGAACTCTTTTTTGCAGTGATCACTGGTATTGCTGTCTGCAGTATGGGATATATATTGGTGCATATCGGGAATCCTTACGGAGTGATTTCAACTGCCGTACTTGAAGGGCTGGTACCTACGGCACTACTGATACTGGTGGGTATAAGTATTACCACTTCGTGGTACCTTAATGCCGCATATACCCCATACAAGAAAATAAGAGATCAGATAATTGCCATGGAAAATGAATTTGTGGATGCGTTGTTTATCCTGGGCCGGAGAATATCGGAAGGCAGGTCTGCAGAAGAGGCTTTTGTGCATACTGCGGCCAATATGAAAGGAGCATCTATCTCTGAACCCTTTGAAAAAATAGCGATGAACGTTGCATGTATGAGATGTGACCTGCATAGTGCGATATTCGATGAGGATTACGGTGCATTCAAAAATGTCTATTCGGAAAGAATAAACACTACTATGAAACTATTTCTGGAAAGTGTACATAAAAGCCATGAAGCTGCAGGTGTCGCTATTGTGAAACTTGCGGATCACATGACTGACTTGCAGGAAGTTGAGAGGCATATAAAAGAATCACTTTATGAGATGACATCTACAATGAAGTCAACTGCATGCATATTTGCTCCACTTATCGCAGGAGTGACAATTGCACTCTCAGAGGTCATTGCAAAGATACTGCAGAACGTGGCACACAGCATATCCAGGTTGCCGCCAAACGTGATTCCTGGGCCTGCAGATATATCTCCTGAGAGCCTGGAGCTTTCCATTGGCCCGGATGTGTTCATGCTGTCAATAGGCATATACCTGATATTGATCACAACAATACTTGTCCGATTCTCAACGGCTATCGAGTATGGAGGAGATAAAAGCCAAATGATGTACGAGCTTTCCAGAGCATTGCCAATATCAGTAATTGTGTTTTCTGCTTCTGCAATAGCCTCAAGGATAATATTCAGAGGATTTATCTGAGGAGATCCTGTGGTAGATATCCTCAAATCATTATGACATGTTATTCCATATAGATCAGGGCCTTGTTGGGACAGCATTTAACACAAAGCATGCATCGGTTACATAGGTCATGGTCTATCTTTGGCCTGTCATCAGAATTTCTTGTAAGAGCAAAAACTGGACAAATTGCCCTGCATCTACCACATTTTTTACAGCCGGAAACTACTATGTACCCTTTGCTTGACACTACAGAATAGCAAAGAGATAAATGTATTTAAGGGGAATGGACGAAATAACAGATATATATGATAAGATCCATGGTTGCGCCATCATGCTGAATATATCTCAGGGAGAAGCTGATTCTTGTTACTCATATCTTTCCAAAGGCTGTAGATTATGCCAGGAAGGAGCTAAAATGGTGCTTTTTATAACTGGCATCTGCGGAAAAAACTGTTTTTATTGCCCACTTTCTAATGAAAGAAAAGCAGATGTTACCTTTGCTAATGAAAGACTTGTCAACTCAGATAATGACATCATAGAGGAAGCACGACAGATGGGGGCACTGGGTACAGGAATTACCGGTGGTGAACCATTGCTTAAACCTGAGAAAGTCCTAGCATATATAAAACTGCTCAAATCAGAATTTGGAAAAGAGCATCACATTCATCTCTACACTGCCTTACCTTTAGATGACAGCATACTAGAAAAACTTGCATTATCCGGACTTGATGAGATAAGGTTCCATCCTCCTGTAGATATATGGAATATTAATATGGAAAATTATGCAAATTCCATAAAAAAAGCCATGGTTCTTGGAATGGAAGCGGGCCTGGAAATCCCGGCGATAGAGGGCGCACAAGAAGTATCCAGAATGGCAAATGAATTGGGCTGTTTCGTTAATCTGAATGAACTTGAGTTCTCAGATACAAATTCGGAGGCAATGAAACTCAGAGGCTATAAGCTGCGGGATGAAATCTCAAATGCTGTGGATGGATCATATGCCGTTGGTATGGAAATTTTAAAGACCACTGAAAAGGCACACTTATGTACATCCCGATATAAAGATGCTATACAGCTTCGAAGAAGGCTGCTGCGCATAGCTGAGAGAGCAGCCAGGGAATTTGATGAAGTAACTGAAGATGGAACCCTTGTATATGGTGTAATAACGTGTAACGCTGAGGAAAATTCAATAGGGCGGGTAACTGATATGCTGTCACTATTAGGTGTACCTGAGGAATTATTCCAGATAGACAAAGAAGAGATACACATAGCCCCCTGGATACTGGAAGAGATCATAATGGAGATCGCAGCGCATGTAAAAGAAATGTGCATTGTTGAAAGATATCCATTTCCCGGAGGGATAATAGTTGAAAAAATCCCGCTTTAAAAGCCAAAATATATATGCAAGAATGATATACGTACTTCCAGTTTGGCAACCAATAGCAGTTTAATTTATATAAATCACAATAACTTTATAAACTAAAATAGCATATTAAAAAAACGAGGTGTTTGTACTGGAAACGATAGAGGACCGCGTGAGGGAGAGGCTCATAAAATATCTCAGCAGAGATGATACCGGCATTCGCAAAGTAGTATTGCAGCTTTTTCTTGAAGGAAACAAGTTCACAACCGGTGATGTGTACGGGTACCTCAATAAAACTGATTTTAATGTGAGCTACAGAGGAGTTTCGGCCATGGTCGGCTTAATGAACACAAGATTAGGAATCCTCAGTATTGATGTGACAGGAGACCATAATATATATCTTCTAAAGGAGGATTACAGAGATGTTGTTCGTTCAGTACTTGAGAATTATTAATAAAGACTAATTTAGACACACCTCAAAGTAATCTTTTTATAGAATTGATACCAGTAATTTACCAATTTGGTATGTTAGTATATACCACAAAGGTAGAGAAAAACCTTAGGTCGGGATTTTTATATTAAATTATATAAGTGGGATTGTATATCGCACATATGAGCACTTCCTCTCAAAAGAAGTAACACACTCCTATGTGCCTGAACATATTGCAATAATAATGGATGGAAACCGCAGGTATGCCAATAGAGTAGGCAAACTTACGAATTATGGGCATGCAAAGGGTGCCAGCATAACTGAGAAAGTGATGGAATGGTCCCATGAAATAGGTGTTAAGCAACTTACTGTGTATGCATTTTCTACCGAGAATTTTAACAGGTCTCCAGACGAGAAAGAAAAGCTCTTTGAATTAATAGGACTCAAATTTGATGAGCTCTGCCAGGATGAGCGTACCCATAAAAGAGAAATGCATATTAGAGCTATCGGTGATTTGCAAATGCTTCCGGCCAGCCTGCAAAGGTCTATAAAAGAAGCTGAGAGATGTACTGCAAACTACGATCGTTTTTATCTTAATGTAGCTATTGCTTATGGCGGCAGACAGGATATAGTCCAAGCAGTGCGCAAAATCGCTGAAAAAGTGGATAATGGGCAGCTTGATCCGGAAGATATCACAGAGAGCACCATTTCAAATCATCTCTACCCAGTTGTGGGAAATGCTGTACCAAATGTGGACCTTATAATCCGTACAGGAGGAGATGAAAGAGTATCTAATTTCCTCCCATGGCAGACATCTGGCAATGAATGTGCTACGTATTTTTGTGCCCCATTTTGGCCAGAATTCAGAAAGATCGATTTTCTGCGTTCTATAAGAATATACCAGGACCGTCTCCAGGAAAAGAAGCGTGTAATGAAAAGGAGGAGTGCAATTCTCCTAAAGGTTTTAGAGAACAGGAATAAGGAGAAGGTCCATAATTGTCCTGTAAACAGCGTACGCGGAATTTGACTTGAATATCAGACTAGTGTTTTGAATCATTCTGAATAAGTGGTATTCATACCGCTAACTTATTTTTTATAGGCATATACCATAGCCTAGCGAGTAAAACCAAGATCGTTATTTTCAAACAATTCAGTACTCCTTAGATAGATCCTGAACTGAATAAGTGCCATCATGTAAACCACAACCCTGTCAAATGAAACTATAGCACTAAAGAAGCATTGTTGCCTAATAAAGGCAAACGATGAACAGAGAAGAACAAAAAGGTTGTAAAACAGCCTCAAGAGATTATGTTAATAGTGCGGGGGATGGGATTCGAACCCACGAATTCCTACGAAACTAGGCCCTCAACCTAGCGCCTTTGACCTGGCTGGGCAACCCCCGCGCATGGGGAAAGAACAATATAGGAGAGAGCAACCTCCTATATAAATCTGTTGGTTTACAATGCCGATAAGATCGTAGCCAGATTTGTGGCTTTACCTTTTATGATATTAGCGGCGTTTAAGACTAATTCTTTCATGATATAAGAGCCATCTGATTCCATTGTAAAGATGAACGAATGCTCATCAACTTTGATATCAATAGCATCAATATCACAAATTCCTTCACATAATCTGCAAAGAGTACATTTAAGCATATCTTCCTGAGACACCTCAGCGCCATTTGCACCCATTTTAATGATAGCAACGGGACATTCGCTTATGCATGCGCCACACTGGTCACAGCCATTGAATTCAATCTTTGGCATGTTCTTGTAACCACATGCTACTCCTGCCTGCCATCTGGAATGCTTGCTACCATATCCCATTTGAGCTATGGCTTCAAGCACAATTTTCTGTCCTTCCCTCAGATCAGCAATGGGAACATTTGGATCAGCTGCCTGTACCTTATCGTCAGAAGACACAAGATCTCTGGAATAAACTATTCTAGGACCTTCTGCACTGAGTGTGAGAGATACCTGACATGCCGGACAGAAGTCACCACAATTACATTCATCCTTAGGAACAAAATCCTCCAGATTAGAAGTAAGAGGGATTAATGCCAGGCGTAAGCCAAGCTGCTCATCGTACAAAACTGAGGTATTGTTGTAAATATTTACCTCAGTGATAGCAATCGTAGGAACGTCCGCCAGGACAGCCCTGCGAATACCGTTTGCAAATGCAGCAGTTGTGTTCGACAATACAAACTTTGCAGACCTATCGGAGAGCTCCAGTATGTCTACTTCCATCGTCATATGCTTATTTCCTTCGTGAACGGAGAGATTATACACGTCTTCCGCCTTTTGGACGAGTACCATCATGTGGTACAGGCGTTACATCCTCAATCCTTCCGATTTTAATACCTGCTCTTGCAAAAGCTCTGATTGCAGCTTGAGCACCGGGACCTGGGCTCCTCTGCTTGTTGCCTCCGGGAGCACGTACTTTTATGTGTACACCCTCAATGTTCTTATCTTTGAGTGTATCAGCCAACTGGCTTGCCATTTGCATTGCAGTGTAAGGAGAACTTTCATCGCGTGCTGCCTTTACAACCATTCCACCCGAAGATTTTGCAATTGTTTCGGCACCAGTCATATCAGTAATAGTGATGATAGTATTGTTGAATGAGCTCTTAATGTGAGCAACACCCCATATTCCATTTGCCATATTCATACCTCCTTATTCCTGCCCTGCTACGGATTTAGCTACCTGAGCAGGCCTTTCAGGATGAGACTCCTGAAGCAATGGAGAAGTACCATAATAATCAATGTGCATTTCCTGTTCCTTTGTGACCATCATTCCAGGTACGGTAACCTTCTGACCATTGATTGCAATGTGACCATGAGTGATGAACTGTCTTGCCTGCTTTGGAGTACGAGCAAGTCCAAGCCTGTGGACCTGAGTTTGCAACCTGCGCTCAAGAAGGGCACTTGCTTTCAGTCCAAGAATGTCATCAATCTTTGAATCAACTTTCAATATAGAATAACTGGTAAGCCTTTCAAGGATCTGTTCAGATTCAAGTTTTAAGTGACCAGTCATGTGTTCAGTCTCTGCGGACTCTGCCAAGAGTCTGCGAGCATCTGCCCTAAAGCGCCTCAGGACACTCTGTGCCTTCCAAAGCTCCCTTTTGTTACGCAGACCATAGGTCTTGATAAGCTCTACTTCTTCAGCCATCCTGGCAGCCTGCCAAGGATGCTTTGGTGTATCATAACTCTTTCTCTTCTTTCCTGGATATCCCATAAAATCACCCTATCATTTCTTCTTGCTTACACCAATGGTGCTGCCACGTCTACCAGTGGACTTTGTCCTCTGACCTCTTACCTTAAGACCACGCTCGTGCCTTATACCACGATAGCACCTGATCTTTTTAAGAGTGTTCAAATCTTCTCTCAATGTGAGAAGGATGTCCTGTCCAAGAAGATGCTTATTCTCACCGGTCACAAGATCGTTCTGCCTGTTTAGCATCCATGTAGGCATAGATTGCTCAAAGCCACTAATGGCCTTATCAAGCTTTGCGATATCCTCATCTGAAAGGTAACCGATTACTGCTGATGGGTCGATACCAGTACTTTCTACAAGAATCTTAGAGGTTCTTCTTCCAATACCAGGAATACCAGTTAATGCATACTCAACAGGCATTTCACCTTTGAGGTCAGTATTCATGATACGGACTAGATGTCTTATTTCTTCATCTGCCATAATATATGTCCTCCTTAGGGATACGTTGTATCCTGTAGCCCCGGCATACGTGCCGACACTCCCCTTGAAGGGGTGGACTGCATATCCTAACGGAATATAAACTGATGCCGCTCATAATATCATATTGATATATAACTCTATTGCTGCTTGAATCCAAATAGCATTTGTAGAAAAGGAAGGAACTAGAGAATATTTTTTGGAAAAGCAGGTGAAGTTGCAAGCCGGGAATATTGTACGAGATATATACATACCAATAAATAAATATTAATATATAATTAATTATATGATACTACCGAGGATGAATGCCCATTCGGAGTAAAACCGATAGAATCAATGATCAACTCTTTACTTTGAATGGTTCTTTAGGAGATGGTCATAGTTGCGTGAATTCCAAAAGTTTATCGTATGCGGAGCTTTATTCTGCCTAATATTGTTATGTAATACAGCAGGTGCTGTTGCTTCAAATTCCACAGGAAATAGAATATGGGATGAAAATCTAAATTTGAGTCCTGAATATATATGGACACCCCAGAGTTTCTCTGGATTTTGCTATAATGTAAATACAGGAGAAGGAACCGAAAATCTTACAGTAAACCTCAATAATACTGAAGAAAGGAAAATCAGTATTGGAAATGTTATCTACGAAACAAAACCTACAAATGCTGATTTCAAATATGATGATTGGGGAGAGTATCAAGCAATTGGTTTTATGACTGAAAGATATTTTGCGGGATATTCTGGTACTGAGTTCAGCGATAATATTAGCCTTATGTCCAACGAAAAACTTTCAAAAATACTGATTGACAACAATGAAAGAAAATCGCTTTACACTGGTTCCTCACTTATGCTGGAAGAAGGCTACGAACTGGAAATAAGAGAAGTAGATAAAGATGGGAAAAAAGTGCTAATCGACCTGAGCAAGAATGGAGAACATATAGAAACAGATTTTGTGGGGTCGAATGGTGACTATACCTATAAGAAAGACCTGGGCTTAAATGAGGAAGTAGCTATCATTACGGTACATCTAGATGACATCTTCAAAGGAACAGAGACAAATGCAGTATTCATAAATGGTGTATTCCAGATATCTGATGAACTCTCAAGTATCAATTCAAGCGATACTTATGGAAAAATGGAAGTCACCTCCATATCCCCTGAAAAAATAACTATGAAGAACCAGGAAGAGATAACCCTTACAAAAGGAGATACCTTTGAAGTTATGGGAAAACTCAAATTGATGGTGGCTAACAATAATACACTTAGATTTGCACCGTTTATAGAAATGTCCGATCCCGGAAATTATGTCCTCAGAGGCACAGTGGCAGAAGAGGAATTTGAATGGACACCCATGAACTTTGAAGGATTCTACTATAACATTGATGAAGGTATTGGCACAGAATCACTTACCGTTGAAGAGATCGACGACAGAACCATAGAGAAAAATAAACTTCAGTACAAAAGCAAACCTGAAGAAGTAAGGTTCGAACATGAGCAATGGGGTGAATTCGAGGTAATAGGGTTCCTTGCAGATAAATACTTTGCAGGCTACCCTGAGAATGAGTTTTCAGATGAGATCAGCCTTGTTTCAAATGGCGAGCTTTCCAAAGTCCTGATAGATAACGAAGAGAAAAAAAGAGTATATTCAGGATCTTCATTACTATTGGAAGAAGGCTATGAATTAGAAGTAAACGAAGTAGATACTAAGGGGAGCAGTGTATTTGTTTCTCTTTACAAAAATGGTAGCGTTCTCGATAGTGGCACAGTCGCTTCAAACGAAGATTATGTGTATAGAGCAAATATAGGTAGTATCGAAGATGTACCCTTGATAATTGTACACATACAGGACATTTTCAAAGGAACTGAAACTAATGCTGTTTTTATTAAAGGAATATTCCAGATTTCCCAGGAATATATAGCTATAGACACCAAAGAAAAATATGGAATAATGGAAGTGACTGATTTTTCTGCTGATGGCATCACCATGAAAAACACAGATGATATCTCTCTTTCAAGAGATAAATCAATAGATATCATGGGCAACATGCAATTCCGTGTAGCAGATTCCAATGACCTAAGGTATTACCCATTCATAGAGAAAAATACAACCCCTCTTGAATCACTAGACATTGACATTCCTAAAACGATCATAGAAGGAGAAGCTGTCAGCATAGAAGTTTCCTCACGGGGAGGAGCTGTAGGAAATGCTGTTGTTACTGTCAACCAAGAAGAATTAGGTACAACTTCAGAGGGAGGCGTTCTTAAATACGCTGCATCCAAAGGTGGCAAGTTTAAGATCATTGCCTCTAAGGATGGATTTGTATCAGCATCAAAGGAAATAGAAGTTATTGCAAGAGATGATGAAACTCGAAAGATAAGAATAGAGATATCTGCTGAAAAAGTGTATGAAGGAGACGAAGTCACACTATCCACTGTAAAATCTTTAACTGGAGAATCCGTGCCTGGAGTACAATTAGTATATGATGGAAAGATCATTGGTAACACCTCTGATGAAGGAAAACTGGAATATAAAGTAAAAGATCCAGGAATTCACAAGATAAAAACGGTTCCTGATGGGTTCCTCCCTGCGGAATACAACCTAGAGGTCATTGTTCGTGAGCCTAAATTCGTATATTCCGGAATTCAAATCATGCCCATTGATCCTACAGAAGAAGAAAACATGAGCCTTTCAGCAGAGATAACCAACATAGGCACTGCAGCAGGAGAAGAAAAAGTAGAACTAAAGATCAATGGATCGGTGGTTGATACTCAGACAGTTGCCCTGGAAATTGGAGAAACTGCTTTGTTGAATTTTACTTATATGTCTCCAGAAGAAGGTAATTATGAAGCAAATGTTGGAACTCAAGAGCTTGAATTTGAAGTAAAAAAGAAAAGTATGCTGCCCTATGTAGGAATTGGACTTGCCGTCGCTTTGATAGTATTTGGAATTGGACATTCAATGATCAAAAAAAGCAAAAAAATAGATAAGAGGATCAAAAAGAAAGGACTATAAAATCCTTTTATTCACATGACCTTTACCTTTTTTCCTTTTTATTATTTATATGACCAATAGATTAAATTGACAAAATAGATATTATCACCGTATGTGCCAAAGAATGCCTTTCTCCAATGATGAGCTTGATTTTACTTATCCATTACCCGCTAATTCAAAAGAGAGACCTGCTTGTTACATATACATCCATAATGGAAAAGTAGTAACATATCCTGCAAACCCATCTGATTCTCCAACAATTCTTCACAAGAATGTTGAATATGGAAAAGACAAAAAGATCATCCAATATGTAGGAGAGCTTAACGAAAAACTTTGTTATGCTGTAGGACTTGAGTCTCACGAAGAATTGCCTGAAGGCCTGCAACTGGTTCTCTTGAGAGACCTTATAGGACAAGTTGATGAAAGGATGCTGGCCCTTGCCGGAAGAGCTGTGCAACTCGTAGATTTTGAACTCACCAGCAAGTTTTGTGGGCGGTGTGGAAGCGTCATGCAAAACTTGGAGGATAGGGGTAAAAAGTGTCCAAAATGTGATTTTTTCGTATATCCACGCATATCTCCGGCCATTATAGTGTTGGTGATGAAAGAGGATGAAGTGCTTCTGGCCCGTTCATCTCACTTCAGACCAGATATGTACAGTATACTTGCAGGTTTTGTAGAACCCGGAGAAACTCTTGAGCATGCCGTAAAAAGAGAAGTGATGGAAGAAGTAGGGTTGAAAATCAAAAACATAAGATATTTCGCAAGCCAACCCTGGCCATTTCCAAACTCCCTCATGATTGGTTTCATTGCGGACTATGCAGACGGAGAAATATGTGTCGACGGCAAAGAAATAATAGATGCCGGCTGGTTCAAGCGGGATAAATTGCCTCTTTTCCCGACTAAAACAAGCATTTCCGGACATCTGATAGATTGGTTCATAAACATGGCAGAATTAACTAATATTCTCACATTTAACGATAAATAATGGTTAACATTCGATTTTTGAGATGGACAAAAAAGATATAAGTTAAAGTTCAGAGCATAAAAATAGTAGCGCCGAGGGGGGAAGCCATACGCACAGTGCTATGCTTTTTATTACTTTCACTTCGCTTCAACAATCTATAAAACCTTTGAGTTTTACAGATTAAGGGGGGCATGTCCGTGATTGGAGCAAACTATCCAGGTTGTCGAGACCTGGATAATAGGTAATCATGATGAAGCTATTTGCGCCAACAAATAGCACCATGCCCTATTCCAAAAATGCTATGGTCTTATTTAACAGTTATTAATTAAATCTCTTATCTGACAATTGTCAGTTTTTTATAAGAGCTAATTACCAAGTTTTAGAGTGAAAAGAAGTCATAAAAAAGATGAGGTGTAGGTGTTCATATCGAACACTTAGATCTTTGATGAGGTACCTGTCTCTAGGCAGTGGATAGTACAGTACATTTCATTGCGTGCTGATTTGCTCTGAACATACATCTTGCTACCACAGTTCTGACAGGTTACAGTTATAAATTCCATGATTGTTTTTCTCCTCTTTCTTTTTTCAGGCGAGGAACCCACTTTCGACCTTTTGAATCTCTTTGTGGTTCCGTCACCTTGCTATTGATCTGATACATACCTTCTCAAAATAAGTATATAATCATTTCTATACTATTAGATATGCTTATTCTCATTATGATGAGATTTGCCTGTTATAGGACATTTGTAAACCTAGAGAAAGGAGTAAAATGAAGGTTAAAAAAGAAAGGATAGAGTGTCTCTCTAGCAAGTAGGATCATGACAAATACCCATTACTCCAGAAAAAGGGTTTTTCCGGATCTCTTTCGAACCTTTCAAAGACACTTGGATAAAGAGCAGGATAATTTGCTTCTTCAAGAGGAATACAGAACATTCTTTCCGGATAGTCAGGCTCTCCTCCCAAGCCAATAACAACAAAGAATGGAAGACCACTTTCCCGTTCATATTCCCTGTATCTTTCTAACTGTTCAGGATTTGTCCAGTTAAGCTTGTCCTGATATAAGTCCGATCTGAATTTACACTCGACACAGAAACGTTCATCTCTGCCTTTATAAGTATATCGCATCACCAGATCTGGATTACAATCTGATTCAACAAAACGGTCATGTTTTCTTGCGATATCTGTTGTCCATTGTTCAACCGAGAAGTAATTCTCATCAAAAAGATCTACAACATACTTCTCAAACTCATCACCTTTTTCGACATTTCCATCTTCAAGTATTACATCAATTATTTTTCCTATTTTCCGTGATAAGCTCATAAATAATATACTATACGCCCAGTATTATAATATTTTCTATATTTTAATAGATTATAATGAAACGTATAATTGCCCATAATACAAGGATCTTTTTATGCTCTGCTTGCAAAAATAAAAATGGTTATATTGTTCCACTGCTTACTTGCTAGAGGTGTAAAGTGTGGTAATTGCTTCAAGCTCTTATTCTCTGAGAAAATTTCCTTTTGTAGATAGAGAAGAATGCAAACGGATCTTCCAAGACTTTCTGGAGAATTCTGAACAAAAGAAGTACAATGTTCTCCATTACTGGGGAATTTCAGGGATTGGAAAGAGCAAATTACAGCAAGAACTTCAAAGTATATTAACAGACGAATACCCGGACGTTATTTGGGTAAATGTTGATTTTAACGCTAAAACGCAACGAGAAATAGGGACTTTCCTTTTTTCTCTGCGCAATCAATTAGTTAAGAACTATAAGGTCAAATTCGATTATTTCGATATTGTACTTAAATACTATATGAGAAAAAACAATCCCGAGAAGGCTATTTTAAAAGAAAAATATAGTTCGATTGAAGATCATGGTACTATTGACTTCATGCAAGGAACCATTAAAGGAGATACGCCCCTCAAATCGGTTGTAGATATTTACAACTATCTACTTCATGCTCCTGCGATGCTCAAAAAATGGTGGATAGAAGAAGGTCTTAAATTTAAATATATATTGGAGGAAGCTACTCCAGTTCAAATTGAACATCTATTGTCGATATTTTTCTTCAAAGATTTAAAAGATCATTTTGAAAATAAATCAAAAACAGCAGTTATTTTCATTGATACATATGAAGCACTCTGGGAAGAAGCAAGAGATATAGGCAATTTCAATTCAAGGGATGAATGGATAAGAAGTATTATAGAATGTTCTAAAAACATGGAATGTTATGAAAAGATTTCCTGGATTATCTGCGGACAAAATAAGCTCAGATGGAATGAAATAGGCAACGAATGGGATAATAACCTAGCTCAGTATGAAATTGGAATTCTTCCTAAGGAGTATTGTACTGAATTTTTAGAGTTATGTGGAGTAGATGAAAAAGAGATTCAATCTCTAATTATTGAAGCAAGTGAATGTTATCCATTTTATCTTGCCCTTTCAGTAGACACGTACTGGAATATTAAGGCCAAAAGAGAACCAGTACCTGAAGATTTTCCAAAAACCCGTTCTGAAATATTCGATAGTTTTTTCCATTATCTGGATGCGGCTGAAAGATCAACTTTGCTAATATTATCTAATGCAAATTTATGGGATCATAATTTGTTTAATCTCTTAATTGACGAATTCGGAACAAATTATCCTAAATCAGAAGGAGCATTCGATGAGTTGCATCGCTTTTCTTTCATGAAAGAAAATAGTGATGGGAAATGGAATATGTATCCATTAATGAGGAAAAGCCTTCAAGAAAATCAAAAACCAGAACAGAAAGAAAAAGTTCACACTTTTTTGTTCAATTACTATAATCAACAGCTAGATGCTATTGATATTAAAAATATACAAGAGATACACAAAACTGCCTTTAATGAAGCTTTTTATCATGGAAAACAATTCATAGAAATTGAATATTTGTTCTCGTGGTTCTCTAAAAGAAGGGAAATATTCAATAAAGCTGGATTGTGGCATTTCTTAATTCCTTTATCAGATGGCATTCTTAACATCCTTGAGACAACACTTGGTTCTGAGCACCCTGATGTTGCAACCAGCCTCAACAATCTGGCTTTACTCTATCATTCTGCAGGAAGGTATGAGCAAGCATTACCTCTGTACGAACGCTCCCTAGCAACACGTGAGAAAACACTTGGTACTGAGCATCCAGATGTTGCAATCAGCCTCAATAATCTGGCTGGCCTCTATAAATTAAAGGGAAGGTATGAAGAAGCATTGCCTCTGTACCAACGATCTCTTGCAATAAGTGAGAAAATGCTTGGGAATAAGCATCCAGATGTAGCAACCAGCCTCAACAATCTGGCTGGACTATATGAATCAATAGGAAGGTATAAGGAAGCATTGCCTTTGTACCAGCGATCTCTTGCAATTCTTGAGGAAAAGTTTGGTACTGAGCATCCGAATGTTGCAGCCAGCCTCAATAATCTGGCTGGGATACATTATTCCAAAGGAAGATATGAGCAAGCATTACCTCTGTACGGACGCGCTCTGGCAATCCGTGAGAAAACACTTGGCTCTGAGCATCCTGATGTTGCAATTAGCCTTAACAATCTAGCTGAACTTTATAGATCAATGGGAAGGTGTGAAGATGCATTACCTCTGTGCCAACGCGCTCTGGCAATCCGTGAGAAAACACTTGGTTCTGAACATCCAGATGTTGCAAACAGCCTTAACAGTCTAGCTTTACTCTATTATTCAATGGAAAAGTCTGAAAAAGCATTACCTCTGTGCCAACGCGCTCTCACAATTCTTGAGGAAAAGTTTGGTACTGAGCATCCGAATGTTGCAACTATCCTCAATAATCTGGCTGGCCTCTATGATTCAATGGGAAAGTATGATCAGGCATTACCTCTGTACGAACGTGCTCTGGTAATTCGTGAGGAAACGCTTGGTACTGAACATCCAGATGTTGCAAATACCCTTAGCAATCTGGCTGAACATTATAAATCAATGGGAAAGTATGAGCAAGCATTACCTCTATACGAACGCGTTCTAACAATCCTTGAAAAAACACTTGGTTCTGGGCATCCAGATTATATAAACAATCTAAACAGTTTAACATCACTTCTACTTAAACTAGGTAAATAATCCCTTCTCTCCAATTTCAATAGTAACTCTTATATATTATTCCACCAATTTTTACATTGTCATGCGCCAACATGACGTAAACTAAGGAGCAAACTATTATGTCGAATATTGAAAACTCATTAGACGTAGCTTCAGCTATGTCTGTCAGAGGCTGTGAAGCCTCTCTGAAAGACATTTCTGAAAGATCCCGCGATATAGCCTGTCTTATCTACGATGACAACAGAGACCTCATTGACAATGATGCTGAGTTTGGTTCTGACTGGAACAAGCGTGTAGCAAGAACAATTAAACATCTCGCGGGGGTGGCGTGATGTCAAGGCTTATCCTGCGGCCTTTCAAGGAACATTCCGGATCCACAGAGGAGATACTGGGATTTAGCGAGGGAGTGTTCTACACTTCACAGAAGCATAGAGTGATGCTGATCCCTGTCCCCGAACAAAAAGAGGTATCAAGATGATACCTGTCATATCCTCTTTTCTGCATGAGGTTAGGTACATCATCTTCTTCTATATCATAGGGGACCTGATCAGTACCCAGGCAGCCTTAAGACTGGGTGCTTATGAAGCAAATCCTTTCCTGATAAGCTTTACAATAGCGGTTATCCTGAAGCTGGTCTTTCTAATCCTGCTGTTTGTTGTCTACAGATCCCTGCAACAAAGAAAGCTTTCCTGGGATATCTGCAGGCACTCCATAGCAGGTATTGGAGTGATCGCCACGGTCAGCAATATGCTTGTGATCCTGTGGGGATCTTCCCTATTCCAGCTTGCAGGGGTGGTGTGATGGCACGAGCAAAATACCGTATCAAGCACAATAACGGCAGCGGGATGTATGTAACCCTGCCGTCAGAGCTGGCCTGTTCCCTGGGGATCAAGGATCTGGAAGGGAATCTTAAGGTAAGGTGTGTCAGGTTCGAGCTTGGCCATGATGATAAAGGGCCGTATGGTATCATCAGGCCAGCAGCGGACTGATCGCAAGCAGACCCTCCAGTTTAATTTACCTGCGTATGCTGCACAAGTTCGCCCTGCCGGTCACTCATGAGTTCGGCTGTTACTTCCATGTAACAGACCTGGACTTTTATTATGCGGTGGTCAGTTACTACTCTGACAATGTCACAGACCGCTACAACCACCATATCAAATTAGGGGACCGGGTCTTCAAGTTCTGGAGCAAGCAGGGCGGACTGTACAATCCAAAAACCAAGAAACTGGCCTTTGAGTATATGCTGCAATGGACCGATAAGGAAGGTGCCAGTAAATGCACTTATACCATCAAGCCTTTGTTTGGCAAAGGTACGAAAACAAAGACAGGTAAACTGCTTAACCTACCTTCTGTGGGTGTGAACATCCACATCCAGTCATCTTACATCGACCTGGATGAGCATTTCAATATTATCTGGGAGTTCATGCGGTACATCGATGCAGACAGGTTTCAACACTCTATCGACCGTTCAAGGTCCACCATCTACCAGATGGCCCGCCATATCCGGTATCATGAAAAGCACGAGCATGATATGGTAACCATGCTCCAGGCCATAGAAAAGGAGTCGTCCATGCTGGGAGATTCCAAGCTAGTTAAAACGCTGCGCTCCGGCAAGTACGATATGTACAAGCTCGATAATCCCAATTTCTCGGTATGCAATATCAATACAGAATATCATCACTCTGTCAAATCGTACAGGATCACCAATTTCCTGGACCGCAGACCGGAAGATCCCTTAAGACACCCAAAACTTGAGGTATTCCTCAAGTCGGACTCAGAACAGAACCCTTCCATCAACCAATACCTGAACCTCAAGAAGGATCTGGATAACCTGCTTATCAAGCTCATCAACTTCATAGGTCCCATTGAATACGTCTCTGATTCTTATTTCGATGCCGAGAAGATCTTTGAATACCGCTATGATCTTCCGCAGTGGGACTACAAGACCACCACATCCGGCGTGCAGCACATAGACCTTGGGGAGAACATGCAGGCCATCAAGGCCCTGGCATTCATAGCCCTGCAATCCGAAGGCTGTGCAGACTTCCGGGACATCCAGGAAGGCACCGAGATCCCGGAGCGGTCCCTGTGGCGGTACATCAACCACTGGAAAGCCGAAGGCATCCTGGACACCGTAAGACACCAGTGCACCCAGGTCTTTTTCAAGACCCGCTCTCTCTGGGAAGCCGCCAAAAAACCCCTCGCAGACCTGTGCAGCGTCCTTAAGATCGGCTTCAAGAAGATCTTCGGCCAATACTTCGTGGACTCCGGCATAATCCGCCCCTTCCGAGAACGTAAAAAGAACCTAAAACCAGTTAAAACTAAAAATGTCTCTGAAATGGAACCTATTATTGTTGATACTTACCAAGAAGCAAAAAGATTATCAAAGGAACTCAAAAATCTTGGCATTTCTCGTATGATTGGAGTTCGATCTAATCACAATACTATGAGGTATAGCAGGGTGTTTAGTTAAATTTGGATAGCCGGAGGTATAAAATAATGGAGAATAATTAATTAAGACTTACGTCAGCAACCCACACAATTAAATATATCGCAAAACATTTCGAAAAAGGCATATACCATTATTCTTAATTTTTTTATGTGATAGAGTGTTGTATTTGAACTCTAAATTGATGAAAAGAGAGGGAAATAATGAGTGAGCCATTTTTACTTGAAGTTTCTAATTGTAATAATATTTGTAAAGCAAATATCAAAATATTACCAGGTTTTCTAAATGTAAAATATGCTGCAAATGGAACTGGAAAGTCCACTATTGCTAAAGCTATTCAATTGGCTTCAGAAGAAAAAACTCTTGATGATTTGCAATCATATGGTATAAACGAAAAACCGAATGTAAGCAGTAATCCAACTATCGGTAACGTGTTTGTTTTTAATGAAGATTTTGTCAATAATATTGTTTTCCTCAAAAACGAAGTTATCGACAACTCTTTCGAGGTATTTATAAAGTCAAACAATTATGATGAAAAATTAGAGGCACTAAATGAAAGGTTGCAAGATTTGAGAATTGGTCTAAGCCAAGATGAAGAAATCACTGAGATGAGAGAAGTCATCAGAAATGTTATTTCAAAAATTAAATTAAATAATGATGGTGAAATCAAAAAGACTCCGTTCATAAAAAGTCTGCTTACTAAAGATCATATTTTTAGTATCCCTACAAATTTGCAGAAATTTCGCCCTTTTATCGAATCCGACTATAATGTTGATTGGATTGATTGGAAAAATAAAGGGTTCGCATTTGATGATATCGATAAATGTCCTTTCTGTACAGAGGAACTCAAAGATTATTACGATACAGAAAAGAGCACATTTATGGCATGTTATACAAAAAGTAATGCTCAAAATATGAAGGAAATGCTTAGTTTTTTTGAGGCACTTAAAAAATATATCGCTGAGACGAAATTAGAGCTGTTAATCAATTGCATAAAATATAGTTCTGATGAAGACTTAATATACAGCACATTGAAACAATTTGTAAATGAGCTTGATTATGTCGAAAAGAAAATTAATGCAATAGTCAACTTTGACTCATATAGAATACGAAGTGAAGAAATATCACTTCTAGATGATAAACTAAATGATTTAAAACTAAATCACTCGTTACTTGATGTGTTTGACAGTATTGAGATGAAAAAACTAGTCACTCGTATCAAAGAAAATATCGATTCAATTTTAGTCGAAGTTACATCTCTAAAGAGAGAAGTAGGAACGTTAAAAGGATTAATTGAGGCTACCGCAAAAAGACATAAAGAGGACATAAACAATTTCCTTGAGTCCTCTGGAATAAACTACGAGATTTTAATTGAGGTGCTATCGGAAAATAAGTCAAAGACAGTTTTAAAATACAAAGATGTGAACAAAAATTTACACGAAGTTGACGATATTAAAAGGCACCTTAGTTGGGGAGAGAAGAACGCTTTTGCATTAGTCCTATTCATGCATTATGCTACTAGCAATAATGCAGACCTTATCATTTTAGATGATCCCATTTCCTCATTTGATAGTGATAAAAAATATGCAATAGTAAATAGACTATTCAAGAACAATGGGAACGATAGAACATTTTATAGAAAAACAGTACTATTACTCACACATGACTTTGAGCCCGTCATCGATTTTATAGTAAATGGCAAACCTATAGAAAATATTGTATCTGCAACTTATCTGGCAAATAAAAATGGTATTATTACAGAAACAGAAATAAATAAGGAGGCGGTGTTATCACATATTAAATTACTTAATGAAATCATAGATGATGATGAAATTTATACTATTCATCGTCTTATAGCTATACGAAAATTGATTGAACACACCCAGAAATCAGATGAAGAAGAATTTGCATATAGTATTATATCGAGCCTAATTCATGGCAAGGAAATTCCAGACGAAAAAATAGACAATGCTGCTTTACGTATGGATCCTACAGAAATTGAATTAGGTACTTCATACATTAAAAATCGTATTCCTAGTTTCTCATACGAGAATGTAATAAATTTAGAATTGGAGTCTAAATCGTTGATAGATGCATATAATAATGAAAATTGTAGTTATCTAAAGCTCCAATTATTCAGAGTATTCTTGGAATTATACGGCAAGAGGAAAGGATTGAATGATGATGTCCTTTTAAAGTATATTGATGAAACGTATCATATCGAAAATGATTTTCTTTATGCCCTTGATTTTAGAGAATTTGATATTGTACCCGATTTTATTATGAAAAAATGTGATGAGTACATGGAGACTCAATCTTAAATATATTAATTTCAATGGAGTTGTTTCAAAACTCCTTCTATTATTCTTTTTGACTACATATTTCGTAAGAGAATTTTTATAGAACTCTTCAGTGAATTCAAAGCAAATAGCCAACAATAAACTAAGAACAGGGGTATATTTCGAGTGGAAACAAGTTTATCTATGGGACTGTAAAAGTTGCGTGTTTTTTCTATTATAAGTATCTGCTATTGTTTCTAGAAAAGGATCCTAGATTCTAAATTTGTGCCTACCCCGCATTTGCGCCGCTTCGCGGCGACAGTGGCTTTTTTCATCCGTTCCCTTAGGTACACGATTAAGGAGTGTGTGCCACAGTTGGCATGCATCCCGATTTTACCCAGATCTTCCAGGTACAAAAACTCCAGTGGAAATCTACCTTTTCTGACCCACCCCGAACCCAAAGGGACGTATTACTGTGCAATACGTCATTTCCCGTAGGGAAATCATTCCTCTTCTCGTACCCTCATCCCGGTGATTAGCAATATTGGCTCGGGGGGAGCCGCTAAATCCCTGATAATATTAGTTACTTTATATAAAGTCAAATGATAGCATTTTTGGAAAATGGCTACTCAAAATATATACGCTGTTCTTAAGAAACACTATATTGAGATTACGAAAATGATTTCAACGAAGGGAGGTTAAAATAAAAGCAAAAGTAGCTTTTCTACAGAGCCTACATTTATTCTAATTGATAAATAAATTAATTCATAACGTTTATATATTGAGTAGTCTGAGTTATTACTAGAGCTCACATTGATCTGTAGGATGGCGACAAGGCATCACTGCCTTTTTTTTGAATGTTATGCTTCTTGGCATGTCTTGCCTTATTGATTATAATCTATAGATGCACATAACTCAATAGATTTCAATATCAGGTGGGGCAAAAAATGAAAACTAAACAAAGTATACTGATAAGTTTCTTAATAACTTTGCTATTAACAACTGCAGGAACTGCTGCAGCAGAACTGGGTATGCAAATTACCACCAATGAAGCAGATCAACGGAATCCTGCCATCTCCGGCGACAGGATCGTATGGCAGGATTATCGCAGCGGAAACTGGGATATCTATATGTATGATATCTCCACAGGTATAGAGAAGCCGATAATCACCAGCGGATTTTATCAATGGTATCCTGACATCTCTGGTGACAGAATCGTATGGGAAGATTCTCACTACGGAAACGATGATATCTATATGCATAACATCCTCTCCAAAGAGGAGATGTGGATAACCACCAACGAAGCAGATCAGTGGCAACCTGCCATCTCCGGTGACAGGATTATATGGCATGATAATCGCAACGAAAACTGGGAAATCTATATGTATGACATCTCCACAAAGGAAGAGACGCAGATAACCACCCACGGGTCTTATGAAAAGTATCCTCCTGCTGTTGATGGTGACAGAATCGTATGGGAAGATTCTCACTACGAAAACGATGATATCTATATGTATGACATCTCCACAAAGGAAGAAACGCAGATAACCACCAACGAAGCAGATCAATGGCAACCTGCTATCTCAGGAGACAGAATCGTATGGCTGGATTATCGTAACGGAAATGCAGATATCTACATGTATGATATTTCCACAAAGGTAGAGACGCAGATAACCACCAATGGGTCTTTTCAAGGATATCCTGACATCTCTGGTGACAGGATCATATGGCAGGATAAGCGTAACGGAAACGACGATATCTATATGTATGATATCTCCACAGGGGTAGAAACGCCGATAATCACCAATAAGTCTAACCAATGGAATCCTGCCATCTCCGGCGACAGGATCGTATGGCAGGATTATCGCAACGGAAATGCAGATATCTACATGCTGACACTTGATGCTGTTGAAAACCTAAACGAGCTTCAAGACTATGTGAATGATGAGGATCTGTCCACTTCTACTGTAAAGACCCTCAATAAAAAACTTGATAGCGTGATCACTCTGCTCAATAAAGGAGAAGATGAAAGCGCCATTGATAAGCTTGAAGGTTTTATCGGCACTGTTGAGGGATTGGAAAAGAGTAAGAAACTAACTATGGACCAGGCTGAATACTTGATCACAGAAGCAGAGAACATCATTAAGCTTATAGAGATTTCTGAAGGGTAAGATTACCCTTCATTCAACTTTTCTTGTTAAGTGTTCTGAATCAAGGGACAGATACAGGGAAGTAGAGAAAACCAGCGGCAAAAAAGTCTATATCTGTCTGGGTCTTGGAGAGGACCCCAGAGATCCTGAAACTGTCCATCTGATCCCTTTATATGGTGCTTATCCCCAGTTTTTCCAAAGCAAGCTCAAGGAAACACTGATCTGGAGAAATCCTAACATATAAGGGACGTATTGCTGTGCAATACGTCATTTCCCGCAGGGAAATTATTCTTCTTCTCACACCACAGGTCCCGGTGACTAGCAATATCGGACCGAGGGGAGCCGACAAAATCTTGCTCCCCGAGGGCCGGTATGCGTGGGGTCGTAAGACCCCACGTTAAATTGTCTCATCAGTAACACTTACCCTATCCCGGCACGGATGCGCTTGAGAGAGCGTGTCGGTGCCCCAGCTACATAGAGGGCTGAGGTTTGAGCATTGCGAGGCAAAGCTGAGCAAGCGCAGAAGGACAGCCCGATAAATAACCAGCAGGCAAAAACAACAATTGTGCGTTCAAGACTTTAACCAAGCATGGGTGCGACTTCAGGCGCGCAGATGCTCTAACCGCCTGATAAAGGGCTGTTGTTCTAAGCGTAGTGCAGAAGAGCAGCCCGTCAATTAATCCATTACCCTTATCTTGAAATCTGATAGGTGATAACGAAGATAATCAATGCCACCATAGCAACCCCCATGGTAGATTCAGCCATAATAAGTGGTTGCATTCCTATCACTGAGACATTGGGTTGGACATCTGCAAACCCTAAACTAGTAAATGTTGTCATACTGAGGTAAAAATAGTCAAACCAATTTGCAGCACGATCCGCAACCTTTACGCCTTCTAAAGCCATGTATATGAAACCAAATGTTATTATCCAGAATATAGAAATCAAAACTGGTCTCAAGATGCTCTCTCCGTAGCCTGTTAGCATCTTTAAAACTAACCAGTCAAAAAGCCAGGAGCGTATTCCGTCTTGAAGACCCTTTCGAGAAGAATCCCACCTATGCCTTACAAGCAAAAGCTTCCTATCTACTTCACCTCGGCGATAATGAGCATGCTTTTCTCTGAAAATCATTCCCTCATTTAAATAAAAGTGATGCAATTTACTATACACTTCTTTAGATGCTTCGTACAGTTCTACTTTGCTAACATCACTGCATAAGAAGTGATTGTTCGATGATACTCTCACAAAATTACTGTATTTTTTATAAATTGAATTGTAGAAGAAACTGTGTTCCATTTCTTCTCTAAAAAGCAGGTTATTAACTTTACTTTTTAATTTTTTTGATTTTGTGGTGCTGCCAATGTCTTCGAAAAAATTGAGTATATCACTATAAAGCATATATTTAGAATCTGAAGATGAACGAATCACTTGTTTAATTTTGTTTTCTGATTTCACTTGATAAAATAAATATTTACCAATACCATTACAATTATCATACACAAATTGTTCTATTTTGTTTAGGTCAAATAGTATGTCAAATTTATACTGGTAAAGTGACGAATTGTCAACAATACTATCAGCAATTCTTTCGTTAATTTCCCTTTCATCCAGATCCTCTTGTTCAAAGAAGCATGCATTTCTGAAACTTTTTGTAAAATCGATATAGGAGAGATGAAGATTTGCATTTTTAAGTTTAGCCTCTTCAATGCGAGAATTCGAATCAAAAACAGTATGCTTCAAATCTGCCCCCTCCATTTTGGCTTCAGTTAAATTTGCCCCCTGCAGTTTAGCATAAATTAAATCTGCCTTCTGTAGATTAGCTTCAATTAAATCTGCCTCCTGCAGATCAGCTTGAAATAAATCTGTCCTCTGCAAATTAGCGTTAATTAAACTTACCTTCTGAAGATTAGCAAAACGTAAATTCGCCCCCTTTAGATTAGCTTCAAGTAAATCTGCTCCCTGCAGGTTAGCTCCATTTAAATCTGCCCCCCGCAGGTTAGCATAAATTAAACTTGCCTTCTGGAGACTAGCTAAACGTAAATTCGCCCCCTGTAGATTAGCTTCAATTAAACTTACTCCTCGCAGGTCAGCTTCATATAAATTCCCCTTTCTCAAATAAACAAAGTTTATTTCTTGAGATATTAACTCAATCAATTGCTCTGAAGTGGGCTTTTTTTTATCAATCTCCTGATGCCAATAACAATAATTACTTCTATCCTCAGCTTCTAAAGGACATTTCCATCCATATCTCTCAAATTTGCACGAAGCCATCTTACTCCACCAGATAAAATTAGCAGTTAATCAAGTGAGCCACAAATATTTATCACTTCCTAAAATAGTCCAGGTTATAGAGAACTCTTCTACACTATACCTTACCACACATTACACCATATTTTCCCCCTAATTTTAAGATAATTTAAAATGTATTTATCTCCCCCACCCATACTAAACATTGTATGTCAAACTTCAATGAATACAATATAAGGCAGGTGGGCGAGCGTATCCGCCTACCTGGAATATCCGTATCGATCTCTGAAAAGAAGAAAGAGGACGGCACACTAGTCAGGTGGGCCCAGCTTTCCAAGTTCAACCCAAAAACGGAAAAGTACGAGAATTTCTCCATCTTCAAGGACGACCTGGAACTGCTGGGCCTTAAGATCCCGGATCTGCTCACCCTGCTTCAGGGTGGTGTTGGCCATGCTTGAAAAGCTGAAAGCCCATAGAACTAAGGTCATCACGGCAGTAGCAACAGCAACAACAGCCATTGCTCCCGCATCGGCAGCCGAAGTGAGCGGAAACCTTTCCGCTGTAGGTCCCATCATCAACGATGCAGCCGGGATCATGCCCTATGTCCTGGCCCTGGTGATCTCTGTAGCCGGTGTTATCATCGGTATGGCAGTGATCAGGTTCGTGACAGGACTCTTTGACAGCATCCTGCAGGGCATGAGGTTCAGGTAAGGGTACCCCCTCCCCTTACCTTTACCTTCAAGAGGTGGTCCGTATGAGGTTTCTCTATCTCCTTAGTCTGTTCCTGGTATGTTTCTCTCCTGTATCCTCTGCCGGGTCCGTGACCTTTACGGACCCTCTAAACTCCTATGTCTATACTGTGTATGATGCATCAGGTGTATACATAGGAGACTTCAACACCACAGAAACATTGCTTTTAGACTCATCCCAGAACTACCAGATCTTCGTAAAACCAAATACTGTATCTTTAGCCGCTAATCCTCTGGAAGCCGCTGACTGGACCATGGCATACGTGCCGGTATTTCTGAGCCTTGGGCTGGTAGGTGTAATGGTCCTGGGGCTATTCGTGATATACAGAAAGGGAGTGAGATTATAAGAAAAATCCTGCTCCTGCTCTGTCTTTTATACCTTGTTAACTCAGCATCAGCTGTTGTGATAAACGAAAACATTGCCTTTATCGGTAATGGGAACGGGTATCTTACAAATGAAGACAATTCTTTAGATTACTTCGTTGTGATCTCTGCAGGATCTCCCAACAACCTCGTACTCTACAATTCCCAGGGTACTGGTGTTACCGTTGCTTACGGGAACAATACGTTCAACAATCCCACTACCTGTCATGTGGCTTCAGATGGCTACCTGTATTTCTCATCCGCTAACGGTGTTTTCAGGAAACTTGACCGGGACACTACCCCGGATGACCTGGGCAAGTCATCAGAATACATACTGATAGCAACCGATACAACGGTCAGTGCATGGTCCGAAGATGCAAATTACATTTACTACTATGATAAAACGGCCAAGTCAATTAAGCGAATATCCAAAGCCACTTACTTGGTATCCAACTTCAAAACGTTCT
Source organism: Methanomethylovorans sp. (assembly GCF_041447285.1). GTDB lineage: Archaea > Halobacteriota > Methanosarcinia > Methanosarcinales > Methanosarcinaceae > Methanomethylovorans. The sequence goes on along the minus strand of NZ_JBGMEB010000006.1, from coordinate 133,517 downwards.
CTTCAGCTTACTGGGTCTCAGATTTCTGTGTAGTGGACCAGCAGGATGCTTATTTTCTTACAGCTTATTTCTCCACAACTACCCGGTTAGTGCTTGTAAAGAACGATTTTCAATATTCATACCAGCCAGGACCCTCCTGGGGAACAAGTACCGACCAGCAATATTACTACGGTGATATTTCGTATGTGAACGATAGCTGTATCTACATCATGGGCGGTGCATACTGTACCGGCTCTATTCCGGGGTTCAAGCAGTTTACTCTCAGGAAAATGAACGACACGGGTACTGCATTCACTCTTGTGCAGGATCTGGCTACCAGCAACAACATGGTAACTACCGGCATGGCTTATACTCCCGTAGGCCGTACCATCGGCCTCTTAGGCAGCCGCCAGCCCATTTACTTCTACAAGGACGGGACCACCATCAATATGATGGAAATGTCCGTGCTGGCTCCTGCCTTCGGTTCATCTGGCGGTTCAGGTTCAAATTCAGTCAATCCCCTCATCGACCTGGATGGTGACGGTGAGTTCACCCAGGACGATGCAAAGGACATGGCTGTTACTCTGGGTCCTGCCACCTGGATCTTCATGTTCATGATCTTCCTGATGGTGGCAATGTCCATGTCAGCAGGAGGCAGGAGAAGATGAGATTTTTCTATCTGCTGCTTCTGATACTCTTAATTCCTGTAGTATCAGCAGAAACTCTCGACCTGAACGACAGTGCAGGCTCGGACAGTTATGTCATCTGCCAGGATATCGAAAACCGCCCAATGTTCACATGGACCGGATTGAGGTCCATCACTTACGTTGATGGAGCACAATACGATACTTTCGTATGTGCTGAAGATGATTCCATTGACCGGCTTGACCTCATATTTGCTTCAACCGGGAATTACAGTATTCCCGTTACCTTCTGGTATCCTGACAATACTTCCATGACCCTGGTCCTTGAAGCTGAATATACGAGGTGGATACCATTCCCGTTATGGGAGCTTAATGAGTTCCAGTATACTTTAAAGGATAACTCAGGTTATGTATTCTATGAGGATTCCAATATCAACCTCTTCAATAACCAGTTCAGGCTGTTGATCGAGGACGGATCTCTTTACCTTGGAGATATCAATTCAGGCACGGACTTCTTTGATAAGGCTCTCCTGCATTCCATCAATATTTCAGTCCTGCCGGTGCAGGCCATCACTCTGGACGTATCTGATATTCCTTCTACTTCCTATGACCCGGCTTATTGCATGGTCCGGGTCATAGATGACGAAACTAAAACCCTGAAGTTCGATGGCTGGCTCTACTGGGTCTATACCAAGATCGATTTCATGGACTCTGATCTGGTGCTGTACAATGTCATGTACTTCATCCAGATCGTATGGAATGTGCTGACCTTTGTTCTGGAACTGTTCGTGTATTCCTTCTGGTCATACTTTGCCCTGGTCAATGTATTCGCTCTCTTCTATGCGGTGCTTCGTTCCAATTATGGTTATTTCGCAATGCTCGAAGGCTATATGAGAGGCATGTACTGGGGCCTGTATCCAATAATTGCGATGTTCAGATTCCTCATTGGTCTTATCATGTCTTTACTTGCGGTGATCCTACCCATCTAAGGAGTTGAATTCATGGAGCGCGTAAAAATGGAACTTACTATAAACTACAGCAAAATTGTCTCCGTGCATGCCCGGAGCGTACAGCAGGCTAAACAAAAGATGGATTCATCCATGAAAAGGAAAGGACTGATAGAATGAACTTCAGTTTCTCAGACCTTTCCCACTTCTTCCGGGACTTCAAGAGTGCCCGAAAACAGGATTTAGAGAACAGGGTCACTGTGTATTATCTGGATGTTTCGGGTTCCCTGCAGAAATACTTCGGCCAGTTCTCGGCTTCCCTGGACTCTGTGGAAGTACCGGCTCTGTCCAAGTGCATTCCCCTGCATGGGAAAGGCACATACTTCGATCCTGAGACTCAGCAAAAACTCATCATCTCGTCCTATGCACATGCATCGGCTCTGCGACCAGACCAACTGAATCAGGATTACCTGTCAGGGGAGCAGGTGGAAGGCATCCTGAAAGCAGGTCTCTTTGACAGGGTGGTAAAACCTAACATGACTTTAGCAGTCATCGGATTTGTGTTGGGTATTGCCTTTACGGGTTTCATAGTCTCAACCTTGTTCTTACTGGGGATGATGTTTTGAACGCGAACGTACCTTTCTCGGATATCCTGCTTGAGGATATGCAAAACAAAAACAAGCCTGTGGATGACCATGCTCTGCTTATCCGGGAGAGCATACAAAAGTTATTCCCGGACGATGCGGATGCATGGCTCGCGGTCTCAAATCTCAATGCATCCCAGATAGACGAGCTTGCCAAGATCCTGCTCATCAAGAACATGTTCCTGCCGGATACATGTGAGTTCATCCTGGATTTCGTAAGGGATTACATCAAGCTCAACGTCTCCAAGAACGCTCATGGTCGCCATGATATCCGGGATATCTTCCAGGGATCTCTTACCCTTACTCCACAAGGTCAGCAGCGATCCTTTACCGAGAGTATCAAAGGCATCCTTAACAGGTGAACCTATGCCAGGCAGACGCAGAACAGGGAGGTTCGCCATCATCGGTGAATACTCTGCAGGCAAGACGGCACTTATGACCGCTATCGCGTATAGGGACCACCTGCAGGGTATCCCCATCTACAGTAACTATCATTTAGAATTTCCTCATACCCGGATCTGTTCAGTGCAGGACATGGACGATATGCAGCAGGGAACCTTTGTCATGGACGAGGCCTGGTATACCTTCGATTCCCGGTCCTTCTCCTCCAAGACAAACATGCTCGGCTCCTACATCCTCTCCAAACTTGCAAAACGCAACATGAACGCATACCTTAACATGCAGTCCATGGACCTTTTGGATTCCCGGTTCAGGGACAGGATGCAGGCTATCCTCATACCCCAAGTCCACAAACAAGACCAAGCAGGCAAACCCCTCATCCTCGAAGTCCAGGCCATCACCAAGGATAAATGGGGCTTCTATAATTTCCTGCCCAAATCCTACTTCTTTGATGTCTCGCAGGTTCTGGACCTCTATGACACCTCCGAAGAACTCGACCCTTTAACCTGATTTACCGTTTCGCCCGCTTCGCTCATCATGGCAAGCGACCCAGGCCGCCCGCCTGATGGCGGCGGCAGGTAAGTATATTGAACTGAAACAATAAATTAGGGTAATATTAAGGGATGTAGTTTCGCTTTGTAATTGTAATAGATTATGATAAAATAGGGTACTTGACAATTATTGTTACTAAGTCAAAATTTTAACTGAATAGTACCATTAAAACTCGTAGTGACCGGATTTTTACTAAACTTAAAAATGTGTTCATAAAGATTTAAGTAGATATAAATGCTTACTATTTTTAAGTTTCAATGGATATGTACATTTTTAATTATATAATTCTGATACTTTGAGGTTTCTCAAATGGCAACTGTAGAAATAGATTCATATGAACTTTATCATATTGGCAATAAATTGAATCCAGCAATCAATTTTGAGAAATTAAGAGAGGAATTGAGAGCAAATCTAGAAACACTTGGATTCACAATTACTAAAGACGAAACTATGAATAGCGTGAGGTCTGTACCTTCGGAAGTTATTGCCATAAAAAAAAATGTAAAGTTAGAGTTGAATTACGCAGCACAGGCACTTAATTTAATGGGGACAGAGCCATACGAAGTGACATTATTATTTGAAGAAGTATTAACCTTATTACAAAAAATGGAGTACGAGATTGATAGTCTAGTCATATTTTTTGAGGTAATAGCATCTGTTATATTAAAATCTCAAGACAAACCTGTAGAAAAAATAGGCGCTTCAATTGGTTTAAATCCTAAATTATTTGCTGATAACAACGTACCCATTGTAAATACCATAGGCCTTCGAATTGGAGGCAATAAACCATCAGATAAAACGTTCATTAATTTAACTGTTGAACCCAGTCCAATAAACCCAAATCTCAAAACTACTGTAAGAGTACATTACCGTGCAGAAAAAGAAAACATAATTAAATTCCATGAAAAACTTAGTGATAATATAAAAGAGATATTTAAGGCTCTATAATAATAGAGGTTGATTATGTCCTTAGCAATGGATAATGGTACAATACAAAGCGATATAACAAACATTAATTGGAGTGGAGATATTTCTTTTAATAGTTTCAACAGTATTTTAAGACCAGGATTAGCAAATGAGCTTGTAGATTGGGACCTTCAAACGGTAAGATCGCAGAGAAATAGTTGTTCAAAAACTGACTGTAATCCCGAATTCTCCATAACTGAAAAACCACGTGCAAATGCACAAAGAATAAGTCACAAAATACGTGAGATGGCTAAAGATCAACATTTTAATACTGTACTGAGGACGGCGTTTGAAGAAGTCAGTTTTTTGTTAGACTGTGAAAATATGGGTTATGAAATTACTGTTGATGTCGAAGAAGATAAAGAAATTCCAGAATGGAAGGAAACAGTACTTTCTATTCGGCTATTTAATGTGAGTGAAGAGAAAACTTTTCAGATATGGGAAATAATAGAGGATAACATTCAAAGTAGAATAAATATAATGGGTAATGAGAATATAACGGAAAAGTATGAAAATCTTGTAATCACAGTAAATAACTTTGAATAAATAAGGATATCATGTCTTTTGATCCACAGCTTCTACTCGACTTAGCTGATAAATTATGCAATGATACAAATTATCATGACGAGTCAAAATATAGAACTTCTATAAGTCGAGCTTATTATGCTGCTTATTTAACCGCGCGAGACAACTTAGAGTCAACTGGAGTTAGTTTTTCTAAAACCACAACAGTTCACAAAGAAGTAATCGAAAAACTGAGGAAAAAAAATAGGCTGGCTGGGAATATGCTTTTCAATTTAAGAAAAGAACGAAATAACGCAGATTATGAACTTGATATTGAAATAAAAAAGGGAATAGCTATTTCATGTTTAAAAAGTTCTAGAATAATTATTGAAAAATTATAATCACTGGTATGTAATTACCATTTATTAAATTCAATTTGGCATTCATAAGTTACAAAACACAAATGATTAACTAAAATCCAAGCATCCCACGAGCATTTATTTTTTGCTACTTTTCCCTTCTCTTTTAATCCTCTCTAGCAACTTCTCTGCACTCTCATACTCCCTGCCCTCCTGCCTGGCAAGCTCAGCCTCCGTAGGCACAAGTTCCCCTGAGAACGCCTTTGAAAGAATGGACTGCCTCAATCTCTCCGTCTTCTCCCTTGCCACCGCCACCTTCGCTTCAATGGAATCAGCAAAATCAAAGAGCGCATCGACCCGCCGGACTATCTCCTGTTGTTCGGGGAGAGGAGGGAGTGGAACTGCAATTGATCGTATATCATCTAATCCAAGTCCTATTTTTGTGGCACCACGATGAAGTTTTTCAAATTGCTTTTTGCCACCTGTTTGCGAATGCAAAAAATATGCAATGTATTTAGGATTTAGGTTTTGAACTGGTCTTGCTAAAGCAATATGTTGATTGATATACGCATCACCAAGTTCTTCACAAATATACCCAATACTTCCAATGTCAGCAGTAATTGAAACTAGAATATCATCCTTCTGAATGCGTGTCCTTTTACCTTCTGCATTATCAGGGGGAGTTACCCGCTGAATATCTTTTAATTGCAAGTATATTGAATTTCGATCCAAATTTCCGATTCTTAAAAATATTGAGCCGGCATCAGAATAATATTTAGCCCAGCCTCGGGAACCGCTTGTAACATAAGAAAATATTACATTTGAAGGAACCCATAACCAAGAGTCTGGTAGTTCTGATAAATCACATAAATCTAATTCAGATATATTTTCAAATTTCAGTTCATCCTTCTTTGAGCACTTAATTCTAAAATCAATAACTTCCCTCAGGTAGTCATCAGAATTCTTAACACTGGGGTTTTCTTTCCTCCAATCCTCTGTCAGCCTCCCATCACACGCAGCAGCCAGCACCGCCTGCCTGAAAGTCTTCATGATCCCTGGCACCCTGTCAAGCCGCTCGTTAGTCGCATCCAGCCGCGCGAAAAGTGCCTCGATGGCTGCAACGATGCGGTGCTGTTCGGGGAGGGGTGGAATAGGAATTGGTAATTTACTAAATCTGCTTTTGTTTATTATAGGAAGGGTGGTTACTGAGGACCTTTGTTGTATCTCAGATTGCATCCATTCACTTGTAAAAACGTGATATAGCCATTTGGGTGAGATTTTATCTTGTCTTGTGACAATAGAATTTATCTGTTGATTTGTAGTTCCTTCAACTCTTGATAAACCCGCTTTTCCAATAGTTGCACCAATACATGTTACCATTACTGTTAAAGGTGGAAGCATCCTTACGTATTCAAGTCCCTTCTTTGTAAGACTATCTTGGGAACTCTCCACAAAGTACCCTTTATTCAAATCGCTAGGTTTGAAAAAAGGGATTTCACCACCAAAAAGGGTTTTGTCTTCTTTAGGTGGAGTTTTCCCTGTAATTATATCTCCAATGTTGGAAACTTCAGTTACAATCCACCCCTCCGGCAGTTCATTCTGCTGCATACCCGTTCCCCATCAGATCCAGAATAGCATTCAGCTCACCCACAGCAGCCTCAAGCTCATCGATAGCCTCGGAGGCAAGTTCCACCGGATCAGGCATATCATCGGTATCACTCAGGGATTCATCCCTCAACCACTTGAGAGAATCTACCTTGTAATCCCGTCCTTTAAGCTCAGAGATATGGAACTTACGCCAGCGGTCTTCAGGTGAATCCTTTTCATCACGCTTTGCTCTGCCATTAGGATCATTACCAAAACATTTCTCAAACTGTGAGAAATGCTCCCGCGTAAGCGGACGGTCCTTCTTGGTAATCTTGGGCACATTGGTCCGGCAGTCATACACCCACGTCTGGTCCGTGGGAATGCCCTTGGTAAAGAAGATCACATTGGTTTTAGTACCCGGAGAATACGGGGTAAAAGTGCCATCAGGCAACCGGAGTACAGTGTGCAGATCGCAGTCCTCGCACAGCACCTTGAACACCTCACCTGCCTGATCGGCAAACAGCACATTGTCAGGCACCACAATAGCAGCCCTGCCACCGGGTTTAAGGATGGTCATCACATGCTGGATGAAATTGAGCTGCTTGTTGGAAGTCTCCACCACGAAATCCTCACGTCCCGGAGACTGGTTCGCACCCTTCGTCCCGAAGGGAGGATTGGTAAGCACCACATCGAACTTTTTGGATTCCGGTATCTCATATATGGAATCCCCCAGCTTTATTTCAGGCTCAATGCCATGTAAATACAGGTTCATTAAAGCCAGCCTGCGTGGTCGCTCCACAAGCTCCTGCCCGAAATACGTACTGTGGCGGATAAGCTTCGCCAGATCACGGTCCAGAGCTCCGCCTGAGGTCATCTCCTTGAGCCATTCATAAGCACACACCAGAAAACCACCAGTACCGCACGCCGGGTCCATGACAGAGAAATCTCTCTTACTCCGTGGATCTGGTTGCATACATCTGACGATCATCTGGATAACAATACGCGGAGTGAAATACTGTCCTGCACCTTTCTTACCCTCGCTTGCAGCTTTTTCCAGCAACCCCTCAAAAGCCATGGCCTTAACATCAATATCCAGTCCCGTCCACTCGGTTTCATCGATAAGCGAGATGATCTTCTTCAGGCTCACAGGGTTATGGAACCGTGAGAGAGCACCCGCAAAGATATCTCCCAGCAAACCGTCCTGCTTACCCAGAGTACGCAGTGCATCAGTATAATGCTCAATAAGTTCGGTCCCTGAATGCTCTTTCAGGGATTGCCAGTCACATTTTTCAGGAAGCTCGATTTCCCGCTCATCAGCCATCTTCAGGAACAGCAGGTACGTGATCTGCTCGATATAATCCCCGTAATCAATACCTTCATGCCGTAAAGTATGGCAAAAACCCCATAATTTCTGTACTATATCGCTCATGCTGCAACCGCGCTGTTAAATTCTGAGATCAGGTCCGGAAGTGTACCTGCAAAAACACGGTTGGCCTTGTTCCAACCGCCGTAATCGGCAAACACCGGAATATAATCAAAGTCCTCTTTATCAATGGAGAGGTTAGCCACCAGATGTGATCTGATACGCTCAAGCCATAGCTGCTGATCTGAAGTAAAGCTTTTGCCCATGGTCACTTTGTCAAAAGCACTACTGACCCGCTCCTCAGCCGTAAGCAATGACTCTTCTTCCCGCGCAGCATGCTTGATCATAGAAATAATGTCCACGAGAGCCTTGTTATACTTCACTTTATGAGCTCTTTGCAAATTCTCAATAGTAAAACGCTGCTGGGATGATGTAAGTTTATGTTTCAGCTCTTCAAGTGCTTCCGTGCTCCATTCCTGAGGCCGGTCCAGAAGGATACTGATCGCAGCTATCTTTTCAGGATTCTCTTTCACAAATTCCGAGAACATGGTCAGATAATCATCAGGCTTGTAGTCGTTACCTGAAGCATCCCTTATGATAAAGGTGGATGATACTTCATCCACGGTCTCATAGTCCACAATGAAAGTTCGCGGAGGACGAGGGTAATTTTCAAGCAGGTTTAGGAAATCCTTGTCTCTCAGGATCGCCATTGTACCGGTGAAATCCTCGGAAAGCCGTCTTTCAAGCGAAACAGCAAACCGCTTCAGATCACCTTTTTCTATAAATGCGCTGAACATATCCCGGGCTTCTCCGCTCATCTCCTTATCGATCCTGTTAAGCCGCTTTGTAAGAATGCGGACATTATAGGCACGGTCCCGGTTATTCCAGATATCATCGATGACCCTGGCAATGGGCTTTACTTCCTTGGCAGGCGGTTCAGCCGTGACACCTGTAACCGACCTGAAATACTCAATAAGACTACCTGCAAAGCAATCAAAGACCACAAAATGCGATTTATCAGGGTAGTGCTCACCTTTACGGGTACCCCGGCCCATCATCTGCTCAAAGAGGATACGGGATTTGACTGAGCGCAAAAATACGATATACTCCAGATCAGGTATATCGACCCCTGTGGAGAGCAGATCAACGGTCACAGCAATGCCAGGCTCTTTCCTGTTCCTGAACTCCCTGATCCTCTGTAAAGGCCGGTCAACCTTACCTGTGATCTTCTGGACAAAGGCATCTCCCCTGCCGAAAACATCCCTGGCAAGATCAACGATCTGATCAGCATGGGATGTATGTGCTAGGTCCTGTACAGCAAAGATAAGGGTCTTGGGAAAACGCCCGTATCTTTCTTCGTGCTCATCTGCATACCGCTTGATCTCCTTCAGGATCTTCCTGTTGGAATCAATGGACGTGATTTCTTTTTCTATCTTTTCAGCAGAGAACTCACGTTCATCCTCAAGCATATCGATCTCCCGCTGGCCGGTCTCAGGATCGATGACCTCTACGGTCTCACCCTCATGCAGGAATATCCCATTCATACGCACTCCGGATTCCAGTGCCACGATATCATAATCAACCAGATATCCATCCCTTACGGCCTGTTCATACCCGTACTTGAACACAATATCCCTAAAATATGCAGAGGTATGAGCTGCTGGGGTAGCTGTAAGCCCAACTTTGATGGCATCAAAGTGATCGAGGGTCTGCCTCCATGTAGATATTTCCTGTGCAGAATAACCTCTATGGCATTCATCAGCGATTATAAGATCAAAGGCATGAATGGGAATATTGAGTTGCATTGCATCCTCTTCTTCAGATTCATCACAGCTTGAGAACACTGAAGTTTTACCGAAGAGGTTGATGGTCATCCTCTGGATAGTAGAGACATATACGAAACTATGTTCACGTTTTGGATTTTCGAGGTAAGATCCTGGCATCACACTTACATCGAACGATTCACCCTCATCAAAATCTCCCCGCTGGAACCGCTGACTGTAAACCTCATAGGTTTTATCGAATTTCAAGCCCTGCTCGGTTTCAAAGGATGAAAAAGCCCGGACAGCCTGTGCTGCAAGTGCCCTTCTGTCAACCAGGAACAAAACCCTCTTTGCCACACCCGCCTTCATCAGGCGGTAGATGAGGTTGACGATCATGAACGTCTTCCCGGTCCCTGTGGCCATTGCGATCATCATTGTTCGTTTCCTGTCAGCGATGGCCCTGCCTATGGCATCACATGCATCTGCCTGATACGGTCTCATCCTTTCGTTATCAGGCACTTCAAAGAATCTATCCTTAATATTTTCAAAATCGTAATTCAGCCTTTCCAGCAAAGCTTCAGGAGTATGGAATCCCGATATCCTCCTTGAACGGTTAAGGGGATGGCGAACATCATGATGCCAGATTTCTTTTCCATTTGTCGAATACAAAAAAGGAACCCTGAAACCATCATAATTAAAGGGATTTTCAGGAAGCCCGCGTGCATACCTCTCTGCCTGGGTCAACACGTTCTGCGGACCCAGAGTGACCTTCTTTGCCTCCACAACTCCAAGTATTTTCCCATCCACACACAGAGCATAATCAACAGGACCATTGTCAGTAGGATATTCCTCGATTGCAAATTTGTTGTGATCCTTCAGCTCTTTGATATCAGAATAGTGTACAATATCCCAACCAGCGGTAACTAACAACGGATCAATAAATTTTTTCCTTGTCTTGAATTCGCTGAGGTCAGGCATGAGGAATCCTCAATAATAAGAATTGATGAACTTTAGAATGTATCATTTATTGGTATAAATAAGTTAAGAAGGAAGACTAATAATGGTTATGAAGTCCGAACTAACCTCATCTAATGGATAAGAACCTGAAAGTATAAAAACCAAAAAAATGCTAATCAAAATAAATAGTGAGGGATATTCCTCACACACTCTCCCTCAATATCTTCGCAATTTCTGGCTCTTTCTCCACGAGTTCCATCAAAGCCATGGCAATGTCAGACCGCTTTTTCTCGATGTCAACGGCAATTTCAATACTAAGGGCCATACCACATCGGGAACAGAAACCCGAAGTTGAACCGTTCATGTGCTTACAGCGTGGGCATTCCATAGCCGTAAGCTCGGGCTTAAGCTCTTTTTCATCGACAATCCCGTACATCTTTAAAATGGCCTGGTCTATCTGCTTACCTGAGAGATGCACATAAGTTGCAGCCATCTTGGAACTCTGCGTCCATCCAAGATGTTCCTTCATCTGAGCTTCAGTAAGATATTGTGCAAGGTCTGTGCTCCTGGAATGCCTGAAAAGATGATTATAAACCCTCTTCTTGATACCTGCCTTCTCCGCAAGTCTCTTAATAAGCATCCTGATAGCCGAATAGTTCAGCTGTTTGCTCCTGCCTCTTTGTCCTATCCCTACCCAAAGATAAGCATCAGGATTATGCTTTTCAGGATGAATATCCAGCCATGATGCAAGGTATGGAGCACTGAAAATAAGCCTTACTCTTCTCATACCGGTCTTACCATCAACTACCATTACCACTCCATATTTATCAAAGACCAGATGCTTTATCTTGAGCTCTCCGATCTCCCCGGTACGTCCTCCAGCATCCCAAAAAGTTGCTATGAGTGCCTTGTCTCTGGGATGTACGGCAGTCTCAATCATCTGCTTGATCTCTGCTTCTGTCAGCATCTCCTCAGGCAACTTGAAATCATTCTTGTGCTTGAACTTTAGCCATTCCGTACATTCCGGATCTTTCCCCTTGTTAATCCACCTGAAGAAACGCTTGAGAGTGATATGATAATCATACTTTGTTGCTTCACTACGATTAGACTTAATGATCATCTCAACAACAAATTCAATATCATCCCTGGTGGCTTCCTTGAATTCAAAATCAAAATTCTCAGCAATAAGATTCAGCTGGTTCAGATACTTCAGTACCCTTACCTTGGTAAGACCTTCAAGAAAAAGATATCTCCCGAACTTGAAAATTAACTCTTTGTTCGATTCACTATACTTAGCAGTACGGATTCTGTCTTCCTGAGAAGCAAGCTTCTTGTCAATGTTGTAAAGTGTCATGCCCTTTCACTTCGCTTATACTTTTAAAATATTCTATCCAAGCGAAGTGAAAGTAAATTGAGCATCGAACTTAGAATATAGCGCCGAGGGGGAGATTCGAACTCCCGAGGGGCTGAAGCCCCACAAGCTTTCCAGGCTTGCGCCCTACCACTAGACTACCTCGGCATTTCGCCTGTGCCAGCATTTAGGGTAAACATCCACATCCATTATTACTCTTTCGGTGCGTGCTACCAGCCCATTGGTTGCATCCATAATGCTGGCAGAATCCATCTTTGCTGTAGCTATTGCTACCGCTTCACCTTTTAGTGAAAAGATACATATCTGCTGTCCCTGCTTTATTCCAGGATCAAGGCTTGCTACTCCCGGCACTGCAAGAGAAGCACCATGGCAGAGCGCATCCACAGCACTGTCCCTCACTATAATTTTGGGAAGATGCGATAAACCTTCTTCCATAGGCCTTACTACCCTTCGTAATTCATCTTCACGGCCTTCTTCCTTCCAGAAAACAAAAGCATCTTTCAATTCCTGCATTGTTACGGCAGTATCCTCGTTGAATGGCCCTGTCCTTGTTCTGATGAGTTGCTGCATGTGTGCCCCGCAGCCTAATGCAAGACCTATATCGTGGCAAAGCTTTCGTATATATGTGCCTGCTTCACAACCAACTCTCATCAATACCAGAGGACCATCTATCTCCAGCACATCGAGATAATAGATATTTCTTACACGTATGGAACGTTTTACCGCAGAGATCACAGGAGGCATCTGATAGATAGGGCCTGTAAATTCTGAGCAGACTTTCCGGATATTTCGTTCAGGGATAATATCATGCAACCGCATGAGACATACGTATTCTTTCCCGGAAAGGCGAAGTGCGGATACTGTCTTTGTGGCCTTCCCTAACATTATTGGAAGCAAGCCAGTCACACCCGGGTCAAGAGAACCAGAATGACCTGCTCGCTGAAGACCCAGAATAGATTTTACCCACGCAGTGACCTCATGGCTTGTTGGGCCACTTGGTTTGTTGAGATTGATCACACCCATAAGCAAATGCCGTTCTATGGGGCGCATGTTAGGTGGACATCCATAAGAAGGGTCAGTAAATGCTTTTGTTTTATGGAGAAGTTCAATGTGATCACTTTCCAAAAAAGAAGATGAATCAGGAGCTTTCAACTGTCCGCTCTCCCCCTTTATTCATAAAAGCATCTATACCCGAAGATATAACATGAACAATCTGAAACTGATTCCATCTGTTTGAATCTATGACAAGGTCATAAATTGATAAATCACCTATATCAATACCGTGAATCTCACGATATCTTAAAGACTCTGAAGCTTCTCGTTCTAGAGTTTCTTTCATAGCTTGTCCAAAAGAAGTGCTTTCACGGCCAACGATTCTTTGAACACGCACTTCAACAGGTGCTTTCAGCCATACCTTGAGCGCAAGAGGAGCCATATGGCCTGCAAGTCTGCCTTCCAATATAATATTATCTCTAGTAGCTGCTATTTCCTGCTGACGTTTGTCGATCTGAATATCAATAGAATCGTCCTTTTCTGCCATTTCGCCAAATTCAGCCAAAGAAACACCCCTCTCTTTTGCAAGAGTGCGGAATACTTCTCCTGCAGAAATCATTTCCATTGCATAGCGTTTAGCAAGTAAAGTAGAAACAGTAGTGGTACCGCTGCCCGGCAGCCCACTAACAGTTACGATCATTATACTCCACCAACATCCAAAGCTTTTCTAATCAACTGGCTGACAGCAAGAGAGATTATGAAATACCAGAAGATCCAGTATTGGATTGGACCAAATGCTTTGTCTGTAAGCACCTGATGTCCCCAGAAAGGAAAATTAAGAGCTGCACCGGCATGGCCAGAGATAAAATGATAAGCCCACATGAATAAAGGCAGTGAAATGATACTGATGTATGCCATGGGTTTGAATTGCTGTTTGGACATTTCCATCTGATCAGCCATCATCTTTGTTCTCTGTTCCTCGAGCTTTTTCATCAAAGCGGTATTATTAGCGATCTGGGCTTCTCTGTACTCTTTCTGGAACACACGCATTGATTCCTGAGTATTACGCATAAGGTCCCAATCAATGGTATACTTCTGAATAAGAGAAGCATAAAGAGCTGTTATAGCAGCCATTATGAAAAGGATCAGATGAAAGTTTGACTCTCCCACCAGATTGACGAGAGGATCCATCAGAATGCCCACTGCCGCTCCAAGGGCTTCTCTGAAATCCTGACCTAATACCATTATTCCAACCATTAGGGATAAACCCAAGGCCAAAAGCATATGATCAGCTTTCTTTTTGAATTCAGCACTTACCACAATAATCCTCGCTTTTTATTTCTTATGTGAATCAAGTACATCACATATCTGCCTGAAAACATCTTCAACTGAACCAGTTCCATCAATGTTAACAAGGATACCCATATTGGAATAGTAATCAATTAAAGGTTTTGTTTTGGCTGTATATACCTCAAGCCTTTGGCGAACAACCTCTTCCTTGTCATCATCGCGCTGGTATAGTTTACCACCACATGCGTCACATATACCTTGCTTCAAAGGAGGATTGAACATCATATGGTAACTTTCTCCACATGAGCACATTCTGCGCCCACTCAACCTACCTATGAGTTCTTTATCTGGAACTTCGATATTCAGGACCACATCAAGGGGTTTACTAATTGTTGCTAAAATTTCTTTTAAGGCTTCTGCCTGGGGAATTGTACGTGGGTAACCATCCAACATATATCCAGATTTACAATCTGGCTGCTGGAGGCGATCTCTGATTATGCCGATCAATACTTCATCGGGTACAAGCTCTCCCTTGTCCATATATTCCTTGGCCTTTATTCCTAGTGTTGTGCCATCTCTCACATTAGCACGTAATATATCACCTGTAGAAATATGTGGTATAGTGTAATGCTTAGCCAGCTCTTTGGCCTGAGTGCCTTTACCGGCACCAGGCGGACCAAATAATACTATATTCATTGAAATTTCCCCATTATTCCTGTCCGAAGAAAGATCTGATCATCGGATGCATTTCCATCATCTGTTCTGATGCTATATCCTCGTACAGGCGATATACAATGCTTACAGTAAGCAGCAGACCAGTTCCACCTGCGCTTCCAAGAGTACCCAACAGACTTGCGATAAGTGTAAGCAAACCAATGAACACACCACCTATGACAGTTACTTTTGGAATGTAGCGGACCATGACTTTCTCAATACTGCCTACATTTCTTCTGAAACCTGGAATCTGCATACCGGAATTGAAAACCTTCTGAGCTGTCTGCTTTGCGCCCATGCCTGTAGTTTCAATCCAGAACAGAGCAAAGACAACACCACCTACTATAAGAAATACAGCATCAATAAAGACATGCAATCCTATTTGCCAGATAGCTGGCACAGGAGCTCCCATGCTGGAAAAAGAATCCCTTACAAGAGATGGGATCCAATCATATGGACTGTGTATTGGTGCAAAATAATACATAATACCGTTTATAGGTTGTGAACCTACATATTCTCCAAGAATTGTAATGCCCCTTCCACTCAATAAGAGACCTATTAGCTGAATGTTGGCTTGAAGTGCACGCACAAGGATCATAGGAAGAACTGATGCGTATATTAGTTTCACCGGAAACTTACCTCTGGCTCCTCTTACAGCACTATGAGCCAACGGGATCTCAATACGTGTACTTTCAACATAAACGACAAGTAAGAATATAATAACAGTACTTACAAGGGCGAGAATACCACCGCTTACAAGCACATACAGGAGTCCATTACCAGTTGTGAATAGAGTGACCAGATCCTCGTTCTGAATAATATAGATCCACTTAGGCAGGAAACCAATGGGGAGACCAGAAGAATCTGCTTGCCAGTTAAAGAGACCAGTAACTATCTGCTGGGAAACTCCTGCAACTATGAAAAGACCGACACCTGAGCCAATACCCCATTTAGAAACTACTTCATCCATGAAAAGTACCAGTACGCCGCCAATACATATCTGAATGAAAATAATCAGAGTAATTATACTTCCACTTATACCAAGGGAAGAAGCAAGATCAAGATCTGGCTGAATATAACCACCCATAATCTGGGGCAAAGCTTCCAGTACAATCATCACAAATACCATGAATTTCTGTGCACCCTGGAAAAATGCCTGGTCAGAAGAATCGGACAAATCCAATTTAATAACATCTGCACCCACAAGCAACTGGAGCACAATTGATGCTGTGACAATGGGACCGATACCAAGCAAAATCAGTGAATTCGATGCCCCTGCAAAGAAGGCACGGTATTGTTCGAACAAGTCTATCGAATCTGCAGACAATCCAAATAAAGGCACATTAGCAAGTGCAAAGTATAGCACAAGTACGCCTAACGTCCACATAACCTTAGTTTTGAAATGTACGTGGCCTTCTGGACTTGCAACTGCAGGCAATTTTTTAAATATGGGGTCTAAACTCTCCTTGAAACTCATCATTCCACCCTTTAAGCTGGGAGATGTAAACACAGAATATATGCTTAGAGATAATTAATTAATAAACCTAAATATACGTCTACATTAATAAAGATGCACCCTATAACCGGTTATATTACAAAAATGGAATAAGTAATGCCAACTGGCATTACTTCTAAGGCTCCAAGCATGAGCCGCCTGCAGCTTCTATTTTTTCCCTGGCCACGCCAGAGAATTCATAGGCTGTAACAGCAAGCTTCTTAGTAACCCTACCGGTACCAAGCACCTTGTCAATGTCAAGGCATGTTAGATCAATACGGTATTGGCCTTCTTCCAGCTGGGCCAGACCATCAAGTACTAACTCATCTGCTAGTTCATCTAGTTCGCCTACATTAACGACGGATACAGGTTTTAGAGTCTTTGGCGGACGGGTGAAACCATGTTTCCCCTGAGCATACCCCAGAAGAATAGCTTTGATAGCATGATGTTTGCAAACCCCTGCTCTTCCTCTTCCGCCACGATTGCCCGCACCTCGTCTGTTTTTATGAGTGCCTCCACCGCAAGTACGAGAACCTCTGAACTTCTTTGTGTTGCCCTTGCTCATAATTATTACCTCATCTGGTTCAGGAGGACTTTGATATTATCTCCGTGGTTTCCCAGTACGCCTCCAAGCTCAACTGGTTTCTTGATCCCAGCATGTCCTTTACGTGGTGGATGGAGTCTAAAGACCGGTTTCAACCCAGGTACATCCTTGAGTGAAGCTTTACCTGCACATACAGCTTCAGCAAATTCAGCAATTGTGGAATAATCGGTGTTTTGAGAAAGATACTCATTTGTGAGCCTGTCTCCGCCTTCGAGCTTACCACGATTATTCAGCATCTCTGCAAGAGTAGCTGCATCTATTGTACCGTAGGCAACATAGTCCTTCACCATCTGAATCATACCCTTGTTGTGAGGAGTATCATTGATCACTACACAGTGATTCACCCTGTTCAAACGAAGCATATGAAGAGTATCCTGTATGGTACCCCTCACATCTACATTACCACGCATTCTTACAAGTACGTACATTTCAAGCCTCCTCCCTGCGAATATGGATGGGGCTCCTTACAGTACCTGTAGCCTGTAGTGCATTGAAAGTTGCCTTTGCAAAGTTCAGTGTAGTCCTGGTGGTACCTTCAGTACGTGTCCAAACGTCCTTGATACCTGCCTTCTCCAACACTTTCTTTGCAGTTCCACCGGCAGCGAGTCCAAGACCTCTGGGTGCAGGGATGAGTACTACAATGACACTTCCCGCTTTACCCTTTACTTCAGATGGTACTGTATGATTGAGGCCACAAGCACATTCCCATGAGCCACAACCACGTTTTACACGTACCAGATTAATCTTAGCATTCTCAATAGCCTTTCTGATAGCGGGACCTACCTGATTGTCCTTGGCCTGTCCAAGACCTACGAAACCATCGCCATTACCTACAATGACAGTAGCTCTAAACTTAACACGACGGCCGGAGTCAGTCATCCTCTGGACCATGTTAATGTCCAAAACCTCATCTTCAAGATTGGGGAGTAATATATCCACAATTTTGGATTCCCTAAGAGGCAATCCTGAATCGATTGCCTCGTCCATGGAAGTGATCTGCCCTTCCTGAACAAGTTTGCCAAGCCTTGTTTGTGGAACCCATTCCTCTTCTTCGAACTGATATGCCATATGATCACCTAATTGAAAGCAGAAGAGATCTTTTCCTTGACTGCATCGAACAGTTGCGGCAGATTTGATCCTTCCATATATTCTGCAATATGTTCGCCTCTAATCCTTTCATCAGAGGGGAATACAGATGGATCGTGAGGAATCTCTAGTCCTGAGTCAACTATGCCTTTTAAAGTGGCATAGACACGGGAACCAGGTGATGATGCCTGTAATCCGATATCAAGTATTCCATAATCGTATCCCTTGCTTAGAGTTTTGTAACCAAACAAGAGGCCGGTAAGATAAGCTGCCGGCGTGTTACCTGTGGAGGCATCATATCCATAGTCCTTGAGTTCTGTAGATATGGCTGATGAAAGAGTAACATCACCTTCAGGCTTTGGAGCTATAAGCTGAACCTGAATATGTTTTGAACTCTTACGAACCACCACACGGTCTTCTTTTGATAAGAGCAACTTAAGACGCTGATGATAATTAGTGCGTCCTTCCCTTCGTCGCCTGAAAGCGACTTTATATCTGGGCCCTGTTGCCATGATCATATCCTCCTGGATAAAATATCAAAGCTTCTGTTAATCATCTTCATCCCTCATGTTTAAGGAGCTTTTGTGACTCAAGGTGTGACTCCATATGTGCAACACTACGGTATTCTCCACCTTTTGCTTTACGATAGATCTTACAATATGTGGATTTGTCCAGAGAGCCATCTGCACGATGTTCCTTTAGCTTTGCCCTGATGGCACGGATTCTTTTTATCCACTGATCTTTTCGTGGATTCCTTGCTCCCTTTGTACCTTTTCTTGAACCCTGTCCCTTGCGATGTCCATACTTGCGCTTGGAATCCCTTACTCTTGCACGGCCCCGGCTGACTCCTTTTGGTTTAGCGGCAGCAATGCTTCCTTTCTTGATAAGGTCGCGAAGGTCTGCTCTTGTAATCGCAACTGCAATATCATCAGCAGCCTCAGGATCCAACCATACTCTGTGTACACCACAGCCCATGATGGCAGCAGCCATCCTCTTCTGGTTAGAAAGATCGGTCATTTCATTCACTCCTTGAAGGATTGAGGATCTTTATTCCCATGGACACTGCTTTTTCCTGTATCATGGCTTTCTTTCTTGCACCGACCTTTGCAGCAATCCTAATAGCCATCGTATTAGCATCGAGGAATGAAACATCATTCATTGTTGAAACGATGACTTCGGAATAACCGGAAGGGTGTAAACCCTTTACCAGAACCGGACTGCCATAGCCCACCTGAGCGTGAGCACCCTTTGCAACATATCCAGTGCGTTTTTTATTGTGCTGGCCTCTTGGTATTCTCCAGTTGGAATCCAGCCTCTTATACTTGTGACAATCAGTCCTCTTGAACTGGGGCTTCTTTGCCTTCTGGACCTTCCGAACATTGAAAAGGCGTTTGCCTTCGGCATCCATTGATGCACCGCAGTTCATAGTTCCAGAAGAGGACTTAGTGATATTATCTTCCATTCAAATCACCTACAATATCTTCTCTACGATATAGATACCATCCTGGAATACGCGGGGATCGAATCTCTTGATCTTCGTGGCTTGCTCTATGTTGGCTGCTGTCTGCCCAACATCCTCTTTGTTTATGCCAGTAATGGTAACCTGGTCGGCACCTGCCTTTACCTTGGTTTCACCGAGGATATTTGCAGATCTTGCTTTCTTCTCACCCAAGAAGTTACCAATAAGCATTTTCTTACCCTCGACCTTCAGCTGCATAGGGAAGTGGGAGTAAACAACCTTCATACGGTATTCAAACCCTTGGGTCACACCTTTCATCATATTGTTGATATGTGAAGAGAATGTACCGATCATAGCCTTGTGGGACTTCTTTGTTGAAGTGGAATCCACTATGATCTCAGAGCCTGCAATCTCAATTACGATTCCAGGATACCAGAGGTATCTCTCGTTCTTTCCTTTTGGTCCTGATACGGAAAGGATGTCATTCTGGAAAGTAACTGTAACTCCTTCCGGAATGCTAATCACGTTCTTCATCTCTTTAGCCATTGAACCACTCCATATCAGTATATATATGCCAGAAGCTGTCCACCGATATTCTTCTCACGTGCGTCGTACTGTGACATGACACCATGAGAGGTAGTAAGAATAAGTGTTCCGAAGTTCTTAGCTGGTAAGAATTGCTTCTCCCATCTCTCGAAATCAACTGAACCTACTGAATAACGTGGCTTTATTGCTCCGCATTTATTTATTTTACCGATGAGCTTAACCTCATAGATTCCTGCTTTACCATCCTCGATGAATTCGAATTCACCGAGGTATCCACTGTCCTGCATCACTTTAAGGACCGTACCGATGAGCTTTGATGCCGGTTTAAGCGTGCATGATTGTTTACCGATTGCCTCTGCATTCTTTATAGTGGAAAGTGCATCGGCAAGAGGATCTAATAACACCATTATTTTTCACCTCAAGTATATTTCTCAAATCCCATGTCATGGGCGATCTCACGGAAACAGTGGCGGCACAAGTAAATATCATATTTCCTTACAAGGCCTTGCTTTCTTCCGCATCTTTTGCATTCGTGTGCGCCCCGGCCAAATTGCTTAGTAGTCTGGACCATTTACACAACCTCCACGAAGTACTTACCCTTGAAGAACGAAATTGTATCTTCTTTTGTGATCTTGTGCGCTGAAGGAACTTTTCTTTCGGAAATCCTTCTTTTGCTGATCCTGTACCCTGGACGATTAACTATCACATTTATGTCCATACCAAAGATACCGATATTAGGATCATACCTCATTCCTGGAAAATCCGTGTGTTCTTCAATTCCGAATGCAACATTCCCATTTTTATCAAACTGGGCAGCTGATAACCTTTTCTCCACTATTGAGAGAGCTGTTGTCAGGAATTTTTCTGCATTATCACCACGAAGAGTAACCTTACAGCCTATTGGTTCACTTTTCTTAATACTGAATGCAGGAAGGGTCTTCTTTGCATATGTACGAACCACAGTCTGTCCGGTAATTTCTCTTAAGATACCTTCAGCATTCACAAGGTGTTCACCACTTTCACCGACACCCATGTGAACAATGACCTTATCTATCTGAGGTTCTCTCATTGGGTTACTCAACAACCTCACCACCCAACTTGATTTCTGGCTTTGTTGTGCCTATCACAACAACGTAATCTTCGACTGTGGTGAATTCCTCATCTTCCCCTGTAATTTGCACAGTGTTGGGATTGGAGCTACGCACTGTGTTGATTGCCTTAATGGAACCAATTTTACCAGTGTGCTTACCACCGATGATCAACGCAAGGTTGCCAACTTCGTACTTTATATGTTGGAGTATTTTCTTATCGGGTACTGAAAGAATTATGGAATCTTTGGCCTTAAAGTCGTTTGAACCTATCAGATTGGAACCATCATTAAGGTTAAGCTGAACTTTGCCACCTTTGACAACAGTCTTTCCACTGACCCGACATAACTTGCTTGTTTCAATGCCTGCAAGTTTGTGCAATTCCAATCTTCCCTTGCGATCAAGGAGAACCCGGTAAGATTGTTCCATTTTAGGAATGGAAACAACGTCCAAAAGTCCTATAGGGAATCTCAGATCCTTTCTGACAATGCCATCAACAAGAATGCTACCTTCAGAAAGTACTCTTTTTGCCTCTACCCTTGTGTCCACAACATGTAACATATCCCTAAGAACTACTCCAAGAGGAATGCTCAGTTGCTTATTGTGAGGACCTGGCCTAGTTGATGTTATCCATTTATTGGATTTCTTGGAAATCTGCCAGCTCTTTGGTACAGAGATCCTTTTTTGATGTCTTCCCACAAAACCACCTACTGCTTACTCAATACTTTTGATCTGCGGTCATCTTTCATTTCAAGGGAGGTAATAGTTACATTTGAAGGATAAATTGGCCTTGGTACCTCAGTGCCATCTGACTTGGACACTGATACTCCTTCTACAACTATAGTTCCATGTTTAAGTGATACCGCTTCTACTTTACCTGTGGTGCCTGCATGATCTCCACGCATCACTTTTACAGTGTCGCCTACGATGACCCTTGCTGTTCTGCGACCATATTTTTCACGAAGCTCTTTGGAAAGAGGAGCACCCATATATTTCTGCCTCAAATGTAGTGGTGCAGTATAGCGCATTTTGCGCTGTTTTCTTGGCTGATTAGTAACCATTGCATACACCTCACACTATAATTGAAGCCGTAGTACCAATCTTTGGGTACCTTTCCGCAACCTCTCTTGCGATTGGACCTTTCAGATCAGTTCCCTTGGGCAGACCATCCTCATCAACGATCACAACTGCGTTGTCCTCAAAGGAAACTCTTAATCCATCAGGACGGCGAATTTCCTTCTTCTGGCGAACTATTACAGCATACATGATCTGTTTACGCATCTCAGGAGTACCTTTCTTGACAGATACCACGCACATGTCACCTATGCCTGCACATGGTTGCCTATTCTTGGTACCTCTGTAACGCTTTACAGATATGATCTCCACAACTCTTGCACCTGTGTTGTCTACGCAATCTATGCGTGAACCACTGGCCAATGAACGGGGTATGGTAGAACGAATCCCTTTCATGCGTCTACCCCCGTTTTAATGACCACATATGACTTAGTCTTACTAAGAGGACGACATTCTGCAACAGTCACAATGTCTCCCACTTGAGCATCAATACATGGAGGATTGTGAGCATGGATCTTAGATTGCCTTTTCTCATACCTCTGATACTTACTTATAAGCACTTCATGTCTTCTTTGGATGACCACGGTCCTGTCCATTTTGTTGCTGACAACGGTGCCCACCAGTATCTGTCCCCTGACCGGCAGCGTTCCGTGAAATGGACAATTGACGTCATTGCACTCCTCTTTAGGAGCTGGGACATCCAATCCAATATCTCTTGTCATGATTATTACCTCATGCGAATTTTCCTGATATTCTTAATCCTATTTTCGGGTTGTGAGAGCAATAAATTTCCGTTCACTTTCACTTGCTCAGTAACACGTGTATTTCCCCTAAGAGTAGATATGTGAAACAAGAAAGTAGATCCTGCTTTTTGAACCATCTTTTCACATTGGTCATATGTTTCCACGATCAACATGTTCTTCGTTTCACCTACCACTTTGCCGCGAATGTTCTCTATAGAGGGATTAGTTGATTTAATCACTTCTGTGAACAGTCCGATTAGTTCATGAAATATCAGGTTGTAAGTGGATATTTCCACTTCATATCTCCTTTAACTCATTCTGGACAGTCTTGACACGTGCAATGGTCCTTCTGAGCAATCCAATTCGTCCTGGATTATCAGGGGCACCACCAGCAGAAGTTAGAGCACGCTCACGTATAAGCTCAGCCTTTAACTTTTCAAGCTCGTCCATTCTTTCATTAGGGCTCATGTCCCTTATTTCATTCATACGCAGGATGGCCATTATTAACCCTCCCTGTGAATACGGGCTATCGGATGCCAGTAGTCATGCCCTGCATGCTTGTGCTGCCAGACACCATCGATCTCCCTGCGTTCTTCGTTCTCAAGAACCTCGGTAGACTCTGGGGCGGCGGCTGAAGAAGATTCAGTCTCAGATACTTCCTTTTCAGGTGCTGCACCCTCAATCTTCTTTACTGGTTCCTCCTCTAAAGCTTCTTCAGCTTCAGCGACTTCACCTGAAGCCTCCTCAGTAACAAGCTTTTCAATGCCTGCTTTTGGTTGGGCTTTGGCAACTTCGGAGACTGGCTCTGGAGCAATGTCCTTTAACTTAAAGGAGTCGGGAAGAACCGCACCCGGAGGAATGATCCTTACCTTGCAGCCAAGGGTACCAAGTTTCTTGATAGCTACAGCAAAACCTTCATCGACAATATCGTCTACAGGTTTACCTGCATGCTTTATGTAGCCTTCTACTATTTTCTCGGTTCTTGACCTTGCTCCTGTGAGCTTACCTGATATCACAATTTCACAGCCAAGAGCACCAGCATTCATTATGGCCCTCATGGCATTATGACCAGCTTTTCTGAAATACCATCCTCTTTCAATAGATGATGCAAGACGTGTTGCCATCATTTGAGCATTCAGCTCTGGCCTCCTTACTTCTTGAGCATCGATCTGAGGATTGTCCATATCATACATTCTGTCAATATCACGTGTGAGTTTGCGGATGACCTTACCTGCTTTACCGATAACCATTCCAGGTTTCTCGGCATAAACAGTGATCTGGGTTCCCATAGGAGTCCTATTGATCTCCATTCCGCCGTATCCAGCCCTGTTAAGCTGTTTAGCAAAGTATTCGTCCAGTGATGCTTTGACATAGCCCTCACGCACGAATTTCTTCTCTATTGCCATTAGCGCACCTCGTTCAATATGATCTCGATGTTAACAGTATCCGTATTATACGGACTGCCTCTCCCACGTGCCCTCGCAATCATGCCAGGGATCACGCGGCCGCGCTTTGTTGCTACATGAGCAATGTACATGCGCTCGGGATCCAATCCCTTATACTCGGCATTGCTGCCAGCGTTCTCCAAAAGCTTGAGGAATGCCTTTGCAGCATCCACTGGATATCTTCCGCCTGCCATTGGTCCCTTTTTGTGGCCTGCACCTTCACAGTGTCTCTTAAAAGGTACTGCCTGTTTCTTGGCAACAACAGCTTCGAGATACTTCTTAGCATTCTGGGTCCGCATTCCTTTGAGAGCTCTTCCTAGTTCCCGTGATTTCTTAGGGGAGATATGAAGCTCGGAGCCCATTGCCTTAGAGCTGGTCTTTGAGTCCATTTCTAAAGTATAATCAATCCTTGCCATACATCATCACCTTACTTCAACGGTACGAACCTGCTTGAACGGGTAGCTCCTACACCAGCGCTTCCATGAGACACTTTTGAACGGCTCAATGCAAACTCGCCGAACCTGTGCCCAATCATCTCAGGCTGTATCTCAAAGTCGAGGAAACTCTTGCCGTTGTATACTGAAACGGTCTTGCCTACCATGTCCGGAAGTATAATGACATTCCTGTAATGAGTGCGCACATTACTTGCGCCATCCTTTACCTGCTGCATTACATCCTTTTGATGGTCATTGAAGCCTCTCCTGATGGAGCGGCGTTCCCTTGCTGTAAGAAGTTCTGTGAACTCCTCCAAGCTCAATGCTTGGAGCTGCTCGAGGGTCTTGCCACGGAATGTGAACTCACCCTTTCGTTTTGGTAATTTAGATCCTAATTTTTTTGCCATGGGATTACCTCCGGTTCAACGCCTTCCGGTCCTACGTGCTGCTATCTGTCCAACCTTACGTCCGGGCGGGGCATTCCTACCAACTGTGGTTGGTCTTCCCGGATGCTGCCTGTTACCTCCACCGAAGGGGTGGTCAATTACGTTCATGGCAACTCCCCTGACACGAGGATACTTTGCAGCTCTTGTTTTCATCTTATGATATTTCTTACCTGCCTTGAGGAAGGGTCTGTCAAGCCTTCCACCGCCTGCAACAATACCAACGGTGGCACGACATTTGGAGTTAAGCCACTTCATTTCGCCTGAGGGCATCTGTACGACTGTTTTCCCCTTATCATGGGAAACAACAGTTGCATAAACACCAGATGAACGTGCAAATTGGCCACCATCATTTGGCTTTGATTCGATATTACAAACGGGAACTCCTTCTGGGATTTTCCTAAGTGGTAATACATTACCTGGTCTTACTTCAGCCTCTGCACCACATGAAATAGTAGCACCTACGGCCATACCCTCTGGAGCCACTACCATTCTTTCCTCACCATTAGCAAAAGACACTTTTGCCAGGGGAGCAGAACGGGCTGGATCATGCTCGATACCTACTACAGTACCGATAAGTGTATCATTCTCACCCACTTTTGGATGCTTCAGAGAAGCCTTGTACCTATGCGAGGGAGCTCTATAGGTAGGTGTACCGCGACCCCTGTTCTGTGAAATTATTCGTTTACCCATTGTTAGTCACCTCACATCAGTCCAATCCTTGTGGCGATCTCGTGAGCAGCATCGGTCTCACTGAAGGTCACAATGGCTTTCTTCTGGCCATTCATAGTACTCATTGTGCAAACAGATACAACATTAAAGCCATACATCTTCATGACTTCGGACTTGATCTGGCCCTTAGTTGCCTTTCTGTTGACAATGAACTGGAGTTTATTGTTTTCCAGTAACATCATGGCTTTTTCTGTGATGAACGGATAATTTATTGTTGTCATACGAACATACCCTCCAAAGCTGCTATAGCAGATTCTGTCCATATGGTTAGTCTGCCTGCATGAGTACCTGGAGCCAGCAGTTCAGTGCTTATAGAATCAACTGAAACGACATCCACACCGGCAAGATTCCTTGCAGAATTAAACAATGCGCTGCCTTCATCAGCTACTATTAACAGACTCTTTCTGTTCTTGTACCTTCTTCCTCTAAGCTTTCCCTTACCGGCTCTGATGTTCCTGCCTTCCTTTGCACGAAGGACATCCTCGAATACACCTGCCGTTTTAAGGAACTGCACAACTTCTTTGGTCTTGGTCAAATCCTGCAATGCATTTTCTGCTACTAAAGGTAGCTGGATGCTCTGCTCAAACTTGTGACCACGTGCCCTTACAAGTTCCACATTACCCGTAGCTGAAACAGCTGAGCGGATAGCGAGTCTTCTTTCCTTTTTGTTTACTTTTTCAGTCCTGTCGGCTTCTGGCTTTGGAGGATGTGCTGCTCTTCCACCAACTGCCTGAGGAACTCTGGCTGCACGGCTACCTGTGACAATCCTTGGTATCTGTGCTACACCGCGTCCTGAACCCCAGGATACTGCTGAAGTCTCCATACCTGCATATAAGCGAGGACCATAGGGTTGATATCTCTTAGCTTGAGATGCAAGCACTGCCCTCTTGATAAGATCCGGCCTGTATGACTCATTGAAAATCTCAGGCAGGGAGATCTCACCTTTTGGATTACCAGAAATCCCAATTACATTGATTTTAGCCATTTAATTCACCCCTGCTTGCTCTGTGTGCTTATGTGAACTATCTGGGGTTCACCCATAGCAGATACTTTCGCTCTGGTTGGTTCACGTAGCCTGATGAGCCTCTTGGAAGGACCTGGCACACTACCCTTAATAAGCACGTAATCGTTCCTCACAAGACCAAAGTTTATGAACCCTCCAACGGGGTTAATCTCCTCAGGATTTGTACCTATTTTGAAGATGCGCTTATTACATTCAGTCCTCTGGTGGTAACCAGTCTGACCCAACTGAGGAACTCTCCAGCTCACATGTGCAGGCCTGAAAGGACCAAGTGTACCAATTTGCCTTAGGCTTCCCTGACGGGAATGCTTACCTTTCTGAAGCATGATACCCCATCTTTTAACCGGACCCTGGGTACCCTTACCTATTGTGATAGCAGCTACGTCCACTAAACTGCCACCTTTGAAAACATCGCTTACGCGGACTTCTTTGCCGAGGATAGACTTTGCGTACTCAAATTTATCCTTGACATTTGCACCGCTTATTCCAGTTTCCATTATGTCAGCATTCTTCTTAGGAACACCTGAAATGCTTTTTGGCACAGTATAAGTTACTACCCTTATATCAGAAACTGTACCATTGTTCATAAGTTGCTCGATCTTCCCTAAAGATGCATTAGTATCATGTTTTACTGGAACTGCTATAGTCTTTGCAAGACTCTCGTCAAGTTCTAAGCTCCAAGCTTCTGCAATTGCGCGCTCAGCGTTGTTATCTTTTGTGTAAGCCCTTATAGCAGCCACCTTAATAGCTGGTGTTTCGATCACTGTAACAGGTACTGTAATCTCAAGACCTTCTGTAAGGCTGTTCTTGGTATCATCGATGATTACCACATGAGTCATACCGACCTTGTAACCAGCGAAATCCTGGAGTTTTATTCCAGTTTCTGATACCGGCCATGACCTGTAACGTGGTATGGGGCTTTGTGCTCTTATGCGAGGACTGAACGCGAGTGATCCTCGCCTTGGTCTGTGTCCATGTGCCATTGTTATTCTCCCGATCTATATTTGTTAGATTTGGCCGTTCAACTTTCTTGCTGATAGCATGGGTCATGCAAAAAGTCCAAGTGCCACTGGGATCAGGATACACACACTAGTTGTGTAATTGGCAATTGTGCTGCCAGCTGCTGTACAACCGCAAAGTAGCAGTACACTGCCCTCTACAAGTGAGAATATAGCAGACATCCCTACAGTGGTCATCTCCAGAACGATTTAAACACCTTATGTCCCTGCAGACGTTTCCGCAAGCAGGAGGGCATTCTTGAAGAGGCCCCGAACATCACATGTTAAATCCGACTTTTTCACACGTAGTTAATTTCATTGCGATATGCAAGGCAAACCTTACATACCCATCTCTATCGTTGCGCTTAGATAGACAAATACATATATAAAACCTTTGCATGAGAAAAGATAGCGAAAGATAATTAGAACAATAGTCCTTAATTTAGCTTCCACGCAGAGAAGTATTGAACTTCTGACTAATGAAGGTATACGAAACAAATGTATCTTCACATATATAATCGTTCACCTTACACCTTAATTGGAGAGTGAAATGGAAAAATAGTAATTTAAATTAAAAATATGAATATGTAAAAAAAGGTCATGCTTGAAGATGACCTAGTTCAAAAGCCTTAATGTTAATATCCACTGTTTTCTTAGGTACCGATTGACTTACACATTCTATCAGCACATCTTTGGACAACGGCAAGTATTTAGATATTGCTCCTATCATGACAGTATTCATGGATTGGACATGGCCAGCCTGTTTAGCAAGTTCCACTGCATTAAAAGCCTTTACAGTAAATCTCTGTTCAAGATAGTCAATAATATTCTCAACATCAGGATAGGACGAAAGACCCGAAGTTACAGTAACAGGCAATACAGGCTCAGTATTAATAATGACAATACCATCATCCGACAGATATTCAATATATCTTAATGCCTCACTTGGCTCAAGGGCAAGCAAAGCATCGGCACTTTTCAAAGAAATAAGGGAACCAAATTCACAGCCAATCCTTAAGTGATTGACAACAGAACCACCCCTTTGCGCCATACCATGAGTCTCAGCCGCCATCACCGGAAGCCCTTCCTTTACAGCAGCTTTGCCAATTATATCTGAAGCAAGGATAGTACCTTGGCCACCTACACCAGCTATTACCAGATCAAAAAGTGAAATTCCTGCAGAACTCATTTCTTCACCTCCGTGATCGCTCCAAACTTACATAGCTGGGCACATACACCACATCCTGTACACATATTATTGATCCTCGCACGCTTAATCTCCGTATCAAATTCGGTTGCGGGACATCCGAACCTTACACATGCCTTGCATCCAGTACATTTCTCCGTATCTACAGAGAACATCGCTTTTTTGACTCCTGACCTTCGCAAATCAATTACGCATGGCTGCCTTGTAATCACAACAGATGTACCCTTGAAATCCCTGGCACGCTTGAACACATCTTCTGTGGATGCCAGATCATAAGGATCAGTCTCCTCCACAAATTTTGCTCCAAGAGCACGGCATATCTCTGAAATTGACACTGCTACCGTGGACTCCCCAACCGCTGTCCTGCCCATTCCGGGATTCGGCTGATGGCCGGTCATTGCAGTGATCCGGTTGTCCATAATAGTTACTGTGATATCCGCCTTATTATATACTGCATTAAGCAGTCCATTCATTCCTGTATGGAAAAAGGTGGAGTCACCAATAGAACAGCATACTGGATGATCCTCACCCGCATGATAGATACCTGAAGACATAGTTATGCTTGCACCCATGCATAAAGTGGTATCTACAGCACCCGATTGCACACCCAGAGTGTAGCAACCAATATCACTGGGATAAATGCCATCCTTACCAAAAACCTTCTTCATAACATAGAAAGCAGCTCTATGAGAGCACCCCGGACACAACACCGGAGGACGCAAAGGAAGTTCCATATCCAGATTTGTGGCTGC
Organism: Methanomethylovorans sp.; assembly: GCF_041447285.1. Taxonomy (GTDB): domain Archaea; phylum Halobacteriota; class Methanosarcinia; order Methanosarcinales; family Methanosarcinaceae; genus Methanomethylovorans. The sequence continues at coordinate 103,357 of NZ_JBGMEB010000006.1, read as the reverse complement.
TTGCGAAACAGCAGGAAGTCCGAACGCATTAGAGATAGCATCCATACAGATATCAACATTAAGTTCTCCATGCCTGGGAACAAGCCCCTCTGATTTCCCCAGTATCTCCACATTGATACCATGCTTCTGTGCCATAATGCGTACTTCATCCTCTACAACGGGTTCAAGTTCTTCTATTACAAGCACTTTGTCTGCATGTTCCAATATGCTGGTAACCTTACTCTCAGGAACAGGATATGCACATATTTTCAGGAAAGAGGCATCAAGTCCACATCTTTTCATAGCCTCTCTGGCATAGACCGAAGCTACCCCTGAAGAAATTATAGCAAGCTTTGACCCGGCCTTAAGTTCAAGCTGATTCCATCGAGAATCATCAAGTTCTTTTCTTATGTCCTCATATACCTGCAGTACATACGGATGCCTTGCTCTTGCATTCTTTGGCATCATGATCCATCTTTCCGGCATCTTTTCGAACTTTACCGTTGGTTTTTCAGAGGTTATCTCCCCTAATTCCACATCGGACTTCCCATGAGAAATGCGGGTAGTAGGCCTGAAAATAGCAGCTGCCTGGAATTTATTGGATAGCCTGAAAGCATCCGGAATCATATCCTTTGCTTCCTGAGGAGTAGAAGGATCAAAACAGGGCATCAGTGCGAACTGAGCATATTTCCGGGTGTCTTGCTCGTTCTGCGAAGAATGGCATGAAGGATCATCTGCAGATATAATTATCATTGCACCTTTGACTCCCATATAAGAAAGAGTCATGAGTGGATCCGAAGCTACATTAAGCCCCACATGCTTCATGGTGACTACAGATCTGGCACCTGCAATAGCAGCTCCAGCAGCTACTTCAAAAGCCACCTTTTCGTTCACAGACCATTCAACATAGAAATCCCTTTTTTCCATTGCTGCCAGAGTGTCTATGACCTCTGAAGAAGGTGTACCCGGATAACCAGCTATCACCTGGCCACCTCCTTCGATGATGCCGCGCGCTATTGCAACATTACCAAGCATGAATTCACGTGTGCTCATGTCAATCTCCTGCTACCTCTAACAGGACAATTATTGATAAATATATCTAAAAGTGTGGAGATTGAGGATAAAAGTAGAGTAATGATTGGATCATTCATATGATACAGATTTTTACATGGAGACCTATAATCGATAAGTATAAGGCTTAAGAACTAATTGCAATATCACATAGTTTATAGTCTAAATATAATGATACACCCCCTCTTTGGAAATAAGCTTAGGTGGTTCGAGTTATGGTTACAGACATAGAAGCAAAGGTAAGCAAAGCAAAAAAAGCGTCGATTACACTTGCAAGTGTGGGTACTGATCTAAAGAACCATGCACTTGAAGAAATGGCAAAAGCACTGGATGCAAACAGGCAAATCGTACTTTCAGCTAATAAAAGGGACCTGGAAGCTGCTGAGAAAGCCCAAAGAAAGGGTGAACTGTCCCAGGCAATGGTAGACAGGCTTAAGGTCAACAACAGTAAGATAGACGGAATGATAGCTGGCATCAGAGATGTAATAAAGCTCGAAGACCCCGTTGGAAAAACAATGAGCGCTCTGGAGCTGGATAATGGTTTAGAGTTATATCAAGTAAGCTGCCCAATAGGATTGATAGGCGTGATATTTGAAGCCAGACCGGATGTTGTTCCCCAGATCATGGCACTTAGTCTAAAAAGCGGTAATTCCACTATATTCAAAGGTGGAAGCGAGGCGCTTAACTCAAACAAAGCCATATTCAACATTTTAGTAGAAGCCATAGAGAATGTTGAAGGGATGCCAAAGGGAGCATTCCAGCTCATGGAGACAAGGGAAGAAGTAATGGATATTCTTGCAATGGATGACTATATTGACCTGCTTATTCCAAGGGGATCCAATGCTTTTGTGAAATTCATCCAGGATAATACAAAGATATCAGTATTAGGTCATGCAGATGGCATTTGTCATGTGTACGTCGATGATGAAGCAGATCTTGCAAAAGCCTACACGATCTGTTTTGATTCAAAAGTTCAATACGCTGCAGTCTGCAATGCAATGGAAACATTACTTGTGCATGAAAAAATCGCAGAGAAATTCCTGCCAAAAATGGCTCAAATGCTTGATGGTGCAAGCGTCGAGCTACGCTGCGATAAAGCATCCTTTGCCATATTGGAACACATAGACTTCATTAAGAAGCTGGTACATGCTGTGGAAGAAGATTGGACTACAGAATACAATGACTTAGTTTTGTCCATAAAAATTGTGAATTCCATAGACGAGGCCATTGAACATATCAATACATACGGTTCACATCACACTGACGCTATAGTTACTGAAAATCAAAAGAAGAGGAGAAAGTTTGCAGAATTAGTTGATTCATCAAGCGTCATGATCAACGCATCTACAAGGTTTGCAGATGGTTTCAGATATGGAAAAGGAGCTGAAGTGGGCATAAGCACTAACAAGATCCATGCCAGAGGACCTGTGGGCATGGAAGGGCTTATGATATACAAATATGTGCTCATAGGAAAAGGCGACAAAGTTGCAGATTATGTAGGGCCATCAGCAAAGAACTTCACACACAAGAAGCTTGACAAACTGCTTTCAGATGTGATACAAGATAAGTAAAATAAGGCAGAGGCAATGTTCTTGAGCACTAGAAAAGAGCTTTTAGGCGATATAAACAAGATAGTCGTGAAAATAGGTACCACATCCATAAATCAGGATGAAGGTAAACTCAGCCCTACTTTTTTGGACTCCATAGCTTCACAGGTTTCTACACTGCATAATACTGGCAAGAAAGCAGTAATTGTAAGCTCAGGCTCTATTGGACTGGGAGTAGATGTCCTGGATCTCGATTCAAGGCCAAGAGAAATTCCCGTAAGACAAGCTGCTGCTGCAGTTGGCCAGAGTGTGCTCATGCAAGAATGGAGTAAAGCGTTCAATAAATATGGACTTAAGGTCGCCCAACTGCTCCTCACATATGAGTCTTTTTCTAACCGTCTCACATACCTGAACCTCAGGAACAGCATGCACACGCTTCTTAGCTATGGTGTTATTCCTATAATCAATGAGAATGATCCCATATGCGTGCATGAAATTGAAGCTACTTTTGGCGACAACGACAAGCTCTCTGCTATGGTTGCCAGCAAGACAGAAGCTGACATGTTAATAATACTTTCCGATATTGATGGACTCTATGATAAGAACCCACATACTAACCATGGTGCCAAGTTACTTCATCTCATAGAAGAGATAACACCCCGGGTAGAAAGCTATGGAGGAAAGCCTACAAGCCTTAAAGGTGTGGGTGGAATGAGAACCAAAATAACAGCTGCAAAGATATGCAGTCTTGCTGGTTGTCATACAATAATAGCCAGCAGCAAAGAAAAGGATGTACTTCTCAGATTGTTGAATGGAGAAGAATTGGGCACACTGTTTTTGGCGAACAAAGAGTTTCCAAAGAACCGGATACGCTGGATATTGTTATCAAAAGCCTGTGGTTCTGTGGAAGTTGATGAAGGCGCAAAAGAAGCTATTAAAAACAGCATGAGTCTCTTGCCTTCCGGAATAACCAATGTCAACGGCGATTTTAGAAGAGGGGACATCATCGAAATAAAATCCAATGGAGAAGTCTTTGCAAAAGGCATTACCGATTACTCATCAAGCGAGCTATCAAAGATCAAGGGTCAGCAGACTAACCAGATAGCCGATATCCTTGGGTATAAGAATTACAACCATGTGATCAAAAAAGAGAATATAGGATTGGTCTAAACACTGTTTTTAAACCATTTTGATTGCATAAAGAGAATATAGGCAGCTCCATAGGATACAAAGTGGCTTTTATGGAAAACGATATGCTAAAAGAATTAAAAGAAGCCGTTCTTGAAAGGATAAGCCCAAAACCCGAAGAAAGAGCTTACCTCAAAGAGATAGCAGAACTGCTTGTAAAAAAGGTAGAGCTCATAGCCTTTTCAATGGATTTGAAAGATATATCCGCAAACCTTGTGGGTTCAGCTGCCAGAAATACCTGGATATCAGGTACACATGACCTGGACATTTTTATTATGTTTCCAGAAGATGCCAGCCGTGAAGAACTTGAAAAAAAAGGACTGGCTATTGCTAGAAAGATAGCTGAAGAATCTGAGAGTTTTGAAGAGCGCTATGCAGAGCACCCTTACGTAAATATGAGATACAGAGGATTCGATGTGGATATCGTCCCCTGTTTCAGGGTTGACTCAGCCGCATGTATCAGATCCGCAGTTGATAGAACACCTTTCCATAATGAATTTGTAAAAAAGAATATACATGGACTTGAGACAGAAGTATTGATGCTGAAACAGTTCATGAAAGGAATAGGCGTGTATGGTTCTGAACTGAGAACTCAAGGTTTTTCAGGATATCTTACAGAACTACTTGTGATTAAATATGGTTCTTTTGATAATGCTATCACTTCAGCTTGCGAATGGCAGCCTGGAACATATATAGACCTAAACTCTCATGGGAATATACAACATGCTGAGCCACTTGTTGTAGTAGACCCCACTGACCCTAAACGCAATGTTGCTGCTGCTCTTTCGCTAGACAAGTTCTGCATGTTCATTGATTCGTGCAGAAAATTTGTACATTCCCCTACAGGGGATTTCTTTTTCTCTAAACCCAAAGTACCACTGACTGACACAGAATTACTGGAAAGATTTAAGGCACGCGGAACCGATTTCATTGCTATCTCGTTCAAAACACCTGATGTTGTAGAGGACGTGTTATATCCACAACTGTATAAGATGGAGCTTGCAGTTGCTGCATTACTGGAAGAGCATGAATTTAAGGTTCTTAATAAAGGATCATGGTCAGGACAAGAAACAGTAATAGTACTGGAGCTTATGGCTTCCACACTCCCGGCCTTGCGCAAGCATAGAGGGCCTCCCGTATGGGTCCATAAACATGCTGAGAGCTTCAAAGACAAATATGAGAATGCAGAAGATGTTTTTACGTTCTATATTGAAAATGGTACCTATGTGGCAGAAGTATACAGAAAATATCCTGAAGCTCGTTCAATTTTGAAAGATAGACTGACTTCATGCTCCATGGGCAAACAGGTTAGTTCTGCAGTAAAGAAGGGATTTGAAATCCTTGTAGGTAATGAGATACTTTGCATTGAAGATATAAGTTTTAAATTGTTTTTGAGTATTTGGCCTAAGAGATGAAAGATTTTTCTTAGCAAAGGATTATATTCCAAATTTCAGAATCTTGCACGTTACCATCACTTTAATATTGAATAGCAGAATGCCTTATAATAGGAGGTAAAAGTTATGCTATGGGCATTTTCTTCACTTAAGGATAAACAAATGAAGGCAATAAAAGCACTGGAAGAGAAAATGGGTGTGACACTTCTAGCTTTTTCGGATATAGAGGTTGAATATGCAAACCTCACTGAAGAAGAAATGAAAGTCCTTTTGCAGGCTGAAAAAGATATGGGATTATCTTTAGTTGCAGTTAATGTGAAATGAAAAAGAGATAGGCTTCAGTTACAAACTTGAATTTTGTAACTAACCTTCTTTTAATCTTATTTTAATCCCAAAAATTGTTATTACATTATTTTTGCCTTTGAGGATTGAATTGCCAGTTTATAGTGTTTTTTGAATGAGATCACACATACTTGCATAATATATTGATCTAAATATTATTACGCATGTTTATATATTACCTAACCTTATTGCCCCGTTTTGATAGCCACAATAAATGCGCAACTAACAAGGAACAATCGCCACTATAGTTGCGGACAGATGTGAGTATTAGAGGCAAGATATAAGAGGTAATCCCTCTACAAGTATATTCATGACCCATATGATGGAAAGGAGATAAGTGTGCCAGAGTTATATAAATATCATAAAATGCTGTCATACGACACTTAATTCGAATTAAAAACGCATATTGAAAAATTTATATTGCTTTTGGTTATATTTATTGACTAAGTTTAAATAGTTGGCCATTCTATTACTCACTGACAAAATATCTCAAAATCCGCTCTAAAATATAGAGTGGGTGATATAAATGCAAATTAAATCTAACAAATTATTTTGTTTTGGACTCGTATTGTTTACGATAATGACAATAGGGATTGGGGCTGCCGATCCCTTGAATGTAGAGTATGTTAGCCACTTTGGAGGAAATGCATACGACATTGAAGTAGTCGGAAATTATGCATATCTCGGACAGGGACAGGACCTTGTAATAATGGATATCACTGATGATGAATCAACCGAAAAAGGAAGGATAATTACTTCATCAGTAGTGAGAAGTGTTGCTGTCGCAGGGAATTATGCATATGTTGCAAATGATGATGGTCTTGTGATAATAGACGTCAGCAATCCCTCATCACCACAGCTCCAGAACACATTGGACACTGATGGCTCTGCACAAGAAGTAGTAATTTCAGGTAATTACGCCTATGTCGTTAGCAGAATATATTTAGATGACGACTACCACAACACCCTGGAAATCATTGATGTAACTGATTCTGCATCTCCAACCATTGTAGGTAGCTATGATACCTATGGCTATAGGAGTATTGTTGATGTAGAGGGCAACTATGCATATATCGCCGATGCGTCAGAGGGTCTTATTGTACTAAATGTCACAGATCCCTCAGCCCCAAAAGTAGAGAGCACTATTAGTGGAAGTACTTCTGATGTTGTTACATCAGGAAACTATGCGTATACGATAAATGATGGGTACTTCACTATAGAGGATATAACTGATCCCTCTTCACCAACTCTTCTAAGCCAATATATGTCAGATTCTGGAACAATAGAAGAAATTGCTATATCAGGTGAACATGCATACCTGCTCACTACCGTATATTTAGCAGATGAATACCACGATATGCTTGAGATCGTAGATATAAGCAATGCCACAGCACCAGTCTACAAGAGTATTTATTTCGGTGATGATAAAGAGTCAATGAACAGCATTGCAGTATCAGGCAATTATGCTTACATAGCCGATGATTACGGCGGCTTCATGAAAGTTGATGTAAGTAACCCGAGTTATCCTGAACTTGCAGATAAATATGACAATGCCGGTAGTGTATCGGATGTTGCTGTATCAGGTAACTATGCATATCTAGCTGAAAGTGGTAATGGTCTTGTAATTGCAGATATCAGTGATCAGAGCTCACCAATTTTTACAGGAAGCTACGACAGTTCAGATGATGCATACAAGGTAGAAGTTGCAGGCAATTATGCCTACCTTGGCACTCATTGGTTCTGTAATATAAATGCTCTGCATATTGTAGATATTAGTAATCCATCTTCTCCTGCTATGACTGGATTATGGAGTTTTGATCCAGAAAGCTTTAGTACCGCTGTTGCGGACAATTATGCTTACATAGCGAACTATGATGTTCTTGAGATAGTGAATGTGAATATGAGCAATCCTTCAGCACCCAGCATTGTAGGATCTATATCCATTCCGGCATTAGACATTGCTGCAGAAGGAAATTATGCTTATATCAATGCTGAAGGAGATGGATTTGTAATTCTAAATGCTACGAACCCCTCATCACCCCAGATAGAAGGTAGTTATGATGTTGATGGGAATATTGCCATCTCAGGCAATTATGCCTATGTGGCTAACGGTGATAATGGTCTTGTTATTCTAGATGTAAGTGATCCATCATCTCCAGAGTTAGCTGGCACTTATGATGAATCCAGTGCTTCTGACGTTGTGATCTCTGGAGATTACGCCTATGTAACCAGTGATACTGGTCTGGTAATTTTGAACATAACCAATCCCGCTGCTCCCTCACTTGCAGGAACCTACAACATTGTTGCCAATTCTATTGCTGTAAAAGGAGATTATATATATGTGGCTGATGGCGAAAAGGGACTTACAATACTTCATATCGAAGAATCACATGAAACAGCACTAACAACATCGATAACAAATCTCAAAGAAACCGGAGTTAGCACACAGTGGATCAACTGGACATGGACAAATCCAGCCAGTACGGACTTCAGCCACGTAATTGTGTATATCGATGGGAACTTTGTTGTGAATACATCTGAGGATTATTACAACTTAACAGGACTGTCTGAAGGAACCACACATACCATAAGTACTAAAACCGTGTTTACTTCAGAAGGTATCAATAATACCTGGGTAAATGATTCAGCACAGACCTTACTTCCGATAGACACAACGGCACCAGAAAATGTTGCCGATCTGAAGGAAGAAAATGTTGGTTCAAGCTGGATAAACTGGACGTGGACAAAACCCTCTGATGCAGACTTCAGCCATGTGATAGTCTATGCTGACAATCAATTTGTTGGAAATTCAAGTAATGGCAACTATAACTTAACAGGGCTTGCTGAAGGAACCACACATACCTTAAGTGTAAAAACTGTGGATATGTCCGGAAATATTAATTCTGAATGGGTAAACGACTCAGCAAGAACTACCGCATCAACAGGCACGACATCTACAGCACTGCCAGCGATCTCTGGACTTGTAGGCAAAAACATTAGTTCCAGCTCTATTACATTGACATGGACAAATTCCCTTGATGTGTCAACTGTTACAATATACAGAAATAACATCAATATTGGCAACGTCAGCGGATCCACATCATATACTGATGCTAACCTGGCAAGCTCAACCTCCTACAATTATACTCTGGTTCCATACAGCAAGGGTGGAGTAGCAGGAAAAGCAGTGAGCGTGGTTCTGAATACAGGATCATCAAGCAGCAGTAATAGTGGTAGCGGCGGTAGCAGCAGCGGAGGAAGTTCTGCAAGTAAGAGTAGTAGCAGTGGTGGTGGAAGTGGTGGCGCTGCCAGTACAGAAGACTTCTCAAACATAGCAGTAAAAGATGCAGATAGCGAATACTTGAGCATAAATGCCAATGTAACCTATGAGTTTTCAAAAGAAGGCAATCCCATACAGTCGGTTAGCTTCTATTCTCTCAAGAACTCAGGAGATATAACAGCCACTGTCGAGACATTGAACAACCGGTCAAAGAGTGTAAATACCACACCAGAAGGACTACTATACAAGTATGTTAATATCTGGGTTGGCAAGGCTGGTTTTGCCAGTGCAGATAACATAAAAGATGCCACGGTAAAGTTCAAAGTTGAAAACTCCTGGATCGAGGAAATGGGAATAAGCCCTGAAAATGTGAAATTGCAGAGGTATGATGGCACAGAATGGCAGGTATTGCCGACTACTTTGGAAAGCAATACTACAAGCTATACAGTATTCGAAGCTCAGACCCCCGGATTTTCGCAGTTCTCCATAACTGCAGAAAGGGAGATTGCCCCTTCTGTAACTGATGAAACAGAGACAACTCCTGCTCAGACGGATGTTGCTACAGAAACACAACCGGAAAAGACACCAGGATTTGGATTCAGCATGACCATCCTTATCATAGGAGTGGTTGCTCTTGGTTATCTGAAGAGGAAGCAAAACTGATCTATTTTGGCCCTGTAATGAATATACAGGGGTTTAGAATATTGAGAGAAATAAAGTTACTACAATCTCTCAATATCAATTTTATTTTCACCATTCTTATGTATTTTTAGTTATTTCATTCGGAAGGCTTGGCTGTTACTGCAACCAAATGATGTATTATCAAAAAAGATATAGTCGAGTACCATACTTGTAGTTAATAGAGCTTAGAAAGAAAAAAGATTGGAAAATATACCTTGAACAAGGAGGAATTACTACGGCAAGAAAAAAGAATCTGATCCACAGGATATGTATTGTGTTTATGCTTCTGGTTATATCATCTTTTGTTTTTTGTGCTGCATCAGCTGCAGCAGAAGATACAAATGTGACACTTGAAAATGAAGCAAATTACCAGATTACGGATCAAGTAAACAAGTCTAATATGAAAGAGACTGAAAGTAAGTTAAGCACAGACCTGCTTGACCTTGTAAAAGAAACAAAGTCGGGTTCAACTACTGAAGCTGTTACAAATTCTGATAGTGAAGACCTTGTGTATGTATATGTATATCTTTACAAAGGCAATAGCACTAACGTTATAGAACCTATAGTAAAAGAAATAACCGATAGGGACGAAGATAATTCAGTAGCTGTTGCCTGGGTAAATGTAAATAAGCTGGAAGAGCTTGCCTCTCTGAAAGAAGTAAAGAACATAAGAACCGTAACGGCTCCTGTTGTGAACAACGGTTCAAACACAACTGAAGAAAACACAAGTGACACTACTGATGCTGAAAAAAGTAATTATCTTGCAGATGGAAGCTGGATAAAACTGATAGGAATAATCCTTTTTGCTACAATAGTATTTAAATGGAGAACTAAATAAGAATGATATTAAAGAAATAAGTTTTCGATTGGCTAAAATAAAGCTGAAATGGGGGGAGTAGTGTTGGGAAGAATAAATGATATCAGGATAATTGGTATTGTATTAACAATATTTTATGTAACTGTTGTTATGGCTTCAGGGTCACCAGGATCATCCTCTGATGACCCTATTCTCCAGCTTGGTGATCAGGCCGATAAGTACAACATAACAGAATCACAGCTGAAAATAAGTTCAGATCTACTTAATCTTATTAAAACAACAGAATCTCCTGTCACCAATTCAGATAGTCTTCAATCACCATATTTTATTCCAGCAAATGCAGCAACTGGGTTGGGTGAAGACCTTGTATATGTATACGTATATCTAAAAAAGGGCACCAGTATTGAAGCAATTAAGCCTTTTGTATATGAAATCATAGACTATGATGGCGAAAATTCACTCTCAGTGGTATGGATAAGTGTTAACAGGCTCGAAGAACTAGCATCCATAGAAGAAGTAAGGAAGATTCGGACTGCACTACCTCCTGTTATAAATGTTGGGTCTGTGAGCACCCAGGGAGATGACATCCATGGAACTGCCAGTGTAAGAGCCGATTATGGTCAAGATGGAACTGGAATCAAGATAGGAGTGATTTCAGATGGTGTAGATCATCTTGCTGATTCCCAGGCATCCAGTGATCTGCCTGCTGATGTTACTGTACTAAGTAACAGTTATGGAGGTGATGAGGGTACTGCTATGCTGGAGATAATAAATGATATGGTACCCGGTGCAAAGCTTTATTTCCATGACTGTGGCGCAAACACAATAGCATTCAACAAAGCCATGGATAATCTGGCAGCAGCGGGCTGCAATATTATAGTAGATGATATCTCATGGTTTACTGAACCATATTTTGAAGATGGAGATAATGAAAATGTAGCAGCCCACATGGCAAATTTAGTTAACAGCACTAATATACTATTTGTATCTTCAGCCGGTAATCATGCGGCTAGACATTACCAGGGAACATATGTCAATAATGGAAACAATTTGCATGACAAGTATTTCACATTGCTAATGAAACCCGGGAGTGAAATTGAAGTCTATCTTCAATGGGATGATCCATTTACATCTTCTTCAAACGACTATGACCTTTATCTGACAGATGAAAATGACATTGTTGTTATGGATTCAACAGACCCGCAGAATGGTACTTCTGGTCATAATAATCCCTTTGAGTACATGAAATTCACAAACCCAGGTCCGGAACAAGAATACTACATCCTAATAGAGAACTATGATGGCCTGGCAGCAACAAGGACTTTAGAGCTGTTCTTTTTCAATTCAACCGATGCTATACTTGATAAGACAAATCTTGTGACAGAGGATTCTATATTCGGACATCCTGCCGTTCCACCTGTTATTGCTGTTGCTGCAATATCTTCCTTTGATGAGAATCATGATGATGTTAAATACTTCTCTTCAGAGGGACCAGTGACAATTGCGTATCCTGTAGCATCCCAGAGACAGAAACCGGATATATGCGGAGTGGACGAAGTTAACATCAGCGGAGCTGGAGAATTTGGTGAATTATATAACAATAGCTGGTACTTCCCTGGAACCAGCGCTGCAGCTCCACATGTAGCGGCAGTGGCTGCACAAATATGGAGTAGCAATCCGTCAATGACAGCTGTAGAAGTACGCAACATATTGCTCTCTGATGCCACTGACGATATCGACACATACGGCATTGGATTTGATTATATCTCTGGTTATGGAATAGCCAATGCGTCCAAATATTTCATAAATGTAATTGGTGACATAAAGCCACCTGCATCTGTAACAGATCTTCAAGAAACTGGAATCAGCCCAAGCTGGATAAGATGGACATGGACGAATCCAACGGATGTAGACTTCAAACATGTAATGGTGTATATTGATGGTTTATTTGTCACAAACACAACTGAAGAGTTCTACAACTCAACCGGGTTGACCATAGGAATGGAACATACCATAAGTACCAAAACAGTGGACATTTCTGGAAATATTAATGAGACCTGGACCAATGACTCGGCAATAACTTCACCAGCCAATGGCTCTACTGTGGAACTTGCCAGCCGCTTAGAGGGAGAAATATTTAATGTGGCTGTAACAGGTGATTATGTTTATGCTGCCGATAATGAAACATTCATTATAGTAGACATTACTGACCTCGCTTCACCGATCCTTATAGGCAGTTATGAGACAGAGGATCCAATATATGATATCGAGGTGGCAGATAATTACGCTTATGTAGCTAACTATAGAGATGGTCTTACTATATTGAATGTCACAGACCCAACATCTCCAAAGCTAATAAGTAATTATAATGCAACTGCTTTGACATCTGATGTTGCTGTAAAAGACAATTATGTATGCCTTGCAGACAATTATAATGGACTTGTAATACTCAATATAACGGACCCAATATTACCAATGCCTGCAGGCATTTATGACACCGCTGGCTTTGCTGAAGGACTGACCATAGAAGGCAACTATGCATATGTTGCCGACAGTGTCAATGGTCTCGTAATAGTGAACATTACTGACCCAATATTACCTAAACTTGTTGGAAGCTATGACACTGTTGGTAAGGCAGAGGATGTTACGGTCTCTGATAGATATGCCTATGTAGCTGATGGCGATGATGGACTTATAATCCTGGATATCAGTGATCCTGTATCTCCAAAACTTATTGGAAATTATAACACTTCTGGCTATGCTTACTCTACTGCCGTATCCGAGAATTATGCATACATAGCTGACCGTTACAATGGTCTTGTGATACTGGATATTACTAATCCTTCCTTGCCGGTACTGGCTGGCAGTTATAATACTGCAGAGAATTGGGTAACTGATGTTGCTGTAGTAGACAGTTATGCATATGTTGCTGACACTTTTAATGGACTTGGCATCCTTCAAGTGACACCAGGACCGGATATCACCCCGCCTTTATCTGTAACAAACCTGCAAGAAACAGGAATCGGTTCAAGCTGGATCAACTGGACATGGACAAAACCTATAGATATGGATTTTGAACATGTAATGGTATACTTTGACGGTGTATTTGTCGCAAATACATCTGAAGAATTCTATAATGCAACCGAGTTGGCTGAAGGAACATTACATACCATAAGTACCAAAATCGGAGACACTTCGGGGAACATAAATCCATTATGTACGAATGATTCAGCAACAACAACCGCACCACTGACCATTTCCGAACTCTCTGGAAAGGATATCACTTCGATTTCCATAACACTAACATGGATAAACTCCCCCGATATAACTGTTGTTGATATCTACAGGAATAACATTATCATTGGAAACGTGACCGGATCAACTTCTTATTTGGACAGTAATCTGGCCAGTGATACCACTTATAACTATAGTCTTATCCCGTACAATATAGATGATTTGGAAGGGAAAGCGGTCAACGTTAGCCTGAAAACCAAGTCTTCCAGTAGTGGTGGCGGAGGCGGTGGCGGAAGCAGCACTAGTAAAAAGAGTAGTAGCAGCGGAGGAGGTGGAGGCGGCGGTGCGGGAAGTGCCGAAGACTTTGCAAATGTAGCAATGAAAGATGTTGATACACAATATCTTAAAATAGAGACTAATGTCACCTATGAGTTCTCAAGGGGGGGTAATCCCATACAATCGATCAGCTTCTATTCCCTTAAGAATTCGGGAGAGATCACATCGACTATAGAAGTGTTGAACAGCCGATCAAAACTGGTGAACAGCACACCTGAAGGAGCGATCTACAAATATGTCAATATATGGGTAGGCAAGGCTGGATTTGCCACTCCAACTAACATAAAAGATGCAAGTGTAAAATTCAAGGTCAACAGCTCATGGATGGAAGGCATGGATATTGACCCTGAAGATGTAAAGCTCCAGAGATACAATGGAGCTTCATGGGAGATATTGCCGATCACTACAGAAAATATAACTGAAGACTTTGTAGTATTCAAAGCCACAACACCGGGCTTTTCACCTTTTGCTATCACTGCAGAAAAAGCACTTGCTGCCTCTGCAAATAATGAGATGGGAAAAACATCCTCCGCCTTAGAAAATGATAGCATGAACAAAACACAGCCAGAAAAGACCCCAGGATTTGGGTTCGGCTTGGCTGTTCTTGTGATGGGAATTTCTGCATTCGGATATAGATACCTGAGAAGAAGATAAGATAGAGCCATTAACCCCTGTACGCTGTACAGGGGATTTACATCTGAGGCTGTATAACTTGAACCTTCGAAATTGATCCCTGCTGCTCTCCCCTACAGCAGCTCTTTTTATCACCTAGATCACTTCAAACCTTCAAGCCGTTTCTGATAAAATAAATACTGCTGTGCATAGCCACAGTATTTTCCGAAATATAGCCGTCCCCACGTTCCTATTTTAGTTTTTGTCATGCCATTGTTGAAGAACTCATGATTCCCGTAATAGGTCCTAATTACTTTTTCGACATGTGTATCCACTGGAAAAGCTTCCATTTTCTCGAAGGCGAAGAGAAGTATACAATCTGCCACTTTTTCACCTATTCCATCCAGTACCATGAGCTTCTTTTTGGCGGCTTCATAATCAAGCTCAAAAATCTCATCAAGGTTGATGTCACCGTCAACTACCTGTGCTGCTGCCTTACGTATACGATTAGTCCTGAAACCCAGCCTGCAGTCACACAGGTCAGAATCACACGCTATTGCTAAAGCACCGGGTTTTGGAAAACTGTAATAACCCTCAGCAATTTCCTCACCAAAAATGTGAGATATTTTGGAAATACCATTCTTTATGTTTGGAATGCTCCAGGCTGTGGCAAGAATATATGATATTAAGCATTCCCATGGATCCTGTCGGATAAGGCGCATCCCTCTGTAACCACGAATTGCCTCATCCATATATTTATCCTTATTCACAGCTTCCAGTATACTTCCAAGGTCATCGTCAAACCGGAAATAATTACGGAAAAAATCCTCCGGCAGTTTGGAATCAATCTGTACGACACCTGTTTGTAAATCCTGCCAGGCACGCACCACATCCCCCTGCACAACACCGGTCCATACATCACCAATCTTATCCCATCTGAAAACCTGGCCGCAATCTAGCGTATAGTCCAGGTTGAAATCGTCACAGTACAGAGTGTACATATATTTACCTCACTTTTGCCGCAGTTCCAGCTCCCTTAGGAACATTGAAGCTGTTACAGTATCTCCAAGACCCACTGTGGAGATGGGATTATCACTTAGCAGCGTGGGCATGATACATACCTGATAACCATCATATATGCCAGCAGCGCCACGACCAAAACGGACAGCTGATGTTGCATCAATGAATCGCTCTGTCTGAGCACGTCCAAACTCGCTTTCTTTTAGATTTGAAGATATTAAATCTAATTTATTCCGATCATGAAGCTGGCCAGTCGATGCAAAAATTCCAGCACATGTTACACCAAAATTCATAGCCTTAATCTGTGATTCCACATCAAGCTCTGCCTGCCGGGATATGCTTAAAACATATTCTCGTGTGTGAACAATCATTTTCCGAAGATCAGTGAACAATAGACTCCGCTTTGCAGCCTTTATTATGGAAAAAACATCCATCTGCAATATTTTGGCTGCGTTCACTTCATGCATAGAAGTTAACATTGCAAGCTCATCTTCATTCATGCCTATAGAACCTACAATAGAAGATAGGGAGGAAAACACATGCAAAGCCATATTCTTATTAGTAAAGTGGCCAAATTCAAGGTGTATCGACAGATCATTATTTATGGAGCACCACTTTTCCAGTTGTTCCAGAACTTTGTCAAGCTTGTCCATGAAAGTAGAACCATCGGGATAAGTCTCAATCATCATGTGAAAGCCTGAGAGCAACAAACCATCCATCTCGGCTACATGCCTGATGGCATATTCCTCAAAAGATGGATTAACAAAAAGAGAGATGTTCATAATATCATAGGTAGCTATGAAGCGGTTCTCCCTTGGAACTGTGAAACCGATATCTCCGCATTCAACATGCTCTCCTTTTTTAAAATCGAACACGAAATGTATGGGTTCGTCAGATTCACAACTTGCTTCCTTAGAACAAGAATCAGATCCAGGAATATGAATTGCCTTTTTGGAAAAAAAAGATAGCTGTCTCTCTGTAGGTTTCACAACATTGGGGATTACTAGCTCTGCACCCATTTCAGAGAGCACATTTGCCATTATCCCCATATTGCCCCCCATTCTCAGTTTAGACCTGTAGAGAAACTGATCTTTTAGGCTTTTGAATACTTCAGGTTCGTGGATGAGCCACTCTGCACCTGTGCCCTCTTTCATGCAAAGGAGAAGGCCTGCAAGGAAATCAGACATAGAATTTATGACACCGGGAGAAGTGTTTATTTTTTCCATCACCTCTGATGCATCCTCACAAGTGATCATAGCTGCTATTTCTGGCCCTGTAATAGAATACAAAGCATCAATGTTGGCATTATATGCACAGAGTATCTTCATCCCGAACTCCTGTCAGTTAGATTCCTGCTTTTTCCTGAGCATAGCAAGGATAGCCACAAAAGCACCTGCTGATATAGTATCACCTATTCCCACTGTAGCCACCGGGTCTGGTACCACTTTTGTCGGGATGACAATAAGGTCGTGATTAAGTGCGCAGATACATCCATCCTCGAATTCTGTTCCTGTACATACATCCCTTCTTACTAGATATTTTTCCAGTTTCTCGAGATCATCATGACCTTGTTCATATATTGGAACACTAAGACCGGATTCAGCTTCCTTGAGACTGCCGATGCCGCCATGCAACGCCTGTGCTGCTGCAAGGGTCGACGAGAATAGCAAAGCATCCCTGTGTTCTTCCACTGTAAGAGGGAAATCCCTGGAAGCTACACATATGTAGAATCCAAGCGAGTGTATATGGACCCTTTCAAGTTTAAGTTCGCATAATAACTTAACAGCACCCTCATATAATGCAGAGATGCTATTCTCACCTTTACTGATAACAGCGTATGCCAGCTCTTCATGACCAAGCACATTAAGTGCATTAGCTACCTCTACAGTATCCAATCCTAAAGAAGAAACATGCTGGTATACAATATCCTTAAGGATCGTTTTTCTAATGACCTTGTTCTGGATAGAAGTGAACTCCACATGTATACGCATGTCCGGATTACCTTCTTTTAGCCTTTTGATAACCTTCACAGCCTTATCCACATAATCACGGTAAGTCGCACCATCCTCATATTCCTCTTTGATCATTTGATAGCCAGCAAGGATAGCGCCATCAATTATTCCATTCATGTGTGGGATCTGGTCATATAACTGCTCGCTCATGTCTATGCGAATCCAGGAAGGTCTCGAAGAAATGATCAGCCGATTATCCCTGGGAACTTCGAACTTCTCTTCAGCACATTCAACCTTCATTCCTTTTGAGAATTCCAATATCCAATTTACCTTGGGACGCTGGTTTATGTCATAAGCCTCAGTTGGGTGCTTTAACATGAGAACTCCATCCTCTATAACTGGATATTTGAGATTAGGAGCATCTACAAAATATTCAGCTTGTTCCCGGGATAACCATGGGACATATGTTATGACATTATTAAGCCCAATGTTGGCTAAAAGATTAGAAATGATACCAGCCTGGCCACCCATGCGGGCTTTATCAAATACCAAATTATCCATGAGCCACTGGTGAATATCAGTGGTATATGTAGGCACTTCGGCGGCTTTACCATCCCTCATGGCAATCATAAGTCTTGCCACCAGATCCACGGGGTTCTGTATCTCTCGCGGATATTCTGCAACTCTCCGCTGAACTGCTTTTGCCCCTACTATGGAAATGAGCTTGTGAATATCTTTTTCACTTACATGCTTGATAGCATCAACATTGCTGTTATATGCAACGAAAACACCATTTATGTTGTCCAGTATATCACTGATACTGGAAAAAGCCATAGAATAACATTTCTCCCATTCTTCAATATCCATTCCTTAGCCCCCTTATTTAAAAAAGAATGCTGAAGTTAGGTTGTATACTCAGCATTTATGCGCACATAGTCATAAGTAAGATCACAACCCCAGGTTGTGGCACTATTTTTTCCCAATCCAAGATCAACGATGATGTCTACTTTTGATTCTCCCATTATTTTCCCAAGCAATGAAAGAGCATCATCATTTGCGCCCAAGATCTTACCTTTGCTGACGAGCTGTATCGTATTCTTACCATCTGAAAAAGCAAGCGATAACTTATGCTGGTCTACTTCAGCACCGGAATATCCAACTGCTGCTGTCACACGTCCCCAATTAGGATCTTTACCAAAGACTGCAGACTTCACAAGTGGTGAGCGTACAATAGCTTTTGCGGCCAGGCGAGCATCCTCATCAGATAAAGCCCCGGTTACCTTTGCTTCTATGAGCCTTGTAGCACCCTCACCATCAGCAGCTATCATTTTACCAAGTTCTATAAGCACATGGTCGAGCCCCTGCTGGAACTCTGATATCACAGGCTGAATACCAGATTTACCTGTTGCTGTTAAAATAACCATGTCATTGGTGCTGGTGTCACCATCTACTACTACCATATTAAAGCTCTTGTTCACTGCCCTGGTGAGACACTCATGCAATAGATCAGAAGGCACTTGTGCATCCGTATACGCAAAACAAAGCATTGTGCCCATATTTGGCTCTATCATACCAGCACCTTTGGCAATAGCTGCGATCCGAATACCACTGTCAAGCTCAATGGCTATCTCTTTCATAGTTGTATCAGTGGTCATAATAGATTTTGCTGCTGCACGGCTGCCTTCATGATCTGCTTTTAGCGAAGTAATGACAGCCTCAAGATTTGAGGATATCCATTTTGTATCTAGCTTCCTGCCAATAACACCGGTAGAGGCTACTGCAACATGTTCAGGGTCTATGGACAATGCATTTGATAACATGCGTGCCATTTCCCTTGCATCTTCAAGACCCTGTTCACCGGTAAAAGCATTTGCATTGCCACTATTGACTATTAAAGCACTGAGCTTGCCGTGTTTTTGAAGATGTTCCCTTGTAACTATCAGAGGAGCCGCTATAACCTTATTCCTGGTAAACATGCCTGCGGCATTACCTTCTGCGACTATTACCCCAAGACCCATCTTACCAGGTTTGATACCCCAGGCTTTAACACCTTTTACAGCACAGATACCACCATCGATAGCTTTCATTATTCTGGGCTCCCTCCAAGTCCATGTATAATATCACCACGAGTGATGATACCTACTAAAATATCATCTTCAACAACCGGAAGGCGATTAACCTTGTACTTAGTGATAAGCCTCACAGCATCTTGAATGCTCTTTTCCGGAGATATTACGTGCACATCCTTTTCCATTATCTCACTAACAGGTTTTGACCCAATATCATCCAGCATATGCTTTGTCTCTTCCCAGTTAAGAAGTTCACGTATAGGGATTTCAATTACCTCAAAGGGACTGGGAAGCCATAAACCACTATGCTCTGGGACTTCCAGTAACTTTAACAGATCGCCTTCTGAGACAATACCTACAACCCTGCCTTCTTCCACTACAGGGAGACCACTGATATTATGCTTCTTAAGCAGCTGTGAAGCCTCACTTATGGTAGTATCAGGGCTGCACACGATCACATCGATATTCATTATGTCTTTAACTTGCATGGATTACACCATCTGAATTACGTAAAATTTTAGGGAGCTACACCTGACATCCATAAACCGGTGGTCTCACCCAGGCCACACATAAGATTCATATTCTGTATAGCCTGTCCTGATGCCCCTTTTACCAGGTTGTCAATTGCAGAAATAACAACTACGCGATTATTGCGTGAATCCACCTCAAAACCTATATCACAGAAATTGGAACCCCTTACTGCATTAAGAGACGGGATCCCATCCACTACCCTGACAAATGGTTTGTCTTGATACATTTCTGCGTACAGGTCCATGACATCATATTTTGTGAGATTGCCCTTAGTAAAGATGTGAGCTGTGGTAAGTATACCCCTAACTGAAGGAATGATATGAGGAGTGAAACTTATCTTCGTAAGAGAACTATCCAGCCGTTGCAGTTCCTGAGTGAACTCGGCTAAATGCCTGTGAGTTGTCAGTTTGTAAGGCTGCACATTCTCTGCCATGTTGGGATAGTGTGAAGCCAGACTTGGCTCAATTCCAGCACCTGAAACACCGGTCTTTGAGTCAAATACAACACTTTCGATCATGGAGACCTGTGCAAGAGGAGCAGCTGCGAGACTAGCTCCTGTGGGGAAACACCCAGGATTGGCTATGAATTTCTGATGTTTCACTTCCGGATGAAGCTCCGGAATTCCATATACTACATTTCGTGGATCCAAGTGCTTGATACCATATACTTTCTCAAAGACATCTGTCTTGAGACGGTAATCAGCACTCAGGTCAATTACTTTCACTTTGTCATCCAGTAGCTGTGGTACAATTCCCATGGCAGTACCGTGGGGTACAGCCACAAAGACCACATCGCACCTATCCTTTATCTCCTGTGGATCAGGATTCTCGAACTGCAGATCCACCATATCCTTAAGATGCCTGTGGGTTGCAGATACTTTCTGACCTGCCAGCTTGCGGGACGTAGCTAATTCGATCTTAGCCTGCGGATGGTTCAGCAGCAAGCGCATAAGCTCGCCGCCTGTGTAACCGGATGCACCGATGATTCCTATATCAAGCATAATATTCACTTTTGTATAGATGTAAAGATTAACTTGAGTATTATTTAATGCTTGAACTAATAAAAGGGTTTGTCAGGGATATGGTTGATACAGGTATACAAAATCAGGATAATAACAGGAAAAGTAAACCTGAAACTATTGCTCCGGCAAAAGTAGCATAGAAATTCACACCACTGTTTGATAATAATCCTCTGTTCTGAAGTGTAGCGCCCATTAAGCTGTCAATGTTAGTGCCAATAAATCCACCGAGCGTTGTTATCAGAAGGCAAAGATAGATATTTTCTACCCTTCCGAACAGAATAGCCAAAATGGCTATGACAAGGGAACCAAATAGACATGCAAGTTCTCCAAGTATTGTTACCGCACCATCACGGCCAGGTTTGGCTGGCTTGAAATTGGTGATCATCCTAGGCTTTTCCTTGGAAGTGGTTCCTATTTCACTGGCAAGAGTGTCGCCTGTAGCTGTTGCAACAGTTCCTAAATAGGAATACATGATAAGTTCGCTATATTGTGGATAGATACCATGAGCAACGGCAAGTATAAGAGCTGCCATACTGTTGCTGAAAACGTTCTCATAGCTTCTTATACCACCTTTTGCCTCAGCAATTCCAATAGATGCCTTATAGGCATACTTGTATTTGGTAAAGCCTCCACCTAGTATAAAGAAAGTTAATAGCAGAAGGAACCAGAAAATATCTGCAAAGACTATGATCAACACTCCCAGAATACTGGCAGCTAAGAGAGCAGATATGTCTGCGATACGTGCTCTGTAAGCAAGATAACCCAAAAACAGGGAAAAAAGAAGAGCAAAGAACATGTGTGCGGGAGGGACAGTGTACCCGAAAGAGGCAAAAAGCCACATGACCATGCAGGATCCAAAGAGAATTGAAATGTTGTTATCCACCCTGGATGGAATAGATTCAAAGAGAGACCCTGTTATTGAACCAATAACCGAGATGAAGAAAATCATATCATAGGAAACATCGATCCCCGCCCAGTGAATTATCCATGCTCCTATCAAAAAAGATGAAATGATACCAACGAGCAGCATGATAATACTTGAAGGAAGATGGAACACATCGCTGTCTTCCCCTTTATACCTTCTTTCAGGATAATCCAATCTTGCCAGGCATTTTAATTGCGTTTCTTTCCAATATTTAAATGCATTTGCCGAAGAGTTGCCAAATGTGCTTATGGCTACAGCTCCTCCAATTACATAAATTGGAAATATCACGCCTTCTAGCTTGAAACCATAGTTGAAAACTAAAAGCAAAAGGATAGAAAGGACAAGGTTGTTAGCACTTCTAAGTCCCTTATCAACTGGTTTTCTCTGCTTATTATCGATATTGTCTTTATTGGAAAGGGCTTGATATATCTTTGATCTTCTTGGCAACTTCCTTAAAACCACAAGCATGAGGAACATAATAAGTACCAATATTCCCAGTGGAAGAAAAGGATAAAGAAGACAAGTAAGGCCAAGTGAAGCATGAAGCAGGCACCTGAGGTACATGGGATCCATTTCTTTGATGATGCTCTGTATCTTATTCATGTTCACCCTTTCCGAAACTGCTGCACATTATGTATAAGAACATATATATTTGTGATGTATCACAGCCAAAGATAGATTTTCAAACTAAATGAATGCATTGTCACTGGTATTCTGAATAGAATGAATATGTTAAAATAATAGGAGATTTTAAGTGAACTGAATTGAACTAACATGATTAATTGCATCCGATTATGCAGTGAAGTGTCTATCTCTATGAAGATCAAATGAATATGCCAGGTTTGAGATATCACTGCTGTTTTTAAGGGGAAACAGAAAAGGAAGGCTGAATATGCAGGAAAAGATAAAAGAAATCGCAATTCGTATTAAAGAGCTGCGTGAGATCTCCGATATCTCAGCAGAAGAAATGGCCCGCCTGTTGAACATAGATACTGAGACCTATGAGAGCTATGAAGCAGGCGAGAAAGATATTCCAGCGAGTATCCTGTATGGAATATCCAACGAACTTAAAGTTGACATGTCTGTGCTGCTGATAGGCGAAAATCCAAAGATGCACGTCTTTACAGTAACCCGCAAGGATAAAGGAGTAGGCGTTGAAAGGAGAAAGGAATACAAGTACCAAAGCCTTGCAAGTAATTTCGTGCACAAGAAAGCTGAACCTTTTGTTGTCAAAGTAGAGCCAAAACCTGAAGGGACTAAAATATCAATGAATTCCCATCCGGGACAGGAATTTGATTTTGTACTTGAAGGCACATTGAAAGTTGTTATACATAACAACGAGATAGTACTTGAAGAAGGCGATTCTATATTTTTCGATTCCAATTATCCGCATGGTATGGCTGCGGTTGGTGGAAAGAGCGCAAAGTTTCTTGCAATTATAATGTAAGTAAGAGGAAAAAACATGACTTCTTTGCTAGATCGTTTCGTTCCTATTGTGGACTTTAAATCCTATGAAGATTTCAAGGAAAACTTTACAATAAATATACCTGATAATTTCAATTTCGCTTATGATGTTGTAGATGTATATGCAGCACAGCAGCCAGAAAAACAAGCTCTTGTCTGGTGCGATGACAATGACAATGAAGCAGTCTTCAATTTCAAGGACTTGCAATACTACAGCAACAAAACAGCAAATCTGTTCACCAAGTGTGGCATAAAGAAAGGCGATAACGTCATGCTCATACTTAAAAGTAGGTATGAGTTCTGGTTCTGCCTACTGGCCCTGCACAGAATAGGTGCAGTTGCCGTGCCTGCCACGCACATGCTTACTAAAAAGGATATTGTATATCGTGTTGAGCGTGCAGATATAAAAGCAGTTGTCTGTGCTTTAGATGAATATGTCCTTGGAGAGGTTGATGCTGCGTATAAAGATTGCAGCTCCATCCTTAAACACAGAATAGTATTGGACACAGATCGTGAAGGATGGATCAACTTCGATGCTGAACTTCAGATAAATTCAGATAAATTCGAGCGACCTACAGGTGAGAAGGCAACTTCCAACAGCGATATCTCGATAATATACTTCTCATCGGGTACTACAGGCTTCCCAAAAATGGTACAACATGATTTTGCATATCCTCTGGCACACATTATAACTGCTAAATACTGGCAGAACGTAAGTGATGGAGGCCTGCACTATACTGTTGCAGATTCCGGCTGGGCAAAATGCATATGGGGAAAGATATATGGACAATGGCTAGCAGGCAGTGCTGTCTTTGTATATGATTATGAGCGGTTCTCTGCAGACAAAATGCTTGAAAATAGCGCAAAATACAACGTAACAACTTTCTGCGCCCCCCCTACTATATATCGTTTCCTTATCAGAGAAGACTTGAGCAAATATGATTTCACTAAGCTAAGATACTGTGTAGTGGCTGGTGAACCATTAAATCCTGAAGTTTATCAGCAATTCCTTGAACTTACAGGTTTGAAACTCATGGAAGGCTTTGGCCAGACTGAAACTGTGGTGAGCGTAGCTACATATCCATGGATGGAACCTAAACCTGGTTCTATGGGTAAGCCTTCTCCTATGTACGACATCGAGCTATTGAATGCTGAAGGCAATGCCTGTGAAGCTGGTGAAGAAGGTGAGATCTGCATCGATACAAGTTTTAGTAACCCCCCGGGAATCTTTGCAGGTTACCGCTCAGAGCCTGAAAGAACAGCAGACGTATGGCACGATGGTTACTACCATACTGGAGACATGGCCTGGAAGGATGAAGATGGTTACTTCTGGTTCGTGGGTAGAGCAGATGATATAATCAAGACATCCGGATACAGGGTTGGTCCTTTCGAAGTGGAAAGTGCATTGATGGAACACCCCGCAGTACTTGAATGTGCTATAACCGGCGTTCCTGACCCCATACGCGGCCAGGTGATCAAGGCTACTATAGTGCTTACAAAGAACTACACGGCCAGTGAAGAGCTGAAAAAGGAAATACAGGAACATGTGAAGAGGGTCACTGCGCCATATAAGTATCCACGCATAGTGGAGTTCGTACCGGAACTGCCGAAAACCATTAGCGGCAAGATTAGGCGCGTAGAGATACGTGACAAGGACAAAGAGGAATGAACACCTTCTGTGGTGAACTATTTATAATATATGTATAGTAGCAAATGCCAAAAATGTAGAAAGCGACAAACATAAATGGCCGCATCATTACGGCCATTATTTTTTGGATGAGCTGGTTTCTGGTATTTGTTGATCAATGCATCTGAGTGTTAGAGGCTTGAAATAATGTCGGATTTAGTGGAAAAAAAAGACCCTTACCCGGTAATAAATGTGTTGGAGTGCAAAGCATGTGGACGCTGCATAATGGCCTGTCCAAAAGATGTGCTTCTGATGAGCGAATGTCTCAATGAAAGAGGATACCACTACGTGGAATATGTGGGTTCGGGATGTATAGGATGTGCTAACTGCTACTACACATGTCCAGAGCCTCTGGCAATAGAGATACATATTCCTCTCAAGGAATAACTTAGAGGAGAGTTCATCATGGTAACACAATTAATAAAAGGTAACACTGCAGTTGTTATCGGGGCATTGTATGCAGGCTGTGACTGCTACTTTGGTTATCCTATTACACCTGCCAGCGAAATTTTACATGAAGCATCTTCCTATTTCCCAATGCTGGGCAGGAAGTTCGTGCAGGCAGAATCAGAAGAAGCGGCCATAAATATGGTATATGGTGGAGCAGCTACCGGTCATAAAGTAATGACAGCTTCATCTGGGCCTGGAATCAGTCTGAAGCAAGAGGGAATCTCATACCTTGCTGGTGCAGAACTTCCCTGTGTAATAGTAGATATTATGAGAGCAGGGCCCGGTCTTGGTAACATTGGCCCTGAACAGGCAGATTATAATCAGATCGTCAAGGGTGGAGGGCATGGTAACTATAAGAACATAGTCCTTGCCCCAAATTCCGTGCAGGAGATGTGCGATTTTACGATCAAGGCATTCGAACTTTCGTTCAAATACCGTAACCCTGCAGTTGTCCTGGCAGATGGTGTGCTGGGCCAGATGGTAGAGCCTCTTAAATTCCCTACAACCGCAGTGCAGCCACAGATAGATGATTCCTGGGCTGTGAATGCCACCGCAGAGACAAGACAGAACCTGGTAACTTCTATCTTCCTGGACTTTGAGCAGCTTGAAGGATTCAACAACAAGCTGCAGAAGAAGTATGAACTCATAGAGGAACAGGAAGTGGACTATGAAGAGTACATGATGGAAGATGCCGATATCATCCTTGTTTCATACGGAATCAGCAGCCGTATTTGCCGGTCTGCAGTAGAACAGGCAAGGAAGAAAGGCATAAAGGTTGGTCTTTTCAGGCCTATCACTCTTTTCCCCTTCCCAAAAAAAGAACTTCTTGCAATAGCACAAACAAGAGATTGCACATTTATCTGCGTGGAAATGAGCAATGGACAGATGAAAGAAGATGTGCTTCTCGCAACAAAGTGCATGCGGCCTGTTGAGCTTGTGAACAGGCTTGGAGGGAACCTGATAACTTTCGACCAGGTGATGCAAAAGATAGAAGAGGTTGCAACAGGAGGCTCAATATGAAAGAGAAAGTTATAGGCAGGCCAGCAGGCCTGTACGCCGAATTCCCAAGAAAAGGAGGAGCAGCTCCTACTGCTACTCACTATTGCCCCGGATGTGGCCATGGTATTCTGCACAAACTCATAGGTGAAGCCATGGGTGACCTGGGTATCCAGGACCGTACGGTTATGATAAGTCCCGTAGGTTGTGCAGTATTTGCTTATTATTACTTTGATTGCGGTAATTTACAGGTTGCACATGGCCGTGCTCCTGCAGTAGGTACCGGCGTATCCAGAGCCCTTGACAATGCGGTTGTTATTTCCTATCAGGGAGATGGTGACCTTGCATCCATTGGTCTTAATGAAACTATCCAGGCTGCTAACCGCGGAGAGAAGATAGCTGTTTTCTTCGTGAACAATACTGTCTACGGTATGACAGGGGGCCAGATGGCACCAACCACCCTCATTGGTGAGAAAACGGTTACATGTCCTACGGGACGCGACCCCAGATATGCAGGATATCCTCTGCACATGTGCGAGCTGCTGAGTAGCCTCCAGGCACCCGTGTTCATAGAAAGAGTATCTGTATCGGACATAACTCATATCCGCAAGGCTCGTAAAGCTGTCAGGAAAGCTCTGGAAATACAGCGCGATGGCAAAGGCTATGCTTTTGTGGAAGTACTCTCCACATGTCCCACAAACCTGAAACAGGATGCGGAATCCAGTACCAGGTTCGTTAACGAGCAGATGGAAAAGGAATTCCCTCTTGGCAATTTCAGAGACAGGTCTGAAGAAGCCGAGCCGCTATGCCGCAATGCCAGCGATTTTACAAAAGAAGCTATAGACAAAGCTTTTAACCTTGAGACTGAAGCATCCCCCGATGCAATAGAGGACCCGGGTTTTGGCCAGGTGCTCGTGAAGGCCGCAGGTTTCGGAGGACAGGGTGTACTGAGCCTTGGATTGATACTTGCAAAAGCAGCCTGCAGATCTCAGCGGCATGTTTCCTGGTACCCATCATACGGTCCGGAGCAGAGAGGAGGAACAGCAAACTGTTCTGTGGTGATCTCAGGCTCTTCCGTCGGTTCACCAGTAGTCTATGAATCCGACATACTCATAGCTATGAACCGTCCATCCCTTGAGAAATTTGCCATGGACGTAAAACCCGGAGGAGTCATACTTTATGATTCCACAATTGGAGAATGCACAATTCCAGACAACATCCGAGGAATTGCAGTACCTGCCGTGGAAATAGCACGTAACGCAGGAGCTGAAAAAGCTGCTAACACAGTTATGCTTGGCGTATTGCAGGAATTGGGAGTTACAAAGCTTCCGGCTGAAGCGTTTGTAGAAGCTTTGGCAGATAATTTTGCAGGAAAACAAAAACTGATAGATATAAACAAGAAGGTACTGGAAGCCGGAGCACAGTGGCTTAGAGATAACCTGTGAGCATCGAGCCCACACCTTATTTATTCTATTTTTGCTTATTTTTGGCTTGTGGAAAGAATGGCGTTCTAGAAGCTACAATAAAAATAATTAAAAATCTAGTGATGATAGACTTGTTTTCAGCACTAGATTTTGAAATTGTTTTTTCTGGACAGAAATTAAGTCGTATAGATCTGGATTTGAATGGCCTTCACCGGCAATCCTAAACCAGTGGTTCCAGCAGTAGCACCATCAGAAACCCAACTCCGCCATGACCCATCAACATATACACGATATTTCACATGTATGTTGGATGGAGCATTTTGAAGTTGGATTTGAATGGCCTGTAATGACTTGCCTTGACCGACGGTCCCAGCTATTTGCCCATTAGAAACATAACTTTGCCAACCAATATCGGCTACATGAGCACGATAAATTACACCGTAATTGGACGTTTTAATCTTTATTGCTTCCATTTGATTTGCGCTGGAGCTGGGTGTTCCTGCTGTATTTCCGTCCTGAGCCCAATTACCCCATCCTGTATACGCAAACTGACCCTGATATTGTACGCTGACTGAAACAGGAGCTGCTGTAATGGTTTCTGTAACAGATTTACTCTGTCTGCCTGTAGCTTTGTCAATAGCCCAGATTGTATAGGTTCCAACCATGTCTGCAGTAGAACTTGTATACGATTTGCTCAGGGTTCCTGTACTCAAAGCCTTAAAAGTTGAAGGCGTGATTTCACTGTTATCCGGTCTTTTTACATGCCATTCTATTGCCCCATTGGGAGTATATCCAGTTCCACTGAATGTGAATGTTGTTCCCTGTTGTCCTGAAGTAGGAGAGATAGACAATGTGACCGGAACTGCCGGAGCAGTAATTGTCAAATCCTTACCGTTTGACTCAGTGTTGGAATCACTGGGATTGTTCCGGACCTTAACAACATAAACACCCGGGGTTGTTCCTGTCATTTTCTCAGTAACTACAATCCTTGTGCTCGATCTGCTTTTGATTGTACCCTGACCTACATATTTACCATTGAAATAGATCTGATCAACTGCAGTTTTAGAATCAAAGTTTTTTCCATTGATCGTGAGATCAAAAGTACCTGCTACTGTTTGAGTAGGAGTTATGGAGGTGATCTCTGGTTTTGGAACTGCTGGCGCAGTAATTGTTATATCCTTACCGTTTGATTCTGTGTTGGAATCACTGGGATTGTTCCGGACCTTAACAACATAAACGCCTGGGGTTGTTCCTGTCATTTTCTCTGTAACTACAATCTTTGTACTTGATCGACTTTTAATTGTACCCTGACCCACATATTTGCCATTGAAATACACCATTTCCACGGCAGTTTTGGAATTAAAGTTCTTTCCTTTGATAGTGAGATCAAAAGTACCTGCTTCTGTTTTACTCGGAGTTATGGAGGTGATTTCCGGTAAAGCACTCAATGGATTGTTCACTGTGATCGTTATGGTTTCGTAATCAATCTGGCCATTTGCAGTAGCAATGAATTTGACAGTGTATTTACCTGCAGTACCTGAGCCAGGAGTCCAAATAAAAAGTCCACTGCTTGTAAGTTTAGCTCCACTTGGTAGACCTTCAGCAGAATAAGTTACTTTATCGCCGTCAGGATCCTTTGCGGAGAGAGTAAAACTGAGTTTATTCTGTTCAGAAACTGATTTATCACCTATAGAAGCAAGTACAGGAGGATTATCCGCAACCTTGTTCACTGTGATTGTTATAGTTTTTGAATCGGTCTGGCCATTTGCAGTGGCAATGAATTTGACAGTGTATTTACCTGCAGTACCTGAGCCAGGCGTCCAAGTAAAAAGTCCACTGCTTGTAAGCTTAGCTCCATTTGGAAGGCCTTCAGCAGAATAAGTTACTTTATCACCATCAGGATCTTTTGCGGAGATTCTGAACGTAAGTTTCTCCTTCTCTGAAACTGATTTATCACCTATAGGAGTAAGTGCAGGTGGCTGTGATTGCGTTTTAACTTCAAATATCCTTGTCATAGTCTCTGAATCAATCCAGGTACCGGTTTTATTATCCAAGATAACCCATCTTGCATCATAATATCCTGAACTTACCAATTCTGGATTTATAAACGTAAACGTTCTGGAATAATCTTTAGTACCTGGCGAAAGTGTAACAATTTTATCATTAGCTGAACTATCGATCCATGGACCCACAGGATTATGTGTCCTGACCTGAGCACCTAACCTCACATTTTTTATACTATCGCTATTTGGATTTTTGATGCTAAAGACAAAAGTCAGCTTGCTATTAGGCGAGATGATTGTAGGACTAATCGATTGAGTGACTATTTGAGCAGTGCCAGGAACAATTGTACCTGTATATATGATTACTCTTTTTATCCTGTTGAATGGAATTTTTGTATCTTTGCCAAGGGGATCATTAACATAATAGTAACTAGATCCTGCATAGCCAGTAATTACTTCGAAATGGCCCTTTAAATCAGCGATTAGAGGAACTCCAGAAGAAAGATACGATTTTATGTAGTCCTCTGTGGGAGAGTATTTTTCAGTATTATATTTCACTTTCCCACTGGTCATTCCAGTAGCTGTAATCCATTTTATTAAACAGCCACTGTAACCATTGTTTCCTCTTAACCATTTATTCAACTCCTTGGGGTCTGTTTGGACCCCATAATACTTAAAAACCATTGCAGTTGATGTGACAGCACAACCTGCATCACCTAATGTACTTCCACAATTACCGGGTTGACCCATTATATCGCTAGACCATCTCGAATCAGTTTGCAAATATAAAGGAACATCTAATTTTTCTGTACCTGCAGCTCCATTCCCTGCAGTCGCTAAGATTAAGCAAGCTGCGATTAAAACGACAAGAATCCATCTTTTCATGTTATCTATCACATTTCCACCTCACATACACATCTCCGGTCAAAGTTCAAAACTACCTGACTAAACTTTGTGAATTAAATTTTGTATAAAGAAATATAAGCATATCGGTACCAAATTTTATAAGTATATTCCACTATTATTTATAAGGGAATATTTATTAAAATGTCTTACTGCAAGTGTATTTAAAGGGGATAGAAAGAGCAAGAAAAACAAGTAACTCAAAAATAAAATCAAGAAAATACCCTAACATTTAAAACAAATATGACAGGAACATAATGTCGTATAAGCAAAGTTACCCCAACAAAATCAGTAAATAAAAGTCGTTAGTCTATTCTCTCAACCATCTGTCCTATCCTGAAAGAACCATCATTGACCTTTTCCTTAAGATCTTCAGCCATCTTCAGGGCTCTCTTGCGGTCTGACTGGCGCAGTACAATAGGTACTTTCCTGTAGCTTTCTGCCTCGCAACACTTCAAATTTGCCTTGATACTTCCAAGCCTGGCAGTGAATACACCTGCCGGACATAGAGTTGAACACAAACCACAGTTAAAACAAAGGAATCTGTCCAGCACAAGTTTACCGTTATTCCAGTATATGGCATTCATGGGGCATTTCTCTTCAGCTTCGCATGTCGGACATTGGTTGCATGCAGAAGGCTTGAACGTTACTGCCAGGTCCACATCCTGCCAGACGTTTCCGTAATCGGCATGCCCTATGGGCTTTCTGCAATCAACATCCATTACAGGGAGTGATATGTCAGCATCTGTTGTTTTGATGGCATCAAGTACAGCCTGACTTGTCACTGGGATGGGAATAGCCCAGGATACGATACATTCCGGACCTGCACTGGTAGTAAATCCCCCCATGAGCTGAGGATCCATGCCATGCATATCTGCAAACCCCGTCAGATTTGGCTTTGCTGCACTGCTACGTGTACCGGTTCCTATGACAAAACCCTCGCTGCCGTTCATAAGGATGCGAGTACCAATACCAATGGTTTCAAGCAGAGGATCGTTCTTAACAGGGTTGATCTCGCCACAACCTGAGAAAGTAGCTCCTGAAAGATCCGGATTGAAACCTGTTGCATGAAAGATTGTATTCACAGCCTTCGAAGAACAATTAACGAATGCAGAATAGTTTTTAAAACAGTGCCGAGTCCCGAACAAACGGGCAAAGGGCATTTCATCCAGAGTGATGCCTGAAGTAAATGTATCATTCTCATCTGTGATCACAGAAACCTCGATCTCCTTTCCCTGCACCATTTCTCTGAAAAGATGTCCAGCCCCATAATCAGGCCGGAGGTTAGAATGAGAAGTTCCAAAAACCATAAGGTCAAGTATCCCAAGCCTCTCGTTGGGACATGGACCAACAAAAGCGGGGACACCATTAAGAAAGATCTTTTTTGCGCGTGTGAACTGCCTGGGAGCTTCAATAGGGAAAGACATTACAGCATATGTACCACTCATGATGGCTCGTGTAGCTGTGGTTACCACATCCACATCTTCCAGTTTTATGTCCTTTCCTTCCCTGACAAGCCCACATATCTCGTGAGCTGTCATCACTACTGCTTTTCCTCTATTTACCTTTTCACAGATCTCCTGCACAGTACGTTCCATGAAAATTCTCCCTTAGGGCTCCAAGATATAGTTAGATTTGAACAAACGCCGTACCTTTGACGTATCTTCTGCCGATCCAAGCACTATACACAGATCATTTACCATAAGAACCGTACTCGCATCTGGATTTGGTATGACTTTTTCTTTACGCTGTATGGCGAGTAAGGTTATTCCATATTTATTCCGAAGACCTGTCTCTGCAATGGTCTTCCCAGCAATATACGAATCAATTTCAACATTTAATGTTATCATCTGTACACCAGGCAGGCTGGCGCATATTTTCTCTGTATCTGTCACCTCAGTGGTATAGCTGCGCAGCATCTTATAACCATCAGCACGTACTTCTTCAATGAATTTATCTATCTGGTCACGGGGTACCATATATTTATCCAGTAACCTTGCAAATATCTCAATGGAAATCTCATATTCCTCGGGTACCACCTCATCTGCTCCGATTTCATACAGATGAGCCATCTCTTTCAGGAAACGTGTCCTTGTTATGATATATATATTAGGATTCATCTTCTTTGCGAGACTTACAATCTTGCGGGTGTCCAGTGGATCCGAAATACCAATGACAAGAACTCTTGCCTTCTCTAAAGAAACGTGTTCCAATATTAAAACATCAGTTGCATCACCAAAACATATGTTATCGTCATATTGCCTTTCCTTCATGACTGTTTCAGGGTTCATGTCAAGGATTATATATGGGATACCAGTTTCACGAGCAACCCTAGAGATGGTCTTTCCGTTTAAACCAAAACCAACTATTATGGCATGATCTTTTAGTTCTTCTTCTTTCTTTCCGGGTGCCAAGTTAGCTGAATACAGTCCTTGTTTCATTCTTTCAGGAATATGAGGCGCTTTTAAAGCTGCATCTGCTACCCTGGGAGATAGATCGATAACTATAGATGTCGCACCCATGGTTATTATTGATACCGCTAAAAAACTCTGGTAAGTGGTGCTGTCAAGCAGACCTAGATCAAGACCAGCCTTTGAGAGCACAAAAGAGAATTCTCCTACCTGACCAAGAGCAAGGCCCACCAGTATAGCTGTTCTGAAAGGATAACCAAGTAGGTAAGTTACTGCACCGGATACTGTTGCTTTCAATAACAATACTACCAATGCCATGTACAACAACCAAGTAAAGTTTTCGAACACATTGTTGATGTTCAGAAGCATACCGATAGAAACAAAGAAGAAACTCATGAACATGTCCTTAAATGGCATCAGATTGCCCAGAGCCTGATGGCTGTACTCAGATTCAGAAATAATAAGACCTGCAAGGAATGCGCCCAAGGCAAGGGAAAGCCCAATATATGCTGTGATCCAGGCAACTGTTAATCCGATGAACACTATGCTTAAAAGAAATAACTCACGATTGCGCGTCTTAGCTATTTGGTAAAGAAGAGCTGGGACAAGTGTTCTTGCACTAAGCACTACAATGGTTATTATTATTATAGCTTTTAATAGCAATACTGGTAATGAGCTGCCAAATCCATCAGTCGCCCCTGCAAGTACAGGTGTTACCAGGATCATAGGTACTGTTACTATGTCCTGAAAGATGAGAATTGCAAGGGATATACCTCCCTGTGGGGTATATATCTCAGATCTTTCCTGGAGCTGCTTGAGCACGATAGCAGTACTACTAAGAGAGATAAGAAAACCAACGAACAATGCAGATGGTGCACTCATCCCCACTTTCATAGCTAAAAAATATGTTGTTACTATTGTGAGTACCACTTGCAGAGAGCCACCTATCAATACAGAACGCCTCATTTCCCATAAATCTTTTATAGAGAGTTCTGCACCAATGGTAAACATCAGGAGAATTACTCCAATATCAGAGACAGTTTCTACCTGTTCCACAGAAGTGACTGCTCCTAAACCATGTGGGCCTACGATTATACCAGTGAGCAGAAAACCCACTACAAGAGGTATACCTAATCGGTAAAAAATTAACAGGATGAATATAGACATCCCGAATATTATATTAATATCTGTCAACAGTGAGTCTTCCATAAATGTCACTGTAGAATCAGACTAACAGTTATATTATATTTTCGTTTGAAAAATAATATGAACGAGCGGTATTTGGGATTATTCAACATTCAATATACTTGCAAGCTCAAGACCTTCAGTCCCAAGCTCTGAGAGCTTATTAAAGAGTTCTTCTTTTGTCACGTACTTTTCTGTTCTTGTGCCATCAGTACGCTCTATCTTTATTGTGATCTCGTTCTTAACAAATCCTCTGTCGAGGCACTCACGGACAATATCACCATATTGTTCCATAATGATCTTAAGGCAGTCAAAAACCTCATTGTTGACTATTGCATCTCTTCCATCGAGCATGATCTTCTTTAGTTTCTGGGACATGATGGACATTTCGAGATATTTTTTAAGCTCAAGGTTTAAGGGTTCGATCCTGTCCATCTCAATCGACTGAGACAAAGTTTTATCTGCAGTGATATCACTATTCACGTGGAGGATTTGAATATCCTGAGAATCATAGATTATTTTGAACTGCTGGTCTTGCTTCTTGTTCTCAAAAACTACTTCAAGATGGGAAATGCCATTATAATCGATGTTAGTTATTATGAACTCAGTTACATCAACTAATTTTACTTTATTCTCTTTATGTATCAGTCCTGTCTTTACCCAGATCGGAAGCTGGATATTTCCATGGACTTCGCGCATAAGCAGCGGCTCGCTCCGATATAGAAGCTCACTTTCATATTCCACTCCGGATATGGAGGCTTTGAGGATACCTCTAAAGACACCATTATCAAGACGAACAGAGTATGCTTTTACAGCACCATATATACCATGCTCAAAAAGAGAGTTAAGCAATGGAAACATTTTTTGTTCGACGTCACGGATATGGGACTCATAATCTTTCTTTTTTTGCTCAAGCTCCTTTTTGAGATTACGAAGACCATTACTGACACTCTCATCACAAGCATCTACGATAGCATTATGGCAATCAAGGATCTCTACATTTTCCGCATTCTGGGAAATGGATTTTACATATGATTTTACATCAATTGCAAATTTTTCAAGATCAGCTATCCTGTTATCAAGAGAGGAGATAGCATTCTTTTCAAGCTCATTTGCCTCAATAGCATCATTTTCTAAGGGGAGGATTCTCCCTGCTATTTCAATGAGATCAGTGATATCCTGAATAAAATCACGTTGTACGGGTAGATCTGTGGAATCCTGATATGTGTACCTCATTGAATCCTCCGCCTTAATGAATATCTTGGTTATTTGTTGTATGTGACCAGTTAAATATGTTACTATGTCCGATCTTTAAGCATTTCTCAGAACTTTTCTGACTGGCTCAAGTATCAGGTTCATATACTTAGCAGCACCTTTTTTCAGGTCCATGGGATGTAATTTCCCCTCGGAAAAGACAGTTGTAAGTTCTTCATAATCCCGACACACAAGGTTCCCACCATATTTTTCCGGCCTTTCAAATACAATTTCCTCATATCTGGGACAAATGTGGTATCTGAACAATTCTAACATAGGATTCTCAGCTATCTCACCTGCGGGACAGAAAGCTTTTTTCATCTTTTGATTGACTTCTTCCTCCGAATCATCCACCGAGATGAAATTATCGCTTGAAGAAGACATCTTTTTACCATCCAGGCCGAGAAGTATAGGTGTGTGTATGCAAAGAGGAGACTTGAAACCTAAAGCTGGCAGACCTTCCCTGGCAAGCATGTGTATCTTGCGCTGGTCAATGCCCCCTACAGCTACATCTACCCCAAGAAGAGCAATATCAATTGCCTGCATCATTGGATAGACCATTTGAGATACCTTGGGATCATCCATCTTTCTGCCTACCTCATCCATGCTCCTCCTTGCTCTATTAAGAGATGCGGTGGTGGTCAGTTTGAGTACGTTGAGCATGTAATCGGAAGTCAGCTGGAAATCAGAACCATA
Source organism: Methanomethylovorans sp. (assembly GCF_041447285.1). Taxonomy (GTDB): domain Archaea; phylum Halobacteriota; class Methanosarcinia; order Methanosarcinales; family Methanosarcinaceae; genus Methanomethylovorans. The sequence continues at coordinate 66,885 of NZ_JBGMEB010000006.1, read as the reverse complement.
GACAAATTTTGTCTTGTGGGGATCAAGCCCCAAAGCTATGAAACAGTCCCGATTATAATCAGCAGTTTTACGCACTTCTTCCAGAGTGCCCTTTTGATTAAGATATGCATGCACATCTGCAAGGAGAACTATAATCTGAAAACCGGTATTTTGCAGGTCCAGAAGTTTATTGACCGTAAGCACATGGCCTAAATGAATCTTGCCACTGGGCTCATAACCCACATACGCAACAGGGTTATCCTTCGTTTTTAGAAGTTCTTCCAGCTCTTCTTCCGTAACAATTTCCTGTACGTTTCTTTTTATAAGCTCCAGTTTGTCCATGTCTTCACCATTCATAAATAGTAGTGGTATAGAAACACTTTCTATTTATATGGTTAACTGTTCTCAATCAATGAATCAATGAGATCTTTCCCCTCAGTAGAAGCAAAAAGAGGTATATCCCAATTTTGAGCAATTTTGGAGCGGCTACTGATTGTCTTCTCATGAGTAAGAGGATTGTACCCTTCAATAGAGTATTTCTCTTTATGAACAAGTATTCCTTTCCTTTGCCAGGCCGGTACTTTGGAAATGTTAATGCCAAATTTGAATAACAGTTCATGCCTGTCAGAAGACTGTTCATTTTTTAGGGCAGCAGCGGCTTCGTTCTCACTTGACCCTTGTGATACAAGAGTGTAGAAAGCATATGAATTGATACAATTTCTCCACGCTTCCTTCTGTCTCCAGTCAAAATATTCCGCTATATGTTCTCTGCAAACAGGAACAATGCGTGAGTCAAAAGCAAGAGGTTCCTCTGACTTCAAGCTCAGAGAAAGAGAACTGCTTAAAAAACTGGGTACTATAGAGTTTAGTTTTTCTACTCTTCCATCAAATGGCGTGTCTTTGAACAATAGATTAATCTCATCTGAGAAAGTATATCCAAAAACAGGTGATAAGCCACTTTTTTTGAATAGCATTTCCACAGCATTCCCCATAGAAGCTGCAAACCTGCTATCAAATGGCTTCTCAAAACCCATGCGTGACAGTGAATTTCTGAAGGTTCTGCCATCTACACGGATAATAAAAGGAGGTGCACAGCGCAGATCACTGTAGATCTCTCGCTTCTTCATGTGCTTTTACTCTTCTTCTTTTTCTTTCTTTGCCTTGAACTTGCTAACAATGCTCCTTATTATAACAATGTCGCCAGTGGTCACTACCCATCTATAAGGAATGATGGCACCTCTTGTTGGCACATCGAATATATCTCTGTTTATGTCAGTTATGGCTATACCTTTAACGTTCCTTTCCTCTACATTCAATACAAGGTCAGCCACTTTTCCAACGTATGTGCCCGCATCTGTGTAAACATTAAGCCCGAAAAGTGATGTCAAATCCGTACGCATGCTATCCCTTCTTTATTTAATATTACTTATATATGAATATTCGTATGTAAAAGCATTATATGTAGAAATGCTTTTTCATGCATTTCCAATATTCAGCTTTTCAATACCAGATCTCACAGCCTGTCCAGAGCTTGAAAGTGCTGTCATCTGTTCTTGTGTAAGGTTTATCTCAATTACTTTCTCAACACCCTTCTTTCCAAGCCTTGCAGGTACCCCCAGGCAAAGGTCGCTGAAACCATATTCACCCTCCAGATAAACAGAAGCTGGAAGAACTCTTCCGGAATCATTAACAATTGCATCTACCATCGCTGCAATTGAAGCTGAAGGAGCATAGAATGCACTCCCTTCCTTAAGGAGGCTGACTATCTCGGCACCTGCATTAATAGTCCTTGTGACAAGTTTATCAATAGTTTCCTGTGGCAAGAACTGTGATATAGGAACTCCGGATACTGTTGTGTACTGCGGTAAAGGAACCATGCTGTCACCATGTCCGCCAAGGACCATAGCATCTACATCCTTTACAGAACAACCTACCTCCTGAGCCACAAATGAGGCGAACCTGGAGGAGTCCAGAAGACCACTCATACCAAACACCCTCTGTTTTCCAAATCCAGTATACTTATACACAGCATAAGTGATGATGTCCAGAGGATTGGTCACCGTGATTACTATACTTTTTGGGGCATATTGCTTGATATTATTGCACACTTCTTTAGTGATCTTTGCATTAATGGTAAGAAGGTCATCCCTTGTCATACCGGGTTTACGTGCTATGCCTGCCGTTATAACGACGATATCGGAACCTTCTATATCGCTATAATCGTTTGTTCCCTTTATGTTCACATCATAACCTATCAAAGGTGCAGCCTGCATAAGATCCAATGCTTTTCCCTGAGGAAGCCCTGACACCACATCCAGCATAACTATGTCGCCAAATTTTCTCTCTGCAAGTCTCTGCACAGTGGATGCACCCACATTACCTGCACCTATCACTGAAATTTTTTTCATGTCTATTCCTCTCTTAAGTCGTTTTTCGACACATTGACAGTAATATAAAAGCTGTTTCTATATTATATTAGTTATGATTCATCCATGAGAATATATATTCTAAACCAGTTCGATGCATCCACACAACGTTATGATTATTAATTAATAACCTATACTCTATGGGAAAGAGGCCGGTTGAATGCTAGAAAGCACTTACATCCACATCCCTATGATAGGCGCCACAATTGAGAAGAGAATTTGGAAAAGTGGCGTTAGAACCTGGAAAGAGTTCCTGAGCGAGAGAGATAATATCTGCATTCCTGACAAAAAGAAAAGCCTCATCTGCGCAGGAATAGTGGATTCCATCGACAGACTTGAAGCTAAAGACCACTCATTTTTTGCCCGTTCTCTGCCTTCTTCAGAACATTGGAGAGCTTATAGCCATTTTTCAGATAAAGTAGCATGTGTAGATATTGAGACAACAGGCCTTGCTCCCGGTCATGACAGGATTACAGTAGTAGGTATTTATGATGGAAAGGAAGCACGTACATATGTTAAAGGAATAGACCTTGAAGAAATAGTAGAAGAGTTGCCTAAATACAAAACTCTTATCACTTTCAATGGTGCCCGCTTTGACCTGCCTTTTATAAAAAGAGAATTTCCGGAGATAGAATTTGATCAATTGCACATCGACCTGATGTATCCTCTGCGTCGAATTGGTTTTTCTGGCGGATTGAAGAAAGTGGAACAAATGCTTGATATCTCCAGAAGCGAGGATACGACTGGCCTGTCAGGTTTTGATGCAGTGCGCCTTTGGAGAGAGTACGAACGTGGCAACCAGAGATCCCTTGAAATTTTGCTGGAATACAATCGTGAGGATATAGTAAACCTAAAAACTATCATAGATATGGTCTATGACAAACTAGTGGAAAATAAATATTCACAATGCTAGATACATTCTTTTTATCCAAGGATAGCACATTTATAGTTCCCCATTGCAAATAACGATGGTTGGAGAACTATTTCATGGCAGTTGACCTATCCTCGCTTCCAGATCTTCCGGGTGTGTACCTTATGAAGGATGGCTCGGAAGAAGTAATCTATGTGGGAAAGGCACTTTCTCTCAGAAAACGGGTCCGTCAATACTTCCAGTCACCTAAGAACCTTTCTCCTAAAACAAAAACGCTTGTCAGACATATAGAGAACCTGGAATATATTATCACAGACACTGAAGTAGATGCTCTTGTCCTTGAAGCTAATCTTATTAAGAAATATAGGCCACGGTATAACGTACGGCTGAAGGATGATAAGAGATATCCCTATGTAAAGGTCACAGTAAACTCAAAATATCCAAGGATATTCCTAACCCGCAGAAGGCTCATGGATGGAGCTCTGTACTTCGGACCATACACTAATGCGGGAGCTATCAGAAAAACACTGGATGTCATTTCCCAGGTATTTAAGATACGCAGATGCAGACAGCCTCTGAATGAAAAGAAGGCACGACCATGTCTGGATTATCACATAAAAAGATGTTATGCGCCTTGTGTTGGGAAAATAAGCGAAAAGGAATATATGGAAAATGTCCAGGAAGCTATTAAGTTCCTCAAAGGGGAAACTTCCGGATTGGTAAAACAACTGGAACAAAGAATGCATGATCTTGCATCAAGGCAGGAATTTGAAGCAGCTGCCGAAATCAGAGACCAGCTTGAAGCTGTCAAAGTGCTCTCACAACAACAGATAGCCACCTCAGGAACAGACGACAGAGATATAATAGCAGCTGTTCAGGATGGTGACACAGTTTACATCCAGATATTTTATGTCAGGCATGGCAACATGGTAGGAAGGGCTGATCTTGCCATGAGTTCTGCAGAAGGTACTGCACTTGCAGATGTAGTCTCTCAATTCATAAAGCAATATTATCTCGATTCACCCATTCCTCCGGAGATATTAATACAATACGAGATACCGGACCATGATCTGATCACTTCTTGGCTGAAACAGAGATCAGGAAGGGAAGTTAACATAAATGTGCCACAGAGAGGAGATAAGAAAAAGATGCTTGATATGGCTTTAAGAAATGCAGAAATGACCATGCGGGCAAACCAGTTAAAAGCTGCTGTGGCCAGCGAATCACTGGAATCGCTTAAAGAACTTCAATCATTACTTTCACTGCCTTCAGTTCCTTTATACATCGAAGGATTTGATATATCAAATATATCAGGAACAGATGCTGTCGGTTCGATGGTAGTATTTGAGAATGGCAAGCCCTCTAATAGTAAATACAGGCAACATAACATAAAAACAGTGAAGGGAATTGATGATTTTGCAATGATGGGAGAAGTAGTCAAACGCCGCTATTCCCGCCTCAGAGATGAAAAGATACCATTCCCAGACCTTATTCTTATAGATGGGGGACCAGGCCAGTTATCTTCAGCAAAGGCCTCTCTCGACGAACTAGGACTGGAAGTTCCCATGATTGGTCTTGCCAAAAGGTTCGAGCACATAATCACTACAAAAAAAGGGGCCGGTGAGGTAATAGTACTCCCCCACAGCTCTCCTGCACTGAAACTTCTCATGCATGTGCGAGATGAAGCACACAGGTTCGCAGTGTCCTCTCACAGGCGCAGAAGATCAGCAAGGCTTACACATTCCATACTTGACAGTGTAAGCGGCATAGGAGAGGCGAAGAAAAAAGCATTAATAAACTATTTTGGTTCTGTGGAAAAGATCGGACAGGCTACAGTAGAAGAACTCTCCCAAATAGAAGGAATTAATAAAAAACTTGCTCTGCGAATACTGGAAAAATTCCAGGAACATGGCCCTTGGAATCAAGGTGACAAAATGTGAGTTTACAAGATTATATATATACATACTGATAATATTGTTGTTAGTAAAGTAAAATCTTGAACATCGACCACTGAGAAAGATATTGAGACATTGAGGGACATAAAAATGGGGAAAGAACTGAATTTCTTTGGACATGTAGTATCACCTGACATAAGGATGCTGTATGACATGGAGGGAGTCCTGTACGACACGGAATGGTTCCGGACAGCAAAGAATACAGAGCTCTATTACATGTACAGGGACATGTACGAGAATGAAAAAGAACATGAAGAGATCAAGTCTCAGCATCTCAGATACGATATTACGATCATTCCTCCAAAAATGCTTGGAAAGGAATACGTAAAGACAGCCGGTCATTATCATCCGAATGTACCAGGAGCTTCTACTTCCTATTCAGAAATATATCAGGTGCTGGAAGGTGAAGCTGAGTACCTTTTCCAGAAAATGGCAGGAGAAACTGTAGAAGATGTCGTACTCATTAAAGCAAAAGCTGGAGATATAGTAGTAGTTCCCCCGGGATATGGACACATTACCATCAATTCTTCAAACAAGACACTCAAGATGGCAAACTGGGTATGTGATGATTTTTCATCTATGTACCACCCTATAAAGGAGCGTGCAGGAGCTGCATATTATCTTCTCACGAGTGGATATGTACCAAACCCCAAATATACTAAGATACCGCCAATCCGCTATCTCAAACCTACTGATGCTTCAATATTGGGGCTTGTTAAAGGAGAGGACATGTACAATCTAATTGATGATCTTAGTAAACTGGATTTCCTGAAAAATCCACAATTGTATGATGAGAAGTTCTCAAAAGTACTTGCAAAAGAAATATAAAACTTCACGCCGTCATCGATAGCCTATAATAGAAGAATGTCAAATAACATTTCCGAGGTTTGTAGGTGCAGAAAGACTACTGTATCCAGTTTACATCAGCAAAGATAGAAGATCTGATGTTTAGAACAACTTTTGATCCGGTTACACGGGAAGGTAAGGTAATTGTTAATTTGTCCATTATAGACAAGGAAGATTTAGATGATGTGATGGGCATATTTGAAATGGCTATCAATAGCGGTCTGTCCGTAAGCCCATATCTGAGAGTGCTCCATGAAGGAGAAAGCATTGGAGGAATGGCTATCGAAGCAGGTAAAGTTGGTTTTGCCACAATGTGCAGCATCACCATAGATGGTATCTTGCTTAAGAAAGGCGTACTTGTAAATCCACGGTTTGGCGGATTGGTGGAGATTAAAAATGGAACTCCTTTGAGGTTCACAAATGTACTTACATATCACAGTACTACGATAGATCCTCTGGAAGTGCTCATGTCCCAGGAGATCACATCAGTTACAGAAATGCTCAAAACGGGCTCCGGAAAGATATTGGCTAACCTTAGAGAAGCTCCCATGGCTGCAAGAGACGATATCGACCGTATTCTCTCTGATATGATGGATGCAGGTATTACAGGTATCTTAGAAGTTGGAGAGCCGAACACGCGCATTCTCGATGTGCCTGTGGAAAGAGATCACTTAGGAATAGTTGTGATAGGTGGCACCAATCCCATGGCCATTGTTCAGGAACACGGTATAGACATAAAAACAAATGCTATGTCTACAGTTGTTGATATCAAGGAGTTGCGCCACATCAACGAGTATGCACGGTAATTCATTTTTTTGAGACCTGAAGGCCAATTATTGAATCAAGTCTACGGATAAACTCATCCTTGGAGTTTTCAGGAATAGTTGCACCGGCTGCAATATCATGCCCGCCTCCGGCGCCGCCAACCTCTGCAGACACAACAGCCAATGCTTCTGAAAGGTTGAGGCCTTTTCTCACCAGATCCTGTGTACCCCTGGCAGAGACTTTCACCCCGTTTTCAGCATTTGCAAAAGCTATAATGGGGTAATTTCTGTCCGCGGCAACTGAAGTGCTCATTCCAGCAACAATCCCGATAATTGTCTCCTTTATATTTGAACCCGCATCGAAATATTGCAAATTATTAAGCTTGGTGATGCCGTTCTCTTTTACAAAGCTAAGACCATTAACAAGGTTAGACCGATGCTCAGTGAGCAATTTGCTTGCCTTATGGTATGCAGCTTCCCTATCACCCATGCATACGGTCATCCCCACTTCAGCAAAATCATACCTCCCAGTTGCATTCAACAATGTTGAATACTCGGTGGCATCTCTCATTTCAGTGCCCTCTCTCTCATTCAACAATAGATATACTTCTCCTATGAGCCTCTCAAGTTTATAGGACTCTTGCCCGGAAGAAAGACCGTGTTGCATGAGGGCAGAAACTATCTTTTGTTTTTCCCCTATTTCCAAGTCTATCCATCTTCTCCAACGATCATCATCGCCAAAACGAAGCCCGATACGATGAAGAAAATCTATACAAGCATCTTCATTTCCGGTAAGTCCCGGCAGATATGGATCTGATGCATATTGCAGCAGTTTAAAAATAGGCCTTGTTTGCTTCCCAAAGAGCATGATATCTTTTTCAAATGATAGCACCCTGTTAGAAACGCCTTCTTCCAGTATTTCCCGATTGAGGCTGACAAGATGACCATTGCGCCTGTTCTGCATATCCCCTATGGCACCTACTATCGCAAGGCCTGCAAGGTCACGGTTATCACCTAGTTCATTAGCCAACAGGTATGTTGTCCCTGAACCGCTTATGTCCGTGGAGCCATTGGCTCCGAAAAGATGAGGATTAATATGATCCTTTACCAGGTTTTCTGAATCCCCTCGGGGACGATGATGATCAGATATCACTGCCTCCAAGCCAGAAGAAATGATATGTTCAAGCATCCCACTTCCCATATCAGTGAATATGACAAGTTCCGGATTTTGATCCGCCAGCCCATATATCGTATTTTCATCCAGTTGTTTTACGAAACTGATAGAATTTTCAATACCTGCACGGTCAAGAGCCTTGCAGATAATTGCCGCCGATGTGATCCCATCTGCATCTATATGTGATACGACTTTTACTTCATGTTTCTTTTGAATCGTATCTGCACATTTCTTTGCACGTATCCTCATTTGATGTAGACAATCCGACATTCCAACCCTCATCCGAGTACCCTTCCAGCCTTCCATTTAGCTGGATCTATGCGATATCTGTTACCTTCTCTCTCAATCATAGCATATTCTTTCAGATCAGATATAGATAACTTATTCTCGCCTTCAGTATTGAAAAGAGTATGCAGTTCTGTCCAGGGTACGATATATGCTTCACGAGAATGACCGACTCCCATTCGTAATTCCACTGCCAGAAAACCGGCACGTCCTGAAAGTCTGAGAAAATCAGAAATTCTTTCTATCTGATGACTGCCCTTTTTATCCACAGTGAAATGCTGAGAAAAATAGAGGGCTTTTGCTCCTTTATCCACAGAAATACTTTTACATTCTATACCCATATAATAATCCGGATCAAGAGAATCCACCAGCACATCAAGAAACTGGGGAGTAAACCTATGCTGCTTTACTCTGTGAGCTATTCCTTTTACCCCATTTTCAGTGAAGAAAGTATTGAATGATTGTACAAGTACTCTTTCAAATTCTGTCATGAATTCCACATCAGATATATTTCCAAGCTGACAAGATCCCAGTGCGTTAAATTGATGTAGATTACCCTCTTATTGAACCTCATGGATAAAAAGACCCTTGAAATCATATCTTCCACTGGCTCAGTGCTGGTCTTGATCGCTCTTATTATTATTTCCCATTCTGCCTTTTCTTCCGGCTCTGATCCATCAATGGAAAGTTATGGATTCATAGCCTCTTTAGTGATATTCATACTTCTTATTTCCGGAATAGGTATTAAATTGATGGATGTAGAGTGAAAGTATTCTAGGCCTTTTGAGCCTTTTCACTTTTGAGGTGTACTTTAGAGAAACTGAAAATACTACATATAACAGCATTTTCAAAAAATTGAAGAACTTATAAAACTAACAAAAGTAGAAAATGCTGGGTCAAACAGACCCGCATAGTAATTAATTGCTCTTAATAAGGAAAGAAATGAAATCCGGACTGAGCCTGGTCTCCCTGACCATTTTATCAGTAATATCGTCTTCCTGCATTCCATCCAGACGGTACTGCTTTATGCGGTCATAAACATTCTGGGAAACCTCAGAGTATTCATTGATATCCTTGCGGTGTCCCCATACATCTCCCTCAAGAAGCTCAATACCCTGCATTTTAAGATACATTTTTGCAGAGTTGGATATAGTCCTCTTGTAAGAGCTTGGAATGTGGAGCGCCTTGACCTGTGGGCACTTCATAATAAGTGAGAAAATGTCTGTGTTGGATGGTCTGAACGCAAGATGCACTATTTCTTCATTTGGACTCAACGTATTGATTTCTTCTTTGGAACTGACAACTCTTATTTTCATATCTTGTACCTCTGTGGATTGCAAAATATTGTGTTTACAAAATAAAATACTTTGAAACCCTAGCTTAGTGTATCTACAACTTTATATTTAAAGTTTATCAAACTACTATTATATGTATATTGTAATCGTTAGATGTTATTAAACTACTTTTATTTGACTAAAACACGATGCAAACCAAATTACAAAGTTAAAAAATTTCAACATGATGCTGGAGCCAACATGTACCTAATAATTACATAGTATACATATATCAATTTTGTTGTTGACTCTGATCAAAATGATATAATACACATAAAAATAAGTGAAGTTAAAAAATAGCATAAATATCCTCATTGCAAATAGAACATAAGTGTATAAGTTATACATACAATGTGGAATACACATATACACATAATATCGTCCAGAACAACTGAATAAATCAAAACAGTAGCACGAACAGCGTAAATAAATAGCAGAATGACAGGAGATTAGAATATACAGTTTATGATAATCTTGAATAAATTATGGGAGGGAAAGTCCCTCACTTAATTCTGCGTATAAGGAAAGAAAGAATATCGGAACTTAAGCCAGTTTCAGTCCGCATCTGTTTTACTATGTCTTCATCAGACATACCCTGTTCCTTGTACTGGTGGATCCGATCATATACATGCTGTGAGATCTCAGAATATTCTTCTATTACTTCCCTGTGTCCCCATACATCACCTTCAAGAATCTTTACACCCTGCATTTCAAGGAACATAAGGGATGACTTGGAAAGTGTCTTCTTATATGAGGTTGGCATGTGAATAGCCTTAAGTTTAGGACATTTTGCAACCATTGAAAAGATATCTGTGTTTGATGGCCTGAAAGCCAGGTGTATCATTTCTTCACTCTGGTGCAGGGTCTCTATCTCTTCTTTTGAACTTACTACTCTTATTTTCAAGTTAACCTCCCGCTTTGTACAAAGCTTATAACAGTTATAAAAATTTTAACCGATCGCGCGAGTTCTATGTATATTATCATATATATAGTTAATGATAATTGTGTTTGTAAAACAATATACAATGACAGAATATATAAAAGATCAAGCATCTATTAAATGAGAAAATCCATTAATTAATTTCTGTTATTGACTTGTTTTTTTATATAAGTTGAAACTATTTAAAAAAATGTAGCATTTGAGGATTACTGTCGATATTCCTTGAATAAATGATTTCAGAAATATAGGCATATACATGTACATAGCCATCGAAATTAAGAAGCTTTAAATCATCTTTTCCCATTAGTTGTTTTGTGAAAAGACACTTCATGGCAATTATGCGTCCTTCAAAAGACATTTTATTATTTTTTGTCTTACTTGGCATAATTGCTACATATTTTGCAAGCTGGCTACCTGACATCGCTGTAATAGGAATAGAAGGTTCCAGAATTAGCTCAGTAGTTTCTTTCAGTGCTTTGAACGGAATGATTTTCGGTCCGATCTTTGGGCCAATAGTATCGTTTTCAGGTGTTCTGTTACATGGACTAAGTAATCCAAGTTTTTTTGAAAAGGATACATTCCACATCATATCTCCACTTTTTACTGTATTTTCCTCATTGACAGGAGCTCTGCTAATTTCAGGCAGAAAAAAAGTGGCCTTAACACTTTATGCCATTCCACTTCTGGCATGGTATGTGTTTCCTACAGGGAGAGACGTATTCTATTATCCATGGTATCATGTTTTAGTATTGGCCATATTTTTCAAATTTGATAATAAATATGGAAGAAAAATAAATTCATCTAAAGGTATTCTAGTTATATATCTATATTTAATCGCTTCCATAGCCGTACTTGCAGACCACATTGCAGGTTCAACGGCAGCTCTTATTTTTTATGACCTTACTCCTGCAATGTTCAATAAAGTTATTCTGGTATATCCCATAGAAAGATCTATACTTGCCCTTTTTTCTACACTGATTGTATTTGTCCTTTTTTTGATGTTTCATGCCATCCTTCAAGATATAACCACGTTTGAAGGCAAGGCCAGGGAAATAAAAGAGGACACCATTGAAGAGTATATGCAAACTGAAATAAAGAAGATACTTGGTAATAAAGGAAACAGATGAAACAGATTATGTACTCATTAACTGCTCTTCTATTGTTTCAGATAATTTCTTTATATAAGTTGTAAATGTATGTCCAGGATCAGTTAAACTAAATATAAAATTATCATTTTTCAGAGGAACATCACACATACAAGGTATTGAAACAAGGATAGACATCCCACAAAGTTCCTTTTTCCCGGATAGATATACAGAAGGATTATGGCTCATGTTTTCCACTAAATAATATTTTTTTTCAAGCTTTTTATAAACACCGTTCACAAGTTGCTCTGTAGACTTGTAACTTATATTACCAGGTATCATCACAGAAAGTACAATATCTGCAATAGCGATTGCATTGACCGACTCAAACTCCAAACCAGGACCCGTATCTAAAATTAGTACATCAATACCACTTTGAAATAGAGATTTTTTTGCATCCAAAAGCAACTTTAATGCCTTTGCCTGCCATTTTCTCTCCATATTCGAGATCATTCTGATTGCAGTAATATCAGGATTTGAAAAACCTACAGCGAATTTGCCATTAGTTCCTAGTTCTGGACTTATCTCATGCAATACTCTATTGATGTTACATTTAGCGTCAAGATATTCATTAAGCCACCATTTAGGACATTTATTAAAAAAAGTACATAAAGAAGGTGCTTTCAGATCCATATCTAGCAAACAAACATTATAGCCATCGCTGGACAATAATGCTGCAAGATTCATTGAGATGAATGTTTTCCCGGTTCCGCCTTTGGAAGAATGTACAGCTACAGTTATCCCCACAACATCACCCATTATGAAAAAAAGCCTGGAATTTAATCATTTCCACTATCATGATTGATGCAAAAATAAACCTTTCTGCCTTCACGATACTTTTTCACATGCTTCATTCTTACAAGCTGATTTAGATAACCACTTTCTACAGCTCTTTCTTTATGAGTGATTGTTGAGATTTCTTCTGCAGTAGATGGCCCTCTGTCAAATAGCGCCTTTGCAGTTGTTCTCAAGTGCTCCGGCAAAGAAAGCAAGGTCATTATATCCAAGCCACAGGGCAATATATTGTCTTCAGCTTTCATTGGCTGTATATGGGCCATTGGTATACCCTTGGGGACTAAGCGGTCTAAATTCTTATCGATATGGACAAGTAGTTCCAGGATCTTGCCTAGTATCTCCTTTTCCGACATTTTTTCTATCTGATCACTTCTCATCGTCGTCCTTGGTTGATTAGCATGCATCGTTAAAAAAAGTATCTAAATCCACTTAGACATATAAACTCCATCCAGCACATAACCTTGCTTGCGATAATATTCCCTTACCCCAATCCCACTTATAATTGATATCTTTTCAAATCCTGCATCTTTTGCCAGTTCCTCTGCACAGGCAAGTAATTCTGCCCCATAGCCCCTATGCTGCCAATCATACTTTTTTGCAGTTTCACCTACAGGAACCATAGAACCATATACATGCAGTTCTCTGACCAGCGCTGAGTTCTGAAGCTCAAGCCTATGAGGATCATAAGGAAACCTAAGTCTCAGAAAACCTATCAGAATATCTGACCGGACATCTTCGAAAGATATGAAATGCTCCACGCCTCCACAGCAATCATATTTTTCGACAACTAGCTTAATATTCTCAGGGTCAGGCTCCTTTCCATTAAGAATATTATGGCCTACTTCACGACAACGGATGCACCTACATGATCCGCCATGTTCTTCCAGCATGCTTTTAGCAAGTTGCCGAATATTGCTTTTACGAGTACCTGCGAGAATCTGGTAAGCAGGAATATCCCTTTGTATCCTCTGCAACCTTACCCACTTAGGCAGAAATGATTTGATCCTAGAAAGCAGCTCTACGGCATTTTCATCTGTAAGAGCTTCATATTCCCCATTCTTCCACATCCTGTGAAGTTCTGTTCCCTCTGTGACCAGCGTTGGATATATTTTTAGATAATCAGGCATGAATCGAGTATCTTTGAACAATCTTTCGAAGTTACGAACATCCCCTTCAGCATCCATTCCCGGAAGATGAGGCATCATGTGAAAACCCACTTTCAGAGCACTGTCTCGCAAAACCCTGTTTGCCTCAATGGTATCTGAAACAGAATGTCCCCGATTGATTCTGGAAAGGACAAAATCGTAAGTACTTTGAACTCCAATCTCCACTTTAGTAGCACCCAATTTTAATAATATATCTACATGCCCTTCTTTGGTCCAGTCAGGTCTTGTTTCAAAAGTAATGCCTACATTTCGGACTTTTGCTGTTTCGTTGGCTTTCTGCACCTCCTCAAGAGGAATATAAGGAAGCTCGTTGCCAATAACTTCTACATTAGCCCTCCATCCGGTGCCATAAAAGTCATTCATGGCCTCAAGACATCTTTTTACGTACCACTCCTGATAATCCAAACTTCTAGCAGAATATGTTCCCCCCATTATGATAAGCTCGGCTTTCCCTATATCATGACCTATCTGTTTTAATTGTTCAAGCCGGGCAGTGGTTATCTTATATGGGTCATATTCGCATTGTATTGCCCGCATTGTGGAAGGTTCCTGCCCCATGTAGCTTTGAGGGGAGGCAAAAGAAGAATCAGGACCCCCGGGACAAGGAACGCATGTTCCATGCGGACATGGAGCAGGGGACGTCATAGCTGCAACCACAGCTACGCCAGATATAGTACGTACAGGTTTTTTTCGAAGGAAATCCCTGACCAAAAGTTGCTCGTCCTCATTTCCGGATATGATAATATCCGCATTCGTGGGTAGAGAAGACAACTTATGATCTTTACATACCTGCTTCTTTGCCTGGACTAATTGCTCAGGATCTTGTATCTCCCCCCTAAGTACTTTGTCCAGAAGCTCACGGCAAGCCAAAGTGAATTCACTGGTTGTTTTCATAATCGCTGATTAAAGTTGAAGTATTAATTACAGAAATCTGCTACAAGCGCTTCAAGCTGTATCCTATCATTCGCAGCCTGCAACATTTTAAAGTTAGCATCTGCGATCTTAATTGTCCACCTTGCAACCCTGGGGCCAGGTTCTCCGGAATCTGCAGCGATCCTGTGAAGGTGCTCAAGTATCTCATAACCAGTAAACCCGTTGTCTACAAGCATACGATCTATGATCTTTCGAGCCTCCATTATGTTTCCAACCGTTGCGGCTTCAAAGAGTGACCTTATATCAGCTACTTCCTCCCGGACAGCGGCATCGTATATGGCCTGAGTTCCTATTGTTTCACCATGTGTAAGGACAACTGCTACCTGAAGCGTATTAAGTGAAGTTGCCACATTACCACGTGAGTGATATAGCAATGCCTGTATGCCATCCTCTGTGATTTGGAAACCTTCTAGTTTAGCTACATCCTTTATAAAACAACTCAGTTTTTCATCTGATACATGCCTGAAAAATAGCTGTAAGCCTCTGGAACGCAGAGGTGCTATCAACCTTGAAGGCTGAGTGGTGGAAAGAATGAACCTACAGGTTGCTGTGTACTTTTCCATAATACGCCTTAAAGCATGCTGAGCGTTTTGGTCAAGAGTCTCGGAATTATCTATGAATATGATCTTATAATCAGAATCTATTGGTGCCATACTTGCATATTCATTGATTATTTCCTTGAAGATAGAGATCACACTTTTTTGGATTTTCCGGGGATCGTCAGTGCCCAGGATACGCGTAAACCTCTTGTCCCTGACCAGATAGCTTTTACCTTTGTCAAAGAAATCAGATGCATTAAAGTAAGTGAAACTTCTTTCAAAGCCTTCTCCATAAAGCTCTTGTCCCAGAGCAAAGGCAGCAGTAGCTTTTCCGGAATTCACTGGCCCATACAATAACAAGTGAGGAACATTGCGCGATGAGGCGAGCCTGTGAAGGGTATTCACAGACTCTTCATTACCTGCGATCTCTTCAAGTCTTGAAGGCCTATACTTAACAGTCCAGAGATCTTTTGTGCTTGTTTGCTGAATCAGGCCTCACCCTCACTTTTATCTTTTAATACTTCGTAAATCATCTTTCCATAGACTGGCCTTGCTATTACCACACCTATGAACACACCTATAATGGTGGTTATTGCAAACCCTTTTAGCGTACCGAATCCCATTACTACCAAAGGACCCATAGCAACAACAGCAGTTGCTGCTGCAGCCAATATTATACTAAATGCCTTGGTTATTCTGGAAAGATATACTTTTGAAGGAGGCAACTTGCCTTCATATAGCACTTCATCTGTGATAATAACAAGGTGATCAATGCCTGTACCGATTGCAGCGATAATTCCTGCAATACTGGCCAGATCAAGTTGCCATCCGATCAGAGCTGCAAACCCTAATATCATTATTGCTTCACTGAAAGAAGTACCAACCATTGGTATGAGAATTTCCTTTTGGTGATACTTCCTGTAAACCACTAAGGCTACTGCAAATAAAGCTATTATACCTGCAATAACAGATTGCTTTTTGAATTGAGCTCCAAGTGCAGCATCTACGTGTCCTGCCCCAATGATCTCCACATTAACTGGAAGAGCACCAGCTCTCAAGTGGATCTGAAGCTGATTTGCTTGTGCCTTGCCTTCATCGCCAGTACCAGTCGAAGATTGCCAGGAATAGATCGGACCTTTTTCCAACTGCTGTGCTGCAGAGTTACTTAGTGGAGCACTATACACCTCATTACCATCAAGCAACATTATCAGATTGTGTTCCATAGGATTTTTGGTGGCTCCTGCATCAATAGCTGCTTTCTGTAGCGCTAGTGCTCCGTTTTCAGTGAGAGTAAAGGGCGTGGACCACATACCACTTTCTTGATCGTATGCAACTATTCCGACACTTTCGATATCTTCTCCGTATAAAATATGTTGTGTCTCATTGCCTGTAGTCTGGATACGTATCTCAAACTTACCTGGTTTCTCTGCGATCTCTCTTGCAGTCGCTAGATCAATGCCTGCAAAATCAATGAGGATGTAATTATCACCTGCTGTCCTTACTGGAATGTCCTTAAGCCCAAGTGAATTCATCTTTTCACTCAGAATATTTTTTGTAAGATCACGGGTTTCAGTTCTTACTCCTTCTGTATATCTTGAAGTACCATCAGCGTTCTTAATGATAGAACCGCCCACAGCACCCATCAGAGTTTCTATCTGTTGCTCTGTAACTGCCGTCCTGATCTCATATTCCACACCATCTGACATGATCATTGGTACAACTTCAGTGTGTAAAGAGTTGATAAGATAGGATTCAATTAACTTTTCTTTAGACGTAGTTAACTTAACCTGTGTTGACCCATTCTGACTACTAATAGTATACTCACCAAGACCTAAGAGATCCATCTGAGCATTTGTAACAGCAGCAGGAGTTGTGAAAGTGATAGCTTGAGCTTGAGTTTGGCCCTCTCCGGCGACTGCAGAGGTCGAACCTGTGATCGTAATAGTATCGCCGATTAATGGTTCTACAAGAGTCTTAAGGACCATTGCTGTATCTGCATCAACCTGTACCAATGCACCCTGAAGCTTAACCTGTAACCATGATCCACCTTCCAAATCCAATCCATAATTGAGATTAGTTGTAAATCCATCTTGAGAATTGTAACTTGGATGGATGGCAATTATAGATCCCAGAAGAGCAATTATGAAAATTATTACCCTAATATCTTTAAATATACTCTTTGGCTCGTCCCCTATCATGCTCTTCTCCTCCTTGCTCCCCTTGTTCCTTCTTTTCGGACATACCAGCGTAAGATAGAAACATTGGTCATCCAAGTATTTATCAAGTCAGCCAGAAGTCCAAATATGAGCACAATTGAAATACTTGATAGCAAAGTGATCTGTGAAAAAGAGGGCACCACCAAATAAGAATACGTAGACACTATATACATAGCAAGAAGTGCTACGAGGGTGGTAGTGGTCATAGTTATTCCTGTAATCATAGCACCTTTTATATTTTCGTCCAGTTCTCCTTTCCTCTTGATGACCCTAGTGGTAAGCAGCATATCACTATCCACAGAGTAACCAATAAGCATTAACAAAGCAGCCAATGTACCAAGAGATAATTGAACACCAACAAGGTCCATGAAAGCTATAGCTGTTACGATATCACAAAAAGCAGATAATACAACTGCTCCCGAGGGCACAAAGGTCCTGAAGATTATAAATACCACAATAGACATTCCAACAAAAGAAAAAAATAAAGCCTTTATAGCTTGTTTCTGTAGATCTAGTCCATAGACTGGACCTACTTGCCGAATTTCCACATTCTCATAAGTATCTGTAACATCTTTGTTAAGGGCATTCTGCTCCTCTGCAGACATAGGACCAAATTGCATGACCGTGGTTGAGCCTGTTTGCCTTACATCAGTGATAGGATAAGCAGAATATTTTTCCTTAAGTTCAGTTATTGGCGTATCAGTGGCCAGTGAGATCATTGTACCGCCTTTGAATTCCATGCCCAGTTTTACCGGAGCCCCAGTTGTGGCCCAGGTAAAAGCAATGATTAATACCGCTATGAGGAAAATTGCAGCTGGTAACATCATTAGCTGCCGATCGCTGTGTTTCCTCACAAACGAATCCAGTTGTTCCGTAAGAGATAGGCTCATCGTATCATGCTCCTAGAATTATAGAAAAGCACTATGATTTATATTTCGACTCTAGATACACTACAACTTATATATACTACTTGCCTTTATTCTAAATCGATGACAGAGAGACCCGGATTAGACGAATATTTTCTGGAGATAGCCACGGTAGTGGCAAAAAGGTCTACCTGCCTGAGAAATCAGGTTGGTGCGGTAATTGTCAAAGATAAAAGAATACTTTCTACTGGATACAATGGCGCTCCCAGAAATATGGCACATTGTCTTGATATTGGCTGTATCAGACAGCAAAATAACATAGAATCAGGCACCCGCCATGAGAAATGCCGGGCAGTCCACGCAGAGCAAAATGCCATCATCCAAGCAGCTCTTTATGGAGTGAGTATAGATTCTGCAACTTTGTATTGCACACATCAACCATGTATATTATGTGCCAAGATGATCATCAATTCAAATATCAAACGTGTAGTGTTTCTGCAATCCTATCCTGACAAAGATTCTATTGAATTCTTTGCTGAGGCAGGAGTTGAGTTGATAAACCTGCCTTTAAGCCTTGTCCCTTAGATATTTAAGGCTCTTTTTGATCAGGTCTTCTCTATCCGACCTGTACATCTCTTTTACGGAAGTGTCATCATCAGACCTTAATTTCAGACCGCGTACAATCACTATAGGATAACCGCCATTACCTTCACCCATTAACAGATTCGCCGCGCCTGCAATCTCATCTGCAACAGATTCCTCTGTGATCTTGAGTTCTTTACCGAACAGATCTTTTTGCCCTCTCCAGTCTTTCAGAGGATGGAGACGGTAAACACCTACTGCAACTCCTGTTTGTCCAATTTTGAAAGCTCTGCCATTCGTATCAGTAATAATGACACTTATACGCATGCCAGTAGCAATTTCAATTTTCTTGCCGATAGACTCAGCACTCATATCCGGGTCTTCTGGAAGTTCCAGGAACACTGCACCTTCGACATTGGACTCATCGATACCTGCATTAATGCAGGTATGCCCGTTTTTCATTTCCACAAGCAGTATTGGAGAAGATATAAGGCAATCATTGCTCCTATCCAGAACTGCCTGAATGAAATTAGGACTAAATTTGCTATTTTTGGAGATTTCTATAGCTTTTGCACTTGGAACAATACCTTCCAGAGTAAATGTCATTCCTTCAGCTTTTCCCACAATTGTAGATGCTATAACTATGATATCATCATCAAGAATATCACTTCTTTCACAAATGATCTGTGCAATATCATCCCCTTTTTTTATCAAAGGGATGTTTTCAACTGCAATAGCCTCGAATTTCAAAATCACACCTATTGTAACAAGTCATTAGGCATAAATAAGCCTATCTACATATAAACAGATGCGGCGATGATGATAGTTACCCCGACTGAGCAAAATATGATGAAGTTGTTTTTCTGATGCCGTAATATCAAAAAGAGATATGTGCGTCCATATAAAATATGGACGTACTCTGAAACCTGGAAGGTTATTCAATAAGTATCTTCTGCTTTTCCTCTATCTCTGCCTTTGGTATGTTTATGGTAAGAACACCATCTTCCAGTTTGGCTTTTGCACCTTCTGCGATGACATTCGTTGGCAAACTAAACGTACGGGCAAACCGCGAAAAAGCACGTTCACGCATAACATACCCTTCTTTCTCTTCTTCCTTTTCAAGATGCTTGTTTGCATTGATGTAGAGCATATTGTTCTTAATATCGATCTCCACATCTTTCTTGTCCACACCGGGCATGTCCGCCTTAACAACTATTTCTTTATCCTTTTCCTGCACGTCCATCATAGGTGAAAGTGTGTCTAAGGTCTTCATTTCACCTGAAGGGGACAGTTCACTGAATAGCTGACTCAGACGATCCTGCATTCTGCTAATCTCCTCAAAAGGATCCCATTTTGACATACCTGAAGGTGTCCATCTTACAAGACCTTGTCTCATCTAAACCACTCCTACAATTATAGGGGTTTAACTTTTCACTACAACCCCAATAAAATCTATGTCCAAACCGCTATATAAATCTGATCTGCGTTAAAAAAAGATGGAACTGTAAAATCAGGTATGCCTTTGTAGCATGGTTTTTACCAGATCTGCTGCATAAACTACTCCATAAGAACCTGCTCTTACATCAACTTCATTGAATGCTCTGGCACTATCAGGCTGTTTTTCGTTAGTGGAATAGATAGCAAACGGTATGGGCTCAGAAGTATGTGTCCTGAGATGAACCGGAGTCGGATGATCAGGCATTACTAAGATAGTAACATCTTCATCCATAGACCTTATACCCTGCAACACAGTTCCAACAACCTTCTCGTCAAAATCCTCAATAGCCTGGATCTTAGCCTTTGCATCACCCATGTGTCCTGCCTCATCCGGTGCTTCCACATGCACTATGACAAAATCATGGTCTTTCAGAGCTTCCAGCGCGTACTCAGCCTTTCCTTTATAATTTGTATCAAGATAACCGGTTGCCCCCGGCACATCTATAATATCAAAACCTGCATAGATACCTATACCTTTTACGAGATCTACTGCAGAGATAATAGCCCCGGTTTTCCCATACAGCTCCTTGAACAGAGGGAAAGCAGGCGCACCTCCTTGTCCCCATAACCAAATGGAATTACCTGGCCTTTTGCCTGCTGCTATCCTTTTAAGATTAAGAGGATGGTCCTTGAGGATTGGCATTGAAGCATCTATCAGTTCACACAATGCTTCACTATCCTTGCCTTTGGGCATAAAATCATCCTTCTTTTCTCCTATAACATCATGAGGAGGTGTGCATTCGGTTTTAGAGCCAAAGTTATTCTTTGTCACCATAAGATGCCTGTAGCTGATACCTGGATAGAAACTGATCCCGTCTTTGCCTAACTTTGCATCTACTGACTTAATCAGCTCACTGGCCTCTTCACTGGAAATATGGCCGGAACTGTAATCAGCGATTATCCCATCCTCTATAGTAATAAGATTGCATCTGAAAGCCACGTCATCAGCTTCCAGCTGAATACCCATGCTGGCAGCTTCAAGGGGAGCACGGCCTGAGTAATACTTTTTCGGATCATATCCTACAATGGACATGTTGGCAACATCGCTTCCGGGGTGCATACCTTCAGGAACTGTCTGAGCTAACCCTGCCCTCCCATGAGCAGCAATATAGTCCATATTAGGCGTTTTTGCCTTCTGGAGAACAGTTATTCCTCCCAGTTCAGCAAGGGGTTCATCTGCCATACCGTCTCCGATCAGTATTACATATTTCATTGTACACACCTGGTAACTTTAAAACCGACAGACTAATCAACTAATAGAAGAAACAAGCATGCAATCGCATGTAGCATGCCTTAACTCTTATGATAGTGGTTCCTATGGGATATATACGTTTTGTGTTCATCTGTTCAATCGTAATGATGTTTCTGCTATCCTCCCCAGTACATTGTGCCACTGAGGAGGAAAAAGCACTGATATATTACTCAGAGGATACTCTGAATGCAGGCGATACTGTACAGTTGGAACAAGGTTACTCTTTCAAACTTGTCGATGCTAATGAAGACTCCGGGGATATATTAGTAAAAGTATACCACAATGGAGAAGAGATTGATGTGGGAGATTCCTTTGGAGATGAAGATAGCCCCTTTGAGTACATAATCACTATAAAAGAAGTTGATGGTGATGATGAGGAAGAAGAAGAGATCGACTACATTGTGATCAGGATCACACCTGCAGATTTTGATGAAAAGGATGATTCCATCTATGTAGAAGTGGAAATAGAACAATTCCTTGATCCTGAACAGGATGATGATGATGATTTTCTAACATTGGACTCTTCAATGTCTGTGAAAGTAGGAGAAACTCTTTCCCTTGATGGAGGCTATGCACTAAATGCAAGTGACATGGAAGATGATTCAGTGGTGCTTGAACTTACCAAGGATGGTAAATCACTGAAGAAAGAAGAACTTGAAATTGATGATATATTCAGCTATTCCAAAACAGTGGATGATAGTACAAGGACTATATTCATAGGACGGGTGAATAAGTTTTTTGAATCTTCAACTGGATCAACTGTAATCCTTAAGGATGTAACTCAAAGAGCAGATTTTGATGACAGTGAAACTGAGAAACTATCAGGAAATATATCCGAAAATAAGAGTAATGAGACATTGCCATTGATGTCAATACCTGATAGCATTGATAATACGGGTAATCTTAACGCCACCGGTGCTGCACAAAGTACACAAAATTTCACATCGTCCGTAAATGAAGGAAATAATACCGGAACTAATCAGGTGAATACTGATATTTTCATGCCAATACTATTCATAGTAATAATAATAACAGGATTTGTAATCTGGAAGTTCAGTTAAAATCAATAGATATATTGTTCCTAGTTTGAATAGATTCATAATCTTTATATCGCACCATCTTCTTTATAGTGCAATCCATAACCGCAGAAAATGTGATATAAATATGAGAATCGTAATGAAATTTGGTGGTACCTCCGTAGCAAATGGGGAAAAGATCCGTCATGTTGCTACGCTTCTGAAAGGCTTCCATGATAAAGGTGACAGGCTCATTGCAGTCACATCCGCACTTGGGGGCATTACAGACGGGCTTTTGAGCACAGCAAGAGATGTCTCAAAGAACGGTAAAGTATCTCAGGTCAAGGAGTTCATAGCTGATATCACTAAAAAGCATTATGATGCAATAAATGCTGCGATAGATAACGAAATAATTATCTCAGAAACTATAGAAGTAATAGATCTGCGGTTAGATGAACTGGAAAAAGCCCTGATAGGCATATGTTATCTTGGAGAACTTACTCCGCGTTCTATAGATTACATTTCTTCTTATGGGGAGAGGCTTGCTGCACCCATAGTAAGTGGTTCCATCAGATCTCTTGGAATTGATTCCAAGTGGTTTACCGGCGGAAGTGCCGGTATTATCACGGATGACAATTATGGAAATGCACGCCCCCTTGAAAAAAGCTATGATCTGATTGATGAAAGATTATCTCCTTTACTTGACTGCTCAGTAGTAACTGTTGTCACTGGTTTCATTGCAGAGAACGAAGCAGGGATTATAACAACTCTTGGAAGAAGCGGTTCTGACTTCTCAGCATCAATTATTGGAGCAGCAGTCCATGCCGACGAGATATGGTTGTGGAAAGAAGTGCATGGAATAATGACCTCTGACCCTAAAATAGTGCCTGAAGCAAAACCATTGGCCCAGATTTCGTATATCGAGGCCATGGAGCTCTCATATTTTGGTGCAAAGGTACTGCACCCCAGGACAATAGAACCCGCTATAAAACACAAGATACCAGTAAGGGTAAAGAATACTTTTGAACCCTCCTTTGAAGGCACTCTTATAGTAGCCGACCAGGTACCAAGCCAGGATGTCGTAAAAGCGGTGACACTTATCAAAAGTGTGGCTCTGCTAAACATTTGTGGTGCTGGTATGATGGGGACTATCGGAACAGCTGCCAGAGTGTTCACAAGCCTTGCAAAAGCGGGCGTAAATATAATCATGATTAGCCAAGGTTCTTCAGAAGCAAATATGTCGCTGGTTGTCATGGAAGATCAACTGGAAGCTGCAGTCAATGCTGTACACTCCGAATTCAACAAGAATGTTGTAGGAGATGTTATTTATGATCGTGATATATGTGTTGTAGCAGTGGTTGGTGCAGGCATGGATGGTACTCCGGGAGTTTCTGGCAGGGTCTTTGGAATACTGGGCAAAGAGAAGGTAAATGTGATAATGATAAGCCAGGGATCATCACAGCACAACATATCCTTTGTTGTTAGCTCAAATGATGCAATTAAAGCTGTAAGGGCATTACATCGTGAATTTACTGAGGGTTGTCAATGAGTGAAAAGCATCTCACATACGCAGAATCTGGCGTAGATATTAAAAAGGAAGAGAGCACCATCAAGGCTCTTACCAGTAAAATGACCTATGTTCGCAAAGGTCTGGGCGCTCCACTGACAAATATAGGCCATTATGCAGGTCTGCTGGATTTTGGAGAATATGCACTTGCAATGACAACTGATGGAGTTGGTTCAAAAGTACTTATTGCAAACGCAATTAAAAAATGGGATACAGTCGGAATAGACTGCATTGCCATGAATGTTAACGATATACTGGCCATTGGAGCTGAACCTGTAGCTTTTGTTGATTATCTTGCTCTTGAAGGCCATGATGAAGCATTTGCAACTCAGATTGGTGAAGGCTTGAGAAAAGGTGCTGAGTTTTCCCGCATGTCTATAATAGGTGGCGAAACCGCTACTCTACCGGATATTATAAAGGGTTTTGATCTTGCAGGCACATGCCTTGGAATTGTAAAAAAGGATAAAGTAATCACCGGCGAAAAAGTTCAGGTTGGTGATGTACTTGTAGGAATACCCAGCAGCGGAGTACATAGCAATGGATATTCTCTGGTGCGTAAGATCGTCGAAGGAGCAGGATATTCTTATGAGGATCCGTTCCCATACAATACTTCTACAACAATTGGTAAAGAGTTGCTCATTCCCACCAGGATATACATGGAAGTACTTGATGTGGTAAAGGAATGTGACGTGCATGGGCTGGCTCACATCACGGGAAGTGGCCTCTTAAAACTCCAAAGGATCACTAAACTCGGATTTGATATTTCTGACCCCATTGAACCCAACGATGTCTTTAAGTTCCTTCAGAAAGAAGGCAATGTGGATGAACTGGAAATGTATAAGACATTCAACATGGGAATGGGCTTTTTGATAGTCCTTCCAGAAAAAGACGCTGCAAGGGCAGTTGAACTTACGGGCGGTAAAATCGTAGGAAGGATTACAGAGTCAGGAATTAAAGTAAAGGAACTCAAAATAGTATGAGCGAGTGACATGTCAAGATCATCGTGTACAAAAAACATACCTTATGAGATACTGATTAGTGGAGTTACCCCTGTACAGAGTGAAAAGTACATAAAGGAAAACTCAGACAAGGTATTCCATGTACCTGGCGGATACCATATAAAGGGTATGAAACTTATTGGTTCCGAAAAAATTCCCGTAGGTGTAAAAGGTAAAGATTTGATATTTCAATTCATAAAGCCTTGTTTTGGAATATTTGTACTTAAGATAACAGATGCACAGGATGAGATCGACAAGCTGCAAAAAGAATTCTGAGAAGAGTCATATCTTGCAGCTTGAAGATGTCTCTACTATGCATTGGAGGAACTCTTTTGATGGGAATTCATGGATGGAACAAGCTATGACTTTCCCCTTCCCCACATCTTTTACGACCATTAATGATCTGTTCTTTTCATCCCTTAACACGACTTTTGCATCTGTATCCACGAAATAACCATCGTACTCTACTTCACTGGTGTTTTTATCAACCACACAAACATCAGCTTGTTCCTCGATCCTTTGTAACTTTCCTGATCCCTGCTCTTGCACGTATTTCAGCTTAAAAGGCAACCAATCAAAAGTATATTCCGGCACCATCGGCCCAAATATGACCAGTGTGCCTCCTTTTTTCACAAAGTTTTCGATCTTGTTTTTGTTACTTGCAACACTTTTAACAGTGGAAGTATATGCAGAATTGGCAAAACCTGTGGGAAGGACAAGACATTTGCATGGAGGTAGAAAAGGAGTCCCGATAGATTCAGCTGAAACACGCTGGCACTTAATACCATATTCCACAAACAATTTCTCAAATAGCAGGGGCGCATCCCAGAGAAGCATCACATCTGTCATGGACTCATGAATTTGTGCAGTCTCATATTAATCTTTCCAAGGAAAGAGTTACATTTAAATACTAGTAAATAAAAACTTTCAGTAAAGGAGAAATTGGAGAAAGTCTCCTTTCATGTGAGCGGGTGGGAGTGGGACCACCCATTTATACTCCACTATTTTCATGTAATTTTGGAAAATCAATAATGAGAGATGACATGAAATGGCAGGTTATAGACAGATACAGTGTATTGATCAGGCAGGATTTGGCATAGAAGCCTTTAGAATGACAATACCTGATGACTGGATATGTTATGGTGGAATCACCTGGGTAAATGACATTCATATGCCTGCATATATCAATTTTGCAGTAGTTAGCCCCGATGGCCTGATGGCGTTTGAAGGATTCCCCATCCTGAAGTTCACGTGGTCAAGTAATCCTTTTTCAGTGATAAACCAGCAATCTTGGCAGAGCCAGAGTACAAAAGTTGCTGCACCCATGCAACCAGATGAAGCACTTCTGAAGTACATTATAGCTCCTTTCAGACAAAAAATGCAACCATATAGAATTATGCTTAGAAGCCCTGTTTCTCCCAATGATCCAATGGTCGTCGATCCTTCCGCCCCCAGAATACCGACTGACCAGATTAGATTCGGAAAGGTAAGAATCGCCTATGAGATTGCAAAAAACTCTATTGAGGAGGAATTCTATGCAGGGGTTTCATACGAACAAATTCCAATGATGGCAGGAGATTTTATCCTCTGGCAGATGCAGACAGGTTCCATTCGTGCCCCTGAAGGACATCTTGATGAAAACATAGAACTCTTTACGGCGATGAAAGCTTCTCTTCGGCCAAATGAGAGATGGGTCAGGCAGTTAACAGATCTGATAACAGGTTTATACCAGCAACAAACAGCAAATATCCGGCAGATAGGCGTCTTTTCAAGACAATACAGCCAGATGCAGGACCAGTTAAGGGAACAGAGAATGCGTAGCTGGGAAGAGTCAAACAGGAGATTCGAATCTGATCGGGCAGCATATAATACGCAACTAGACCGGGAAAGCCCTTCTGAAAGATTCAGCCGTGAAGCCATACTTGGTCTTGAAAGAAGATGGGACCCCTATGAGGAAAAAGAGATCGATGTTGAAGGCGGGCACGTAGAAGCATGGACAAATGCACTTGGAGACAGGATACTTTCTGACAGTTATAATTACAACCCTAACGAGCATATGACAGGTAACTGGAAGAGAATGGAACCACTCTGAAACAGAGATTGTAAAAAAGTTTTTAAAAAAAGAAATAAACTGGTATGATTATACCAGTTTGAATATTGGGTGGTTTGTATCCTGGATTTCAACTCCCAGCTCTTTTGCAGTCTCTCCGAGCATGATATCAACCATTGCTACTGCAGGGAATACCATGTTTGTGTTCTCGATCGGACCGTAGAGCACGTAGTCGCATCCAAGAGCCTGTGGAACAAGGTTTGTTCCTATGTCAGATGGCATGTAGATTGCCTGTTTCTCTTCCTTTGTTGCAAAAGTCTTCTTGTATTTCTTCATCCAGTCCCATGCTGATGCGATGTTGTGGAATCCACCGCCTACAGGCAGACCAAGGTGTCCTTTTACAGCTACGACCATTCTCATGGATGCACCTGCACCAGCACCGAGAGGTGTTGCTGCTACATCGATGATGGGTTTTGTGATACCGCATTCCTTTGCGACCTGCAGCATACCCTTATCCTGTCCAGGACCGCCTATTTCCAGAATGTCCATCTTTCCTTTAAGGGATGGATCAGTGGCGTTGAATGCAAGCACAATAGCTGCTTCAATATCACTGTCAGTTATAGCTTCGATCTCAGCTGCATCAATACTTCCGTTGATGGAGTTATAGATAGCTCTCTTGGCAACTCCTATCTCTGTAACATACTCTGCGGCAGCTGCACGTACAGTACCGGCAGATGAGTCTATAAGGAATGGAGTCTTGTCATCGATCTCTACGAACCAGTCGATGTACTTCTTAATAGCTTCAGGTGTCTCTCCTACGATCTGGTTTACGTAGGGGTTACCTGTAACTTCACCCATTGCTTCGATATCATGCCACAGTTTATCTGCAGCTGCTTTGTCAAAGATACCTTTGTCTTCATCAGACACGATCTTGTGTCTGTTATAGAACATTGTTCCAACAAGTACTGTTGGATATTCGCCTGGCTGGCCACCGAACTTGACATTGCCTACTTCGAATACCTCTTGCTTTTTATCAAATCTGAACATCTGTAAACACCTCTTTTATCCAAACAACCATGGTCTAATTGACAAGTAAACAAGGAATATTAGTATTCCAGCAACGGCTCCATACAGTATTCCAATGTCCCTTCCTACTTTCTTACCTATTCTCTGTGCAACTTCACTGTGAACGAACTCGATCTTCTCATCTATCTTATTAAGTCTCGCCAATACTTCAGCGAAATCAGCAGGGTCTACAACCACACTTGGTATTCTATCGCTTCTGTCAGTCATTAGTAAATCACCTGCCAGATCATCAATGGGAGAACTACTGCCATCAGAATGGCAAATATGAAACCAGCAGCAAACCCAACTATGCCTGCTGCACTCACACCGGAATCCAGTTTCTGATTCCTTGCAATGAGCTGCGCACGGGCTTTTACATCTGCTATAACGCTATCAATGGGTCCCATCTGAGGCTCAATGACCATAGGGACACCTTTCCCATATTCTATTGCTTCAGCCATGTTAAGTACCTCCTCCCAATAGCAGACCGAGTATTGTCAGAGTAATACCCAGACCAATCATTATACCTTCAACCTTACCAGCGTGTACACCAGCATGGAACTTGTTGAGGTTACCGATTCCCATCATTTCTCTGTTGATGGCAAGTATACGGCTTCTTACAGTAGCCAGCTCTGCAGCCATTGGCTTCAGGCCACCAGCTTCTGCTTTCTCTTCTCCCTCTGCCGCTCCTACCTGGAGAACCAGGGGATCAGCATCATAAGATCCGGGATCTTTTGCTGCATATTCCTTGATCTTTGCTACTATAGCATTGACATCTTCCGTTCCTATGAAATCAATAGCTTCTACCTGTTTCTGGAACCTTTCAATAGCTTCAGGAGTAAGGTTCTCGATATATGGAATTGCACCTATAGCTCCAACTACCCTGTTATCCTTGACACCGTTCTTATGCATCTTCAGGATAGCATCACCAGTAACGTGTCCCTTGACTTCTGAACCAGTTACAAGGAGATATCTTATGTTAGGGTTGGAAATGATGTGTACAACTACCTTCTCTATACCCAGGTTCTCTGTCTTACAGGGACCAGCGATACAGGCACCTGCAGCAAGCATTGGACCGCCGGGAAGGTGTGAACCCAGAGTGATGACTGCAACACAGTTCTTTACGTCTCCGACTTCATATTCACCCTTAAGTATAGGCCACTGTGGTGCTGGTTCTCTTTTGTCTACCATTTTACATCACTCCTACCGATCTTAGCACAAACATTACGATCAATAGCAGACCTGCAACTCCAAGACCTACAATTATTCCGTAGAAAGAATTACCGTATATACCAGCAAGATAAGAGGTGTTCTCACGGCCGGGGAATGAATTCATAAGTGGTCTGTCAGGTGCAAGGGAATTCACCAGATCATCTGCTATCATGTCAAGCTCATCGAGCTTTGCCATTATTGGGTCCATTGAATACTGTATAATGTCAGGGCGTTCTTCTGCCAATATAGAACTCAATGGATCAAGCACCAAATGTACTTCAGGTGCTGCATGTACCATGCTCATTGCAATTCCTCCTCAGATGGCAACAGTCCTGTTCCTACCACCTTGTAAGCATCTCTCTTGACCCTTGCATAGTAACCTGTAAAACCAAAGTACCAGGTGAATATTCCGACCAGAATAGTAACCATACCGGCAGATGGATTGAATGCCACAAGTGCTACAATACCTGCAATCAGCACTGATATGCCACCTTTCTCTAATGCACAGTATAGTGTCCTGTCCTGCTTCTCATCAGGTCCAAGGTTTGCGTTGAATGGGTGAAGCATAGCCATACCGCCTGCAATGTAGATCACTGCAATATAACCTGTAGCTATGACCTTTGAAAGCACTACATCGAACATGAAAGTGCCTGTCATTGCAACACTAAGACCTATAATAAGGAGTGTACCTGATACGGCTATTTCAGTCATAGACTGTACCATGACAGGAATGTTCATACCCAGAGTCTTGTTAGCAAAGACACCGATGACCAAACCAATAAAAGCTGCTACTACAGCGGCAACTACAGGTCCGGCAATTCCTCCGATCCCAAGACCGAACATTGCAGCAACTACACCCATACCCAGAGCCAGCATACCTATGGAAGGCACACCGGTACCAAGACCGTAGCTTGCTACTCTTCTGACAGCTGCAGCACCCCATACTGTTGCACAGACAGCACCAAGGCCACCAAGCACTGATAATGCTCCTCCTGCAACACCTGACAGGAAATAAGCTGCATATATTCCAACAAAGGCACCTATGACACCAAAGGCAATGAGCTTGTTCTGGTCAATAGCTGCATGAGCTCCTCCAGTTCCTCCTCCGGACATCTTAGACACCTCCGATACTGATAATTGCAAACACAGCGCAAAGCAGAGTTACAACCAATGAGGTTATTGCTGCTTTTGGCCACTTCTTGAACTTAGGGTCGTGGAAACCTTCGATTGTTCCTCCTATGTTATAGGAAGGAATTACCGCGTTCACGAAGAATATACCTACTGCATACATTGCAGCAAGACCTACAAGGTTTGTTGGAGTAAGTCCTGTAGGGATTTTCAAAAGTGCGTAGTATACAAGAGCACCGCCAAGTCCACCAAGTGCAGCGCCGATTACACCGCTTACGAATGAAACGGTTGGAATTGCATGGCCTTCTGTACCCTGGGAAATGTATAGGTCCTGTCTGTCCTTTGTAATTGGATCATACTTGACTTTTGCTGATGCTGCGGGGCAGCCTACTCCATAGAAGTAAACCCAGTTACCTACAATCATTGTGACAGCCATCATGATCATACCACCGACTGCACCGGAAGCAACAATCAATGGGAGATTATCAGGAATAACAGCCATCATTGAACCGGCGACAACAAGTCCTGTAAGACCTGCTCCTGCAGCCAGCTGCACAGTACCTGTTCCTATACCGCATGCCTGAGCCATTGCTGCAGGAGCACCGCCCACAGGCACGAAGTGAACACTAACTGAAATCAGCACGCCTCCAAGAGTTATGAATAGTATGTACAACAAGTTAGCTGTAATTAATCCAACTATATCGATCATGCTGCTTCACCTTTGTCTTCCTTATAGGGTCCGAAGGCCTCTCTTGCATGGAGTTCCATCTTTCTGTTGTATATAATGAAAATCAATATCATAATAGCTCCTGCAATGACTGATGCCCATGCAATTCCAATTCCCCTGCTTGGGTCAAAGGCAGCTGTCAGCCATCCGCTGAGGAACACAGTCATACCAAAAGAGATACCTGTTACAGGGCCACCGAATTTGGCACAGAACCAGGAGTTGTCCATGCTGCTCCTAAGACCAGACTCTGCTTTTCTTACGATCTTTCCTGAGTTTGCTGTGTTAAGGCCAGCTCCGAATTCCACGTCCTGGAACTCACGCTCAGCACCATAGTGCACGTCACCGGTAGATGAACCGATTGCACCAACAGTGATTCCCCAAATGAATGCAATTAATGGCAGTGGGAAAGGATGAGCGAAAACAGTGATCATAATGTAAGACACTACAAGAATAGTAAACGTGGTTATAAACGAGTATCCCATTATTGGCGGGGTGTGTGAACGAAGCACATCAAGATAAACCATCTGTTTAAAACGTTTCTGACTTGAACATCTGCCCATGTATGCAGTCACTGAGTATGTTCCATGTACCATGGCTGCAACCAATGATCCGATAGTCAGTGCAAGCACTGCAGAAACATTGGAGTTTAACAGAACATAAGCTACAGTTCCACCAATGGTACACATGAGTGCATTCGAGGGTGGCTCTCCAGAAATAGCTTTATTATAGATCCTATGTGGATACGACATTTGGGGCGCAAGTTGCACTTGGGAGTTGGGGTTACTCTGGGATCCAATGTCGGATTCCAGGTCCTCAGATGCACCTGCTATTGTAGCAGCAGCACCCATTAATGCCAACGCGCCCATACCTATGAGTGGGTCCATATATTTTCCTCCTACGTATCTTATCTTCTAACAGTGGAATGAATTCTAGAAAGGAGTAGAATTAATTCCATGATATAGATAATATTAGTCCATCATAGTAAAGTGGCGTTAATGATGGTAGTATATTACCGTCGCTTGAAATTGATATGGTGTGTCAATATAAACCTTTCGAAGAAAAAGTCGTATTGCAGAGCCTTAATAAAATATCACATATAATATATTATTCGCCTTGGTCCGAACGGGTTATATTATAGTAGACTATAAATAAGACTACGTACTCTTTGTATGACTTGTTGTAATTTAAAAAATGGAGATATATAATATACAATATAGAATATGATATTTATTTATCCGAAAATCGTACGCTCGAATACGAACAATCTAACCCGAAAATAGTACTATTGCGTACGAACAACCCATAAACCTATATTTTCAAAAACTTTTCTGATAATATGATAATTGGAGCGTCTTCTTTTGCTGGAACTCTTGCGGAGCTGTCAGACGAAGTGCAGTCTGTGGAATTATACATGCCTAAACTGCATGTATATAAAGGCTCAAAATTAGACCGTGGGGCACTAACAGCCATCCTGGATGAACTTTCCACCCTAGATCTTATGACATCCATACATGCCCCATATTCTGCTATGTCACCTACTTACCCAAAAGATTTGCAAGTAGATACTTCTGATATGAACCCACAAGATTTCAGGCTCATGGGCGAGTCCATCGAACTTGCAGCTACTCTGGGTTCAAAAGCAGTTGTATTGCATCCTGGCCGGATCAATGGCAACCATGAACTTGCATTCACACGCATGGTCTCGAACTTGAAAAAACTTGCTTCACAGGCAGCTGACTGCGGAGTGATGCTTGGACTTGAAAACAAAGAAGGTACTGACCCCACGAACCTTTGCTGCCAAGCAGAGGAGCTCGTAGCTGCAGTCGAAGCAGTGAATTCAGATAATCTCAAAATCACTCTTGACATTGGACATGCGAACCTTACATGCGGAGCAGATTCGGAAAAATTACGCGATTTTGTTAAGACCGTAGCCCCTTATGCAATCCACATGCATATGCACGATAATGGTGGCAAATGGACCAGTAATTATGATGGCGATGAGCACCTTGCGCCGGGGAAAGGGACTGTAGACTACAAAGTACTAAAAGAAATCCCTAATTACTGCGGCATATATAATATGGAAGTATTCTCTATGGAAGATGTGTTCTGCGGTAAAGCCACATTACTGAAGTACCTGGGCAAGCATTGAAGTTTTTTCTGTCTGCGAAAGAGCATAATTAGGTGGCACCACTAATACCAGCCTCTCTGAAATTTCCAGTACCCTGGAAGTAACAGAACCGAGTATTTTCTTTAAACCGCTTTTGCCCTGGTTTCCCATAACTATCAGGTCAACTTTATAGCGATTTGCCACATCAACTATTTGCGCAGGCGCATTTCCTTCTTCCACAACTTTCTGTATTTTGGAACTGTCAAAGCCTAATTCCACCAATATATTTTCAATAGAGGATAGGATATAATCAGCTCCTTCTTTTTGCCATGACTTCATACCCATACCCTTATCTGCAAGTACATGAAGGACTATGAACTCGGTGTCTTCATTACCTATCTTTTTGGTGATCCTCGCAGCATTTTCTGAATATACCGAACCATCAGTAGGTAGTAAAATCTTCATTACTCCTTCATTAGAGTTAAATATATTAAAGTGCTTTGAATCATTATTGTAGTATACTGGCTGCAATACGCATTTTAATGTTTCAGGAGGCCACCATGAAATATCACAAATTTAGAAAGATGGACAGTAAAAAGTACCTCGAGGTAACTCGGTTTCTGAAAAAAACTACACATCTTACTGCAAGAGAATGGGTAATTGCTCACCTCTGTGCAGATTTTAAAGATACTCATAATCGTTCTGAAATGACATGGATTGGTGCAAATCTCAAACAGCTGGTTCCTTTCATGGATGAGGACTACACGCGCCAGGAAGTTTCAAATGCAAGAGCCTCGTTCAAAAAAAAAGTTCAGCGCAGTGGCACTACATTCTTTTATGCATACTACGCAGGCCTCATAACTCAGGAAGAGATGATTGCCATGATACACAAAATGGTACAAGACATGAATAAGATCATTGACACCGAAGGCGGCGAGATACCAGCAGAGCACGCAACGGAAGTTCAGATGCTGGTAGCAGATGTGCTCAGACGTATCAATGAATCTATGGAAGAGGATTATTATTGATCGAGATCCAATTCTCCTTTTTCCATATATCTTTCATAATAAGCAAGCATGTGCTTGTCGATGCGCCTTAGATAACGGGCCTGCACTTTTGAGACATAAAGTTTATTGGTTCCAACCAGGATGACGATGTCCGAATCTTTGGGGCTTTTCATTGCAACTGGCACGATCACAGGCCCGCCACAAGTGGTACACAACCTGAAGTCACTTTTGTGTTTCATTATGAAATCTTTGACATCATGATCAATATCCAAGTTCCTCTGAGTATTTTCCATGTATAGCATGCATTAAGTAGCAACTATATGTATTTTGCTGAGACCTGCCCGGAACACATATTTAAATATATAAACAGCAAAATATAGAAGTGAGTATTATGACCAATGTTGTAATAGCATTGTTCCTGATAGCAGCTATATGTATTTGTGGTTGTGTCCAGAAAGAGGAAGAAGAAAAAGCTGTAGTATATACTGATCCTGGTTACCCTAATACTTATTTTGCCAATCCTGTCATGGGATGGTATCTAAACAAGACAGCATATATAGATGAAACTCAAGGAGCAGAAGCAGCATTCCTATTTTACACGTCAGACCCAGATCTAAGCACTTATGAGGGCAATCTGAAATTAAAGGTCCGTACATTGGAAAATAAACCTGAGAACCTCGAAGTCCTAAGAGGACTTGGCATAGAGATTCTCACCGTTTCTGCAGATGGAACTACAATAATATGCTATGCACCTACCAGTAGTTTACGTGAATTGAGTAAGCTTGGATTTGTCAAAGATGTAAGTTCTGAGAAAGAAGAGCAACTATAAAGAAAGACCATCAGGGAATTTTAAATCAGATGAAGTATTAACTAGAGCCCATGTTGATGCGTGATAAGAATAAACTGGTAATATGGCCAGTATATATAGACCGTAACAGGTCAAGAAGTGAAGGACGCATAATCTCAAAAAAATCCTCTGTTGCCGAACCAACTCTTGTTGAGATAGAAAAAGCGGCATTAAAACTTGGCCTGAATCCTGAAGTTGAAAAAGATAAATCCTATCCCAGATCCTGGTGGGAAAAGAGTGGCAGAGTCCTTATAGATAATTCTGCTCCAAAAACCCAGCTTTCAAGGAAAATAGCAACGGCTATAAAAGAAATACGCTCCGAGTAAAGCTGATAAAGGATAGAACTAAAAGAAAAAAGCTAGAGTTAAGAAAAATTATGGCCAAGCACCGTAAACAGCACTAAGCATAAGAACAGCAAAGCCTATAAGTGCACCAAATATTAACACAGCTTTTGGATCGACATGAACTGCCTTCTTGTCAGCTTCATAATAACGCATCAGGCCGGCTGACGACATCAGCCCGCTACCACTTGAACTTTTCTTAGACATATTTTCTCCTACTGATATAAGCTATATTTATATTAGTGCTTTATGCTGTCAATTGTATTCAACCATTTAAAAGCTTCTGGTCTTTCTTTAATTAAATGAACAATTCATCCAGCAAGAATGGAGGATAGTAAACTCCTTTCTCCGTTATCACAGCAGTGATGTTTTCCATGGGTGTCGCATCAAATGCCGGATTATACACCCTGACATCTTTTGGAGCTATGGCTTTTCCATTCCAGAAACGCAATTCATTATCATCCCTTAGTTCGATAGCTACTGTATCTTCCCATCCCTCAAGGTCAAAAGTAGACAGAGGTGCGGCTACATAGAAAGGAATCTCATGTTCTTTGGCAAGTACAGAATGAGTATATGTTCCTATCTTGTTAAAAACTACATCACTCGTTATTCTGTCAGCTCCCACTATGACCTTGTTAATGGCACCTTTTCTCATCAAGTGTCCTGCCATGGAATCTGTTATCAAAGTTACAGGGATGTTATCCTGCATAAGTTCCCATGTCGTGATCCTGCTTCCCTGATTAAGAGGCCGTGTCTCACATGCTATGACCTGTATTTGCTTGCCGTCTTCCACTGCAGACCGAATTACCCCAAGAGCCGTTCCCCAATCCACACAGGCCATCTTTCCAGCATTACAGTGAGTCAACACTACATCGCCATCTTCAAGCAATTCAGCACCATATTCACCTAGCTTTCTGTTTTTAGCCACATCTTCATCTGCTATTCTTTTTGCCTCTGATAATGCAATGCTTTTGATACTCTTCAAGTCATAAGCATCATCAGTAGCATGTAATACCCTGTCAACTCCCCACGCAAGGTTGACAGCGGTAGGCCTTGTGCTTTTTATGGTCTTTGCAGCTACTTGCATATCTTTTATCAATGAGTCCATATCCTTTGCACTGCTGAGCCTTGCTGCAAGAGCCATACCATATCCACCTGCTGCACCAAGAGCCGGAGCTCCACGTACCCTCAAAGACATGATAGCTTCACACAAAGAAGCGAGGGTCTTGCATTCTATAACTTTGTATTCTTCAGGCAGCAGCGTCTGATCGATCATTACTATTAAATTTGATTCATCGTTCCAGTCTATGGTTCTCATGTATATCTGCTCTTTTAAAGTACAAAGGAAGATAAAAATGTGAAGGTTGGTGCGCAAGTCGACTGAGAAAGAAGAATGACAACCAAACACGCATGATCCTCATTTGCCTTTCTATTTATATACTCTCTTCTCCTAATATAATCCAATGCAAAAACCCCTCATTATACATGATCCTGTTCACAAGACCATCATCCTTGATGAGTTTGAGCAGATGCTTCTGAACACAAGGCATGTGCAAAGACTCAGGAATATTCAGCAACTTGGATTAGTTGACTATGTATATCCCGGTGCCAATCACACACGTTTTGAACATAGCATCGGCACCATGCATATGGCATCTGTCATTGGAGAGGCACTTTCCCTTGAGAAAGAGGACATACGCAAGATCAGGATTGCAGGTCTCCTGCACGATGTGGGCCACTCTGCATATTCACATGCAGTTGAGAATGTTCTCAAGCGCAATCCTCAGCTGCAGCCAGTGGTAGAAGATAGATGTTTTATAAAACACGAAGCCTTCTCAAAGAACATTATAAGGATGCTGCCACAAGACAATTTCATTGCAAGATACACGGAATCTGA
This sequence comes from Methanomethylovorans sp., assembly GCF_041447285.1. GTDB lineage: Archaea > Halobacteriota > Methanosarcinia > Methanosarcinales > Methanosarcinaceae > Methanomethylovorans. The sequence goes on along the minus strand of NZ_JBGMEB010000006.1, from coordinate 29,358 downwards.
ATTTAGCACAGATCCTTTCCATTTCTTTGATGAGATCTCGAAGATAGCCACAGGTGATGCACAATCCATTTCAAAGCCTTACCTTGCCCAAGTGATTGCAGGCGATGTGGATGCAGATAGAATAGATTTCCTGCTCCGCGACTCCTATCATACTGGTGTCTCTTTTGGCCTGATAGACGTTGACCAGATAATCGACAGCCTCACCATTAAAGATGGAAACGTAGTGCTTGGGAGTCCGGACGGCTCAGACTATGGAAATGAGATGGCACTCACAGCTGCTGAATCCTTGCTGATATCCCGTGCTCATCATTATACCGCTATAATACACAACCCAAAGACCCAGGCTGCCAGGGTGATGCTGCTCTATGCACTTGAGGATGCACTAGAGCGTATTAAAAATGCTGCCGGAACGAATGCTACAATAGCCGAGATAGCTCGCTTTTTTACCGAATACAATGATAATGACCTGCTTGGTTTCATCAGGCTACATGCATCTGAAAGAGCCCTCAAACTCATGGATGACCTCCGCGATGGTAGATTATATTTACCCGTTACCAGGTTCAGCCAGAAGATGCTTAGGCCTTCAACAAGGATGGCACTTGCAACAATTGCACGCCACGGCGTAGCTAAAATGAAATTTGAATCACGTCTTGCACGGGAGCTGGGAGATGTATTGGTAGATCTGGATGTAGCATCCGGCGTTCCCAAAAGCATAAGGGTGCTGATCGGAAAAGAGGAAAGTTTCTTTTACGATGAATCAGCTTTGGCTAACGGGCTTGTGAGGTCCATCTCTCGACAGCTTTCACTTACAACATTTGCACATCCCGATGCCGTTGCAGGCATGGATGAATCAGTGGTTGTAAACCAGATGCATAAAGTTGTGGATGAACTATCCCCGCGACTTCTGGGTTTTATTCGTGCGGAACAGTATCTTTCCATAGAAGGTATAATCCTGATTTTCTATGCAATATACAATATCTTTAAGAAGGAGGAAACTGGTTTCATTTCAGTGCCTCGTCTTAGGCACATAACCTGGATGTACCGTACCATACTTCAACTTAGTACCCATGCTTCTCTGAAGAACCTTTTCGAATACAAATTCCATGAAAGATATGGTTTCCCATATAGTGACAAAGTCTTCGAAGATATACAGGTGCTTGTTGCTATGGGCATAGTGGATGAAGACCTGAGATACTATGAAAAGAATGGCCGATACAGACAGACATATGAGTACGTGCTCACACATGACGGTGCAGAGTATGCCAGAAAGCTTGCAGGTTCTTATGCTTCGGAATTCCGACAGATAGAGAACTATATTCTGATGAATAAGCACTCTGTTGCCAAGGACATGGTAACCATGCCTCTAGCAAGGTATGCGCCTTCAAAACAGATCTAGGAGTTATTTATGGAAAATGGAGAAATGGTGCTGTTGAGGACATTCCTCAAAGAGAAGCCAAGAGAATTCATAGTATGTGTTTCAGAGGATGCGTTCCACAGCGATTTTGGTGTCATCGAGCTGTCAGAACTTTCCAGACTATCCCCTGGAGATAAGATATGTTCACATAGAGGACAAGAGTTCATTATACAGAAACCACGTATGCCTGATATGTTCAGGCATGCACAGCGTTCCGGTGCTCCCATGATGCCTAAGGATATAGGCATGGTCATCGCATACACCGGACTTTGTAAAAATGACGTGGTATTGGATGCAGGAACTGGTTCAGGTATTCTATCAATGTATCTTGGCTCCATAGCAAAGAAGGTCATTACCTATGAGATAAAAGAGAACTTCGCAGATCTTGCCCGCAATAATATTTCAAAAGCTGGTCTGGATAATATCGAAGTGCGCTGTGGCAATATAGTTGAAGAGATCGATAAGATCGAAGAAAAGTTCGATGTCGTTACCCTTGACACTATTAACTCCACGGAAGTTATCCCCAAAGTGAGAAGAGTGCTTGTCCCTGGCGGTTTTGTAGTGACATACTCACCATTCATAGAACAGACCATAGCTATACGCAAAGCAATGGATGCATCCGGACCTTGGGATGTAATGACCGTGGAATGCATCGAAAGGCCATTATCGGTGTCGGACAGAGGCACAAGGCCAGGAACCGGCGGAGTAGGCCATACAGGTTATCTAACTATAGCCAGAATATAATGGGAGCATTTTGAGGTCATTCAACGCCTTCAGAAGTTAGGGTAAATTCGCAGCTAATTCCTTCCGGAAGAGAACGGTGCTTCCTGACGACTGCCCGCCGTTTTCCATCGCCAAGACGCTCTAACTGTATAATGGTCTTGGATATATGCTCGACTATATTGCCGCCAACCGGCCGCAGCGTCCCTGAAGGAATATCTGTGTATACCTGATTGGTTATGACGACAACCATGCCATATTTTCTTGCAAGGCTGTGGAGGAAACCTATCTGGCTTCCAAGCTCCCGCCTTGCCCGCATGGCAGAATCGTCCTGCTCCAGTTCAAATCTATAAAAAGCAGTGGCAGAATCAACAATAATAAGACCAATATTCTCCTTGATGACCTTTTCAAGCTCTCTTACTGCTGCATGCTGTTCTTCAAAGGTATGAGGTTCATAGATTATTATCTGCTGAGCTATTTCCTTTGCCTGCTCCCCTGCTATCTGTTTGAACCTGCTGGGAGAAATGCCTTCAGTATCAATGATAATTACCTTTTTGCCCTGAGCAACACATTTTATGGCAAGCTGAAGACACAAATTTGTTTTGCCGCTACCTGCTTCTCCAAAAAGCTGGGTCACAACTCCGGCTTCAAATCCACCCCCAAGGAGCTCATCCAGTGATTTGCAGCCAGACATTAAATGCGAATCTATGTAAACACCTCTTGAGATTACTTGCTATACGGGTATTATTTATATCATCTTTTTGTACAAGACGTTTGATACCATACCTGATAACAAACACCGGTCACGTGGTGATCAAATCTGTTACCAATTGCAAATTTTATGTATGTAAATATGCTGTGAAAAACCATTATTAAGCCAGAAGCCATTTGTATAATTTACCTTCAAACGAGAGATTTAAGTTATAAGAAAAGGTTTTCTGCTTGTGTTTTTAGGATGGGCACAGGTTACCCTTACTCATAACTTAATAATATATAAGTAAAAGAATAAAGACGAATGGACACGAGAAAAATGCCTGAAGTTATTATATATACAACAAAAACCTGCCCAAAATGCGAACTGCTTAAAAAGGCTCTGAAGGAGAGTGGCGTGGATTTCAAGACCACTGATATGTCCACCCCGGAAGCTCTCACAGAACTGAGGGTCAATGGAATATTCACCCTTACAGCACCTGTATTGCAAGTAGATGAGGAATTTCTTACCCATGATGAGTTATTCAATGGCATGGAAATAAAAAGAGAAGCACTTGACAATTTACTCTAATTGGAGGAGATTGGATAATGGATACATGTATTATTGATTCACAGGATAAAAAACAAAAGGCAACTGAAGGAAGTGACCAAAGGCTTAAGTCCATGAGTACTGTTCAGGAGGATATGACGTTACCTCAAAAACAGGCTGTACAAAGGACCCTTGATGGCCATTCCATATCCGTTATGCCAAAAGTGCGTACTACTGATGGGCATATGGTGGAATGGGATCGTAATATAGTGGTTAACCAGTTGATAAAGGAAACCGGACTTGCCGCCAGGTTCCACAACAAACCGGGCGTAACCAGAGAAGAAGCCCAGGAAATCGCAAAGGATACTGAAAGGCGTATCAGGCAGCTGGATCTCAAGTTCCTTTCAGGCCCTCTTATCAGAGAAATGGTCAATATGATCCTGCTGGAGCGTGGACATATAGAATGGAGGAACGTTTCCACCAGAGTAGGTACCCCTGTGTATGATGCCTGCGCAATAGACCTTGGTTCCGGTTTTGAGGCAAAGGATAATGCAAATCTGCAAGAGAACGCAGAAACATCACACAAGAAGAAAGCAGACAAGATCTCCAAGGAGCAGTACTTGCTCTTGCTGCCACCCAGGCTTGCAGACCTGCACCTTAACGGCGACCTGCATATTCATGATCTTGAATACATGGGAACACGTGCCTTCTGCCAGGATTGGGATCTGAGGTATTTCTTCTACTACGGCCTCATGCCAGATGGGTCTGGTGCCAAAGCCAGTGTTGCAGGTCCGGCCATGAAAGCAGAAGTTGCTATCCTGCATGCAGTGAAAGCACTGGGTAGTGCTCAGACCAACTTCGCCGGAGGACAGGGATTCTATAACTTCCTGACATTCCTTGCACCTTACTTTGAAGGCAAGAGCTACAAGGACATCGAACAGCTTATGCAGATGTTCGTGTACGAGATGACACAGATGATGGTAGCCCGTGGAGGACAGGTAGTATTTTCCTCAGTACAGTTGTCTCCGGGTGTACCAAAGCTTTGGAAGGACATCCCTATAGTATACAAGGGAAAAGTGCATGATGGTACCAATGGCACAGTTAAGCGTACATACGGAGAATTCGAACGTGAAGTAAGGCTAGGATTTGCAGCTCTTATGAATGTCATGCTTCATGGGGACAACTGGGGCAAGCCATTTAACTTCCCCAAGCCGGAGATTTCCATTGAGCCTGATTTCATGCATGAAGACGAGCTATTCAACCGTGCTCACCCAGAACTTCCTACCTACGATGGGCTGTACACTCTGGCATTCGAACTGGCTGCGAAGTTTGGTACACCTTACTTTGATAATCAGCTTCCGGAGTACAGAGGAGCCGGAGAAGGCATTTCATGCTACCAGTGCTGTGCATACCAGTTCTCAGCTAATGCAGAAGCAGATGACAGCTTTGAGGACAAGCTTCATTTCAAGGACGGAAAGCACTTCTCCATGGGTTCATGGCAGGTAGTGACACTCAACTGTCCAAGAGCAGCATACAGAGCAAATGGTGACGATAAGGCCCTGTTTTCCGATCTCAAGAGCCTCATGGACCAGGCTATCAAGGTATTTGCAACCAAAAGGCAATGGATGGAAAATATAATAGAGAACGACAGAATGCCCTTTGCAACCCAGCGTCCAAAGGATCCTCTTACCGGTAAGAAGGGATCAATAGCAGTGGACATTGATTCTCTGGTATACACCATTGGGGTCGTAGGTATAAACGAAATGGTACAGTACCACACAGGTAATCAGATCCACGAGTCAAAAGCTGCTTTTAAGTTCGCTATAAGAGTAATGACAGAACTCGAAATGTATGCACGTGAGCTGGGACAGAAACATGGCATAGAGATAGCGCTTGCAAGGACACCTGCTGAAACCACAGGACAGAGATTTGCTGTATCCGATCTGCTACATGAAGAATATGCAGATAGTGTAAAGCAGGTTGTTCAGGGCGATCTTGAGAAAGCCCTAGCAAAGGTTAAGGATACACATGACCTTCCCATATATTACACCAATGGAACTCACGTGCCACCGGGTGCTGACATCTCCCTTGCAGACAGAATAAAGATAGAACATGTGTTCTTCCCCATAGTGGACGGAGGCAACATCTGCCATATCTGGCTGGGAGAAGGTTCACCGGATCCAAAGGGACTGAAGGAATTTGCTATGAACATTGCCAAGAACACACAGGTAGGATACTTCACCTTCACCAAGGACATGACAGTCTGCCTGAACGATTTCCACATGATGTCTGGACTTAAGGATGTCTGTGAGAACTGCGGTTCTTCCAATGTGGAGCAAATGTCCAGAGTCACTGGATATATCCAATCTGTCAGCGGCTGGAATGCTGCAAAGAAGCAGGAGCTGGCAGACAGGAAGAGATATAAAGTAGCTGGTATAGCCTGATAGTGGTGTAATGAAAGCCAATTACGGCACATATATACCCATTTCTACAGTAGACTGGCACGGGAAAGCGGCAGTCGTTTTCTTTTTAAGAGGATGCCCTTTCCGCTGCCCATACTGTCAAAACTACGAGATCCTGACAGGATCCGACCTTGTAGACATAAAGTCACTACAGGATAAAATTGAAAGTTCTATTCCTTTTATAAGTAGCCTTGTGATCTCCGGCGGAGAGCCGCTGATACAAAAAAATGTAGTCAAAGAACTGGCAAAGTTCGCTAAGAAGAAAGGATTGGTCGTTGGTATTCATACAAATGGTTTTTTCCCACAGGTAATTGAGGAGCTTCTTCAAGAAGCTCTAGTGGACAGTTTTTTTCTTGATATAAAGGCTCCTCTAGATGACCCTGAAGCTTACGGAAAAGTCATAGGCTGTGAGGAATATAATCTAACCTTGGAACCAAAGGAAGTTATAGAAAATATTACAAAGAGTCTTGATGCTATTTCCAGAAGTAATGTGGATCTGGAAGTAAGAACTACTGTTATACGTGGCCTTGTGGGCAGCAAGGAGGATATTGCTTCCATAAGCCAATTCTTGGCTCCTTACATTAAAGGAAGAGATTCTCCTTACATAATACAACAGGGGCTGCCTGAAAATGCCATGTCTGAAAACTTAAGGAACCTAAAACCATTTTCCAGGGAAGAATTGCTGGAGATGGCAAAAGCTGCACAGCCGTTTCTGAATAATGTCTGGATAAGGACAAAAGAAGCAGGTAATGAGCGGGTTAACTTCGAATTCATTTGAAGTTTACATAATTTTTTTATGTAGCTCGCCCCATACAATAATATAAGAGTGGAGTCAATCGAATGAAACGAACCTATCAATTGCTGGTTGTATTATTGTTCCTAGTAGGGATGAGCGTTGCAGGCTGTGTAGCCCAGGATGATACAAAATCATCATTGAATTCTCCTCAGGTTACTGTGTACCCTGCTTCCGGAGATGGCGAAGCTTATGAGTATGTAGCTGATGAAACGTCTTCCGGAGGAACAGCTTCGGATGTATCCCTTTCTGAAAGAAAGACGATTACGAGTATAGAGATATCTATGGAAGTGGACAATGCCTCCAGAACTGTTGACAACATTATAGAGATGACCACTAAATCCGGAGGTTATGTCTCCAGTTCATCTGTCTATGATACATACTATGACACAACCCCTCGTAAAGAAGGATATATTACCGTAAGGATTCCTTCAGGCAATTACACCACCTTTGTCAAAGATATCGAGAATTTAGGTGATGTAACATCTGAAAGCATAACAGGCACAGATGTTACAGAAGAGTACATAGACCTGGAAGCAAGACTCAACAACCTGCAAAAACAGGAAAAGCGTCTTACTGAAATTCTCAACATGTCCAAAACCGTAGAAGAAGTGCTTAGTGTTGAAAAAGAGCTTGAGAGAGTACGCGGAGAAATAGATAGTCTCACTGGAAGACTGCAATATCTTGATAATAAGATAGATTTTGCTACTATAAATATTAGAATAACAGAGCCAACACCTATTACGCATTCGTGGGGAATGAGAGATGCTCTTTCCAGCTCAGTACAAGGTTTTGTGTCAACTGTCAGAGCTATGATAATTCTGGTTGGCTATTTGCTACCGATCGCTATAGTGTTGTCAGTCATAATAGCCATTTTACTGGCGATAAGGCGTAGAGTACATAAAAAGGTATAGTAAAAAAAGAGGAAACAACTAAATATTATTGTTATCTGTATAAGGATAGATAACAATATACATATATTTTTGGTATATGTATTGAACATACATTTAATGCTTATTTGTGAGTTTGCACGCACTTAAGCAAGTTCGGACAAGAATTAGATATATAAATTTTTATATAACTAAGTGATTAATGAATGTATGAACAATATTGACATATAGAATAACATAAATGCAGTTTACTTTATGTATGAAATATGCACAAATCCGTAGAAGATAACTCATGAATAAATACATACCAGTTTCACAGCTTGGAGAAAGACCCCTGATATCCCTGCTTTCTGACATATTCCATGAACTGCCGGATGCTACATTGTTAGGTGCAGGCGCTGATGACTGTGCAGTTATCGATATTAATGAGAATTCATACCTCGTAGTTACTACGGATATGCTACATCGCATGACAGATTTTCCTACACAAATGAATCCATGGCAAATCGGGTGGATGTCTGCAGCAGTCAACCTGAGCGATATTGCAGCTATGGGGGCCCAGCCAATGGGAGTACTGGCTGCTTTTGGCCTTCCACGAGATACAGATGTTGCTTTTGTGGAAGAGATGGCCAGGGGTATGAGAGACTGTGCCAGAGAGTGTAATACTGCAGTTATAGGGGGAGACATCGATACTCACGATGAACTTACAATCTGTGGTACAGCTCTTGGAACCGTTCCAAAGGGACAGCTGCTTAAAAGAAAGGGAGCACAGGTGGGTGACAAGTTATGTGTGACAGGATATGCGGGTTCTGCAGGCGCTGCACTCTATGCTCTGGAAAATAATATTGAGGCACCAAATAGTATTTTGAAGGCCTTGTTTGAACCTATGCCACGTATCAAAGAAGGAATGAAACTTGCATCCATTGGACATGTAACGAGCATGATGGATACAAGCGATGGTATAGCAATGTCACTTTATGACCTTTCTAAAGCCTCAGGAGTTGGATTCAAGTTACAGGAAGAAAAATTACCCTTGCAGCCTGAAGCAGAAGAATTAATGTCTTATGACAGGGTAACTCTTAATTCGATGGCCCTTTATACTGGAGGTGATTTTGAACTGATTTTCACTGTAAGGCCGCAAGGCATTGAAGAAGTGCTGAAAATGGGCAATATCAGTGTTATCGGAGAGGTTATGCCTCATGAAAAATCAATCTCCATACAGAAGTCGGATGGTACTGTGTTACAAGTGGAACGAAAAGGCTATGAACCGTTAAAGATAGCAGATAATAAATAAAATTTCAAGAATCAAGTAAAGTAGAAATATGGTAGGTTATGTTATGAAAACCCGTTTAGGTTTTACAATATGTTTAATGTTGATCTTGCTGGCAGGTGGAGCAGTTGCTGTCCCGAGCATTACTGACCACGATCCAGCTAGCGATCCGACTTCCGCAGTTGGTGTGAATCAAGATTTCAGTGTGACTATAAATGAAACATCTAATGTCACCTGGTATTTAAATAATGTTGAATTAGAAACCGATAAAAATACTACAACAGCTTCTTATTCTAATGATACTGCACCTGCAGGCACATACGAAGTTAAAGCAGTAGCAGAAAATGGCAATGGAAGCGATGAATATACATGGACATGGACCGTGCAAAGTGAGTCTTTGACCATAGATGATTTCAATCCTGATGATACCACCCCCGACTCTACAGCAGGGGACACAATGACCTTCGATATCACTTTCAGCCATCCAGCAGCGATCAGATGGCTTATAGATGGTATTGAAAGGGATACCGCAACCGCATCCTCGGATTCATATTCTAACAGCAGTGCACCTGCTGGAACATATAATGTAACAGCTATTGCAACCAATGGAAGCAATTCTATTCAGCAGACATGGGATTGGACAGTTGCAGAAGCAGAAAATGAAAATGTCACGATAACAGATTTCAATCCTACAGATACAACTCCTAGCTCAACAGCAGGAAACAAAGTGGAATTCAATATTACACTCAACCAGGAAGCTACAATAAGATGGCTTATAAATGGTATTGAGATGGATACTGAAACCGATTCCTCGAGTTCATACTCAAATAGCACCGCACCTGCTGGAACATATAATGTAACAGTTATTGCAACCAATGGCAGCAACTCTGACCAGCAGACATGGGATTGGACAGTTGCAGAAGCAGAAAATGAATCACTTGAGATCACAGAATTCAGCCCTGAAAGTAATCCTTCAAGTGCATTGGATACTTATCAGAACTTCACCATCGAAACGAATCAGAACGCAGAAATAAAATGGTACATAGATGGAGAACTTGAACAAACAAACTCTTCAGTATCCATTGCGGCATTTAATGTTTCTGGCGAGGATACAGGCTCCTATAATGTTACAGCAGTAGCATCAAATACCAATGGAAATGACCAGCATAAATGGACATGGACTGTGGCTTCTAAAACATATCTAAGCGGGGACCGTATATGGGATGCTGATGCCAACCAGTCTCTTGATTACACATGGAATTACCTGAGCTACTCCGGTTTTTACTATGACCTTGATACCGGAGATGGATCAGAGAGCATGACAGTACATCTTGAAAGCGATTCAGACAGATCTATAGATGAAGGGGATCTGGAATATGAGACCACACCTATAACCACCGAGTTTGAGTATGATGATTGGGGCGATTATCAGGTAATAGGATTCATGGCTGAGAAATACTTTGCAGGATACCTTGATACGACTGAATTTGCTGACGAGAACAGTATCATGTCAGACGGTATACTCTCCAAAGTGCTTATAGATGAAAATGATAAAAAATCCGTCTATGCCGGTTCAAGCCTTACACTGGAAGATGGTTACGTTCTGAATCTTGTAGAGGTTGACACGGATGGTGACAATGTATACGTTACCCTTTCAAAAGACGGGTCACAGATCGATGAAACCATAGTAAAAGACAATGGAACCTACGTGTATGAAACAGAACTGGGAGATACCGGAGACGACATACCTGTCATAGCTGTGCACTTTGGTAATATATTCCAGGGTAATGAGGCTAGTGCAGTATTCGTTGATGCTATTTTCCAGATATCTGACGACTACATAACTATTGATTCCGGCGACAGCTATGGAGTCATGGAACTCAAGACAGTAAGCGATGAGAAAATAACCATGGAAAATGACGATTCAATTTCCCTGAATAAGGGCAAAACCGTCAGTATAATGGGTAAACTGAAATTTATCATTGCTGATGATTCCACTCTGAGATTTGCTCCATTTGTTGATATGTCAGAAGCAGGGACCTATGAATTAAGAGGTACTGTTTCAGAAGGCAAGGCTTTTGAATGGACACCTTTGAACTTCGAGGGCTTTTACTATAACATTGACGAAGGAATAGGTACCGAAAATCTTGAGATCACCGAATTATCGGACAGAACAATTGATGATGGCGATCTTGTGTACACTTCTACCCCGGAAAATGTAAGCTTCGAATACGATGACTGGGGAGACTTTGATGTCATCGGATTTATGGCTGGGAAATACTTTGCAGGATATCCTGAAAATGATTTCACAGATTCCGTTAGCTTAGTATCCCAGGGACAGCTATCTAAGGTGCTTCTTGACGAGAGTGATAAAACATCCCTTGTATCTGGTACATCCTTTACAATGGAAGAAGGTTATGCTTTAAACATTGTTGAAGTCGACGTAAATGGGGATACTGTATACGTCAGCCTCACAAAGGATGGCGAAGAAGTAGACGATGATATAGTCTCATCAGGTAGCACATATGTGTATAAAATGGATGTAGGAGATGTTGATGACGTACCTATAATAGCCATTCATTTCCAGGATGTATTCCAGGGACAGGAAAGCAGCGCAGTCTTCGTTGATGGAATATTCCAGATATCAGATGAATACGTGTCCGTAGAAAGCGGCGAAACCTTTGAAGAAATGGAAGTAACCAGCATCTCAGAAGATGGTATTACCATGAAGAACGAGGACTCAATATCACTTACAAAGGGCAAAGAGATCCCAGTTATGGGAAATGTTACCTTTAAGGTTGCCGACAGTAGTGAAGTCAGGTTCTACCCCTTTGTAGAAGTGAAGACGGCCTCTTCGGATTCACTTGAAATACAGATGGAAGATGTAGTGGCCCAAGGCACAGCAATGAAAATTTCTGTTACTTCCAGAGGTATGGCTGTAAGCAATGCAACATTAAAAATAGATAGTAAAAGTATTGGCTCTACTTCTGCTGAAGGTATAGTACAATATACACCGGACAAGATTGGTAACTTTACCATTACTGCAGAAAAGGATGGATATGTTTCTGGAACTGCTAAGTTTGAAGTAATATCATCCCAGGATGAATCAAGGAAAATGACAATAGACACAACTCCGGATGAAATTTATGCAGGAACAAATGTAAAATTTGTCGTCCTTAAAGCTATAGGTGGCGAAGTTATTGAAGGTGCACAGATCACTCTTGATGGTAACCCCATAGGTAACACTTCAAAAGACGGGAACATAACCTATACTCTCACAGGAGTGGGTATGCATAAACTGATAGCTTCAAAATCAGGGCTGATTGATGCTGAACTTAACTTTGAAGTAAAGGAACTTGCAGCTAAGTTCACATTCACAAACCTGCAGATCTTACCGCTTGAAGTGAAGGCAGGAGATGAAGCAACAATCTCAGTTGATGTAGCAAATACTGGTACAGCACCTGGCAACTATACTGTTGAGTTGAAGGTCAATGGTACTACAGTAAGTTCTCAGGCAGTGACGCTTAACAACGGGAATTCCACGAAAGTAGAATTTACCCATGTTGAAGAAGAACCAGGCACATACAATATTTCAGTGCAGGATTTGAAAGGTAGCTACGTAGTAGTGAAGAAATCAAGCGCCATATGGTATGTCCTTGGAGGTATCATACTACTGGCTGCAGCAGGTGTTGGATATCTGTTCACAGCAGGTGGTATGACAGTGGAAATGGCAAAAGCAAAAATAAACGATTTTATCGGATCTATCCGATAAAATCAATTAACTTATTTTTTTGGATACTCTTTCTATAGCTTCTATAAGGCTGTTCTTTGGCATGATCGTAGCCACAGGAATCCGTAGTATTTTTTCCACAGTCGGGCTTACAATAGGTGCGCACACAAGCGCACGTGCCCCTTCACGTTCTGCTTTAACAGCTGCAATAATAGCTTCTTCTATGGAAGTTGCAGAGTATTCCCTTATCGTACAGAGAGTTCCCCCTATTCTCTTTTTTGTTTCTCTTATGTTATCAAGCACAGGCCTTGCAGCAATAACAGCTATGAAGTCTCCTCTTTCGGTATTCTGTAGCCTCTTGATGGTTTTAACTATCTGCCTTAAAGTTTTCATGTTAGGCTCTCTTTTACCTGACATTATCTTGTATAAAGTACTTGCAGGAATGTTTGCTTCTTGTGCAAACTCAACCGCAGTAAGATTCAGGTCTTCTTTCAGTACTGTAGAAAATGTTTTTTGGAAGTCTTCATAAGAGTCCAATATAGCATCCACTATCTTATCTGATGATTCCATTAGTCCTCCATAATAATATAAAATATCCTTAGGAGGATAAAGATAAGGTAGTATTTATACTTTCAGGAAAATTCCTTTATAGGTATGGGAAACATTAAATATAACTCAGTAGAACGATTTCACTGTTGAGAAAAAGAGGTACCAATATGTACAACAAAAGAATTAACAGAATTCTTGGAGCCATTTTTATCATCACTGCTATGATGGCAATTGCATTTATTTCAGGTTGTGCTGAACCTGAACAAAAAGAGGAGCTGACAGAGATACACTTTGGATATCAGCCTAGTACCCATCAGATAGCTTATCTGACAGCAAGGGATAAAGGCTTGTGGAATGATACCCTCGCACCTTTGGGCATAGTTAAAACAACAGAGAATTTGTTCCCAAGTGGAGCCCCGGAAATGACATCTATGCTCGCAGGAGACCTTGATGTGGCATATGTAGGGGCTGCACCATTCATATCCGCTCTAAGCGAAGGTCTTGATGCCAAGATCGTAGCTGCTGTTCAGGTGCAGGGCTCTGACCTTGTAGTGCGCACTGGCATACCTTATGAAAAGCCAGAAGATCTAAAAGGACTGAAGATAGCTACATTCCCACCAGGAACTATCCAAGACACGCTCTTGAGGAACTGGCTGAAAACAAATAACATTGATCCGGATAAAGACGTAACTATCTTGCCCATGACACCTGCAGATGCTGTGACAGCTATCTCAGCCAGCCAGGTTGACGCAGTGTTCCTGCCACATCCATCTCCAACTCAAATAGAGATGGGAGGCTATGGCAGAACTGTTGTCCAATCCGGTGAAATTATGCCAAACCATGCATGCTGTGTGGTTGTAGTAAGTGGAGACCTCATCAAGAACCACCCTGAAGTAGTGGAGCAGATAGTAAAGACACATATAGACGCTACGGAGTACAACAATGAGCATCCTGATGAAGCGGCTCAAATCTATGCAGCTGATCAGGAAATGAATATAAGCATTGTTCAGAACTCTATTAAAGAATGGGATGGCACATGGGTGGCAAATCCACATCTGATAGTGAACTCAACTGTAGACTATGCAAATATCCAGTATGAACTGGGATACATAAAGAAGCCACTTACGGAAAAAGATATATTTGATATGTCTTTTTATGATTCCTTGCAAAAGTGAGTGCATTAACAGCAACTTTCATGAATAAGCAAGGAGTTCTGTAAGCGGAAATGATTAAAAAAATAATACACATGCTAAAGGGTAGAGGAGTGGAGATAATATCCATTATCTCTGCCCTTCTGCTGTGGCAAATAGTAGCGGAATTCATAGTTCGTAACAAGTTATTCCTGCCAAGCGTTCTTGATGTAATTTCTGCTGCATTAGTTATTTTTCAGCGCCCCGCTGTATTAGAGATTGGATCACTTGCCCTAGAAACGCCACTGGTATTCGTTGACCTCCTACACAGCTTGTTACATTTTTCTATTGGAATGGTAGCTGCCCTAATAGTTGGAATTCCCATTGGCATGATAATGGGCTGGTTCACAGCATTTAACAGGATACTTGATCCAATTATAGAGATATTAAGACCTATTCCTCCGCTCGCCTGGATACCATTTGCCATCATTTGGCTGGGTCTCACGCCAGCATCAGCAGGCTTTTTAATCTTTATAGGAGCTGTGTTTCCAATTATTATTAACACTTTTACAGGTCTTAAGAACGTACCAAAGGTCTATGTAGAAGCAGCCAGGGTACTAGGATGCAAGAAAGACAGTGACCTTATAAGATATATTGCACTGCCTTCTGCTCTTCCTTCCATAGCTGCGGGCATAAGAATAGCTATTGGCGTGGGTTGGATGTGCCTGGTAGCTGCAGAGATGTTTGGAGTAAGCAAATACGGGCTAGGTTTCAAGATATGGCATCATTATTATCTTCACCAGATGGATATGGTGCTCGTATACATGATGGTTCTGGGTTTTCTGGGACTGTTCATTGACAAGGTACTTAGGTACATTATAGATGAACGTCTGCTGAAATGGCAGGCAGGAGTTGTCAGATAATGGGAAAAGTAGAAATAAAGAATATTACCCGTGCTTTCAGAAAAGAAGGTGTATCTGAAACCCTTGCATTAGATAATGTGAGCCTTGGCATAAATGACAAGGAGTTCGTATGTTTTGTAGGCCCTTCTGGATGCGGCAAGACGACTCTGTTGCGTATTATTGCGGGTCTTGATAATCCCGATTCAGGAGAAATATTACTGGATGGAATAAAAGTATCGATACCTGATTCAAAAAGAGGTATGGTGTTTCAGGAGTATTCACTTTTCCCCTGGAGAACTGTAACTGAGAATATTACCTTCGGCCCGGAGATGAAAGGTGTTTCAAGAAAACAGGCAATAAAAGAAACTGAGAAATATCTTGAACTGGTAGGCCTCACGCAATTTAAAGACAGCTTTCCTTATGAGCTATCTGGAGGCATGAGACAAAGGGTTGCTATTGCCCGCGCACTCGCAAATGAACCGGAAGTATTGCTCATGGATGAACCCTTTGGAGCACTGGATGCTCAGACCAGGAATTCTTTACAGCACCAACTTCTGGATATATGGAATAAGAAACACATAACCATCCTGTTCGTTACTCACAGCGTGGATGAAGCCGTATTCCTGGCTGACAGGATAGTAGTTATGACTGCACGTCCCGGGAAAATAAAAGAGATCATAGATGTAGATCTTCCCCGACCCAGAATAAGAACAGGGCCTGAGGCTAATAAATTGAGGACATCTGTATTGAAGTTGCTCTCCGAAGAAAGAAAAGAGAGAATTGATTAATATTCAAAACATACAAAAAAAAGAGAAAATTAGGAAATGCAAACTCATTCGGAACGTACGATCACTTTCGTTCCGGCTTCTACATCTTTTATGCTGGCCTTCCCTACAAGTTCCAGCAGTTTTTCAGCTTTTACAAAACCTATGGAGCAGCCCGGACGCACTAACATCTGTCCACCACATGTGGCAGAACCTTCGATTTTCACATCATCCATTAGCGTAAGGTCCTTATCAACCTGCACATCACCCTTTATCTCACAGTGCGGACCAATGATGGCATTGTGTGCCTGCACATGACCTTTGACCAGGGATTTCTTTCCAAGTTCAAGATTTCCCTCAACTCTCAATTCCTGCCAAAAATTGCATCCTGCGCCAACTATCAGATTACCTTTAATGAGAACGCTATCCTCAAAGTATGCTTTTCTCTGAATGACGTAAGTATCGGAACCAGGATGGTACTTGATAAATTCTGTATTCATTATATCACTGACACAAGGCAATGTAATTAAAAACGTGTAGGTATAGGCTGGCCTCTCATATATATTAGTTTCACATGATCTATTGGAAAAGCTTATGACTGCCACAATGCAAGAGTTATCAGTGATAGGGACGTAGCAACAACTTTGTCCTCACTTTTACCCCAAAACCCTTCTGAGTTCTGTTTTTTCATGAGCCAGTCTATAGAAACATTAAGTTCTTCTCTGAAACCCGCCATCAAAAGAGATTGCATGACTATATTACTAGTTGCTATGTTCTTCCATCCACCATCCAGTTCACGTTTTTCAAGCAACCAGTGTGCCTTCTTATCGATAAAGTCGTGATACTCTCTCTGTATAGCACCCTGTTTTACCAAAGCATTAATGATCAGGGCTGTGGTCCCTACGTGCTCCCACTGTGGCCCGTAGTTATCAAATAACCATCCATATCCTTCAGGATCATGGACATCCATATCTGCCAGAGCTATTAGGGAATATGTGGTATCGTACACATTACCATCCCAGGAACCACCTTTTTTCTGTGAAAGAATCCATTGTTCCATATCCGGGAAGATCAGACCCATTTGAGAAAGAGAAGAAACAACCCTGGCACTTTCCCTTACATCCCCACCCCATGGAGGATTGCCTTTAAGCCTTATAAGAAGAGCAGTATGGCAGCTGGGAAGACTCCATACCCCACGGGCCCAAACAACACGAGCTATTTCCTTGATGGAATCCGGCTTTTGCATTTCGATCCAATCTAGTGACTTTGCTATATTGGGGTCCACTATCCTAGGGTCCATGCAATATAATATACAGGTCTGTATTTAGCGTTTTTCTAGCAGTGCATCCTATATCTGTGCCTCTGAGCATATTCCGCTTTTTTTCCGGGATTCCACTGGTTCACATGGCCATAATAGCCAGTTACCCTGGACATATGATCGATAACAGGGCTTGCACACATAGGACAGAGTTCACTTACGCCCCTGGAAGTGTGACCTGCAGAACATACAGAAAAATCAGGAGAGAAGCAGAAATAAGCGAGTTTTGTTCCTGCAAGTTTCCGGATAAATTCATTCAGGCCGGCAGGATCGGGATAACTTTCGCCCATCCATATATGGCAGATAGTACCTCCTGTAAAGTAAGGATGAAATTCTGACTCAATATTGATCCTGTCAATGAGAGATATATTTGCATGATATGGCATATGAGTAGAATTGGTATAGTAGTAGGCTCCTTCAATACCCTGCACTTTAGCTTTTTCCCCGAAGTTATTTCTGTCGATCATGGCAAGCCTGTGTGCAGTACTTTCCGCAGGTGTCTGCTCTAGAGTGTATTCTATGCCGTCCTCACGGAAGAACTCCTCTATCCTCTTAAGAATATGAGCAATTATTTTGATACCTGTCGAATTCTTTTTATCAATACCTTCTCCTGTCAGGTTCAGCAGACATTCGTTCATACCCACTAAACCAAATGTAAGATGACGCTTCCCAAGATCAAAATACGGCACTCCGTCAGTTGTCTTGTTGAGCAACCAGGGCAAAAGGTTCCACTCATAAAGAGATCTCCGGATAATCTCCTGCCCTTCCAGCAATGCCTGCCGAGCTATGTCGAGTGCATTGTTCAGCTGTACAATGAAATTATCTTCATCATTTGACCTGAGAGCCACGCCAGGCAGATTAATGGTCACAACCTTATTGGAACCCGTACCCATGCCGCCAGCAGTCCAGATGCCACCTGCATGATGGCTCAGCAATCTGCAACACATGGCATGCACCGTATCTTCTTCCATATAAGGTGCTGCAAGATTCAGGAAATAAGGTGCGCCTGTAGATGAAGCAGCCTGCATGGTTTCGAGCCAGAGAGGATCATTAAAATCATGATCTCTGGTAATGGCTGTAGTGATGAGAGGAAACGTAAACGGAGCACCTGTAGAATCCCCATCTGCTGATACTCGCATAAAAGCACTGTATATCTGTTTGGCCTCATCCTCGAATTCGGTATATGTTGAATCGAGAGTTTTTCCTCCGTAGACCACTGGTTCATCCTTCAATGCGGAAGGGCATTTCAATCTCAGGCCTATGTTGGTAAAAGCACTCTGGGCTCCTATCCTGTTAGACTGGTTCATCTGGAACATAAAACTCTGAACTGCCTGGTATAACATGGATTCATCCATTCTCTCAAAATACAGATGGGGAGCAAGCAGCCAGTTAAGCATATCTACAGCCTGGGCACCTGCAAAAAATTGCTGGGAATGCATCATGAACGACATTACATGAAAGAGGGCTGAGTCCAGTCTTTTAGCAGGCAGGCTGCGGGTGTCAGAAAATTTCAGGCCGTCCATAAAAATGATACGCCCGTCGATACCGTTGCAATAAGGCATGAAAGGGCTGTGCAGGTCGTGAATATGGATCAAGCCGTCCATATGCGCTGCTGCCACATCCCTTGAGTAAAGTTTTTCCAGAGCGTATTGTTTCTTTATCTGGGATGCAATATGCAGGTCTATAACCGAAGGACTTGCTCTGGTATTGGAGTTTTCCGTAAGTAACCAGCTCTGTTTCAAGAGCACATCATCTATGAGTTCCACAGGCTCCTTAAAGTCAAGCCTGTCCACAATACCCCCACCTGACATTTTTGTCATGAATAAAAATCTGTTATGGGAGAATATATAGTTAATTCATTTTGGCTTTGTAGAGAACAGATTTTTAGAATCTTTAACAACCAGCCAGATAAAATACTAAACATCCGTGTTATACAGTAACCAATTTTTTGATATGCTATTTTACAGTAAAGAAGAGACTGAAAAAGTTAATCCTACTGTCAAGTATGAGTAGGGAGGTATCCATAAAAATTCATAAGTAAAAGTATTATATACTATGAAAATAAATCAAATTTCTACTTCATATCTAAAATAATATGGAGAAAGCAACAGAGGTGATAAACTGAAGACATTATCTATCTATCTATTGTATTGCTAATTTTAATATTACTTACAGGAACAGCTTTTGCAGATACAAGTGACGACGACTATCTCAAGAAAGTAAATTTTGACAACAAGTCGCTTGGGATAGCTGATAATTTTAAAAATTTTGATGTGGTGACACCCAACACTGAAGCTTTTATGAAAGCTGCAGAAAATGGCAAGGTCAGATTAACTCTATTGGGAAAGGAGTTTGAGCTTGAACTAAAAGAAACAAATGTAATCAGTGAAAGTGCGAAAATAATCAAAGAGAATAAAACAGGCATCTATTTTGTAAATGCTCCACATGTAGATACATATAGGGGATATGTAACTGGTAAGGATGATAGCAGAGTATCATTGACTGTAGCAGATGATGTTCTTATTGGAAGTATCAGGGTCGAGAATAAAACATATATCATTGACCAAACAAATCAAAAACAGGCTGGAAAGGTCATTCATGTAGTTTATGATCTGGATGATTTTAAAGAACGAGAGATTAAAGAATACAATACTTGTGGTGTTGACGAAAAGGAAGAGGCTTTGAGCAATGAGCTATTCGCAGAGAGTTTGTCTTCTGAAGGAGCGATTACATCTTCCATATTAACTTACACTCAGATAGACATCCTGCCATGCTACGACCAAGGTTTTGAGGATGAATATACAAATCCAATAGGTGAGATTGTAGCGATGGTCAACGAAGTAAATGGCGAATTAGCACATGCAAATGCAGAATTGAATATCCATTTCTTTAAAAGATACGGGGACCTAAATGTTGGGAATGGTAATTCATATACTATGTATTATTATTTTATGGATGATATAAAACCATATAGAAATATGACAGGTACTGATTTGGCTATGTTGCTTTATGGAAATGATTTCACAGATGACACAATCGGGACAGGCTCCACTTTTAACGGCAGTTCGAATAGATCTTATTCTGTGATTCAAATGGTATCTGCAGGTCTATTTAGCAGTTATCAAGCCACTTACAATGGCAGATGTGTCCTTATAACTCATGAACTCGGACACAATTTCGGTGCAACTCATGAAGAAGCTTATAGATGGCCTCTTGGTCTGAGTTGGCATTATACCTCTATGTGGTCTCCATTCACAGGCACTTCATTCTTAGATGACTATATGGAAGTTGAATACTCAGATTTAAACCGCCGTGGAGATGCTTCACACAACAACATATTGCATGTGGCATCTAATAAAGATACTATAGCAGACTTTAAGGAATTAAATTCTGATGTCGACACCGTTGGAGTTTACGACAATGCTGGTACTTGGGCCTTATGGAACCTATCTTCCGGTTATCTGGATATTGTTGGATTCGGATGGTCGGGTACAAAGCCGGTTGTAGGAGATTGGGACGGTGACGATGAAATAGAAGTTGGTATCTATGACCCGGTAAATTACAGGTTCCTGTTACGGTTAGATTCAGGCAGTTACCAAACAATTCCTCTCGGATGGGCTGGTGTTACCCCGGTTATAGGCGATTGGGATGGAAATGGAAACGATGAACCAGGTGTATATGATAATGCTGGTACCTGGGCTCTCTGGAACCGTAATACCAATTCTGCAGATATTGTAGGATTCGGATGGTCAGGTACAAAACCGGTTGTGGGTGATTGGGACAACGATGATGCAACTGAAGTTGGTATATACAACACTGCTGGAAACAATTTCTTGCTTAAGACCGGATCTAGTTATCAAACAATAGGCCTTGGGTGGGCTGGCGTTACTCCGGTTATTGGTGACTGGAATGGAGATGGAACAGATGAACCGGGTGTATACAATAATGCTGGTACTTGGGCACTTTGGGATCGTAATACAAATTCTGCATATACCGTTGGATTTGGATGGTCTGGAACAACTCCTGTTGTAGGTCATTAGACTGGTGTTGATGGTAAAACTGGAGTTGGTATCTTTGAAGCGGCCAACAACAGGTTCCTGTTGCGGGTAGGTCCTTCTCCTTTGAATCCAGTATTTATAGATCTTGGGTGGAGTGGTGTTACTCCTGTAATAGGCCATTGGAATGAGTATTCAACGTTTGTTTAATTTCAATGAACTTAGGTATGTTTAATTGAGAATAGAAGAGCTGGTTTCAGCTCTTTCTTATTTTAAATCTCTGTAATCCAATGCAAAAACAAGAAGAGATAGCAAGAATACAGGGTAAGGAAGAAATATGGGAAAGAAAATAGACACAATTGTAGGCGTTATAGTTGTATTATTGTTAATTATTACAATTTATGGTTTTTCACAGCAGTATGTTGAAGTGAAAGAACAACAAAATCGTTTAGATAATCCTCCATTTAGAATTGCTGTTTTGAATGAGGATGTTAAAAGCCATGAAATAACTGTTGAGGTTTTAGATGCAAATAACAGTACTCTATACATATCTTCATATTCCATAGAATCTGGGGATTTTGCCCTTTCTCCTGTTATACTAACTGAAAAAGGGAATTATTCAGTGAAAGTAACTGTAGATGGAAATATCACTAAAAATGCAAACATCAATTTTAATGAAGAAAAAACTTTAGAAATAGATATCTATCCAGGTAGTATAGATTTTGGCTATTCAATGCCATAACTTATTCATTTTTTCGCCTCTGTCGAAAACCATTAAAATCAATATCATTGCCTGAAAAACCAATTCTGGAGCGATATATAGACATCTTTTCGTAAAAATGTCAATTTGATTAGTTCCTCGAAAAGAGAGGATTTCTACAGAGCCATTTTAGTTCGTTAAGGATGTGTAAACTAAAAAGAGGCTTGAAAGTGGGCATAATGATACAAAAAATGTATTGTGAAGGGATCAGTGACTTTTCCCCGCACAAAAACGTATGGAACTTAAACCTGTTTTTTAAAACCGACAACCGAATCCACGATCTTGGTAAATTCCCTGGACCACTCCAGTTCATCGGCTTTCAGATTATGTACCTGGCCGCTATCCTCTATCTCTGCAATCTTGGGATCAATGGGCAGAGCTGCGAGAATTGGGACATCAAAGTCTTTAGCTGCCTTTTCAACTCCACCTTTACCAAAGATATCGATCTTCTCGTCACAGTGAGGACAAATGATACCACTCATGTTTTCCACTATGCCTATAACAGGCACTTTCAGCATGTGAGCGAAAGTAATGGACTTGCGCACACTTACCAGCGCCATATCCTGAGGTGTGGTGACAACTACAGCTCCGTCTATCTTTTCAATAAGCTGAGCAATGCTAAGGGGCTCATCCCCTGTTCCCGGAGGCAGATCAACGATAAGGTAGTCAAGTTTTCCCCATGAAACATCTTCCAAAAACTGTTTGATAGCTGCCATCTTGGCTGGGCCTCTCCATATTACCGGAGAATCCTTATCTTCCAGCAGCAGGGCAATTGACATCACTTTAAGGTTCTCTGTCACAGGTACAGGCACTATGCCTTTCTCATCCACTTCAGGTCTGGTATCTTCTATACCAAACATCTTAGGGATACTTGGGCCGTGAATATCACTGTCCAAGAGACCTACTTTAAAGCCCTTAAGAGCAAGCTGTGCAGCAAGATTAGCTGCAACGGTGCTTTTCCCTACGCCTCCTTTTCCACTCATCACCATTATCTTGTTCTTAATGGCTCTCATATTAGCAACGAGCTTTGATTCCTGTGGCTTCTGAAGCAGATCCTGAGTTTTCTGAACTTTCTTGTCCATATTGATTCACCTGAAAAATAATTCAAATTTTGAAAGGATGGCCTTTGACTCTGGCCTAAGTTGATCTTCTGCAACCTTTATTTCCTGTTCCGATAGTGACATAGTCTCCACCAGAGATCTCTATAGCTTTGCCGGTAGTCAGAGCAAAAGTGACTTTTCGTCTTGCACTTTGCAGATCTTCCCAAAAAGCCCTTCTTGAGATTCCCATATTAAGAGATGCTTCTTCCTGTGTAAGACCTTCAAGGTCCACAAGGCGTAGTGCCTCAAGTTCTTCCATTGCAATGGAAACTACCTCTAGTTCCTGCAGAGGCACACCTCTGGGTTTAAAATAGACCACTTCCGGAGTATGCTCCACACGTCGTGGACACTTGGGACGTCCTCGCTCTTTCATAGCATTTTTTCACAAAGGCTATTAATTATAAATAGATTTCTCTGAACATGTCATGAGACGAAATGTAAGTGTAGTAGCTAAATATCTACAGAATACCCTGCAAAAGTATCAACAAAAGCGTTTGGATATTTCGTCTTTACCTCATCTTTATGGGCAGTACAATGACCGGCACCTATCAACTGCATTCCATTAAATAGATCATATTCCTGGCTATCGTGCAGACCACCAACAATACCAATTACATTACCAAATGAGGAAGCAGCACTTAATATTGCAGAAAGGCCAGGGTGTGCACAACCAGTGATAACGTACAGACCTTTATCCGATTCCACTATCAAAGATTGTTCTTTTATCTCTTTTCCAAGTTCTCCTGTCGTATAAACACCCTTACAAATTTCCTGAGGAGATTTTATCTCAAACAATCTTGGGTTCATAGGAATTTCATTCTGTGAATGAGAAGTAATAGGAGTCGAATGTTTTCCCCTCGTTGAAATTTCTTTTTTCAGATTAGGTGAAAAACTGGAGGGCATATAGACATCAACATTTGGCTTCATATTAAGAAAAGTAGGCACACCTCCTACGTGGTCCCAGTGCTGATGAGATAACACAAGAATGTCGATATTTTCTGGAGAAAAGCCAAGTTTTTCCATATTCGACAGAAGAACATGACCATCCCAGCCAGTGTCAAAAAGAATACAGTGGTCTACAGTTTCAATTAAGCAAGAAAAACCCCATCCACTCTTTAAACCTGGTTTTGCCTCATTATCATAAATAACTGTAAGTTTCATATAGATACCTCAATGCTGTAGTCATCTGTTCATATTGAATATTTCCAGAAAATAGTGACGTATCCGGAAACATTATTTCTGTATTAAACACATGAGAGAGCAAATATATAAACATATTTGAAAAGGATTAAATATAAACTCTCTATATAGAAATAAAGAAAAAAGAAGGAGTAAAAAAGTGCACTATGGTCTTGGTATTGATACAGGTGGAACGTATACAGATGCTGTCTTATTAAGAGGATCTGATGGCATTGTGATAGATTCAAAAAAAGCCTTTACGACATATCCCGATCTGCAGATAGGTATAAGTAAGGTACTGGATTCCCTTGACCAAGAACTACTGAAGCAAGTAAATCTTGTCTCTGTCTCTACCACCCTTTCCACTAATTCATTGCTTGAAGGTACCGGAACTCCGGTAGGACTTCTGCTTATTGGCCAGCATCCTGTAGAACGGGAGTTTCCCACTCCGGATTTCATAGTTGTTCCCGGTGGGCATGGTCCAAGTGGGGAGGAAGAGGTGCCCTTGGATATCGAAGCAATACGAAATTTTGCCAATAAGACAAAAGATAAAGTATCAGCATACGCTATATCTGGCTTTTTCAGTACAAGAAATCCAGAACATGAACTATTGGCTAAATCTGTTATCCAAGAGAGCACAGGTAAACCGGTAGTATGTGGCCATGAGCTTTCTCAAGAGCTGGGTGCCTATGAAAGAGCGGTGACTGCAGTTCTTAATGCTCAACTCATACCAATTACATATCACTTTGTCAGCGCTGTGATGGCAGATATTAAAAGAAGAGGAATCCATGCCAGGATGCTGATGCTCAAATGTGATGGATCTGTATATAATCTGGAGGATGCTCTGGAAAAACCTATTGAGACTATATTCTCCGGACCTGCGGCGAGTCTTCTTGGAGCATCGTATCTTGCAAAGCTTGACACATGTGCAGCTATTGATGTAGGAGGCACTAGTACTGATGTGTCTGCCATATACCAAGGCGTACCTGAGATCAGTGCTTCAGGCTCTGTAGTGGGTGGATGGAAAACCAGAGTTAAGGCTATGAAGATGGAAACTTCGGCCACAGGTGGAGACAGCCATGTATGGATTACAGACAGAGAAATAAAAATTGGTCCAAGACGTGTAATTCCCTTATGTGTTGCAGCTGCAGAACACCCGGCCCTGTTGCAGAAGCTCAATCAAATGAAGTTGCTTCCCCGCAAATCACTGGATGAGAACTATCAGCCCACTAAGTTCTTAATAAGGACAAAATACGCGATCAATGACCTGAATAAAGAAGAAACTGAGATGCTGAAATATATTGGAAGCGATCCGATCAGCATACATGAACTTTATACATCGATGCGTACCATGCCTTCTGGCAAGGTAATGGATTCCCTTATAAAGAAAAGGCTGGTACAGGCTATCGGTTTCACACCCACGGATGCCTTGCATGTAAGAGGCGAATATACTGTTTGGAATGCAGATGCTTCTCATGCAGGTGCTGAGCTTTTATCCCGTTACAACGGCAGAAAAAAATATGAATTCTGCACTCATGTGAAAGAACATGTTGCAAAGAATATGGCCTATAGTCAGATGGCTTTTCTTTTGTCTGAAAAGTCCAAGCCCCTAGTAGATGAGATGCTTAGTGGTTTTTCTCCTGCAAAATTCAGCCTGAAATTGCCTATTGTACTGTTAGGAGGGCCCGTAAAAGCATATCTAGAAGAAATGACTGAGCTATTAGATGCCGAGATCATCGTACCTGATCATGCAGAAGTAGGAAATGCTGTAGGGGCTCTTGCCGGAAAAGGTGTAAAAAGAGTGGAAGTTATAATTGTGCCTGCATCCATAGAAAAACCTACAGAGGATTTCATAATTTTCTATCCGGGAGGAAGAGAACCTGTTGTTGATTATAGAGAAGCCTTGGAGAGAGCAAAGCAGATTGGATTAGGCATGGTACTTGAATATGAAAATCGCTGTGGAGTTAGCAAAGAAGAAACACAGGTAAATATCTCAGTAAAGAATATTGCTCCTGAAAACTGGCCTCATCCTCCGCTGGAAACCAGGATCACTGTTGTGGGCGTGGGCGACCCCATGATGATCATAAAGGAATAAACGAAAACAAAGTAAAGCTTTTTGCAGGGAAATAGCTTCATACATAATAACAATGCTGCCGTGGTTAATTTATATAAGCAGTTTAGACTCAATCCATATAATACAGGAGAGAGAACTGTTTTTTTAGAGGCATGGACGTTCTAAGGTCAACCTACATAAGAATAATTGCTGTTGCTAATTTTACAAAAAGATGAACATAAAAAATGCTATTGAATGCAATATTACTTTTTAACTGAAATTTTTAGTTATACGATATAAATGGATTTGGGATTAAATATATAAAGGTATCGAGATAACTATTTATATTTTGTCTCATATTAGAGAAATAAATCAGAAAAAACAAAAAAGAAGATATACAGATTAGCAGGCTGGAAAAATGAAGATATGCGTTACTACGAAGGACAATAGTCCTGAAGTGGAGACTGATCCACATTTTGGAAGATGCATGTATTTTATGTTTGTGGATACAGAAACCATGCAGAAAGAATTTATAAAAAACCCCTTTGCTGCTGAATCCCAGGGTGCTGGTGTGCGGGCTGCACAATATATTACAGACCACGGAGCAGACGTGCTGATTAGTGGGAATCCTGGACCAAATGCCGTATCAGTAATGGAAACCGCAGGCATAAGGATAGTGAAATATCCTGAAATGAAAGCTATGGAAGCTGTACAAAAATTCCTTGGAATAAATAATCTTGTAAAAGGTGAAAATATGAAGATATGTGTACCATCTATGGGTAAAACTGGCCTAGAAGACCAGGTAGGACAGCATTTTGGAAAGGTTTTGAACTATATTATGTACGATACAGAGACCAGCGAGGTTTCAATACTACCCAACACCAGTGAGCATAATGGCGGTGTAGGCCTGCCTCCTGAACTTATGTCCAAGAACGGTGTAGACATAATGTTGTGCGGGGGACTCGGCACGAAAGCTGTTGCAATGTTTGAGCAGTATGGGATAGAAGTATTTGTGGGAGCTCAAGGTACAATCCAAAATGCTCTGGATGCATGGAAAGATGGAAAACTGCAAAAGGCAAATATGAACAATGCATGTACTTCTCATGAGCACGACGACCACCACAGTCACCACCATCATTGAAGTTGACACCCTCTTGTGATGCAAAGAATATAAATAAGTGCCCGAGGCTTCATGAGAATAGCGATAGCAAGTGGAAAAGGAGGTACTGGTAAGACTACAGTGTCTCTTAACCTTGCATTATCCATAGGGGATGCTCAGCTCCTCGACTGTGATGTAGAAGAACCAAACTGCAATCTGTTCCTGAACCACGAGCTTGAAAAAGTAAGGGATGTGGGGATACAAGTCCCTGTCATTTCAAATGAAAAATGTGATCTATGTAAGAAATGCGTAGACATATGCCGTTTCAATTCATTTGTGAAATTACCTAAAAGCATCATGCTTTTTCCCAAGCTATGCCATGGTTGTGGAGCATGTTCCTTAGTATGCCCACAGGATGCTATATCCGAAGAAAGCCGAACAATTGGTGTCATTGAAAGGTCTTCTTCTCAGAACTGGGACACGGAATTATACCAGGGATTATTGAATATTGGCGAGCCAATGGCATCTCCTATAATACGTGCACTTAAAGACCATATTGATGATACAAAGACAGTGATCATAGATTCTCCACCGGGTACTGCATGCCCTGTCATTTCTGCTATAGCAGGAGCAGATTATTGTGTGCTTGTTACTGAACCTACACCTTTTGGACTGAATGACCTATCACTTGCAGTCGAACTTGTGAAAGATATGGAAATTCCCCATGGGGTAGTCATCAACAGATATAACATTGGTGATGATAGCGTAGAAAGATACTGTTCAGAAAAAAACATTCCCATGCTTATGAAAATACCCTATGAGATAGAAATAGCTGAACTGTACTCGGAAGGTATCCCTTTTGTGCTGCAAATGCCACAGTGGAAAGAAAAATTCATTGAAATGTTCAGACAAATACAAGTACTGGCAGGCAGGTGTTGAGATGGTAAAACAGATGACCGTAATCAGCGGCAAAGGTGGCACGGGTAAAACAACTCTTACAGCAGCTTTTGCTTCCCTTGCTACTAATGCCCTAATGGCAGATTGTGATGTCGATGCTGCAGATCTTCATCTAATACTAAAGCCAGAATCAACCAGCAAACTGGATTTTAATGGAATGGAAGTTGCTTCCATTAATAAGGAGAAATGTTCTGCTTGCGGCATATGCAGAGAGAGATGCAGGTTTAATGCCATCTCGAAAGAACTGATCATTGATGAACATACCTGCGAAGGATGTGGGGTGTGCACACTCATCTGTCCAGAAGATGCCATAATAATGAAAGAGCATAAAGCTGGAGAAATATACAGATCCATAACACGAGTTGGTCCTTTAGCCCATGCGAGATTAGGAATAGGAGAAGAAACCGGTGGAAAACTTGTCTCCATGGTAAGGAAAAATGCCATCGAAATGACTTCAATGCATGATATTGACCTCATTATAATAGATGGACCTCCCGGAATCGGATGTTCTGTAATAGCTTCTATATCTGGCGTGGACCTTGTATTCATAGTCACAGAACCAAGTATATCAGGAATGCATGACTTGGAGAGAGTGCTTGAGGTTACCACGCACTTTGAGATCAAAACCATTGTTTGTATCAACAAATATGATATCAATGAACAAAAGACAGCACTTATAGAAGAATATTGCAGAAACAAAGGAGTTGAAGTGATAGGTAAACTCCCTTTAAGTGATATTCCTATGAAAGCAATGCTTAAAAGAAAAACAGTAATTGAATATGAGGATAATTCTTTTGCTGGAACTGTTATAGACATGTGGCATAAAATAGCTTCATGCGATTCACTAAAACTCAAATACTAAGTTTTGGTCTGAAGCAGGGTAGGAGAATTTGTGATTAATATCCGTTTAGGGTCCTTTTGAAATAACATTCAAATGGAGGATTTAATGAGGCCATTTTTAGCTGCAAGTAGTCAATAAAACCTCCCCCATAAAAAGTACATTTTATAATTTGATTAATTACGCAAATCAGGA
>NZ_JBGMEB010000005.1:0-202182 GCF_041447285.1 Methanomethylovorans sp. | reverse complement strand
GTTTAATTCCTTTCAATAGTAATTACACTACCGACCAGAATTAATCGAACTGCCAAATCCAACGTCAGGCAAGAAACAACTCCTGCCTCCACTTACGATAAAGCGGTGATTATCACGCACAACAGTTTTTGTGCGGGAATCACCATAATGAACATCTTGCTATATATACCTTGCGATTAACACAAGGAAACAAGCAAAAACGGACATTACGGCTTAATTCACCACCATACTCGAGATTATGAATATATGTTTTTAATGCATATATACTTTCCCTTTGACTCATGTCCTGCAATGAATTTACAGAACAGAATCAATACCACGGAGATAATTAGATCCCCGCAAGGGAGCATACAGAGTACAGCATGGTATATAAAAGTATCTGTCGAGGAATAAAGCAAATGTGGCTAGTTGTAAATGTGAAAAACATAGAGTAAGAGATACATAACTTACGGCACATGTTCGCAAACTTTAACAATATCAAATGTATAGCAAATACACTTATTCTATGCAATCATATATAACAATTAGATTAATTAAGAAACCTAAAGAGGAATGAAACTGTCGACTAATAATAATGATTTTGAAAATCCCGAAAGCAGCGTAACCAGAGTACGCACACCCCGCAAAGACCAAGGAGAAGTATTAGCCATTGTAGAGAATATGCTTGGCGCCAATCGAGTGAAACTTAGATGCATGGACGGCGTTGTGAGAATGGGGAGAATCCCGGGTTCAATGAAGAAGAAAACATGGATTCGAGATGGAGATATAGTTATTGCAGTACCATGGGATTTTCAGGACACAAAAGCAGACGTAATCTGGAAGTACACTCGCCCACAGGTAAACTGGCTTGAGCGTAAGGGATTTTTAAAGAGCCGATAAAAATATGGCCAAAACACTTGAGGATAAAATCAAAAACATAGACACCCTCATTGATAATGGAAGGGTGAAAAACAAAGACACTGAAAAGTTAAAGGTCACTGAAAATGTTTTTGACGAAGCGACTTTAAAAGCACTATATACACTATCCAATAAAGGAATAATAGAAGCTTTGGGTGGATCCATAAGCACGGGAAAAGAAGCTAACGTGTTTTTGGCAGATGGCAAAGACCACAATCTTGCAGTAAAAATATACCGCATCACATCAAGTACCTTCAATTCAATGGAAGATTACATAATGGGCGATCCTCGTTTCAGAGACGTAAGACATACTAAAAAAGATCTAATTTTCGCCTGGACTAAAAAAGAATATCGTAACCTTCTCAGAGCCGGGGAAGTGGGCATAAAGGTTCCAAAGCCCATTACAACTGAGAGGAATATCCTAGTAATGGAGTTTGTTGGAAAAGACGAAAAACCATACCCTCTACTGAAAGATGTACAATTAGATGAAGCATCTGCAAAGAAAGTTTATGACATACTCATTAACTACATTAAGAAACTCTATGAAGACGCTGAACTTATACACGGAGATCTTAGTGAATATAATGTACTCATTGAAACTGAACTAGTAGAGCCAATATTGATAGATATGGGACAATCAGTCACTCTTGAACACCCAAGAGCAGACCAATTTCTGCGTAGAGACATTCAGAATATTGCACGCCATTTCAAAAAATATGGCATAAAATCTGATGAGACTGAACTTTACTTGTTTGTAACAAAAGATAAAAAGGAGCAAAATCATGACTCACATTAAAGTACCACAGGATAGAATAGGAGCTATAATTGGTCCCAAAGGACAGGTCAAAAATTTAATAGAGCAATTATCAACAGCTACTATTGAGATAGATGGCAAAGAAGGTACTGTAGAAGTCATACCTGGAAACGACCCCATTCAATCGATGAGAGCACCTGATGTAATCCAAGCCATTGCCAGAGGATTTAACCCGGAAAAGGCCATGGCATTAATGGATGATGAAATGCTGATGCTTGAGACTATTGATCTGTCAAACTCTGCAGGCACACCCCAGGAAATGATACGTCTGAAGGGTAGAATCATTGGAAAGGCCGGAAAAACCAGAGAAATAATGGAAAGCATGATTGGAGTAAAAATATCCGTATATGGCAAAACAGTAAGTATCCTAGGAACCCCAGAACAAAATCAGATAATAAGGACTGCCATTGAAATGTTGATTGGTGGCGCCACACATGGACAAGTATACGGATTACTTGAGAAGAAAAAACAAATGTTGATACAATCACAATTCTAAAATTCAAAAATAATGTGAGGGCTGAGATGAGAGGATACGTAAACCGTTCAGAACTGAAGCAGATAGTATTATTCGGGCTAATACTTCTCCCAACTGCCATCCTCTGTTATGAGAATAAAATACATATTGGGCATATAACATCAGTGCCTCTTTTTGTTATGCTCCTCTTAATGCTGGCCACAAGAAATATAGAAATACCAATATCCAACATACGCACAAGAAAACCAGAACTTCTTCCTCAGCATGCTTTAGCCCTAGAAAAGATATACAGTGTTCCCGTATCACAAGAATTAATTACTCCAAAGGAAAGAGTGTTTGATACAAAGATAACCATAAATTTTGCAGGAGTAATTATACCTACTCTAGCCATTGTGTACCTCTTGTTGACGGGACCGATTACAACATCCTTGGAAATAGCCCTTATAATCACCGTCATAACTTTCCTTGCATCAGAGATGATTGATGGAGTCGGTATAGAAGTACCTGACTATATCGGCCTTTTATCATTACCTTTAGCACTTCTGCTATCTATAGAAAATGTAGAGAGCGTGATCTATGTATCAAGCGTAGTAGGAATAATTGCAGGATGCACAGCATCCTTACTTACCATAGACCGAGAAAAAAATGGAAGTGCTTACATAAGCATTGGCGGTGTTGGAAACTTCAGAGCCATATATACGATAACATTAATTGCAAGTCTTATTTCATACTATACCTAAATCCCGCTCTGCCCGTCGCTGATCCATTTTATCTTGTAATATCTTTTGAGGAAGGTTTAGTGCACGGTATTTAGCAATACCAGTAGCTGTGAATCTGAAGGGCTGAGGAGTATGATCTATGCGAGTAGCTCTCATTTTTTGTATTGCCATAATAGGCATAGGAGTAGTATCAATATCATTTGTCTGGATAAAATCAAGGAAAACAATTCCATCGCCTAGAAAATCATAGTCATCGAACTGTTTTTTTTCTATCCCATGAGTCTTTTCAGTGACCAACAGAGAGGTAATCTTATCTTTTTTAAGCAATCTATGTAAAGCACGCCACGAGGTAGACTTTCTGAACTCATCGGGAGCCGTAAATACATTCAAAGAATCAAAAACAACCCTATCAGGCTTGTGAGATTCTATTATCTCGATCATTTCTTCAGAAGTAAGCATAGATATACCGAATACTTCCAGATAGCCATCATCGATGTACTTACCTATATCCCAGCCAAACCTCATGAAATGTTGCACTAGCTGTTGAGCCCTCTCTTCAAATGAAAAGAAGATGCACCTTTCGCCATTCTTTGCTCCTTCCATCAAGAACTGCATACAAAAAGTAGTTTTACCTGTTCCGGGAGGACCTGTGACTACAACTGAGAATCCCTTCGGGAAACCCCCTTCTAGAAATTCATCTAAGCCGGGTACTCCTGTAGACACTCTTTTGAGCAACTTATCAATATTCTGTGTATCAAGTTTGGCCTTGAAACGACTGCTATCCAGATTAAGTAAAGCTTTCTCTAATACTACGTTTTTGGCTCCTAGATCCTTCTCATATCTTTCAAGGACCTTGATGGCATCACCGCTTAAAGTAGTATGAATAGCAAATTTGGATTTCATCACAACACCGTGAACATAATATATGATTATATATTTAAAAGGTTATGGTCTTGTGGACATGACTTCCTTAATGATGTTCATCCGTGTCCATACATTTACCCCTTCCTGGTAAGAAATTGCCTCTTCCATAAGAAGCTGAAATTTCACCGTCCCATATCACATCACCTCTTGAGATCGTGATATATGGGAAAATGGCTTCAATTCCTTCAAAAGGAGTCCAGCCTACTTTTCCATGCAAATGATCTCCTTTTATAGTGGTTACCTTTTTTGTGTCCACAATAATCAAATCAGCATCAAAGCCCACTTCAAGCTTGCCTTTTGAATGCTTATCTAAACCAAATATTCTGGCTGGAGCAGCACTTGTAGCATCTATCATGCGTCCCAATGGAAGTAGATTTTTCTTCACAGCCATAAGCATCAGAGGCATGAGAGTTTCCACTCCGGGTACCCCTGATGGAGCTGTCTTTATGTCCACGTCTTTTTCAGTTTCACAGTGAGGAGCATGGTCTGATGCTACAATATCCACACTGCCATCATTTAATGAATTAAGGAGGAACTTTACACTTCTACGATCCCTAAGAGGGGGATTCATTTTACCATAACAACCTAGCCTATCCCAATCCCTTGTAGAAAGGAACAGATGATGCGGCGTCACCTCACATGTGATCGGAGATAGACCTTTTTGCCGTGCAATATACCTGTCTCTACAAAGTACACCTACTGACTCAAAAGCACTAATATGACATATATGCCCTTTTGCTCCGGTCTTTCTAAGAATTTCTATCGCTTTTTGAACTGCAGTAGCCTCACAGATATTAGGCCGCGCCCGAGAGTGGGAGGCAGGTGACATATCATTCTTTAATAAAGCCTCACATTCCAAGCGGATTGCATCGTCTTCAGCATGGATAGCTGCCAACGCACCAAGTTGGTTGATCACTTTCAAGGCATTTTCAAGAGTTACTTCATCGATATTGAGTCCACCAGTAGACTCTGCCATAAAGATCTCACCAAATGCTGTTACTCCTTCTTCCCAGAGTTCAGGGAGTTTTTCAAGATTGTTAGTGACCCCTCCATGAATACCAAAGTCTACAATGGATTTACGAGAAGCAAGCTTGAGTTTTTCAGAAAAAGATTTTCTGTCTATTGTAGGAGGAAGTGTATTGGGATGATCCACTACAGTAGTGATACCGCCCGCTGCTGCTGCACATGAACCAGTATACCAATCTTCTTTCTGAGTAAGGCCTGGTTCTCTGAAATGCACATGAACATCAATGCCTGCCGGGAGAACAAGAGATCCTTCTGCATCAATAACTTCACCGGCTATCACATCTGCTTCTTTTGCAATCCTGCTAATCTTCCCTTCATTTATTACTATTTCTGCAGACTGAAGATAATTGTCATAGAATATCTTAGCATTCTTTATGAGTAAATCTGGCATGCCTATTATTATTTCAATTACCCTATTTGCCACTTTTGTTCTTCACTAGAATTGACAATATGCAATAGAATTGACCTGTGGCAATTAGAGAGTAACGGAAATATATAGAAAATATAGAGTATATTGACAAATATACCGAATATAGTAGTCTTTATTGTATTTACATAATACTTATCTACACAACAGGTGTCATCAAAGATAATTCCAGCAAAGTGGAGAAGACTCATGTTTAAAAAATCAGAAGTTTACAAAATACTTACCCTTATGAGTGTGTTCCTTATTATAGGGTTCACATTTGCAGGGATTGGTTGTGTGGATAAGAATACAAAAGATACTAGTACTACAGGAGAAGTGCCAAATGCATCTGAAAGTTCGACTGCTAAAGAGAGCATTATAGTAAAAGGCTCTGATACCGTGCTCCCATTATCCCAAGCAGAAGCAGAAGAGTTTATGCTCAAGAACCAAGACAGCGATATCACAGTAATTGGTGGAGGTTCTGGAGTAGGAATTGCTGCACTTATTGATGGGGAAGCAGAAATAGCAATGGCTTCCAGGGAAATGAAAGAGTCTGAAATAGAAAAAGCAAAAAATAATAGCATCAATCCTGTAGAAACAGTCATTGGATGGGATGGAATTGCAGTAGTAGTGAATCCTGAAAATCCCGTAACTCAATTAACATTCTCACAACTTCAAGCAATCTATGACGGAAACGTTAGCAACTGGAAAGATGTTGGCGGCGAAGATAGACAAATTACAATAATAAGCCGTGACAGTAGCTCTGGAACATATGAATATTTCAAAGAAGAAGTTCTTAAAGGAAGAGAATACCGCCAAGATGCACTTGTTGAACCTGCAACTGGAGCTATAGTACAAGAAGTTGCACAGAATAAAGGTGCAATTGGATACATAGGATATGCATACCTAGACAACAGTACAAAAGCTCTCACACTTGACGGCGGAGAAGGAAATTTCGTTCCTGCTACTGAAGAAAACATACTCGATGGAAAATATCCGTTAGCAAGGCAGCTATATTATTATACTAATGGTGAGCCACAGGGATTAACGAGAGAATTCATGGATTATGTGCTAAGTGAAGAAGGACAGGCAATAGTTTCTGATGTTGGATACTTCCCAGTAAAATAAGATCAAGTGAAGGATCTGACATGAGTAATAGAAAATATCAAGAAAAAGCGATTGAATCACTGTTATACCTCTCCGGGGTTACTGCAGTAGTAATCCTTTTTCTTATCTGTATTTTTTTGTTTAAGGATGGTCTTGCACTATTCCAGAACTATTCATTATCAGACTTTCTTTTAGGAACAAAATGGTATCCCACATCTCAACCAAGTCAGTTTGGATTATTACCTTTATTAATTGGATCAATGGTAGTAACCTTTGGAGCAATTATATTTTCAGTACCCCTTGGAATTGCAGTAGCAATATATATATCGGAACTTGCAGGTGAAAAAGAAGCCGATCTACTTAAACCACTTGTAGAGATACTTGCTGGAATTCCATCAGTAGTATACGGATTTTTTGGCCTGGTAGTGCTTGTTCCACTGCTTCAGGACCTGTTGGACCTGCCCACAGGTCAAAATGCGCTTGCCGGTTCTATAATGCTAGGAATAATGGCTTTGCCTACAATCATATCCATGTCAGAAGATGCCATAAGTTCAGTACCACGTTCTATAAAAGATGGATCTTTAGCTCTTGGCTCTACCGAATGGCAAACCATTAATAAAGTTGTTCTCCCTGCAGCACTGTCGGGAATATCAGCTGCTGTGATGCTGGGCATCGGGAGAGCCATAGGTGAAACAATGACTGTTATGATGGTAACTGGAAACACTGCGATTATACCAGGCTTTCCTGAAGGATTCTTTGAACCAGTGAGAACTATGACAGCTACTATTGCGTTGGAAATGGGAGAAGTACCACAAGGAAGTGAACATTTCTATGCACTCTTTGCTATTGGTTCCGTACTGTTTATTACCACATTCATTACCAACATCGTTGCTGAATACATAAAGAGGAAATATAAATTCAACCTGGGGGCAGGACAATAACAAATAATGCTAAATTTAGTCAAAAGCTTGCTTTTGCTTTTCTTAAGCTTAGTACTGCCTTTGTAACGCTTATAGTAATAGCCATAATGTTACAGATATTTGTAAATGGATACAGTGTTATCAACATAGAATTCCTTACAGAGATGCCACGAAGAAGGATGACAGAAGGAGGTATATATCCCGCTATATTGGGAACGATTTATCTAATAGTAGGATCAATGGGAGTTGCCTTACCTTTAGGAGTACTGTCAGCAATATACCTTAACGAATATGCTCAGCCCGGTAAAACTAAGTGGCTAATAGAAATGGCCATAAATAACCTGGCAGGAACACCTTCGGTAGTCTTTGGACTTTTTGGACTTGCAATGTTTGTGAAATATATGGGGTTTGGCGCTTCACTATTAGCATCAGCACTCACTCTTGCATTAATGGCTCTTCCCATTATAATTAGATCAAGCCAAGAAGCTTTGATAACTGTGCCAGAAGAATATCGTTATGCTTCTCTAGCGCTTGGAGTTACAAAATGGCAAACAATCAGACAAGTGGTACTGCCTGCCGCTATTCCTGGCATGATAACCGGAGCTATTCTAGGAGTAGGCAGAGTAGCAGGCGAAACAGCACCGATATTGCTTACAGGAGCCGCTTATTTCCTTCCAAGACTTCCAGGCTCAATATATTCACAATTTATGGCACTACCATATCATTTATACGTAATTGCTACTGCGGGCACTAATATTTCCCAAACAAGACCTATACAATATGGTACTGCATTAGTATTGCTTGCTATAGTCCTCAGCGTCAATATGATAGCGGTCAGTATAAGAAGACATTACATAAAAAAACTTAGGAATTAAAGAAGAGGTATCAAATGTCGGGACAAAACAACGGAAACCAGACAGAGATAGAAGTAAGAGGACTTAATCTCTGGTATGGAAATAATCACGCTCTTCACAATATTTCAATAGATATTCCCAAGAATAGCGTAACAGCTCTGATAGGACCTTCAGGATGTGGAAAATCTACATTCTTAAGATGCATGAACAGAATGAATGACTTGGTGAAGAACTGTAGAATAGAAGGAAACATAAGGATAGATGGTAAAGACATCTATTCCAAAGATGTGGATGTAGTTGAACTTCGAAAAAGAGTGGGAATGGTATTTCAGAAACCAAACCCTTTCCCCATGTCTATCCACGACAATATATCATATGGTCCAAAGATACATAGTGTTTCCAAGAAAGAGATAGATAGTATTGTAGAAGATGCACTTCGCTCAGGAGCACTATGGGATGAAGTAGCTGATAGGCTAAAAACATCTGCTCTGAATCTTAGCGGCGGACAACAGCAAAGGCTATGCATTGCAAGAACACTGGCAGTTAAACCGGAAGTGATATTGTTTGATGAACCTTGCAGTGCACTTGATCCTATATCAACTTCGAAGATAGAAGAGCTCATAATGGAGCTTAAAAAGAAATATACAATCGTAATAGTCACACATAATATGCAGCAGGCTGCAAGAATATCCGATAATACAGCATTCTTCCTCACGGGAGATCTGATAGAATACGGTAAGACCGAGCAGATATTTGAGAATCCGAAAATGAAGCCTACAGAAGATTATATAACAGGAAGGTTTGGGTGAAGAGATGTCGAGAGAAAAATATCACAACAATCTTGGTTTATTAAAACTCAATGTATTGGAGATGATGGAAGTATCCCTTGACATGTTGAAAGGAGCAACTGAATCTCTTAAGAACCTCGACACTGACCTTGCCCAGGCGACTATCAAAAAAGATGACATCGTTGATGAAAAAGAAATAAAAGTCGAAAAATGTGTCTCACAACTGATAGCACTTCAACAACCTATGGCAAGTGACATGAGACTTATAACTGCAAGTCTAACAATGGCTATTGATCTGGAAAGATTGAGCGACCTTGCATGTAACATAGCTTGGACATCTACGGATATAAAAGGTGAACCGGAAAAAAACAAAGTGCTTCTCTCAGGCATTTGTAAGATGAGTGCAATCGCAGAGAAGATGTTACAAGATACTACGATAGCTTTGAGAGATTCAAATGCAGAACTTGCAAAGAGAATAGCTTCTGATGACGACAAACTTGACAAACTTTTCTTTGATACAGAAAAAGAATTCATTGATATGATGATCAAAGATCATAGTATCATAACCGATGCTTCACATTTGCTTTTTGTACTAAGATATATAGAAAGAATCGGCGATCACATATGCAATGTATGCCAGAGTATCGTATATCAGGTAACTGGGGAAAGATTGATACTAAATTGATTAGAAATCAAATAGGGATCTTTGGGAACCAGTACTTGGTGCCGCCCCATCAGATTCCTGTTTCTTTGGAACAGATCTCCTTATCTTTTTTTCAGGCGATCCACTAGTAAAGTCCGAGAGACCAGTCTGTTTTGAATCATAATCAAGATTTACAAGGTCTACCCCAAATACACCTAAGATTCTCTCCACCGGCGGAAGAATCTGCTTCTTTACATAGTAGTCCACATCGAGGGACACATTATTCTCACGAACATACTCAGGATCTTCTGCACGGTTCACAAAGAGATCTTTGCCTGCCGTAATTACAAAGGGTATGCGTTCACCAACAGGAGGAGGAGAACCTGTTCTTTTCTCCATTTTTTCAGCAACAGTAAGATGGGGCTGCTTGTTCTTGTAATGCTCCCGTTTCTTGGAGTACATGCGAGTCATGGTAAGGTCATCTATGATATCTTTATCCTTTGTGACATCGAGGTTGCGGATGGAATCAACTACTTTCCGTACATGCCTTACAGCTGCTTCCACTTCTCCTTCCTTAAGCACAAGTTCAAGCACCCTGTTCAAGGTCTTGGATGTCAGCTCACACCAGTCCCTGCGTACGGTCTCCATGCCTTTTACCTTTATACCATCCTTCCAGCCATCTGCAGAGCGCTCAAATACCCAGATAGCATACCTTTTCTTTGCTATGAAAAGGGCGCGTTTTGCTATCGATTCGAACTCAAGTTCCATGGGGTCAGGCAGAGAAGCTGAAACTATGCCTGAGATCTTCTTACCTACAAGTTCTGCATCTTCAAGGGAAATCTCACTTATTGCTGTGCATTGCACAAAAACACTGTCTGTATCGCCATATACAACTGAAAGAGAAATAGATTTAATTTGTAGATCAAGATTAATCTCACTTTTAAGATAAGAATTACCATCCTTGAGGTAGATGGTGTGTATGATATTCTCTATAAGTGAGCGTGTTTTGATGATATTCTCTCTGCCAAAGCTTGTGACGGCGTTTGCAAGAGTAAGGCTGTACAGACGTGCACGAGTATAGCCTGCATATCCATAGAAGCTGTTAAGTAATATTTTCATGGCAAGCTGAGTTGCATCTAGAGCTCTGTATTCATCCTCATTGGATATGCCTTTCATGCGTTTCTTGGTCTCTATCCTTCGGTTGAGGAGATTTTCCAGGATAGTGGGCATAATCCCTTTTGAAACATCTGCTGTTACAAACTTTCCACCTGATGGAGGAGTAATGGTCTTGCCTTCTTCTTCAGGAACATCTTTCTCCACGACAGTCGTGTAGCAGAGGTTATGAGCCATCATTATAGTGGGATAGAGAGATTTATAGTCAAGTATAACTACATTTTCAAGAAGACCTTTTTTTGGTTCCAGTACTTCTCCTCCTTTCAAACCCTCACTGTTCTTGTTCCTGGAATACACAAGATCATCGTTGGGTTTGGGAGGAATTACCCGGTCCCTGATGCGACACTCGCGCAACAGGAGGTTCTCAACCATGGAAGTCTGGCCGCCGTCAATAACTTCCTGTAGCAGGGAGCCACTTACCCTGGAGATCGCGATGTATCTGTCAAGCAACTGCAGTTTCATGACAAGCTCCATGGCAAGCTCAGAGTCGCGCCTTGCGTAATCTATGAACTTTAGCAGTTTTTCCCCTTCATCTTTCCAGTAGTCTTCCATTTCAGAGGGTGCCACGTCGAGCTTTTCCCGATCCAGCAGCTCTTTAGCGACGTTGCGCAGTGTATACCTCTTCAAACTAAACTGGCTGCGAATAAGAGGAAGGACATCTACCACAACCCTTCCGGTCATGGAGATGAGAGTCATTGTTCCGATCTTCCGGTAGTTCATGGGCCGCCCGTCACGTCCTGAACCTGAATCTACCATTGTGCCAGAGTCTGAGAGGAACTTGACCCTGTCAGTTATATAAGGAATATCAAAATCGTTGATGTTGTAACCCACTAGTATATCTGGGTCATATTCCCGAAGTATCTCAAAAAACCTCTTGAACATAGATTCTTCGTCTTTAAGTGACTCTACATCCTGACCGGCACCTGAAACATGTTTTGCCACGAGTACAATTGTGTTGTGACCTTTATAACTAGGAGCAAAAGTGAGACTTATCATGATCACAGGTGACTCATCCGGAGAAGGCATGGAGCCGCCTAGGGGCAGGCATTCGATATCAAAGGAGAGGAACTTAAGGGGCGCATTGGGAAGTATATCCATTTCTGCAGGATGTGGATCTGAGCATACAGTATCACAATAGACTTTTCCAGCGAGAATACCTTCTTCGGAAGAGGAAACAGATACCCATCCCATACCATGGAGTCCCCTGTCTATTAAAAAGCGATTCCTGAACAATATATCAGTTTCATACACCTCTTTTACTCCAGGGATTTGAAGTATATCATCACGAATCTCAGGAACATGCCTTGGTTCATAGGTTGTAACCATAATCATGGGTTTTCTGGACTTTTGATATCCTACAGGCTCAAACCGCTGGACGATATCAACACTTTTGACCACATCAAAGCGCTCTTTTATGAGTTTGCATATAAGGTCAAGCTCACCAGAAGCATTCACATAAAAGTATGGTTCAAATCCTGGCACATAACAGCAGACACTCTTTCCTTCCGCATCCCTTCCAAAGAGACGCACAACGGGACTATTACCTTCAGTTACATAGTCTGCATCCAGGATCTGAAAGTTCATGAGGCTATGTACCTTCTGAGAGCATATATGTTTTGCGCGATGAAAATAGAACGAGAAGAAGAAGATTTAACCCATAAAGCACACACTTTACAAAATCCATCAAAGGCATGCCTGAGAATAAAAAAAATCACTTAATAGATCAAGATACAGAATAAACAAAATATCCATGAATCTTAGATACAAACATTAAATAGACTGAAATATAAGAAATAGTGCCCGGAGCGTGACTCGAACACGCGACCTCCAGATGTCTCAGGAGACTTGGACGCACTCGTAAATATTCCCTATGAGTCTGGCGCCCCAACCGACTAGGCTATCCGGGCATAGCGTAGCATCTAGAAGGGTATTTTCATATTAAAGCGTATCGATTGGAATCTCAAGTGAAAAAAAAGAGAATGTTCAGGATATAATCAATATCCTGTAGCCGTTGCAAAATCAAGCCCTACTGATGATTCATTAGAGTTACCAACAATGATGAAAACCTGGTTATTGTTATTCCAGAAATATTTGTATCTTGGAACCTGGTTACCCCCTACAGTAGAATAACTCAAAGCTCTTGTGGCTTCGTGTCCATTGAATTCAACAATCTGGAAAGTCTCATTGTTCTTGAGCACGTTAAATGTAGCCTTGTAGTTAGTAATGAAAGAATCTGCTGACTCTGCGTCCGAGAACTTTATAGCTGTAACGTAGTAATCAAGAGTTTCATTCTTATAGATACCTTCAGCAGCTTCTTCAACATTTTGTGCTTCAGCGTAGTCCTTGTTCACATTATCTGCGGTTAAAGACTTATTGCCAAGGTATTCAAAATCTGAGGGTATATTATTAAGCACTACAAGTTCAGAAACGCTTTTTACTGGGGCAACCTGGCCGCTTGGGGGAGTAGTAGTATTATCATTCCCTTTGAATATGCAGCCTGAGAAACCCATGAACAATACTACAAATATCAACACTAAACTCAACTGTTTCTTCATGGTATTACCTCGGATAAATAGTCCGATAACACGGTTTCTTTGTTATTAAACTGATGTCCAGTCAATAAACGAGGACATTTAACGTAAATCTGAATTAAAAAAAGAGTAAAAGAAGGGATTTAAACCCTTCTCAATTCATTTTAGCTTAGTTGTTCCTTCTAACAAGGTATGCAACTGCCAAGAGACCGCC
This sequence comes from Methanomethylovorans sp., assembly GCF_041447285.1. Taxonomy (GTDB): domain Archaea; phylum Halobacteriota; class Methanosarcinia; order Methanosarcinales; family Methanosarcinaceae; genus Methanomethylovorans. The sequence goes on along the minus strand of NZ_JBGMEB010000005.1, from coordinate 188,691 downwards.
TACTGCGAAGATTGCTTCAAAGCCTGGGGTCTTGGTCTCGGTTTCATTGGTTGGTGGGACTGTTGTTCCGTTACCAGTGGTTGGTGGGACTGTTGTTCCCTCACCAGTGGTTGGTGGGACTGTCGTTCCATTACCAGTGGTTGGTGGGACTGTTGTAGTTCCATTACCAGTGGTTGGTGTGGTTGGAGTGGTTGTCCCATTACCAACGGTTGCATTGCCAATGGTGTACTCAGCGTATGGGTAGTAGCGGAGGTCATTGGAGTCTGCAGTCTTGAAGTACATGTTACCGGCGATCTTGATCTCCTTGTTCTTTGTCAGAGTCATATCATCTGGGTTTGTAAGTACAAGTGAGTCGTCACCGATGGTTGTAACATCAAGTGCATCGAAGGAGTCATCGCTCTCGATCTTCAATGGTTCGTTAGAGATGAGCCACATACCTTCAATTACTGCAAGGCTGTCGGTCTGACCCTGGAATACTTCGTTGACGTGGGCTCTCATGATGACTACATCATCTTCGCCGCCTACATCATCTTCTTCATAGTTCCAGGTGCTGTTCTCAACATCTGCGTCAGTTACGGTAATGACCTGATCATCAAGGTATACGCCGTCCTTAGCAAGCTCGAGCCAGACCTTGTTACCATCGACATCAATCTGCTTTGGTGTGAGTGTGTAACCTTCGCCAAGGTCAAGGGACTGACCTACTCTAAGAGTATACTTGTCATCGCTGTCAAGCAGAAGCTTGGACAGTACGTCTGGCTGGTCGTTCACTGGCACATATTCTTCTGCAAGGAAGCCCATCTTTGGATAGGTACCGGTCCAATCTCCGTACTCGTATCCTACCTGCTGTATAGTGGTAGTGTAAACGAGATCATCTTGTGCAATTGTTCTGGTACCTGTGACAGTAGCAGTCATGCTTTCGGATGATATGTTTGCATCCAGGTCATAGTAGAAGCCTGCGAATGAAGTTGCATCCCATGTAGCAGTGCCGGTTGCAACTGTACCTCTTACCTGATAAGTTCCTGGTGCAGTGATCTCCTTGTAGAAGTAGAACCTGACATCATCAGAGTTAGCGGTCTTGATCTTCATGTCGCCTGCGAGGACTATATCCTTGTTCTTGGTCAAGGTAAGGGAATCCTTGTTCTTAAGCTCAAGGTAGGTGTCACCGATGGTTGTAACTTCGAGTGCATCGAAGGTGTCATCGCTCTCGATCTCCATTGGTTCGTTGGAGATGAGCCACAGACCCTCAATTACTGCAAGGCTGTCGGTCTGACCCTGGAATACTTCGTTGACGTGGGCTCTCATGATGACTACATCATCTTCGCCGCCTACATCATCCTCTTCATAGTTCCAGGTGCTGTTATCAACATCTGCGTCAGTTACGGTAATGACCTGATCATCAAGGTATACGCCGTCCTTGGCAAGCTCGAGCCAGACCTTGTTACCGTCGACATCAATCTGCTTTGGTGTGAGTGTGTAACCTTCGCCAAGGTCAAGGGACTGACCTACTCTAAGAGTGTACTTGTCATCGCTGTCAAGCAGAAGCTTAGACAGAACATCTGGCTGGTCGTTCACTGGCACATAGTCCTGTGCAAGGAAGCCCATCTTGGGGAAGGTACCGGTCCAGTCACTGTAAGTGTAACCTACATTCTGAATATCCGTTCTGTATGTAAGTCCATTGTCATCAATAGTTCTTGGGTCTGAGACCATATTTGGGTCGATAGACAGGCTCTCAGAACCAACATTGTCATCTATATCGTAATAGAATCCTGCGAACTCAGTATAGTCGAAGTCCACAGTAACGTCACTTAATGCACTGCCACTGTACACTGGGCTTCTTACCTCCACAGTGTTTACAGAAGCTGCTGCACTTGCAGATGAAACGAATACTGCCATCAGCATAAGTGCAGCAATTGTTACTGCTGCGAATTTACTCATTATTTTCCTCCGTTAGTTTATAGTATCTAAGAGTGAGGATCATTGGATTTGAACGCATATGCGTCCTTGAATCTTCATCAGGAGAACTTTAAGTTCGCCCATTGACGAAGTTCTCATCATCACCCTCTTAATCCCGTCATATTGGATTACAAGAGCCTATTAATTGATTTCCCTATTAAATCTTTTGTGGTCTCAAACAGATTCTTATTCGCATTGCAATGGCAAGTATCGATGTATTTAACGGGAAATGTCGAACTCTAATATGCGTATCCTTTAAGATAACGACAAGAAAGAAAGTATAGTTAATAAATTGTCGAATCAGCATATATGAATATCTCATCTGAAATAAACATAATCATCTCAATACATTTATATCTACTCAGATATATTATAAATAGCAAAGATTAAGCACAAAACGAGGAGAAACGCAAGATGTTTGATGGCGCTGTATCTGAAGAGATAAAAATGGAAGAGGGCCCAAACAGGGTGAGGACGGGCATACCTGGCTTTGATGAACTCTGTGGTGGAGGGCTTATAAGAGATAGAACCTATTTAGTTTCAGGCACATCTGGAGCAGGTAAAACAAATTTTTCCATCCAGTTTATATATAACGGGATTACTAAATATGGAGAGAATGGTATCATAGTGGCAACTGAGGAGAGACCCGAACAAATACGTGAGAACGTACTCAAATTTGGATGGGATCTTGAGGAACTTGAAGATGAGAACAAACTTGCCATAATAGATGCTTGTTCTACAAAAATTGGGATACCATCTCAAGAAAAATACGTCGATATCCGACCTTTTGATATTCGCTCCCTGATGGACCAAATTATCACCACCCAAGAAGAGATTAATGCACGAAGAGCTTTGGTAGATTCTACAACCTCTATAAGTTTCTACCTACAGGACCAAGCAAAAATACGTGTCGAATTACTCAAGCTGAGTACCACTCTTGAAGTAATAGGGCTTACTTCAATGATGACCTGCGAAGTAATTGATGAATCAAGCCCCTCGAGATTCGGAGTTGAGAACTTCGTAACCGATGGAACCATTGTATTATACTATAAAAGACATGAAAATGTGCGTATGCGCAGCATGGAAATATACAAGATGCGCGGATCAGACCACAGCAAAAAGATCCACCCATACGAGATAACCCCAGAAGGTTTTGTGATCCATCCACATGAAGAAGTTTATTCAATGTTCTGATGTTTAAAGGTCAGGATAAGTCTCTTCATTACCGCATTCAACACACTTGTAGATAACAAGTTGTCTTCCAAATTTATCCTGCCTTGCAATGGCAGGATACCTCCATCTATTCATTTTCCCTTCACATAAAGAGCATCTATAAAGCATCATATCACCTGGAAGCACCGTACAGAGACATAAATAATATAATGCTTTTGTTATATATAATTTTGACTTGAATTTAAGAAAAAATCTAGATAAAAGGTTAGACCTGGACAAGGTCTAACGATAAAATTTCACCTGCCAGAACAGCGCTCTCAGTTACGTTAACCTGTTTAGAAGCACGACTATTTTTACCAATAATAGTATATGGTAAAATGGCATGAGTGGACAGATCACTATTCTCAGTGGAGTAAGCTAGAGTCAGATTGTAAGTGCCATCTTCACCTGCAACTGCAGAATTATAGTAATCAAATTCCCGACCTTCGTTACTGACAATAGTAGTAGCCCCGTAAACAGTTTCCCCGGGTTCAGCTTTACCTGTTACTGTTACCCCTTTTACATACTCAAATACTTTCACATATTTTACTTCAGGATCTTTAGTAACAGTAGTGTTAGATTCATATAGTAAGCGATAATGACCTGAAGCGCTTCCATCGTAAACATGCAGTTTAACAAGCATTGCATTTTTAAACTTGCCATTCTCTACTTTTCTAGTTACCGTAGATGAACCTTTATTGGTTGTTTCGTTATCGAAGAAACTATCATAATCCTCGCCCGCAAGTTTAGCAATATTGAAGAATTTGCCTTTGACCATTGAGATGTCTGTTAGTATATACTTTACTTTTCTTTCATCAAGGATATTTGATGCATTTGTTTCATTCTGAGAGATGAAGAAGACTGCTGCATCCTGTACACCCGGTTGGAAGTTATTGGTCACAACAGGCCTTTGAGACCTATAAATAATCCAATTGCCAAAATCCCACCAGCTGAGAACTCCATACTCAGGAGTCTGCACAGGATCTTGATAATAAGAAGTCACGGGAGTATTTTCCTTTAACCAATCTAAGGTTTCCTCCCAGTCTGAAGGCATGAGAGATGGACTGGAGACAGCAGCCGCAGATATCAAAAACCCAGGCAGAAGCAACATTCCAAGCACCATCAACAGAGGAACATTACTAGGATTTTCATGAACCTTTTTACGCTTCCCTGCATGATCTTTAACTGCCTTTGGCATCAGCCATGAATGCAACTCCCCCATTATATAGCCTGAAAGAACTGCTACATTGATAGCTAACAGATACATAAAACGTCTTTGAGAGAATGCAAGTACGAACACAATAATTGACCAGATCACCAGGAAGGAAATGGAAGGATTGGTTGAAAGTTCCCTCTTACGCATAATCATCATAAGAGAGACAATAGCCAAAAAGAAGAACAGACCGAATCCGCCCCAAACAGACTTCAAAGTAAAACTACCATACTGATCCCAGAACAAAGGTAAAGCTTCATTTATAGTGCTTAGAGTTTCATCAAAACCTAACAAATAACTAACTCCTGCCATGACGTTAGAGTAGAAGGTTGGCATTAACGACCTAACGCCAATAAAACAAACTGCAATAAGTGCAATAATGGCTAATGGATAATGCCACCACTGACCCTTGCCACTTAAAAGGCGAGCTACAGCCCAACATACCAACGTAAAAACAAGCATTACTAATATATACACTACATGGAACCATGAAACAAAAGCAGCACTCAGCTCATATCCTTCCCTTACCATAGCCGAAGCAATAGGTATAATGAGCACAAGTGCAGCCAGATACATTGCACATGAATTAACCAATAAGTATTCTGAACTTCTTTTGACTTTAAGATCAATAGCTAGCTGTACCGGCACATACAATGCAAAAAGACCTATAAAAATAGGTGAACCGGTCCAGGTGAGTACCGAAACAGCAAGCATAAAACCGGCACCAATAGCATATAATGTTGAACGGGAACGAATACAGTCTATTAGCTCCTTTTTTGTTAATTTCTTTAAATTATCAGAACACGAGCTGTCATTAAGTGAAAAAATAAACAATGTAAAAGCTATAGTTGATATCAATATCTCAGCAACGTGATGATCTGTTGCCCCGAACATGGAGACCATTAAATGAATTGGAATTATTGCCAGAACCAGGATACTGTAAAAACCTACCCTCTGGCCAAAAAGTTTGGAAGCTGCAAGATACAAAGGAATTAAGGAAAGAATTCCAAGAACTACAGGAAAAGCTGCTGCAACTACTTCAATTGTACTAGTACTGGGATTGCCAAATCCGACTATTAAAGCTGCTAGTGATGCCAGAATATCATAAAGCGGAGGCCAGCTTATATCAAAACCAAATGGAAAGTTGATATAAGAATCAGAAAAAAGGTAATGAGGAAAATGTTGCGTAGTATAGAGGATACTTCTCATGTGATAATAAGAGTCATAACTTACAAAAGTTACCCTACCGTTCGATAAAAGAGATGATAATGGAAATAAACGTATGAGCAATGCGAATAACGTCACTAACAATACTTTAGTCCTGACAGAGAGAGAATCAATCTTATTCATTCTTAAATCCCTTCGATCTATGTGATCAATCATATTGACATCTTTATTTCATGAAACAAGTACTGTCCTCATTTTCAGAAGCATTGTTGATACATCAAATTCTTTGGCCCTTTGAATACAGGCTTCTTTGTACTTTTGCGGATCTGAGGATACTTCCTTGACAGCATTGACAATTGACGTGACATTTGGTTCCACGAGTATACCTGTAACCCCATCTAACACAGTCTCGAGGTAGCCACCTTCATTTACTGCAACAGTAGGTTTCCCTGATGCCATTGCCTCTATAGGAGTCATACCAAAATCTTCGTCAAGTGCAGTAGTAATATGCCCTTTACAGGTAGCATATAATTCAAGTAGTTTTTCCTCTGTGACACTACCGATAAGAGTTACATTTTCCGGGAGTCCAGCCATTAATTTAGATGCGTATCCTGATGCATGGTCCCCTTCAGCATATCCACCTACGATCACCAATTTTTGGTCTGGGATACTTCTGAATGCTTCTATTTGAAGTTCAACTCTTTTTTCAGGGTAAAGCCTATTAACAGACAACCAGAAATCCCCATATTCTTTGAATTCAAACCTTGAAGTATCTACAGGTGGATAAACCACAGATGAATCTCTGCTAAAATATTTCAGGATCCTTTTCTGAGTATTCATTGAATTTGTCACTATTTTAAATACATATGTTAGATAGTACTCAGAAACTTTCCTGTGTAAGTGGACCCAAATCATAAAAGGCAAGGATACGAACACAGATTGATTCTTACGGTACACATCATATAGGTCATAAAAAGCTCTTGTTGGCGTATGACAATAGTAGACGTTTGGTTTGTGTCTTTTTGCTGCAAAAAATGCCCAGTTACCTGAGAAAATAAAAGAGTCATATTTTTTAGAAAAATCACATGTTGCAAACTTAAAAGAAGCATCTATCTGCTTAAGAGGGGGGATTTTCAATGTATTCCCAAGACTTATTATTTTTACATCCTCAAATCCCATTTTTAAAACAGAATCCATATCTACATCTGTAGTAATTACATCTGCACCTAGTCCCTTTGCAAGAGTGAGGACTAATTTTTCCCCTCCGCCAATTGCCCCGATGTAATCATGAAAAATAGCAATTTTCATTCAAACGCCTCATAAATATTGTTTAGTTTCAACAGCGCCTCATTCCAATCATAATCCTTAGCTTTCTGAGAAGCAGCCTTTGACATGTTGTCATAACATTGATCACATTGAAGAATTTTACTTACAGCCTCTGCAATTGAGCTGGCATCTAAAAGTACAGTAAAACCATCAACTCCATCCTCAACCAGCCCCTGTGAAGCATTATACATCTCTTTGACAGTGACTACAGGCACTCCACAAGCAAATGCTTCTATTACAACCATGCCGAAACCTTCCCTGGAAGAAGGAAGCACAAAAACCTTTGAAGCTTGCAATTTTCTGATAAGAGCATTGTATTCCTGAAAACCTGCGAATTCCACGTTCTTGCAAATCCCCATTTCATTTGAAAGTGCCATCAAATCCTTTTTTTCAGGACCATCGCCAACAATACAGCAAGTAATACCAGGATGATCGGCTTTTAGGAGAGACACGGTTTTAAGCAGAACATCGACATGTTTATCTTTAATAAGCCGCCCAGCAAAGATTATATCATAGACTTTTCCACCTGATCCAACCAAATGTTTGCCAACTTCAAGCTCCAGTTTATAAATTTCCTGAAGATCAATGCCATTTGGAACAACGGAGATTCTTTTCTTAGGGACACCCAATGCCTGAAGCCTTTTCTGGGTCCAACCGGAAACTGCTATATTACTTCCAGATATTTTTGAAACTCCTATTTCAACCATTTTTCCAAAAAAACCTGCCTTACCCATATATTCATACCAATAATCATCCCAGACTTCATGCCAGGTGTAAACCGCAGGACTTTTATTAAAAAGGGAAACAAGCTTTACCGTAAAACATGAAAAATAAGGAAACACACTTACATCAATAACATCAAATTTTTCACGTACAAGAGGATTAAACAATTTTAAGGAGAAGATGATTGCTACAGCAATTGATCTTTTTCCTTCCACATAAAGCTCCCTCGATTTACATACACCATGTAAGATCATGCCTTCGTGCTCAATGACAGCCGGACCTTCCCACCATTTTATCCCAAAAACATGAACTTCATGCCCTTTTTTCAGAAGGCGTTTACCCAGTTCATATATTCTCTTTTCAGCACCACCCTTTATCCATGGATAAACTGCATCATACACGAAAGCAATCCTCATAATGTCACCTATCGGTGTCCACTCCCAGCATGAGGACACTAAGGAAGATAGCTGTAAAGATCATCTGCAAACCTATAGCACCGAAAACCATAGCAAACACAGCAGTTTGTACCTGGAAAAGAGAGCCATAACCTGCACTAACCCACGTAAGCACTACTTTTAGACCAATGAAAATAGCCGTAAGCAAGAAGACCATACCTGCAAACAGCTCCAGTTCAAGTGAGTGATAATCCATGATCTTTTTTATGAAAAAACTTTCCTTGACATATAGCCCATTTATATACCCATAAGCACCGAGATAAAGACCTGTTGCAAAAAGCTGACTCCCAATGACTGTAAGCATACTTGCTAATATGAAAGAATGAAGTCTGGTTTCAGCCACATTGCCCATGCGCGGAAGTGTGAACAGCAAGGCAGCTCCTATTAGAAACACGAAAGTACCCGGGATCAGAAGGAAAGATACCGGACGATAAAGCATCATGAAACGGACATGCCTCCAGCCGTCATGCAAAGACCTAAGCTTGGATGGAGAATCCCGTAAATCATAAGAGATCGGAACTTCCTTTATGCGTAGACCTTTATCTGCTGCTTCTATCACCATCTCCGAAGCTAACTCCATACCATGGCTTTTGAGATTCATCTTTTCAAGAGCTTTGCGCGTGAAAGCACGCATTCCGCAATGAGCATCTGAGATCCTCGTACCAAAAAGAAGATTCAACATCCATGTAAGAACAGGATTACCTATATACCGGTGTAACCAGGGCATTGCGCCCTTTTTTATGTTACCCCTTAGCCTGCTGCCAATTACAAAATCAGCCTCACCACTCAAGAGTAGATCAAAGAACATGGGTAGTTCATTGAGATCATAAGTGTTATCAGCATCCGCTATAGCTATGTAATCACCAGTTGCCCTTGCAAGCCCTTTCAGATATGCATTGCCATAACCTTTTACCGAAGGAATAACCACTGCACCCATGTAAGTGGCAATTTCTGCAGTCTTGTCAGTAGAGTTGTCCACCACAATAATTTCACCATCAAGACCATAATTCTTGAAAAATGACTGAGCTTTCAGTATGCAGGTCCTTATAGTGGATTCTTCATTCATTGAGGGCATTACAATGGAAACCCGTGGCATGCATTCCCATATAACTTACCATTACATAATATTTGTCATATTATGCACTAATGAAATGGACTTTTGCCCATCTGCTAATTTTTTAGAACTATGAAAATATTAAGAAAATATAAGTATTAGTCAATACGTATTGATATAATAGAATGGACGAGCTAAAAAAATTGGAATTTGGGATACGAGGAGTTGACGAAATAACTGGCACTCTTAAATCCCCGTCAACAATATTGTTAGCTGGTACCGCAGGTGTAGGCAAGACCAGCTTTTGCCTGCAAATGTTGTCTAATGCTGTAAAAAATGGTGAAAAAACACTATACATCCCATTCACAACGGAATCACCTGAAAAGTTGAATATGTACTTTTCTACTATGAAATTCTTCGATAGTAGAGTTACTATCCATCCAATAAACAGGTCTATGTCTGAGAAGGATCCTTTAAGCACATTAATTGATATTGGAAATGTAGTCGGGTCATCTAAACCAGATAGAATAGTCATTGACCCGGTAACACCTCTTGGGTTTGGATTTATAGAACCTGAAAAAAGAAGATTTTTTTATACACTCGATTCTATGATACAGGAATGGAAAGCACTTGTAGTTCTTACCGGAGAAATGCTGAAAGAAGAATTACATGAATCCGTCATAAGTCACCTCGTTGATGGCATAATATATCTCTCAAGAGAAGATAGGGGATTAAGAGCAGGTAACTTTCTGGAAGTTCTTAAGCTAAGAGGGATTGAACCCCAGAAAAACACAGAAAACATATATCGAAAATATCGATACAGAATGAATACTGAAGGATTTAGTATGATCTCCTACTCGCAAGAAAAGGAGACAATAACTAATTTGTCGGAAAAGGTCAGTTCTGGAATTCCTGCACTTGACAAACTATTATACAGAGGACTATTTAGTGACAGTAGCACTTTAGTCACAGGTAAACCGGGTACAGGAAAAACAACACTAGGAATGCAATTCATTTTGAATGGACTTGATCAGAAAGAACCCTGCATTATTGTTAATTTTGAAGGCTTACAGAATTCACTTTTCCATGAAGCAAGAAGGCACGGATGGGAAATAGAGAAATACATTGAAAATGGACTACTGAAAGTCATTTCTGCAGATCCGCAGAGCATGTGGCCTGAAGAGCATGAGACGTTGATCAAAGAATATGCCAGAGAGACGAATGCTAGAAGGCTGTTCTTTGACGATATATTTAACCTTGAAATCATGCTGCCTGATCAGTTACAATTAAGAGGATATCTCTATTCCCTGCTTAGGTATCTGAAAGCACAAAATGTCACATCTGTATTCACTATACCTAGATCATCGAGTAGCATTACAGAAAATACAAGAATAGATGCAGAATTTCTGATGGACAACATAATCATATTAAGAAATTCAGAAGGGGGAAGAAGATACATGTGTGTGTCAAAAAGCAAAGGTACGCAGCACATGCCCAACCCCCTGGAATACGCAATTACTGAAAGAGGAATAAAATTAAGGTCTGATACACTGGTATAAATCAAAGCTTTATAAATTGTGTATCATACGCTCTACATTTACACCCAGTTCGGTTAGCCTATAATTATCTTCTTGCTTTTCTATCAGTTCTTTTTCTACTAATTCTTCAATGATTTTATCTACAGATGGCCTGAAAATATGCATTGTCTTTGCTATGCGCTCTGCATCCATATCTTTTTTTGATCCGAGAAGAGACAATAATTTCTTTCTGTTATTGTTACCTGTAACAAATCCTACAAGTTCTTCCATTGTTCAACCCCTTTTATTATATTTTATAACAATCAGTTGTATGTAGGTATTCTGATTTAAACTGTTTCGATCATTTTTAGCTGGACATGGGGAATAAGTTTATTAGTACCTACACATTATTAGTGCTTGGCAGGCTAGTCCGGATAGTCCGGCGTCATCTATAACCCGAAATCGCCGATATGCGGGGGACGAAGCCGAGGGAAGATGTCTGGATCATTCTCAAACCTGGGGTTTCAACTGAGAAACTCCGTCCTGCTTGGATGATGTTGATATAAAAGCTTGTTGGAGAACATGTTTGTATATCTTGATCGCGGGGACCAGTTCAGGCCCGGAAGGGAGCAGACCAACCGTGAACAAACGTCGCTTGTAGGGTTGCGGGGTGGAGGCGAGACTGCAGACCACTTGTGCATGTGAATGGCAGCAACCTGAGGCGTGCCTGCCACTTTATGGAAAAGCATTAAATACATAGATAACGTTAGGAACGAAAATCGGGAAAGAGTTTATTTTCGTGACGAGATAGCCAAGCCCGGTATGGCGCAGGATTGCTAATCCTGTGGTGCCCCGCACTTCGGGGGTTCGAATCCCCCTCTCGTCGTTTAATTATACAGAACTACCACATTGGATGAGATCATGGTCGAAAAAAAGGTAATTCTTCCTGTGCTCCAAAATGAAAAGAAAGTTACTGTAAACCATTCTAATACTGGATGTGGTGGATGTAGCTCAAAGAGTTGTAAAGGAGGAGGACTGGGAATTTACCCGGGATCTGAAAAAGAAGTGGTATTTAGAAATGTCTTCCTTTATACAATAATGGGATTGATAATATTCATCACTACGTATCTCATCGTACGTTTGTTAAATTTATTCATTTGATAGAGTTTCTAAAGTCTGAGTCGAACTATATGGATAGCGCTTAATGTTCTCACATTTAAGACAGGTTATTACCATATATCTTCCTTTAAGGCGTATTCTGCAATTATTACCTGGAACAAGATAGCTTCCACAGTTTTTACAAAAGCGTACCTTCAATTCACGAGGGAATCTCACCAGAAAGCGCATTCCTATTTTTCTTGCAAGTGAAACATACTCATTGCTTCTTTCCGGATTTGAACTGTATTCAGATTCTGCCAATTCAAAGAGCCCCTGAATGCGCTCCATGGCTAGATCCTTTGCGAGATTTTTGCTTTTCTTTTTAAAACGAGACATATTACACCAAATGAAATTATTCAAAAACCAACACTTCTACTCCGGGAACTTTACTATATACATTCTCTGCAAATATCTGCATATTAGCAGAATTGCTACCTGCACATTCATATGAAACCGGAATAACCACTTGAGGAGAGATAATAGCTACTACTTCTGCAGCTTGCTCTTCGTTCATAGTACAGGCACCAATTGGAAGTATTGAAATATCCACTGATATATCATGTATTTCCGGAATCAAGCCAGTAACACCCGCATAGTATATCCTTTTACCGGCAATGGTTACGACATACCCCACACCTGTTTGTTTATGGCCTGAAGAAGGATCATGCGTATAAGAAGGAACTACCTCTATAGAAATACCTTTGATACACAACTCATCGATCAACTCATCACCTGGCTCCACACGCCGTGCATCACCTCTGAATTGTAAGCTCATATTTTCCGGCAACAGAGTAGTTGTACTACTACCTCTTACAATACGTATGGAATCAGGATCAAAGCATTGTGGATGCTCATTGGTCAGAAGAATAATGTCCGCCATATCTTCCGGAGAGATGTTTCCCGACAAGCCATATGGATCCAGGTATATTGTAATACCCTCTCCACGTAGCCTAAAACCAGCATTTCCAAGCCATGTGATCTCCACACCGTCTATGATCTCACTTTTCACGCTAATACCTTCAACAATGAATTAATTGACAAAGGGGAGTTAGTAGCTATTTAAGATAGCGCTTGATGCCAACAGTTATTGGCAATCTTTTGCACACCCACTCACGTTCCAATTCGATGTGAGATAAATATAAGCTGTAAATGAAAGAAAAACAAAACCTATTGGCATTGCTTTAAAAGAGCTGCTCCAGACAACAAGAGACCCTAAGACGTTAAATAGTGAACACAATATGAGAAGATAACCAGAAGTATGCACGCTGAATGTTTGCGACAAGTTCTCTTTAAAATTCTCATTAATCAATACTATCAAACAAATCAGCGCTCCCAAAAACCAAGAAATTGTACGGAATGATGGAGCTATCCCCCCATAAGATAACATGGACAGTTGTTTCACCACATTAACAACAAGATTGTCATAGACCATATCAAAATTAATGTAGAAAAGAGAGAATTTGATACCCCAGCCTGTACTATAAAGTCCATTGTAGAAATAGAACTCCCATGGAACAATCATGCATATAACCGGCATAATCTTTCTAAGCAGAAAAATGTCAGAAGCTTTTATGTGCAGAGGAATCATATTTTAATATATTGTTTTAAATATATAAATAGACGTGCCCTTTTTACACAAATGTATATATATACAATTCTAATTTCTATATATCCTATAAATTAGAGCATACAGAGGGATCGACATAGAGACCAGAAAAGTACAACAAACTGGCGGATCAACCTATATAGTTTCCTTGCCAAAGCAATGGGCAGATAAAGTAGGTATAAAGACTGGAAGCCGCCTTTCACTTTCACCACAGCCAGACGGCAAGCTTGTGATAGATCCTATCCAAGATGCACCCCTTATTAAAAAAACTCAGATCGATGTCACAGATCGCATGGGAGAAATTTTAATAAGAGATATAATAGCAGCCTATCTGGTAGGTTCAGACATATTAGAGATAAAGTCAGAAAGGATGCTAGCAGAGCAGAAGAACATCATACGAGAGATGTGCTACAAGCTAATAGGACCAGAAATAATAGAGGAAACTGGAAAGAAAGTTATTATAAAGGATCTGCTCAACCCTAACGAGATCTCAATTAAAAAAAGTGTACGTAGAATGTTTCTCCTGTCTAATTCAATGCAAAAAGATGCAATCCGGGCACTTAAGACTAATGACAAGGATCTGGCACTGGACGTGATACAGAGAGATGACGATGTAGATAGGCTTTTCCTTCTCACAGCAAAACAATTCCGTGCAGTACTCAAAGGTACCAAACTTCCAGATACATCAGAAACATCAATAGACGAATATCATGATCTGCGCATGGCAGCAGGTCCTCTTGAACGCATTGCAGACCATGCACAAAAAATAGCAAATATGGCAATGAATATGGACTACGCAATTCCAGAGAATATAATGGGAATGATAGAAAAAGCTACTGAAGCAACTCGCAAAATCGTAGAAGATGCTATAGAAGCCCTATACAATCATGATGCTGAACTTGCAAACAAGGTAATAGAGAGAGAGCATGCCCTTAAGCCAAAAATAAATAAGCTGAACCAGTATATTCTGAAGATAGAATCCCATGAAGCAATAGTAGCATTGGGGATTGTAATGGACAGTATAGAGAGGACTGGCGATTATGGAGCTAACATAGCAGAGATAGCTATTAATTCAGCTATGGCTGCATCACAAGAATAAAGTGAGGAAAGAGAAGCAGGGCAACAAAAACATAACTATTATAAATCAAAGGATTATTATAGAAAAATGTCATTTCACTTTCTTGAGCTGGATTTCCAGGAGGGAATTAATGGGCGTAATTAAATCATTCAAGCAGAATTTTTCTGACTTTTTTAAGAAATTATTCCGAAAAAAGAACGCGCGTATAGGAATCTATGGGCCTCCTAACGCCGGAAAAACCACACTTGCAAATCGTATCCTTCGTGATTGGACAGGGGATGCAATGGGTTCTGTATCACATATAGCACATGAAACCCGCCGTGCAAGACGTCGCGAAGGAGTGACAATTAAAGCAAATGGACATTCTATCACTCTTGACATAATAGACACGCCTGGCCTTGCCACAAAAATAGACTTCCATGAATTCATGGAACACGGAATGGAAGAAAATGAAGCAAAGAGAAGGGCTAAAGAGGCAACAGAGGGCGTAATAGAAGCTGTAAAATGGCTTGATAATCTTGACGGAGTCATACTTGTGATGGATGCTACTGAAGATCCATACACTCAAGTCAACGTTACAGTGATAGGCAATATGGAAGCAAGAAAGTTACCTCTTTTGATAGCGGCCAATAAGATTGATCTTCCTGAATCATCGCCTTCCACGATAAAAGAGGCATTCCCCCAGCACCCAATGGTAGCTATATCTGCACTTGAAGGGAAAAACATAGATACCCTCTATGAAGAAATTGCAAAAAGGTTTGGGTGATGAAAATGCAGGGAATTCAGATGGATCTAATATCCGAAGAAAAACTTGCTGAAATGGCTCCTGTCGAAAAAGTCAGATTTATTATAGATGAGGTAAGAAGTGGTAAGATTCTTGTCTTGGAAAAAGGTCTAACACCTGAAGAAGAGGCAAGTCTTATAGAAATGACAATGACACTTATCGAGCCTGAGGGGTTCTCAGGTATAGAGATGGAGAGCTATCCTTCCAAAACCGATACATCAATTTTTGGGAAGCTACTTAAAAAGAACACTGTCCGCACAAGGCTTACCGTAGTAGGCCCTGCAGATCAACTAAAAACTCTCAAAAAGGACAGAAATATGATAAGTGCACTCCTATCATCCCACAAATGAGATATGATTCTAGGTACTGACTGTGGTCAAGATGGAACCTGCAGACAATATTGGAATAACACTCTCACCTGCTCAATCCCTTTCTACCATAGAAATGGGAAGAGATGATGTTAATGTGGTGTGCAGTTATGGGAAAATTTCGATATGGTTTGGCCGGACCGTTCCGGCCACAGTTATATGGAAAGTCCTCATTTGTGTATCAAATGTTGATACGTTAGCTGTTCATGAAAAAGAGATAATTTGCAATTTTGAGGACATTACTACTTATGAAAGCTATGGATATGTGTTAATTTCTTATGCCAAATTTGAAAGTGGATACAGGGCAACTTTTAATATTCCGTTTGTTAGTAACAAAGCTCTAATATACCTAGCAGATTCCATATTTAAGGAACTTAAAGAAACAAACGTGCTTATTGACGTATATTGGACGGGCGATTATTCTGATATCATGAAACTGTATCAGGAAATGAATACTATCGATGAATGGAAACTGAAAAATATAACCTATAAGGATGAGAGCAGGAGTACATCAAATTTCTAAGCGCAAGGGCAAGTGAGAAAATGATACAGAAGAAATTAGAAGTTACTGAGTGCAAGTATTTGATTTCATCAATGGAACTTATGGCAAACCACCTTCAGAAAGTAGTTAACGAGCTTGATAGAAAAAGCATCAAGCAAATGCTCGAACATATCATAAATGCGAGAGCAATATTTGTTATGGGTGCCGGAAGATCAGGCCTTGTTGGAAGGGCTTTTGCAATGAGACTTATGCATCTAGGATTTACAGCTTATGTAGTAGGAGAATCTACAACTCCTGCTGTAACTAAAGAAGATGTTGTCATTGCAATATCTGGTTCCGGCCAGACACGATCAATAGCTAATCTGGCAAAGATCACAAAAGAAATTGGCGCTAAACTTATTACTATCACTTCTAATGATGAGTCAACACTGGGATTAATATCCGATACAGTAGTGAAAATAGCAGGAAGAACAAAAGAAGATGCTGGTGGATATGCTGAAAGACACCTCAGAGGAGAATATACATATCTAACTCCGCTTGGAACATCTTTTGAAACATCTGCTACTGTTCTCCTCGACGGAGTAATAGCAGAGCTAATTTACATCACTGGTGCCTCCGAAGAAGACCTAAAGTCAAGACACAATAAACTGGAATGAAGGAAGGAAAATCATGCCTGGATCGAAGTTTGCAGACAGGGTCCTTAATATGAATATTTCCGGGATCCGGAAGATGTTTGAAGCTGCGGGCTCAGATGCCATTAATCTCGGACTGGGACAGCCCGACTTTGATACACCTCAACATATTAAGCAGGCTGCTATTGATGCAATCAATGGGGGATTCACTGCGTATACAGCTGGTCCGGGCATCGTAGAACTCCGCGAGCAATTGAGCAGAAAATTTAAAGAAGAGAATTCTTTTGATGTTGACCCTTCAGAAATAATCGTTACTTCTGGGGCATCAGAAGCTCTTGAGCTTGCTATAGCTTCCCTTGTTAATCCTGGAGATGAAGTAATGATAGCAAATCCGGGATTTGTATCATATAACGCTCTGGTAAATATGATGGGAGGAAAAGTGGCAGGTGTCCCCCTGAATGAAGAACTTACTATTAGTCCGGAATCTGTAATGGAAAGGATTAATCCAAAAACAAAGGCAATGATAATTAATTCTCCCGCAAATCCTACTGGTGCTGTCCAGAGTAAAAAAGATATAAGAGCCTTTGCAGAAATAGCAGATGACAATGACATCACTATAATTTCTGATGAAGTATATGAGCATTTCATCTACGAAGGCGAACACATCAGCCCTGCTCAGTTTACAGATAATGTTATCACAATTAATGCTGTGTCTAAGACATATGCTATGACTGGATGGAGAATAGGATACGTAGCTGCCAAGAATGAATACATTGAACAGATGCTGAAAGTTCATCAGTATGTACAGGCATGTGCCAATTCAATTGCCCAAAAAGCAGCTTGTGCAGCTATATCCGGACCTCAGGATTCAGTATCCTTTATGAGAGAGGAATTCCTGAAGCGTAGGAATGTACTGATATCAGGACTCAGATCAATGGGACTTAAATGTGTTGTCCCAAAAGGAGCATTTTATGCATTCCCTGAAGTGGAAGATTGCAACACTATGGCTTCTAAGCTCATAGCCAATGGAGTAGTAGTGGTACCAGGAACGGCTTTTGGAGAAAATGGAGATGAACATATTAGAATATCTTACGCTTCATCCATGCCAAATATTCTTAAAGCGCTGGAAATTATGGAAAAAGTGCTTACATGAATTAAAGCACTGATTCATCAACTTTTTTTTCATTTATCATCATCACAAGAGATGCTATTACTTCTTCTATGCCTTCGCCGGTAGCTGTAGACATTGACATCTCTGTAAAGTCAAGGTTCTGAAAATGAGGAAGATCCGATTTGTTGGAAACAACAAGTATTGGTAGATCGAACTGAGTCCTAACTTCTTGTAACAAATTTTCTTGTTCCTCAATTGTATAACCACAATTTTCGCTTGCATCAATGAGGAAAAGCACCACTGCATCCAAGTGTTTCAAAGCAGTAATCGCTTGCAGCTCAATATCATTTCTCTTAGACATCGGCCTATCAAGAAGACCTGGAGTATCAATAACCTGATACCTTACATTACCTATTGAAAAATGCCCAATAGAAATACCTTTAGTTGTAAAGGGATAAGGCGCAACTTCTGGAGTTGCCTTAGTTGCGGCCGTTACAAAACTTGACTTGCCTGTGTTTGGGTAACCTGCCACAACAATTGTTGGCTCGTCGTGAACAGCAGGCAGTTTGCGCAAAATATTACGAGCCTCGTTTAAGAGTAAAAGATCTTTATTTATAGAATCCATCAGTGAACCCATACGGCCAAAACATTGTTTACGCAAGTTTTCCGGGGTTGGACTGCCACGCATCCGGCCTACATATTCCCTTGCAAGATCATGTATTTTTTCACTTGTCCAGGCTACTCTGGATAAAGAGGTACGTATTTTATCCACACCTACAAGTATATCTGCTAGTTCATAGTAAAAACCAGACAACTCATCAAAATTTGGAAATTTTTTGCTGATATTAGCCAGATTATCTGATAATATATTAGCTGATGTTAGCAACATAGATTCTTGGGATTCAAGGAAACTAGCCCTGCCGCTTGATTTTTTACCCGTTGCTGCCCTTACACCTCTTCTAAAAGCTTTATCTATTAGCTCATCAGAAGTATGTATAGTAGGAATTTTCTCAAATATCATTGTTTCTTTACCTGTATGACGTTCAAGGTCTATGACGTATATAATTGTTCTGTAAAATAGAGTATTTACCAATAAGAAATACTCAATTATATATATAGGGGTGAATTACTATAATTTAGTTTTATTACACACGAATGGTGATCAAATGGAGCTTACACCTATCCAAAAAGATATACTTATTGCTTTGATTAATCTACAAAGAGAGAAAGGTCGTGCCGTCAAAGGAGAAGAAATTGCTGAAATCATTAATAGAAACCCTGGTACAGTCCGAAATCAAATGCAATCCTTAAAGGTACTTCAACTTGTAGAAGGAGTTCCCGGTCCCAAAGGTGGATATAAGGCAACCGGAGAAGCTTATGAGGCTTTGAACATCACAGCAATGGATAATGAAGCCTTGGTACCCATATACAGGAATGGCGAAATTGTGGAAGGGGCAACAGTAGCAGAGATTAGTTTTACCACCGTGCGTCATCCTGATCTGTGCCACGGAATGATAAAAGTACTTGGCAATATAAGAAGCTTTGAACAGGGAGACCTTGTGCAGATGGGTCCCACTCCCGTCAATAGGCTTGTAGTACGTGGAGAGATAGTTGGCAGGGACGACACGGGGAATACATTAGTATTCTGTATCAACGAAATGATATCTTTGCCCAAAAAGCCTGTGAGATACTATTCAAACAGAAATGTATTCACAATTAATCTTAATAACACCATAAAAGAAGCTGCAACCTTACTTTCACAAAACAACATATATGGTGCTCCTGTAGAAGAGAATGGCAATATTGTAGGAACTCTAACCTTAAAAGATATAGGTCGCGTCCTCTCAAAAGGAGACATGGATACAAAAGTGAAGGATGTAATGAAAACTGATCTAATAACAATCGATTCTGAAGCGTCTTTGATAGATGCTGTTAAGATATTCGATGCCAACCCCATCATTGCATTTATTATAGTAACATATGATGGAGTTGCAAAGAGCATACTTTCAAAAACAGATGTGTTGCATGAACTTGCAGTGTACTGAAAATCAAACAAAATGAGAAGAAATGATTATTTTCTTCTCTTTTTCATTTCTTCCGCAATATCTTCAAGAGAGATATCAAGTGCGGCAAACATAACTAATAAATGAAAGAACAGGTCTGAAGATTCAGATACAATGTGATCTTTTTGTTTGTCTTTCGCTGCAAGGATTGTTTCAACAGACTCCTCTCCCACCTTTTCAAGTATTTTGTTGATTCCCTTTCGATGGTTGAGCAATGAACACACATAAGATCCTTCCACGGGATTTAATTTACGATCACAGATAACATTATACACTTCATTAAAAACAGATAGATCAGCATCTGACATAGTTTACCTCACCTTATGAATGGCAAGCACATGAACCGAATAAGTCTTTGTTCAAAGAATAGCCCTTTTTAACGAAAACAAAATTAATGTGAAGACGTTGGAGTTAATCCATCCAATATGACGGGTATTGGTAGAACCAACGTCTTAGCCAAATTATCACTGAAGAAATGTATTTATTTCTTTTGGTCTCCGGCCCTTAAATTTTCCTCGGATCTGTGATTTCACCAGTCAAAGCTGAGGCAGCAGCGGTTGCAGGGGAGCTAAGATACACAAAAGATGCAGGACTTCCTTCTCTGCCTTTAAAGTTACGGTTAGATGTTGCAAGCCCCACCTCACCATCACCAAGCAATCCAAAAGAACCGCCCATACATGGACCACAGCATGGTGACTCTACTATGGCACCTGCTTCCATGAACTGTTCTACATAGCCAGCTTTCAGAACTTTCAGATATTCTGCCCTTGATGCAGGGATAATAAGCAGCCTGACACCTTTGGCAACGGGCTCGTCACCCATAATCTTTGCTACAATTTCAATGTCTTCGAACCTGCCGTTAGTACATGAACCTACGAAGATCTGATCAAGTTTTGTGCCTTCGACTTCTGTAACGGGCTTCACATTATCCACATTGTGAGGACAGGCTACCTGTGGCTCAAGGTCAGAAACATTATACCTTTTTATTTCAGTGTAATTTGCGCCTACATCTGGTTTCCAATATGCATCAAATTCATAATCAGGAATACGTTCCTTAAGGTAAGCTGCCGTAATCTCATCTGCTTCAATTATGCCAGCTTTACCTCCCATTTCTATAGCCATATTGGAGATAGTCATTCTCTCAGAAATAGACATGTTATGGATAGTTGAACCTGCATATTCTGCTGCCTGATAACGTGCCCCTTCTACACCTACATCACCTATAAGGTGCAGTATAAGGTCCTTGGAATACACCATCTTTGGCAACTTGCCTTCGACTTCAAACCTGATGGTCTCCGGCACCTTGAACCATAGCTTACCAGTAGCAAATACTGCAGCCATATCTGTAGAGCCAATACCAGTGGAGAAGGCACCTATAGCACCATATGCGCAGGTGTGAGAATCAGAACCAACTACCAAATCACCGGGTCTTACATGTCCTTTCTCAGGCATAATCTGATGGCAAATACCCTCGTATACATCATAGTTAAGGATCCCTTGCTCCTTTGCAAACTTGCGCAACTTTATGTGATTTGCTGCTGCATTAATAGAATCTGCGGGCACTTGATGATCAAAAATTATCACGATCTTGCTAGGATCCCACACTTTTTTCTCTTGCTTGCTTGCCATGATCTCATAAAAACCATCAATTGCAAGCGGACCGGTAATATCATGCGTCATTGCACGATCAATATCTGCAAGTACGAATTCTCCTGCTTTCACGGCCTTGCCAGATGCTTTGGAGAAGATCTTCTCGGCAATAGTCATTGGATAGTTGATGTTCTCAGACATGGTAACCAACATTCTAATTTTATATAGATAAAGTAAATTATAACAGGAATTCACATAGGTTCACATCTTCGATGAGTCCCTTCACTGTCATGAACTATATAGAATACATGCCCCTTTTTGAATCTTTCCAGAGAATAGACAATATTTGAGTATATTGGCTCAAAATGCTCATAGCACTGATATACTAGGATGCGCTCTTCAAGTTCATGTAAATACCTGTCAAGTACCGACTTGGCAAGTATAAGGCTATCCTCATGTGATATAGGTAATCCCAAGCCCTCACACTCAGAGGTACAAAGCTCGCATTCCTCCAGATAGAAAGGATACGTCCTGCATAAGGCAGGTCGCAGTTTGTAAATAGCGCATTTATAGGGCTGATTTGTACTTTCAAGAAAAGAACAATCTCCATTTTTCTTGCGCCTTAACATCCAGCCAAAACTGTGCACATTTCCATCTTTGTCAGTATAGGGGATTAGACTGGATGATTCAGAAATGCCATTTAGAGCATTTTCGACTTCAAGAGGAATAAAGGGTAACAAAAATTCTGATGAAGAGAGATGCGTGTTTTCAGATATAGTCAAAATATCTTGTTGCAAGAGCATCACACGATTGTCAGTGCAACAGCCTCTGCAACAACTTCCACATTGAGTACACGAAAATCCCATATTTCTTATCTTTGAAGCTATGGATTCAACTTTCAGACTGGAAGCCCGATGAAGTTCCTTCCTGACATCCTGGACTAGAAGGTCTTTGTATTTATCGGAAAATATCATTTCATTTTGACTATGCGAGATCGGTAATAAAGATATCGGCAGCACTTATTCTAAAAAGTAAATATAATATAGTATATAAAATAACGTATACTATACGATATAGAGTACAAATAGTAAACATATGAGAGATGGATATAAATGCATTTACTTAGAAGAGAGCACCATAGGACTGATGAAAATAAAATTATACCTAAAAAAAGAGTAACAAACATAACATTTCATACATGTATGAAACAGGCACCTTTGCCACATCATACAAATTCATACATCGGCATACCAGCTAAAGAAAAATGAATTTTGTATGATGATGTATGAAAATGTAAGAAACATACCAAGATGCTCATTTATTCACGAAGATGACAACCAAGCTATAACTCAGATAAGCACGCTTGCATAAAAACAGCTAAGCATAGAAACAATAATAGAGCACATACCGAAAATGAAGAAAGGAAAGAGGTCGTATTCAGCAAACTACTTCTTACTTGACTCTTCCACACCTACTGCATTAAGGAATCTTTTAACAACCGATTCATTCACAAGCTTGAGCAAAGTTTGCCTATCCTTTGCAACACTGAAAACGCCCAGAGGAATCTGTGCAGCTGCAGCATTAGCATGACCGCCACCAGAACCTTCACCAAAAGCCTTTTTCATGACATCCCCAAGATTAACACGTATGTCGTTGCTCCTGCCAGAAATGAAAATTGTGTCCTCTGACACTCCAAAGACCAGCGTGGTAGATATTCCCTCAAGATTTAACAGATAATCTGCTGCCTGGGGCAATGTATCCCTATCCCTGATACTTCCCACATTTGAGATCAAATAGCCACTATAGATCTGCCTGTTGAGAATAGCTTCACCCAACACGTCCAGAGTTTCCGTGGACATAGAAGGGCGCTCAAGCTGATCAAGTATGTCATGTTCAGAAAGGGGATACAAGAAAGATGCTGCTGAAAGATCCGATGGGTCCGTATTCCTTTTAAAGTCCAAAGTATCAGTACGAATGCCATAAAGCAAAGCTGTTGCAAGCTTCTGATTAATATCTATATTCAATTCCTGGAGATATTTGGTAAGGATGGTTGCAGAAGCACCTACATTCGGACGTATATCAATAAACTCCGCATCAATATGCGCATCTCCGATCGGGTGATGGTCAAAAACAGCACCTACATGAGCACCAGGCGGTAATTTATTATTGGAACCTGGAACTGCACAATCAACAAGAGCAACCTTATCATAACGTGAAACATCATGATCTTCCATTTTTAACAGATCGATACCCAACAAGTTAACAAAGGCCTTGTTTTCCTGATGGCCGATCTCCCCACTATAAAGAATATCTGAAGTCACATCAAAACTTTTAGCAATCTCCTGCAGAGCAAGAGCACCTGAAATGGAGTCAGGATCAGGATTGTTGTGGACAACTATTGCCATAGTTTTTCCTCTAAGACCATTAAACCACTGAACAAGCTTGTTCCCTCTTAACATAGATTCGGCTCTTTCAAGAGATCTTGCAAGGGACTTTGCCACAACTTTTGGAGGAATTATCACAAGATCTGCCCCGAGAGCTTCCATTTCCTGCATATTGATCGCATCTGAAGCCCTAGCCACACAATAAATATCAGGAGAAACTTTCTTTCTGATATTTGCCAGTGCAGATTTATTAGCCAAAGGATCAGAACTGAGGATCATTATAGCTGCAAGATTCTTTGTGTTGATCTTCTCTAGAACACTTGGATCTCCAATGTCACCTACTATGGCATCATAAGCTTCTTCCCTAAGGGTTTCCACCTTTTGAGGGTCCTTATCTACTACAAATAATTCCTTATCACGTTCCTTGAGCTCTTTCACAAGAGCAAAACCTAAACTACCACTGCCTAGGACTAAATAGAGTGGTTTTATTTTGGACTTGTCCATGGCATTAATCTCTTTGGTACTGGCGTTAATAGGACGACCTCCGTTTAAATCTCATCACAGCTAAACCATGATATTCTGTTAAATAATTGGATTCGAGAAATATCAATGAATAAATAGAATGCAAACAATGGATTAATAGGTAACTATGGATTCCATCACCTGGGAAGAAATGAAGGTTATTGATGCAAACTGTGCTCAGCTTGGACTTTTACCTATCCAGCTTATGGAAAACGCGGGTTCTTCAATTTCAAAGATTATAAGAGATCGCTTTTCGGGAGGGAGAATCCTCTTAATTGCGGGAAGAGGGAATAATGGAGGCGATGCTTTTGTAGCTGCACGCCACCTTTGCGAACACCCACAGTTCCAAGTCGATGTGATACTTTTAGGAAATGTAAGTTCCATCCGTACTGAAGAAGCAAAAAGGAACTTCCTGCTACTTCAATATTGCAAGATCAATAGTATAAAGCAAGTAACAGATTCTGGAGATGCGGTACTATCCGAAATGATCAGTAATGCTGATATTATAGTTGATGGCATACTTGGAACCGGGATAACCGGAAAAATTAGAGAACCTGAGGCTTCGGCAATAGACCTAATAAATATGTCCGGAAAGTACATAATAGCCATTGACCTACCTTCAGGAAATCAGGATAAAAAGACAAAACAAAGCAAATGCATTAAAGCAGACCTGACAATTACTTTCCATAAAATGAAAGAAGAACTTAGCACTTCTTCAGTATCCGATTATCTGGGAGAGGTAAGAGTTGAAGGCATAGGCGTTTGTTCTCATGCTGAAATTTTTACTGGCATAGGTAACCTTAAGAGCCTCAATCTTAGAACTCCTGATTCTCACAAAGGACAAGCTGGCAGAATACTCATTATCGGAGGAGGAGCTTATTCAGGAGCTCCCGCACTAGCAGCCCTTGCAACCCTTAGAACGGGGGCCGATATAGTAACAGTCGCAGCCCCATCAACTGTGGCCGATACCATTGCATCATTCTCTCCTAACCTTATTGTGCGCTGCCTATCGGAAAATAGATTATGTAGTGAAGATATACCCCTGATAACAAAACTTGTCGATGCACATGATGTTGTTGTTATGGGGATGGGGCTTGGGAATGATGAAGAGGTAGTTGAAACCGTAAGCAGAATAATCCCTCTTTGCAATAAACTGGTGCTTGATGCAGATGCATTGCCTGGGCTAGAAGAGGCTGAAAAGAAGTGTTCTGAAATAGTGATCACACCACATGCCAGAGAATTTGCCCGGATAAGGAAAAAGGAAACTTCGATTGATATAGAGAGGAGAATAGAGGAAGTGAGAACATATTCCAGGGAAAATAACCTGGTTACTCTTCTCAAAGGAAAGGTAGATGTCATTTCTGATGGGAGTAAAGTTATGCTTAACGCAACAGGTAATTCAGGAATGAGTGTTGGGGGCACCGGGGATGTGCTTGCAGGCATCACTGGCGCACTTTTAGCCACAAATCCACCAATGAAAGCCGCAGCTTGTGCGGCGTATATTAATGGAGCTGCAGGAGATCTTGCATTCAACGACAAAGGATATGGATTACTGGCTACGGATGTAATCAGTAAGATAACTGATGTAATGAGGGAGTGATCATCTTGACTAAAGAAGACAATAGAACGATCAGCGTTGATATTGAGAGGAAAAAAGTTAGAGTAATAATTAGCCACGCAAAAGATGAGGAAATAATCAAATTGACCATTGATGAAGCAAAGGACCTCATAGGGAAACTGGAAAACGCTATTGAAGACTACCAGCAAAGGCAAAACCTGCGTATAGATTGAGTTGATGGTGGTCCCATTGGAAAAAAAATTAACTCACCTGAAGGATGACAGAGCTGTAATGGTGGATGTAAGTGAGAAGGAAATCGTCGACAGACGTGCGATAGCATCTGGTGAGATATTACTTTCTGATTCAACTATTGAAAGGATTAAAAACGGTACTGTCGAAAAAGGAAATGTTTTGTCCACTGCCAGAACAGCCGCCATACTTGGAGTAAAAAGAACGCCGGAACTAGTACCAATGTGCCATCAGATACCCATTACAGGCGTAGACGTAAATTTTACATTTGAGAAGAATTCACTTGTTGCCAATGTAGAAGTCAGATCTCTTGGAAGAACAGGAGTGGAGATGGAAGCTCTTACTGGCGTATCTGTTGCACTGCTTACAGTATGGGACATGGTGAAATCTATAGAGAAGGATGACACAGGCAATTATCCCCACACATCCATACGGAACATAAGAGTGCTCGAAAAGGTAAAGGGAACCAAAACTAATTAACATAAGACATAGTAGAGTAGGAAAATCAGACTACAGAATACACAATGAACAATCTTACGAGGTACTCAAATTGAAAATAATAGGAGGTCCGTCATCACAGGCACTTGCTACCCGTGTGGCAAGGGAGATGAATATTGAACCAACTCTTTGCGAGTTCAACCGTTTTCCTGATGGGGAAGTTTATACGCGCATTATGGAAGAACCAATGGATGAAGTTACTATCATACAGAGCACTGCGACTGACTCTGACCTCATGGCACTGCTCCAGATGATAGATGCTTGTGAAGATGCACAGGTAGTAAACGTGGTTATCCCCTATATGGGATATGCGCGTCAGGATAGAAAATTCAAAAGTGGAGAGCCTATCAGTGCAAGGGCTGTAGCTCGAGCTATAACTGCAGACAGGGTATTTACCGTAAATATCCATAAACCAAGCATCTTGGATTACTTTAGTGCTGATGCTTTTGACCTGGATGCATCAGATATCCTTGGGAAATATATAGGCTCCCTTGATCTGAAAGACCCGTTGATAGTAGCACCTGACATAGGTGCAGTCAATCTTGCAGAAAACACTGCGAAGGGAGTTGGTATCCAGTTTGACCATCTTGAAAAGACAAGACTCTCTGGAGATACCGTTACTATCAAGACAAAAAACATGGACGTGCATGGAAGAGATGTTGTCCTAGTGGATGATATGATAGCAACCGGTGGCACAATGGCAGAATCCATAAAACTCCTCAAGAGTCAGGGAGCAAGAGATGTTTATCTTGCATGTGTACATCCTGTATTGGCAAAAAATGCAGTATTGCGTCTTTTTAATGCAGGCGTCTGTGACATTATAGCAACAGACACTCTTGAGAAAGCACAGAGTTCGGTGAGCGTTGCACCCCTCATTGCTGCTTCCATAAAAAATATATAAACAAAAGATTCCTATTGGTGATAGTTGTGGGACTTCCTGCAAAGTGCCCTTTGGATGAGAAATCAAGTTGCAAAGGAAAACAATGCCATCTATTTCACGTAGATTGGCGCACTGGAGAAGCAAATTGTATAATAGGATATGGAAGTTCCCGCAAAACAACAAGTTCTAGCAGAGTAATCCTGGATACGTATATAGAAAATACGAGGATCAAATTAGGAAAGGATATCTGCAATCCAGATACTACTGAAAAAGAAACAGAAACTGATTTTCAAAAAAACAAATCGGATGTGGAGTTCTATGAACGCTTCGAGAAGATAACAGTGAGTAACAAAAACACAACCGTTATCGAGTCACAATCGTCTCTGAAAGAAGCAGAAAAAAGCACAACCCACAACAAATTGAAGAAGGATAGAGCATAGAACAAGATGCCACACGTTTTTAGATTATTAAATTTTTGGAGATGATGAGCCCCTGTTACCTGCAGAAGTGGAAAAAAAGGACTTAGAAGAAATATTCACAATATTTCTGGAAGAATTTGGACCACAGGATTGGTGGCCTGCTCAAACACGCTTTGAAATGATAGTTGGTGCTTTTCTGATACAACAGACAAAATGGTGCAACGTTGAAAAGGCAATAGAAAATCTAAAACTGGCGGGAATGCTTGATCCACATTGCCTTTCAAAAGCAGATATTGAGTCATTAGAAGAAATGATAAAATGCTGCGGATTTTATAGACAGAAAGCCAGCAGGCTAAAAAGTGCAGCTCAGTTTTTGATTGAAAACGATATGGATAAACTTTTCGATTTGCCAGTGGAACAGTTACGTAATAAGTTACTAACCCTTAATGGCGTTGGCAATGAAACTGCAGATAGTATAATATTATATGCTGCTGAAAAACCTAAATTTGTGATTGATACATATACTACACGCATTATGGGCTGTATAGGACTGAAAGGTAATTATATGCAGCTGCAAAAAATATTTGAGACTACGCTGCCAGAGGATGTAGAATTATTCAAAGAGTATCATGCGCTTGTAGTCGAATATGGAAAA
Source organism: Methanomethylovorans sp. (assembly GCF_041447285.1). GTDB lineage: Archaea > Halobacteriota > Methanosarcinia > Methanosarcinales > Methanosarcinaceae > Methanomethylovorans. Next base: position 160,014 of record NZ_JBGMEB010000005.1, on the reverse strand, counting down.
TCATACTGCAGCAAAAAACACTGCAATGAATGCATTCTGATAAGCAGCCACAGGAAAGGGACAGTACATGGATAAAAGCAGATATGAAGAGATATATCATTCCCTGTGGGATATAACTGATGTTGGGCCTGTAGCGAAGAGGTTTGAGATACATCCAGGCATCGCTTACACCATACTGTCTCAGAAAACGGTAACTAGAGTGAAATTAAATTTTAGCAACTTGAAGAAAAGTGGACCTGAACAGCTAAAACAATGGAATAACGGAAAAACTATAGTTGAAATGGCTGTAACTTACAGAATGCCTGCCACATTGATAGCATCCCTGATTTTGAAAGAGCTGAATATACCTAAAAAGATCGCATTCAATTCTCCAGAAAGACTTCAAAGCAGACGTTTAAGTAAAGAAATCATAGAGGCACTTGAAATTGACCATTTCTTTTCTCCTCGCGCGCATAGTCTACAACTGGAAAAAGGAAAACTTGGAGAGGAAATAATCTCATTTTGGCTAAAGGCTCATAAAATAGATTTCCTGACCGAAGAGCAATTAAGAGAACAGAGCATGACTAAAACTCCGGATTTCTTGCTGCCTGAACCTATTACAGTGGATGGAAACGAAGTATCGTGGATAGAAAGTAAAGCGATGTTTGGTGATGAACAGGAACACAAATATTATATGAAAAAACAGTTCAGCCATTACGAGCAAATGTACGGTCATGGATTAGTGATCTATTGGTATGGGTTCCTGAATACCTTAGAAAGTAATGGACATGAAATAAAAGAGTATCAGTTCTTTGATCAATGCGAGAATAAAATTAAAGAGTTGATGAACTTTGGAGTTCACCTGTAAAAATTAGCACAGCCTGAGTAGCATTAGCATCTACTTCTTCATCTTCCGGGTTTTCACCCTCATCATAAAGAACCGGAGCAGATGCAATCGCGCCATGAGTCCCCAGCATTTCGATAAGAGAAGCAAGTTCTTTGCCTGCAGGGTCCCGCATCCGATACAACATAAATATGTCTTTCATGACTGAAAGGCTGTTCCTTTCTCCTTCGGGCGTGATACGAGTCATTGAAGAGAATGAGAATATACTACTAATTAACTCTTTCGATTCGTATCGATGCGAACATTTCACCTTATGCGAATTTAAGAACGGAGAACAGAAACATAAACTATGAAAAATAATCTGCTTATTGGATCTTTCCTTGATAGTATTCATCTCTTGCAGAAACAAATGCCTGTAAGTTGTCCAAAGAGGTGTGAGGCTCTATACCACAGCCTGGCGCAAGTATGTCTACTCCGTCTTCTATGCATTGCTTAGCTTCTTTTTTTATCTCGTTGGGTGACTGAGAAAGAAAAGTCATTGTGGGTGAAACATTGCCGATCAGGCATGCCCTGTCACCTATTATGTGCTTTGCATATCTAGCATTTACCTTTTCTTCAATGCTAAGCCCATTGAAGCCCGATACAGCCATCTGATCAAGTATTTCTGTGGCGTCTCCGCAGATATGCAACACTGACATTCCCTGTAATCTGGAAGTAAGCTTCCTGTACTGCGGAAGCACCATGGATTCAAACATTGGGACAGGAAAGAGATCAGGACCTGCTTCAGAATCAGATACGTTTACAGCATCCACTCCATGCTCAAAGAGATCATTTGAATACTCGATGCATACTTCTGTGCCGATTTCCATGAGTTCCTGCAAAGCATCGGGATGTTGGATACACCACATGAGGTAGTTATGTGCACCCGACAGATAAAAAGCAACTGCTGCCGGCCCGATCATACCAGCAATCAGAGGTACATCTTCTCCAACCTTCGTCCTTACGATCTCTGCTGCTTTTAGAACAGTGGATATTCTCTCACTTTCACAAAGGTTCTCTGGAATTTTTATGTTTTTTACATCCTTTACATCGACGCATGGGAAACTCAGCTGATACGGGTGAGTGTCAATGTTTCCCTCATCTATCTTACACCCCAAGGTTTGTGCAATTACAGTTGTACAAAAAGGAACCCTTACACCCTCCAGACCAGCCAGCCTATGACCAGCAATCGCCAGAGTAGCCATCTTGTCCGGATCATAGTGGGCCTGTGGCCATTTTGCTCCGGTGAGTTCCATCATTTGAATGGTTGCTGTCTGTGTAACTGAGCACACCGGTACTTTGTCTACATCCTTTCCTTTAAGGGCTCGGACAAAGCGTTCTTTAAGAGAAAGTGATTGCATGTTTATTACCCCAGGTTGTATAGAGTTTATGTCATAGAGGAATAAAAACCAACCAGTTAGATTAATATACACTAGATTTTAATAAAAATTAGATAAATGTGAAAACTCGTACTTACACATATTGTCACACCACAGCCCTAAAATAATAGTATATAATTTGATAAAGCATCATTATTATGAATTTGGTGAATTAATATGGCAGATATTACGCATTGGGCAGATGTCATGGCAGAGGAAATAATCGGGAGCGGAAAAAAGCACCTGGTTGCAACTGGCATCACTCCCTCAGGACACATACACATCGGGAACATGAGAGAAGTAGTTACAGCAGATGCAACATACCGCGCTCTGCTGGACCAGGGAGCAAATGCAGAGATAATATATGTTGCTGACACATACGACCCTCTGAGGAAAGTATATCCTTTCCTGGATGAAAGTTTTGCACCACATGTAGGAAAACCCATTTCAGAAATACCATGCCCATGCGGTGAATGTGCCAGTTATGCAGAGCATTTCCTCAAGCCTTTCTACACAGCTCTGGACCGCTTAGGCATCCATCCAAAAATATACCGTGCTGATGAGATGTACAAACAAGGAATGTATGTAGAGAGCATTAAGAAAGCACTTATTAATAGAGATAAGATAGCACATATTCTCCAGAAACATTCCGGAAAGGAGGTCACAGCAGACTGGAGTCCCTTTAATCCTATCTGTAAGAAATGTGCTCGGCTTACAACCACTAAAGTAACTGGCTTTGACATCAATGCAGAGACTGTGGATTACGTCTGCTCTTGTGGAGACTCTGGAACAGTGTCAATGCGAGGAGGAGGAAAACTCACTTGGCGTGTGGACTGGCCCGCCCGCTGGGGCGTGTTGGGTGTAACTGTTGAGCCTTTTGGAAAAGACCATGCTTCCAAAGGTGGATCCTACGATACAGGTAAAGCCATAAGTGAAGAGATATACGGATATAAAGCACCATATCCGGTAGTATATGAATGGATCATGCTGGGTACAAAAGGAGCAATGTCCTCCTCAAGCGGCGTAGTGGTATCAATATCTGAGATGTTGGAAGTGCTTCCACCAGAAATCCTTAGGTATCTCATAATAAGAACAAAACCAGAGAAACATATTCGCTTCGATCCATCCCTGCCTCTGCTGAATCTGGTAGATGAATTTGAAAAACTAAGCGCTGACACCGAAGAATCCAGCTATAACAGGAGACTTAAAGAACTATCACATGCCGCTGGCATCTGTCATACAGACATTCCATTCAGACACATGATCACTATTTATCAGGTGGCTCATGGGGATCTTGATAGAGTGATGAAGATAGTGGAAAGATCCGGGTACAGCACAAAGAATGAGAAATGTATCTTGGAGCTTGCAGAAAACGTTGGTAAATGGCTTGAGATGTATGCCCCCGACATGGTAAAGTTCAGCGTGAAAGAAGAGATCCCTGTACAGGCTGCAACACTGAACGATTTGCAGAGAGCTTTCCTTAAAGCATTGTCCGAGGAGATTGATGCTGCAAAGGAGCTAAGCGGAGAAGATTATCATAATTTGGTCTATTCTTCTAAAGAGAAAGGGTCCTCACTTAACACCAGGATGACCAAATTAATGGGAGTTTCCCCTGAGGAACTTGAAGTGAAGCCTACCGACATGTTCAAGGCCATTTATCTGGCAGTTTTGGGACAACAATCAGGTCCCAAAGCCGGATGGTTCCTTTCATCAATGGAAAAGGACTTCCTTGCAAAGAGATTCAGTGAAGCTGCAAGCTACAGACCATAGAATTGATCGAAAAAGAACATATTTTTGCATGGGAAAAGGAGTACAGACATCTACAATGGGGATGTGCTGGCTCTATATCCCACATAACAGAAAGACTTCCTAAAAGAAGCAGAATACTTGATGCTGGATGCGGATGTGGGAGACACCTCTTTCCACTTTCTTCCAACTATAGCACAACAGGTATAGACATTTCATTTGCAGCTTTAACTAGAGCAAGGGACTATCTGAAAAAACAGGGCCTGAAAGCCGATTATGCTACTGCAAGTCTTACCCATTTGCCTTTTAAGGAGGGAAATTTTGATGCTGTAATCTGCTTGGGAGTATTACAGCACCTGACCGAGCCGGGAAGAAAAGCTGCAGTCTCAGAAATAAGAAGAGTCTTGAAACATAAGGGACTGGTATTTTTTGAGGTCTTTGGTTTTCAGGACATGAGGTTTGGAGGAGAAGAGATAGAAGAACGCACTTTTGTGCGCCAGCATGGGATACTCTACCATTATTTTACTTCTGAGGAAATAAGAGCACTTTTTAATGGATTTGAATTCCTTGAACTTAAGGACAACATAATAGAAAAGAACTACAAGGGAAAGAAGCAAATACGGCACATGATAAGTGCCGTGATGCGTGTATCATCAGAAGAAGATACCCACATAGTGTAACAGGATCACAAGAATTGCCCCCACAACACCTGCAATCGCACAGGTAAGAATTACAACCCATGAATATGCTATATTCAGCCCTAGCACTGTGTTAGCAATTACAAGCACCAATAGGCCCATGATAGTATTGACAGCCATGTTTTTTACAGTTTTTAAGACGTGATAAAGCAGATACGCAATTACTATTGCTGCCAGAACAATTATTATTTCTGTTTCCATATTTATCAAGTGAATATTAATCTGACAAGTATTTAACCATTATCCACATATTTCTGACCCACATGCTGAAAAAAGCTTGCTAATATAATTTTAAGGTCTTCCATAGCAGAATACTGTTGTACAATTACTCTTGGATTTCCTTGAATCATAGCTGACACATTTGATCCCTCCTTGTAGAGGCATAACACTGGCATATTCCTTTGAAGAGCACTGCAGATCTCATAGCCAACACCTATGGAAGGAATAGTAACCTCTGCAATAAGGCATTCACTGTGTTCTAATAAGCTCATATCCCTTGCAAATATCTCCTGCTCTGTCATCAACGATTCTATATTTTCAAGTTCTGAATCAGCTACGTGCTCGCTAAGGACTTCATGACCCAGTGAAGCAATGAGTGTGCAAAGATATTGGTAAACGGACAACAATTCCCTCCCACCCCGGATAGAACCTGAAAAGAACACCTTCATAGCACACCTCTGAAATAATGGCCTTTAGTATATTTCTCTGATATATCCTTGCAAGTAAGGCCAGAAACCGATTCCTGAGAAATAAATTCCTCAATTCTTTGTTTATATGCGGCCACAACTACTCTCACTTTCTGTGCATCCATATGCCTTGCATCTATTCTCAATCTACGGACACCTGCATTTAAAAAGCTGGGAATTTCATCCAGCAGACATAATTCTCTGGAATTAAAAATGTGGGTTCTGCAATGTTCATCCATCAATAATGGAAATTCAAAGCCTTTTTCATCAACTATTGAAAAATCATTTGCTTTGCAAGGCATAGAACAAGCTTCACCTTTACCTCCAAGCAAACTTCCCACAATGCAATTTTCCATAACCATAAGTTGCGGGTTTCCATGAATTACACATTCAACATTCCCATAACTGCTCAAAAATGACACCTGTTCCAAGGTAAGCTCCGCAGATAAGGTAACCGCTTCAGAACCTGAATTCTGGAAAAATGAGACTGATCTATGATTGAAAATGTTGAGATGATGATCAACAATAAAATTGCAACCCACCTGTTGTACTGACCTGAGAACACCAAGGTTGGAAACAAGTACTCCATGAAAACCTACTTCCAATGCTTCCCGGATAAGCAATTGCAGTTCATTGATATCATTATCCCACACAATAGATGGTGTTGAGAGATAGATCATGCAGCCTTTTCCAAATGCAATGTCTCTTGCTTTCCCCAATTCAGTTTTGGTATGGACACGATAGTTTTCATCCCCATAATAAATAACATCTGCACCCTCGCTAGCTGCAGATGTCAAGCTATCCAGATTGCTCACACTGACAGTCAGCATAGGTTTCCCTGTTTTTATATTGTGCTGGGAAGGAAGTGAAAAAATAAAATGATCGAGTTTGCGTTTCCATTTCCTGGTTCTGATATCCCCTAGTTCCTGAACAGCAATATTGCGTATATTATTCAATTCCTTGATAGGAATGAAAATATCCTGACTCGAAGTGATCTCCACTGAAACAGGATGGAAAACAGTATTTCCAAGCTTTGTTAGCTGCTTTTCCATATCATCTCTGGTTGTAGGATTTTTGAGGGATGGCTGCACAACGTATTCAGAAACTATACTTGTTATGTTGCCATCGCTATCCTGTATTTCCAGTTCCAGCTGTTTACCTGTTATAGCCGTAAGATTAAGCCGCAATGGAACTTTGCGCACAGGTGTTTGAGAGGTGAAAGATCGTTCCATAGACTTTAGAAGTGAGACATCAGAAGTCCTGTATACTTGCATTCCTGCAGATACAGGATTGGAAAGAGGGATGTCGACTATCATATCTTTATCAGCAGAAGTGATTGGTCTGCCTTTGTAGAGCATTTTGGTCACGCTCTCGCCTGTATCCCCTCCTGAAAAACCTATTCCATCGCCAACATTAAGAGGACCTGACAATTTAAGGCTTACATAACCACCTCTCGATTGCCCCTTCACAGTGCCTACCAGAACCCCCCGATTATATGGTACACCGTGATCCATCAACTTGATGCGTGGTTTTCCTGAGAGATACGCATGCGTAAAACCTCTGTTAAAAAGCTGTTCAAGCGTCCTTAACTCTTCCTCAGGCACAAAATAAGCTGTTGGGCCTGCAGCATAACGGTCAAGAAGCCGCCTATAAATACCCACTACACCTGCCACATATTCGGGGCGTTTCATCCTTCCTTCTATTTTAAGGGATGAAACACCAGCTTCAATAAGAAGAGGAAGAATTTGAGATGTGTTCAAATCCTTTGGACTTAACAGGAAATTATCTTGAAGTTTTACTTCTTTTCCATTCTTCTTAAGAATATATTGTTTACGGCAAGGCTGAGCACAGTAGCCCCTATTGCCGCTTCTGCCCCCGATCAGGCTGCTAAACAGACATTGTCCGGAATAACAGATACATAGAGCACCATGAATAAACACCTCAAGCTCTGCTTGCGTGTTTTTGCGGATGGAATGAATAGCTTCAAGTGATAGTTCTCTTGCAAGGACGATCCTTTTTACACCCAGACCTTCAAGTAAACGTACACTATTACTGTTATGGACTGTCATCTGTGTACTTGCATGTACAGGAAGTCTGGGCAAGAACTCGCGTAAAAAGGAAATTAAGCCTACATCCTGCACTATTACAGCATCGGCACCGTATGCTGCAATATTCTGCAAAGTTTCGGCTGCCTCAGTAAACTCAGCATCTTTTATCAGAGTGTTCACTGTAATGTAGACCTTCACTCCTCTGAGATGAGCATAGTCTATAGCCTGTTCCAGTTCATCAAGAGAAAAATTAGAAGCGTATGCTCTGGCACTGAGCTTCTTAACTCCCAGGTATACTGCATCTGCACCATTTTCCACAGCAGCCTTAAGAGAGAGCATATCACCGGCAGGGGCCAGAAGTTCAGGAATATAGGACATGAAGGTTTGTGATGATGTCACAATATATAAATGATGGCCAGAAGGCTTTGAAGTTTCCGGCCAGTGTTCGGGAATATATATCCAAAGAAGTCTATGCCTTCTTTTTCAGCAGGTGGAATTTGAGCACATATAAACAGAAAACTACTACTACAAGGTTAAACACAGCCTTGATGATAGGAATATATTCCGATTCAAACCATGTGTAGATTATTTGATCTACCGAGCCTACGAACTGGAGTACTGAAATTGCAAGAAGAAGACCCACCAGTATGAATAAACCAGCTCTAAAATAGTCCTCCATTGTTGGTTCTTTTCTCTCTTTCGTCTTTACTGGCGCAGGAGATTGCACCTGCCCCATACTTCCGGTTTCTTTTAATTCCCCACTCATACGCATCTCCTCCTGAAGATGATAAATGCTGCAATCAGAGATATTATAGCAAGGCCTGAACCAAATCCTGGTGTTCCCATTTCTGGTTCTTCATAAGGTGTTTCACCCGAAGGTGCTTCTGTTGGAGTTTCCTCTACTACAAAATCACTTGTTACGATATCCTTGGACTCAACTGTCTTGTTCTTATCAATAACCTTTTGTGGATTCAACTGGACGTAATCTTCTCCACGCTTCACAAGGACATTGTCCTTCCAGACAAGAACCTCTACAACATAATTGTAGTTATCAGGCACTGTAAGGTTTACACTTCTGACAACTGTTTCTTCCGGACCTATTAGGCCAGTGGTGGTCCAGACCTTGTCTGCTATAAGACGTGCATCCATTTCGCGGGCTTTCACCAGCATCTTGTAGTCTTGACTCACATTAGAACCTGAATTTGTGAGATAAACATCAGATTCTATCACAACGTTGTTGCCTACGACCTTCCTAACCAGGAAATCTATACTATCTATACCTATACCTATTTCCTGCACGTCAGTCTTCAATCTTTCAAGCCCACTCAAATATATCTCTGCCGTGGATTTTGTTTTATTTCCATCAGACAGCACAAATTCCACCCTGTATGTGCCTTCTCTGGGCAATCTGATAGATTGAGAAACTGAAGATGTCTCACCTTCTTTTATGGGTCCTACCTCTATAACTTTCCTTGACTTCAAAAAGTCCGTATTACTATCAAATACCTTCAGTTGCAGTGAAGTATCATTTTTCTGAACCCCGCTTGTATGAAGAATATAAGTTGTTACGTTGATATCTACAAAAGAACTTGTCACTTTGTCTGCGGACAATTCAGTATCCGTTATTATAATATTGGACTCTTTTTCAAAATTCTTGATACATCCACTTGATAAGCTTACTAATGTCAGCAAGAAAATGACTATTAAATATATCCTGGCATTGTTGACCATAATGCACCCCCCTTTACATATAAATAATTCTGTGTTCTATCTATTTAAATTGTTCGAGGATGTAAAAAAGTAGATTAGTGATCAGATTAAAGGTCATTAGTCGAAGTTGAAAAGATAGGTGTTCAAAACATATTTTTAAATGATTAATAAAGTAAGGATACAAAAAAGATTGAAGGGTATCAAAAAAGAAGAAGGTTGTCAAAAAATATGCAAAGAGTTAAATAGAGAGACAATAAATCTCTATTTAGGTCAATGGAGCATCTATCCATATGAACACAGAGAATGAAAGAAGTGGAACTGCAGTAAAAGTAACCACAAATGGGATGATAGTAAACATTATCCTCACACTTTTCAAGTTCATTGCCGGTATATTAGGCAACAGTGCGGCAATGATCGCAGATGCTATCCATTCATTTTCGGATTTTATTACAGATATAGTAGTAATAGTAGGAATAAAAGTTGCAGGAAAACCCGCAGACAATAACCACCATTATGGACATGGCAAAATTGAGACTTTGTGTGCTGCTTTTGTGGGTATTGTACTTTTTATAATTGGAGTAGAGATCTTTTTAGGTGGCCTGAGTAAGATCCTTTTGGTAATAAATGGAGGAAAGCTCGAACAACCGGGGATGATAGCTTTAATTGCTGCAGTGTTTTCCATCCTTACAAAAGAATGGTTGTACAGATATACCTTAAATTATGCAAACAATCTAAAAAGTGATGCAATGGTGGCAAATGCATGGCATCACCGATCAGATGCATTCTCATCTGTGGGAACAATGCTGGGGATCGGAGGAGCAATAGTCCTTGGAGGTAAGTGGGCAGTGCTGGATCCGATTGCAGCAGTAATACTAAGTTTTTTCATATTTAAGGTTGCATTTGACATCACATATAAGAATACAAATGAGCTTACTGAGGCAGCTCCCGCAAAAGATGTCATTGAAGACATACAGCATATTATTGCATCAACTGATGGTGTTAAAGACTTCCACAAACTTAAAACAAGAAGAGTTGGCAATAATATTGCTACTGATGTGCATATACAGGTGGATATGAACCTTACTCTTGTTGAAGCCCACGATATATGTACAGAAGTAGAGAACCGCTTCCGTGAAAAGTATGGTAACGACAGCATTCTCTACATTCATTGCGAACCCTATACATGATATGGTCTACAGGCTGATCAATCTGTACAAATACAGGGATTTTTGCCACATGTTGGACACACGAGAGGATACTTCTGAAGGAAAGCTGCTTCTATATCAATATTATAAAGGTTTGCTAAGGCGCCTACCCAGGCAAAACAGTCTGCAAGCTCTTCCCTTATGTTCTCTGTATCATTCCTGCGCACAGCTTCTGACAATTCGCCAACTTCTTCCACAAGCCACAGCATAGTGGCAGCAGCACCTCGCCTGCGGTCATTATGAGCGTACAGGTCATACATAAGTTTCTGGAATTCCCTGATCTCCATTAGAATATCTCCCTAATTAAAGTCTGACAGGTATTTGCCTCTCTCTGAGATACTCTTTTACATCCTGCACTGTATATTCCCCAAAATGGAAGATACTTGCAGCTAATGCAGCATCAGCTTTTCCTTTTGTGAAACCTTCGTAGATGTGTTGTGGATTACCGACACCACCTGAAGCTATCACAGGGATATCAAGCTCCTCAGAGAGTTTTCTTGTGACAGGAATATCAAAACCATCATAGGTTCCATCCTTATCCATACTGGTAAGCAGTATTTCACCTGAACCAAGTTCCTCTACTTTTTTTGCCCACTGTACTGCATCGATACCTGTGGGCTTTCTGCCCCCATAGATAACAACTTCATACCATGCAGGAGTACCATCCTCAAGCTCAAGTACTACTTTATCCGGGTTGTTCTTAACATCAGTATTCCGCTTGCAATCAATGGCAGTGACAATGCACTGGGAACCAAATATTTCTGATGACTGCCTGATAAGCTCCGGATTTTTTACTGCTGCAGTATTTATGGATACTTTATCAGCCCCTGCTCTGAGGATCTGCCGTATGTCTTCAATGGAATTAATGCCACCGCCCACAGTAAGAGGAATAAAAACCTCATCTGCAGTCCTTTCTATTACATTGATCATAGTGCCTCTACCCTCATGGGAAGCTGTGATGTCCAGAAATACCAGTTCATCTGCACCCTGTTCATTATAGCGCTTTGCAAGTTCCACGGGGTCGCCTGCTTTTCTCAGGTCCACGAACTCAATACCCTTCACTACAGTGCCTCCGGCTTCATCAAGAGTCACATCAAGACAGGGAATTATCCTTTTAGTGAGCATGATGCATAATCAAGGGAAACTCGTATTAATAGATTATGAATCAATCACACCACCAGGAGCACAGCTATGATACCTGCAAGGAATACACCATCAAAAGTTCCTGCTCCACCTATACTAACCACTGGAGCACCAATCTTAGATATGCCTCGCAGGTTGAGCAAGTCTGCTCCAATTAAAGTACCTAAGGTTCCACCGGTATATGCAATAATGAAGATGAAATCAGGATTTACAGAAAATTTAGATATTATAAGGATGGAACTCAGCGCGGCAACAATTGGAGGCACTAATGCTGGAGTCACTATGCCTACTCCTTTTACAGGGCGGGCAACCATTTTGGTAACTAGGGACACGATAATGATCCCATAGATACAATAGATGATAACCTCGGGATATATATAGAAGAGATAAGCCGAAGCAAGAGTCGGTATCACCGCCCCCCCTACATTCACAGCTAATGTAGTCTTTCTTATAAAACTTTCCTTTAATGGTATGCGATAACTTATACCAAATACTCTGACAAAGTTTCTGTTGGGGAGTGGTTCCTCGGTTTCCAGTGTTGTCAGAGGGACATTAATATTGCTGCCAATCAGACAGAGAAAAAGGAGAATAAAGGCATATTCCCAACCAAAATTAAACAATTTTACAAACGCGGAGCTGACCAATCCTAAAAAGAGAAAAGACACGCTAATAGACAGTAAAAGGAACAGCACAAAGGTAAAAAGTATTGTAAAAGGATTGTAGAATATTCTGTGCCTCATAGAAGAACATTAACTGAACAGTATATATGTTTTTTGAATTAATGGCATCAGTACAAAGAAAGTGAACGTGCTCCTTTGAGAAGATCCTTGCTAACAGAATCACTTATGATCAATTCTTCAGAGATCATGATCGGCGCTTTTTTCCGTAGTGCTATAGCTATACAATCGCTTGGACGCGCATCAAATTCCATACGTTTTTCACCATCATTGAGTACAAGGCGAGCATAGTACACATTATCGATTTTATCATCAATGAATACGCTAGCGACCTCAACTTCCATACGTTCGAGAATGGAGACCAGAAGATCGTGAGCCATAGGACGTGGAAGAGTCTCATTACGTATGACCGTATCAATTGACACAGCTTCAGCCTGGCCTATATGAATAGGCATCACCAAACCATCATCATCTTCCAGCAATACTGCAGGCGATGTACCACCCAACATGTTTACGAGGAAAATACCTTTCACAAAAACTTCTTTTACGCCTTCCTCATTCCCCATAATCAAAACACATTCCCTATTTTATTATGAGTAACGCCCACTAATGCCTTAAGGCTTTGAGCCGAAATGAAAACCATACTTTCCAATAAGAGGAACAAAAACTACTCCTCCCCAGTCTTTACTGACCACAGTACCATCACCTTTCTTAGTGATAAGGTAAAGGGACTGAAACGTTTCGCCAACAGGAATGACCATTTTCCCCCCGGCTTTAAGCTGCTGCACCAAAGGCTCAGGAACAGAGGGTGCTGATGCTGTAACACATATCCTGTCATAAGGCGCGTACTCAGGCAATCCTATAGACCCATCTGAAAGAAAAACCTTCACGTTATGATATCCAGCCGTTTTAAGATTACTTTCCGATGATTTTACAAGTTCAGGTATTCTTTCAGTAGAATAAACTGTACCTGAACTGCCAATGAGTTCAGCCAAAACTGCCGCATTATACCCAGAGCCAGTACCCACTTCCAGAACTTTATGACCTGTCTGCAAGTCAAGCAAGTTGCACATGATAGCGACCATGTGAGGTGCCGATATGGTTTGCCCGTATCCAATACTGAGCGGCGTGTCCACATAAGCACTTGACATGTATGCAGCAGGAACAAAAAGATGCCTGGGTACATTAAGCATTGATCGGATGACTTTTTCACTTAAACCATGGACCTTCAGATGAGCTACCAGCTCTTCTCTCTCCTTCGCGAACTCCATGATGTACCACTTCCCCATGCTCTTCTATGGACAGGGTTTGCGAAGATGCGTGTTATATTCTTTGCTTCTATGACAATACCTTCACGGGATTTGAAACTGCCATCTCTTACCTTAATTTTTATGATCTTAAATTCATCAGAGCCAGCTTTTTCATTAGAGCCAATGGTGAATTGATAACCACCTGGAACCTGCTTTATAACTGACCTGGTGGTAGTTCCCTCATGAATTGCTATCTTTACACATACTTCGTCTATGGCCCTACCCCAAAGAGAATTTATATCTGCAACTTTGGCCACTTCAGGCCTTTTTTGACCCGACTCTATGGCTGTAATTACTACCGGATATACCTCATCGGATGATTCATCATCAATAAACATCTCATCGCCAACGCGAATAATATCATCAGCTTGCAGGGAGGTATGCAGTGGGAAAGAAGCTTCTCCCCTGCTCACGATAACTTTGACATCAATTATCTTAGGAGTTTCTATTACAGTGGGGTGAACTGAGCCGCATTCTAAACATTTCACCACAGGATTAACACCTGATTTTAGGATTTCATGCAACACCTGATGACGTGGTGAGCAGGAAGGACATACAACTTCAACTTCTTCGTTCATAATCCATTACTTTATGACAGGAAAGAGTAAATATTTAACCCCTAGAACAGAGTTCATCGCCACACATCGAATAGATGGAAATAAAGATACATAGACAATAGTTAAAAAAGATATACAATTATTATTGACAATATTTGCTAAAAATCATCTATTAGCTGCAGCATGTGCTGCGATGAATTCGCGAAGTAATTTAGTACCCAGAAGGGCAGTTTGTCCTCCATCGTACTCTGGAGAGATCTCCACAACATCAAAACCAATCGACATTGGAGCAAGAGAACGGATGATATCTCTAACTTCTATATCAGTAAGACCGAAGGGCTCAGGAGTTCCAAGACCTGGAGCAAATGATGGATCCAGAGCATCCATATCCAGTGACAGATATATCTTGTCACAGTCAAGGTGGTTGAGTGCTTCAGCAAGAACTGCTTTTACACCTTTTTCCCTTAAAGTATCCGGAGTATAATAGCATATACCATTGTCTTTTGCAAACTCCCATTCTTCCCTTGGGCCGCTGCGCACACCAATGGTCACATACTTGTCAGTTATATCATTTAGTATATGTCTGGAAACACAGGCATGGTTGAATTTTACACCGCCATATTCCTCACGCAGATCAAAATGGGCATCCATAACTACAAAACCAATATCCTCTTTGGCATGCTTAGCACATGCCTTTACACATGGATAAGAAAGAGAGTGTTCTCCACCCATCATAATAGGAAGCTTTCCATCTTTGACAATAGGTTCCACTGCAAAAAAAAGTTCTTCAAGAGTTAGGTTAAGGTCTGAGTATGGCTCGAAGTTACCTGCATCATGGATCAACAGATCCTCGAAATCAATGTCAAAGTATGCATTATAGGTCTCGAAATTAGCAGATGCCTTGCGCATAGCATCAGGAGCCCACCTGCTGCCTGCACGAAAAGATGACGTACCATCAAAGGGCACACCAAAGATAACATACCTGGCAGATGAATAATCTGACAGAGAATCCATCATACAAAGATCGTGGAACATTGACCTAAAATAGTAAAAATTATTTTATGGAATATATGAGGTAGGAATTACCTCATATCGATTCTCATCTTGCCCATAGCCATAAGATAAGTTATTTCTTCCCCTTCCTTCACTCTTTCCTTGTATTCTTCAACTATAGGGAGCTCGAAAGTTGAGTAATCAGCCATGTCCATAAGCTGAGCGACATCGCCTGCTATGGCAATAACCTGAGCGCTCTTCCTTTCAACCAAGGGGACATATATCTTATCAGATACAGGCCCTACAATGGACCTTTTCTGATTATCAAAAATTCCAATGGCATCGATCCTTGCTTTCGCTGAACCATGCTTACCTGGCTTAGATTTAGAAATACTCTTAATTACACAGGGCTCTTCATCTATTAGAACGTATTTACCCTCTTTAAGTTCTTTAACCTCTACTTGCTGTTTCATTTATGAATTCTCCGGAACGATCTATTAAATCGGTTTATTAAATAAGCGATCAAACGTTGAATATGACGGGTAATAATTTACCATTCCATATATCAAGTTATCTATATAAGAAGCATTTACATAATATAATAGAAAGAATCCTATATAAAAGATTCAGTGTGGCAGATGATTAAATAATTGCTTTAAGTCGTTATCCCAAGTTGCTTGAGCTTGTCCGTATGAGGAACACCAAAATCATCCCATCCTCTTAGCCGATAGTAATCGATAATAGATCTTTTGAATTCAGCTTCAGGAATACCATCACTTGAAAACATCCTTTGAGGCAAAGTATCATCATTGCATGTAAAACCAGCTTGAAGGTTGAACAATCGCTCAAGGTTCCATATCCTTTCGCCTACGTTCAATAAGTCCTGAGAAGAATATGATATGCCGGTTACAGCACTCAGCAAGGTAGCTATGTCATTCTCACTCAAAGCAAAACTTGCAAATGGACACATGACAGCAGAATCTAAAACTGCTGCAAAGTCCTGGTACAGCTTAACAAAGCTAGGTTTACCATTCAATACAAGCCTGTCAAGCATAATCGGTTTGCCCAGTACCTCCGGAGCTATCATAAATGCACTTTGATAGCATGCACCTCTGTTAGAAGTAGCATATGCCAGAGCAAGTCCTAAAATGCCTCTTGGGTCGTAGCCGGGAATTTCCAAACCTTTTGAAGTCATACTTAGATCTTTTTTACCCTGATCGCTCAGAACTGATAAAGAACCATTACCTAGTAAACTGCTACCTTGAGAGATTTCAGAAACTTTTTGCACGAGCATTGAAGGATCTGGCACCTGCCCTGAGTTTTCAAGATAAGATGCGATAGTAGCTCCACATGAAATTGGATCTACACCATCAAGATAACAAAGATCGTTGGCTTTGACAATAGATTCAAGGTCACTATTGCCCACAGCCGGACCAAAAGCCCATAAAGCATCATAATCGGGCAAAGGACTGCCATTTTCCAGAACTCTCCTGCATCCCAGAGGACAAGCATCACATGGTGTTTTTGTAGATTCATAGGTTTGTGATAATTTTTCTGCCGAAATGCTGCCAGCATCTTGGAACTTCTCTCTGAAATTCATTGCTGGAAGAATATCTAAATGGTCCAAGACATTTACCATTACAGAAGTACCATAAACAGACAAACCTTTGGAAGTAACAGGATTTGACTGCAGTAGCCGCTGAGAATTAAATACTGCCTTATCAAGATATTCTGGTTCTGCTATAAGAGTATCATTTGTACCCTTTACAACTACAGCCTTCAGGTTCTTGGAACCTGCAACTGCCCCATGACCACCCCTACCACTGGAATAAAGATTATCGTTCACAAAGTTTGCGACGCGTACTTTCTTTTCACCTGCTCTCCCGATACATGCCACATTACCTTTTTCTTTTAATACAGATGTAGTCTCCCTTGTGTCTTTTCCCCATAGATGATCGGCATCTACAATATCCACATCTTCATCGTAGATGGATAAATATACAGGAATTTCGGACCTTCCAGTAATGACCAAAGCATCTATTCCTGCAGATTTCATCGACTTTGCAAAGTGTCCACCGGCATTGGAATCGAATATTGTGTAAGTAAGAGGAGATTTTGTGATAATGGAATAATGCCCGGACATGGGAACTGTTGTTCCCGTTAACGGACCTGTAGCAAAAACCAGAATATTGTCAGATGAGAATGGATCCACAGTTGGATTTGCAAGTTCAGACATTAGTTTTATACCTAATCCCCTGCCACCCAGATACTCCCTTGCTTGCTTTGCACCCGTCCTTGACTCCGTGATCGAGTGAGAACTAAGATCAACAATAATTGTTCTTCCAGTCCATCCAAACATTCTTCTTCACCTTCATATTTTAACGCCTTCAAGTATCAGGAGTTTACGCTTCACTGACAAGCTTTCAGAATCCTTGCTTCCGCAGAAACCGCCCATTCCATTGCTTGATATAACCCTGTGGCATGGAATAATGATAGGATATGGATTTTTTGAAAGGGCACTCCCTACAGCCCTGGAAGCTCCTTTTCTGCCTATAACTGCAGCCAGTTCTCCATAGGTCATTGTATGACCATAAGGTATCTTCCTTGTCTGTTCAAGCACATTCCTCTCAAAATCTGTGAAACTTGAAAGATCTACCTTACACCAAGAAAAATCTACATGCTCACCTTTAAGGTATTTTAACATTTCCTGGCACAATCTCTCAAGATCTTCCATTTTTATCCCCAAAAAGTTTGTTTTCAAGAGACCGTCTTTTTCCACGATATCGTAACCAGTTAATGCCAGAGAAGGATATTATAAATAAGCAGGCAATGACAGCAAAATAAATAAAAGGCCTTGTCTTCTCCACAAGTATTGGATTGACATTGTCTTTTTGATCATATGTTGGATACATAATATCGCGTCTATCTGTACTGTGACCAAGACCCAGAGCATGCCCCAGTTCGTGCTTTGCCACTTCACGCATATTGGCATCGCCATATTGCCTCCATGCATAACCCTGGTAATCACCCACCTCTAGTACTATATCCACTCGTACATACTTACCATTTACTTCATAAGGCCTTGTAAAACCTGCAACTCCATTTCCAGCCCCTGTGTTCTTTTCCAAGTTCTCGACCCACATTAAGTAGATATCAGCCTCACTCTCAGTATCTACCAGCTTAAATTCTGGATCGTATCCCAAATGGCCATTGCCACCATTTTCCCAGTATTCCATAGCTAATTTCACTTGTTCACTATATGTAGGACTATAATGTTCAGGAACATTGACCTCATCAATATAAACTGTCACTGGGGAATGATCCCATGGCATAGAAACAAGAACAGGGTAGTCAGTATCTTCCAGAGCATATACACCCTGAATCCCTGCTGAAATAAATAAACAGATCATTAATAACTGCCATATGCAGAAGTGACGTGTTTGAGACATTAGACACCATGTAAACATGCTTCCCACGATACAAATAGTTAATTGACCCATAAACAAGAACAGAATAACAATAAATACTATGAAGAATAACCCCGCCTTATGAAAAAGAATCTAGCAGTGGTTTTCGATAGCGCAGGAACACTGCTTCGTATGTACCGTGTAGCAAAAGAAACAGCAACTGGCAACTTTCTTGAAGATATTGAAAGTACTATGCTGGTCGCAGAGAAAGCAGGAAGAGCTCTTGTAGTGATGCATGCAGAACCACATATGTTGAAAAATGCAGACCCTGGAACAGAGATCGGAAAATTCATCGCTGACAATGACCTAAAAATAGATATCAGTTGCTCGAGCGGACCAGTGAGTCCACTGGAAGCTATGAAAATAATCAATAAAGAAAAAGTTGCAGTAAAAGATGTGACAGACGTGCTCTCTGTAGCATATCAACATTGTCCCGAGAGATATTATATGGCTGCAGCCCTGATAGTAGACAAGGAAACACAACTCATTCCTTATGTGCTTAGTACTGCAGGAAAATTATACTCAAACACAAGTAAAACTTTTGAACTATTGCAATGTAGAGGAATTGACACATATATAGCTTCCGGAGATACTATGCGCTCGCTGAAAGGAATAGCTGAAAAGCTCCGAATCCCAATTAAAAATGTCTTTGATATTGCAACTACTGAAGACAAAGCAAAAATAGTACTTGACCTCAAAAGAAAATATAATAGAGTACTTATGGTAGGGGACGGAATGAACGACATCAGGGCTCTACAAGTTGCAGATATAGGGATCGTTACAGTTCAGCAAGGCGATAAAAGACCACAGAAATTACTAGAAACTGCTGACCTGGTTATAAATGATATAATTGAGGTAATAGATATTGTGGACTCCTTAAATACCGCAGATCACATGAAAGAACATGGGACAGCTTTTTATTGTTAACAGTGAAAACAATATGCGTTACGTTTATGTATAATTTTACATAATGCTGATGATACTCTACAAAAAGGGAATTTAAGAAACAATCGCAAATGCCTGGCAGAAGTTGTTAGTAGTTTTGTACATACCACACAATACCATTAAGTAATTTGACTGGTAAACAAGATTCAAATAATTCCAGCCGGCACATAAACGGAGGAACATAAATGACAGCGCTCATCGAGGTCAAAAACCTTAATCTGGACTTTGACGGTGTTCAAGTTCTGAAGGACATAAATCTTACTATAAATGAAGGAGAAGTCATCGGCATATTGGGAAGAAGCGGAGCAGGCAAAACTGTATTGATGCACGTTCTTCGTGGTGTCGAGGAATATGAAAGTATTAGCGGACAAGTAATATACCATTTAGCACGCTGTGAAAAATGTGGTCATATAGAACCCCCAAGCAGGATTGGACAAGAATGCACATCATGTGCCGGAGAAAAACTAGTACCCTTTGAAGCTGATTTTATAGAGACGTCCATACACGATCAAAAGAGAAGGGAAATCACTAAAAGAATAGCTATAATGCTCCAACGTACGTTTGCATTGTATGGTGATGAAAAAGTCATCACCAATGTTGTAAATTCCCTTACAGAGATTGGGCACCAAGATGAAGACGTGACATCAAAAGCTATGGAGCTGCTGGAAAAAGTACAGCTTTCACATAGGATGATGCATATAGCACGTGACCTGAGTGGTGGAGAAAAACAAAGAGTAGTATTGGCCCGCCAGTTAGTAAGAAACCCCATGCTATTGCTTGCTGATGAACCTACAGGTACACTGGATCCACGGACTGCAAAGGTAGTGCACAATGTCATTGAGCGGGCAGTTAAGGATTACAATATGACGATGGTCATAACCTCTCACTGGTCCGAAGTAGTAGAGGATATTGCAGACAGAGCAATTATCCTTGAGGACGGAGCTATAGTTGCTGAAGGCAACCCATGCGATATGGCAAAACAATTCACAGGAATGGCTTGTGCAATTGAAAAGAAAACAGATATTGCTCTTGGAAACCCCATAATAAAGGTTCAAAATCTCAGAAAGAAGTATATATCTGTCACAAGAGGAGTCGTCAATGCGGTAAGCGATATTTCTTTTGAAGTAAAGGAAAGCGAGATATTTGGTCTTGCCGGAGTCAGCGGCGCCGGAAAAACCACTACTTCCGAAATACTCATGGGAATAGTTCAGCCTACAAGTGGCGAAGTGATGACACGAGTAGGGGAAGAATGGATAGATATGAAAAAGCCAGGTCCTGAATGCAGAGGGCGGGCAGTTCAGTATATGGGCATATTGCACCAGGAATATAGCCTCTACATACACCGCAATGTTATAGATAACCTTACGGAGTCAATTGGAATAGATCTTCCCTATGAACTTGCTGTAAGGAAAGCCATCATTACTTTGAAAACTACAGGATTTACAGAGGAAAAGGCAAGATCTATCTTAGCCAAAATGCCTGATGAGCTTAGTGAGGGAGAGAGGCATAGAGTGGCACTTGCTCAGATATTAATGAAAGAGCCGAATATAATAGTAATGGACGAGCCCACTGGTACTATGGATCCCATTACTAAGAAAGATGTCACGAATTCCATTCTTAAGGCACGTGAGGAACTAGGTAATACATTCATAATCGTGTCACATGACATGGACTTCCTTGAGGATATATGTGATAGAGTGGCACTCATGAGAAATGGCGAGATAGTTGATATTGGAGAGCCAAAGAAAGTAATATCCCAACTTACAGAAGCTGAGCGCACAGAAGCTGAATCTGTTAAATAAAAGAGAATAGAAGAGGTGTTAGACGTGGATGGCATGATAACTGTAGAGGTAAATTATGTAAAATTAGAATTACCTGAGAGAGCTACCCTCAGGGATGCCATTCTGGCATCTAATGCCCCTTATAAAGAGGGTAATTCAATAGGGATTCTTAAGAAATCCGATACCAAGCAAGAAGAAAATGTGACAGAGTATCAGATAATTACAACTGCCGGAGAGTTTACGATAGAGCTCTTTGCAACAGATTCTCCATCAAAAAAACGATGGATAGAGAAATCCAATGAATATAGAGATATACCTCTCAGATGGTCCAGCAGAGATGCAGTTGCATTCGGCCCCTTTTTAAGCGACATTGCTCCTAAAAGAGAGGCAGGAACTTATAAAGAATATGAAGTGCTTTTTGCTGCGGGCGGTGGAGATCCCCGCAACACACACATAATAATATCTAAGGATAGACACTCCGCTGAATATGGGGATCCCCAAGAAGGAGCTTTTGGAAAGGTCGTTAGTGGAAAAAGAGTGTTGGACAATCTGGGAAAGAAAGACAGCATAATTGAGATTAAGCCTGTAATATCATGGAAACAAACAGGCGAGCACCTTCTTACTACTGACCTTGCAACACCCCTGGAAAATGAAGAAAAAGTATTCACATATCTGGATGTGGTAATGTCTCCTGAATCTCCCCTCGGAGCAGAGCATTTTTTTGCACTGATAAGAAATGGAAGTTTCAAAGTGGATATGGTTTCAAGCTCGTTTATATCAGACCATATACTCCATGGAGAGCTGCCTGCATATGAAAACTATGAACCACGAACAAGAGGGACTGTATTCCTGCGTACAGTAGGATATGGGGCAGGAAAGGCATTTATCTCTACCGATGATAGAACAGCCAGCATTCTGCATTCTGTGATAGGACATGTAGACCAGGGCATGGAACTGGTGAAAATGGCGGAAACCGGGCACAAGCTCCTGGTACGGACCACACCGCCACAAATAATGTTGCATGGCAAGAGTTTCCCGGAAGCTGAAGAAGAGATGGCCCTATATGGTGTAAAGCTCATTCGTGAAGGAGACACAAATGATGAAGCACTGATAGTAGCCCAGGATCCCGATGCTACCATTGAGATACTGCAAGAAGGTACTGTAAGAGCTACAGGCGTTGATGATTCAAAAATAGTGAGTATTGAGTTGTATGATGATGATGCACCCATAACATTGGACTTCTTCAGGCATGCTATCGGGCTGCAGTTCAGACCCGTTGGAGTGTTGCCTTTGATAATGATGTATGAGAACACCTACATATTCAAAGCTGAAAAACCTGCTGAGAAATATAAGGAAATCCTGCCGGAAAACACGCCAAAGACAAAAGTTGCAGCTGGAGAGATAGGTGTAACTAATCAGGCAGCTAAAAGGGCAGGAATGGTAGGTGTCAAGACAAAAGAAGATGATCTTTTCGGACCCACTGGAGAGAAGTTCATAAGCACAAATATCATCGGACGCATCCTTGATATGGAAAAACTCCAGCATTTCAAGGAAGGAGATAAGATCTATGTTATTGAACGCAACCGGGAGTGAAAAGCATGGATAATGGGAAAGATGAGATTACCAAAATAGTGGTCATAAGTTCTGACAGCGTTCTTCCCATAGACGCAGCGATGAAAGTTTATGAGTCCGAAACTGCCATAACGATCAAAGAGACATGCTTTGGAACAATGGTCACAGGCCCTAGAATTGCTGTGGATCGGGTTGTTAATGAACTTAGGTCTATGGATAGGAATCATATCTTCGTGAAAGAGCGTGGATTTCATCCGGGAGATGAAAGAAGATGCAGGGCCGTAAGAGGCGGTGGGCCCAGACCAGGCTTTCACTATCTGAGGGAAGAAGTACAGATGCTACCTATGATAGGAAAAGCACTTGACGCTTATGATAAGCAGGTTCCACTTCCGGAGATACATCATGCTGAAAAAATAGAATTAAAGAAGCTGAAGGACATCATTGAATCTAATATATGAGGGAATATAATGGTAAAAGTTATCATCTATCCTACTAACAGCCTGATACTTTCTGATCTTGTAGAGCGTTTTGGTCACAAACCCCTTGCAATGATGGAAAAGATAAAAGAGAAAGTAAATACAGTCGGAGTAGATTCACCACCCCTTAATATAACAGCTGAAGAACCAAAAATGGGTTTGAAGTATGCAGCTGTGGAAGTACCTGCAGGAGTAAGAGGGAGGATGGCCATAGTCGGTCCCATGATAGATGAAGCAGAAGCTGCTATTATAGTGAATGAAGCATCCATGGCCTTTGGATGTATGGGATGTGCCAGGACTAACGAGCTAACCAAATACCTGATACGTAAAAAAGAGATTTCGATCCTCGAAGTGGAATATCCCAGAAGTGAGGAGGAAGGACAAGAATTTGTCTATAAGATAGCCGAGTTTCTGAAATCCTTACCAGTGGAGGATAAAGAATGAGCAAAGATAAGCAGGTAAAAGTAGCACTGGTATCATGCGGCTCTGAATATGCAGGCGTCCAGGGAGAACTGGAGAAAGTAGCTTCCAGCGTCAATGCAAAACTAATTTTTCCTGAGATAGATATAGCTTCTCTTGATACGATCGGAAGGGAGTTTGGAATAGAGGCCGCAAGTCCAGACCTTCGCCTAATGATGGCAAGAGCCCAGGCAGTTGTAGAAGGTCTTACCGACGTGGATGGTGTGTTCATTACATCATGTTTCAGATGTGCCGAAGCTGCTATTGTAAGGAACGAAGTAAGAAGATACATAAACAAACATTCGAATGTCCCTGTTATCAGTTATTCATTCACGGAAAGGACAACTGCAGCTACTCTTATGACAAGGATGGAGGCACTTACCACTATAGCAAGAAGAAAACACCTTCTGGCTCGTGAACATCAAACTGGACTTACTGCAGGTATTGATTCCGGCTCAACTACTACAAAAGCTGTAATAATGCGGGATGACAAAATCATTGGTCAGGGATGGGTACCTACAATCAAGGTTATTGACAGTGCTACAGAGGCTTTCAACCAGGCATTGGCACAAGCGGGAGTAAAGGCTGAGGAGATACAAGCCCTGGGAACAACCGGCTATGGCAGATTTTTAGTAGGAGAGCATTTTAAAGCACAACTTATCCAGGAAGAGATCACGGTCAACTCTAAGGGTGCCGTATACCTTGCAAACAAACAAAAGGGCTCGGCAACTGTTATTGACATTGGAGGAATGGATAATAAGGCGATTTCTGTGGAGGACGGCATACCCGGCATGTTTACAATGGGAGGTATCTGTGCAGGTGCTTCGGGACGTTTCCTGGATATGACTGCAAAGAGGCTTGGTGTCGATATCACAGAACTTGGAGCACTGGCTGTCAAAGGTATGCAGGAAAAAGTTGAGATGAACAGTTACTGTATTGTCTTTGGTATCCAGTCACTTGTAAACTCGCTGGCAAAGGGATCAAGACCAGAGGATGTTGCTGCTGCAGCATGTCATAGTGTGGTGGAACAGATATTTGAGCAGCAATTGCAGGAAGTTGATGTAAAGGAACCACTAATCCTTGTGGGTGGATCTTCACTGATAGAAGGAGTTCCAAAGGCTTTGAGCAAGCTGCTAAAAATAGATGTCCTGGTACCAGCAAACTCCCACCTTATAGGTGCAGTAGGGAGTGCGTTGCTAGCATCTGGATTTGTGGAGGAATAATACTTATGGAGCCTCTGGAGACCTTCAAGGTAGAAACAAAAATACCTGAAGAGGGCGAAGCTTACAAGTCCATTCTTTCAGATGTAATGTCTGAACTTGCACTTGGAAATTCAATAGGTAGAATCTATGTGGTAATAACGCCTGAAGACTCTCTTTTCCAGATGGCAATTATTTTAAGGGGTAGCCCTCCACTGGTAAAAACATCGGATTTTGCAGATGTTAACATTGGAGCTGTGACCAGGAGTGAGATACAGATAATCCTGCGTGACGAGAAGTATTTGCCTGACCTATTGGAAAAGCTCTGGGCAAAATATGGGCGTGGCAAAGTTATCCAGCAGGATCGGAAGACCATCAATGTAAGCGTGGAAAATATGGACAATGAGATCGGGGACATAAAAGAAATGATCATATTTGATCCAAAGCGCACTCTGCTGTCCAGACTTGTAGAAATGGCCATCAGAGGAACACCAGAAGGATTCAGAGTACGCTATCATTCCCTTAATGGTAATGAATTTGTTTTTGTAGCATCTGAGGATGCAATGAAACCTGAATGGGTGCAGCAGGGACACGAGATGCTAGAAAAAATGAAAGGAGGAGAAGCTCTTGGCAGCAGTGCTTGAACCTTACATATATGAAGGCGGCATATACAAACACACGCTTCTTTTGGAACTATTGGAAGATTTGGGAGGATATCTTATCCAGAAAACTCCGGCTGCCACTGAAGTAACACTTGTAATGCTTGTACCCAGAGATGATGTACATCTTATAGAACAGCTTGCTAAGGAGTTACTTGGAAAAATCTCCAGAGCTCCCTTGACGGGAACTGAAATAGCTGTGGTCTCACCTACACTGGCATCTCATCACCTGCCACATTCCGCCTGTGATATAGCTGAATTTCTGCGGCGTAGTGGGGCAAATACCACAATGATAGGCCTTGCCAGAGGAATGGGGCGAAGAGTTGCACTTTCTGCAGATTATGAGAGGAGACTCATAAATGAGCATGACATTGCCTTGTTCTCTTTTGGAACCTTTCGAGACTGTATTATAAACAAGAAACCAAAACTCTTTGAAGGCATAAAGATACCCATCATTGCCACAGGAGGACCGGATCTTAAGACTGAAGAAGTGCCGGGAGCCGACATGTACATAGGTAACATAGGCAGGGTCTCTCACAGATTACGACACAGTGATGAACTCGAAGGGCTTGATACCATGAGTGAGAAAGTCGGGTTGATCGTGGAAAAGATGAGAGAAGATATTGCCAGAGATCCCCTCGCTGTCATGCCTGCCAGAGTAATGAAAGAGGTTCAGGAACAAATACCTGAAATCGAAGCTGTTTACACCCCTGCACCACTTACACTACAACTCGATGGACTGCGTATTAAGCTTCCTTATGCGGATTTCCATAAAAAAGTAGAGAATCTGGAACTTCAAGATAATATACACCTTGTAGACGTTGCAACCATTACACCTTCAAAAATGAAAAATTACATACTTGTGAAGGTTAAAAGGAAATCTGAAGTCGGAATAGAAATATAACATGTGAGGTACAACGTGGAGCTAGAAAAAATAAGAGAGATGCTTGATGGAGAGCCTGAAGAAGTTGTAGAGAAGCTTTTGGAAGATATAAAAAAGCAGTATGGTGAAGTACCTTATATAACAAACTTTATTAAAGATATGCCGGAGCTTTTTATATCTAGAGCAATATACACAAACAGCATTATGCGCGAGTTCAAGCGCATGGACCCAAAGACAGTAGAACTTATAAGCATTGCTGTGGCTTCTGCACTCAAATGTGGACATTGCCTGAAAACCCATATCAGGGCGGCCAAAAGGCTTGGAGTTAGCAGAGAAGAAATATTTGATACGATCCTTATCAGCAGTACTGTGGCAAATGCATCAATACTTGCAGAAGGTACACGTGCTATAGATTCTGAATTCGCATCTACGGATAACGGAAAAGATCCTTCTTGCATGTTCTGTAATTTTACTTCTGAACTGCCAGAACAGCGCTGATAATTTCTTCTAAAAATTTAATAGAAGGGTATGCCTGAAATTAATACCCCGACTGCATACCCTAATATAACACCTGTATTAAGGAAAGGAAGACCAGCCTGAGGTTTTCCTTTCATTACAAATACCATAAGAGCTGAGTATCCTACAAGCGTACCGATCATAGCGCCTATGGAAGGATATGAAATACCGAAGAACTGCAGAGGAGAATATTTTGCAAGGAAAACATTTGCAGAGACTACCAGAATAGTGGGCATTACCGCATCTCCCAAACCCATGAAAAATGCCTCTCTCTCTTCACCTTCCTCTTTCTTGAAACTGTCCTTGATAAAAGAATAGCTCAGTTTCTTTGGGATAATGAAAAGGATAGGTAATCTAAGATCCATAACACCTTCAGCAAGATCTATCATATGCTTTGTTTTGTATACAGAAATCGCATCATAGATAGCAAGCAGAGATAGAAGAACCAGTACAGGCACTATAGAAAGGGAAATACCGAATATTGCACTCGCTCCAGCTCCAACAATAAGACCTACAGTGTTTATTACATACCATTCCGGAAACTTGTAGAGCAGAATCGTCAAACCTATCGAAAGGGAGAGAGAAACAGCATTGATCATACCGCTTGAATCTATTACTGAAGATAATAAAGCTATGAAAACATAATAGATAGTAGAAGCTACTGCCAGTAGTATTACAAGCTGTATGACCCATTGTAGATTCTTTTTCAATGCAATGAGCAAGAAAAAAGTGAATACAAGGATGATCACAATATAATACAAGCTATTGGCTGTTGAGTCCGGGTTCTCAAAAGCCTGCATACCTTCTGCATCCATAGGTTGTGCCAGTATCAAAGCCAGGAACTGGACAGCTAATATGATGCCAGCCATTGCTAAAATTGGAGCATAATTTTTCAAAAAGCTTTTTTCCGAACTCAAAGAGATATCTCCTGATTTATAATTATATAATAGTGAGTAAATAATAGGTCCGCAGTATTTAACTTTACCTAGATTTAAGCCATAAATTTAGTGTATAGAAAATGGAATTGTTTCAGAACATTAACTCTAAGGCATCTCTAGCCTTCATGCCTACAGTAATACCGAGTTCTTTGGCTTTTGGAGTGACAGATCTCACTTCAGCAAAGAGAACATCTTCAAAGTTATTTACTCCTGAGACCCGTACAGCCACATCACCCAGCTTCTCAGCTGTGGCCATGTCCAGATAACCACACATCACAAAGCCCAGATCAGCTTTTACTACAAGCAAGGAAGCATGCTGCAATTCAAAGTTCAAGCCTATTGCAATGCCCCTCTTTAATTTTATTTGTTCGATGATCATGTGTGACCTTGCCAATATCAAATAGTCCGTATCATAATATTAATCAATGTCAGTATTATTCATCCCCAAATAGGGAAGTATCCTTTCTGCAAGAGATGAGTTTTTCTCTTTATCATCTATTGGAATAGTACTTTCACCAGAGATATTTTCAGGGACTCCCGCAACTGGAGGAACTATGCCTTCAATTTCATCCAGGTGGAAATAAACGGTTGCTCTATCTGTTGAACCAAAAACACCCCGGATTTTAATGAATCCCTGATCAGTACTAATAGATACATTATCTATCCCTTCAGTAGAATTTACAGATACTCCTTTTGGCATATTGATAACTAGAGAAGTGCCTTTCTCACCAGTAAAACTGATACTACTGTCGCTTGGCCCTGATAACGGATTTACCAAACGATAATTAGTCATGTAGAGATTTCTAATTTCTTCCACCTGTGTTACCGATCCTAATAATTCAGATGACATCGAAGAGTTCACATCAGTTAATACTACAGATTGGGAAGATCCATTTATGATCACATCCATATTTTCATGGATAGAGTTTTCTAAAGTGGATCTGGTCTTTACATCTGCCTTAAGGATTTCCCAGGCGCTGATGAAGTGATCCTGATTGCCTAAAGACATATCAATGTAGTCTTTGTAGATGAGGGCATTACCTTCGGTATACGTTTCCGTATACTTCCACTGAACAGTGTCATACCCTACAGTAATATTGTTTTCCCAGGTGAATGCTGCATTCACTGGGATCACCATGAATAAAAGCAACACTGAAAGTGCCAAAAGTAAAGACCTCAAATTATCACCCTTTAAAGAGTTGTCACCTTGCAACCATCATCAGTAACTATCAGCGTATGTTCTGCCTGAGAGACCATACCACCTGCAACTTCTTTCAATACCGGATAAGAAGTAATTACACCTGATTTAGCAAGCTGCATCAGAGCGAAGTCCAGCTTTTCGGTCTTAAGCCATCTTTTAGCAAACGGAAGCATTTGATAAGGTTCTATTTCCTTCAATAGATTACGTGCAGCCGGCAAACGTACTGGTTTGTTTCCTATAACACTGAAAATCTCCGACCATGAACCATCTACTATTTTTCCTGCTCCGTCTGTAGCAAAGGGTTCAATAGCTATTACATCTCCTGCCTGTAGCACAGAACCATGATCAATATGACGGTTAGGTATGCTGGGATGAGTGTGAGCAATATATCTGGCAACCCCATGACCTGTGAGATTTATAATTGGTCTAAAGCCTAGATTTACAATGGTATCCTCAATCACACCGCCTATTTGTGCAGTATTTACACCACTTTTCACAATGTCTATAGCGGCATAAAGGGCAGCTTCGGAAGCTTTGACTAGATCCCCATGCTTCCCTGTGAGATCCACTGTGATGGCAGAATCAGCAATATAACCATCAACGTGCACTCCAATGTCAAGCTTCACCACATCTTCTCCAAAAACCGTCTCATCACCTGCCATTGGCGTAGCATGGGCAGCTTCATCATTACGTGAAATATTGCACGGGAAAGCTGAACCATCTGCTCCCAGCTCAATAGCCCTGTTCTCCACAAATTCAGCAACCTCAAGCAAGCTTGAACCTACTTGGATCTTATCCTTTGCTTCACTCCTTACCCTGGACAAAATCTCACCTGCCTTGAGATATTTCTCCAGAACTTCCTCCTGCATTTTACCCATCATAAAACACCTACTGACTAATGCCTTAATAAAAACTTATACTACAAATCTCTTTTCAAGCAATGTAAGGTTCTCACAACCATTTTCTGTTACTAACAGCAGATCTTCTATACGAATACCACCCTGACCTGGATAGTACAAACCAGGTTCAATGGTGATGACATTCCCTTTCTCAAGAGGGATTGCCTGAGAACCCACATAGGGAGCTTCGTGAATATCAAGACCAACACCGTGACCTGTGGAATGAATGAAACCTACTTTCGAACCATCACGAAGTGTTTTGAAACCATGCGATTCAAGTACTTCACATACACGATTGTGGATATCACTACAGAGTACACCTGGTTTTACCATCTCAATAGCTGCCTTTTGAGCTGCTAGAACTGCATCATACATTTTCTGAAGCTCAGGAGACGCTTCCCCTTTTAGGACTGTACGGCTCATATCAGCAAAGTACCGATATTTTTTGCTGCGAGGGAATATATCGATGACTATTGGTTCATTGGCAGTAAGCGGGCCTTCTCCTTCCCAATGGGGGTTCGAAGCTTTTTTACCACATGCTACAATTGTACCAACGGCTTCACATCCTGCTTCCAGCAATGCAAGGTCTATTTCTCTACGTACATCCTCTGCAGTGAGCTCAAAACCCCTGGATAGCAGTTTACCATCAATGATCTCCGACTTATGAATAAGATTAATAGCCGCAGCCATGGCTTTTTCACATGAGGTCTGAGCATACCTTATGTGCTCTATTTCATCTTCTCTTTTAACAGACCTTAATTTTTTGAAAGGGCTTTCCATATCAACAATAGTAAAGCCTTCCTCTTTCAGAGTCTGAGCTGTATGATAAGGAAAATCACGAGGGACTCCAATTTTTCGGACACCTTCTTTTTGTAATATCTCAGCAATACAATCTACATAAGCCTGATATGAATCGCCCCGTTGTTTTAGCTTCTCCCTGTAGTTGTAATCTTGCAACGTACGTACATCACTAACCCTTGATTCAAGCTCAGCACGCCCTTTTTCCATTTCTGAAACTAATAATATCTCTTTTTTACCCGAGGTTTGTATGTAAGTGTACTTATCCGAGACAAAGAAATTTGTGGCGTAGAAAAAATCAGCATTTTCTGCATTACCCACAATCATAAAGCCATCTGCTTTGTGCTTAGCCAGCAAATCCGATATATCCATGATCTCCATCCTCTCTGCCATACTATGAACATTGTTGTTAATAGTACAAAACAATTATCTTATCTTTTCAATGACCTGAATGCATGATGCTAAGAATAAAAATAGCACCTGAGAGCTCATGTGCATAAGACAATAATTTGTATACATTTTGAATATATACTGGTCCATGGAAATATGGAATCATGGTACTGAAAAACGGTGTAGTGGCAAAACTAAATCCATTTGTACATTTCATTGAGGACATTAAATACATAATTGTATTCTATGTATTAGGAGATTTTATTACTACATACCATGCGCTTGATTATGGACTTGAGGAGAATCCCTTCCTTGCTACCCTTATGAATGAGTTTGGAATATGGTCAATGCTAATGATGAAGATTTTATTCATAGGGATCATTTATTGGTATTATATCACTTTAATGAATGAAGAAACATCATGGAAGAGTCATTTATGGTTTGCATCCAAAAGTACGGTCAGCATTGTAGGGATATTTCTCGTGGTAAACAACCTGCTCGTAATATTTTCTAAATGCAGCTTAATACAGCTTTTAGGAATCGCCCCATATTAATTCACTTGGACGCTTTCTTGTAGAAACAAGCATGCCAAGTATCTTTTCCTTAGACTCCCCCGTAAGAAGAAAAACGGCTGAAGATCTATTAAGTTCTTCTTTGAGTTCAGGGAATGGAACTTGCATATTCAGCCATTCCACTCTATGATAATGCCGGGTGTATGTTTCTGTATTGTCATATTCATATCCGCCCATTACCCTTCCAATAGCAAAAAGACTTTTTTCAGGAAGAGGCATTATCACAATATCACCTGTAAGAATGCTAATTGAAAACCTGGCCATATCAGAAGACCATGTTTCCAGTTTGGACTCTGCAATTGAACAGAGTTTATCACGGATAGCTGTTTTTAATTGTTCAATTATTTCAAATTCATCAAACTTATCCATGACTTTGTGAAAGCCAGTCAATTCCCGGTTCATCCCTTCAAGCATTGTTTTTAGTCTAGAAATCTTTTCAGCTCTCAGAGGAGAGCCAGAAAAGTAGTTAAAGTCATCCAGGCTGCTCTCCAGCTCAATGATTAGATTATTGGTAAAATCATCATATTTTTGATCAAGCAACTTATAACGATCTTGCAGAATAGTTGAATTAGCTGAAGATTTAAGTTCTTCTTCAAACTCATCGAGTATATGTAGTTCCAAGTCAAAAGATATAACATTCTTTTTGAGGCATTCCCTTGCCTGGCTGCCGGCATATCCGGTCTTTACGACCCAGACGTTAATAATATCCTTAATACTCAGATGAGACACCCCCTATAGCAATAGATTAGAAAGGGGTCACTTAAATAACATTCCATTGGCTATATGCTTAAAAATAGATTATGCATCTTGAAAAATTGTGATCCATTGGCAGCACCACTCTAGAAATGGCACCTTATATAAAGTAGTAAATATAGAGTTGTAAAGAACACATTGAAAAATATAAACAACTATAAATATAAAC
This sequence comes from Methanomethylovorans sp., assembly GCF_041447285.1. GTDB lineage: Archaea > Halobacteriota > Methanosarcinia > Methanosarcinales > Methanosarcinaceae > Methanomethylovorans. The sequence goes on along the minus strand of NZ_JBGMEB010000005.1, from coordinate 127,323 downwards.
ATGCTGTGATACTATGCAGAAAGAATATACATAAAAAGACGTAAAAGAAGAAAACAACGGACTGAATACGATTGAAAAGACTTTTCTACAAAGTCAATCAATTGGGTTTATATCCTTAAAGAGAAGTAAGCAATAAAGTAATCTAAATTCTATCCTATGAGGGTCGATGATGGAGACAAGAGACATTGTTTTTTCCATAGTTATGGTAGTATCATCTTTCGTACTCACGTACGAGTGGCTTGGAAGATTTAGTTATGACCCTGCGAACTCACTAATAATACTCGCAGCAATAGTCATGGTAGGTGCTTTAGCAGCTATGATTCTATCAGTAGACATACGCATGCGAAAAATGGAAAACATGTTAGATGTAAAAGAAAGGTCCCTGCGGATCAACGTACAGAGCATCGAGAGTAACATGGACAGAAAGATGGACGAGGTAATCAACAGAGTAGATGAAGCTCTGGAAACTCTCAACAGCAAACGGTACAGGTGAAATAAAAGAAAATATAATTACCAAGATAGAACAATTAGTTCCCATGTGATCCGAAAATGATATAAACGAGTGCTCACTATCATAGGTGGTTTAGAAGTCTAATTCTACAAAGAGGTGCGTATATGCGCATTCATCTGGAACCGATTGGCATAATCAAAAAAGCTGGAAAATATTCCGAGATAATGATTTATTCTGATTTCGAGCAAGTAGTGAAGAACGTAATATCGAAAATTGGCACAGAGATCAGCGGACAGAAATTGCTTATTGTACATAAGAACAGAAGTTCTGACGGAGATGGACATCAAGTCCAGATAACAAAAGCAGACCTTATAGAAAGAGTAGGGAATATATTAAAAATTGGGAGCATCGACGCATCTGAGGATTCGGTCATCGATGTAAGACTTGATACGGGCGAAACAACTAAGAATATCTGAGAACTATCCTTATTCATGGGAACAGATATTGGAGAGCTTCTGAAAAAACGGCAAGTTGAGATATCTGAGTTATCCCATAAAGTTGTAGCAATAGACGCATACAACACACTTTACCAGTTTCTGAGTATAATAAGGCAGAGAGACGGAACTCCGCTAAAGGACTCAAAGGGGAATGTCACTTCTCATTTATCTGGCATCCTTTATCGAATGACCAGCCTTATGGAAGAAGGAATTAAACCAGTATTTGTTTTTGATGGCAAACCATCGTATCTCAAAGACCGGACCATAGAAAAGAGAATGGTCGATAGAGAAAATGCAAAGATAAAATGGGAAGAGGCGAAAGAAAAAGGATTAGCAGAAGAAGCATATATGTATGCTCAGGCTTCTTCGAAGGTTACCCGCGAGATAGCTGATGATTCCAGAAGACTTCTTTTGGCTATGGGAATTCCCTGGGTGGATGCCCCTTCGGAAGGAGAGGCGCAGGCTGCCCACATGGTGGCAACAGGAAATGCAAATTATGTTGCTTCACAAGATTATGATTCATTACTTTTTGGGGCTCCTGCAGTTGTAAGAAACCTGACAATCACAGGCAAACGAAAACTGCCAAAGAAAAATATATTTGTGGATGTAAAACCTGAAGTAATGGTACTTGAAGATAACCTTACAGAACTTGGAATTGATCGATCACAACTACTAGATATTGCATTATGCGTAGGTACTGATTACAACCCTGGACTTGAGAAGATCGGGCCAAAAAAAGCGTTTAAACTTGTAAAAGAGCACGGAAGCATCGAAAAGGTGTTAGAGTTAGTTGGCCAGAATATAGAAAACATCCAAGAGATAAAAGAAATTTTTTTAAACCCTCCTGTAATAGACAATTACAGCCTCAAATGGAAAAAACCTGATAGTGAAGCAATAATTGAATTCCTTTGCCAAGAGCATGATTTTTCAAAAGAAAGAGTAATAAAGGCCTGTGAAAGACTGGAAACGATCAGTGGCCCAGGACAACGAACCCTGGACCAATGGTTCTAATATCACTTTATAAGAAGCGACTTCCCAGTCATTTCTATTGGTTTTGGAATATTTAGTATCTCAAGCATTGTCGGAGCAATGTCCGACAACTTGCCTTTGTGAAGCTTCACACCGTTCTCTTCGGAGACATAGATACAACGTACCGGATTAGAAGTATGGGCCGTATGTGGAGCACCGGAAACTAGGTCTAACATTTTTTCAGCATTGCCATGATCAGCAGTAATAATTACAGAGCTTCCTGCCCCTATTATGGCATCAACTACCTTTCCTACACAAGTATCAACAGTTTGCACCGCTTCTACGGCAGCATCAAAGAGACCCGTATGGCCCACCATGTCCATGTTGGCATAGTTGACTATTATTACATCATAAGATCCCGATTTGATTTGTTCCACAAGCTTATCAGTAACCTCATAAGCACTCATTTGTGGTTTAAGATCATAGGTAGCTACCTTAGGTGATGGGACAAGCAATCTGTCCTCACCAGCATTCTGCTGCTCGACACCCCCATTGAGGAAAAAAGTAACATGAGCATATTTTTCAGTCTCAGCTATTCTTAATTGTTTCAGACCATGATTGCTGAGAACCTGCCCCAAAGTACTATCTATTAACTCTGTTGGAAAAACAAGGGGAATATCTAGTTTTTCATCATATTCGGACATGCATACATAATAAACATTTGGATGAAGATTTCTTTCAAACCCTTCAAAACACTCGTCTACAAAACAATAAGTAAGCTGGCGTGCTCTATCCGGCCTGAAATTGAAGAAAATTACAGAATCGTTGTCCTTAATAGTAACAAGAGGTTGACCACTTTCATCTAGAATTACTGTGGGCTTGACGAACTCATCATTTTCGCCTCTATCGTATGCATCTTTGATTGCAGAAACAGGATCTTTAGATCTGAGACCTTCACCTAAGACTAACGCATCATAAGCAAGTTTTACCCTATCCCAGCGCTTATCTCTGTCCATAGCATAGTATCTTCCTGAAACAGTAGCAATGACAGCATTCTTTCTTTTAGAATACATTCGCTGAAACTCTTCCATATCGCAAAGAGCCTGCTTGGGGGGCACATCCCTACCATCAAGAAAAGCATGAATATAAACCTTGGATAATCCTTGGTTTTCGGCAACTTTTATAAGACCTTTTAAGTGGGTCATGTGGCTATGTACTCCCCCATACGAAAAAAGACCCATTAAATGCAGGTTAGAACCATTTTTCTTAACATTTTCAATTGCATCAAGAAGTACTGGATTGTTAAAAATCTCACCACTTTCAATAGATCTATTAATTCGTGTCAGATCCTGATAAACAATCCTCCCTGCACCAATGTTGAGATGCCCTACTTCAGAATTGCCCATCTGGCCTGCAGGAAGCCCAACACTTTCCCCTGACGCTTCAAGAAAAGTAGAAGGATATGTTTCCAAAAGAGAATCCAGAACCGGTGTTTTTGCAGCCAGAATAGCATTTCCTCTGAGCTCTGGGTCATAGCCCCACCCATCAAGAATCATAAGCAGTAAAGGTTTTTTAGATTCTACCATGCTTACGTAAATGTCATTAATATATATTAATAAGCTGCCATAGTAAAAAGTTGTACAAAATGAGAAGTATAATAGGACCCATGTTGAAGTACAATTAGATGAACAATGTTTACAAGAAGCAGAAGATACAAGTCAGCTTTTTTTAAAAACAAACAAAACAAGTAAACTTTACTTGAGATGAATGCAACTAATAATTACTAAACCGAGTACTTATATCACTTTTTTTATGCAAAAGCGGACATAGGGTATTAAAGAGAATTTGTACCATATAATAAAGAAGATAAAAATGCCATTTAGAAAGTCAGTGGATATATAAATACAAAGAGTTGAAAATCCCTTAGCAGTAGTCGCAAATTACAAAGTAAACCATACATATATGATTATATTGAGTTACTAATAAGGATACCTAAGTAAAACTAAATTGCGTATGAACGCAAACAACAATCTAAATCACAACTATATTAGCAAGATAATTTTAAGCACAGACCTATATAAAAATCTTTTTCCTACAATAAACCTTCTAAATAGTTCTGTGCTGGTATCGTTATCAGGAGCATTACGCATATACATTGCATCATTACTGCTGCTTGGAACTATGAATATCCTGAACTGTTTAGCTGGAGGGCTTATTGTATATGCAGTATATACTCTTGACCGTGCACTCGAACCAGCTGAAGATGCTATCAACAGATCAGAACTCAAAGGAGCAAACAAAAAGTTAGCTCTATTTGTCTGTTTGATTACATTTATTGTTGGATGTTATATCCTCAATTCAAGTGGTTTACTGCTAATAGCCTTGATGCCGCTTGTAGCTGGATATCTGTACAGCAAAGGACTCAATATAGGGAGAATTAAGCTTAAGTTAAAAGGTGGTTTAGGAGTAAAGAATCTTGTAGTCGGGATCACATGGGGCACTTTCATTGCAAGCATTGCCGGAGTGGGGCTTGAAAGTATTCTGCCAGTGTTATTAGTATTCTTTTATTATGGATCCAAACTCTTCATAAACTCGACTATATATGACTTTAAGGATGTAAAAGGAGACCTCATGGCAGGCATCAAAACATTACCCGTAAGCCTTGGAGAAAAGAATACTCGAAGATTACTGTTAACCCTGCATATTGGATCTCACTTATTGCTGATAAGCGCTATAATAATGCATTTACTAGCATTCGAACCTGTAGTAGTAATCTACAGTTTAATCATAGGATTAATCTATATATTTAGATTAACAAAAAATAGAGAAAATGAAACCCCACTGGGGAAAATAGAGAGACTATTTTTAGTTGATGGGGAAGCAGCATCTATCATATATCTAAGAGCAGCAGTTGCAACTTTGATATAAATAGAGCTTTATATTTTTTTTGCTTGTGCAAAATAATAATCGAATAAATCATTTCCCCATTGAATACCTTTTTTGTCAAAGCAAATGAGGTCTGTGCGAGGGTCGTAATTTCCCGATTTAAAGAACAGAGACATCGAAAAGAAAACATCTGTCACCACAAAAGCTACCTTTGCACCATCAATCAAATATAGATCAGTAAATTTCCCATCGTTAAATGTTTTCAAATCTTCTGCATAGTCAGTTTTGACCACTTCATAAATACTATCTGTAAGTAGAAGAGAAGTAGGAACATCCTTTTCCGCAAGATGCTTGAAAAATTGAGGGTACGTCGAGAAGAAAACAGGAGACACACCTTTGATAGTATGGGATTGTTCAATTGTTTCAAGAAATGATTTATGAGAAGTATAAACATTCTCAAGCTTGTCTATATAAAAATCGCAGTCTTTGAGATCTGCTAACCTGTCTAGAAGGTGATCAGGTATTCCAGATAGATCATGATCATTCCAAAAATCCTCATTTTTCTCAATTAAATCTACCATGTCAACAAATGGCCTAAAAGACTTGGCAATTATCTTGCCAGTAGTCGTCAGTGTATACATCTTAGTAGATGGGTCTTTGTACATAAGATTAGCAGACTCCATCTCCCTTATCCGTGGAGCAATCTCCGGAGAAGATACATCGAACTTCTTACGTATATTAGTGAGAGTTGACGGTTGCTCGAGAAGAAAAAGAAGGAGATCTCTTCTTTTTTCTGAGAAAGTAAGCAAACTCAACAGACCTTTGGATTTCATAGTGATCACTCGTAATTGAACATTGAGATAAATTTTAGGGATATAATATATTCAATGATGTAAAGGTATTCAATAAATATATACTACCAATATAATCAATAAACAATATCAGTTATAAATATATCATATGTGAATATTTTAAATAGTCGGAGTCACCTCTTTAAAAAAAAAGGAATCAATGTAAGAAGTGGCGCATACCGGTGAATACCAAAGAAACTCCCATTTTATTTGCAGTGCTTATGACTTCAGCGTCCCGGATAGAACCTCCAGGAGAGACTACATACATTATACCATTCTCAGCAGCATGAACAATGCTGTCATCAAATGGGAAAAATGCATCTGAAGCCATTACACATTTTGAGAGTACATTCCTACAATATTCATCAAAATCTACTATCGGACTTTCCCTATCATATATTACCTTCAGGTTCTCCCTTGCCTTAGTAGCAGCAAGTTTTCTGATTGAATCTACCCTATTGGGTTGACCTGCACCCATGGCAAGCATCATGTAACAGCCCTTCTGGTACTCATAAGCGAGAGTAATAGAGTTTGATTTTGTGCTCTTACAAGCACTTATACAAAACTCGGAAAGAGAGCGCATAGATTCTGGGAACGGTTTTTCTGTTACACAGTCCCATTTCTCATACAGACCCACATCTCGTGACTGTTTTAACAAACCACCAACTACATATTTATAAGTATGATCAACATCAAATGCATCATTTAACTGAGGAAGTTCAAGCAATCTTAGATTGGAACTCTTTTTCTTGAGATATTCAAGAGCATCATGATCAAAACCTGGGGACAGGATTATTTCAACGAACTTGCCTTCCAGGAACTTTGCTGATTGCAGATCAAATACTTTGTTACTACATACAATGCTTCCATATGCAGAGATAGGATCTCCATCCCATGCCGCACTCAGAGCTTGTAGAAGAGTGTCACCTGTAGCAAGTCCACATGGATTATTATGCTTCACAATTACTACTGCGGGTTTTTCAGCATGAAGATCTTTTATGGTCAGCAATGCGTTATCGGCATCTACGTAATTGTTATAGGATAGTTCCTTTCCATGCAATTGCCTGGCATTGGCAAGAGATGGCCCTTTTACACCTGGTTCCTTGAAGAACTTAGCTTTTTGATGCCAGTTCTCGCCATAACGCAGTTCCATACCGCCAGTAAAGTTAAGGTGTATGACCTCTTCAGAAGCTAATTCCTTGCTCAGATATGTATCAATAGTTGCATCATAACCTGCAGTGTGCCTGAAAGCCTTCACAGCAAGTTGTTTACGCAGTTTGTCTGAAACTACTCCTGTCGACCTGATCTCTTTAAGAACATGACCATAATCGTTCGGATCACACACAACAGTTACAGAGTTGAAGTTTTTAGCTGCAGCGCGCAATAGAGTAGGACCACCAATATCAATATTCTCAATGGCCTCCTCTAGCAAAACCCCTTCTTTTACCACTGTGATCTCAAAAGGATATAGGTTTACAGCTACAAGATCAATAAGCTCGATTCCTGCATCATGTGCCTGCTCTATATGACCTGGGTTGTGCCTGTTGCACAATATAGCACCATGTATCTTGGGATGTAATGTTTTGACCCTGCCATCCATCATCTCAGGAAAACCCGTGACATCAGAAACATCCTTCACTTCTATTCCTGAATCGCGTAAAATCCGTGCAGTGCCACCTGTGGAGATCAATTCCACACCAAGGGCTGCAAGCCCTCGAGCAAACTCTACAATTCCAGCCTTGTCAGAAACGCTTAGCAGTGCCCTTTTTACCAAAAAATCACCGTCAAAGGTTAGCGTATATCATGTATAAATGTTATGGTTGAGAAAAAAGGAGAAAATGGAAATTACTTGAGCTTAACCAAATTTCACTACCGGACAGACCTTTATACATTTTCCGCAGTGCACACACTTATCACCAATTAAAGCGATGCCATTCTTTATCGTGATCACATCATGTGGACATTTACCTATGCAAACACCGCAGCCGCTACAGTGGAGAGCCCTTTGTATAGATAACTCTACAGACTCTATCAGTTGACGGACCTGCTTTTCAGTATCGCTGCGAGCTGTTACTGTACCGGAAGCAAATACCTGGGCACTGTCCTCTCCCTGAAATATAGAAGCAACACCCTCCATGAATGCTACCCTGCCTACGGCTTCAAGCATCCTTGAAGTCTCTATTTTTTCAAGATCTATAGGTTTACCAAAACTGCCTTCTGCAGATACACCTCCCTGCTTACAAGGGCGATAACCAGATGTTACTGTAAACTCCAGTTTGTTATTGACATCAACCTTGGGAACCGTCGGAATGCCTTTTGCCTTTGCAATCTCCTGAAGTCTTGGCGGCAGCTTCTTCCACCTCCACATCCCATGTTCAACCCATTCCTGAGAAAGCCCCGAACTCAGAGCATATCCAATCAGATATTTTTCCAGCTTTGCAGCAAACTCCGGATGTGTTTCTCGCAGGCGATGAAGATCAGCTACAGAACATGAAGGACAAAGCCAGCAGCCGATCCTATCAAATCCTTTCCCGTAAAGAGGATTATAAGGCAGATCATGCATGAAAATATATAACCATACATGCATAGCGGTCCAATCTTGAATAGGAGCTGCACCAACCTGATTTCCAACCCATGGGTTCTTCCAGACCCTTTCACTTTTTGCCCTGGTGTCCGATTCATACTTGCGCTGCCCTATGAATGTCAAACAGCCCTCTTCATAGTTCCCCTCAATAAGCTGAGTAATGGGACCTAATTTGCATACTTTGCAGCACCAGCGCATTTCCACACTTGGAGGACCAAAACTATCCACTGACTCCCAGAAAGCATTGCCTGAACTTATGGACCTAAGAGGTTTGCCGTATAACCTAGAGACTTCCTGAGCATTGAGAACAGTTTCCGGAAACTCAATACCTGTGTCAGCAAAAAGGACATCAAAATCTTCAAGGCACTCGCTTACAAGCTGCAACACTGCAAGACTGTCCTTACCACCCGAATACGAAACGGTCACTGGTTTAGTCATACTTGATGAGACATTATTAATGAACTTATGAGAGCGACCTATGAATTCTTCCATGAACTTTTTGTTGGCTTTGACAACTTCTTTCCAGGTTTGCCCACCCTGCAGTACAGTTAGGTCACGTGGCTCTTCCTTATCCCTTATCTTTACTGCCACACCCTTTGGGCGTTCCCTCATTAATTTGCCATTCATACGAGCCCGACCGGTAGCTACTACCTTGCCACTGGGATTAAGAACAACTACTTCATCCTTCTCCTGAATATCGGGATCTGCATCCAGCACACCTGGAGCCAGGAGGTTAGCACCGCCCAGTATGAACTTTACTGCACCTTCTTCCAGAGTAACCCAGCCTTTCATGACAGACAGAGATTTGTTCTGGAAAAGACGTCTTGCACCTTCCACACGCAGGAGAAGCACCCATTTAAGAGAATCAAGCTCAAACCTGATACTTCCTAACACCTCACCATCTACAATGATCTCATCCATACGATCATCATAAGGAGCTTTGTTAAGTACCACTACCCTTTCGTCAGATATAAGAGGAGCATTGAACTGCTGCAGAGAAACTGCGTTAATAAGTTCTATATCATATTCAAAGGCAGGACGTATATCCCCTGGAGGAGTTACTGTCACTGATTCAGTACGATTACCACATGCACATTCCTTACCCAACACTGGCACATTACATTTTCTGCACCAGTGAAGCAGCATTTCACCAAGATAAAGGGGTTTTGACATTAGGGGATTTCAATATAGTTATAGTAAATAGTTCTTTGCTTTAGAAATTTCAGATTAAGAAAATATCACATAAGAACATAATTAAAAAGTTAATAGCAGCCTTTTAATACCAAAGGGATTCTCTATGCAACTGTTATGCTGTACGCTTTTGAACTTTCTGGGGAGCATGATTCACTCCCAATCATGGAAGCTTATGCTTGCATGGAAATAGCAGGGTTGGATTTCAAGGAACATGAAATATTCGACCAATGCCTTGTTGTGAGGATTAATGGTACTATCGATGAGATCGAACCTCGCTTGCTGCATGTAGCAGAGAGGCTTGCTATGTCACACCATATAATAAGAGTTGCAGCTATGTGTGAGACTTCGGCAAATGACATATTAGAAATGGCAGAAAATGTTGATTATTCAATGCATATTGCACCAGAACAGACATTTGTGGTACGAGCCAAGAAGATCAAGCATTATTGTGACTTTGAAAGAGAGTTCATAGAGGGACATGTTGGAGGCAAGATCTTCAGAAAAGGATTTCGTGCAAACCTTAAGACACCAGATGTCCAATTCAGACTGATCCTAGGAGAGAAATGTATCTTTGGGCCTGTAGTGGCATCTGTAAACAGAAGTGCTTATGAGGAGAGGTTGCCCCATAAAAAACCTTTTTTCTATCCTGGTGTGCTTATGCCCAGAGTAGCTCGGACACTTGTGAACATTTCCAGAGTTAAAGACAATGAAGTGTTATTTGACCCATTCTGTGGTACAGCTGGCATCCTTGTAGAAGGAGAAATCGTAGGGTCCAAAGTAATAGGCATTGAAGTACGTTCCATGATAGCTTCGGGTGCACAGATGAACCTACAGTCCTTTGGAGGATACTACAATATCATTGTAGGTGATGCATGTACCGTTCCCCTTAAAGATGAATCTGTAGATGCTATAGTTACAGATCCTCCTTATGGACGTTCTGCAGCAATCAGAGCTGAATCACTATATCATCTTTATGCCGGTTCCTTTAGAGAAATGTACAGATTACTTCGAAAGGGTAAACTTGCCATAGTAGTCTCTGAAATGGATATAACCGAATTTGCAAAAAATGCAGGGTTCAAGATATTTGATGAATATAGACAGAGAGTACATAGAAGCCTTACAAGGAGGATTACAGTACTATATAAGGAGCAATAGAAAATCTACTCAATTGATAAAACAAGATTTATACATATTTATTTATATACCATTTTTGCTAGTTAATATCGGTAGTACAAAGTTATTGTACATACATAGAGAATAATGAGAGTGTTAGAGACTAGGTTATCAAACTTGTTTCTAAATAGAAAGACTTAATTTCAAAAAACTTCTACCTTTTATCAAGCAATGGCAATAACCGGAGGAAAAATGGTAGTGAATAAAAAATATATCATTCTGAGTCTAGTATTTATTACGGTTTTCTGTGCAGGATGTATTGGAACTGATGAATCAGACAGTTGGAATGAAAAGGGCAAAGACCTTGTTGAAGACGGGAAATACACCGAAGCAATACAGGCATTCAATAAATCCATTGAATTAGATCCTCAAAATGATGAAGCTTGGCTTAACAAAGGTATTGCACTTGCTGAAATTGGAAAAAATGAAGAAGCTATACAAGCATTTGATAAAGCCATCCAACTTAAACCAAACAATGCCGAGTATTTAAGTGAAAAGGGGATTGTACTCCGCAAGATAGGAAGATATGAAGAAGCAATACAGACCTATGACAAAATCATAGAAATAGAGCCCTTGGATGGATTTGCTTGGTATAACAAAGGTATTGCACTTTACTATTTGGGAAAACACGAAGAGGCCATACAAGCATATAATAAATCCACAGAACTCGAGCCACGGTTTGCCACAGCCTGGTACAATAAAGGATATACCTTCTTTAATATGGGCAGATACCAAGAAGCTATTCAGGCATTTGATAGAGCAATAGAAATTAATTCAAAAGACGCAAGAACATGGAATTATAAAGGCTTGTCATACAGTGAACTTGGTAGTTACTACGAAGCATTGACAGCTTTCAACAAAGCCATTGAAATAGATCCGCAATATACCAAAGCTTTGGATAACAAAGCTTATGTCCTAAATCAAATGGAAAGATTTGAGGAAGCGATCCGGGTATGTAACCAAGCTATAAAGATTGATCCAAAGGATGCAAAAGCATGGAGCTACAAAGGATATGCCCTTAATAAAATGGGGAAATCTGAGGAAGCTACCAATGCATTTAATAATGCCACAAAAATTGATCCTCTGGACGCTGAGGCCTGGAATTACAAAGGAAATGGCCTCTACGACATGAAGGAATATGACGAAGCAATACAAAGTTACAATAAAGCTACAGAGATAGACCCTCAGTATGCAGAAGCCTGGAAAAATAAAGCTACAGCTTATTATGGAATGACAGAATATGAAAATGCTGTCATTGCATATGATAAAGCCATTGAATTAGAACCAGAAGATGCTGAAGTATGGGATAGGAAAGGCACTGCACTCCGTAGAATGGGCGAATACGATGAAGCAATAGCAGCATATGATAAGGCTATAGAGATCAATTCTCAAAGTACCTCAATCCGGATGCACAAAGGATATGCACTGTATGAAATGGAAGAATATGACGAAGCAAATCAAGTGTTTGAGAAGGTTATAGAAATAAATCCTCAACATTTCGATGCATGGTATAGCAAAGGAAATGCACTAAGAGAGATGGGACAAACTGACTCGGCTATACAAGCATATGACAAAGCTATTGAAATTAATCCGAATTACGCTTTAGCCTGGTATAATAAAGGCATAGCTCTTGACCAAGCTGGAAAATATACCGAAGCAGCTTCATGTTATGCTAAAGCCAAAGAACTAGGATATGAAGGAGCCTAAGACACGGTCATAGAAACCGTGATCTTTTTTATTATTCCTTAAACAGCATATTTCTCTGAAATCGCAAGCCAGTATCCATGAAGCTGTTTTTCAAGAGTTTTGTGCTCATGGAATTTTGCCTGCACTATTTTCTTAAACCTGGGTCCGTGATTCATTTCTATTAAATGTACCATCTCATGGAATACAACATACTCTATCAGCTTTTCAGGCAAATATTTCAAATGGGTATTCAGATTGATGTTCCCTTTTGAACTACAGCTACCCCATTTAGTGCGCATCTGTCTGAATGCCACCTTCCTAGGAAACACACCTAGTTCATTTCCAATAGGAACTATTAATGACTCAACATATTCTTGCAATTGCCCTTCAGTCCTTCCTGAATGAAGTTCAAAATCAGCAGTAAATAAAACCCTCTGCTTATGAGCAACAAATCTTCGGTATACCCATGTTTTGTGTTTATTAACCAGCTTTTCATGCTCTTTAAAACCGGCAGGTACTATAAGTTTAAGATGACCATGCCGGTACTCCAGTCTGGGATACTTGATCTTTCTGGATATTACCTCATAAGGTATATCTACATCATTGATTTTAATGGATGATAAAATATTTTTCGTCATTTAACCATCAAGAGCACAGCTGTGCGATAATTCCGTAGGATAAGAACCTCATTCTTTTGGCACAAGTTCTTGCATTACTTCAGCCATGACTCGATGTCTTACAAGATATTCCTGTACTTTCTCAGAGGCTCTGCGCAGTGAGTATGTATCTTCTATCCAAGGGATCTCCATTGGATATTTTACTTCCATCAAAGTGAGACCATAAGATTGAGCCGGTTCCAGTCCTTCTTCATAGGATTCAGGATCAAGCATCTGTTTAAGCCATGACTCATCCCTTACACGACTTCCCACCATTGTAAGGGCAGTAACCATTTTTCGCACCATGTTCCAAAGAAAACTGTTTGCTTCCACATCTATCTTTGTCAGCATTCCGCTTACTCTGACATCAATCCTTTTCACATCACGAACTGTGCCTTTATCCTCGTCTTTGCTGCAAAAATTGGAAAAATCATGTCCCCCAACCAGGATCTTTGAAGCAGACCTGATACGTGAGATATCATACTGTTCTCCACTCAGGATATATCGATATAACCTACTGCTTGCATCTCTTCTTGGATCAAAATAATCCGGAACTTCTGCATGTGCCCATGCCCAAATAGAATTGGGTAATTTAGAATTAATCACCCTTGGAATAGCAAGGTTCGGCTTATCAGTATTAAATGCAACCACCTGTCCTCTTGCATGGACACCAGCATCTGTCCTGCCAGAGCTCTGGAAAGATGCTATTTTTGGATCATCAATTATTTCCAGCTCTTTTAAGGCATTAAAGAGCTCTCCTTCAATGGTAGCAACATCCGGCTGGATCTGTGATCCATGATAGCCTGTTCCCACATATGCGATCTTAAGTGCAACCCTCATTCAGTCTCACAAACACTCATAGAGACTTTTTTCTATAATATATTTCCCTTATTAGCATGAATAATATGACAAACATACAGCCAAAGAAGAACCAAACGCTTACATGCGCTAAAAAATCAGGGGGAATAAGACCCGGAGTGGTACCTGTAAGAGACGTTACGTCTCCAGATGTTGGATACTGTACAGGTGAAATGGTTGCATTCATATCTGTAGCATTCATTCCTGCCATATCCACGTAGGGCGTGGTCAAGCCTTCGGCAGGAGAGATTGAAGAAGTCGCATTCACAATCTGATCTGACACAACATTTCTAGCAGTATCATTAGATATTGTACTGGCCGACATTGGGGAGGCTCCACCGGATGCATTCGCCTGATCAAATGCATTAGCACCATATTCAAGGCTTTCATTAGCGAATCCAGCATATTCACTGGATTTCATAGCAGCTTCTTCAAGAACCACAGGAGAATAATTTGAAGAAGAATAGAAACCCATGCGACGTGTAAGATATTCTATACCAGTTGCAGCAAATACAGCGCCTATGAAAAGGCCTAGGTATTTTTTCAGCATACCCATTATAGATGATCGGTCAACATTCTTCGTTCCTGGAACTACTACTATGAGTTTCTGCACTGGCTCATAGATTTTGATCTCACGGCCTTTTTGACTCCACTTCGTCTCTTTTACTTTTATGAGATCAGCTTCGATAAGACTATCAAGATTATATTTGATAGTAGTAAGAGGCAAACCCATCTTTTCAGATAAAGTAGTAGCAGACATGGGTTTGTCTGCCAGCATCTCTAACATTTTAAGAGCTTTTTCATTAGAGAGGGCTTGTGTCACTTTTTTTGAATCCTCATTTAGAGGTAAGACCAATACTTTATCGGAATTATTGTTTTCATCCTCTGTTTTTTCCATATTTTACTATATTAGCCACGAACTTCATAACTTTTCCGTAAACTACCAAACAATTCGCAGTTATCGAATTATTCCGCAAACTTAAAAAATAGATAGAACAATATAATGTAACTTTTTGGGGCACAACAATGATAGAAAAAAACCAAATCATGAAAATCATCGAAACCTATGATCTGGATAATCTTGCAATTGCAACTGTATGCTCTCACTCGAGCCTTCAGATATTCGACGGTGCAAGAAAGGAAGGTTTCAAGACTATTGGTATCTGCGTCGGCAAACCACCTAAATTTTATAATGCTTTCCCTAAAGCAAAGCCAGACGAGTTCATTGTAGTAGATAACTACCAGGAAATTCCAAGAATAGCGGAACAGCTTGTGAAGAAGAATGCTATCGTTGTGCCACATGGTTCTTTTGTGGAATACCTTGGTACAGAGAAATTCATGGAGTTCCCGGTTCCAACTTTTGGTAACAGGAATGTGCTCGAATGGGAATCTGACAGGAATAAAGAAAGAGAATGGCTAGAAGGTGCGCGAATCCACATGCCCAAATTAGTTAAGCCCGAAGAAATAAACGGGCCTGTTATGGTAAAATACCATGGAGCTAAAGGAGGGCGTGGTTTTTTTGTTGCTAAGAACTATCAGGAGTTCCTAGAAAATGTGGATCAGACCCAGAAGTACAATATTCAGGAATTCATAGTAGGCACAAGGTATTACCTTCATTTCTTCTACTCACCCCTGAAGACAGAAGGCTATGCCCTAAGCACAGGTGTTCTGGAAATGTTAAGCATGGACAGGCGAGTAGAATCAAATGCGGATGAGATCTTCAGGCTGGGTTCCCCACGGGAGCTTGAAGATGCTGGAATCCACCCTACATACGTGGTCACAGGAAATGTTCCACTCGTTGCAAGAGAGTCATTGCTCCCTCTCATATTCGAACTTGGAGAAAGAGTGGTGGAACAATCATTAAAACTGTTTGACGGCATGATAGGCCCCTTCTGCCTTGAAACAGTATTCACGGATAAACTTGAGATAAAGGTCTTTGAGATATCTGCCCGTATAGTCGCAGGCACTAATCTTTATCCGGGAGGTTCTCCATATTCAGACTTCATAGAACCTGGGCTTTCAACAGGAAGACGGATCGCCCAAGAAATATCTCTCGCAAGAAAACTTAAACAACTGGATAAGATTTTATCTTGAGAAAACATACTGCACATTGTTCATATTTGAAAGGATGATGTGCATGACCTCTTCTTTTAACAGGCCTGAATATGATGTAATCATAGTAGGGGCAGGCCCTGCAGGCATGTTTGCTGCCAGAGAACTTGCCGACCATAAATTGAACGTACTGATTATAGACATGGGAAGCGATGTGAAAGACAGGCACTGCTCCCTGGAACCTGAGATGAAATGCACTCACTGTATACCTTGCGATATTATGTGCGGAGTCGGCGGTGCAGGAACTTATTCTGATGGCACTCTGAACCTCAGACCAGATATTGGCGGGGACCTGTCTGCTTTCACAAATGATGAGAACGAGGCTTGGAAACTTGTAGAAGAGGTTGATGAGATATTTTTGGGATATGGTGCCACAACCGAGATTTCCATGCCAGATCAACAAGAAGTTGAGATGTTGCAGCGTAGGGCAGCATCAGTGGGTGCCAAGTTCATAGAAATAAGGCAGAGGCATATAGGATCAGATGACGCGAAAGAGGTCATTTCACGATTCAAGCATGATCTTGATATCAAAGGCATTCGCTTTATGCTAAGAACAAGGGTTGACAATCTAATAATTATAGATTCTACATGCAAAGGAGTAATACTTGAGGATGGAACGCACATCACTTCAAAAAATGTATTACTTTGCCCAGGAAGAGTTGGCTGTGAATGGGTGAGCCAGCTGGTGGCCGAGCATTCTATAAAGGCAGGTTTTAGTGGAGTTGATATTGGAGTAAGGGTAGAGGTCCCTGCAATAATAATGGACCCGGTAACCAGCATAAACCATGACCCTAAATTCCACATCCGTACTTCCAGATATGATGATTTTGTGCGAACTTTTTGCACCAATGAACATGGATTTGTTGTGAAAGAAAATTATCAGGGATTCATCGCTACAAATGGACATTCCATGCATACTATGAGTTCAGATAACACAAATTTTGCTTTTCTGGTACATGTGGAATTAACACATCCGATGGAAAACACAATCAAGTACGCAAAATCAGTGGCAAAACTGGCTACTACCATTGGAGGAGGGAAACCAGTATTGCAGAGAATGGGAGATTTGCGTAGAGGACGCCGCTCCACTGAAGCAAGGATTGCAAAAAATAATGTAAGGAATACCCTAAAGGATATAACTCCCGGCGATATTTCCATGGCTCTGCCTCACCGGATAGTTATGGATATAATAGAAGGCCTGGACACCCTTAATATGATCATTCCCGGAGTCAACTCTGACTCTACGCTCCTGTATGCACCCGAAGTAAAACTTTATGCAATGGAAGTATCCGTAGACAATAATATGCAAACAAGTGTAAAAGGATTATTTGCTGCAGGGGATGGCACTGGTCTTTCCAGGGACTTGGTAAACTCTGCAGCAACGGGACTGCTTGCAGCCAGAGGTATAATTAAACTGAATTCATATAAAATATGAAAACTGAAGGTATTGAGTATAGTGAATAAACAAAATGACCTCCTTTTGATAAGAGAGTGTATATAAAATGACCCTTCTACTTTAGAAGTCATTTTTTGTCTCTATCAATAGTTTTGAAGCTTACTTGGGTAATATACCAGAGGATAAAATAAATATATAAATGCAGTATATTCTCCGTCTATGGATTCTATCTCTGATACTTTTGGAGCAGGCGTTGCCAAAAAACGATATGTTCTTGGAAGAAGAAATAAAGAAGAACAGGGACTTCTAAATCTTGGGAGATATCTTGCACTAGATGGCTCAGCTGGTTCTTATGTAGGA
Source organism: Methanomethylovorans sp. (assembly GCF_041447285.1). Lineage (GTDB taxonomy): Archaea > Halobacteriota > Methanosarcinia > Methanosarcinales > Methanosarcinaceae > Methanomethylovorans. Next base: position 109,650 of record NZ_JBGMEB010000005.1, on the reverse strand, counting down.
TTGGATGCTCTTGGGCCGCATTGTATTCTTATATGTGGCAAAAGAGGATATGGAAAATCTTATACAATGGGTACCCTTATAGAAGAACTCACATTGCTTCCGGATGCTATAAGGAACAATATGGCGTCTCTTGTCATCGATACAATGGGAATATTCTGGACAATGAAAAAAGCCAATGAACCACAGGAAAGCTTACTTAAGCAATGGTCCCTGACCCCAAAAGAATTCGATATCAAAATATTTGTCCCTTTAGGCAGTGTAAAAAAGTACAAGGAACAAAACATAGAAGTTATTCCATTTTCAATACCTATCCATTCAATGGATGGCTATGCATGGTGCAAGATCTTCAAAATAGATGAAGTATCACCTCTTGGAGTACTGCTAATTAGAGTTATCGCAGAACTCAGATCAATGTACAGTAATTTTTCATTTGATGCTATAATGGACAAGGTATTGGAAGATGAAAGAACTGACATTGTGACAAAGAGTGCTGCTGAAAACTATATCAGAACCGCATCTTCATGGGGTGTTTTTACAGAAGAAGGAGTTCATATAAATGATCTTGTGCGCAGAGGTTGCACAGCTATATTGGATGTCAGTACCCTTAAGGATCTGGATATCAGAGCTTCCATAGTAGGGCATATCAGCAAGGAAATATACTACCAACGTTTAGAGGCAAGAAGATCCGAAGAACGCACATTAATGGGGAATGGACATGATAATACAGGCATACCCATGACCTGGATGTTCATAGATGAAGCGCATTTATTTATACCAACCAGAAACAAAACTCTTGCTTCGGAAGTACTTACCAATGAATGGTTACGGCAGGGCCGACAACCGGGGCTTTCGCTTATTCTTGCTACACAACGTCCTTCAGCCCTTGACCCGGAAGTTACTTCACAATCAGACATACTGATATGCCACCGCCTAACAGCAGCTGAAGATATCAATGCTCTTGAATCTTTCAGACCAAACTATATGAAGGAAGATATTGGCGATTCGATCCGAAAAATGGGAATGGAACAAGGAATAGCTTTCATACTTGATGACACCACTGAAGCGGCTCATGTGATAAGAATGCGACCGCGACTTAGCTGGCACGGTGGTAACGAACCAACTGCATTACCCACCCATAAACAGGAAAAAAACAATGAAACTTAATTCTGAGAGAAAATATACACTATTATCCACTTACATTAGTATTATTTAGGATTATTGTATTTAGGTAGTTGATGTCAGTTCAAAATCTGGCAATATTACAATCATAAATATTAGTATATGTCTGGCTGTGATAAATATGAAAGGAAAAGTTTGGAAATTTGGTGATGACGTAGATACCGATGCTGTGATCCCGGGCAGGTATCTTATAATGAACACACCCAAAGAACTTGCAGCACATGCTTTCGAGGGAGTAAGACCAGAATTTCCCAAGAAAGTGCAAGAGAATGATATAATTGTTGCAGGTAACAATTTTGGCTGTGGGTCTTCGAGAGAACATGCACCTTTGGCCCTCAAAGGAACAAAGATCGGCTGCGTAATAGCAAAATCATTTGCACGTATATTTTTCAGGAATGCCATCAACATAGGAGTTCCACTCATGGAATGCCCTGACACGGACAGAATAGATGATGGAGATACCCTTGAGGTGGACCTTGCCACTGGAGTCATAAAGAATATTACAAAGGGTGAACAGTATCAGGCCACACCACTTCCAGATTTTGTAAGAGGAATTGTAAATTCTGGCGGCCTGATAGAGTATGCCAAGAAGATGGTAGAGTAAAAAATAATATCTAGATTTAAAGGAATAAATATGACTCAGTACAAGATTCCAGTAATTCCTGGCGATGGGATAGGACCAGAGATCATTGCCGAAGGAAGAAAAGTAATAGAGACTGCAGGTGAGAAATTCGGATTTGATGTTGATTGGATAGAATTTCCGATGGGTGCTGACCACTACCTGCAAACAGGAGAACTAATTTCCCTTGATACTCTCAAAGAACTTTCAAATTACCCTGTGATATACCTTGGCTCCATAGGGGATCCTCGAGTAGCACCGGGAGTTCTGGAAAAGGGAATTCTTCTGGCGGCAAGGTTCTATTTCGACCAATATGTGAACCTCAGGCCTATAAAATTGCTCGAAGGTGTATGGACACCTATAAAGGATAAAACACCACAGGACATTGACTTTACTGTGGTAAGAGAGAATACCGAGGATTTTTACATAGGTATCGGTGGAAAAGCCCAAAAGGGTGTTAGTAAAAACCTGCTGGAAGTTAAAAGGAATCTTTATTCAGCGAAGTTCGGCCTGGATATTGAGACAGATAGCGAGGAAATTGCTTACCAGATTGGTATGATCTCAAAAGAAGGTACCCGAAGAGTGATCAAATACGCGTTCGACCTTGCTATGAAAAAGAAGAAGCATGTATCTTCAGTGGACAAGGCAAATGTACTTTCTGATATATATGGATTTTGGAGAAGTGAGTTCCAGGACATAGCTTCAAGTTATCCGGAAATATCGACGGACTTTAACTATGTAGATGCCATCACCATGTGGTTTGTGAAAAATCCAGAGTGGTTTGACGTAGTTGTTACTCCTAACATGTTTGGAGATATAATTACAGACCTTGGTGCAATGGTACAGGGCGGACTTGGACTGGCCCCAGGAGGAAATATCAACCCAGAGGGTACAAGTATGTTCGAGCCCATACATGGTTCTGCACCCAAATACAAGGGACAAAATAAAGTAAACCCCATAGCTACTATCTGGGCAGGTTCACTTATGCTGGAACAGCTTGGAGAAAAAGAAGCTGCAGATGCAATTGTTGCTGCTATTGAAAAGAACATTCTTAACAATAATGTGAAGACGTATGATATGGGTGGCACGTCAACAACATCCGATGTGGGCGACGATATTGCGAGAATAGTATCTTCAATGTAAAATGTAGTACCTGCAGCTGCAGGTATTGACATTCATTTATCTCTTTGGAATAATTTATTCCTTTTTCCCGATACAAGATAGTAATTTTTTATATTTTATGTTGTTTTGTTCACTAATAGTGGATTCGTACATATTATTTTTCTTTTTTTATATAATATAGTGGATAGATTATTGATAAACATTCAGCCCTCGACAGATTTAAGTACAACTTGGTTTTTGTCGAATATATTACAATGTTCCTGCTTAATCATAGAGGGATGCAGGAGGTAGTATTGTGCTAAAAACCAATATGGAAAAAACAAAGGACGATATTCTCTTCAGGATCAGGAAGTCCATCAAGGAATTTGATGAAAAGGAAATTAACTCAGCTGTAACAGAAGGGATAGATAAAGGCATAGATCCCGTAATACTTGCTGAAGAGGGATGCATAGCAGCTATGAGAGAAGTAGGAGATATGTTTGAGTCTGATGAAATACTGCTTCTTCAGGTACTTGCTGCATCCAGAGCTATGAAAGCAGGAATGGAGATTCTAGCTCCTGAAATTGAAAAAGCGCATGCTGAACTCAAGCATCATGATAAAGCCGTTATCAGCTCTCAAAAAGAGGATGAGGATTCAATTCGGAAGTCAATTTTAGAAGTAATGTTAATGGTAAACGACTTCGATGTTATAGAACTCACAGAAAACGAATCCATAATAGACTTCATTGAAAAAGATACTACTCTGAATATCCCCACAGACTGTAAAAGGCAACTGGATGAAGTAATACATTCCCATCCAGAAGCTGCAATATTACAACTATGTGAAAGTTAGGATAGAGTTTGCTAAATCCTCTATCCAAGCTTATTTTCTAACTTTTTTTCTTAGTATTTAGAGCTCTATACGCTACTAGCATCAAATACCTCATCATTATGACTATTAGTATATTGTTTTGTATAGAAATCCTTATATAATATATTTTGCTTTTTTCAACTAGAGCTTAAGTGAAAAGATAAGCCGTAATAAAACAAATTCAAAAAACGAAGGAAGCGATCGGCATGGACAAGACAATAACTGATCTTGAAAAGAACCTGGATACCCTCCATGAAATGTTCAAGAAGTATGCTTTAGTATCTCAGCAGTATCAGAAACAGATTTCTGATTCCAACATTAGCGAAGAAAAGAAGGCAGAACTGTTGGAAAAACTGAAGGCTGAAAATGAGAAGGTACTAAGGGCAAAGATGCAGATCCAACAGCTTGAAATGAATCTGGTAGCTTTGAAGGAATCAAGAAACAAAATAGGTTCAGTAACTACTGCAGAAACCGAGAAGAAAACAGAAGACACTGCTTACCTTGTAGCATATTGCTGATTATTTCTTCTCTCCTCCTGTGACAGGGTTCCATCCATTATACGGATAACTCTGTCACAGTGCTTTGCAACTTCCGGGTCATGGGTCACTATAATGATAGTCTGCCCTTGCAAACTTAATTCCTCGAAAATCTCTATGATTTTGTCTCTTGTGCTACTGTCTACCTCTCCAGTAGGCTCATCCGCGAGAATTACGGAAGGATTGTTTGCAATAGCTCTTGCAATGGATACCCTCTGCTGTTCTCCTCCGGAAAGTTCATTTGGCTTGTGATGCAGACGTTTTTCAAGTCCCAATCTCTGCAGCAGCTTTTCTGCTCTTTTAAGCCTCTCTTTTTTAGTAATACCTGAGAATCTCATAGCAAGCTCCACATTTCCAAGAGCCGATAATGCAGGAAGCAAATTATAGTGTTGGAATACAAAACCTATCATTTCCCGCCTGATTTGGGGCAATTCCCTGTCAGGAATAGCAGTTATATCAATACCATTTATCACCACCTTGCCACTCGTAGGTTTTTCAAGACAGCCCACCAGAGCCATCAAAGTAGATTTTCCTGAGCCGCTGGGTCCCATAATAGCAACAAGTTCACCCTTTTTAACGTTGAAAGTGACACCCCTTAATGCATTTACAAGGATCTTTCCTTGCATGTAGGTTTTGCAAAGATCTTCTACTTGCAATATTTGTTCAACCATGCCTCAGAGCCTCCATGGGGCTCATACTCGCTGCTCTATAAGCCGGGTAGGCTCCTGATGCCATCCCTATAAGAGTCGCAAAAAGCATAGCAATGAAAAGTAGCCTGTAAGTTACCGTAAACAAGATTATACCTTTGGCTGCAAGCCATGAATTGAGAGCATACGCTGCCGCAGTTCCAGCAATGATTCCAATAATTCCCCCTATGACACCCAGAAGAGCAGCCTCTCCCAAAGTAAGGAGTATTATGTCCTTTGTCTCTGCGCCCATTGCCTTTAGAATACCGAACTCACGTGTCCTTTCGGCAACAGACATGAGCATAGTATTCATCACACTCAACCCTCCTATAATAGCTGCAAGAATAGCAGAACTTATGGTCACTACGCTGAATATCAGCAAAGATTGCCCTGCCTGCTCCTTCAGTTCATTGGGGGAAATTGTGTTTACTCCTTTTACACTCAGCTCGATCCGTTTTGACAGAAGTTCAGCATCTACCCTTGGTGCTGGCTGGGCGAAGATATATGTGATGGAATTTTCAGCATTGTACACATCTTGAGCCGTATCAAGAGGAATAGTAGCATAGCTGTCAAAGATAGAACCCGTGTATTCCATAATGCCCACCACTGTGAACCTTTTCTCATTTAATACAAGGGTACTGCCTATATCCAGATCGTACTCACCGGCAATGTTCTTTCCCACCACTGCCTGGTATGTATCCCCCGCTGTAAGGAATCTACCCGCTTTGAGCTCCACAGGTTCTAGTACATTTCTCGATTTCCGCGGTGGAACTCCTAGGACCTGCTTGCCACTCATACCGAACTGGTCTTCATCGAACAATGTGACCAGCACCCCATAGGCATCCTCGACTCCTGCCACACGCCGTACATCTGAAACTTTATGCTCGCTCAGACCCCCGCCAAAAATACCGCTTTCTGCAAAGACCCTTATTTTGTCGCTTGTAAGGCTCATAGACTTTTCAAATGTCTGCCCAAAATTCTCGGACATAGCTCCCATTACCACCAGAGCGAATATGCCCAGTGCTATGCCACAAATGGTCAATGTAGTTCTCACCTTGCGTTGAGTAGCATTCTTGATGATGAGATCAAGCATCTTATCACCTTTTGATGCGTAATAGGAGAAAAACAGTCAAGAAAACTGCAATGCTGTTAACAATGTTCAGACCAGATAACTCTTTATTTTGTTCCGTCGGGATTGCAGGCAATTCTGTGATCCTCACGGCAGTCTCATAGCGATCAAGGGTCCTGCCTTCATTATTAATTGCAAGTATTTCCACAGTATAGTTCCCTGCAGGAATATCTTCCCAGAGAAAGCCGACAGTGTCCTCTTTGTTTAATGTGATAACATCGGTTTCTTCATAAAAGGAAATATTAGACTCACCGTTCATCAAATTAATACCTACCTTCCCGTAGAAAGGCACCTGAGACATACCCTGTAGTGTGATACTTGCACCATACTCATCCAATTCTACGTCATCAGATATTATTTCTACATCCTGCTCTGCAGTAAAAGTAGAAATGTAAGCTGATGTGATATCTGGTTCATGACTGTGTATTTTTAGCACCGTAACATACTCTCGTTCATTCTCAAGCAAAATAGGCCACTTTATGCTCTTCTCCATGGACTGGATTACAGAAACATCCTCTAAGGTCTCAGAATAAACTAACTCATTCGCCTTGAAGATCTCAAAGGTTAGATCGACTACAGAAGGGCGATAGACGTTAGTAGGACTGATAACAACCACTGAACCCTTATTATCAGAGTTGAAACCTGCAACTTTGAATTCCAGCAATGCTTCATTGCCATGTACAAATGTGATCTGCTGGCTATCAGCAAGCGCTCCGTTTACAAACACCTGTGCACGTAAAACATAGGTGTTCTCTTCGAGCTCATCATCCCACAAATCAATTCTGGTAATATTTCCTGCATGCACATTACCAAACTCAAGTATTTTGGAATTGATCAGCTGATTACTAGACATCAGATCATATCTTAAAGTTACATTACGTAAATCCTCTGAAAATCCAATAGTAACTTCACATAAATCTCCGTTTGCATATAAGCCTATGATGCGAGCCTCCCCTGATGCCGCAGCAGGAAAGACCAGTGTGATAAAAAAGAAAAAAACTGTAAGAAATATTCTGAGTCTCATAACGACCACAGAAGTTTATCCAATTATACGTGTACCTAGATGAACTCCTTTTTGAGATGCAGAGCCTTCCTTTTCCTGCATAATGACATTTGCTACGTTCTTTGGATCGGCACCGTGCATGACAATAGTATTTATGTTACAACGCTCTATGATCTTAGCTGCCAGAGGATCCACAGGTGATTGAGAACCAGCCTTCATCTCAGTAGAGATTACTATTTTTACAAGCTCTTTGGCAGTCATCGTTTCATACTTGACAGCATTAGGATCTTTCTTGGGATCAGCGGAATATACTCCGTCTACAGAGGTTGCAATAACAATCAGATCAGCTTTAAGGTATTCAGCAACTATGGCAGTTACAGCATCAGTGGTCTGTCCTGGAATTACGCCTCCCATAACAACTATCTTGCCTGAGGACAGAGCTTTCCAGGCTTCTTTGTAATCTATAGGGGGCTCTGGATATGCATCATCTCCAAGTGCAGTAATAAGTAGCTGTGCATTCAAACGGGTTATGGATATACCGATATAATCGGATGCGGCTTCATTAGCTCCCAAGCTTCTTGCAGTCCGGATATAATCCCTGGCAGCAACGCCTCCTCCGACGACAACAATTACTTTGTGTTCTTTCGACAGCTCCTTGAGCATATCGGCATAGGCACGGAAACCCTCAGGACTAAGGTCCTTTGCAAGAATAGACCCTCCAACTGATAATGCAATTAACATGATGATCTTGAGGTTTTAAGTCATTCATGCTTCATATATATAACTAATAATCCAAGAATAAACAAAGTCCAAAGACCCGTAAAACCGGGTATGAATGTACTAATAGACAAAGGAGGACGTTTTATACCCATCTGTTCACTATGCAGGCCACCACCATTGAAAAGGCCAGTTACACTTACTATCTCACCGGGCTTGAGATCAGTTGACCCATAGTAATATACGCGGATCCTTTGGTCACTATCCAGACTTGAAAGATCAACAATATACCCCCCCATTGTTGACTTGATCTCAGTTATATTGCCTGCCACCGTAACATATTTCCCGTTGAACTCTGATGCATTGGAAACAATAGCACTTATGTTTACCTCACCCATCTGTACGATAGGATAATGCATTGTATATTTAGGATAAAACATACTAGTACCCATGGGATCATATAGAAACTGGCCCGTGAGCTTGATACTATCTCCTACATTAAAACCTACAAGTAACTGATCATTAGTGTTGTCCACTTTTAGTTCATAATTATCCTGGTTAATGGTAACTAGATGTTTATCAATCTCAGATATATTTCCAATAACGCTGATCTTGCGATAAGCCATAGTACTATCATATGCTGTTGGATTATTGACAATCTCCGATAGTGGCACTAATTCAAGTTCAAAAATGGTGTTTACTTCCGATGCAACAGCAACTGATATTATCCCCATTGCCAGTAAAACTGTCAAGATGAATAATATCAGACGCGGCATCAGTTCTCACTAGATGTTTCTACGTTCAGAGCTTACCTTGCTTATGCAGGAGTTCAGCATTGAGCACACTAGCACCAGCTGCTCCACGAACAGTGTTGTGCCCCATCAGAACATAGCGTATACCTTCTCTGATACGTCCTACGCTGACGCTCATTCCTCTACCCATATTGCGGTCAAGGCGAGGCTGTGGCCTATCAGGCTCATCTCTTACAATAAGCACCTGCTCTGGTTCAGTGGGCAAGTCTCCCAAATGTGGATTGAAGTTGAGGAATTCCTGCCTTACCTGTGCAGGAGTTGGGTTATCCCTCATGGAGATCCATACACACTCTGTGTGGCCATCCATAACAGGCACCCTGTTACACGAGGCACTCATTTTGAAATCAGCATTTATGATCTCTGATCCATTGAACTCACCCAATAATTTGAGAGGTTCAGTCTCCATCTTTTCTTCTTCACCGCCGATATATGGAACCACGTTATCGAGAATAGCCATTGAAGGCACACCATCATAACCTGCACCAGAGATAGCCTGCATTGTGGCTACGGTTACATTCTGGATACCAAATTTCATAAGAGGTTTGAGTGTAGCTACCAGCATAATTGTGGAGCAGTTCGGATTTGTAATGATATACCCATCCCAGCCCCTGTTATCCTGCTGTACTTCAATGAGGCCAAGATGGTCCGCATTGACTTCGGGAACTACCAAAGGCACATCTTTCTCCATACGATGAGAAGAAGCATTGCTTGCCACAGCAAAACCATTTTTGGCAAAGTCTGCTTCCACAGTAGTTGCAAGACCTGCAGGCAATGCAGAGAAAACAACATCTGCATCAACCTTGGAAGGGTCCACAGGTACGATTTCCATATCTGCAACACTATCCGGAAGTTTTACATCCAGCCTCCAGTTAGCTGCATTTTTGTACTTCTTGCCAGCGCTTTTATCGGATGCAGCGAGGGATGTAATTTCAAACCATGGGTGGTCAGCAAGTGCCTGAATGAATCTCTGCCCGACGGCTCCTGTAGCACCCAAGATTCCAGCTCTGATTGGTTCTGCCATGTTATAACCTCAAATAAAGGATACTATACAAAAAATAGAGGAATAATAGAGACTTATTCCATTGATATAGCACTGGTTGGGCACACATCAACACATGCACCGCAGTCCAGACACTCATTTGCATCTACTACTGCAATGTTCTCACCGTTTAGTGTTATTGCCTCTGCAGGGCACTCATCAATACATGTTCCACAGCCTACACATTCACTGACATTGATTACTGCTACCATATTTCTTACTCTCCGTGCTTTTGTGAAAGTCATTACTATTTAAATAGCAACTATCGAATATACGATAAGCCAACTCAGATAAATACCTATCGATATTCGGGTGCTAATCACCGAAAACACATAAAGTAGTATAACACATAAAGTAGTTCTGAAAATACCAAATAATATTCAAGTTCACATTATTGAAACATCTACATCATGCCTACCTATAATAAGCCAAGTTTGAGCCCTACGAGCAGATACACTTGATGAGCTGGAACTAATTATATCAAAACCATTTTCTTCAAGATATCTTGCCCACTGGTTGGCATACACACTATTTATTTGAACTGTAACATCCACTTTCTCTTGAGGAGTAATGAGATCACTGCTGTTGTGTTCCATAGTTATACTTGTTATTCCATTACCGCCCGTTGAACGGTGGCCGTTGATATTCACCACGCCGATGGTTGTCATGTTGGCATTGTTTAGTTTGCTGGTGTAGATCGGGGGCTTTGATACCATTATTGCTCCTGAGGGAGGCTGTTTTGCCCATATTCCTCCATTTTCATACGTCAATACCTTCTCATCTTTGGTGAATTCAATCTCTCCTGTGTTGTAGAAGAGAGAATGATTTGTTCCATTAGCATAAAAATAGTTGATCAATATTGAAGAACTATCGTCTATAGACAGAGTTGAAGAGTGCAGTTTGATCTTCATTGTTTTCACAGGCACCTGCTCAAATGCAACCCTTTTCATGTCACTTTGCAATACAATGAAACTTTGCTGGGCATTTTCAAACACACTGGATTCAATATGTTTCTGCAGTATTGGATATCCTAATATGTAAATCATGCTCATAGACAATATCACGATGGAGAACATCAAAATAAAACCTACTGTTTCGGTAACAGCAGCATCATTTCTATTTTCTTGAGTCATAGCTGATCCTGTGATTTATAGTACTACTTGAAACAGTACCATTGATGGGTATTGTAGTTGCTATTCCGCTTATAGTAACGCTGGTTTCCTCGCCTGATGCAGACTCCAGTTCAAATATTTGGTCTGTCATAGCAAGGTTGGCATTTATAGTATATGCTTCTCCGCCAACTTCAGCAGGTATCATATAATCAGATTCGATTACACCATTTTCCGGAAGTATCAGGTACATGTCTGTTACCAGAGTGCTCATCATGTTACCAATGTCACTGAAATCATTCTGAATCACTGTTTCTTTCGGCCCATTCATCACTATATCGCCGAAACTCACGTATAACAGAATGAAAAAAGTAATGAATAACATTGAAAAGATGATATATTCCATAGTTACAGAAATAGCATCCTCATTTTTGAACAGATGTCTCATGGTCCCACCTCAATAATCTCTGGTTCGGAAGCGTAGTAGGTCATGCCATTGTTATACGTTATGTTAACCCAAACAGTACCCCCAGCTGAAGAATTGCTTCCAATAGATGTGAGGTTCATTTTGCTGAGGGAAAGAGTTACTTCTTCTCCATGAGCTGCATAAAGTATTGACATCTGTTGTTTATACTGATTAAAGAATGAATTGTAATTGTATTCTATACTCTGATTGTTACTCTGGTTAAGAGCAAGTTTTGTAATGCTCTCACAACTTTCCCTTGTTTGAGATGTAATATCCCTTATCTGCTGTTTAGGGAAATCCAAAACAGCGTTCGATGAATGAAAACCTGTGATCATTGCCTGGTTCACCAGCACTGCAAGAGTTACCAGCGAAATGCAGAGTACAAATCCAGAAAGGATGATCAATTGTCCCGAGGTGTTGTCTCTTAAACCTGCCATACTGTGAGCCTCACCTCCACCACTTGAAGTTCATTGGATTCTATATCCCACGCGCCATTGGCCTCAGCAACCTGAGGCTTTGTCAACATGACTGTTCTACGCGCAACCACAGCATCGTCTGTTGGATAACCGTTGAGAATAGCATTCTTTGTAACAAGGTTGCTATTATTAACATAAGAAAAATCCACATTATAGAGAAGTCCTGGCAACAAAAAGGAGAGTTCACTATCCAAATGAGGCATGCTGTTATGTTTCATGGTAGCTTGATTCATATTCCATCCCGCAACACATTCTGTGAGATTGGCACCCATTACATAAGACGGAGCAACATCCAACAAAGTTAGTACATCGTATGCCATTTGTTCAAGCTGTACATCAAGCATCATTTCATGCTGGGGCGTTATCACTGTGGCACTTTGTGTGATGATCACAACAGTCATTGTGATAAGTAAAGCAGCTCCAAGACCTTCTAGTGTCTGTAATTGAGCCCTATTGTCCATCACCACACCTCCACTACCAGCTGAGCAGATTCGTATATCTTCTGAATGTTATCTCCATAACTGGAATATGGTGAACCCTTTTGAGTAAAGGTCACATTATGGAAATTAAGCCTCACCTGATAAGATTTATTAGAAAGGAAAAGGTCTTTATTAAAATCAATGAGCAGACTATCATTGTTCAACAAGGTGCTTGAACTTGAATATGAACTGAAGTTACCATAAAGATGTCTTCTTAGTACAGTGTAGTCGGAAGAAGATAATGTTGAGCCGTTTATACTAGCATTAACAAACATAGCATTAGAACCGGAATTAAAATTTGTTATCTGGATAGTAAGATTCTCTGTTGCCGGACCGGCAAAATTTATATTTGCATGACCTGAATTATTCGAATCCGTAGTAAGAGACCTGCCATCGAAAACAGAGAAATTGCCCGTTTCTAACAGCACTACACGAATTATTTTTGCCATGTTCTGATCAGGGCGCAAAGGTTTGCCTCTTATCATAGTGTAGTTATCTAACACCAACGGCTGGCCATTCATCAGAAAAGAGATATTGTACTCGTAATTCATCTGTGTGCCTTTGACACTATCAAACAACCCTAGCTTGCGCACAACCTCAGTTTCAGATAATTGCTTGAACTGAATTAGTTTTTCCTTTGATAGCATATTTGGGGTATCTGTGAGTCTTGAATTAACATCATCATCTGCAGCAAGACCGATACGTTGAACACTTCCAGTATGTTCTTCCCAACCAGTGCCACTAGATGTGCTATTGGACCACCAGCCGGGATCCTCGGCAAGGATGCAGGAAGTCCGATATGCAGCATAACCAAGCTTTTCCTCTCCTGCAGAGCCGGAGATAAAAATACCTGGAACAAACTGCACTGTAAAACCTATAGCAATGAGCACCAATGAAACTCCAAGCAGGAAGTCCATGGCAATCTGACCTCTATCATCCATCAAGTATATTATACAAGTCTTTTTATAAAAATATTGTGACTTAAATAGTATTGAACGCTGAGACGGAATATAAACAATTCAAATAATATAGTGATAAGAGGATCGAATAAGTAATCATAGAAATCCTTAAATCAATCACATCCTTTAAGCACTTGAAATAAGGTGGGATAATGAAGAAAGCTATCATTGAGACCGAAAAAGGAAACATTGTTCTAGAATTGTTCGAAAAGGATGCGCCTAAAACTGTAGAAAACTTTGAAAAACTCATTAAACAGGGATTCTACGATGGACTGACATTCCACAGAGTCATTCCTAACTTCGTCATCCAGGGAGGATGTCCAAAGGGAAACGGAACGGGAGGACCAGGATACACCATCAAGTGTGAGACAAAAGGCAACCCACGCAAACATGGAAAAGGAGCACTTTCCATGGCACATGCCGGCAAGGATACTGGTGGAAGCCAGTTCTTCATCACCCATTCACCTCAGCCCCATCTTGATGGAGTACATACGGTTTTTGGCCAGGTAATTGAGGGCATGGATGTTGTCAATAAAATTAAGGCAAAAGACGTGATGAAAAAAGTCACTATCGTTGAAGAATGAGGTTATACCTCATTCCTGTTCTTCTTTTTTGCATGTATAACCAATTGATTGGGAATTACTCCCGGTTTTTCACTAACTTATAACAAAAAAAGCTTCCATCAAAACCTTTATCTATTTGCCTTCTCAAATATGAGATTCGTCTCTAATATGAGATGTGACTATTATGATGTATGCTGCAGAACCTTTAAAGAAATTAGCGCTACTTGGTGCTATTGAAAACCTTATAAAGATATCTTCTGCTGAGTTTGCGCAATATACTACAACCAGTTCCAAAACAGCAGCAAGGCTACTCAAACAACTTGAGGATGACAAATACATAGAACGCCAATTAGTTCCGGGCGGACAGAAAATAATGCTCACTCCCGAAGGCGTGAATCTACTGAGCAAAGAATACGCTGAATACCAACTCATATTCTGCAAAGATGATGCAGATATTAAACTGCATGGTAAGGTCATAGCAGGCCTTGGTGAAGGACAGTACTACATCGCACAAAATGGATACATGTCACAGTTCTCTGAAAAACTTGGATTTCAACCTTTTCCAGGAACTCTGAATGTAAAACTGAATGAAACAAGTATTGCAATACGCCAGCAAATGGATTGTGTAAAGCCAATATGTATACAGGGTTTCAATGACGGAAAACGTACTTTCGGTTCCGGGAAGTGCTATTTAATAAAAATAAACGGAATAAAGAGTGTAGTTATTATTCCGGAAAGAACACATTACCCAACCAATCTGTTGGAGATCATAGCTCCTGTAAACCTGCGGGAAACGCTTCATTTAAAAGATGGAGATGAAGTGAACATATTAGTGGAAAAAACAGGCAAATGCGAGGGATAAAATGATAGGTGAACAAAGATACACCAATAACATAGTAAAGGCCATAGATGCCATAAGGCAGGGTAAGATGTTTCTACTTTTTGATGCAGAAGGCAGAGAGGCCGAAACAGACCTTACAATCCTTGCTCAGGCTGTGACACCTGAAGATGTAAAAATCATGCGCAAGGATGGCGGGGGGCTTATATGTGTGGCACTGGATCCTGTAGCCTGTGAAAAGATGGATTTGCCTTTTATGGCGGATGTGGTTCGTTCCGCACATGAGTGCAGCGGTACCCTTGGAACCACCGTAGAAAGGGGAGGAGACCTAAGATATGATTCACGTTCTTCTTTCTCTATCTGGGTAAATCATAGAAATACTCGTACAGGCATACCGGACAATGACCGGGCCCTTACCATAAAAAAGCTTGGAGATGTTGTGGAAAAAACTCTTGCCGGAGAAAAAGTGAACTTTGGTTCTGAGTTCCGTACTCCTGGCCACGTAGCAACTCTTAGGGCAGCAAAAGGATTGATAAACGAGAGGCTTGGCCAGACTGAACTCTCCATTGCACTCGCAAAGATAGCCAATGTTACTCCAGCTATGGTGGTATGCGAGATGCTGGATGATAATACAGGCAGAGCATTGTCAAAAGAAGATGCCAAAGCCTATGCCGACAAACACGGAATGATATTTGTGGAAGGCTCAGAGGTTATAGAAGCATACAATATTTGGGCTTCGGCCATATCAACCCCATCGGAAAAAGAGATATACTACAATGTACATTAGGGTATGCTTGTCCCTAATGGGGCCGTAGGGTAGCCTGGACCATCCTACTAGACTGGGGGTCTAGTGACTGGAGTTCAAATCTCCACGGCCCCATATATTATAATTTAATTTTTTAGATATATTTGTTTGATTGATTATTTTGTCTGACACATATAAGACAAAATATAGACTTTTTAGAAGCAGCCTGTGACTTGAAGCGACGGCATGACACAAAAAAGAATTAAAGTCATCACGTCAATAGTCTTCAAGGAATCAAAATATCACTTATTGCATGGATGACACCATTGCTGCATTCGATATCTGGCTCTATTATGCTGGCAGTATCTATCAAAATACCACCATTGTGTTTTATTTTCAAGTCTTTACCGCTTATGGTCTTCAAATAATCAATTTTCTGGAGATCCCGGAGCATGTATTTGCCTTCAACTATATGATAATTTATGATTCCCATTAAGTATGGAGTATCAGCAAAGGCCTCTTCTATGACCTCTTCAGGGATAACATCAAAAGCTGATTCCACCGGCGCAAAAATAGTGAAAGGACCAGTATTGCTATATTTATCAGTTAATCCCAATATCTTTGCAGCTTTGAGAAGAGTCTGGAAAGATCTTTTTGCTTCTGCTGTCACAATTAGGTTCTGTAGCTGTGCCATTGTTAGCCCTGTAAGTAAGGAGGAAAGCTTCTGACATAAAGTTTTCGTAATTCAGTATCTCATCGAAAAGCATAAGAAGCTATCTCCCACCTTAATAATAAGGTGGTGAATATAAATTCTATAATCAAAGCAGAGGGGCTTGTGAAAAGATACGGTGCACTCACAGCTGTTGATGGCGTAACTTTTCAAGTGGAAGAAGGAGAGATGTTCGGTTTCCTTGGCCCAAACGGTGCAGGAAAAACAACCACCATGAAAATGATCCAGTGCGTTTCACCCAAGACATCAGGTAAGCTTGAAGTCTTTGAGATGGACGTCTCTGATCACCAACGTGAAATTAAAAAGTTAATGGGCGTGGTACCACAGGAGAATAACCTTGATCCGGATTTCACTGTGTATGAAAACCTTCGGAATTATTCAAGATATTTTGATATTCCGAGAGATGATGCAGAAAGGCGTATCGAAGAACTACTGGATTTTGTTCAGCTTCTCGAAAAAAAGAACGTTATGACTGAATCACTCTCAGGTGGGATGAAACGTCGATTGGTACTTGCCAGATCATTGTTGAACAATCCTAGACTGATAATACTCGATGAACCTACAGTTGGCCTTGATCCCCAGGCCAGGCACCTAATATGGGATAAACTGCGGTCTCTCAAAAAAAGAGGAGTCACTATTGTGCTCACGACCCATTACCTGGATGAAGCCGAGAAATTATGTGACAGGCTTGTGGTTATGGACTATGGAAAAATACTTGTGGAAGGAGAGCCCGGACAGATCATAAAAGACAATATTGGAACCGGAGTAGTGGAAGTAGATAATTATCCTGAGATTGTGGAATGCTTGCAAAAGAACGAAGCGAGCTATGAAGTGATGGGAGACATCATAGTGATATATACTAATGACCCAATGCATATTACGGACCAGCTCAGCCTGGAATGTGCCCTAGATAAAATCACCACACGAAAAGCTACCCTTGAAGATGTATTTCTTAAAATCACTGGGAGAAAGCTAAGGGAGTGAAAATTTGTCCTATTTGCAATATTTCCAAATCCCTGAACTTGACAGAAGACTCCTAAAGGTCTGGTTGAGAAATAAAGATGTTTTCATGAAGAACTTTAAACTTAATTTTCTGCCACCTTTCCTGGAACCTATATTGTACTTGCTGGCAATGGGATTTGGACTTGGTACCTTTGTGGACGAAATTGGCGGCGTTTCCTATGCACAATTTATAGCTCCTGCATTGATAGCAGTGTCTGTAATGTACGCTTCTTTCTTCGAATGTACCTATGGTTCGTATGTAAGAATGTATTACCAAAAAACATTTGATGCGATTATAGCCACTCCGCTGGTCATAGAGGATGTGATTGCAGGTGAACTGTTATGGGGAGCCACACGCAGCACCATAAATGCTTTAGTGATGGTACCTGTGATTGCAGCCTTTGGACTGATAGATCTTAAGTATTCGCTTTTAATAATTCCCTTTGCATTCCTGGGGGGGTTGCTCTTCGCCTGCATAGGTATGTGTTTTACGGCAATCACGCCAAACATCATGGCACTTAACTATCCCGCTCTGTTATTCATTACCCCTATGTTCCTGTTCAGCGGAACATTCTTCCCATTGGATGTGCTGCCAGAACCCATACAGTACTTTGCTCTGGCATTTCTGCCTCTCACTCATATAGTACGGGTGATAAGGACACTTGCTTACGGATATTTAGAGTTTGGCCTGCTTTTAGACCTAGCTTGGATCTTAATGGTATCTGTGCTATTTTTTGTACTATCCATGAATCTCATGAAGAAAAAACTTATAGTCTAGGATACTTGAAAGCGATATATTAAATTAATAATATGATATTTGATATACGATGAATAGACAAATCTTGCTGGTTGCCTGCTTCCTGGCAGTAATTTCCCTCTCAGGGTGCACAGATGTAGCAAAAACCCCTATAGCGCCTAATTCTTCGGTGTATGAATATGATGTATTTCTTAATGGAAGTGAGCTTAACGGCGGTTTTGCAAGGACCAGTACTTTTTATCTGTCTACAAATTCAAGTGTAAAAGTTGTGAACATAATCGATAATGAATCACTAATAGATATCATGCCTTTAGAAGATCTCACAAAAACAGATGCTGAGACATTATCAAACATAGTGGTCATAGGTGACTATGCCAATAATACCAGTTCCTCTATCGATCTTTTCGAGAATTATTCAACACAACAAAATGTATCAGCCCTTAACTACACGATCTCTGAAAAAGTAACGAAGGGACAAAAGCATATTTATCTTAATTTCACTGAGCCCATCAGAGGTTATGTAGCATATACAATGACCTCATCCACGGGTCAGGAATTCCTCCACATCGCACAGACACCATCGGTAGTCCGTGTAGTCCTCCCTGAGAGTTACACCACAGGTAATTTGCTGATCGGCAGAGCAAGACCTAAACCAGATCAAATATACTATGATAATTACGGAAGGATGAATCTGGTATGGAATAATACGAATGCAGACAAAAGCTCTTTAGTAACTATGCTTGAAACCACATTCAACAGAGAGATTCAGACACCTTCCAACACATTAAAGCTCATAGGAGTAAAGTTCTATAAAGAATCAGCACCCAGAAGTCTTCTGATTGTAGGAGTGATATTGGGTTCCCTTGCTTTAATAGTGATAATGGATTCTCTAAACAAGAGGAGAAAATTAAGAAAACTGAGAGAACAAATAGAAGCTCGAGCGAGTGGAAAAAAGCCGCGGATATAATTCAATTTATGACGTATTTGCCTAGAGGTCGATCTTCATTCCATCGAATCCCAATGGCAATTCTTTGGATGCAATCTCGTGTGGTGCAAAATAGTGGCTAAGATGAGTGAAAACAACTCTTTTTGCACCAATTGACTTCGCGAGGTCCAATGCCTCTTCAGAATTCATGTGCTTTTTAACTTCCACAGTTGGAGGCACTATTGCATCGGCGATCAGCAGATCGGGATCCCTGATCAGTTCAAGGCTCCTGGAACAAATATCGCGCTGTGTATCCCCTGTAATAACTACTTTTTTATTACCTTCTTTAATCATTACTCCAACTGGCTTCTTAGCCGGAGGATGCATGACCTCGAATAGTGTGAATTCCAGACCTATCAGAAAAAAAGGACTATACATATTCACTTCATGACGCTGAGGATGCATGAAATGCAGATATTCCAGTATATAATCCAAAGTATCTTTTATTCCATACACATCCACATTGTACTGTACCCTGTGGAACTCAGCAAAACCTGCGAAATGATCATAATGGGTGTGGGTCCAGATTACTCCATCAATATGGCGGATACCAATACCAAGTAACTGGGTGCGCAAATCCGGCCCTGTATCCACAAGTACCTTTCCTTTCTCTGATTCGATAAGGATCGAAAACCTTGTCCTCATGCTGCGTCCGCCGCTGTGGGCATCCATACAGGTTGGGCATGTGCATCCTATAACAGGGGTACCAGGAGCATCACCTGTGCCCAGAAGAGTGATCTTCATATGTGTTAGACCTGATCAGAATATTCGTCGGTTTTCATAACTGCCCTTTCGTTGAAAGAGTCAACCGCATTGAGCATATCCTGTTGGGTGAGTTCAGTTCTTTCTTCGATGAGAGCGGTCAGTACACTTTCCCTGATGACCATCCGCAAATCAGAACCACTGTACCCTTCAGTGAGAGATGCTATCTCAGAATTATCGAATTTTCCAGGTATAGATTTGGTGATTATGTCAAGTATGTGTTTTCTCATTTCCTCATCTGGTAGCGGGAAATTCATAATCTCATCAAATCTTCTCCAGGCTGCAGAATCAAGCATCTTTGGATGGTTCGTAGCTGCCATTAGCAACACTCCATCCCTTGTAAGACTTACATCATCGATAGCCTTGAGCAGAGTATTTACTGCTCTCTTAAGAGCTGCATGCTCGTCTGATGTACGTGTCTTGGCAACAAAATCAAATTCATCAATAAACAGAATGCAGGGGTTCAGCCTTTTTGCAAGGGCGAACACTCGGTCTATGTTCTTTGCAGTTTCCCCCAAGTATTGATCAGTGATCATGGAGAGCTTTACCTCTACAAAGGGTATTGCAAGACGTTCGGACATTGCCCTTGCAACACTTGTCTTGCCAGTTCCCGGCGGACCAACCATAAGTATCTTTCCGATATCATACAGGCCTATTTTGTTAAGATAATCCCTGTACTGAATAGCCTTTACGATCTTCTCTACCTCGCCTTCCTGTTCTTTGGTGAGCACAAGATCTTTCAAAGGCTGGACAATGTCTTCAGGGGCCTTGATCTGGACAAGTTTAAGCATATCCTCGCCCCCTTCCTCAGCAGCAATAGCGTTTACTAAGGATTCGATCCACTCTCTGTCGACTTCCTTAGGCCTGATCTTACTGCGGGCATCAGCATAATTTACACCTTCCAGCTTCTTCTTTTCATAGTAATATGCCAGACATGGATTATGCGCTATCTTTTCAAGGGCCCCTTCCCTTTTCTCAAACCATTCTGCAGCAACTTCAAAAGCCGTGAGACGGACACGAAAATCGCGGTCATTTGCATCTATGAATGGCAGTGATCTTATCTCACCCTTAAGTTCCTTTATCTCAAAGAGTTTTTCAATATCCGAATTAGAAACGGACAGAGGTCTGGAAACTGTTCTTTTTTCCCGGCTCCAGTAATTCTTTCGCACATTTTTTGGAAGATCGTTTATTTCTAGTTCCGGGTATTTGTTATATATATGAGTGGTAAGCAAAAGCTCAACTATATCAAGGGTTATGTCTGCCATGTTTTAACCAATCAAAAGTGTTCTGTATTTTCAGAAGTCCATCGCTTGGACATCTTAGATAAGTGTTCTTTTTAAATAAGCTTTTGTATAATTAAGACTGATTACAAGAAAATCAGACTTTCTTAATTCTCCCTTTTGCAGGAGAATAGACATTTCCGGCTTCCAACAACCTGGCAATAGTCTTCTTAATCACATCCTTATCAATATCTAATGATGCACATTTATTTTCCAATTCGTCAATACTCATTTCACCCTGAGAACTAATGTTCTCAAGTATGATAGAAGCAGGATCTTTACTACGGATTTTTCTGCTAGCTTCGAGTTTAGTTAAACAAATTTCGCCTACAGAACTAATGTTCTCAGGCTTATTACACTGGAAACTCTGTGCATGGACCGCATGAATATGCCGATCTGCTTGTATCTTTGCTTGTATCAAAGTGCGAGCCCTGACAATTTCCTCACGGTCCTCAGAAGTACTTAGCAATTGGAGCTTTCTTACCTGCAACCTGGCACCACACATCTGGCATTGCACAGTCCTGGAAACACCCACTTCTATAATCTGTGCGTGCAGCCTGCATTTGGTACATACTATTACCCCGTACATCGTAAACACTTCGAATGCCAGCTATAAATACTGTACTGTTCATAATGACCGAGGATGCACCTTATACGCAAGGCACAAGAAGAAGACATACCAGGAATAGTTACCATAGAAGAACTGTCATTTCCTATACCCTGGCCAGACTTTCTTTTCAGGGCTAATCTGAGTAATCCTGGTTTTATTGTATATGAAGAACAAAAGGAAATACAGGGATACGCGATACTGGGGGTATTCATAGATAATGCACACCTGCTCAGCATTGCAGTACATCCTGCATATCGAAGACATAGAGTGGGATCATTATTGTTGGAAAAATGTATGCACCTTGCCATCTATTATGGGTATGAGAACATGACACTTGAAGTTAGAGAAAATAACCTGGAAGGACAGGAATTCTACCAGGCACATGGATTCGAGAAAAAAGAAATAATAATGGGTTATTATCTTGATGACAATGCTGTTAGGATGCAGCGCAAAATGTGATCATTTTCCATATCTTCTCTGCCTTTTGCGGAAATCCCGAAGAATTCTTAGCAGATCGATCTTTCTAAAGCCACTCCAATTAACATCTGTAAAGAAAAGTTCTGAATATGCAGATTGCCAGATCATGAAATCCGACAGATGTTTACCCCCAGCTCTTATAACCATATCAGGCTCATGCTTTAACAGAAGGTGGGATTCTATGGTTTTTTCCTCAATTCTTTCAGGGCTAATCTTTTTGTTCTTCACATCTTCAAGTATGTTCCTTACAGCTTTTGTGATCTCGCCGCGCCCACCAAAACCGATAGCTACATAAACCATAAGCAACGAGCCATTTCTGGCCTTGACAGTCTCCCCTGTGGCATCATACATCTCGAACCCAATTTCTTTTGGCAGCTGGTCCATCATCAAACTAAGAGGATCTATCAGGCTGGCCATCGTTGCCAAGCGAAGATACTCTTCAGTATCCAGCACATCTACATAAATACTTATAACTCTGATGTGCAGTTCCAAACACCAGAGAATGTATGTTCTTACTTTATCCATTCCATTTCCATAAAGCAGGTCACTCTCTGATATTACCAAGGTGAGATTCCCAGGAATGGAATCCGGGCTGCGAGATAGCTCTCTTAAGAGATACTTTTCGTACACTGAACTGAATATGCCTATATATTTCATGTATCCAGCTTTTGTTTATTTTATATTGTTACTTTGCCGTGGAGACAATCTTTACTACTGAACCGTCTACAAGCTCATGTTTTTCTCCCAATCTCATCTTTGTCTTTGCATCCACTGCATATAGGAAACCATCTCCAATATCAGAATGGACCTTGTATGCAAGCTGATGAGCATTGGAACCTCTTTTCATAAGAAATGCATCTGGGAGCATTTTTCCATGTTTATCGGTCCATTTACCTTCATCTTCTACAGGATAGACAACAATTAAATCAAGCAATTCGAATACTGCTTTATTAATGCATTCCTGAATACCGGTATTGTGCATTTTGTGCAGGAAGCTGCGAATACTCTCAAGAGCCTTCTGCTGGGCAGGACTTAGATTCTGAGCAACTATAGAAAAATCACTGTCCCCTAGATCATACTTGATTGCTCCAGATTTGGAAGCTGACCGTAAAGCTAGCTCGGCAGCTGCACTTGTAGGTACAACAATTCCACCGATTGCCTTTAAATTATCTAAGTTTTGAACTGGTGCAATATCAGCTTTGTTGGCTGCAATTATCATAGGCTTGCTGATAATTCGTATCTTATCGCACAAATTGATTATTTCTTCATCACTCCATTTGGTGATGTTATGATCAAGCTTTGTCATCATAAGGGCTTCAATTACCTGAGATTCTTCAACACCTGCACCGGCTAACTGCTCTGCCAGCACTCTTTCAATCTTCAGGCCCTCTCCTTGGATCTTACGGGATATTTTCTGCCAATTACGTTTGAGTATACCCACCATCCACATGGTGATCTCATGATTGAGGAAGTTAATATCTTCCAGTGGGTTGTGGGATCCTACCTCAATAGGATTTCCCTCTATATCAGTAGACCCTGCCGCATCTATTACGTGGATGATGGCCTGAGCCTGTCTGAGGTCATCAAGAAATGTGTTTCCAAGACCTTTGCCCATATGTGCATCGGGTACAAGACCCGCAACATCTATGAGCTCGATGGGGACATAGCGCACCCCATCCATACAGTTACCACATCTGTGGTCTCTTTCTGTGCATGGGCATTTAGTCCTTACATAGGTGACCCCTTTGTTAGGATGAATAGTAGTAAACGGGTAGTTTGCTATTTCTACATCTGCGAGAGTGGAAGCTTTAAAGAATGTGGATTTTCCTGAATTGGGTTTTCCTGCAAGTCCTATGGTCATCGACATAATCCACTAAATTCGCTTGTCAGGATTTAACTTTTTTTGATTGAAATAGATTATTACTGTTGAATCAGACATTATCCACCAACAAACTTTTATCTCAATAATGCGTTAGACATGAAACCAGGTGTCCCGATAGGGTAGTGGATATCCTTGAGGCCTGCGGAGCCTTAGACCCGAGTTCAAATCTCGGTCGGGACGTAAATACTTCACTTCGCCATGTTTGATAGAAATTCAAAATGGTGGAGTGACTCTTTTTGTTTTTTCTGTTTCCAGATATACTAGGTATAACATACATGAATAATGTTGATCCAATTAGGGAGATATAATGAAGATCAATATCATATTCTATAGTCTTTATGGACATGTCTACAGAATGGCAGAAGCTGCAGCTGCAGGTGCAAGAGAGGTAGAGGGAGCAGAAGTAGAACTTTATCAGATACAGGAAACTTTTACCCCCGAGATACTGGAAAAAATGGGAGCCACTGACGCAAAAAAGTCATTTGCCCATATACCTGTGGCAACAGTTGATAAACTCGCAGAAGCTGATGGTATCATTTTTGGCGTCCCTACGCGTTTTGGAATGATACCTGCCCAAATGCAGGCTTTCATAGACAGGACAGGAGGTTTATGGTCAAAGGGTGCCCTTGTGGATAAAGTCGGTAGCATATTCACATCCTCAGCAACCCAACACGGTGGCCAGGAATCAACGATACTGGGATTCTCTACGGTGCTTTTTCACCATGGCATGATTATTGTAGGTGTTCCATATACTTACCCTGGGATAAGCGTACAGAATGAGATAAGCGGAGGTGGACCTTACGGCTCTTCAAGCATAGCCGGTAATGGAATCGGAAAACTTCCCACTGATAATGAACTCGCTACAGTACGTTTCCAGGGAAGACGCGTGGCCGAAATTACAAAAAAGATGATATGTAAATAATTGCCATATAATTCTGGAAATTCACTCATCAAAGAAATGAGATCAAAATATCCTCAATACATTATTGATCTGCTCAATAGCAGAGATTAAATCTTCAATGTGTTCTTTTCCAATCTTTCCTTGGTCATGCAAATCAGCAAATTCCAAGATGGTAACTTCAAGATTGTCAAATGCAGAACTTACATCAAGATCATTGTCCATGTGCCTGCTGAACGTGGGAACTATTTCCTTTATTAATTCTGAGGCGTGATGATTTTCTAAACCCTTTTCCAAGGAGGAATGTTTTAGTTTTTTAATTATTCCAAGGAGACTTTGCAAACGTTGAGTCCTTTGGTCCATCGCTTTGTGTGTAAAGTTCAAACGCTTACGGTAATGACCGTATATAAGGAAAAAGCGAATCTCTTTTCCAGAATAACCATTAGCAAGTAAATTATCGGGATATATGACGTTGCCTCTGCTCTTAGACATTTTCTTTCCTTCAACTAGCAGATGAGCACCGTGGAGCCAGAAACAAGAAAGTGTTTTTCCTGTTGCAGACTCCATTACTGCGATATTATAATCGTGATGCCTTACCAGATTGTCTTCACCTCCGCACCAGATATCTACTGTGGGACCCAGGGTATCACATAACATAGCTGGGTCCTGGATGTTCCATGAGGGCCTGCCCCTTCCTAAGGATGAATCCCAGGAAAAACCCTCTTCATTCCGATGTCCATGCCAAAGAACAAAATCACCTATGTTCCAGTTACTACCTGGATATGTGTCCTTGTGGAAGCGCCTTATCTTTGCAGGCCAGTCAGATTTATTAAGATGCCCTAGCTTTCCAAAATCTTTGAAAGAACGAATATCGAAGTATACATTTCCTTTGTACCAGTAAGCATGACCGTTATGAAGTAGCTTTTCTATAATTTTCACAGCCACGGCTACGGAAGTGGAAGACCTGGGATTGTAGTTGGGCTTTTTGATTTCAAGAAGATCAATGTCAGCAAAAAATTTTGCAGCACAACTGTTAGTAAGACTGAAAATATCAGTCAAATTCTTCTTTGCCTCACTTATGGTCTTGTCTTCGACATCAGTGAAATTGAGAGTTCTTTCTACATGATATCCGGAATATTCCAAATAGCGTACAAGAATGTCCTCAAAAAGAAATGTGCGATAATTACCAAGGTGTGCGGGCTGATAGATAGAAGGACCACATGTGAACATCTTTACTTTTCTCTTTTCTTTTGGTTCAAATACCTCAAGATCTAGTGTCATACTATTATATAATCTAAGCAAAGATGATCACCTGCATATTCTTTATTTTGGCATGAACTTATAAAGAATTATGCAGGACATGAACAGGAAAATGCGATAAATACATTACATGTTAAGCTGAAACAAAAAACGAGAAGATATAGTATAATATACATATATAACCGAATATGTCATTCTTTTTAGTTTACTCACTCTATTATTATAATGATACTCATATCATTTACTATGCATATCTTTATATAGCATCCTGAGAGATGAACATCTCTCCTTTTAAGAGAGGAGCATTAAAAACTAACTAAGTGGTATTTATCATGCAAAAACAGACCTCTACTTCTGTTGTACTTCCGGTCGCTCCAGTCGCATTGATGTTTTCAGAAAGCGATCTTATGTACCATCTCCCCATGGGTGAAAATGATTCACCAACCTCTAGCGTGATTTTTGGTGGTAGTGTATTACTGTCCGCAAACACAAGGGACTCATACTATACAAAATTGGCCAAGATCGTTAGCAAGATAACCGGAACTAGAGATGAAATTGCTGGTGAAACCGCTGAGACTGAGGTACGTAAATGCAACTCAAGTTAAGTGGACCAATTTGTTTTGGGCTTGCGTTATTTTGTATGATAATAATCGCAGGAATAGGATCAGCGGAAGAACTTAATGTTAACTTTGCTGGCCAATTTGATGAAAATACTTATGATGCTGCCGTTATTACAAACGCTTTGTTAACAGATGGACAGGACATTACCAGTCACTTTGGAGGAAGTATCTCCAGTGTTGTGGTAGTTGGAAATTACGCATATCTGGCACAAGGACAGGATATGCTAGTGATCGATATTGCTGATCCTTCTATTCCTTCAAGTGTTGGAAGCGTCACAACGCCAGCATTGATCAACAATATTGCAGTAGCAGGAAATTATGCATACATAGCCGATGGTGAGAATGGACTTGTAATAGTAGATATTACAAATAAGGCAACACCAACTATAAGAGGAACTTACGCTACAGATTCTGCTTATGGCGTTGCAGTAGCAGAAAATTATGCATATGTAGCTGATGGTGACAGTGGGCTTATAATTGTAGATATATCAAACCCAGATGCTCCAAACCTTAAAGGAACACGTAATACTGATGGACACTCGGCCAGCGTTACATTGTCAGGCAATCATGCATATGTAGCTGACGGGGTTGATGGCCTTGTGGTTATAGATATCACAAACCCAGCAAATCCAACAATTGCAGGAACTTGTGACACCAATGGAAACGCAGTAGATGTTGCGATATCAGGAAACTATACATACGTAGCTGATGAGTCCAATGGACTTGTAGTCATAGATACTATAAATCCAGCAAATCCAACAATTGCAGGAAATGTTAACACTGGAGACACTGCTCTTGGTGTTGCAGTATCAGGAAACTATGCATATGTAGCTAACAATAATGGTGGTCTTGTAGTAGTGAACGTTGCAAATAAAGATTCACCAACTATTGCAGCAGTATATACTGGCACTGCCGGATATGCATACGATGTTGCAATTGAGGGAAATTATGCATACACAGCATTTACCAGAAGCGGCCTTACAGTAGTTGATATCACGAACCCAAAATCACCAACCACAGAAGGAATCTATGATGTTGCAGGTTTTGCATCCGGTGTGGCCATAGTAGATAATTATGCATACGTAGCATATGGATATATGGGGCTTACAGTTGTGGATATTACTAATCCGGCATCTCCCACTCTTGCAGGAAGCTACATTACTACCGGGTATGCACATGACATTGCAGTAGCAGGTAATTATGCATACATAGCTGATGGAAACAGCGGCTTGGTAATTGCAGATGTGAAAAATCCTTCATCCCCTTCACTTAAAGGTAGTTATAATCCCAATACAGGAGGTCATGCATGGGGTATTGCCGTATCAGATAGCTACGCATATTTAGCTGATGGAAGTAGCGGTCTTTTGATTGTCGATGTTACAAATCCAGCATCACCAAGCCTTGAAGGAGGCTATAACACTGCAGGAAATGCTGAAAATGTGGTGATATCTGGCAATTATGCATACGTGGCAGATGGAGATAATGGTCTTGTCATTTTAGATATCACTAAGCCATCTGCACCAGTACATGAAGGAAGTTATGATACCTCAGGTCATGCATATGGAGTTAATGTAATAGGCAATTATGCATATGTTGCCGACGGCAGTGAAGGACTTGTAATACTGGACATAACAAACCCAGCCACACCAGCGTTGGTAGGCAGTTATGACACAAACTTTGCACAGAATATTGCAGTATCAGGAAATTACGCATATATAGCAGATGATAGCAATGGACTCGTAATACTGGAGATCACAAACCCGGCTGCTCCAACACTTGCAGGTAGCTACGATACTCCTGGTTATGGATACAGCGTTGCCGTAGCAGGTAATTACGCATACGTAGCTGATTTCAATAATGGGCTGGTCATTCTTAGTGTTGACAATGGATCAGACGTAAATCCACCGGCCTCTGTAACAAATCTGAATGAAATAACTGCAGGTCCAAGCTGGATAAGGTGGACATGGGTAAACCCCAGTGACGCTGACTTCAGCCATGTAATGGTGTATATTGATGGTGCATTTGTTGAGAATGCAGTTACAGGAGTTTACGAATTAACCGGCCTTACTGAAGGAACAACGCATACTATAAGCACAAAGACCGTAGACACATCAGGTAACACCAATCCCACATGGGTAAATGACTCAGCGGTAGCAACGACTATAATTCCTTCAGATACCACACCACCGGGATCTGTAGCAAACCTCGGAGAGACAGACTCAGATTCAGACTGGATCAATTGGAGCTGGACAAATCCTGAGGATGATGATTTCAGTTATGTGATGGTTTACATTGATGGTGAATTTGTTACAAATACAACTGACAGTTCTGTTAATTTCTACAATGCTACCGAACTCTCAAAAGGTACTACATACACTATAGGTTTGCAGACAGTAGACACTTCGGGTAACATCAATTCTGTCCAGGTAAATGATTCAGCTACCGCAATAAAACTTCCAAAGGTATCAAACCTCGCTGGAACAAACATCACAAAGAATTCTATCACGCTCCTGTGGGAAAATTCCGAGGACACCTCACAAGTGAAAATAAGCCGTAATGACATGGTCCTTGGGAATGTAAGCGATATAACATCCTATATAGACGGCAACCTTAGCAGCGGCAAGAGTTATACTTACACTTTAGTTCCATATAACGATGAGGGAGTGGAAGGAAAAGCAGTAACTGCTATATTGAGAACCAAGTCAGGGAGCAGCGGTGGCGGAGGAGGTGGCAGCAGCAGCTCAAAGAGCAGTAGTGGTGGAAGTGGAGCTGCAGCCTCTGTAGAAGACTTTTCAAACCTTGCACTGAAAGATGTTGCGAATGCTTACCTAAGAATTGATACGAATGTCACATATGAATTCACAAAGGAAGGAAACCCCATACAATCAATCAGTTTCTATTCCCTTAAGAACTCTGGCCAGATAACATCCACCGTAGAAGTACTTAACAACAGATCTAAACTGGCTAACAGTACTCCTGAAGGATCGATATACAAATATGTGAATATATGGCTAGGTAAGGCTGGCTTTGCAACAGCATCTAACATAAAAGATGCAAAGATACAGTTCAAGGTAAACAGTTCCTGGATACGAGATATGGGCTTAAATCCCGAGGACGTAAAGTTACAGAGATACAATGGAACTGCATGGGAAGTATTGCCAACTACTTTGGAAAGCAATACTACTGGCTATGTGTTATATGAATCTCAGACTCCAGGATTCTCGCCGTTCGCCATCACTGCTGAAAAAGAACTTGCTTCTTCTCCAAGTAGTGAAACTGAAGCCCAGAATGGCAGTTCTAATGATACATCTGTAGCAAAGGGAACAAAAGCTCCAGGCTTTGAGGCATTATTTGCAATTGCAGGTATGATTGCGGTTGCATACCTCATCAGAAAAAGATAAGTTGCAAAAAAAGAGAAGGTGCAGCACCTTCTTATATTTCTTTTTTTACTCTATTTTCTTCAAATGGTGAAGTATCAGCAAAATCTAACATATGGATACTCTCATAATTGCTGTAGTAGGATACGAAATCTGTACGAAATAATAATAATAATAATAATAATAATAATAATACACAGAGAATTTGTGTTGGATATCGCACATATAAATTTAATCTGTAATATCATCTCAAGAATATTAGTCTCTTTTAGAGTATGATTGTATCAACCACTCTTCTACAATATTAGAAGCGCTTTCGTAAAATAAAGATATGTTTATATATGTATACATCTCCTTTCAGACCGGAGTATTAAAAGTTTAAGTGGTTCGATCATGCAAAGACAGGTATTTATTCCTGTTGTACTTCTGATTGCTTTTATTATTAGTGTAGGCAATCAAAGGTACTGTTTTCAGAAAAGTGGAAATGCTTCACACATAGCTGCTACTTGTTTCAGCAGTAGCGATGTTGTACCACCGTTCTCAGGTGCGCTGGATTTACTTAATGAAAAAATAGATTCAGATGAAAGTAACACTTATCTAAATTATACTGACCATGTCAGTGATAAATATGAGGGGAATTCCAAGCCTTACACCATAATTGAGAATAGTGTGGTCCAATACTTTCTAAGTAGAAAAAATGAAAGTAGCTCCCACTGTATAATTATTCCAAAAAGTGAAACTGAAAATGAATCTGCTTTCGAAACCACTATAACTGGAGTGATAAAGTGCAACTCAAGTCAAGTGGATGTATCTATTTTGGAGTCGCAGTATTTTTGATGCTAATGATCGCAGGGATCGGGGCAGCTGAAGAGCTCAAAGTAGATTTAGTTAGTCAATATAATGAAAATACATACGATACCGCTATTACAAATGCAATTATCTCACAGGGCGAAGATTTTGTCAGCCATCGCGGTGGAAGCATTTATAACGTTGTTGTAAATGGCAACTACGCATACGTTGGACAAGGACAAGACTTGCTGGTTTTGGATGTTACTGATGTTTCCAATCCTGTAGAAATGGGAAGAGTCACTACTCCATCAGTAATTAACAACATAGTAATATCAGGAAATTATGCATACTTAGCTGATGGACAAACTGGCCTTCAGGTCGTAAATATAGAAAATCCAGCAGCACCAGCAATTGCGGGAAATTTTAGTTCAATTTACGCGGGAGGCGTAGCATTATCAGGAAACTATGCTTACATAGCCAGTGGAAGCAGAGGCCTTGTTTCATTGGACATTACAAATCCGGCAGCACCAACTCGTGTAGGTACCTTTAATACTACAGGTTTTGCTTCCAAAGTTGTTGTTGAAGAAAACTATGCTTACATAGCAGACGATAGCAATGGACTTGTTGTAGTAAACATAGCAAACCCCGGTTTATTAACTCTCACAGGTAGCTATGACACAACTGGAACTGCCTCTGATGTTTTCATATCAGGAAACTATGCATATATAGCAGATGGTGACAGTGGCCTTCAGGTAATCAATATAGAAAATCCTGCAGGACCGACACTTGCAGGCAATTACGATACATCTGGCTTTGCAACAGATGTGATGGTAGATGGAACCCACGCATACATAGCTGATGCAACAAACGGCCTTGTAATCCTAGACATTGCAAATCCGGCAGCACCAGCAAGTGCGGGAAGTTACACCATGGAGTCAATACATGCTTATTGTGTTGATGTGGAAGGTAATTATGCTTATGTAGCCTTTGGTAGAAGCGGTTTGTCAATTGTGGATATAACAAATATAGCAGCACCAACAAGTGCAGGAACCTATACTACAACTGCAGGATTTGCAAATGGTATAGTTGTCTCAGATAATTATGCATACGTTGCCAACGGTTATATGGGTCTCATGATAGTAGACATCGCAAACCCAGCAACTCCAGCAGGTGCAGGTAGTTATGTAACCCCAGGATATGCACATGATGTTGCAATCTCTGGAAATAATGCATATGTAGCTGATGGTAGAGGCGGTCTTATCATTGTAGATACAACTAATGCAACAACACCAACACTTAAAGGAAAATATACTGATACCATTAACCAGGCATTTGGAATTGCTGTATCTGGAAATTACGCATATGTTGCATACAACAGCAGCGGAATTGTGATCTTAGATGTCACAAACCCAGCAGCGCCTGTAGCCGTTGGAGGATATGACACTTTAGGAGCTGCAGAAGATGTTGTTGTAGAAGACAATTATGCATACGTGGCTGATGGTTCTAATGGACTTGTAGTACTGGATGTCACAAATCCAGCAGCACCAACACTTGCAGGTAGTTATGACACAGTAGGCTCAGCAGAAGGCATTGCTGTAGCAGGTAACTACGCATATGTAGCTGATGGTTCTAATGGACTTGTAGTACTAGATGTCACAAACCCAGCAGCACCAACACTTGTAGGTAGTTATGATACAAATTTTGCACATAGAGTTGTAGTATCAGGAAATTATGCATATATAGCGGATGATACAGCTGGAATTGTAATAGTTAATATTGCTAACCCAGCAGCATTAGTCGATGAAGGCAGCTACAACACGGCTGGAGTGGCATACGATGTTGCAGTATCAAACAATTATGTATACGTAGCTGATTTTGGAAATGGTCTTGTTATCCTTAGCGTGGAAGGAGCAGCTGATACAGTTCCACCAGCATCTGTTACAAACTTAAAAGAAAGAACTGCAAATGCAAGCTGGATCAATTGGACATGGACAAACCCCACTGATGCGGACTTCAGTCATGTAACAGTGTATATTGATGGTGCCTTTGTTACAAATACTTCTGAAGCATATTATAAATTAACAAATCTCACTGAAGGAAGTACACATACCATCGGTCTCAAAACTGTTGATACATCAGGGAACATTAACCCCACATGGACAAACGATTCAGCAAATGCAACAGAACTGTTGGTAGATACCATACCTCCGGCATCTGTAACAAACCTTGATGATTCAGATTCAGATTCAAGCTGGATCAATTGGACATGGGCAAACCCCTCTGATGCAGACTTCAGTTATGCAATGATATATATTGATGGAGAATTTGTTACAAATACAACTAACAGTTCCATCAATTCATACAACGCAACTGAGCTTACTAATGCAACTAATTACACTATTGGTATCTGCACAGTGGATGCATCAGGGAACATTAATTCTACATTGGTTAATGACACGGCCATAGCAATGAAGCTACCCAGGGTCTCCAATGTTGCTGGAAGCGACATCACAAAGAATTCAATTACATTGACGTGGAATGCTTCCAACGACACCAGCCGTGTACAAATAAGCAGAGACGGTACTATTCTTGGTAATGTTACAAACTCAACATCTTATGCAGACAGCGGATTGTCAACTGGCAAGACTTACACCTACACCCTGGTCCCATACACCAGCGATGAACTGGCAGGTAAGGCAGTAACTGCAGAACTCAAAACCAAGTCATCCATTGGTGGAGGAAGCGGTGGAAGCAGCGGCAGTAGTAGTGGAGGCAGCTCTGGTGCAGCTTCAGTAGAGGACTACACAAACCTTGCATTAAAAGACGCTAACACTCAATACCTGGAAATGAATGAAAATGTGACCTATCTGTTCACAAAGGAAGGAAACCCCATACAGTCAATCAGTTTCTATTCCCTTAAGAACTCAGGCCAAATAACATCCACTATAGAAGTATTGAACAACAGATCAAAACTGGTTAACACCACTCCTGAAGGATCCATATATAAATATGTCAATATATGGGTAGGAAAGGGAGGATTTGCTACATCATCTACCCTAAAGGATGCAAAGATACAGTTCAAGGTAAACAATTCCTGGATGGACCAGATGAATGTAGAACCAGAAGATGTGCAGCTGCAGA
Source organism: Methanomethylovorans sp. (assembly GCF_041447285.1). Taxonomy (GTDB): domain Archaea; phylum Halobacteriota; class Methanosarcinia; order Methanosarcinales; family Methanosarcinaceae; genus Methanomethylovorans. The sequence goes on along the minus strand of NZ_JBGMEB010000005.1, from coordinate 75,753 downwards.
GGTATACTGCAAATGCATGGGAAGTGCTGCCTACTACTGTCCTAAACAGTACAGAAAGTTATGTAACGTTCGAGTCAGAGACATCTGGATTCTCTAACTTTGTAATAACTGCTCAAAAGACACTTGAGTCTCCTGTAAGCAGTGAAGTAGAAACCCAGACAGAAGAAGTGGCCACTGACGTAACTAGCAACGCTACTCCAACAACTGAAGAGCCACAAACACCAGGCTTTGAAACCTTGTTTGCAGTTGGAGGTCTTCTTGCAGTTGTATACCTTGTAAGAAGGAACTGAGTTTTAAAATGAGAAGGGTTTAAACCCTTCTTCTAACTTTTTTAGATTGTTTTCTGTAGATGGTCATACAGATACTAATGGTCGCTATCGCAAAGATAAAAATACTACACTAAATTCGACCAGTGTACCAAAAGTATTATCATACAGCCTCTATAAATGATATATTAGGGAATTTGCTGATTGGCACAAGAAAATAAAGACCAATCAGAGGATTTGACACAATTAACTTTTCTCTGTGTTATCATTTTGAATAATAGGATTACTTTATACTATGCTAATTTTCCCCAAAAATTGATAGTAGTTCAAAATATGGGAGGGGTAAAGATGAAGCGAACATTGGCAATAAATGCAATACTGGTATTCATAGTATGCCTGAGCTTGTTTGTTTCAGGATGTATGGACGACTCTTCTGATGATGAAGAAGATGAAAAAACAAATATGGCACCACCAGATGATGACAAAGTCAATGATCAGAATGAGACAATGCTCACAGAAGTAGAGACAGGCGAGAAAGCAGTTAAAGTAGAAGATGCAGTGGAAAATAAAACAGGAGAATATAGTCCTGTAATAAATCCTGCTGATTTTGTAGATAATATTGATAATCCCTATTTCCCATTGGTTCCTGGTACCACGTTCTTTTATGAAGGAGAATCAGAAGATGAAACAATAAGAACTGAAGTATTAGTTACTTCTGAAACCAGATTTGTCATGGGAGTTAACACTACCATTGTCCGGGATAGAGTATGGGAGGACGATGAACTTGTTGAAGAAACCTTTGACTGGTATGCACAGGATAAAAATGGAAATGTCTGGTACTTTGGGGAAGAATCCAAGGACTTTGAAGATGGAAAGCTTGTGAGCACTGAAGGTTCATGGGAAGCTGGGGTAAATGGTGCAAAACCAGGAATTCTGATCGAATGGAAACCACAGGTTGGTGACATATATCGTCAGGAATACCTGATGGGTGAAGCTGAAGATATGGCTGAAGTACTTGCTCTGAATGAATCTGTCTCAGTAGAGTATGGATCGTTTGAAAATTGCCTGAAGACCAAGGAGTGGAATCCACTTGAACCTGGAAATGAGGAAAATAAGTACTATGCCTCAGGAATAGGACTTCTGCTTGAGATGGAGACAAAAGGTGGATCGGAAAGACTGGAACTTGTAGACATTACCGTTCAGTGACCTATATATCCTCGAAGAGGATTGATAGCTGAGAAGGAAACGTGTTTTCCTTTTCTTTACTTTTTACTACAGAGGTATCATTTGATGCCATAGAACCCAATAATTAAATAGCCCTTTTGTTAAGTTTATATATTACATCATTTGAAATCCATTTTTGATTAATATAACTTCGAACTTTTTTGAAGTTTAAGCAAGGTATATACGGCAATTATACCCACTCTAACATATACGAATATGAGAGTTTGAGGGTAGAGATATGTCTAAAATCTTTAAATTACTAGTTTTGTCACTGATGTTGATATCTATCTTTGTTTCGGGATGCCTGAATTCGAAAGAACCATCTTCCAATATTGCCAGACAGTGTGGGGATGAATCTTCAGAATCTGATGATGAATTCCTGATACTTGCTCCAAAGACACTTTTTTCAGGAGGAGAAAGTGCTGTGACCATGGCTGCCTTCAATGATGGTCAGCCTGTAGTAAGGTGTGTGGAATACACGCTTACAAATGCAAATAACAAAGTGATTCCTCTAGTTCAGGCATCGACTTCTGAAGCAGGGAATGCAGTTGCTTCCTTTGAAGTGCCTGATATTGAAGAAGGACAGTATAATCTCACCGCCAAACCCGCGGGATCTGATGTCGAATTCACTGCTACCATACAGGTAGTGAGAAATAATCCTATTTTTATCGAAACGGATAAGCCTATTTATAAGCCCGGGCAGACCATCCACGGCCGCTTGATCACTGTGAACAACAACCTGCTTCCCGTAGAACAAGAGACCATGGTGGAAATTGCTGATGCAAAAGGTGTCAAGGTATTCAAGGAGAACCTTACTTCAAATGAGTATGGTGTAATATATTTTGACCTTCCCCTTGCATCTGAACTCAACCTGGGCACCTGGAAAATAAAAGCAACATCGGGCAGTTCCACTTCTGAAGTGGATATTCGAGTAGAAAAATACGTGCTGCCTAAATTCGATGTGAATATCTCTACTCCTAAAGACTGGAGCCTTGTGTCCGAACCAGTGACAGGTTCGGTATCTGCAGAATATTTCTTTGGGAAGCAGGTGGAAGGTAATGTGACCGTAGATGCCATGCGTTATGTAGGTACCTGGGAGCAATATGCCACCTTCAAATCTATGCTCAAGAACGGTTCAGTGGATTTCGAGCTCCCGGAAGTGGGCTATGCAGCAGGCACTTATGGTGCAGAAGGACAAGGCAGCCTCATGCTCAATGTCACCGTGACAGATACGGGAGGACATAGCGAGAAATCTACACAATTGCTTACAGTAGCACAGTCTCCTATTATACTGAAACTAATACCCGAGTCTAATTCTATAAAACCTAGCATGCCCTTGCAGGTGCTGCTTGTGACCCAAGATCCCGGAGGAAAGCCTCTGGATACAGAAGTCAAGATCACTGCAAGTTTCACTGATGAGAATTACAAACAAGAGACACAGCAGGATACCATAAAGACTCAGAATGGCACTTACCTGCTAACCTATGATGTGCCTGCCAATGCAAATGCGCTTGACCTTTCAGCAGAAGAACAGGATGCTTATACATCTGTAAACCTTAATGCCGTATATTCGCCTTCTGCAAGTTTCATACACATCACCCAGACCAGTGAGAGAATACCGAAAGTTGGAGAATCAGTCACATTTAAGGTGTATTCTACAAATCCAGGCACTGTGTTCTATGATGTGTTCGCTAACGGTAGGACTGTATACTCTGCTACCAGCAGCGAATCGGAGATAACTATTCCTGTAACACCACAGATGAGTCCAACAGCAAAAGTAGTGGCGTACATGATTAACCCCAATAATGAGGTCTCTGCTGACGTACTTCCTTTTGATGTGCAATTTGACACCCAGATGGACCTTTCTTCTGTTTTTAGTGAAGAATCGGTGGAGCCTGGAGACAATGTGACCGTGAATTTCAATGCAGGAAGCCAGGCCATGATCGGTGTATCCATTGTGGATGAATCGGTATACGCTCTTAGCGAAGGACGGCTTAACCTGCAACAGGTATTCAGTGAACTCGAAAAGCGCTTCATGGAACCTCTGGCTGAGGCTCATCCCACATACTACTGGTATCAGGAAGGAGCCTACAATGTACTGGATAATGCGGGTATGGTAGTGATGGCTTCACCTGAACTGAATGTTCCAAAAGTGGAAGTTCCGCAGGAAGATATGTTGATGGACGGATTTGGCGGAAAGGGTGTGGATATGGTTGTACAGGAAGAGGCGGTAGTACCTGCCATGATGCCTACTGCAACGGCAACAGATTCCACGGGAGCTGTAGAACCTTCTGAGCCCCTTGCCGAAGTGCAGAGGGTGCGTCAGTTCTTCCCTGAGACATGGGTATGGGAACCTGATCTGTTAACTGATAGTACCGGAAAAGCGGACCTTAAACTGAACGCACCTGACAGTATAACCACCTGGAGATTGCATGCGGTATCCTCGGGACCTCAAGGCATAGGCATCTCCGAAACCCAGCTTAAGGTTTTCCAGGACTTCTTCATAGACCCGGACCTGCCTTATGCTGTGATTAGAGGCGAGCAATTCCCAGTACAGGTGCAGGTGTATAACTATCTGGATAAGGAGCAACAGGTCTTCCTTACTCTGAAAGGAGAGGATTGGTTCCAGCTTGTTGGAGATGACAAGCAAGATGTCACGGTAGCTCCGAACAGTGTCAGTTCTGTGAGCTTCACCATCAGGCCAGCACAGGTAGGCACTCATGTCATTGAGATCATTGGGCAGACTACGGTGAAAGCGGATGCTGTGAAGAAGGACATCATTGTGGAACCTGAAGGTGTGACGAGGGAGGTAATAGACAATGGCATCCTTGACAACGCTTCTGTGGTGCTGGATGCAAGTCTGCCTTTTGATATGGTAAAGGATTCAGGCAAGATCCTGTTGAGCTTTACACCGAGCATTGTAGCACAGACCATAAGTGGAGTGGATGACCTGCTGGGAATGCCTTATGGCTGTGGTGAACAAAATATGATGCTGTTCTCTACGGATGTGGAAGTGCTGCGTTATCTGAAGGCCACGGGCCAGGAGAATCCTGAGATAAGGGCAAAGGCTGAAACATACATCATCACCGGCTACCAGCGGGAACTTACTTACAGGCATGCTGATGGTTCATTCTCTGCATTCGGAGAGAGTGATGAGGGAGGGAGCTTATGGCTTACAGACTTCGTATTGTCCCAGTTCAGCAGTGCCAGGGATATCACTACTATAGATGAAGATGTGCTGAAGCAGTCTGCCGACTGGATAGAATCCCATCAGCAGGGAGATGGCTCATGGGAGTCTGTGGGTTTTGTCATCCACCAGGACATGATGGGAGGCGTGAATGGCGCATACGCTCTGACGGCTTACACCACGCTGGCTCTTGAAGAATATGGAAATGCCAACCCAGAGGTGATGGCAAAGGCTCAGCAGTACCTCGAAGCGAATATGGCCTCTCAGGATGATCCGTATGCTCTTGCCATCGGTACGCTGGCCTTGCAGAAGCTGAACAGTTCCAAAGCCGATGAGGCTCTGGACAAACTGCTGGCGATGGCAAAGCAGGATGAAGACGGTACTTACTGGGGATATGATGAAGCTCCGGTGTCCAAACCTTATGGTTACGATACCTATGGCATAATAATGCCTTCCGGCAAGAATGTAGAGACCACAGCATACGCCACGCTGGCTCTTATTGAGGCAAAGGACCCGACTGCAAGCTCATCCCTGAAGTGGATCGCTGCACAGAGAAATGCTCAGGGTGGTTTCTCAAGCACTCAGGATACTGTAATGGCTTTCAGGGCACTGATGACTGCCGCGGCTTCGGCTGGCAGGGATATAGATGCCACTGTTTCTGTGATGGCTGACAATACATCGCTTAACGAGGTAAGGATCACTCCGCATAACTTCGATGTAGTACAGATAGTGGAAGTGCCTGTGGGTACTCAGCAGGTGACCCTGGGCATTGAAGGCGAGGGAGAGGTGAGCTACCAGCTGGTGCAGCGTTTCAATGTCATCCTGCCGGATGTAGTGGAGCAGAAGGAGATCGAGCTGAACGTGACATACGATGCCACGAGCGTTGCAGTTGATGACATCGTGACAGCAGACGTGCGGGTGAAGTACAACGGTATGCCTGGCATAGAGGCCATGGCAAATTCCAGCGGCATGATGATCGTGGATATTGCTGTGCCCACGGGTTTCACTCCTGTGACAACGAGCCTGGATGCCCTCAAGGATAACGGTGCCATTACCCGCTACGAAATAGCAGGCCGCAAGGTGGTGCTCTATGTCGATGAGATGAAGGTTGGAGAAGAGCTCAACTTCACCATGCAGCTGAAGGCACTCTTCCCTGTAAAGGCAGCAGCCCAGGAAAGCAAAGCCTACTCCTACTATAACCCTGAGGTCAGTGCCGAGGTGAAGGGAGTAGAGATGAACGTAACGTGAAGGGGCTGAGAAGTCCCTTTATATTTTTCTATTTTTAATTCGGCTTCTAACCAGAATATCTTTATCTAGAGCAGGATCATAGGTTTTCCATGCCTCTTGAATACAAAAGTATCGTACCATGGGGTCGTTCTCTCACAGAGTATATTGAAATGTTCAGCCTTTCAGATGAAGACCTGAAGGGTTTTATTCTGGGATGCGGGGATGGTCCAGCGAGCTTTAACTATGAGATGACTCAAAAAGGGCTATCAGTTGTTTCTGTTGATCCTATATACAAGTTTAACCGCGAACTTCTGGAGCAGAGAATCGATGAGGTCTATGATCATGTGCTAGAACGTACCCGAAAAAATATGGATAACTACATCTGGGAAAACATATCTTCCGTAGAAGAACTTGGCAAGATCCGCATGGATTCCATGAAGAAGTTCTTAGATGATTATGAAAAAGGTAAACTTGAAAATCGATATGTAGCTGGTGAACTTCCCTCCCTTCCATTTAAGGACGATTCTTTTGACCTTGCGCTTGTTTCTCACCTTCTCTTCCTCTATTCAGAGCAGTTATCACTTGATTTTCATATCAAATCAATAGATGAGTTATGCAGGGTCTCAAAGGAAGTAAGGATATTTCCTCTTCTGGACATGAACTCTAAGAGATCCATTTATGTTGATGAAGTTATTGAATATTTTTCAAAAAAGGGATACTCTGCTTGTGAAGAAAAGGTGAATTATGAATTCCAGAAAGGTGGGAATACAATGCTTAGAATAAAGAAAATTTAATTTTTTTCAACTTTGTGTACCAACTGATATGAATCATTTTTATAGGGCATTTGTTATATATTAAGATGTGCATAATATACACATTGAGCGATCATAAAAATCTCAAGTTCATATTGCAGTAATAATTGCCTGATTAAAAACTACATAATAAGGCTCATTTGAAAATAGATTTTGACAGAAGGAGTTGCATGGATGCTGAAATGATAATAGCCCTCATAGATAATGCAGCTTTACTTCTGGCCTTAGGTGTAGCCTATGATATTCTTTTTTCTAACACGAATATAAATACGCACCTAAAAAGCATACTTTTTGGAATTATCATTGGTCTGATAGGTATTGCTTTGATGTTGAATCCATGGGAGCTCTCATTTGGCTTATTCTTCGATACCCGCTCTATTCTGCTAAGTATAACAGGCCTTTTCTTTGGATTTATTCCCGCAGTCATCGGTGCACTCATAATCGGTTCTTATCGTCTCTATTTGGGCGGTGTTGGAGCATTGATGGGTGTTTCTGTTATTACAGGTTGTGTAATAATAGGACTATTGTGGAGAAAATACCATAATAGATTACAAAAAATGTTTGGGAGATTTAATTTATTCATTTTTGGTATTTTGGTTCATGTTTTTATGCTTGCATGCACACTGCTGCTTCCCTGGCCATTTGCCTTTGAAGTTATAAAATATATAAGTTTACCAGTAATGTTGATTTATCCGATTGGAACTGTGTTACTGGGGAGTATTCTGAATAATCAGTTGTCTCGCAAAAGAATTCAAGACAAACTGAAAGAGAACGAAGCAAAGCTTCAAAACTTCATAGACAATGTACCAGTCGGAATGTTCCGGATAAGTTCCGAAAGAAAACTGATTCAAACTAATCCGGAAATGGCCTACATTCTAGGCCTAAAAACTCCAGAACAGGCCATCAGATATATAGAGGAGGGAGGAGAGCAATTATTTGTTGATCCAAAAAACATTGAAGAAATAGTAGCCCAAATTCGAAAACAAGGATATGTTAAGCACTTTGAATTTGAGGCTTTGCGTTCAGATGGAAAGCGTATATGGCTATTAATGAACGCAAGAAAAAACGGTCAATTAAAAGGAGAATCATTTACAATTGATGGATTTGTCCATGATATCACTGAACGCAAAGTGGCAGAAGAAAAACTTAAACAAACTAAACAGAAGTATCGGCAGGCATGCAATTTATTGCAGGGAGTACTTGAAAGCCCGAAAGATGTTGTTATATTCGCTCTTGACAAAGAATACCGATATCTTGCATTCAATAAAAATCATCGGGTAACTATGGAACAGATATGGGGTGTCAATATTGAAGTTGGCATTAGCATGCTTAGTTACATCACATATCCAGCTGACAGGGAAAAAGCAAAAATGAATTTTAACAGGGCACTTGCTGGCGAAGAATTCACCCTTGTTGAAGAATATGGTGATTCTTCACTCAATAGGCTATGGTATTCCAATACTTATAGTCCTCTGAAAGATGATGATAAAAATATAATAGGCCTTACTCTTGTCTTAATAGATATCACAGACCGTAAAAAAGCTGAGATAAGAATTGCCGAAGAAGCAGCAAGAAGGCGTATCCTGATAGAACAGTCACTGGATGGAATAGTTGTTCTTGACCAGAATGGCAAGGTTTATGAGGTGAACCAAAAATTTGCAGATATGCTTGGCTACTCCCGGGAAGAAATACTTCAGTTACACGTTTGGGACTGGGATGCCAAATGGACTCGGGAAGAACTGATTGAAATAGTAAAGAATGTGGATGAATCAGGTAATCATTTTGAAACCTATCACCGTCTTAAAGATGGTACCACTATTAACGTTGAAATAAGTTCAAATGGAGCCCTTTTCGGAGAACAAAAACTAATATTTTGCGTATGCAGAGATTTTACCGAAAGAAAACTGGCCGAAGATATGTTGCTGAATGCTAAACTAGCTGCCGAAGATGCAAGCAGGAGCAAGGGAGAATTCCTGGCCACTATGAGTCATGAGCTGCGTACTCCTCTTAATTCTATTATAGGTTTTTCCGATATGATGCTAAGTGGAAATGTAGGTGACCTCAATGAAAAACAGGCGAAATACATTAATCACATTTCAACAGGCGGCAAACATCTCCTTGAACTTATTAATGACATTCTAGACCTTTCGAAAATAGAAGCAGGCAAAATGGAAATTCAGTATGAATCCTTCTCCGTTTCTGATGTAATTGAGGAGGTAACGATGTTAATAGCTCCTCTGGCACTCAAGAAGAAGATTGATCTGAATATCCAAGTAGAACCGCAGCTTGGAAGCATCAATGCAGATAAAATCAAATTCAAACAGATCCTCTACAATCTTGCGAGCAATGCCATTAAATTCACGCCTGAAAAGGGATATGTAGGCATCACTGCAAATCTTGTTGAGAATATGCTTGAAATCAGTGTGACAGATAACGGTATAGGTATATCAACAAAGGATTTGTGCAGGCTATTCCAGCCATTCCAACAGCTGAATTCATACATGACACGCGAACACGAGGGCACAGGACTTGGCCTGATTCTGGTCAAAAAATATGTTGAGATGCATGGTGGCAGTGTTTGGGTTGAAAGCGAAGTAGGAAAGGGAAGTACTTTCACTTATAGTATTCCTTATTGTTAAATGATAAGTAGTAGATTGCAAATCGAGAAGAATTAGCAGCTTTTTTTCAATGTAATTATTTATTTTAAAATCAATATTACTGCTAATGATTTTATATGTAATTAAGCCCCTATTAATGGTATGAAAGGATTTTGTATCGATATAGAAGATGCCACTTTGGAAAATGGCAATTTCCGTAAAGTTCTCTACACTTCAAAGCACAGCCAACTGGTACTTATGAGCCTAAAGCCTATGGAAGAAATAGGTATGGAAGTTCATGAGGAAAACGACCAGTTTTTCCGCTTTGAGAGCGGAGAGGGAAAATGCATAATTGACGGCAACGAGTATGAACTCAAGGACGGGGTTGCGGTAGTAGTGCCTGCAGGTGCACAGCACAACGTCATCAATACCTCTAAAACCGAGGACCTGAAACTGTACACCATTTATTCTCCGGCGCATCACAAGGATGGAATTGTGCGTGCCACAAAGAAAGAAGCCGAAGCCAACGAAGCAGAATTTGACGGACAGACTACAGAGTAAGATCATAACAAGCAACTTGAATTGATCTTTACCGACAAGTAGGAAAGTTAAAAGAATAAAATGAGTCAATTCTGGCTCAATAAAGATTTAGGAGCAGGGAAATTGTTCTGTCCTCATATCCCTGCTTTGGCACTGATACGCTCCGCATAGCTTATCAGGGATCTAACTTTCCCATATTTACAATCTCAAACTTTTGCCTGTACTTCTTTTGCAAATTCCTTTGCTTTCCGTACCCTAGATTCATCCGGCTGCCCTTTTGTGAGTGGACCCATCTCGCCAAACGCTTTCATTTGCGGATCATCAGACTTTAACAACATGTCAATAATAGGCTGAGCAAGCTCTCCCTGGCAATCAAATGCACCGACGATATCTGCACCAACTGCAGCCTGCTTGTAGGAGCCAGTCCATGAATGGATGGCCTCGAATCCTTCAGGAACAGCATGTGTCATGAAGATGGCAATTTTTTTGCCCTTAGTATTCGCTGATAAAAAACTCTTAACTACAGGCGGAATATCGAACTGAAGTATAGGGAACCCTATGAATGCAAGATCATATCCTCCAAGATCTTTGACCTCAGAGATGGATTTTATCTCCTTTTCTCCTTTAAGTTCACCATAAATGGCTTCAGCTATCTTCTTTGTGTTTCCGGTCTGACTCATGTATGTAACAAGTGTTTTCATATAGTATCTCCCCATATTTTAGTAAGTTACAATTACTGTTAGATACAGATATACATTACGCAAAGTATACGTTAGTTTTATAGAAGTTAACACAAAAGAAGAAAGACAGTTTTTAAAAAAGAAACGCAAGAGATTTTCTCCATATTCAAAGAAGGCACGAGACACGCCATATTTGCAAGCTGTGTTCTGGCCTCGTTAGAAATCCTCTCTTTTCGAGGAACTAATTTCATAATATGAAGTGGTTTCAAAACTAATCAAAAAGCACATAGAGTAAAGTCAATAACCAACAGTAATTACATCAAAAAAATCCTTAAAACCGAAATTTATTCCCCGGAAGACCGGGGATTTTATTAAAGCGCCCGAACCGGGATTCGAACCCGGGTCGAAGCCTCGACAGGGCTTCATGATAGGCCACTACACTATTCGGACGCGATGTTGCGAGCACCTCTAAAAGGCACTTGTTATATTTAAACCTTTCGTTGGAATTAGGTCCCGCCTCCCAGACTCGAACCGGGGGCATCGCGGTGCCTGCGCGGTAATGTGTGACTTACGTCACATGACCATACTACAGCCGCGCACTCTACCACTGAGTTAAGGCGGGACAACGCGATTAATCTTGGAGGACATGCCTCACGAGCATCACACTGATAAACATCATACTACTTATCCTTTTCGGAAAAAACAGATGTGAGCGTTTTTAAAACGGAGGGAAAGAAGGAGTAAGTTCTTCCTTCTTCACAAAATGGACATTAGAAAGTGTCCACTTCTCCCTTAATTATCAGCTTAGTGATGTCTGCCACATTAGCGAGGCCTTCATCAATGATGGCGTTAGCTTCAGACTGGACAGAAGCGAAGTGTGCTCCCTTCTTCGGGATGATCTGGGCACTTGCCACCAATGGCTGGTCTATGGGCTGACCGATCTGAGAAAGTATCCTTATGTACACATCCTCAACATCAGGGACTTCCTGAACGATCTGCCTTGCCATCTTTGTGGAAAGCAGGTTGTAAAGCTTACCAATATGGTTGATTGGATTCTTACCGCTTGTAGCTTCCATACTCATTGGCCTGTTCGGAGTGATCAGACCATTACAGCGGTTACCTCTTCCCACGGAACCGTCGTCACCCATTTCAGCAGAAGTACCAGTGACTGTCAGGAACACAGATCCGTGGTCCAGGTTGTCTGCAGTGTTGACATAGGTATTGACCTTCCTGTCAGTGTATTTCAGTGCCAGGTCGTGGACGTAGCTGTTCATCTGCTGCTTAATGCTGATATAACCATCCAAATCATCAATATGCCTGCCTACCATGGCACAGCCTACAGTAATAGTGATCTCATCGCCATCTCTCATACCCATGACCTTGATATCCGTGCCTATGCCCGGAACCTTCTTCTTCAGGTCATTGATGAGCTGCCTCTCTGTATTATAGACAATATTTTCAAGTTCGGAGAAAGGTGCATGTCCTACACCAAAGGAAGTGTCATTCGCAAAAGGCACTCTGTCCTTTCTGAAAACGTCCCTCAGGTCTGAAGAACCAGTACCAAGTTTACAGTCAATTATTATGTCCTTTTCCAGGTCCATATCAACAATGTGTTTCTTCAGATACTGCCTGGCAGCTGCAACTGCTACTGCATCAGTTGGTATTTCCACACCTTCGAATTCTTTTGTAGCCCTGCCCACAAGTAATGTGTATATAGGCTGTATGACCTCTCCGCCACCAAACTTAGGGCAGGAGCGACCTGCAACTATCTGAGTTTCATCAGTATTGTGGTGCAGCACAACTCCGCATTTTTTAATGTACTCAGCGCATAATGCACGGCTCACGGACTCGGAGAGACCATCAGCAATGCTGTCTGGGTGTCCAATACCCTTTCTCTCAACAAGTTCGATCTGCTGTCTGTTGACAGGAGTCTCTGTCAAAGGTTCGACCTTGATGTTCCTGATCATTGTAATCCTCTTTAAAGTAACAAATCCCGTTATTAATGTATTTTTATATTATTAAGGGAATTAGTATAATAACTAATGCATAGTCATATTTAAGAGTAACCACAAAGACAATTACTAACAGTAATAATAAGACACCATTGCATTTTAGTGAAAAATAACAAAAGTGAAAAGTATACTGGAATAACTTCACTCACTTATCCAAGACGACTTATACTATAGAGAGTATATGAAGCCTTATATGTCAGGAAAGTATTCCTCAGGTCAGTCAAAACCAGGAGAATGCACCCGGAAGTAAGAATAATGATACGCATTGCAATACCCAATAAAGGAAGACTACACGATCCAACCGTGGAACTGCTAAAAGAAGCAGGCCTGCCAGTGCTTGAGGGGGGTACTAGGAAGCTATTCGCAAAAACAACAGATCCTGATATTACCATCCTTTTCGCAAGAGCTTCAGATATCCCTGAATATGTTCAAGACGGCGCTGCAGATGTTGGGGTAACCGGCCTTGACCTGATCAGTGAAACTGGAGCACAAGTTGAAATGTTACTTGACATGGGCTTTGGACGCGCCAACCTCGTACTTGCTGTCCCGGAAGAATCAAACCTTACCACGCCCCAGAGTCTTGAAGGAAAAAGAATTGCCACAGAGTTCCCCAACATAACAGCGAGGTATTTCAAGAACCTAGGGGTCAATGTGGAGATCATTAAAGTTAGCGGTGCCTGCGAACTTACGCCACACGTTGGAGTTGCAGATGCCATAGTGGATATCTCAAGTTCAGGAACTACACTTGCAACTAACCATCTAAAGATGATCGATAAAGTATTTACTTCCTCTGTCTACCTCATAGCTAACAAGAAGACCAATGCAGACAACTGCAAGGTGGAACAGATCAGCACCTCTATTGAAAGTGTGATCAGGGCAAAAGGTAAACGCTACCTCATGATGAATGTGCCAGAAGAATCCCTGGAAGCCGTCAAACAGGTACTCCCCGGTCTTGCAGGTCCCACGGTCATGAAAGTAGAATCCTCACAGTCCATCCTTGCAGTACATGCCGTAATAGACGCGGACCTAATCTTTTCCACAGTCAATAAGCTAAAGGCCGTGGGTGCAAAGGATATACTAGTTGTACCCATCGAAAGGCTCATGCCGTGAGGTCATAGTATGGATTTTGAAGTTATCCCTGCAGTTGATATGAGAGGTGGCAAATGTGTCCAGCTGGTACAGGGAGTTCCCGGAAGCGAAATGGTCTCTCTGGATGACCCGGTAGCTGTTGCACTGGACTGGATAGCCCAGGGAGCAAAGACCCTGCACCTCATAGACCTGGATGGAGCACTGGACGGTAAAAGGGTCAACGCACCCATCATCGAAAAGATAGTGAGTGAAGGCAAGGAAAGGAGAGTAGTAATCCAGATAGGAGGAGGTATACGCTCCTTTGAAGACGCTGCACATCTCCTTAAACTTGGAGCAGATAGGGTAATACTGAGCACAGCAGCCCTTAGAGAGCCAGAACTCGTAAAGAGGCTGGCCGATGAGTTTGGAAGTGCACACATCAATGTAGCTCTGGATTCAAAGAACGGAAAAGTAGCTATAGAAGGCTGGAAGAAACTCTCAGAATTCACCGCAGTTGAGATGGGACAAAAGTTCGAGAAACTAGGAGCAGGCACTCTGCTTTTCACAAACATCGATACAGAGGGACTCATGAAAGGAGTGAATCCCACACCAACTGCCGAACTGGTGAAAGCCGTAAACATACCTGTAATTGCCTCAGGAGGGATTACCACCCTTCAGGACATACTTACTATTAAAGCAACAGGTGCATGTGGAGTAGTTGTAGGCAGTGCATTGTATACAGGTAAGTTCACCTATCCCGAAGCCCTCAATATTCTGAAAAAGAAGCACAAATAGCCACATGATCTTATATCGTCTGTGTGAAATAGTCTACTATAAATAGTTAAAATTGATAAAATAGGTAAGTGAAACTTATGAGGAAAGTAAATATCTCCCGCAAGACCAAGGAAACCGACATACAGATGGAACTTAACCTGGACGGGAGTGGTATTTCCGACATTTCCACAGGCATAGGTTTCTTTGACCACATGCTGCACGCATTCTCAAGGCATGGTAATTTCGATCTTGTGATTAAAGCCGAAGGCGACCTCATTGTAGATGATCACCATCTTATAGAGGACACAGGCATAGTACTGGGTCAGGCAATAGCACAGGCTCTAGGAAACTGTGCAGGTATAGCCCGTTTTGGCGAAGCCAGGATACCTATGGATGAAGCTCTTGCTTCGGTTTCCCTTGATATAGGAGGGCGCAGCTATCTTGTATTGGATGCTTCCTTTACTTCTCCGAAAGTAGGAGACTTCAGCACCCAGATGGTGAAGCATTTCTTCGAATCCGTAGTGAATAATGGCAAGATAAACATGCATGCAAGCGTGTACGGAGATAATGATCATCATAAAATAGAGGCTCTTTTCAAGGGCTTTGCATATGCCCTGCGCAGAGCCGTAGTGGTTGAGGGGGGAGGCATCAAGAGCACAAAAGGCGTGCTCTAAGATCATTTTTCATTTCTATCTCAGAACTTGCTTTTCAGCCTCTCATAAAAGACATGTTCGTTACCGTTCGTTCTGCGCAGCAGTCTTTCTACAATTAGTTCAGGAGTACTCCTTGCAACATAATTATAGCGTGGAGTTCGGTCCACGATTAGATTAAGATCACAGTCCAAGCCACTTGCCTCGATGCCATCTACCCTCACATTGCTTTGTGTATTTTCCAGGATGAGTTCAGACAGATGGGATACAAACACAGCCAGACTTTTTTCGTTCTCAGACAGCATTTCCAGTATACCTGAGATTATTCTTGCAGAAGCACCGGGTTCTGTGATCGACTCCAGTTCATCTACGAGCACGATCTTGCCTGAACCATCGGCAACCACTGAAAAATCGATCAGTGTGGTTTCAAATGCACCTGCATCCAGAGTCCCCTTGGATTTTGCAAAATAGTACAACCCATCAGTCAGTCCTATTTCCATATCAGCGGCTGGTACAGGAAAGCCCATATGGGTCAGAATGATGCATTGTGCCAGCAATTCCAGAAGTGATGTCTTCCCTCCCGAATTCACACCACTGAGGAGCACTATCTTGCTCATATCTTCCTTAGCACTAAATGAGGTTTCACCAACTGCATAATCTATTGGTACCACAGTGCCATGCCTGGATCTAAGGAACAAGTTCTCTGCATTTTTAAAACCTATTCCAGTTCCTTCTATAAGCCTGGGAAGAGAAAGACCATATTCGCAAGCGAAACATCCGATAGTAAAACCAACATCAAAATCCAGTACCTCTTTTAACATTTTCCGGATAGTCTCACGAAGAACAACAAGCGAACGCGCCACTTGTCTCTTATGTTCTATTTTTCTTTTCTCTATCCTCTCTTTTACATACTGCTTCATGGCAGTTACCTGTGTCTTGTCAGCTTCCACCGGGTGGCTGATACTTTGAGAGAATAGCGCATCTAAGAAAAGGATTTCTTTCTTTTGCAGTGAAAGTGTTGTGCAAATATTTTTTCTGGCTTTTTCGATCACTGAAACATAATTATGCCGCAATTGATTCTCCAGCACTGATTTAAGTTCACTGTTATCTTGCATCATCCTCAGCATGTCCTGACCACTGAGAACTAACTGGCTTTCCTTGAGAGCATTCCCAAGCTCCTGATTGGCAAAGGTATTTGCACTTACTACCGCAGCATCTATTCCGTTAAGTATCAATGTAAGTCTGTCGATCTCAGGATCTGTACCTGCCCGCACGTCACCGTTCTCATCCAGCATCCAAACGGCTTTTTCCAGCTTATCCAAGGTTAAATCATCTACTTCCTGTAGAAAAGTCATACCCGAAATCCTGATCAAGCGGGTAACTTGAATGGAACTCTCTATGACCTTCAGGTTCCGTGATACCTGAGAGATCTCATTCTCAGGAACTATCTTCCAATCCTCACAGGTTTCCAGATCAGCAATTATCTCGATTTCCACATCCTCAGGTAATTCACAGGAGAATAGATCGTCATCCGTTGCCATAACATGAGAATAACCCCTTGCTGAATCCACAATTTCTGTGAGAGAATTGACAAAGTGGATGTCCAGATAGTCTCCAAACCGCTTTTTTGCCTTTTCAAGCTTCTTTGGATCAGTGGTAAGTATCACACGATCTCTTATTCTCACGGGCTTCTGCTTCACATTTAGAGGTTTCACACCACTTAGTAAACATAAAAAACCCTCATTTTCTTTGAGGATAGCAGCATGTTCGATGTGCTGTGCCACTGAGCTCCTTATAGATTCGATCCTGTCCCTTCTTGAGGCAGGATAAGGGAAGAAGGTATGCATCTTCTCCCTGGCATAACCTGTGTGGGCAAAGAGCTTGATAATATCCAGCAACCTCTCATAGATATCCATAGCCTCACGGGTTTTCAGGAAATCCTGTACTCTGACACCTTCTATTTTGGAGCTTACCTCCTGCACCAAGGAGATCGCATATCTCTGACCCACTCCTTCCATGCACGATATACTTGCTACATCACCGCTAAAGATAGCTTCAAGGGCATTCTGTTCGCTACCGAAATGTTCTATGAAACGTCTGGCCATTTTTTCCCCGATGCCGGGGATGTCATTCAAGGAACGTATGTTTTCTTTGTGTTTCATGCTCTCACGTACTTATATATCAAAGAAATCCCCCAGTTTACAGGGAGAGATCCCCCGTTCCACCTTATACCTGTCTTTCATAGACATTCCACTGACAGAAGAAGTGGCCTTGGGCTGGAACTTCTTAGCTTGCTTCTTATTTCTTCTGCTGTCTATCATTTGGGAATCATAGTAGATGTCCCATAGTTCCTCCACTTCATCCGATGCATTCATTGCTGTCAGATTCCCCATGAATGAAGAACTGACAACTATGAACCTGTCAATACCTACAAAATGACCGTTGCCTATCCACGCTTTGTCCCCATGGACCACAGCAACAGGCAGGTCCGGATTTTTCCGGGCCAGCCACCTGCAGAACATATCTTCTATTCGGTGTTCCGGCCTGATATCGGCTGTAAGTATCCCCCTCACAAAAGTAGGCCTTGCAAACATGCAAAGTCTGTGATATGAAAGGCTGACCTCCCTCATGCATCTGTAAAATCTTTTTTGGAGTTGTGTCTTGCCTGAAAAAAGAGACGCAACATCTTCGGATAAACTCAAATTTCTCACCAGATCGGAAGGATCGCAATCCGCATGCCTGAGCACCAGATCTATAAAATAGATGGGGTCGGGTTCTTTCCTGCGGGAGAACTTCACATGACTATTCCAGTGCTCTCCAAAAACACGTTCTGTAAGCTCCATAGCTGAAGCTGTAGCTCCAAACCCAACAAGATCAACATCCTTTTCGATTCCTGCAAAATCGATCTTCCTTTGAAGTTCTTCCAGATCTTCTGCAAACATAAGGTGTGCATCAGGCAACTGCCGCAGTTTAAGGGAAGCAAGCAACACCCCCTCAACGGTTGTCCTAAAACCAAATATCAGGAACATACCTCCATAAAAGCAGAAAGATTAGTCTGGCAGCGGCCTTTGATCTTAATATACGGCCTTGCCCGTGTAATGACCACACCCATGCGAGCAAGTTCCTGTTCGCAGTTAATTGGCCTGGATTGTATAATACGGCTGGCACCCACCGGACCAATGCCCGGGACCAGCAACAATTCCTTCAGGCTTGCATTGTTGATGTCTACAGGGAACAGCTCAGGGTTGCATTGGGCAAGCAGTATCTTTGGGTCCTGATCTTTCAGAAAACCCGCATCTGTATATATTTCATCGAGATCTTTTGACTTCAGTCCGTAATCCTTGAGCAGATAAGATGTCTGGTAGAGCCTCACCTCACGCCATTGAGGTGAGGGAGTGCTGTGTTCAAGAGGGGTGTCCGGTACAGGATCGAAACTCATAAAATAAGGTCTTCTAAGATCGTATTTATCCATGAACTTGTTTACAGTGTGCACGATATCTCTGTCAGATTCATCGGCAGCGCCTACTACGAACTGGGTATCATTGGCGCCTATGATACGTCCCCCGTAACCAACCTCTTTCCTCTTTTGTATTATAAGCTCCTTTGTCCACTTCAGGCGCTGGAGGACATCGTTATTGTAATCGAAGTTAGGGCACACTTCCGAATAGTTAATGCTGCTGGTAGTCTCTGCATTGACCCCGAACTTGTTTGCAACATCTGCTATCTCCTCCAGCAGGTATTTTGGAGTTCCCGGCATTAGCCTCATATGTATATAACCCTGAAAACCCTGAGCACGCAACTTCCTGGCCACTTCAAGCTGTTTTTCGGAAGTGTTCTCAGCGTCTCCGATTACACCGGAAGATAAGAATAAGCCTTCCACAGCATTCCGTCTGTAAAATGACCATGTAATCTTCACGATCTCATCCACAGACAACGACACCCGAGGTGTATCTCTTTCACATCTGTTAGGACAGTAGGTACATTCTCCTGAACAATAATTAGTGAGCAATGTTTTGTAAAGCTGGATACACCTGCCATCGGGACCAAAAGCATGGCATACAGCACTCTGGTTGCAACTATCGTACTTAGTTCCTGATGTCAAGTAGCGCATACGCTCTGTGAGGGTCTTATGGGCTTCATTGGGAGTTTTCAGTTGGCTCACAATGAAGTGACTGATGATTGAATATAAAACAGGGATGTAAGCGATGTGAAAGTATTAATAAGGTATAAGAAGCCACGATCCGTTCACAGAAAGCGTGAACGGTTATTCCTCATCCTTTACTTTGATATTGATCTTCAGTTTGGTAACAGCTTCCAGTTTCTTCCATTCCACTGTTGCATCCTTTTCAAACCTGCAGTTTTTAACAGTTTTGTCAGGAAGTTTACCGTCCACTTCATACACAAAGAAACCTTCTTCGCCATTGGTAGAGACTACATTCTCAAAATCATTATCCTGACGGACTTCTACCACAGCAACCTTTTTCAGGGCTTCCAGCAGAGTTGTACCCTTAGCTACTTCTATATTCTTAGTGGGTGCAAGAATATCCAGCGCAGAAACAATGTTCTTGTTGTTAAGTTTCAATACATGGGTTTTTCCATAGACCTTGCGCTCTATCAGCTGAGCTTCTTCGAGGATTGTCGCATGTTTCGCCGCAACCGGAACAGATATATCAAGCTCCCTTGCCAGTTCGGAGATATGCACCTCACCCTCACATAGCTTTTCCAGCATCTTCAAGCGTGTATCGCTTCCCAGGGCACTGAATACCTTAAGACGCTCGGTGTTGTCCAGGTCTCGAGGGTCATTGTTATCAGATGGGCTCATATATATCAAAACTATCTATTATACATATATAAAACATTCCCCGTTAAGATTCCACTGAATATTATACTTCATCCAAACAGAAAATATATGTAAAAATCGCTTTTGTTGAGGTAATCTAAAAAGATGTAATATATGAGAGTTAGTGCTACTATCTCTATCCATGCAGCGCCTGTATCTGTGTACCGAGCTTCCAGTCCAGCTCAGACAGGCTGTTAGTTTCAAATTCATGAGTAAGGAACCTCGGTCTGACGAGATCCACTATTTCCCTGCATCTTTCATCAGTAAAAGGCATATGCTGATCTATTTTAGATACATGTTCCATGACAGCAATAAGCCGTTCGTGAAAGGAAAGATCATAGTAACCCTCAGGTACCCCTTTTCTTGCTACCTGCATCTGGTAATCGCCTGAAAGACTGCAATGAAAATGCATACCTTCTATCATGTCAATAATATCTTCCGAATACCTGCCCAGCACCTCAAGCACAGAATCAATTGCAGTTTTTTCATCAGTGCAATTCATTATGGCATTCATCAAATGACCTGTATCAAGAGTAAAAGCCCAGTTCCCGAACTCAAGAGAATCCATAAAATGCATTGTTGCAGCGGGATCCAGCAGATTTAGGCCAGGCCACCACAGATTCTCGAAAAAGAGCCTTACAGGTGGTTCTCCATTTGGAAAAACTGATACAGATTCATTGAGAAACTCCGCTGTAGTATCCATAACTTCTATATCTGACACCCCGAAATCCCGGGTGAACACATGATCTAGCTCCACATAAGCAACATGGAAGACCCCGTATTCGGCATTTATAGATGCAGCATTCTCAAGTGAACTCCTGAAATTCCCTATAACATCCTGACGATCATTCCCCCCGAACAGGAAAAACTTTTCATGATCATCCATATCCTCATTAAAGGCTTTTTCATCTACCCATGCACGGTGCCTTCCCATCCAATAAGGCAAATGCACACCTTCAAGTATCTTAGTGGGGAAATCCGGCAGAGTTGTGTGATCAACAAAAAGTTCCACACCGTCAAGTCCATGAGACTGCAAGAAAGAAGACACTTTATTCCAGTCATTTCCAAAACGTGAAAGGTCACTCTCATGAAGAGAGAAGTTCATTAGTTCTTTAATGCTAAAACCTCACAATGATGTCTGATTACTGTTCTTCACCAACCAGGCAGTCATGTAAACCAGATTGTCAACAATACCATCATAATCATTTAGCAATTCCACAGGTGGTTTGTGGTTGCATTGGAGAATATCAGGAAGCTGCCTAATAAGAGCAATAGCCATTGTCCTGGCAGAAGTTTCAGGAAGCAAACCCCAGGAAACTTCATCTACGATGTGTGTAATTGCAGCAGTGGCTGCTACCAGTGAAGGATTAAGGGCCAGTTCTCGCAGGTCTTTCAAAAAGCGCATTTTGCGATTCTCACCTGCCATGTGGGAAGCCACTTTCCAGTAATATGCTTCATCCACTCCGAATCTTTCAAGCCTTAACAGCATATTTCGCTGGGAAATAGGTGTAAGTTCCGACTGCTTTTCAAGTGCTTTCTTGGTGGCCTCGATCACACATTTCCCTATAAGTTCACCTAACTTGGAATGCTTTCCTGCATCCGTGAGCTTCAAAGGACTTGTCATATCACTTACCACAGCGATCATATCCGTTCCTGAACCTGTAGCAATGCCCTGCGAATATCTGCTTGGGACCACAAGCTCCTGCAAAGCTACTGTTTTTGCTTCCGTGGTAGTCATGATCACACGGGCCATTACATATTCCGGAAGATCCGCATTTATCACAAGAATCGTATTGATAGTTCCACTTATAGGAAAATGATTACCATTTTCCTGATAATATGAAGATGGATCACCAACTCTTCCTCCGTTGATCTCCACGCCGCCAGTCACAATAGCCGTGACCTCCAAACCCCTGAAACCCTTGCTTACTATGGCAACATTATTCATGTTCGCAGCAGTGAGCATTCCGGAGCTTTTTGAAGGATCAAAACCCAACTTCGAAGCCAGCAGGGAAAGATAAGCAGATACATCTCCACCTTCCAGGTCCTCTCCATTTTTTACTCCACGTGGGATCTGGTTATTGATAATGCATTCCAGATCTTCACTATAACCTCCGTTTAACCATGAGGTTGTAAGCGTACGCCTGCCTACAGGAAGCTTTACAACTATTGAATATTCCTGCCTGTATACTTTTTCGCCCGCTGGAAGTTCCAATAGCATCAGCAGAGAAGCTTCATTATCATTTTTGGGAGTTTCCAGACATTTTTCATTTGGATGGGACCCAGTGTGCATGATCATCTACCTTGCAAAATAAATGTACATCTTTTACTGTTCCCTAAAAGGTACTTTGGATACCCGGACAGCAAAAAGAGCCTGTGCAAAAGTTCTACTATTGACTATAAATAGATGGTGTCTAAAAAGCCCAATATCGATGAAACTATCCTGAAGATTCAAAAAACCACCAAATATGCAAAATTACAGCGGTAAATCTACTTTTTCACTATGTGATTCGACGATTATATAATCAAGGATATATATTCTGTAATGCCATGATTGATTACATATTTATCCTGATAGGTCTTGCATTTTTATACAAAGGAGCAGACTGGTTCGTTGAAGGTGCATCAGCTCTTGCTAAGCATTTTGGAATCTCATCGTTGGTAATTGGATTAACGGTTGTTGCATTCGGAACTTCCATGCCTGAACTCGTCGTTAATGTCTTTGCTTCCATTCAAGGTAACAGTGATGTATCATTTGGGAATATCGTTGGAAGCAATATAATCAACTTACTGCTAATTCTGGGATTGACTGGTTCAATAGCTCCCCTGATTGTGCAAAAGTCAACTGTTTGGAAAGAAATACCCTTTGCTTTACTTGCTGTCCTTGTTCTGGCAACCATGTCGAACAAAATAATGTTGGCAAATGGTTCAGGAAATATCTTGACGCGAGTAGATGGGATAATATTGCTGTTTTTCTTTTCGATCTTCCTGTATTACATATTTGAAACGATCAAAAATGGAACAAATGGATCATCTGATAATATTAAGGAGAAGTCTCTTACAAAAATTTCTTTTATGTTAATCTCTGGGTTTATCTTTTTAGTATTAGGAGGAAAAATGACCGTGGATAGTGCTGTGTCAATTGCAAGGCAAATGGGGATAAGCGAGTTCCTTATATCTTCGACAATAGTTGCTGCCGGAACATCACTCCCAGAGTTAGTTACATCAATTGCTGCAGCGCTCAAAAAAGAGATGGATATCTCTGTTGGAAATATACTAGGCTCAAATATATTCAATATATTTTTCATCATGGGAGTTTCTGCAATAATATCTCCTCTAACAGTGCCAATTGGTATTAACGTAGACTTAATTGTTCTAGCAATTGGAACATTGTTGTTCTTTGTCTTCATGTTTACCGGAGAGAAGCACAAATTTGAAAGATGGGAGGCACTGATTTTTTTGTTAATTTATGTAGGATACACCCTTTTTATCATAAACAGAGGATGAGTTTAAAAGGTCCTGGAGTTCAAATCCAGACCTTTAATCTTTACCTAAAATAACATTCAAACTAAATAGTAAATCAGCTTCGCCTCTCAATAGATAACAGATAGTTTCTCAGGAGCATTCATCTGCAGTTTACGAACGTACAGATAGACCCATCCAAAAGTCATAGTAGAACCCAGCACGTTCCCAAAGACCAGTCCCCACCAGACACCTGTAAGACCCATTCCCAGATAGTAAGAGAAGAGGAAGGCAAATAAAGGGGTCAATATAAGTGACCGGATAATAGTGGCAATAAGAGAACTTGTGCCTCTTCCAGTTCCCTGGAACAAGGATGAAGAAAGCAAACCCATAGCCGTAGTAGGGTAGAAAAGGAATGCTATCTTTAGGAAGTTAGTTATATCCTCTGTTATATGAGCAGCAGATTCTGCCTGCGTGAAAACAGCAGCAATATAAGGTGCCAGAAAGAAAGTAAATATAGCAATACCTGTTTCGATCATAATTCCCACTTTTATTGAGTAGATAAGCACTGGCATGAGCTTTTTGTAAGATCTTTCTCCGTAAACAAAACCCGATACTGTCATTACTGCAGTTCCAATACCTACCAAAGGAGCTATAGCTATCATTACTACACGCCATCCAACAGCATAAACAGCAACACCATCAGTATTACTCACTGCAATAATAACCAGGTTCATGATAACCATGGTAAAGGCCATTGACAATTGCTGCATAGCTGATGGCAGACCCACCTTGGATATCTCCTTGATGATCGCCATATCCGGAGTGAAATCAGAGAAATTGAAAGAAACATATGTATCGTTATTCAGGAACAACCATTTGAAAATCATGGCTGCTGTCATAGCCAATGAAAGCACAGTCGCCCAAGCTGCTCCTTTTATACCCAATCCAAAAGTGTAAATGAATAATGGGTCTAAAACAATATTTAGAACTGCTCCCAATACCATGGCATACATAGCACGTTTAGCATCACCCTCACTACGCAATATGGCACTTGCTACATTAATGAAGAATATGAGAATACCACCGGCAAATACTATACGCCCGTAGTCCATGGAGAGATCTACTGTCTTTCCTGCTCCTGCTGCCAGAAAAATGGGTTTTGCAAAAAAGAAGAGCGGCACACTGACTAGCAATGTAAGCACCAGCATAAGGACCATGCTGTGTACTGCAACATTATCGGCGGCTCTCTTGTCCTTGGCCCCCAGTTTTCTGGATATGGCTGACCCACCGCCCAGCCCAAGACCTGTTGAAAGCGCAATCATTGCCATGAAGAAAGGAAAAACAAAACCAATTGCTGCGAGGGCATCAGCACCGAGACCTGAAACCCAGAAAGTGTCCACCAAATTGTACACTGTCTGTACGGACATTGCAAGCATCATAGGCATGCCTAATTTTAAGATAGCCTTTCTTGGATCTCCCATTAGCGTTCTGACACCTGCGGTCATATGACCTGATTTGTTGTCCTCACTTGTAACTGGACTTTCATTCATTTGCAGCCTTCCTATTCTGATTCCATTTTGAAATATTTGTTCCAGCTTTTTGGATCATGTTTCTGAAAGACAGCTTTTCCTCATCAGTGAAACCTTCCAGCAGCATGTCGTTTAGATCTCTTGAAACAGACCACACGATTTGTCTCATATCGTGCCCTTGTTCTGTCAAAAATACCTTGTATGCCCTTTTGTCATCAGGATCTACAATCCTGCGTACGTATCCGGCATCCTCTAGCCGGGCTATGGACCTTGCACTAGTTGCTCTATCACATTTTAAAGCAGTTGCAAGGTATTCCTGGCTAATGCCATCTTCATGTAGTAGCATCATTAGAAAGGGAAATTGAGCATCGCCTATGCCATAAGGTTCCAGTTGTCGACCCATGAAGTTCCGAATAGATCTGAAAAGATGGGATACATCCCTGCCAATAGATTCCTGTGTTCTTAGTTGATCCATGAAATTGGAGTCCATATTGTTGCGTGTGCAATAATTGCATAAGCAACTAATAAATATACCGCTGTTTCATCCCAGATTTGGCTTAGCTAAGATATTTATATTCAAATAAATATAATATATTTGGTGATTTAATGTCGCTCATAACCTGGTCTGACAAGTATAGTGTGAATATAAAAGAAATCGATGAACAGCACAAAAAACTGGTTGGTATGATCAATGAACTCCATGATGCAATGATGCATGCAAAGGGTAAAGAAGCATCTCTTGCCATCATCAATAAAATGGCGGAGTATACAAAATACCATTTCTCCACTGAAGAGAAATACATGAAGCAGTTCGGCTACCCGGATTATAATGCTCACAAACTCTCACATGATAAATTCGTTGAACAGGTGCTTGAGTTCAAAAAAGAATATGAGACTGGAAAAACCGGATTAAGCTTTGATCTTCTAAATTTCCTGAAGAACTGGCTGGTCACTCATATACAATCCAGTGATAAGAAGTATTCAGCTTTATTCAATGAAAAGGGTCTTAATTGACCCTTTCTAATCACTTTTTGAAATTAAGATATATCAGCCATCATTACGAGTAAGATCTACTCCCATTAGTTCCAGGAAGACCTCTTCCAGAGCAGGTTCGATGGTGCGCATTTCTATGATCCTTCCTCCGTTTGTGGCTACACGTCCTGTAATATCATTTACAATAGCCATATCTGCTGTCACAAGCACATACCTGTCTTCAAGACGTTTTACCCCTTCAACGTACAGGTCAGCAATATCTTCGATCATGAACTCAAGTCTGTAGAGGACCCTGGAGTGTTCTTTTCGTATCTGCGAAGCTGATCCAAGAGTTACCTGTTTACCATCCTTGATTATAAGGATCCTGTCACAAAGTTTTTCCATTTGATACAGGTTATGAGCACTGAAAATGATAGTCTTTCCTTTTTCCTTAAGGGACCTGATATATTCAGTTATGAATCTGGAAGTCATGGGATCAAGCCCTGAACCTGGTTCATCATATATAAGAAGTTGAGGATCATTGATAAGAGACCTCGCAATGGCAACCTTACGACGCATACCTTTAGAAAGATCACCGATGCGCTTACCTGCTGCATTAAGTGAAAGGTCAGTGAGCAATGAATTTATTCTTTTTCTTGCAGTGGCCTTATCAACATCGTAGAGCTCTCCAAAGAACAGAAGATAATCTTCCACATACATACCTTCATAAAGAGGCGATTCTTCCGGCAAGAACCCAAGAATTGATTTTACTCTTACAGGATCGGTAGATAGATCTACACCATTTATCCATATGCTGCCTGCCGTAGGCCGTACAAGGCCACTCAGCATTTTCAGAGTAGTGGTTTTACCTGCACCATTTGGACCTACGATACCAAATATCTCGCCCTTTTTTACATTAAAACTTAACTGGTCCACGGCAACAAATTCACCGTATTCCTTTCTCAGGCTGTTCACTTCTATCATGTGTAATTTAAAATAATACTTCAAATTATATATAATTACTTAGTGATAGATCACATTTCGTTTACTTTGCCTCTTCCTTTCGGTTTATAGGAAATAAGAAGGTCATTTTGCATGCTCCATATCTATTAATATAATAAATACATTATATATTTTAATGTCAGGATGGTATACAGTTGCTAAATGGGAATTTCTCAGATCCAGAATGAAGTTCAGCCGCAAGTCTATACTTGCGATTACTATCACATTACTGCTACTTGCAGTTGTATCTTATGCAGTATCTCTTACGGGCATGAACCTGGACCAAAGGATATACAGTGTTGCATCCTCTTCGCCATCGCTGAACAGTATCATAGCCAGTGATGACAGATTCGACGTATTAACTCCAAATGATCAGAATGCAGACATAACGATTGAGGATAATCGTGCATATATTTCAGGCACAAAAAAATCAATTGCGGCAGCTGATGCACTAGAAAAAGTGTTCATTAATTACAGAGAAACTGTCCTTTCATCATATAACGATATTAATAACAGCCATCCCGTATGGGTAACTATCCATGATCTTGACAGGCCTGAAAGTTTCCAAGTGCTTGGAAGCGTTACAAAAGATGGAGAACAGTCTTCAGATAGTGAGAGTGGAAATGTCGATGATTCCGGAGAGTATAAAGGGAACTCCGGAATGGGTAAACGCGCTTCGACAACTATTTCACCTGAAGAACTGGAAGATCTGGATAATTCCAATTCTAATACATTATTTGAGAGGCAGACTATTGCCACGCCTTCAAATTTCACACCACCTATACCTTTCACAGCAATACTCTACTCTTTCCTGTTCATATTTCCAATCTACTTTGTATCTCAGTTCTATTCTTCCAGTATAATGGAAGAGAGAACGAACCGCAGATGTGAGCTGCTGCTTGTGGCACCACTCAGAAGCAGGGATATAGTGCTTGGAAAAAGCATTCCATATGTGCTTGTTGCCATGCTCCTGCTATCTGTAATATCACTTTACATAGAAAGTCCTTCAGACATCCATGAATTGGGAACAGCCCTCGCAATGATAGCAGTGATTTTTCCTGTATTGCTCCTGTTCTTTTCATTATCATTTATAGCAGCCATATTTTCCCGCAGCTTCAAAGAACTGACGTTTGCTATGGTATTCTTCTCGGTAATCGTTTCAGGATACATTTTCTTCCCTGCGATGTTCGCAAATGTTCATACAGTAAGCTCAATATCACCAATGACACTTATAGTGAACCTGATAGAAAGGGGAGACATTACTTTTGGGAAATATGTATTCTCCACACTGCCCTTTTATCTCGTTGCATTGAGCCTCTATGGTTTTGGTACGGCCATCTTCAGAGAAGAGGATCTTTTCAGCCAGAAAACAATACCCGAAAAAGTAGTGGACTGCATTGAAATGTTCTTGTCCTCACAGTGGGGTTCAGTATTTGCTCTTAGCATTGTATCAATTCCTTTTGTATACATGGCTCAACTGATGCTGATAGTGATGCTCTTTAACCTGCCTCTTCCTTACTCAATCATTGCAATGATAATACTCTCAGCTTTGGTGGAAGAGATTGCAAAATCCATAGGTATCTACACCCTCATTAAAAGAAAGTTAAAACCAGCGGACCTGAAAACTGCAGGGATGCTGGCATTGCTTGCAGGTGGTGGATTCTTCGTTGGAGAGAAACTCGTATCTGTGATAACTCTTGCACCCATCGCATCATCAGCATTCGGATCAGTAATGACAATGGGTGCATTGCTTCTGATACCTCTATTATTACATGTAACAACCACTGCAGTCACTTCTTTGGGAATGCACTTTACCGGTCATCGATATTATGTATTTTTCCTTTTAGTGGCAACGGCAATACATACTATTTACAATACTTACCTGCTCAGGGGGCTTCTTTTTGGATAAAACAAAAGTGTACCCGAAAAAAATAATGTCCATTGCCAGAAAGGAATACAGAGGTCTTTTACTTGAAAAGACATTCATGCTTTCCGTACTTGTTCAGTTGTTCATTGCTTCCTTCTCTGCCTTCCTTGTTGTAGGTCTTACATCTTTCTATGACCCTATGGCCCTGCAAGGCATGCAAATGAAAGAATCGAAGATAGGAGTTATTGGGGACAATGAAGGAGAACTCTTCAAGCTGATGAAAATAAGCGATCTGGAGCCTGTTCAGTATGCAGATTTCGGAGAAGCGTATAGCGATTTCTATGACAGGAAGATAGATGCTATCATAAACATACCTAATGAAACGGCTGAAGGCAATAATCTGATCAACCTGGACATATATCTGCCAAGGTCCGAACTGAAAGCAACTATTGTTTCTCTGCAGTTGAAAAAGCCGCTTGAGAAATTCGAGCAAAGTGTAAGAAGCGTGAGAACAGAACGTCTTGATGGATACACACCTCTTGATATTCAGATAATACGGGGAAACAGAGGGTCATCTTCCAGTAAACTGGAGTTCATTTATGTAGCACTTCTGCCACTACTTATGTTCACGCCTGCGTTCATATCAGGAGGGCTTGTTATCGACATGATAACCGAAGAATTTGAACGCAAGACCCTGGAGTTACTGATTGCTTCCCCTGTATCACTCCTTGATATAGTGGGAGGAAAAACACTGGTCGCGACTGCTATTGCACCTGTGCAATCCATTGCATGGATATTACTGCTAACCCTTAATGGCATACACATCAGTAACTTAATGGAGATACTTCTTATAGTGACCATGGTGTCCCTGATATTGGTAACTTCAGGGAGTATAATAGCTATGTCATGCAGAGAAAGAGGAACAGCCCAATTATTCTATTCACTGATATTGATATTGCTGTTTATGTCATCATACCTGTATACAAATTCTCCTCTTAATCTTGTTTCAAGGCTTTCACTTGATAGCATAAGAGGTACGGAAGCTTTTGCGTGGGCTGCAGGATACATGTGCCTTGCTGTCCTGCTACTATGGTTGCTGGCCACGGTAGTTCAAAAACAACATATGAAGGTCTGATATGAAAAGAACAGCACATATTGTTTTTACTTTCTTAATGATAATATTGCTGGTTTTCATCCACCCTAGCAGTGCATATGATTTCCAGCACGAGGACATTTGGGTCTATAAAGGAAGTCTTGAAATTGGTCTTGGTGAGAAGGCTAGCATTGAAAGATATACGCTGAAGGTCTATAACCTGGACCAGGAAGATTCAGAACCATCGGCTGTGATCCTCTTATATAAGAACAACGACTTCAAAAAAGAGTATTATGTTGATACAGGTCCCAACAGCCAGAAAATATATGACAATGATCTTAAGATCGAAATAACTGCGATCACATCGGAAAAAATCTCTGTGGATGTGTATGGGCACGAATATGAAAAGGTATGGGTATTATCAACATCTAAAGTCTCACTTTCAAAAGGAGATGTGATTCAGGATGGGGCATATTCAATCTCATTAACGAATGTCTCCAGTAAAGAAGTAAATATCTCAGTTACATCTCCATCCGGTAAATATGAGAATTCTTTTGCTTTGAGGGACTATCAAAAATATGACAATGAATTCATGATAAGGCTGACTTATATAAATGCGGCTAAATCACAGGCATTCATTGAGACTTACAGACCTGGGAAACCAGATGTTAACGTTGCTTTATCTCCTTTGAATGATACTTTTGAGGCTGATGAACCTGTTTCCTGCGTTCTCAGGCTAACCAACAATGGTACTTTAACTCTAAGAGAAGTAAAAATAGAGAACAAAGCTACTGAAGGTGTGTTTGATGAACAAACATTGTCATTGGATACTTTGACACCGTTGCAAACAATGGCAGTGGATCTGGGACTTGAAGTCCCTGCAGCAGCATCCGGGAGAAATATATCAATCACTACAGAGGTGTCGGGTAGTGATTACTCAGGAGATGCATACTATGCAACTGATACTCATGAGTTGTTTGTAGGACCTTATATATCCATAACCAAGGCAATCAATGGAAATAAAAGTACATCTGGAGAAATTGTTGCTTCAACGAATGAACAATTAAAGGTTAGTCTTAAAGTGAAAAATACTAATGATATACCTATTGAATTAACAGTAAGCGATAGTGTACCAGAGTCTTTTGAATTGGAAGATACACAAAAGCTTGAGTGGGAGATGCAGATAGACCCTCATACCACAAATGAGATAACGTACACTGCAAACCCAACAATTCCTGGTAATTTTACTTTAGGCAATGCTGTTGCTACATGGGAAGATAATGGAAATATGTATGAGGTAACATCAGCAGAACCAGAATTACTGGTAAATGGCTCTTATGTAGTGGCAGAAAAGACAGTAAGCAGTGAATATGCAGTAGAAGGGGAAACTGTTACTGTAACGTTGCAGATCTCAAACAAAGGTGATGAGATAGTAGATGTCACTGCACATGACAATGTGCACATGGCTGCTGATATTATTAGTGGCAGTCCGGAGTGGTCGGGTAAACTTGCACCTGGAGAAACAGCTCATCAAACATATGAAATTACATTTTCAGAACCGGGCGAATATACACTTCCAAAATTAGAGGTTGATTATACTGATAAAACTCTGAAGAAAGCAACGGTTTACTCACAGCAGATTGAAATGTATATTGATAATGCAGTTACTGATGAAGAGATTGATAAAACTGAAACTGCTGCCATAAATTCTGTTGCAGATGAAACACAGGCTAGTGAGCTTACAAACGTGCAGGCTGCTGGTTTTCTGGTATCTTCTTTTGCAGGATTGTTTTGTATTGTATCCATGATACCTGTAGTGGTGCTTTTTTTAGTAAGAAAAGCATATAAATAATATATTAACAATATAATAGTATTTGCTGATTAAAAACCGTCTGAGGATACCATGGACATTACGTACTCTGCAATCTCACTAGTGATATTCGCCCTGCTAACCTTGCTGGCGATATTACTCATGGTGTATGTATCTTCAGCAGTTGCTATACTTGCTCTTTTACTGGTACCTGTCGCGTGTATTTTCATAATACCTGATACTGCATTGTCTTTCCTTGCTTTCAGGCATGTAATGCTTGCAGAAGGGAATGTGCCTATAAACAACTACCATATTCTATTGTTCGTCTGGTCCACGCTCATTGGCATAATAGTTTATTCGGAGATCTTCACATGGTATCTGGGAAGAAGAGCAACTAAAAATGAGGAGGTAAAATCTCCAGAGGCAAAGTCTCCAAAAAATATCATATCTTCTGCAAAGGGAATTGTTTCAAAAGCTCGGTCATTGATCCACAGATAAATTACAGAAAAAGTTGAAAGGCAGATATGTAGAACTATTTATGAGTTCTACATATTCTGGTCTAGTCTTTTTTTCCATACTTGGCTTTCATTTCAGCCTGCTTGCCACAACTTTTTTTGCCTTCAGGGCATACTCCGTGTACACAATGTGGACCCGCATAGGAAAATATGATAGGGGCTACTTTTTTGACCTCGTCGAGCATGGCATCAGCAACTGCTCTGAACTCCCACTGGGCTCGGTTGCAAAGACGATATGAAAACACATGCAATAGCTCACGGGCGTTGAATGTAACAATCATTTTTGTCTCGGCTGCGTTGGGTAGGACAAAACGAGCGTCCTCGTTAGAAGATTCTCCTTTGTTTCCTAAGGCTTCGACCCATTCATTATACCATACCTGCATGGTACGCATCTGCTCATCGTATTTTTTGACGGCTTCCTCGCCTAATGCTTCAATTTGTGGTGGAAGGATATACGCAAATGTTCCTGTGCCATCGCCGATAGCCTTTGTGTATCGCTGGCTTTTGACTGAAAAACTGGCTATCCTGTGCCTTGTTATCTGGGCAAGGAATGCTCTTGACACACCTTCTATGCCAAAAGTAAAACTGATATGTTCTATAGGAGACATGTGGCCCATGGCAACCAGACCATTGATGAAATTGGACTGGTCGTTTGATTCTATTTTTTCGAGCAACTCTCCTATATTTGCATTCGAGTAACAGAGTTTAGCCGCCATGGCTACGACATTTTCCGGATTAGGCGTGTGTTCCAGAAGACGAACTTTTACGTTTGTTCTACCCATTATTGTAATCCCCTTTTTATGATATTGCTTTTATAAGAATGAACTAGAACCATCTTAAACGTGTTTCTTTATATGAATGACCCTGAGAAACGTGTTTGTATCTATCCTTACCAAATAGGATATCTAGCTTTTGAAGACTGATGATTGTTATTTTGAGTGTAGAGTTATTGTACACTCCTAATAGATAATTGATGCTTTTACCTGATATTCATGCAAATATCGAAGTTCATAAGATTTACTCATATTAGGGTCCTTTAAAAGTTGATTTAAAGGAACCTCAGCTCTTATTATAAGCTTTTTTCTTTATGTTCCCTAAGTATTCTGGGACTGACTTGCATTCCTTTGTATTTTTTCTTTTCAAGTCTCTTCAGTCCTATTTCTGCTTTTTCTGACTGGAATGCAAGTTCTGCATTCAATTTATGGTAACTATCCAGTCTTTCCTTTGCAATACTTCCTTCCTGAACTGCTTTTTGAACTGCACACCCCGGTTCCTGATCATGTGTACAGTCTTTGAAACGACATTTTTCAGCTACTCTGGCAATATCAGAAAAAGCTTTTTCAAACCCATCATAACTGTCCCCGAGCTGGATCTCCCGGATACCCGGATTATCAATAATTACTCCTCCGTTTGGAAGCAGGAATAATTGCCTTACTGTGGTTGTATGTCTACCTTTTTCATCATCTTCCCGGATATCTTTGGTTTTCTGGACAGATTCATCAAATAATGCATTTATCAATGTGGATTTCCCAACACCGGATGATCCCACAAGTGCCACAGTTTTGCCTGGTGCAATATAAGTCTCAAGTTTATCCAGACCTTCTTTTGAAAGGGCACTGATAGCAATAACAGGAACATCACCTGCAATATTTCTGATTTTATCAACAGCTTCAGCGGGTTTATCTGTAAGGTCTGCCTTATTCAGTACAATTACTGGTTTTGCACCCGATGAATATACAACTGTGAGGTAGCGTTCAATTCTTCGCAGGTTAAGGTCTTTTCCTGTTGCTATTACAATAAAAATAATATCTATATTTGCAGCAATTACCTGCTCTTCATTGTTGTCGCCTGCAGCACCTCTTGAAAGACATGTTTTTCGGGGTAGGACATTGACTATTATATAAGAATTAATTTCTTCCTGGTAAAGCAAAACAACAAAATCGCCCACTACCGGCTGTTTACCGATTCGTAAAAGTGCACCGGATAATCCGGCTTTGATGATATTGCCTGAAATGAGAACTTCCCAGTTAGTTTTATGTCTTGACACAATCCTTCCCGCTATGTATGGATCTTTGTAGACAGAAAAGGCCGATTCAAGTTCTTCATCCCATCCCGGAATTATTGTCTTGTCAGCGAAGTAGGAATTTTTTGGAAGAGAATGCATGTTCATAAAGAATTCTGTTCCTGGCAGCCTTAAATAATTTGTGGCAGATGATTTTGAAATCCAATTTGAGATCTGCCCGGTGCCAAAAAAAATTAATCTATTATCAGCATGTCCCTTTATGGGCGAATCTGCAGTTTTTGAGATATTTGATGGCCTGCCGCGTCAGGGTCCGGGCAGTAATGAATGCACTGATCTGTACATGTTGTTGTCATGTTTCTGTGGGACATAGACTGATGTACATCTAATAATTCAGTAGTTCTCTGTTTCATTTCAATAATCTTATATTTCTTGGAACTGTCTATTTACGAGGATGCTACTGGAAAATATTGGAGAAAATTTTGAAGGACCATCATGGTCAAATCGGATATTTTTCTATTTTTGTCTCTTTAGTTCCCTACTTATAATATTCCTGTTAGTATTCATCAGTTTCACGGCAATAAATCCTGATTTTGCAATCCCGAATGGCCCACACTATAACAGTACAGAATTAAGAAACATGGGCTTCTTCGACAACGAGCGCTACCTCATCAGCGCCCTTGTGCAGAGTCTAGCAGCTACCATCGCCCTCGTCATAACCCTGAGCCTCGTAGCAGTACAGCTTGCAGCCCAATCATATTCTGCAAGGGTTATTGATGTTTACAAAAACAACCCTGACATGTGGATACTGCTCAGCATCTATATTGTTGTTATTTTCTATGGGCTTGGGCTGCTGAAGGTAATAGATATTGGTGTTGCAGGTATCAACATGGAATTTGCTATTTTTGCAGCTTATTTTCTGGGATTCTTTGCTTTTGTGTGCCTGGTTCCGTATATGTTGAAGACATTGGATTTGCTGAAGCCTTCGACTGTGATTAAATTGCTAGCGGCTGATATTACAAAAGAGAGAATTCTTGAATCTTTGGAAAAAGATGGAGAAATAGCTGATAAAGACCCAGTCCAACCAATAATCGATATGATAAATGCTGCTCTTGAAAGAAACGATTATGAAACCGTGAGAAATGGGCTTATTGCCATAAAAAACTCTACGATTTTAACTTTTAAAGCAGGTCTTTTTGAAGAAAAACAAGACCAAAAGATTGCAGGCAATATTCTACAACATATCTCAAAATTGGGGATACAGGCAGCAAATAGGGGAAACAGTGATTCAACCTTATTTATAATAAAATGTGTTTATCAAATATGGAAAAATGCAGATGAGCAAGAACTTGAAGGAGCTATATGGGAATCTGCAATAGCACTTGAAGAAATAGGAATAAAGGCAACCAAAAAAGATTTTAAATGGGCTTCATTGGTAGCTGCAGAAGCACTCGGAAAAGTAGGGATTAGAGAAACAGAAAACCGAAATTTATTATATGTATTAAGGGTGTCAAAAGCATTAGAAAAAATGGGAGAAATAGCATTTGAAAATAAACTCGAAGCCACTATAATGGAAATATTGAAAGCATTAATAAAAATGAACATAATTGCAATCGCAACAGATTTTAAGTCTGCCACAAATATATATGAGACATCACTTATGAAATTACGGGAAATAGCAATAGAAAAAGAATCCAGTATAATAGAACTCATCGAAAATGGGCTTAATTTAATAGAAAATGCTAAAAACAACCCATCTGCTACCTAATTCTTTTACTTATCCACAAACATCCGAGCCAGCACGCCCAGATGGTCCTCGTGGAATGGATCAAGTTCTTTGCGTTGCAGCACTCCGAACTCTACTCCAAAATCACTTTCCAGCTTTTTAACTCCTTCTAAGAGACATTATTTTCAGCCTTATAACTACAAACCACAGAAAAATCAACATCATTCAATTAATTTGGTTTGCTAAACCAAATAAACTACTTATTATTTGGTCTATTAAACCAAATACATATAAACAAAGAACAACCAATATGGAATATGGACAGAGAGAAACTAAAAACCCTGCTGAAAGAGCAGAATGATCAGATAAAAGATGTGAGAGAGCTGGTCAAAAGGGAGATGCTGGATGAGATAAAAGAAAAAAGATCTAATCTTATCGTTATAGTATCCGGGCTTCGAAGAGCAGGGAAATCAACACTCATGAACGAGATCAGGAAAGATAATCTTCATGAAAGCTATTTTGTAAACTTTGACGATGAGAGGCTTTTTGATTTCACAATAGCTGATTTTCAGATGATGCAGGAACTGCTAATCGAACTGTATGGTGAGAGAAATATCTACTTCTTTGATGAGATACAGAACATACAGGGCTGGG
This sequence comes from Methanomethylovorans sp., assembly GCF_041447285.1. GTDB lineage: Archaea > Halobacteriota > Methanosarcinia > Methanosarcinales > Methanosarcinaceae > Methanomethylovorans. The sequence goes on along the minus strand of NZ_JBGMEB010000005.1, from coordinate 39,223 downwards.
AAAGATTCGTAAGAAGACTCCATGACAACGGAAAGAAGGTATATGTTACCGGCTCGAATGCCAGCATGTTGAGCCGTGAGATGGGAACCCATCTTACCGGCAGGCACCTGAGCTATTCATTATATCCATATTCATTCAAAGAGTTTCTGTATTTTAAAAAATACGAGCTGCCAATATCGGAAGTACTGACAACCACTGAAAAAAGTACAATAAAAAGGTACTTCAATGAGTATATTGAAGTCGGCGGGATACCTGAATTCGTGAAGAACAGGGATGAACTATATATCAAGACATTGTACGAGAACATACTCTATCGGGATATAATCACAAGATACAATCTCAAAGACGAAAAAACATTGAAAACTACGGTCTACTTTGCAGCATCAAACATAGCAAAGGAAATCAGTTACAACAATATCAGGAAATTGACTGGACTTTCCAGTGCAACAACAATAAAAGAGTACTTTGAGTACCTCGAGAACAGCTACCTTGCATATCTTTTACCAAGATTCTCGACTTCCCTTAAAGTACAAGTCTATTCCAATAAAAAAGTCTACTTTATAGACACTGCTATTGCAAGAATTCTGGGCTTCAGGACATCAGAGGACTATGGGAGAATCCTTGAGAACATTGTGTTCATGGAACTGAAAAGAGAATCCAAGGAAGTGTATTATCATAAAGAAAATAAAGAGTGTGATTTTGTCATAAGGGATGGGTACAACATAACAGAAGCAATACAGGTGACTCAAAGTCTCGAAAACCCTGATACCAGAAAAAGAGAACTAGATGGAATGCTTGATGCTATGAAAGCTTACAAGCTGAAAGAAGGTCTGATCCTCACTGATGACACTGAAGATGAAATAGAGATAGAAGGAAAGAAAATATTTGTAAAACCCATCTGGAAATGGCTGCTTCAAAAATAGAGGTGTGATCACCTCTTCGATCTGTTCTACTAACTATCTTTAATCCTCTTCCTCACCTTCCACAAACATCCGTGCCAGCACGCCCAGATGGTCCTCGTGGAAGGGATCGAGTTCCTTGCGTTGCAGTACCTCGAACTCCACAGCAAAATCGCCTTCCAGCTTTTTGACCTCGTCCTTGAATACCTTTTTTGGACTGGCTACGGTGTCAATGCTGCGGGATTTGATGGAAAGCATAAGGTGTCCGTCGTCTTCTAAGAAGCATTTGGAGTTAATAGCAGCTATCTCAGCCTGGTTGGGCTGGGCTACATCCTGAAATATAACATCCACTGTTTCCACAATATGAGCATAAGACCTGGGCTGGTTGGCATCCGCAAGTATGGGAATGATGTTAGGACGCTGGTCGCACAGCTTGATAAGATCGCGCATAGTGCGCGGGGAGAACTCCACAGCGTACACCAGACCATCGGTCAGGATATCAGAAACATGGCTCACAGTTGTACCTGATGCAGCCCCCAAGTACAGTACATGAGAATCATACTCAATCGGAATGTCAAAACCCTTGAGCACCATAGCACCCAGCTTGCTCCTGTGCGGGTCCCACTGGCGGTATTCCACGCCATCCACATCCATAAGCCGCTCACCGTACACGCTATGGCCGGGAAATAGATTATGCGTGGCCAGTATCTTCCTGTCGTCGATTATAACCTCAAAGATACCGTCTGACAACTGCTCAATTCTCATGCAGGTCTGCCTCCCGATCTGTCACCTGTATTCTTGCCGCCTTTGTTCATGCCACCCTTTTTCTGACCGCCGCGCTTCTTAGCTGGTCTGCCGCCTGCCCTTCCCGGACCCGGCTTTGTGACCTTAGTGGACTGCTTCTTAGGAGGCTCTGGATGAGCTTTCCTGATAGATTCCACTTTACGCTCAAGATTTTCCTTTATCGAAGGGTCAAGTTTTCCGCCATAAGCGTCCATGCGCACAGCCAGACTTATCTTAGCTGCCAATGCCCTGGCAATTTTACCCCTCTGCCACCACGGTGCACCCTTGATGAACGGATGATTGAATATCACACCATGCTTAGGAGACGGAGCACGAGACCTCAGATGTTTGAACAGGGCATTACTTGCACCTATGACCTGCACCGTACTTGAAGGAAAGGCCGCGAGCTTCCCCAGTCCTCCGGCAAGGCTGATGAGCCTCGCACCCAGAGGAGCACCTGCCACATTTGTAAGATTAGGAGCTACCGCACCCATATTATTCATAATGTACTGCTCCAGATTCTTGCGCGTATCATATAGCCCGCAAAGGCTGGATGCAAAATTGCGTAAAAGATCCTCGTCAACCAAAGACAGTTCCGCACCCATGGAACCGCTGGCCTTTGCAAACATATTATGATCTTCAGGCACATTCTCCCTGGAACCAAACCTTGCCACGAACCTTGCTATGGACTCTGCTGTCAGCTCCAGTTCCGGGAAATACGCACCATACCATTCAGTAAGCCTTTCAGAAAGCTCGTTAGCTGCTTTATCAATATCATCCATGGCCTCTACAGCCTGGATGATACGCTTGTCATCGGTATCTGTCATGGAAATCTGACGCTTGGCTGCCCTTATGCAAACTTCCCGAAGCAGCACATCATAATCCTCTTCAAGCTCAACAAAACCGCACCCTAGCGCTAGCTCCCTCATATCCAGGCTATGTGGAGGCAGCTCTTCTTTTTCCACAGCAAGCAGCATGTGCTCAGCCAACTGTTCAGGATCCTTCTCCAACAAAGAGCATTCTTCGATCTCGCCGTTGTCTGAGAGCTTCAGCGTGCCAAACCATGTAATTGCCTTCAAATCATTCCCCCCAGATAGAAGCGCCGGTGTTGTTGGCTTTGGTAACTAGTACTTTACCGCCGATGGTGCTATCCAGGAATGCCTGTGCATCCTTCTTCAGATTAGCTGCATCTTTGGGATTGTCCGTAAATGCATATACTACAGGACCAAAAGAACTCATGCCTGCACCATAGGCACCACTGTCCTGTAAAAGCTCCATTAGATCCCTGACAGCCTGATGCTGCAACCTTACTTCCCTTCGCTTGAAACCCAGTCCCTGAAGAAGGTTGGTTGCCTCTCCAAAAGCCTCAATGTCTTTTTCCATAATAGCAGGCATCATTTTCATAAGGACTACATGGGCAACTGCCTGTGCCTCTTGCAATGGAATGGGACATTCCTTCCTGAATATGTCCACTTCCTGAGAATCATGAGCTCCTATATGCATGTCCTCTCCCGGCAAAGCCAATACTATCTCCCAATCCGGGAAATCTTCCCTGAAAAGCACAGGTGCCGGAGGTGTCCTGCTTGCCGAGGAAGGAGAGAAAGAACCCTTATCCTTAAACTTATGCCCGCCATCAACTATGAAGCCACCTTTTTCAAAAGATGCGACACCAATACCGGAAGTGCCACCACGGCCCACAGCAATTGCCATCTCTCTCACACTCAAACCCAGGCCATACAGCCTGTTCACCGCAGCTGCAACAGAGAGAGCTGCCTGAGTTCCTGAACCGACACCTACATGATTAGGCATGTCTTCTTCAATTGTTATCCTTATACCCTGCCCTTCAGGTAGCAAAACCTTTGCTGCTGCCTTCATGCGCGGTGCAAGCAAAGAGTGCCCTATAACCTCTATTTCATCAGCGATCTCCGCTGAGATAACTACATGGGGATAGTCAATAGACAATCCAACCCCACCGTCCACTCTTCCAAGCTCAGCATTCATATCTATAAGACCCATGTGAATTCTGGAAGGTGACTTTACTCTGATCATTCAGGTCTTAATCGTCACTGCATGTTATTAAACTTTGACACTTGAGATACAATATAGGACCCAATATATCCAAACAGTGTTCATATGTAGGTGCGCACCAGTAACCATCCAGTTCTGAGCACTCCCCAGTTAAGTGCAAAACGAAAGAACACCGGAATGAATCTGTAAATACGTATCCTCACATCAGCCATCAATTGAATATTAAATGCTTTTTCATGGAATCTGGGTTCCAGAAAATATGAAAAATCCTTCCAGTACTGATGCAAAAAACCAAATATGCCATAAAGAAAACCACATAAAATACCTGTATCCGCAGGGTCAGGAAGTCCAAAACAAAGATCACATTTTCCATAGTGCAATCTGATATTGGATATTGTACCCTTGAAAAGCCTGAGAAGAGGTTTTTTAATATTATTGAAGATTCTAAATATGTCTTTAGCCTTCAATTCTTTTTTCTTTTCTGAACTTTTTGATTCATTTATGGCCTTTTCTTCAGGTACTTCTTCCGCACCCTTTACAGTGATAGGGGCTGATTTTTCTACTTTTTCCTTTTCAGAGGCACCCTGTAATTTCTTTGAAATAGAAGTATTGGGCTCAGTTGGGTAGAACACTTTGGAATAGGAAAGAAAGAGCCACTTTATCATTATTTTTCCGGAAATATTCTGATCTTTTTTTTTCAGGTCCACTACCAGATCTATGGCACAGAACAGTACAAGCAATATAAGCAATAGGATTACAAGCACTGCTATCTGTACAAACTGTATTGCAGTGAACATAGTACACCCAGACCAAATAAAGAAAGACAAAGGACAGAGAGATAAAGAAAGTCCCTTTATCTGTGCTCCTACCCTGTTTACTGTCCTTCTACCTCTATTTTAACAGATCCTTCATCCTCTGGAACTGTCTCAGAATCATTGTTATCGCTGTTACTCTTTTCCTTTTTTGCTTTCATCGTTTTTATCTTCTCTATAATACCGGGTACCGAGTCAAGGAGGACACCTATATCGGATTTCCCCGAAACTGACATTAAACGAACTCCATCCTTGGACATGACGATAAAAGCCACAGGCTCTATCTTTGCACCTGCTGCACCGCCGCCGCCAAAACCTTCTTCATTATCTTTACTCTTGCCCTCTCCGCCGCCTGTACCAAAACCGAAAGAAACCTTGGTTACGGGAATGATAGTTATATCCCCAACTGTTACAGCATCTCCCACCACTGTTTTGGTACTCACAAGTCTTTCAAGTTCACCGGAAACTTCTTTCATCAGGTCTTCAAGTCCCATGGTATTTACTCCCATAAACGTCGATAACTACGTTTTATAGGTTTATGATCCATACATGATATAAATTGTCCTGAATTTTCTGAATTATGTATTGTCCTCGAAGAAGTTCATCAAAGAGAACTTGACTTTTTCAGGCTGGACATCTATAAACTCTTCTTTTTCATCTGGAGGGAATATTTCAAAAACTGCAAATTTTCCGTATCTTTGACGGGAATCGGTGAGGAAACGTCCGTCAAGCAATATCCTTACCCCATAATCCATAGGAGAACGTACTACTCTTCCCATAGCCTGCCTTATCTTACGAATAGTTGGGATCTGCACAGCATAGTCCCATCCGGCTCCAAAACCATAAGAATGGTCATAGGCTGACTCCACGGCATTCATCCTATCATTGAGGGCAGGATAGCCGACACCTACGATTATAACTGTTCTACCTCTACCATCCCGGAAATCAACACCTTCGCTCAATGTGCCCCATAGATATGAGAAAAGCACACCTTTTCCTCCCTTCTCACCAAGCTCAAAGAAAGCTTCTCTCACTTCATGAGAAGACACTCCCGCCTCATCCAGGAACGTGGGTACATTTAGTCTGTTGCTAAGTTTTGAATAGTACCTTCTGGATTCAGCCGAGCTCTGGAAAAAGATTATTACATTACCTTTGGAATGCTCAATTGAATCTACAAGTACCTGCTCCACTGCTTCAAGAGCATGAGGGTCATCCCTGCTTCTTGCAAACAGCGGAGGAATATCAACTGCTATAGTAAGACGTTTTTCAGGTGGAAATGATGTGCTATAGGCGAGTTCACACGTTTCCCGCTTTATACCCAGAGTGGCCTTAACCATATCAAAAGGCCGCAGTGTGGCAGACATGAGGATGACCGAGAATACAGAGGCAAAAAGAGGCTCTGTCACATTGCTGGGAATACAGGTGAAAAGCTCCAGACGGCCATATATAACATCGCTCAAATCCCTGCGCACATTCATGATAGGATAATAACGGTGATCATTGGACAGGACAATGTAGGAGGACAGAAAATCCGCAGCATAGCGTATATGCGACTTTTTCAGCACCTTGCTTAGACCTTTCTTATATTGCTCTTTATATTCCTCGTCAAGCATTTGTCCAAATTCGCTGGCTTCGGAAAGCACAAGCTGTATCGCAGCCTCGTCCTTAAAACCCATTTCCAGAGCCTGCCTCATGAACCTGCCTCTTATCATATCATTGCGTTCATAAGGATCGCTGATACGCATATCATACCAGAGCCTGCCAACTCTTTCCCTTTCACCGAACTTGAACCTGTTATTGTATGTTTCCTGAATGATATCGTTCAGCATTTTAAACAAGTCAGATGCACGGCTTTCGGGCATATCATCTTTATTAGCTTCTATCTCTGCAATGGCTTTTTCAATGGTATGTTCGGTGATGGTTACAGAAGAATGCGAGCGTGCCGCAGATTCCAGATTGTGTGCTTCGTCAAATATTACTATGACATCCTGAGGCTCTTTGTCCATCCAGGTAAGCAATGTTGAAAATATCTCCGCACTCAGCACATGGTGGAAATTGCAGATGATAAGATCTGCATGCTTCAACTCCCTTTTAAGCAATTCGTAACCACACATGCCTTTTTTTGTAGCATACTCGTTGATCTCCTCAGGGGTTCTTACATCAGCAAAAAGCCACTGCCTGAATACTTCACTTTCAAAACGCAACACTTCGTAGAGATCATTACATGCCCTTTCCCTTACACCACGAGACTTTTGTTCAGAAACCTCTATTTCATTGAACAGAGCGTCTCTTAAAGCTATGAGGGCGGGGTCCTTGGAACGTTTGTAGTTCTCAGAGGCAGATTTAAGTTCCTTTTTCTTCAGATCGAGTTCTTTTTCCAGCTCTAACAGCTCAAAGGTATTTTCCCTCTTGAGACGGCATTCCTCATAATCGACTTCATGAGGACACATGGCAGCTTTACCCTTTACCACTGCAACCTTGACGTCATTTCCCCGCTTTATCTCCTTAGCCTCGCTAATGAACTGCACCATTTGTTGATGTACATTGGTCGCAATGATAACTGTTTTCTGCAACTGTTTACCCACAAAGAGCGCAGGAGCAAGAGAACTAAGGGTCTTGCCAGTACCGCAAGCACCCTCGAAAAGTATAACCTCTTTTCTAAGAAGTGCGGAATATATCTTTTCCATAGCATCCTGCTGGTTAGGATAACAATGCTCTTTGGAAAAATATTTTAAGTATCCTCTCTGTCCGCTCATCGCACTACCTAATACCTTTCTATACTAATAATTTGGGTTCAGATTTTCTTTGCAGCTATTACATTTGCATTACAGCTTGAGATCAGCCTGTGCGATGCGTTTTCTATTATTTTTATGTTAACTTTTGTTCCTTTCTGAAAACCAAAGTTATTCGAAGTATTCGTAGTGCTTCCCACCTGCACTTTTACCGTTGAATTGTGTCCGAACCCATCATCACCATTAAGGACAATAACTTCCCCGGCAGACCAATAACCGTCTGCTATACAAGGGTTACGTGTAGCATAATGTGGATCTTTTCCTGCAGGACATATATCTTGGTATATTACCTGCACATCTCCATTCACAATCGTCCCTCCATGTGCCACCACTCCTGTATAACTGCTGCCCTGGCCAACAATAACTATCTGTATATTTTCGAGAGGGAGAGGATCACCTCCCTCATGCGCCAGCGTTATGAAATTCTCCCTGTACCTGATCTCATTAGGTACGCCACCTTCTATAAATTCTATTTCCACATCAGCTGTTAGACCCTTTTTTAGAGGGTTAGGTATTCCACCAAGGGAAACAGCAGTAACTCCTATGAGCAACATTGTAATAGTCAACATCAACAATGTTCCTATAACAGGACTTATTCCCTGATCTGTGAACCGAACCTTCAAGAAACTGGAAAAGAATCGTTTTTGGTTCATACTCGAATTACAGAACACTTAATATATAAATTATTCTAAAAATAATTATATTTGCATAGTGTGCAGTCTCTGGTATTACTTTTAAAGAATACAGCAACAAAATGTGATTAGGAGAAAAAGAAAAAGAAAAAATGAAAATAACAGGCCAAAAAAGGTGGCCTGCTGCTAACAAAACAAACCGTTAATGTGAGGTTTAACTTATGCTGATCTTTCCTTTTGGTCTGACAACAAGCGTTTCTTCACAATCTTCTTCATCAGTGATATCATTCGCATTATATGCATTGGCAATGATGTAAGCATTTCCTGCAGTGGTTGTAGTAAAAGTCACGCTGTTGGAACCATTCACAGGTAAGGTGATCGGGTTTTCATGATCATTGAAATAACCAAGATCACTGTAAAGGGTCACAATAGCATTAGCAGGATTACCCGCATCATCCTTCACAGATAACGTCAGCTTAGTAGGCTCATTAATTAGGATAGTAGATTTATCAGCAGTCACAGTTAGGCCCGCTAGCTGAGTCACTATTGAAAGAGTGCTATCAGCATATACATCACCACTTACAGTGGGCAGATCCACTGTCACGTATTCGGTATCAAAGAATTCGTTCATATAGGTAATGTTTGATCCTGATAGGATAATGGGCACCGAATTTTGTCCTTGCACATCCATCTGATACCACAGTCCCCATTTTTCCCCTGCGTTCAGGTTAGGAAGATGCCACGTAAGTACTGATCTATCACTCATAGTCGTAATTATCGGCTCTGCATTAGCTGTTCTCGGAGATTTCGGAATGATGAAGGTGCTAAAGTTACCATTTGTATTGTTAGTGCTACCATTTACGAATGTAACTGTTGCTTTAACTCCGTTAATATCATAGTTGCGAGGTATCTGGATGTTCATTACAGGTCCCTCGACTGACAAACTTGTGATCTGTTCACCAATATCTTTGAAAATATTCTTCAGAATACTTGAGTTTGGCGCAAAATAATATTCGCCTCCGGTTATGTTTGCAATATCCGCAAGAATTGGGTCTACTTCAGATTCACTGTTACCGAATCCTACTGTATATATGACCGTATTGTTCTCTTTTGCCCGGTATGCCTGCTCCAGCAAGGAATGGTAGCCTGCATTATCTATTCCGTCTGTCAGCAGGACTACCGTAGAATTACCCGTTGCTGAAACTAATTCATTGTTCGCAGCAAGTAGTCCTTCATCAATGGCTGTCATACCATCAGCTGTTATTGTATCTATTGAATTTTCAAGGTGTGAGAGCGAATTGTTATTGAATGAAGATGCGACACTTGCAGTCCATTCATTCCACAGGACCGGAGTATTCTGGAAAGATTCATCCTGCATGGAAAATGCGATATCGAAACATTCATAGTCTTTATAAGTTGATGTCTCGACCTCTGATGCTGCTCCCCATGATGAGCCACTCCATTTTTGAATATTTAGGTCACTCGTATCATCAGATGTCATCAGGAAAATCTCATTTGAAGTGGGATCAGAAGTCAGTTGCACCCACTTTGGATAAGTGCCTATGTTTGAAGCAGAAGCGATATTGCTCCATGATACTCCGTTCCATACAACATATTTTGGATTATAGCTGTTATCTCCCAAAACTATCATTCCATTACCTGAAATCGAATCATACCCTACATCAATGCCCCTGGCACTAGGATATTTCACAGTGGTTGGAGAAGAATAGGAAGACCATGATGCACCATTCCAAATACCCACACGGACACCATAAGCATCCTGATGAGCTGCCATGATCTCATTTGAAGTTGGGTCCGCTGCTGCTGTGACCCAACAGTCGTAAGTGTTAGTTGTTGATTGAGAATATGGTGTGAAAGAACCAATAGATTTGCTGGTCCATGAAACTCCATTCCATATATACGATTTTAGATTTACATTACAAGTATATTTTAATGTATAATAGAAATATTGTTGAGATATCTGCCAGTCCGCATAGACGACCATGGCTCTTCCACTATTATCGTATACAACATCAAAACACTGATATCCATTATAACTATTAGCCGCGTTTGTTATTACAACAGAGTTGCCCCATTTGGAACCATCCCATATCTGGGCACGTATGACTCCTCCGCGGTCCTGAGTTGCAAGAACCATTTTATCAGAGTTCGGATCTGCTGCAAGCTTTACCCAGTAAATGGCATCACTACCTGTACCACTTACGGCAGCTGGAGAGCTCCATGAAGAACCATCCCAAACCATATACCGAGGAATCATGGAATTGACACTTCCATCAATGTAAGCTACGACTGCATCGCCCGAGATCTGCTCATACTGAACGTCAAAACCTCTTTTCGCATTTGAAGTCAACATCTTGCTTACTGTTTTAACTGATCCCCATGAACCGTCCCATACCTGAGCTTCGACATAACCCTGGCTGGTACCCGCTAGCATCATTATCTCGGCTCTGACAGGATTTGCTTCCATTACTGTATAATATAGATTTCCAGTTACTGATTTTGCTGACTGTTCATCAGACCATTGGGAATCATCCTTGTCCCATGCCCTGAAGCGCGGTTTCTGTAAACCTGACTCTGAATATGCAGTAAGTATCCTATCCGTTTGTGAACTTGAAACTTCGACAGTGAACTGAGTATCACTTAGATCAGTCCCTCCCTTTGTAACTTCCAGATGATAGGTTTTCCCTGCAGAGAGCAAAGAAGATACTGAGGATTCACCTGTGCCACTTGAAGAAGACAAAATGTCTATTCCATCATAGAGTTTGACCTCCATGTCAGAGGAATCCTCCCATGAGACAGTAAGATCATACAGAGCAGCTGTCTCCGGAGTAAAATAGCCAACCCATGTACTGTTACTAAGAATATAAGTGGTCTGAGTATCAGTCAAAGAGACTCCTTCATTACTATAAAGCACAAGTCCTGCTTTATCGCCATCACTTTCATTAAAGCTGGACATGAAAACATGAGATGATAATTGGGTTGCACTCTTCTTATCGATATATGTGGATACGAAGAAATTCTCCTGCCATGAACCCAGATCATTTACACCCATGCCTGTTACACGAATGGTCCAGGTACCGAATTCCACAGTATCTGTGTCGCTATCCGGATAAAGACCGGAAAGTGGACTTATCCATATATATTCAGATTTGCCATCAGTTCCAGGATAATAACCTGTTGTATCGTAACCAATACCATAAGCTTTTCCTGAAGGGCTTATCAACTGGAGATCAAGATTTGCATAGCTATGCTCCCATTGAAGTTTCACTTTAAGATCATTGATGGATTCATTTATCTCAAATTTATCTTCAAAATAGTCAGAAGATAAGGGTTTGTTAAACGAGATACCATATCCGTTTTCATTCAGGGAAGTTTCTGCCGGATACGATGCTATCTGACTACCGATGTCAGATATTACCACATTCCTTACCCTGTTATTGCCAATATAAGGTGGATTCGGATTTGGTTCATAATCTCTATAATAGTCGTAATAATCCCTGGAACCAGTGTAGTCATAATAGTCATAGAAAGTTATTGAGTTCTCACCGGCATGTATGTAATTCGTAATGTCGTACTGATACGTCTTCCATTGTCCACTATTAGCAGAAGTACTAACTGAAGGAGCCAGTACAAAATTCTCACCATTTACCCTGATAAGGCACTCTCCTGCAGTTGTTCCACCATAAAATGGACTTGCATCAAATACATCATCAAGATCATACCCTTGGAAGCTGAGAATGTAACGGTCTTGAATTGATATTGAGTCGTTGAAGTTGTAAGAATATGGTGTGAAACCCTCAAAACCATATTCTATATCTGTGATGTCGTAATCACATATTTCCTGTGCAATGGCATTATATATTGAAGCCAAATCAGAGCTGCTGGGAGCAGCATAATATTTTCCTCCTGTATCTGAAGCAATAGTTCTGAGAAGGCTTTCATCAATCTCATCTCCAAGACCGATAGTAAAAATGGTGATACTATTTGTTTTTGCCAGATTAACAGCAGCTGTACCTTGTTGATCTACACCCTGATTTGTCAATCCATCTGTAAGAAGGATCATTACCTTACGAGCATTAGAGCGACCATTGTTTATGAGCATAGAATTGGCATCTGCCATACCATTTCCCATTGCAGTCCCTCCAACTGCATGTAATTTATCGATAGAACTGTTGACAAGAAGCAGGTTTTCAGATGAGTTAAGTGGAGTTAATTCCAGATCTATATTGCTTGGTAAGAATGGCTCCCAAGCAAAAGATACCACTCCCAGTTGAGAGTTAGAAACCAGGTTCGTTGCAAATTTCTTGGATGCTGTCTTTGCAGCTAGCATAGCATCTCCATCCATACTCCCCGAACGATCAATAACAAGCACAACATCAAGAGGTGTCCCTGCATAATAATCAGGGTCCATACTACCGGAACGGTCAAGCACTAACATGGCATTTGACGCTGGTCGTGTGACAGGGAGATTTCCTTCAAAGGAGACAACTGTAGTTACGTTAACAACCTGACCGGATTTCAGGCGGGATTCAGGTTCCACATCTATGTATGCATTTAGGAAAGGTACATCTTTGACTGTGAAGATAGCGGATGCGTTCACATTACCTGCAGTTGCAACAATTGTAGTATTTCCTGGAACTTCGCCACACACAAAATTTAAGGTCGCCTTGCCAAAGGCATTTGTTGTTGTATTTATACTCGTGGCATTGATATTATCCATTAAAAGATGTCCTACTGTAGCATTCGTAGTACTTACAGTAAGATCAATTCCAGGTAAAGTATGCCCCCACTGATCCAGTGCAATCATTTTAACCGTACTTTCATGAGTTCCGTTCAAACCCTGAGCTAAGAGAGTATCTGGCGAAGCATACATATCAAGATGGAAAAGGTCACCTGCTATGAATTCCAATGTTGTAGAATTGGTGATGTTCGTGTACCCGCTGGAATTCCTATATGTGGCGGTGACATCTACATTTTCAACATATGGACTGGGGCCCATTTTAATATTTGCTTTTCCCTCTTCATTGAGAGGAAGTATTGCAGAACTGCTGCCGCTATAGAAAACAATCTGTTCTGTTATAGGAGATACTTCTGGAATAATAGGATTGAGGAATTTATCCACAGCCTGACATGTAAGATTGTATGTATCTTGATTGTTAGCATAGGCAAATGTAGGGGAACGTGTAAAGGAAAGACCATCAACCACATCTGCAAGTCCTTTTATTGGAATCTCGGTAGCTAAAGAAGTATTTGAGACTGTAATATTAACGGTGTTATTACCTGCCCTTTTGTCTGTCCTGAATACTGTCGAAGCAATTCCATCAATTCCCGTAACCGAGTTCATATTGCTTAGTCGCAATGAATTGTACTCATATGGACTGTTATATGGCGTGTGATCTGGAGGAGTTGAATTAAAAAGGACAGAAGCGTTATTTATAGGGTTATTATAAAAGTCATAAACAAATACAGTTATTCCTGAAGTCGTGTTCACAGTGTATTCATCAGTATAACTTGTGAACATCCTGAATGGTGCGCCTGGTTTAACTTCAATATCCTCTGTGCTAGTAATTTCTCCGCATGAAGCATAGATGTTAATATTGCCTGTAACAGTAGAATTGATCTCTAATAATACATCCGGATCAGCAATTGTCGTATTTGTAATATCCACATGCGTACTATTGGCCTGTATCTGAGCCAATGTATATGATGAATTTCTGATATCTATCTGATGAATGGTATTTCCGTAAACATCTTCAAATGTAACGTTCAAGGCCAGTTCAGCAGTTTCATTGATATTTCCGAACTGGTCTAAAGTATCAACCGTGACATTGAAAACATCTCCGGCAGTCACTGGGTCCTCCGATTCTACCATGCTGATGCTTGCTGGTCTGAGAGGTGAAAAAGTTATATTTGTAGTGTTAGAAATACTCCCAGTGGTCGCAGTTACTGTTGCAAGCCCGGATTCTGTGGTCGTAAGAAATACCTGAGCATATCCTGAGGAATTGGTCACCGCTGAAGTTGAGCTTAAGTAACCCAAGTTTGTGCCGAAATTCACGAGAATATTATTTAAAGGTATAGAATTGCCCATGACTCTGACTGTCATACTAACATTGTCACTAACACTATTCTGATAATAAGATGGATACATCTGTATAGTTGATGGTGACGGCATTAATGCAACAACAGCCATTGCAGACATACTTAATGAAATAAGGACCAATAATAAGACCATGAATCTTGTTTGAACTCTCATTGCAGAACCTCAGGTAAACTCGTATTTCAGCGACATTGGATATTTTCAATTAACAATACGCTGATATTTATCCATGCACATATATATAAATAAGATGAACATTAGTTCCATGCTTTTCTTTTATACATTCAGTTTCCACTTTCTCAGGATATTGCCTCTTTTTGAAAAAAGACAGGAGCTTGCAATAATGTAAACAGTGACGTGATTATGATTAAAAAATAAATGTCAGGCCAAAAAGTATGGCCGATATAAAATGTAACAATGGAATTGGCTCTAATTTATCCTGATCATACCCTTTGGTCTTATAACAAGCAATTTGTCACATTGCTTTGTGTCAGTTACATTGTTTACATTATATGCACAAGCTATGACATGGGCGTTCCCTGCCATTATACTTGAGAAAGTTAAGGTTCTGCGACCATCCACTGTAACATTTATGCGGTTTTGCTGACCATTCAAAGAACCAAGGTTTGTGTAAAGAATAACATACGCAGAAGTATAGTTACCAGTAATATCCCTTACCTCCAATGTCAACTCTGAGGATTCGTTTATCAACATCAATGGCTTGCTAGCTGTTATAGTAAAACTTCCAAGTGGATATGGATCACTATTTGCCGAACTCCCGCTGATAGCACTGCCTCCTCCTGGTACAGACGACTCAATATCTTCACCAGCCACATTCATATAGCTAATATTAGAACCTGTCATAACCAAGGGAACATACCCAGTTCCTTCTACAACCATCTGATACCATACTCCCCATTTTTCCCCTGTGCTTAGGGTAGGAAGTTGCCAGCTAAGTACTGATCTGTTACTTAGGGTTGTAATAGACGGTTCAGCATTGCCTCTTGAAGGATATTTAGGAGTGACAAAAGAACTCCTGTCACCTGTTGTGAAGTTACTGCTTCCCGAAATGTATGTAGCACCTACGATCCCGGCAGATGTAGCATAGTTGTGAGGTACCTGAAGGTTTAATACAGGTCCCTGAGCTGAAAAGTTTGTGATCTGGTCGGCAATACCTTTGAATATATCCTTTAAGACACTGGAATTTGGTGCAAAATAATATTCTCCGCCTGTCACATTTGCAATTTCAAGAAGTATGGGATCGACTTCAGATTCACTTTTTCCAAACCCAACAGTGTATATGATAGTATTGTTTTCTTTTGCCTTGTATGCTTCTTTCAACAGGGAATGATAACCTGCATTATCCAGACCGTCTGTCATAAGGACTATTGTAGAACTACCATTCACATAAGACAGTTCGTTGTTGGCAACGAACAAACCTTCATCTATTGCTGTCAGGCCATCAGCTGTAATAGTATCTATTGAATTGCCAAGATGAGCTAGAGAATCATTGTTCAAAGTAGATGTAACCTCAGCCGTCCACTCGGTCCATAAAACTGGAGTGCTTTGAACAGATGCTTCCTGAGAATTGTATGCAATATCAAAGCATTCGTAGGAATTACTGGAAGAAGTTTCAACCTCTGTGGCACTACTCCAGGAAGAGCCTGTCCATTTCTGAATATTCAGATCGTAAGAGTCATCAGATGTCATGAGGAAAATTTCATCTGATGATGGATCAGGTGTCAACTGTACCCACATTGGATATCCTGAACCAAAATTAGAAGCTGATGCCTCATTACTCCATGAAACACCATTCCATGTTTCATATTTAGGTGTTGAGGTAGTATCGCCCCATACCACAAGACCTGTTTCACTTGATTGTTCAAAAGCAACATCTACAGTCCTTCTACTAGAAGTACCTGCATTATTTTCAAGTAGTCTGCTGGAAGACCATGAAGAACCCGTCCATGTATTTGCATATATATCATTAGCAATATCCTGAGAAACAAGTATCATATTATTTGAATGGAGATCTGCAGCTAATTTCAACCAGCAGACACTATTTGAGAACGAATAAAGATTCTGTTCACTTCCCCAAGAGACTCCATTCCAAATACGATACTTAACATAGCTTGAATCTGCCCAGACTACCATCGCACGCCCTGTGCTCTGTTCATATGCTATGTCAAAGCACTGATAAATTGATGTTTTCGCATTTTTTGTAATTTCAACTGGACTTCCCCAAGAGTTACCGTTCCATACCTGTGCACGTATATAATTTGAACTATCAAGGGTTGCAAGAATCATTTCATCTGAATTCGGACTTGCTTCAAGCCTGACCCATCTTACTTCCCCTGGACCAGTAATTTTAGAAGCAGTTGCGGAAGCAGAACTCCAGGAAGAGCCATCCCAGATTTTATATTGAGGAATACTAACGTTAATGCTACGATTCATATAAACGACAACTGCGTCTCCTGATAACTGCTCGTATTTTACATCAAACCCTCTTTTGAAGTTTTCATAATAGTTATTGAAATAATTAAAATAATTGCTGAGTTCACTAACAGAACCCCAGGAAATACCATTCCAGATTTGGACATTAATATCGTTATCACTATCACCTGTTACCATCATTATTTCAGATCTAACAGGACTTGACTCCAACAATACAAAATAAGGGTATGCGCCAACGTTCTTAGCAGATTTTTCTATAGACCATTGGGAATCATTCCAAGTTCTGAACCTTGGTGTTACAGTACTATCGTAATAGGCAGTCATTACAGTATCAAGGGGTAAAGTTGTAACATTGACAACAAAATGAGTATCATCAGTAGATGCTGCTCCTTTAGTAATATCCAGATAATAGGTTTCTCCTGCAAAAAGTACAGAAGATACTTCACAGGCACCTGCACCACTTGATGAATCCAGCAAATCTGTACCATCATAAAGACAAGCCTCTATATTTGAAGAATCATCCCATGATAGATCGAAGTTATATCTCCCAGTGGTCTGGACTGTAAAATATCCTACCCATGTACTGTTTTTAAGAATATAACTGGATTGACTAGCACTAAGTGAATTACCTTCAAAACTGTAAAGTGCAAGCCCTGCTTTATCCCCACGGCTTTCATCAAAACTCGATATGAAGGCATGTGATGACAGTTTAGCTGCACTTTTTTTGTCTATATATGTGGAAACAGAGAAATTCTCCTGCCATGAACCCACATCATTTACACCTATCCCTGTTACACGTACTGTCCAGTCGCCTATTTCCACAGTATCTGTATCGCTATCAGGGTAAACACCGGAAAGCGGACTTATCCATATATATTCAGATTTGCTATCAGCACCCGGATAATAACCGGTATCATTGTAACCAATTCCATAAATCTTCTTTGATGGGCTTATCAACTGAAGATCAAGATTTGCAGAGCTATGCTCCCATTGAAGTTTGACTTTAAGGTCATTGATGGATTCGTTTATCTCAAATGTATCTTCAAAATAGTCAGAAGATAAAGGTTTATTAAAAGAGAGAACATACCCATTTTCGTTAAGAGCAGTGTCTGTTGTATATGATTTAATCTGGTTACCACTACCAGATATCACCACATTCCTTACCCTGTTATTGCCAATCGAAGATGGATTCGGGTTTGGGTAATAATCTTTATAATAGTCGTAGTAATCCCTGGAGCCGGTGTAATCATAATAGTCATAGAATGAAATAGAATTCTCACCGGCATGTATGTAATTTGTAATATCGTATTGATACGTCTTCCATAGGTTACTGTTAGCAGGAGTACTGGCTGATGGCACCAATCTGAAATTTTCACCATCTACCTTGATCAGACATTCTCCTGCAGTTGTTCCACCATAAAATGGACTTGCGTCAAATACATCATCTAGATCATATCCCTCGAAGCTGAGAATGTAACTATCTTGAATAGATATTGAGTCATTGAAGCTATAGGAATATGGTGTAAAACCCTCGAAACCGTACTCAATATCCGTAATGTCATAATCACATATTTCCTGAGCAATTGCATTATATATTGAAGCCAGATCAGAACTGCTGGGAGCAGCATAATATTTGCCTCCTGTATTTGAGGCAATAGATCGGAGAAGGCTTTCATCGATCTCGTTTCCAAGACCAATTGTATATATAGTAATGTCATTTGTTTTTGCCAGATCAACAGCAGCCGTACCTTGTTGATCTATACCCTGATTTGTTAATCCATCTGTAAGAAGTATCATTACCTTACGGGAATCAGAACGTCCGTTGTTTACTAGCATGGAGTTGGCATCTGCCATACCTTCACCCATCGCAGTTCCTCCAACTGAATGCATTTTATCGATAGAATTGCTGACAAGAAGCAGGTTTTTAGATGAATTGAGTGGAGTTAATTCCAGATCTATACTGCTTGGTAAGAATGGCTCCCAGGCAAAAGATACCACTCCCAGTTGAGAGTTAGAAACCAGATTTGTTGCAAAGTTTTTGGATGCTGTCTTTGCAGCTAACATAGCATCTCCATCCATACTTCCTGACCTGTCAATGACAAGAACAACATCCAGAGGAGTACCTGCATAGTAGTCTGGATCCATACTACCGGAACGGTCAAGAACCAGCATGGCATTTGCTGCGGGTCTCGTAACCTGAAGGTCTCCTTCTACAGATACCACTGTAGTAACGTTTACTATACCTCCAGATTTCAGAGATTCAGGTTCAATACTGACATTTGTGCTGACAAAAGGCACATTTTTGGTCGTTATTGGAGCAGATACAGTTGCATTTCCTGCAGTGGCAATAATCGTAGTAGTTCCTGGAACAGTACTTGAAAAAAAATTCAAAGTTGCTTTACCAAGATCATTTGTTGTTGCATGTATTGTTGTGGCGTTAACACCATTCAACGAGAGGTAACCCACTGTAGAGTTTGTAGTAGCGATGGTGAGATTTACTCCGGGCAGTGTATGACCCCATTGATCCAGTGCAACCACCTTAACGGTACTCTCGTGATTACCATGCAGATTCTGTGTAAGCAAAGTGTCAGGTGAACAGTATATTGTAAGACTTAGATTAGACCCAGGTATAAATTCCAATGTTGTGGAGTTGGTGATATTTGTATAACCACCAGCATTTTTGTATGTAGCATTGATAGTAATATTTTCAACATATGGTGTGGGTCCAAATCTATCCGTTGCTTTTCCCTCTTGATTAAGAATGAAAATATCAGAACGGCTACCACTATAGAAAATTACTTGCTCATTTATAGGGAAACTATCTGGAATGATAGGATTGAGGAATTGATCTACAGGCTGAGCAATCAGCTTGTATATGTCTTGATTATTTGCATAAGCAATTGTGGGAGTATGAGTTAGAATAATTTTATTTACCTCATCTGCAAGGACTTTGATAGATGTATTATTGCTGGCACTATCGCAAGATGCAGAAATGCTGATATTACCTGCAATTGTGGAATTTATTGCCAAAATTACATTTTGATCGCTGGTTGCTGAGTTTGTGAGCACTATATCAGCTGCGCCACCATCCGTTAGATTACGACTGACATGTATGTTAGTCAAATTATATGGCTTCCTTATGAGCTGGGTCTCTTTGAGAGTATTTCCAAAGACATCTTCAAACGTGAGGTTCAAGGTCATAGCTGCAGTATCATTAACATTGCCAAACTGATCCAACATGCGTATTCTTACAGTGGTAATATTGCCTGCAGTTACAGGTTTCTCTGATTTTGGGATGATTATACTCTTGGGGCTAGTAGGAGAAAAAGTAATATTTGTAATCTTTAAAAGGCTTCCAACACTTGTATTCAATGTTGCAATACCAGAATCTGTTGATCTAAGAAATACCCGACCATATCCTGAGGCATTGGTCAAAGTTGAAGCTGAGTTCAGAGTACCTAGATTTGTGATGAAATTTACAGCCATATTGCTTAAAGGTGTAGAGTTTTCTGTGACCCTGACCACTATGCTCACATTATCTCCTGCACTATTCTGGACATGCAGTGGATATACATCAATAGTTAAAGCCATTGCAGATACACTTAATGAAAGAAGCATTAGTGACAGGATTATTAATCTCATTTGAACTCTCATCTCAAAACCTCAGGCATATTCAAATTTAGCAAGACTGGATATTTTCAATTAACAATACACTCAAGCTTCATCATGAACATGTATATAAAGAAAATGAACATCAATTTCTTCTTTGTACAGTTATACTATTATTGTGCATTTCATGAATGAACAAAAAATCTATCATATCCTACACAATTTAATTGAACTACAAAGTATTCTCAACTTAAAAATGCTAGAGGAACCTAGCAAGACCCATGTGGATATAAAAGTGATCCACTTTAAGGCCTGGCCATCTATCAGAGTTTATAGTAGATGTTTAACTAAGTGAAGTTGCCAGATCATTCTTTGTCACATGTAAGTATGTAATAGCTCCAGGCATGCCTTCATAATTTAATGTAAGGCTTGACTCATCATAGTCCACAGGATCAGACTTCCCCGGACTGTTCAAGCTGAACTTTACTGACCCATCCATTGTAATAAGTTTCATGTAATGCTGAGTAATGTTGTAAAGTGATAACTGTGAAGTACCATTCAATTCGACATTTGGTGGTATACTGATAGAACTTGTGTCATTCCATGAAAAATCATCAGATGCATCATATTCCATTATAAAGTTCTTATCCAACAGATCAACGATAGCTTCCTGATCCTGTTTGCTGCCTGTTATAGGAAAGATATCATCAAAATCATAACCAATCCATTCTTCTGCATAGGAAGCGGCATTTGTATCCTGGTATGTTACAGTAAGCTGAAGCTGATTTGCTCCTCCTTTCTTTGCCAGAGAATAAGTCAAAGTCTTGGTACCTGAAGTTGCAGATATCTGATAATTTGTTGGGTTTAGGCCCTGGGAAGCCCTGGCACCGAGATCAAAAGAGAAGTTGTACATAGGTGATGACTTAGAAGCATTGAGTGCACCCACTTTGAAATTATGCGTAAGTGTTGATTTACCCATAGCCGGCATGACCTCAAGTTCTACTACTGCCGTGCTATTGGCTTCATCCACAGTGGCACTTGTATATGCAAGAGTATTAGCATAGTCAGCCCATGCATTGTAAAAGTCGCTCTTAATGTACACAAGGACCTTGTCTGACTTGAGAGGATTAATCATCCTGCTGTCCACAATAGGATTTGGATACAGCACAGTGGGCATGTTACTGGAGCTTACAGTCATTGCTACATCACTTGCACCGCTAATACTTGTATTTCCTTTGATACACATGATTGGCAATGTCAACGTCTCACCATTATAGTTAAATTCAGGAGGTGAGATCATAACAGCTTTCCCGGTTGGATATTTAGACCACACTCCACCACCCTCGTATCCCACTATACGATCATCTTTTTTGTAAATGATACTGCCCATTGACACATTGAACATGGTGAAGTTCGTCTCGGTTTCAAAACCTTCCCAGGATTCCCACCTATAGCGTTGCTGGCTGAAACTATCATACCACGATGCATCAATGTCAGCCAATACAACCGTAACCCTGCTATCATCATAAGATGAGTTGTCTCCATTGACCTCCAAAGACCCTCCCATGAGGGATAGAGAAGTTGTCTGGACAGGTGATTCTCCCAAGGCTACTTTGCTGGTTCTTGAGTCAAATACAGTAAATGCCTGTTCTGCTTTTTGTGATTTTGCCATATCCTGCATATCGTTGATAGTAGGCATACCATATAGCAGGATAGCACCTACAGAAAGAGTCGTAAGCATAAGTATTATTATCATACCTACTACTGAAGAATCTGCAGTTTCGCATTCTAGAATACTATTTTTTCTGGCCATCTTCTCTTCTCTCATTGAATAGTAACCCTCATGGGCGAGTAAACTATCACTACATCTATGCTGTTCGGAGAGTATTGCTTTGATGCAAATACAGTATTATTGGCTGTGTCATATCCTGTTATCCGCATGTCAAGTGTTTCATTGAGGAATCTTCCCCAACCATCGTAATACTCGCTGCCTATGGTGATGTTCACCATTGATACATTCTCATACCTGTGCACCGAAGGCACTCCTCCGTCACATACAACCCGAACCAGCCCTGTGCCAGAGACACTCGAAGAACCGGATACCATCACTGCAGGTATCATTAACAGATCATTACTCACTGCAAAACTAGGCTTCGATATCATCACTACTTTTTCCCGTTCATATTTTGCCCAGGAACCAGTGTTCTCATAACCTATAGACCGTTCTTGATACCGATTTTCTATTACTCTCAGCTGCCTGTCAAAAGACTCAGTATCCACTATCCCGGTGGAAGAATTCCACACCTGCATATCCACACTAATGGAACTAGTACCTGTAACAGCTGTTGTACTATCATGTAATTTTATTTCCACTGACTGGGAAGGTGAGTTACCGAATGCTACCTTATTAATATTTGAAGTAAGCACCGTAAAGCTTTGCTTTATGTTCTCTGTATGCTGTGCTTCCTGCATATATTCCACTAAGGGGTAACCGGCAGTACCAATGATAGATATTGCAAGCAGCATGATACCCATGGTTATGCTGAAGTCAACTACTTCAGAGACACCCTCTTCAGAATTCTTTAGAGCTTTCAAGCTTTTTTCCATGCACCCCATCTTACCTTATCTCCAGACTTCTTTGCACAGGATCATAGGTCATATAGTGCCTGCCGGCTTCACTGAAGATCGTGCTCTCCATAACTGCAATGTTGTTTGTACTGTAGGGTATCATCACCTTAGTCTCTGCTTTATCACGGGATTGCAGCATTATCTCATGGCTGCTGTTTACTACGCTCACAGAATAATGCTCTCCAGCTATCTGATCAGGGAGACTGAGTTCATATTCCATAACTCCTATGCGTGCTCCGGAATTATTCATGACAGCTACCAATGAATCTATACTTGCAATTTGCATAGAAATATCATTTCCGTGAATCTCAAACTCGCTTCTCATGACAGTCTGCTCCGCTCTGTCCATAAGCGTATAGAAAGAAGTAAGCACAGTAACCAGTGCTATGACACTGATTACAAAAGTAAGAATGAAACCAACTGAAATCGAAACAGCGGTTTCGTCTTTGAGGAGTTTCATGCGCTTCCTCCGGGAACGG
The DNA here is from genome assembly GCF_041447285.1 of Methanomethylovorans sp. GTDB lineage: Archaea > Halobacteriota > Methanosarcinia > Methanosarcinales > Methanosarcinaceae > Methanomethylovorans. The sequence goes on along the minus strand of NZ_JBGMEB010000005.1, from coordinate 15,989 downwards.
GAACAGGATATGAAACGAACATTTCTTTATCTGCAGATGCTATTGTGATGTTTGCAAGCACTACCGAATGCCTTGCTATGGTGAAAGGCTGGCTGTCAGCAAGATTCCCTGATACTGTTAATGTACCTTCACCAGCTGCGCCATTTATCACATTTATCTGATATTCGTGAGAAGAAGTCAGATCATTGAAATGGAAGTTAAAGTCACTCCCATCAATGGAGTTACCTGTTACATTAAGAAAAACATTAAGGTAACCTGAAGAACTGACAGTACCCAGTGTGGAGTTGCTGTCCATGACGCTCACATTTACATTGCCTTCAGAATCATAGACATCCATAGCCCAAAGCAGATTGCCACCTGTTTCAACAGCCTCAATGCGCAAACATGAAGAAACATCATCAAGAGTGCTTGCATCTGGAATTTCTATTACAAAACTATTTGTTAAGTTCACATTGCGTATCAATGTCCAGTTAGCTACACCATCAACCATGCCATTCTTTGAAAAATGAGCATTTATGAGGCTGCTATTTTCGATCTCCAGACTTGTTCCTGACAAAGCAAAAGATTTAGACACTTCACTCTGGTACGAAGACAGATATGCTTGAAACGCATTGTTATCAAAAGTACCTGAAGAAATTGCACTTGTATAGGCATCCTCATAAGCCTGTGAAGTTAGTGCAAGCACATTTCCCATTTCATAAGAACTAGTCTCAGTGCTGGAATCCGAGGCCATATTGCTTGCATATATGACATTATTAAGCATAACAGTGAAGACGACAATACCCACACCTATGGCAAAGCCGGCAATAAGTAACAGTTGTGCTGAATCGTCATCTGCTCTCATCATATTTCTCCTGTTATCACATTCTCCAGAGGGTCAGTCTCACATCAACAATATTATAGAAATCCGAAGAGGGATCTGAATCAGGTATACCTGTGTTCGCCAGAAAAGTAGCAGGATCAGAAATATCATGGTTAGAAAGAAGTACTTTTCTTGAAATTGAAACTGCGTTGTCGGAAGGGTCTCCGTTGTAGATGTATGCTGTTCCCTGAGGCAACCCTGAACTGTCAATATACGAGAAAAGAACATTGTGTGCTATACCTCTGGGTACAGCTATCTCTTTGAGTATCCCCTCAGTGGAGCTGTTCAAAAGAGTGTAATCCGTAGTAGTTACCGAGCAATATGCTGTACCATTCCAGGAATATTCCTCTCCATTCCATGAGATAATATCCTGCCTGATAGGAGAAGTATCTCCTGAAGAAGCATGGTCCAGCACATTGAGCATATCCTGCCCCATTGTCTGCATTTGAGCTTCAATATGAGCATTGGCTGTAGATGATGTAAGAGGTGTAAGGGACGTTGCCTGTACAGTAAAAACAATTACTGAAACCATAATCATAGTGGCAGTAACTGCTTCCAATGTGTGCATCTGACCTAGAGAGTCACTTTTCAGACTGCAGTCAGCATTATTTCTGGCCATGTCACCACACCCGGAATGACAGTATGGCATGGTGGGTTTCACCGTCAATGTCCTCTATTAGTACTACTCTTTTAGTCTGTCCTATATTTCCCGCCTCTGGCAAATTTTTCCCAGCACAGGAGATAACTTTTGTACCATTTTCCAGTGAAATGTTCAGATCATAAAGAAAAAATGTACCATTGAGTCCCAGAGAGTCCTGAGTACTGCTATAGTTGTTGTTCAATTGTATGAAAAAATCATTCAGAAGGCTATTGCTCACTATGTTGTATGTCTGTGAGTCACCGGAACTTATTCGATCCTCCACTACAGTAGTGGCTACTCTGTCGGCTATCATGGTCACCTCATCCGAACTCGATTCAAATGGTGTGAAAAGTCCTGTGGTATATTGGAACACAAAAACAAGGGCTAAGAGGAATATTGTAATTCCGACAAGATAGTCCAGTGTGATCTGTCCATTTTCGTCCATTAAATAGAATATATTTGTAAATTATATAAATATAACTTATCTATTATTTATACCGAGTCAGTTGAGCTTACATTTCGGAATATTAAAATGCTGTAGGGGCATATTATAACCCAGATGGACCGAGAGATAAAAATAATCCATACTGCAGATACTCACATAGGATACCGGCAATATCACAATGAGGTACGAAGGCAGGATTTCCTTCAGGCGTTCTCAACCGTCATAGACCACGCCATTGAAATGAAGGTGGATGCAGTGGTACATGCAGGAGACCTTTTTGATTCAAGGACCCCTTCACTGGAAGATATCCTGGATACCATGAAACTTTTTTCGCGGCTCAAAGAAGCAAAGATTCCGCTTCTGGCCATCGTCGGCAACCATGAAAGCAAACAGAGTACCCAGTGGCTTGACCTTTTTGAAAGCATGGAGCTTGCAATAAGGCTTGGAACTTTTCCTTACATGATTGAAGATGTAGCCTTCTATGGTATTGACAGTGTTCCAAGATCAAAGATTCCTCTTTTCGATTTTTCTGCTTTTAAAGAACCTCTGGATTCATCGTACAATGTACTTGTAATGCACCAGCTCATGAGCCCTATAACTGTAGGAGAATGGGACTGTGCTTCAGTGATAGACTCTGTGCCTTTCCATGTGGATGTTATGCTTCTTGGGGATTATCACAAGTACGAGAAGATCACTGTAGGCGATACGTGGGTAACATACTGTGGCAGCACTGAGCGCAATAGTCTTGCAGAAGAGGAGAATCGGTCTTACAATACAATTACTATCTCACAAAAAGGTATCGATATCAGTAGAAGAAATATTCCGACTCGGGAATTTCTCAGAATACCAGTTAGCATCGGTGATCCTGCAAAGATATACGAGGACATATTGTCTGCCGTGAAGGAACAGGATGTAGAAAATAAAGTGGTGTTCGTGGAGATAAACGGTGACGATGACAGTGTGTCAATTTCCTATGCTGAGATAGAAGAGATGCTACTTTCACGTAATGTACTAGTTCCAGGAGTAAGGGACTTGAGGAAAGTCGCTGAAGATCTTTTTGGGCAATCTGTTTCCATTTCCTTCTATGATCCTGACGAGGCAATAAAAAATGAGATCAAAAAAATGAGCCTTTCAGAGGGTGGCCTGCTGGTAGACGAGATTGTCAGAGACCTTTCTCTTCCTAAAACAAAGGTTAGCGATGAGGCCGAAAACCGCCTTGGTGATCTTCTGGATAAAATGGACTTTTCAAAACCTATGCTATTAGAATCTTTGAATGAAGAAATTTCTTATTATTCATCTAAAAGTGAGAATGAAACTACTCTACCCTCAGCTCCTAAAGTAAATATAGCAAAAGAAACTGAAAAATATGTTATCAATGTTCACGAGATCAAGGCCCCAGAGTCTGAAAAAGAACCAGACATGGTTGCAATAGAAACAGAGAATAAAAAATATTATGATAAGAATCAAAAGGCATCTGCTCATGCAAAGCCAAAACAGTACAATCTGGGTGATTACCTTTGATGCTTAAACACTTGAAAGTAGAAAACATCCGTAGTTATGAAGATCTTGATATTCTTTTTAAGAATGGAGTTACTGTTATTTCAGGTGTAAATGGCAGCGGTAAGTCCAGCCTTCTGGAGGCTTGTTTCACAGGCCTTTTTGGAAGCAAAACCCTCTCAAAGGATTTCACTATTGCAGATATTGTACGCAAGGGAGCTACAAAAGCATCTATTTTATTGGAATTCGAGCAGAAAAGCGATATCTACTGTATGGAACAAGTATTCCGTAATGACCCTGAATCTGGCAGGGCCTCCAATACCCGTTCAGTGCTCAAGATTAACGGGCAGATCTTCACGGACCAGGCGAAGCGCACTTACGATAGCATTCTTTTGCTGTTGAGGATGGATGAAGAAGCTTTCAGGAACTGCGTATATATAAGGCAGGGTGAGATCGATGTTCTCATCAATGCAAAGCCTGCTGAGAGGCAGAAGATGATAGATGACCTTCTGCAGATAGGAAAACTTGAGGACTACAGAGAGCGAGCAGGAAATGCCAGGATTGGGGTGGGGAGGCATCAGCGCGATACTGAAAGGCGTATAAAGGAAGTAAAGAACGAAACCGCAGAGATAGAAGGTAAGGATCCTGTTGCCAACTTGAACCGCTTGCTGACCGAGGCAGCACAAATTAAAGAAAAACATGTGTCAGTTAGTGAAACCAGGGACAAGACAAGGTCAAGAATCGAAGAGTTCCGTTCAAAGCTTGGAGAATACGAACAACTTGCACTCCAAAAAAAGTCTATTGCTACCCAGATACTGGGGTTCAACACCAAGAAGACAGAAGCATTTGGAAGTATTAACAACAGTACTTCTTCTATCCAATCCCTACGCTCCCATATAAATGAACTCAAACAAAGTGTTTCTAGTATCAAGGAACAAATGGTATGGGATGGAGATGTGGAGCAAATGCTTGTACATGCTGAGGAGCAGGAGCGTGTACAACGGGACAAACTAAACTATACCGGACAAAAAAAAGCCTTGCATTTGCAGAACATCGAAAATGCAGATAGGACCTTGCAGCAGCTTTCTAACCAGATCAAAGACATAAACCTATCTATTGAAAGCAACCTGAAGAAGAAGGATGAAGCAACTCTACAAATTGAAAAACTGAAAGCTTCGCTTGAAAGTACACAAGCAGAGAAATTGTCCATAGCAAAAGAAATAGAATCTCTGGGTTTCACCCCTAAGAAGCTATCAGGACTTGAAGATATCATAGAATTAGTCCAGGCGCAACAAAAAACCTTGCATGGGGATAAAATGAAATTGTTCACCCAAAGAGAAGAGACAAAAAAGCGCATAGATAAAAGCAAAGAACTTATGGACCAAGGCAAGTGCCCAACTTGCGGGCAGGATTTGCACGGTTCTGCAATGCATGAAACAATTCAGTCTGATGAAGAACATTTGGCCTCATTGGAAAAAGAACTAGATGCTATCAGTAAGAAAGAAGAAGATTTTGGCCTGAAAATGGAACAACTGAAACAGGTAAAAGTAACTTCTAGAAAAATGGAAGATTATGATATTCAGGTCAAATCATTTAATGAGAAAATAGACTTGTCACAAAAGATTCTTAACGATCATGCTTCAAGAATGGATGAAGATAAAAATAGATTGAATGAAGCTGTTTCCCATAAGCAAGAGATAGAAATTACAATTGCACAAATGAAGGAGCAGGAACAGCTGCTGCAAGAAGCACTCACTTTTGAAACTAAAAAGCATGCTGAAACTATGGAAAAGCTAAATATTGCTAAAAAAGCAAAACAAAACCTTATTGAAAGTGAAAATAAGGGAAAGGATATAGAGAAGCTGGAAGAGCGGATACGCAGTGAACAGGAAAAAATAGGGCTGCTGGAACAGCAGATAAAGGATGGGAAGCAACGGTTATCCGAGATCGATGAAAAAATGGGAGGAATAGATGCCGGATCACTTAAATCCCTGTTGCAGCAGTATGAAGCAGCTCTCAAGAAGATTGAAATGGAAATAAAGAAACTGGAAGAGAAACGAACTGAACTGATAAAGCAAATAGGAATGACAGAAAAGGAAATAGAAAGGCTTTCCCGTTTGCAACAGGAGTTGCGCTCTCTTGTACACAAATCAGATTTTCTTGGTACGGTGTATAAGGATGCCGAGGAACTTGAGAGTATGTATATTCGTATCAGGGCTGAGTTGCGGTCACGCAACGTAGGTACTCTTGATACTCTTATTAATGAAATATTCTCATTCATGTATTCAAATAATGCATATTCACATGTGCAACTCGATTCTGAGTATAACCTGACGGTTTTCGGGAAGGATGGGACTCCACTAGAACCAAAGCTGCTTAGCGGTGGGGAAAGGGCTATTTTCAATCTTGTACTGAGATGTGCCATCTACAGATTATTGTCCATGGCAATGGGAGGACCGGAAAATGGTTCAAGCCTGCCTCCTTTGATAATGGATGAGCCAACTGTATTCCTGGACAGGGGGCACGTGCAGCAGCTCATAAAGCTCATCGATCTTATGAGAGATTTCGGTGTTGGTCAGATAATTATTGTTTCACATGATGAAGCGCTTATCGATTCTGCGGATCATTTATTCTATGTGGAAAAAGACCCAATCACAAATACTTCCGCAATAACAGCACGCTGAGAGAGGCTATTTATAAGCACATTTATATAAAATGAACCATAAGTTATATTATACTTTTATCATATAATTCGCCGCAGAAGGGATAGAATGGTCTTGCGAGGTATCACATGAATGGTGAGAATAGGGATTTCATCATCGAAAGGCTTGAAAGGCAACTAAGGGAAAAAGAAGCAGAAATAGATGAGATCAAAAGATCTCTTAGGGATTCCATCATGGTGGAGATCCGTAGTGAGTTTAAAAATGATCTTGACATCAATAACCGTCTTTCAAAGCTCGAGAATAGGATACAAGAACTTGCTAATAATCTCAATGGCGTAATGGATGAATTGTTAGATCAGAAATCGTTGATCCGTTCTTTCAAAAAATCAGCACTTGAAAAGAGAGAACAAGAGATCTCCATGCCAGTACAGCCTTCTATACCGGCTCCTTCAAGAGAACCAACACCTGTAAAAGAAGCAGAAGTAAGCATATTCCGGGATGAGAAAAAGAAGATAATACCACAGCCTGAAATTCCCAGACCGCCACAGTCGCCTGCTAAACCCCCATCATTTTCCATCAGGCCTACTGATCTTCCAAGGGGGCCAATCGGGCAAACTGCCTCAGTGAATCACCGATTCAACATAAGGGATGCGCAGCCTGAACCTGTCCAGATAAAGAAACCGGAAGTTGAAGAGAGAAAAACTGAGTATATTATAGCAGAAAGTGATGATGCACGTAATTTCAGAAAAAAGGATAAGAATGCTTCCCAAGCGTTCACTGGCGAGTTTATCGTTGCTAAGGATAATGTTTCTAGAAAGAAATCAGAAACAGACTACGAAAGCGTAGAGACACGTGATGATGAAGATGCGGTGGTTACAGTCGTCCGCAGAAAATGAACACCTTTCAGAGAAAGGATTTAAACACAGAGGATCCACGTGTACATAAAGGAAATCGAGTTCATTAACTTCAAGTCCTTCGGGAAAAAAGTTAAGATACCGTTCTATGATGATTTCACCACGATATCAGGCCCAAACGGCAGTGGTAAATCCAATATAATTGACGGTATACTTTTTGTGCTGGGTCTTTCCAGCTCACGCACCCTTAGGGCTGAGAAGCTTACTGATCTTATATATAATGGTGATAAGGCTAAAAAACCTGATTTTGCACAGGTAACCATCAAGTTCGACAACACTGATAGGGAGATGCCTGTAGATACTGACGAGGTTGCCATCACCAGAAAAATAAGGGAAACTGATAGTGGCTATTACAGCTATTTCTACTTCAATGGCAAAGCTGTGAGCCTTGCAGATGTGCACAATTACCTGGCAAAGGCCAGGGTGACACCTGAAGGATATAACGTGGTGATGCAGGGTGATGTAACCCGTATAATCACCATGACTCCTGTTGAAAGGCGCAAGATAATTGACGAGATAGCAGGAGTTGCTGAATTCGATAGTAAAAAAGAAAGGGCTCTCAGCGAGCTTGAGATCGTCCGGGAAAGAGTGGAAAGAGTAGACATTATCCTTGAAGAAGTTGCTGCTCAGCTTGAAAAACTCAAAGGTGAAAGAGACCAGGCGCTCAAATATCAGGCATTGAAAGAAGAAAAAGTAAAATTTGAGGGCTTCATGCTCCTTGCAAGGCTTAAGGATGCAAGGAAGGAGCTTGTATCAATTGATGCTGATATGGAAACACGCAAGTCTTCCATTAAAGAGCTGGAAACAACTCTTGAAGAGAGACGCCAGCGGATGGAAGAGCTGGAAAAGTCGTTAGAAGAACTCACTCTCCAGATACAGCGTATGGGAGAGGATGAGCAGATCCAGATAAAAAAAGACATCGAGTCTACACGCGGTGAGATCTCACGCTGCAAGGACAGTATAGAACTTGCTGACAGAGAATTGGAAGATGTAGATTCCAGACGCAGGAAGGCCTTTGTGGAAATTGATGAGGTCAAAGGCAAGGTCGCTGATCTGGATACTAAGATATCTGAAGAAAAAGTGCGTTTAGAAGGCATCAGAGCCGAACACTCGGAAAAGCGTACCCAGAGGATGATCCTGCAGAGCCGGATAGCCGATGTGGATGCGAAGTTTGCCAAGACTCGGGATGAACTTAACCAGCTTAAGAACAATCTTGAGAATACAAGGAATGAAAAGAACGAGCTCATGCGTCAGGAAGACAGGCTGCTGGATGCCCTAAGGCGCAAATCAGCTGAAGTGCGGGACATTGAGAGCGAAATGGAGGATGCCCGTTCCAAAGCTGCGTCTTCCGATAGTGATATCAGTTCTGTGAAATATGATATTGAGAAGCTCAATGAAAAAATAAATTCGCTCACAAAGGATATAGACGACCTTGAAAGAAACCGCTCCCAGCTTAAAGGTGTGGTAAAGGATATCGAAGAATCACTGCGTAAATACCAGGATGATTATGCCCGCATAGAAGCCAGAGTGAGGGCTGCAGAGGACCACAGCAAGTATTCCAAAGCCGTGGACATGATAATCAATGAAAAAAAACATCATGGACTTCCCGGAATATATGGGACTATCGCCGAGCTTGGAAGTGTGGACCAGAAGTATGCCACTGCTCTTGGCATAGCTGCCGGTGGAAAGATGCAGGCAGTAGTGGTGGACACTGATGAAGATGCTGCCAGAGCCATCGATTTTCTCAAACGCAGACAGGCTGGTAGGGCTACATTCCTTCCTCTTAACAAAATGGAAGAACGTAGACCTTACAAAGACCTCAGTGACAGAAATGGTGTTATCGGCTATGCAATAGACCTTGTGGATTTTGAAACACGGTTCGAGTCTGCTTTCTGGTATGTTTTCAGGGACACTCTTGTGGTAGATACATTACAGAACGCCCGCAGGCTCATGGGTGGCCTGAGAATGGTAACACTGGAAGGCGAGCTTATTGAGAAGAGTGGTGCAATGGTCGGAGGATCAGCGCAAAGCTCTGGTCTGTCCTTTGCCGCATCAGAGAAAGATAAACTTATCAAGGTTGCAGAGAAGATCACAGAATTTGATTCAAGACGCAGTGCAGCAATCAAGAAATTAGATGCAGTGGAAGGACATGTTGCTGATGTTAACCGGGAGATAAATGAACATGATAAAGAGATCTCCCGCAAAGAAATGCAGCTTGAGGAGATCGCTAGCAGGGGTGAGCGTCTGGCGCAGATGCTGGCAGCAAAGAATGCTGAACTTGCCCAGATAGAAGAGGACCGCAAGCAACTGAGAACAGAGATGGAATCTGTAACTGCCCAGAAGGCAGAAAAGGATGAACAGGGAAGTTCACTTGAAGAGAAAATATCTGAATTGGAGAGTGAGCTTGCAGGATCTGAAGTGCCTGAACTTAACAGGCAGGCTGAGAGTATTGATGAAGAAATGAGGCGTTTGGATGGACGTATCCGCGATACTGAAGCACAGATCAATGCTCTTAACCTTGACAGGGAATATGCTACTGGCAGGATAGACGAGAACAGAGATCTCATAAAGTCTCTGGATGAAAAGAAAGCCAGCCACAGGCAGCGGGTGGATGAACTCACAACTAAGATCAAGGAACTTGAGGTAGTGCTTACCCAGAAGCAAGCTCGCGAATCAGAGCTTGTTAACGAGTTAAAGGACATGCAACAGCAGCGTCTTACTATGCAGAATGAGTATGGACTCTCAAGAAAGCAATTCGAGTCTGCAAGGACAAGATTTGAAGACAGTAACAGGCAACTGATGGCTATGGAAGCTACTCAGGCAGCCCTTGTGGAGCAGATAGCCGAGTTGACTGCAGAACTGACACAAAGAGGCATAGAGGAAACGGATGATGTCCCTGGATCTGAGGCTGTGCGTACCAGAATAGCCTCCATTGAGAAAGCAATGGAACGTCTGGAGCCTGTCAACATGAGAGCTATTGATGAATTCAATGAAGTAGAGACAAGGCTGGAAGATCTCAGATCAAGAAGGGATACGCTGTTCAATGAAAGAGAACAAATCCTTGAAAGGATTAAGCAGTATGAAGTGCTGAAAAAAGATGCCTTTATGGAAGCATACAATGGGATCAATATAGCTTTCCAGGAGATCTTTAATGAGCTTTCTGATGGTATAGGTGAACTGGTACTTGACGATCCAGAGGAACCGTTCAACGGTGGGCTTACTCTGAGGGCTCAGCCTAAGGAAAAAACCTTGCAACGCCTTGAAGCGATGTCAGGCGGAGAAAAAAGTCTTACTGCATTATCATTTGTGTTCGCTATTCAGAAATATAGACCGGCACCGTTCTATGCTTTTGATGAGATAGACATGTTCCTGGATGGAGCCAATGCCGCAAGGGTGGCCGAGAGAGTGAAAAAGTCAGTGGAAAATGCCCAGTTCATTGTCGTATCCTTGAGAAAACCAATGATCGAAGCAGCTTCAAGGACTATAGGTGTAGCAATGCAGGAAAACAATATTACAAGCATAACAGGTGTGAAGTTCAGATGACCGGTATCATAGAGGAACTGGAAACATTACCTGTAGTTGAACCTGTTTCTGAGAGCTGTACATTGTTGCCTGGGGCAATAGATCCTGAATTCCTGGAGACACTGCGTGCTCTTGGGGTAGATGAAAACCTGCTTGAGTTTTCTGATGATGTAATGAACGAACCTGTGGAGATATTGGTCAACCTCGCCAAAAATGGAGAGATAGATCCATGGGATATTGATATTGTAAGTGTCACAGACAAATTCCTTGCGCGGATAGAAGACATTCAGATGATGGACCTGCGCATTTCAGGAAGAACACTGCTTTATGCTTCTATACTCTTGCGTATGAAGTCAAACTGGGTGGATATGGATGAACCGGAAGAAGAGGACATATTCGACGACGGTATGGACTTCTTTGAAGTTGATGATTATCCTGTGCCCAAGCTGCCTGTGAGAAGGATTGCCACAAGACCTGTGACTCTGCAGGAACTTATAGCTGAATTGAAGAAAGCTGAAAGAGTAGAGCACAGGAAAAAGGAAAAGAAACTGCTCCGTAAACTGGAAGAAAGAGTTGCTGTTACCACTGATGAGGTTTTGGGCATAGCCCATGAAGAGGATATTCTAGGGCGTGTTGCAAGGCTAAATCAAGTGCTCAATTCTATTTTTGAAGAGCATGAGTCTGTTGTATTCTCAGAATTGATCGGTGAAGAAAGGTCAGAGAATATAATGACCTATGTTTCCCTGCTTTTTCTGGCTACTGAGAAGAAAATATGGCTTCAGCAGGATGAATTGTTCGGGGAGCTGTTCATATATCCCTCAAATATTGCTGATGATGGTTCTAATGAGGTTATGACAGGGAATGAACGAGAAGGAAACTATTGAAGCAGCACTTTTTGCTGCCGGTGGGGCACTGGATGCCCAAACTCTGGGAAAGATAATAGGCAAACCTGCAAACAAAGCTGTTGCTGTAGTTGAAACCCTCATGAAAGAATACTCAGAGAGGGAGTCTGGTATTGAGATAATAGATCTGGGACAGCGTTATGTGATGCAGGTAAAACCCATGTTCACAGATCTTGTAAGGCCAGTGGCCCCTAAAGAACTGAGCGCGCCTATGCTTCGCACCCTTGCGATGATAGCGTATCATCAGCCTGTTGTGCAATCTGATCTCGTAGATATGAGAGGCAATACTGTTTATGACCACATAAGAGAACTCACAGATCGTGGCCTTATCATGTCCGTGCCTTACGGCAGGACGAAAAAACTACAGACTACTCCACTTTTCGCTGACTATTTCGGACTGAGTTCCAATGAGCCTGAAGCTATACGGCAGAAAATAATTGAACTTTCCCGCCAGCAGAGCGGTGACAAAGGACTCAATAAGTGGCTTGGATGCAAGGTTGTAGCATTCACTCCTATGTACCAATCCCTGGCAATATTATGTGGCATAGAGGATTATAAAGTGATCAATGCCTATGACCCCACAGAAGAAGAAATAGAGGAACTTGCAGATGTTTCCAAACTGATAATATCCAGAGGATATCTGGAAAAGGTCAGCAGATACTATGACGGGGAGATCATAGAGGTTGGTTCCACTACTTTTGATGATCTTATTGAAGCGGTGAAGGCACTGGAAAACGTAGGAAATTCCCAGAAAGTGGAACTTACCCTGTCGAATCTGAGAGAACTCAAGGAAAGATATGTTTCAAAAGCTCTTCTGATAGAGAGGAAAGTCAAACCGGCAACTGATATGATAGCCAGGATTGTGAATGACCTAAGACTAGGAGTGTCTGCAGAAGGCGTAGTGATTGCTCCCGATTATGGGCTGTCGAGCAATGATGTGCAAGTGAGCGAAGGTGCAGATATACTAGTTCCAACTCACAAAAGTGTAGAATCCGATCTAATAGAAAGGGTTTGCAGAAAGTATGATGCTATAATAGATGGCTTAAAAGAACGGGATATTGCTGAAGGTAAAGTACAGGATGACAATACATGATTCAGCATATCAACTGCTACATTAGTATTATTTTTTACACCCGGTGAGTTTAAATACCTATATAAATATCAAGCTATAAGTTTATATATGGATTTACGGATATAAAGCGTGTTTTAAATGCTGAGGATTTTCAATGACCGAATACAATATTAAGATCGAGAATGTGGTTGCCTCTACAAAACTTGCTGATGAATTTGATCTAACAAAGATCGAGGCTGAATTCGAAGGTGCTGAATATAACAAACAGAAATTCCCTGGCCTGGTATACCGGGTTTCTGAACCCAAGGCTGCATTCCTGGTCTTTACTTCCGGAAAGGTTGTGTGTACCGGAGCAAAGAACGTGGCCGATGTCCATACAGTAATAAGCAACATGGCAAAGAAGCTCAATGAAATAGGTATTAAGACCATAAAGGAACCAGAGATCACCGTACAGAACATTGTAGCATCTGCAGATCTTCATGCTGTGCTCAACCTTAACGCAATTGCTATAGGTCTTGGTCTTGAGAACATAGAATATGAACCTGAGCAGTTCCCTGGACTTGTATATCGTATTGATGAACCAAAAGTAGTTGTTCTTATTTTCAGTTCAGGAAAGCTTGTCGTAACGGGTGGTAAATCACCTCAGAACTGTGAAGAAGGCGTTGAAGTAGTAAAGCAGCAGCTTGACAGTATGGGACTTCTCTAAAGGTTAGCATCTTGCCGGAAAAAGACGTCTGTATACTAATTCCCACACTTAACGAAGGAGCTACCATAGCTCAGCTCATAAGGGATTTCAGGTCTGAAGGGTTCAACAACATATTGGTCATAGATGGAAATAGTACCGATAAGACCAGAGAACTTTCGAAGGCTGAAGGAGCCCGGGTGATAGTGCAAAGGGGAAAAGGCAAAGGACAGGCCGTCCAGGAAGCCTTTGAGATACTCGATAATGAGTATCTTGTAATGCTTGATGGGGATGGTACTTATCTAGCATCGGATGTGCATGCAATGCTGGCTCCGTTATTCGAAGGGAGAGCAGAGCATGTGATAGGTAACAGGCTGGTAAACTTCGAAAAAGGCGCATTTCCAGGTCTTAACCTGATAGGTAACAAACTCATCAATTACCTGTTCAGTATGGCATACAGGCAACATCTCACAGATATATTGACAGGATATAGGGCCTTCACTAGAGATGTTTACAAATCCTTTGATCTGAAGGAAATGGGATTTGAAGTAGAGTCAGAAATGACAATACAGAGCATTAAACTTGATCATGTGATAGAGGTAGTGCCAATATCTTATCTTTGCCGTAAGTCCGATGCAGCAACCAAGCTTAATCCTCTTAAAGATGGGTTCAGAATAGGCAAAACTATCTACCGTTTAGCCAGGTTCCATAATCCTATGTTCTATTTTGGACTGATCGGTGCTATTTTTATTCTTTCAGGACTTGTGACAGGTACTTACGTAGTTGATCAGTGGCTCAAAGGTATTACACGTATACCTATGACAGTGCTTACCGCTTTGCTCATCATGTCCGGTTTTCAGATGTTCGTCTTGGGAATGTTAAGCGATCTTATGGTTTCAATGCATATGGAAACCATGCGCTTTCTGAGACGACAAAATAGATCAGGTAAACAATAATTTCTGTCTAACAGGTGTGCCCTGTCCACACTATCATTTTACTTGACAATACATCAAATCAACTTGATTTACTTTTATACAAATTAAACTTAATCTGTCTATTGATGATATGACTCTATTTTCATAACGAAAATAAGCCTATAGATATCATAAAAATATGGGTATTATTTTTCATGGGTATCCACTTTAAAGAAAGTAAAGTTAACTTGAGTCTAACAAAAGTTAATTTTTTAAAAAGTCTTATATAAGACCTGTACTTTGTAGGATATAGCAATCATTGAGGAATCGATCATGACAATAGTTACAGATGCAAAGAATGGTAAAATCACAGAAGAGATGAAGATAGTAGCCAAGGTAGAAGGCAAAGATCCTGAATTCATAAGGCGTGGAATTGCATCCGGTAGGATTGTAATCCCCATGACTCCATACAGAGACATAAAACTCTGTGGTATGGGTGAAGGTCTTACAACTAAGGTAAATGCATCTATTGGTGCATCATCAGACATCGTTGACCTTGACATGGAAGTTAAGAAAGCAAAGGCAGCAGAGGCAGCAGGTGCAGACACACTTATGGAGCTCGGTACCGGTGGCGACTTCCTTGGTATCAGGAAAGCTGTATGTGACGCAATCTCCCTTCCAGTAGGTTCAGTTCCACTCTACCAGGCATTCATCACAGCAGCAAAGAGAGACGGTTCCATTGTCCACATGACAGAGGACGACCTCTGGTATGCAACCGAGGAACAGGCAAAGCTCGGTACAAACTTCATGGCTATCCACACAGGTATCAACAACATTGTCCTTGACAGGTTGAAAGCACACGGCAGATATGGTGGCCTTTGCTCCCGTGGCGGTGCATTCATGAGCACATGGATGCTCCACAATGAGAAGGAAAACCCGCTTTACGCACAGTTCGATTACCTTTGTGAGATCCTCAAGGAACACGAAGTTACCCTTTCAACAGGAAACGGAATGCGTGCAGGTGCAGTAGCAGATGCAACTGACAGAGCACAGGTACAGGAGCTCATCATCAACTCCGAATGCGCACAGAAAGCACACGACAAATACGATCTTCAGGTAATCGTAGAAGGACCAGGTCACGTACCACTTGACCAGGTAGAGATGAACGTCAAGCTCATGAAAGCAATGAGTGATGGAAAACCATTCTATATGCTCGGTCCACTCGTATCAGACATTGGTGCAGGTCGCGATCACATCGTAACAGCAATCGGTGCATCTGCTTCTGCAGCAGCAGGTTGTGACTTCCTCTGTTATGTTACTCCCGCAGAACACCTCGCGCTTCCAAATCTTCAGGATGTAATTGAGGGTGTCAAGACCTCTAAGATCGCTGCTCACGTCGGTGACATGGTCAAGTACCCTGAAACAGCCCGCAAGGTTGACCTCGCAATGGGCAGAGCACGTGCAAAACTCGACTGGGAGGCACAGTACAAACTTGCACTCGACCCTGAACTTGCAAGAGCAACTAGGGACAGCAGAGCACCAGGCGACGAAGACGCATGTACCATGTGCGGTGATTTCTGCGCTCTTAAGATCGTAAACCAGAACTACGACCTCTGCAAGTAATGCCGAAAGGCACTACTTCTTACCACTCTTTTTCTGTTTTGTGCCTCTTTCATTTTTTTCTGTATAGAGAGAATCTCAAATTAGGATTTTGATTTAAAAACCTATTCCTTTTTTCTTTGATACTGCTATTCTCTTTTTTTTTTGGGGGGGGGGGCGGTAGCTATAAATAGCATAAATTTTGCTCCTCCATGGATAAAAAATCTATAGAGTATAAAGGAGTCCTCTTCGAGGACTCCATAGAAAACTATCTTTA
>NZ_JBGMEB010000004.1:0-33513 GCF_041447285.1 Methanomethylovorans sp. | reverse complement strand
TTTTTATCCATGGAGGAGCAAAATTTATGCTATTTATAGCTACCGCCCCCCCCAAAAAAAAGAGAATAGCAGTATCAAAGAAAAAAGGAATAGGTTTTTAAATCAAAATCCTAATTTGAGATTCTCTATTTCCTAAAAAATAATGTATCTATACCTTCAAGTTTCCGACTATTAAATGGTTCTGAAGCTCTAATCACTTTACTGGCATACATATATCCAGAATATGATGTTTATCCGGATGTTCTTCAGGAGAGTTTAAATATATCTCATAACTTGCCCGGGACATATCCATTTCAAGGTTATTTTGTATCACCCAGTCAACGACCTTTTCCCATGCAGGACCGTATTCTTCTGGTCCTGCCAATTCTGTACGCATTACTGCATACTTTCCTCCAGGAAGCTTTTTCTTCTGAATTTCCCCTTCGACCTTAGTGTCATCTGCAATGGTCATGCAAACATCCAGCTTGAGTTCTTCCGCAGGTGTAACGCATGGATCATCATAATATGCAGACATCAAAACAGTATCTTTTCCCATCAATTGTTTCTGACCTGCCCAGCTACAGAGTTTATTAAATAGTTCTTCAAAGACCTTGACATTTCCCAGATAGTTGCCAATAAATGAAACATATGCTACATTTATTTCTTCTAATTCTTTTATCTCAGGTTCGCTTACAATTTCCAAACGTATCACCTATTTTATTTTCAAGCAGTTTTCTGTACTACTCAATATAAAAGCCCATAGCAAGTTGAGTGAAAGTGTTAAACCCATTAACTGACAAAAAATCACATACAAAAAGTAACCAATTAGTATTTGTGGCACATAAACAACAGAATCTTGTAAATTTGAAACAAACAGAAAAAAGAAATATGATTGAAATATGAATAGTAAGCGTTTCTGGAAGCTATACAAATGTTCCAAACTGAACTCCTGGTTTATCTTCAATCTCTTGGTACCCAATGGTTTACATTGCTCATGATTCTGATTACCAAAATGGGATCTTCAAGAGTCATAGTTGCCATAATAGTGATAGCGATTTTTGGTGTTGATTTTAAAAAAGGTTTTCTTCTGCTGCAGTTATTGTTGTGGACAGGCCTGGTTACTGAGCTTCTAAAGGTATTAGTTGCATTTCCAAGACCTGATTTTGTAGATAGCAGGATCGTAAATCTGGAATTTGGAACAAAAAATTCATCATCTTTCATTGGTAATGGAGAAAAAGGCTTTTTCGAACTTCCGGACAAACAGATTCTTAAAGCGTTTCGCCTTGAAGAAACTTTAACCCCCTTTTCTTTTGGGTTTCCTTCCGGCCATGTGGCGCTTACTACTGCGCTATGGGGAGGATGCTCAATAATATTCAAAAGCAGGATGCTTAAAATAATGACCCCTTTTGCAATAACGATTATAGCTTTTTCAAGGATATATCTAGGGAGGCATTTCATAGGAGATGTATTAGGAGGGTCTATAGTAGGATTAATTTTATTAATAGTATTTTCTTACTTTCTTAAAAGTTCCCTTAAAGATCATTTTTTCAAAATAGAGAATTTTGAGCTTGTTTTCAGACCCAAAAATTTGCTATTTTACTCATTTATGTTCGTCATTCCTATTTGTTTCATGGCTTTGTCCTTGATAAGTACCGATGCGGCAGGATTTGTGCTTGGAACTAATGTTGCATACCTCCTGATAATACGAAAAGGAATTCCGGATAACACCGGAAATACAAAACAAAGAGCCATAAGAGCATCTATTGCACTCTTACTACTCGGATTATCCAGTCTTGTTCTTGATCTTTGGTTTAACACAGCAGTAACAACCAATTCTCTCCAATTTACATTAATGGGATTGCTCAAAACTTTCATTCCTGCATGTACAATCTGGATTTCTGTAGTTGTTTGCAGAAAGCTTGAACTCTATGGAAAAGACAAAGTCTTATAATCTTCTTTGTGAGTTCCAAGTGTGATATAGCTTTGAGTTGATGTGGAGAGGAAGCAGGAGATTGTAAAGATATTAGGAGAAAGAGAGTATGTGAGGGATTTCCCTCTATTTGATGGCATGTCATGCAATTCAAGTGACTATTTATCAGGCAGTTTCAAGGACTTTGCTCCAGTCATCAGACAAACGCTCTGTCTGATGCAATACTAATTGAATGGCTTCTTCCTGTTTGTCAGATCTGCATTCAATAGAAGTCTCTAAATATATAAGTCAAGTAAAATAACGATTAATTGGAACACTGCCAGTGGGTGAGAAAGTGGATAACATGATAATTGAAAAAGAAGCTAAAAACAAAAAACTTGAGGAAATTATCACCACCGAAAAAGACAGGCTGCTAAATTTCATTAAGGAAAGAAACGATTACATTAAGAACTTACCTGAAGTCGAAAAAAGGGCGTTTATCTCATCAATAGAGAAGATAAAAGAAGGCAAAGACAAGATCGAAAGATTACTATTAAAGAAAGGCACAAATAAAGGTCTTGATGACCTTCTTTTCTCTTTTGAAGACCTACCTCTGTTCGGTAAAGAGTACTGGTTCATGAAATTCACGTCAAACAACGGTTCCAGATCACAGTTTTTCCTCATGTTCGGCAGGTCTGCAGGCGATATAGAGGTCAATGGAAAATATATAGAGAACAGCCGGGTAACAGATGACAGAACTGAAGGATATTGTGTTTCCTGGGTATATGATGAAATGCAGAGAAAGATCACAGATCATCTGGGAATTATTGAAGTAAAAGACGATAAAGTTACCTGTTCTACTGAAGATATCAAAGCAAACTTCTATGGATCATTTCCAAAATACACACTTGATATCTCAAATGGTGAAAAGAAGATCTGCTGCCTGGATATCAAAGAGCCTCTGGACAATAATTACAGCTCTGAGTTATCGGAAAATTTCAAGGGCCTGTTTGGGTACAGACTGGCTAATCTGTACTTTGATTTTGAGGGAACTTTATTCGACAAGAACTTCTGCGGAAAATGCTACGTCCAGAAAGTGATCGTTATTGGTCCCTTCATTCCCTGGAAATGGTCAAGAATAGTTTTCAGGAACGGATCGATCCTGACTTATTACATACCAAACATCGAGTTTGTAGGCCTTGAGTACAATATATACAATTCCATGGAATTCTATGATGCTGATACAAAGATCCTGCACAGGTTCAAAAGATCAAGAGTGCAGGAGTATCCTGCTGAAAAAAGCGACAAAAGATGGGTTATCACCGCTGAAGATAATAGGGTATTTGTTGTTACAAAGAGCTATTGCAAAGAAGGATTTGATTTCACCCACAACTTCAACTTCAGATATATAGAAAACCTTGTAGAAGTCGTAGATCTGAAGATAGAGACCGATGACAAGGTCATAACTTTACAGGAAACCGGCAGTGGGCTAGGCATGGTGGAAGACACATCAGGATTTGTAATATAATATCTTGTTCCAGAGTTCCCGATATTTTTGGTTGAGGCTCCCCTATAGAAAACGTGGGTACAGAAATACTTCTGCAATCACGCTGATCCTTTATTTCGGCCTTAATTTATTCCTTTATTATCTCCCCGTTAGCTACCACCATTTATTACTTTTTTAATAGCATCCTCAATGATCAGTAACCCTTTCTCTAATTCTTCCTTTTTGATGTTCAATGCGGGGAAGATCCTTATTCCATTACCCTGCGTTTGAGTGAGAAGCAGCCCTTTTGCCAAGCATTCATTTTTGACCTGCGTAGCAATTTCTTCACTCTGGAATTCAACCAGCATAAGCAATCCTTTTCCCCTTATCTCAACAATTACATTTCCATAGAGCTGCTGCCACGGACTCATCAGATCCAGAGCAAAGCATCCCATCTCTTTGACATTTTCGGAAATATTGCTATCAATAAGATGCTTGATCACTCCATAAGCAACAGAACACCCAAGAGGATTACCACAGTATGTTCCACCGTGATCACCAATCTCAAGTTTCTTTGCAACATCCTCGGACATTGCAAAAGCACCGAATGGGAAACCACCGGCAATTCCCTTTGCCATGGTCATGAAATCTGCCTTTACACCACAAGAGCTTGTAATGAAAACCGGACCTGTCCTAAAAAACCCTGTCTGGATTTCATCTACGATCAACAGGCTGCCATTTTTCTTACACAGATCTTCCACCCCTTTAAGGTACCCATCGGAAGGTATGCGAACTCCGCCTTCTCCCTGAATGGGTTCAATGATAACTGCTGCAACGTTCTTGTCCATTGAATTATTCAGTGACTCAAGATCATCATAGGGTACAAAACGATAATTCGGCATAAGAGGGTTATACCTATCCCTATGCTTAGCCTGTCCTGTGGCCGATGTTGTGCTTATCGTACGTCCATGGAAACTCTTGTGGGTAGAAATGATTTCAGGCCTGCCTGTTACCTTCCTGGCTAATTTGATTGCAGCATCATTTGCTTCAGCTCCGCTATTTGTGAAAAACACTCTTGTAAGACCAGAAGGCAGAATTCCTGCCAGCAAGGACAGTAAACGGGCACGTGCCGGGGAATATGTAAGACCCGAATTAGGATTTTGGATTATTTTTCTCCCCTGTTCCATCAGGGCATCAATAATAACAGGATGGGCATGTCCTATACATGTTACTCCCCAGCCTGATGTGAAATCAATATACATCTTTCCTTCTTCGTCCCATACAAAAACTCCATCTCCCTTTTCAATGGAGATTTTCTGTTTAACAAAGAAAGGTGCTAAATATTTGTCTTCTATTTCGAATGTATCCTTGCTTGACATTATGGATCATTTCCTTTGCAGATACCAAATGATTTTGGGAACAGTACTGTGGAAATTACCTGTTCCGAAAGCCTGTTGAGAACCGCTATGTTCAGTAAAATAGTTTTCTTCATATTTATAACACCATTTATCCCTGAAAAAGCGTATTTTACCTCAAACTTCTATTTAGAAGCCTGGAATCATTGCATAAATGATTAAAAAGCTTACCATCGGAAAATATTTGATGGTAAGTACTTAAGAAATCGGATATCGAAGTTATAAAAAGATGTTTCTATTGCTGCTTAAATAAGAAAGCCATTTCAAAAAAAGAAATTCTTGAAGCAGTTTCCATCAGGCCTGCACGTAGAGCACGTACAGGCATGAGTTTTCCCGCATCTCCATGAAACCCTGGGTTTCAGAGATTCCGGCTTTTTCAAGGAGCACCTTCTTCCAGGATTCAGGAGGCAATGCGATCTTACCAGTATATGCTTTTGCTGCTATCTGTGCATACTGCAATGGCTTGCCGCCTATCTTAATTCTCTTTGCAACCTCGTTACGGTAAGTCTGATGCATCATACATGCACTGTGGGCAGCAGAAGGCTGTATAGTATGGTTATAGTGGTCAGTAGCCTCCATATGCACAGGATTGAAATTACCAAGACGTTTGATGTATTCTCTTATAGCTTTTGCAAACGGACATACCTTTGTAACAAAACCGTTGGCACTGATCTGTTTGATATTTTCAAAAGATGAAAGCACAGACTCTCCATTTACCACTGCATTAGCAAAATCCTCCCAGTTATCGTATTCTTCTTCAGGAACAGATTTTGCAAGAGATTTTGCCTGGCCTACGATATAATTTGTGAAACCTTCGACACCCTGCTTATCGGAGATATCCTCAAAGAACAGGAAAACGGACACATCAACAAAAGGATTAGACTCTATAGTTTCTGCCATTTGATTCACCTTAATCCGCGATTTCCTCACCAGCAGATTTACCCTTCACGATCAATGCAAACACACATGAAGCACTTCTAAGAATGCTTTTAATATGCCTTTCATCTACATTGATTCGGGTTAGATTTTCCTGCAACATCTTCACATCTCCCATACGTCCTTTGTTTGCAAGATGCAGGCACTCAAGAGGTTGCTTTGCAACAGTTATATTATTAGCAGCAATTTCTCTAAAACGCTGGTGAGTGATGCAATAGTTAGAAACTGCCGAATCACGGATACGATTATTGTAACTATCAGCCACGTCTTCATCTGAGTCGGGTATCGGCCCAATTTTCTGGATGAACCTTATCATGGTATGAGCCATAGGACATGTCTTCAGTGCATACACATACCCAATCACATCTCCATCCTTATCTGTGATAGCAAGATCAGTAAGCACATTTACTTCACCTTCTATAGTAAGGGATGTTCTGCCTTCTTTCATAGCTACGTTGAAAGCTGGCCAGCCTACATATGCCTCTTTCCCCATTCTTTCTGCGTAACTTTCTCCGACACGGAGCCAGTATTCCACTACACCCTCAGTGCCCGCCTTGCTGACCATGTCGTCAACAAGTGAGTATAATGCTATGTCCATCATGATCAATGCCCTCTGATTACATTCCTGAAGTATTACATTTTTTAAATCTTGTAAAGATTCATTTTTATAATTACTATACGCAATATTATAATTTATACAAATATATATTTATGGGTGGGAGGTTTACAAAATACGCTTCCATTTGAATTGCGGATCTTGAGGATATACTGTCTCGGTAGTATCATTATCCTGTTCGATCAACTCAAATGCTTCCTCTACTGAAGATACTTCAAGTGTAAAATTGTCTTCTTCTGACAGATTGTATTCTAGGAATAAAGTATATTCATGTGACCAGAACAAAGTTACATGTTCTACATTATTTTGGATATTCTCAGAACCCGGACAAACACATGACCAGGATGCAACAGCTAAAGGATACTTAACGCTGGTATCAAGCTGTGAAATGTTTGACTGCTTAGAGCCCTTATCTTCACATCTTTGCATTTTCCTCAATAATTCAGGCCAGGGTTCAGACTCTGTATTTTCAGAACGCTTTAAATGCCAAGTCCATTTATTCCCCATTGTATCCCTCATCATACATTCACTAATTTGTCAATGAAACTTAGCAATGAATTTAAAGAATCATCATTCAGAAAAAGGAACATATCTCCATAGAGAGTGCAATTGCCCTGAGAACCGCACAAACCCTGTACCTGAAACATCGTTTCGATGTTCAGCACATCTACAGATGCTTCGTTTAGTCTTATTTCAATTTCTTTAAACACCTTTTCTGCAGTTCCCAATACAATAGAAGGAGTAGAATGTAATACTTCAACCCCAAGAAATTCGTACATGCTCTTAAGATAAGAACCTGCCAGGATATTCCCTATCTCATTCAGGGCAGATTCATACATTTCTGGGTCATCCTCATGTGTATTATTGCTCACCAAAAAAGAACTGAGGGTAGCAGCACTACTGAAATCAAAAAGCAACATCATTGTGCCGGTTAAGTCTCTTTTCAAGTCCATCACTACAGCTGCCAAAGTCATAGAAGACGGAACCATTGCAGACATTGATCTGATATCAGTTATCTGTGCATTAGAGAGGTTCAGCTGCACTTTGCTGTTTAAAATATTTGAAAGAGCTGTAGTGGCATTGCCCATACCAATGCTCCCTATTTCCTGAAGAGCATCTGACTGAAAATTTGAAAGCTTTGCCATGAGAGAAACTCCTATATAAGGATCTAATCCACAGCTTCTTTCTCAAGGAAGAAACGCTTGCCTGCATAAAAGCGAATGAACTCTTCCTTTCCACCTTTTACCAGCTTTATACTGTTATCAGACTCTTCGGCAATATTAACAAAAAGCCCTTCAAATCTGCTTAGTATCTCCTTTGTATGAGCAACGTTATTTACAAGGCCGACAAGCACTATCTCTTTGGATGCAAAGCTCTCCACCATCTTTGATACAAAAGTATAGGTAAAGTCTTCTCCTTGTGTTAGCAGCATATCAGAGAGAGGTTCAAATATCAGGGCACAACCTGCTGGAAGCTTGCTTGTCAGATCAAAGAAACTATCAAGTTCATTCTTAGGTAATACGATGATACCATCGTTTTCCATTAGTGTCTCCTCAATAGAGGATAACTCGATGAATTTCATAGCTCCGATATCTACCAGTTCCCCAAGTTGGTTCTTGTATATAGATGTACGAGGCTCAGTGGAGACTAGCACAACGTTCATAGTTTCCCCATAAAAGCGCAGACACATTTCTATTACGGAATCTTCATAGCGTGTGCGGGGAGTGTACTCTATCAATGTTGACCGTTCCAATAATTTTGAAATGTTTTCCGTGTTATTAGATACGTATTTCTCTGATTTTGGCTCTGGTTTTCTGAAAACCATTCCTTCAATGAGAAAATTACCCAAATTCTGGCGGGGGATGGTCTTAAAAGCCTTGAACATCAAAAAGCCAGCTGCTGCAAAAATACTTGTGTACACAGCACTCCAGAAGCCAAGAAACAATAATATTGTATCAACAACACTTTGATCAGCAGCTCCAACTGCAAATGAAGGAAAGATCGCAGTAGTTATCAGGAATATTGCTGTCAGAGCAAGAAGAAGCCAGGCAATAGAACCTTTTTTTGTGTCCTGATATACCTTTATCCAGAAATAGATAGCAGCCATTCCTCCCAGAAGAGAAATGGATATGAACAATATATGCAGAATCGTGAGATTGGGACTAAGCATCTTTACCTCCCGAACAATATATATCTTCGTGTAAATATAAATATTTAACTATCAAATTTGACTCTCCCCTTTCGTTGCACTTCTAATATAGTAAATTCCTGTATCGGTATCCAGCACTACGGTGCGCCCGTAATTCTTTCCAGTATCCTCAGCTATTATTGGTACTTTCATTTCTTCCAGTACAATTTTTGTGGCATGGATATTCCTTTCACCAATGTTCAGGTTTGTATCACTGTTAAAAGAGAACATCTTTGCCCCACCTGCTATTTTGGCTACCATTCTTCTGCGTGAAGCACCAGCATGTATCATTTCTTCAATAAGAAAGGGAATACCACTATCTGCAAATTTGGCACGATTATCCTTAAAACGTGCATTTTCAATGGTAGGGAGCATTATATGCACCAATCCACCTATTTTGGTGACTGGATCATAAATGGCAATGCCTATACAAGATCCCAGACCCAGCGTTGTTAATTTTTCCGGGCTGCGAGTCACAGCATAGTCAGCCATTCCTACTACTATCATAGTATCAGTCGATAAATGAAAGATTAATGAAACATAGCATCTACATGCCCCAGAATTAATTCAAGGGATAAAGGATCGAACAATGTGAGGATTTTTCCATCCATGCCATTGCCTTTGAGCATGAACAGAGTATCCAGAATGATAGCGTGTTCAACTTCCTGGCTCATCTGAATAAGTATATTGTCCATTATGGCACCTATCATATCGTATGTATGATATGGTGCAGACGCAAAAACATCCACTTTCAGAAAGTCTGAAAACGCAGTCATGTAAGTGCTGCCCAAAATATGGCCAACTTCTGATATGAGGGACTCATTCATCGGATTGGTTATATCTGGATTTTCTTCCTGAGTTATAGTTGTACAAATAAGCTGTGCACTTTCCAGTGGCAAAAGCATAACCATGTACCCATTTATGCCACCGGACAATTTCATAAGAACTCCCGAAACCAGCTTATCAGCACCCCCGGAATATTCTGCCACTTCCTCGATCTTGGCAACTCTCAGGTTTGGAGTCATAATTTTTACTTCACTGCCAAGCATAGTCGCAAGAGAAGTGACTGCATGACCAATCCCTATATTGCTTATTTCTTTTAAAGCACTATAATGGAAGTCGGTAAGTTTGGAAACATCATAAACCATAAGACCATCTCTTTCGTTGAGCCACTGAATATTTATTTTTGATATATCCTTTCTCTTGGATTGAATGCTTTGAACAGATCTTTTGAAGGACCAATCAAAGTTTCAGTCTTTCCCATTACAAAAAAGCCACCTTTGTTGAGACCATTATAGAAATCCATATAGAGGTTCTCCTGAAGCTGCTTTTCAAAATAGATAGTGACATTACGGCAGAAAATTGCATCAAAACCCGTCAGTTTCTCTCCAGATATAAGATCGTTCTTGCGGAACTTAGCAATCTTCTTGATCTCCTCTTTCAAATGGTAATTATCACCGATTTTCTCAAAATACTTAATACGTATATCATTGGGAACTTCTTTCATTTCTACATCTGTATATATCGCTTCTTCGGCCCTTTTGATAATATCTTTATCAATATCTGTTCCGGTAATCTGGATATTATATTTGGAGAAATTATCGCCCAGTACCTTTTTTAGTAATATGGCAATGGAATATGCTTCAACACCGATGGAACAGCCTGCACTCCATATCCGTATATGCTTAAGCCCCGTACTCTTTGATTTGATGATAGCAGGCAGAACTTCTTTTTCCACGACTTCATAAGTTTCCGAGTTCCTGAAGAAGTTGGTCACATTCACAGTGAGTGTATCCATAAGATGTTGATATTCCTCTTTATGAGTGTTGAGATGCTGCACGTATTCCCCATAATTTTTGGAATTTGTGGACCTCATTCTTACATCAATTCTTCTTCTGAAATGTGCATCCTTATATTGCTCACAATTGAAGCCTAAATTCTTTTTAATGAGGCCTTTTAACCTCAAATACTCCTGATCATCAGATGACTCAAGTTTTAACATCTAACCAACTCCTTCAATTTGGATTCGATTTCACTGATTTGATAATATGACTTTTTTCAAACAGTACTGTATCTGAAACAATCATCCCATCATCTTTTTCATCACCGCGGCAAGAATTATGTCTGATGATCCGGGCTCGAAGAGCATATTGAATTCATTTTTGGAATTAGTTGAAGGCACATAACCTACTCCTTTGACAACAATGAACTGATCTGCAAGGGAGCCTATGGTTTGTTTGATATATTTTGCAACACCTTCCATGTCTACATAGACCTCTGGTTCACCAATTTGCAGGTTCACACCCAGAAACTCGTTGACCACTTTCATGTATGCGGCACACAGGCGAAGTCCCATTTCCCTGAGCTTCCTAATTTCATCCTCTTGAATAGCATTGGTAGTACCGATTGGTTTTTTCCGAAGCAGATCGACAAAAGAGAGAGCTGAGTATTTGGGAAGTAATATTAGCGTTCCGCCGTTAACGTCACCTGTGATTTTTAAGTGAATCGCTACAACGCTTTTCTGCTTAATGTCAGAGGCTTCATTCATTATTCTTTCAAGTGAATACATATCCACTTTTGGGATGTCTATCTTTACCTCACGATCAACCATCTTTGAAAGTGATGTCGCCAGGTGTCCCATTCCTATGTTGCCTGCTTCCTGAAAGGCACCTTTAGTAATTTCATCGAGTTCAGCCATGATCACATCTCCATAAATATCAAACTAATGTTCCTATATCAAGTATAAGACAGACTGTACCATCTCCAAGTATAGTTGCACCTGCAAAACCCTTCACACTGCGCAGCATTTTACTATCAAGAGATTTTATTATGACCTCCTGCTGCCCCAGAAGTTCATCAACTACAAAACCAAAGTGGTTCCCCATCTTCTCGACAACTACCACTATCAGGTTTTCTTTGTTATTTTCTTCAACATGACAATCAAGCAGAGAATCAAGCCTTAAAAGCGGTAAAACTTCTCCACGCAAGAGTATAACCTCTTGGCCTTCTATTGTCTTGATATCCTTCGCTTTTATGCCTACGTCCCTTACCACGTTGTTGAGCGGTATGGCGTACGTTTCACCTGCGGTCTTGATCATTAGTGATTGTATGATAGCAATAGTCAGAGGTAATTGCAAAGTAACAGTACTACCTTCTCCTACTATGGACTTTACAGATACGTTGCCGCCCAATGATTCAATTTTGGTCTTGACAACATCCATGCCAACACCACGGCCAGATACATCCGTTATAACAGTATTAGTACTAAATCCAGGGAGGAATATGAGGTTAAGTGCCTCTTCATCTGAGAGCTTGGCAGCTTCTTCCTTGCTCATGAGGTTCTTTCTTACAACAGCTTCACGTAACTTACCAGGATCCATACCCTTTCCGTCATCCTGCACTTCGATAAGTACAGTATTTCTCTGCCTTGAAGCTGCAAGACGTACAAGCCCTTCAGGAGACTTACCTGCTCGGGCACGGTCATCGGGTGATTCCAGCCCATGATCCACTGCATTTCGTAGCAGATGGACCAGTGGGTCTCCGATTTCATCCAGAACTGTCCTGTCAAGCTCTATTTCCTTACCTTCTATCACAAGGTTGATCTGTTTGCCTTCAGATTTTGCCAGATCCCGTATCATTCTCGGGAAACGGCTAAAGATCTGGTCGATTGGAACCATCCTTGATTCCATTACCTCTGTTTGAATCTCATTGGTAAGCCTGTCAAGTGTACCGAGAGCTTCTTCCAGGTCTTTGGATTTTATACCGGTCGCAAGCTGGTTTAGTCTGATCTTATTAATGATCAGTTCTCCTACCAGATTCATGAGATTATCAAGTCTCTCAATATTGACCCTGATGCTTTGCCCGGTCTTTACGGATTCATTTTTCTTTTGCTGTATTGTATTTTTATTTGCTGCATCCAATATCTTTTCATCTGAATGTTCAGCTGGATTGTTATCTATAGTTTCATCTCTGGAGAACAAAAGATTAATTTCCGCCTTAGTTACTTCTGAAATGTTCTCTACCTTCTGTTGGATGGATGCCATGCCTTCAGAAGTTGCAGCAATAACTATAAAACTAAAATCGAATTTTTCTTCTTCAAGTTCTTTTTGTGAAGGTTTCGTCTTAATTACTTTGCCAACCTTCTCAAGTGCCATGAGTACCATGCTCGAACGAGCTGCCTTAAGAACACATGATTGATCCAAAAAGACTTTTATGAAAAGGACTTCCTGACCATTTTCTCGTATGTGTTGAACTTCGGCCAGTTCCTCAGGACTGAGGTCAATCTCCTGTTTTATCACTTCTGTATGAGCTACTGTTTCTATAACATTTGTAGCTGCCACCGGAGCTTTGTTTGTAGCCTGCGGAGAAGGAGGGAGGTCTATTACTGCAGCTGTAGGTGTCGGTTTTGCCATTGCTGCAGGAGCAGTTGTTGGCGAAGCAATTACATTGTGGAGTTTGGATTGCAGTGTTGATACATCTACAGAATCTGGATTATCAATATTCTCAACAAGGACTTCTAAAGTATCCAGACATTCAAATTGTATCTCGATTATTTTCTCGGTAAGAGTGATCTGGGACTTTCTGATCATATCCATGATATTTTCCATCTCATGGGTGAGTTCAGCAATGGTGTTGAATCCCATAGTTGCAGCCATCCCTTTCAGGGTATGAGCAGAACGGAACATGTTATTGATGTATTCCATCTCATTAGGGTTCTGTTCCAGTCCCAGCAACGACTCATTCAGTTGCTGAAGATGCTCTTCAGATTCTACTTTAAATATCTCTTTGTATTCCGACATTTCCATAATTTACACCAGCCGCGACTTTCAACCATTGTTTGATATTTTTATATGATCTGCTGAATTGTTGCAGCTACCGTCTCAAGAGGTACTACACGATCTGCCAGTCCACGATCAACTATAGCCTTTGGCATACCATAAACTACACAAGATTTCTCATCCTCTGCTATGGATTTCCCTCCAGCTTTCTTTATTAGATCCACCCCTTCAGCACCGTCCATGCCCATGCCCGTCAGAATAACTGTAAGGATGTTGGCTCCATATATCGGAACTAATGATCTGAATAGCACATTCACGCAGGGTCTTACGCCCTGCTCCCTGGGACCTTTATTTAGCGAGATCACTTCGACTGTCTTTCCATCTATCATCTTCTGGACTACTTCCATGTGATAATCACCAGGTGCTATGAGTACAACACCTTCACGAATCAGATCACCATCTTTTGCTTCCCTTACTTCCAATTCAGACTGGGCATTAAGCCTTTGAGATAATGATGCAGTAAATCCTGCTGGCATATGCTGGACAACCAGCACGGCAGCCTTTAAATCATGAGGAAGCTTAGGAATTACCTTCTCCAGAGCTCTTGGTCCTCCAGTGGACGAACCTATCGCAAGTATTTTCTTCGTCATTACACGCCTTGGATTAGATTTTACGGGAGTAGATATTGCTTTTTCTCTTTCAGAAAATGTTTTCCTCTTTTCGGAACATACCACACAGTCTTCCATAAAATGGAGGTTCTTGAGTTGTGCCTTTGCAGCAGCCTTGACTTTCGTTCTGATCTCTTCCGCGATCTGTTCTATGTCACGACTTATAGTTCCGGAGGGTTTCTGAATGAAATCTACAGCTCCATATTCAAAAGCATTCAGAGTGAGTTCTGCTCCTTTCTCATCTGTAGCCGTTAGCATGATCACGGGCGTGGGGCATTCGCTCATTATATATCCAAGAGCATGAAGGCCGTCCAGCACAGGCATCTCGTGATCAAGTGTAACCACATCGGGTCTGAGCTGCTCGACTTTTTCCACGGCGACCTGGCCATTTCGGGCGGTATCGATAACCTTGATCTCCGGATCACTATTGAGTATATCCGAGATTATCTTCCGCATCAGGGCAGAATCGTCAACAACGAGTACACGGATGGTCATGTTCACATTACTTTCTTGACTACTTCGAGTACTTTCTTTGCATCAAAAGGCTTTACAATGAAGTCCTTAGCCCCTATTTTGAGAGCTTCAGTAACTACAGACTGCTGTCCTATGGAAGAGCACATCACTATTTTTGCATCAGGATTTGATGCCATGATATTTTTGAGTGCATCTATGCCTTCCATATTAGGCATGACTATATCCATGAAGACCAATTCCGGTTTAACCTGCGGATATTTTTTTACCGCATCCAGGCCATCTACGGCCTCGGCAACAACTTCATGTCCGTTCTTTGTAAGAATATCCTTGATGACCATGCGCATAAAAGCCGCGTCATCCACAATCATTACTTTTGCCATGTTCCCTCACCGATAGCTTACTATTTTTAATAGTATCAATCTATATTTTTAATTTTATAGTAATTCTAGTTATACAATATCATATAAAAATATATTGATTACAAAATTCGCTGTAAATAGCACCTCCTCAAAAAGACCGAAAGGTGATGACTCTACTAAAAAGTTAAAAGATAAATTATGCAATACTATTATATCACATAAAAGATAAAAATAGACTTCAATCACTATGATCGCACATCTAGCTTCTGAACTGCATTGTGAGAAGTAAGGAGTCCGTAACCTAAAAAATAATCAATCAGTATTCAATGCTTTAAAGAAAGATAATTATGACATTAAATATATATTCAATTCCTTTGATTGTTTCATGGCTGGTTTTAAGTATCATTGCATTATACACCAGCAAGGTAAAAAAATCCCCCGGAGCATCTTATTTTTCATTACTTCTGCTTTTCACTGGAGTCTATTCACTTTTTTATGCATTTGAAATATCTTCTGCAACAGTAGAAGATATCTTTATGTTCCGCAAACTTGAGTCCATTGGTGCAGCATGGATTCCGGGTTTTTTCCTTCTTTTTTCTCTCAGTTATACTGGTAGGAAAAAACAACTTTCAATATCCGAAATTGTATCCATTCTTATAATCCCTTTAATTTCAGTTATACTTATTTTTACAAATGATTTTCACAATATGTATTACTCCGACATACAAATAGACACAAAAGGATTTGTTCCTATCCTCATTATTAAATACCAGGCATGGCATTGGGTTCAGCAGGTTTATGCAATGATCTGCATTTTCCTGAGCATAGCTATTCTTTCAAACATGTGGTTAGGATCATCACCGGCTTTTCGAAAGCAAACTGGTATTGTGATCGTTGGTTTTATGGTTCCTTTTTTTACATTGGGAGCTACATTATCAAAAATTCTATCTCCCGGATTGGATCCTTTCCCATTTTCTTTGATATTTAGCAGCTTCTTGGTTTTCATAGGATTAACACGTTATGGACTATTAGATCTATCTCCTCTTGCCCGAAGTTTACTTTTTGAAAACATAATGGAAGGAGCTATTGTTTTTGATTCGCATTCCAGAATAGTGGATTATAACAAAAAAGCGACTACATATATGGGAATTAATGTAATGGATATAGGTAAACTGGCACCTGAAGTACTTAGTTCCTGGCCTGAAGTACTAGGTCATGAAAATAGCTCCGATCCGCAAAATAATATCGAAGTTAAAAGGAATAAAGGAGAAAAAAACAGCTGGTTCAATCTTAATTTTTTGCCGCTTTACGATGATAACAATGACAGGAAAGGACAAATGCTCTTAGTGAGTGACATTACTGAACGTAAAAATGCTCAGGAAGAACTCCTTGACCTAAATAGACATCTGGAAGAGGCTATTACCCACGCTAACAACATGACTGCTGAAGCAGAGAAGGCAAACAAGGCCAAGAGCGAATTCCTTGCCAGCATGAGTCATGAACTACGCACACCTCTTAATGGAGTGATCGGTTTTTCGGATCTGCTAATGCAAACAAATCTTACAGATTCTCAATACCAGTATGTAAAAGCAGTAAATACTTCAGCTAACTCATTGCTGGATCTGATCAATGATGTTCTTGATTTCTCAAAGATAGAAGCCGGTAAATTAGAACTTTATGCTGAAAAAGTCAATTTGATGGAATTGAGTGAGCAAGTCGTAGACATCGTGAAATACAAAGCTCATGAAAAGAACCTGGAACTTTTATTGAATATATCACCTGATTTATCCATTGACATAATTGCCGACAAGTTAAGATTGAGGCAAGTATTGGTCAACCTCTTAGGAAATGCAATCAAGTTCACTGAAAATGGCGAAGTGGAGTTAAAGGTCGAAGCATCTGAAATCTTGGATGAAACAAATGAAATCGAACTTACATTCTCAGTACGTGATAGCGGGATTGGCATCTCTAAAGAAAACCACAGTAAGATATTTGAATCGTTTTCACAGGCAGACGGGTCTATCACTCGCAAGTTTGGTGGAACAGGACTTGGATTGGCAATATCCAATAAGTTACTCCATAAGAATGGATCACAGCTTGAACTTGAAAGCGAACCTGGAAAAGGCAGTACATTCTATTTTACCATCAAATTCCCAGTAGAAAAAGGTAAATCAATTGATAATAAAGACATTAACATCCACAATGCCTTAATATTGGATGATAACAGCACGAACTGTTCCATATTGCAAAACATACTGAAAAAGAAAGGCATTCAAACTGATGTTGCAATTACCGCAGCAGAAGCATTTGAAATGCTCAATAAAGAAAAAAAGTACGATCTGATCATTGTCGATTACCACATGCCTGCCATGGATGGCCTGGAATTTGTACGTTGCATAAGGGAAAAATTCCATTCAGGCTTGAATAAACAAAAAATAATCTTTTTATATAATTCAAATGATGGACCCCAGATGCTTGATGAATTAAAAGAGCTGGGAGTGCATTCCCATCTGGTCAAACCGGTAAAAGTAACAGAACTGTTCGAAGTGTTTGACAAGCTTAGTTCTTCAGAAGATAAGCATAAAGAAAACATTGAGGAAATGAAAACTCCATTAGCAATTCATGCGCAGAATAGAATTTACTCAATTATGATTGCCGATGACAATGAAACAAATATAATGCTGGCTTCGGCAATTGTTTCTAAATTGCTAGCCGGAGCAAATATTCTTAAAGCAAGAGATGGGAATGAAGCGCTCGAACTATTTAAGAAAAACATACCTGACCTGGTGTTGATGGACATACAAATGCCCGGAATGAGCGGATATGAGACTGCTATGGCTATCCGGAACTTCGAAGTTAACGGCAAAAGTCATGTTCCAATAATTGCACTAACTGCTGGCACTGTGAAAGGGGAAATGGAACGCTGCAAGCAAGCAGGTATGGATGATTATATCACAAAACCTGTTATAGCAGGAACTATTCAATCTGTTTTGCAGAAATGGTTGATTGACCGTGGATCTTCCGAAGAATG
Source organism: Methanomethylovorans sp. (assembly GCF_041447285.1). Lineage (GTDB taxonomy): Archaea > Halobacteriota > Methanosarcinia > Methanosarcinales > Methanosarcinaceae > Methanomethylovorans. Next base: position 15,674 of record NZ_JBGMEB010000004.1, on the reverse strand, counting down.
CAGGTACAAGAAATGCCAACCGGTTCATTTTGATAAGCGACTATTAATGGAAAACCTGGGTAACAATGAAGAATTAATTAATACTCTGGTAACTACGGCATTAAGTTCTCTATCCAAGAATCTTGACAAACTGACAATTGCTTTTTCAGAAAAGAATGCGCAAGAAGTAAAAAGATGTGCTCATCAAATTAAAGGCACTGCTCTTAATGTTGGTTTTAACATTTTAGCTGGACTGTCAGAGCAGGTAGAGACTGCTATTGAATTGGATAATATAAAAACGAGTAATTTATTGGAAAATATGAAATATGAAGTGGAGATTTTAAAGCACGATATTGATGTGCTTCCCAAAAACTAATATAAATAGTACCAAAACCTTGATATTGACTGTAATGTATGTTGGTGGTGGTGAGCAGCCGTGAAAGAGGAACTGATGGAGATTCTTGCCTGCCCCTTATGTAAGGGCGACCTTATTCTAAATACCCAAAGTAAAGAAGGTAATGAGGTAATAAAGGGTACTTTGTACTGTAAGAAGTGCAATGAGTATTACCCAATAGATGAAGGAATACCTAACATGTTGCCTCCGCACTTGAGAGAATGAGGGACATCAATTGCAGGTAGTTCACATTAACAGACTTGGCATAAATTCCATTGAATTTGATATGGAATCCATGGAGATACCTCTTTCTCCTGGAGAAGAGAAGAGCTTTGAGATCGTTATTATCAATTATGGTTCACCTACACATGTACATATTTCCGTAACCGATACACTCAGGCATAATATCACAATTCTTGAAGATAATCCATATGTTACTCATGAGGATTATGTGCCTGTGGTAGTCCGTATACCTTTTGATGGGAAAAAAATATACCAGGGAGATATGTTTATTACAGTCAGCCACGGCGCAAGGAAGAGTAGTTTTTCCATGGTCCTTGGTCAGCCACTTACAAGCTCTGGTGCCAGACCTATAGAGGTGGATGACTCTTTATCAGCACCCAATAAAGTATATGTGAAGAAAAAAAAGTCTGCTGGCACATGGAAAGAACAGTTACCAGACGTACACTTGGATGTGCTTAAAAGTAATTATAGTAATTATGAGACTGTGATTTCCAAGGCAACAATCTTTCTTTCAGGACTTCTCCTTTTAGTTCTATTTATATATACAGTTTCAAACGCATTTTCTTATATAGAGAGTTCTGTATTAGGATTTTATTTTTCAGTAGTTATATCAATCATTTTTACTGTGTTTTGCGTATATCTCTTAATGAAGTTTCCAATATTCAAATGATCGAGGTCGTTGAGCCACATGAAATATATCGTAGTTACAGGCGGAGTAATGAGCGGTCTTGGGAAAGGCATCACTGCTGCATCCATCGGCAGGAACCTTAAGAACATAGGATATAAGGTCACAGCCATCAAGATCGATCCATACATTAACATTGATGCGGGGACTATGAGCCCCTACCAACATGGAGAGGTCTTTGTACTTAAGGACGGAGGAGAAGTTGATCTGGACCTAGGAAACTACGAGCGTTTCCTGGACACGGAACTTACCCGGGATCATAACCTTACAACGGGTAAGATCTATCAATCTGTTATTTTAAAGGAACGCAGGGGAGATTACCTGGGAAAAACTGTTCAGATAATTCCTCACATCACTAATGAAATCAAAGACAGGATAAGGAAAGTTGCTGCAAAGAGTGGTGCAGATATCTGTCTTATTGAAGTGGGAGGCACTGTGGGTGATATTGAAAGCATGCCTTTCCTTGAAGCTGTCAGGCAGATGCACCGTGAAGAGAAAGCTGAAGACCTTGTATTTGTCCATGTGACACTTGTACCAATAGATACCCAGGGTGAGCAGAAGACAAAACCAACCCAACATTCTGTCAAAGAGCTCAGAGAACTGGGATTGACACCAAATGTCATTGTAGCCAGATGCAAAGAGCCTCTTTCCAGGAGCACCGCTTCAAAGATATCTATGTTCTGTGATGTACCAGAAGAAGCCGTTATCAGTGCTCATGATGCAAAGGATATTTATGAACTACCTCTTTTGATGGATAAAGAAGGCCTTACTCAATATCTTATCAAGCGCCTTTGTTTAACATCTACCACCTACGATTCTGCATGGGTCGAAATGGTAGAGCGTATGAGGAATCTTAAAGGCAAGGTCAATATCTGCATAGTGGGAAAGTACACGCACCTTGAAGATTCATACCTCAGTATTAGTGCATCTATAAAACATGCTTCAATAGAATGTGGCTGTGAATATGATGCTGATTGGCTAAATGCGGAAATGCTTGAAGAAGATCCTGAATGTCTAAAAAAGCTTGATGCATATGATGGTATCTTAGTTCCGGGTGGCTTCGGAGAACGGGGAACTGAAGGCAAAATGATGGCTATAAGATACGCTCGCGAACACAATATCCCGTTTTTAGGGCTTTGTCTTGGAATGCAACTAGCTGTTGTAGAATTCGCAAGGAACGTAGTGGGTCTTAAAGGAGCTAACAGCACTGAATTTAATGAGGATACCCCTTATCCTGTAATAGATATACTCCCTGAACAGGAAGGAGTGGAGGATATGGGAGCTACGATGAGACTGGGTGATTATGAAGCTCAGCTTAAGCCGGGTTCCCTTGCAGAGAAGATCTATGGCTCATGCAATATAGTAGAACGCCACAGACACAGGTATGAAGTAAATCCAAATTTTGTAGACAAATTGCAGGAAAAAGGCCTTGTGTTCTCCGGAGTTAACAAGAACCGCATGGAAATCTGTGAGCTCCCAGGTCATCCGTTCTTCTTCGCATCTCAGTTCCATCCAGAATTTAAGTCAAGACCAGGCAGGCCTTCCCCACCATTTAAGGCATTCATATGTTCCATGATAGAAAGACAGAAAAATAAGTAATAATACTATTTTTAGAGGGTGCATTTACATAATGCACCTGAATTTCTTAAACGGTTTTTCTGTAAGATTCAGAAAAATCATCATTTATTTATATCGCGATACACGATAACTTTTTATGTTTCTATCATCACGGAATTTCTCTCTTTTCCTTATTGTGGCACTCATTGGAGCACTGATTATAGCCACCGGATGCATCTCAAACCCCAAAGATTCGTCTGCAGATTTGAGCGGTGCTACGACGTCTGTTGACCTGATATACTATACAGAACAGCTACCCCCTTATAATTACCAGGAAAACGGAACTCTGCGGGGAATATCCATCGATTTGCTCGAGGTAATTACCGAGAAAATGGGAAATAAAGTTTCCCGAGATGATGTACTACTGGTTCCCTGGACTGAGGGATACCAAACTGCTATTTCCCAAAATAATACGGTACTTTTCACCACAGTAAGGCTTCCTGAGCGTGAGCAGTCATTCAAATGGGCAGGGCCCATCTATACATATACTAATGTCCTCTTTGCCCTGCCTGACAAAGGAATCACAATAGAAAAGCCTGAAGATCTGAAGGACTACCGTATTGGAGTAATCGTTGATGATGTTGCTATCCAGCAGCTGATAGATGTCGGCGTGAATAAAAACCAGCTTGTGCAGGAGACAAATGCGTCCGTACTTGTTGACAAGCTTAATAATGGCGAGATAGACCTGTGGGCATATCCTGAGGCTGCAGGCCGGGATTTTACCGAAAGGGCAACCGGAAACCCATACTCCTTCAGGGCAGTTTTTTTATTACCGGCCATGGAAGGCTACTATGCTTTCAACAAGAATGTTTCGGATTCAACTGTAGAATCTTTCCAGCAAGCCCTTGATTCACTGAAACAGGAGAAAGATACAGCAGGCATCAGCACATATGAGAGGATACTTGGCAGACATATACCATCAATTGGTCTTGCTCAGCTCAATTACCTCACAGAAGAGTGGGCCCCCTTTAACTATCAGGAAGAGGAAAATGTTACCGGCATATCTGTTGAAACACTAGAGGTAGTCTTTCGAAATATCGGTGTGAATCGCACACGTGAGAATGTCCGCATTGTACCCCTTGCAGAAGGTTTTCAGGCAGCACAGAACAATACAAGCACCGTGCTTTTCTCCATTGTTCTCACTCCCGAACGAGAGCCACTCTACAAATGGGCCGGACCTTTTACCAAAGCCAGCTTCGTTCTCTATGCACCAGTGAGGAGCAACATTACAATATCTTCTCCGGAAGACCTCAATAAGTACCAGATTGGTGCGGTTCAGGCATCCATAGAAAATGATCTCCTCACAAGCCAGGGAGTGGATGCATCACATATCATTAACGGTCAAACTCCGGAAGATCTGCTCAGGATGATGGAAGAAGGCAAAATTGACATGTGGGCAACGGGAGATCTGGCAGGGCGACATCAGATGCTACAGACTGCAGCGGATCCAGATGCTTACGAGATCGTATACACCTTGAGCGAGAACGACTTTTACTATATATTTAGTAAGGATGTTTCAGATACGCTGATAAGCGATTTCCAGCAGGCTCTTGATACAGTGAAAAATCAAAAGGATTCACAGGGAGTCAGCGAATACGAAAGAATCATCTACCGAAATCTTGGAGTAGGATGCACCAGGCAGACATTCACTGATGAAGAAGTGGTAACACTTGTGAATAGAACTTCGTCAGCAATCGAAAAGGATGCACTTGATACATTCCGGCGTATCAATGCAGCAGAAGCACCTTATCAGGACGCTGAGGAGCCAGCACTCTATACATTCGTATACGATACGAATATGACGGTTGTTGCCCATGCAAACAACATCTTGCTTGTCGGTGTTAATTTCAAAGGGAAAACAGACGTTACTGGTAAACAGTACCGTGACGAAATCCTAGCCGGAGCTTTAGAGAATGGCACTGGATGGGTGGATTATGTATACATGCATCCAGTCCAGACGAATCTGTACTATAAAACTACTTACTATAGGCTAACACAGGGAAGTAATGGCAAATCGTACATTGTATGCAGTGGTAATTTCAAGAGTTGCGGCACATGATTGACCGCAATATTTATTTATCACATTTTGTACCCTAACAAGGCCTCTTGTGTCCTAATTCATGTAATAAAGGTTGATCCAGAGGATTAAGTCTTTATTAACTTTCATAGCAAATATTTTATAAATATACATTACAGATATTGTAGACGGTCCTTAATTTTATTTCATGCTATGGATTTATAAGTAGATACTGTGACTTTTATGCATGAAAAAGTATACACTTATTATAATTGTTACACTCGTAATGGTAGCCATCTTTGGCGCCGGCTGTACAGACAAAGGAACAAATTTACCCCATAATCAATCGGCCAATGCTTCATCTGCATCTACGGAAGAAGTCGTGGCTTTTGTAGAGAAAGCTTACGAATATGCTCATATCCATGGACAGGAAGCTGCTCTTCGTGAATTCAACAACCAGACTGGTCAGTTCGTTGATGGTGAACTTTATATCTTTGCCTATGACTTAAAAGGAAACACACTGGCTCTTCCTTTCCAGCCCGAGGTCATCGGCACAAACCGGTGGGACCTCAAGGATGCGAATGGTACCTTATATATTCAGGATGCTGCCAAGACCGCACAGTCAGGTGGAGGATTTATTCGGTATCTCTATGCAGACCCTGCAGACAACTTCGCGGTCAAACAAAAGCTCAGCTACGTGATGATGGTTGACTCCGGATGGCTCATCGGTGCAGGAATTTATGATTCACACGAGGATTCACCTATTGTTACAGAAGGGACAAACTCCCAGACAAGAGATAGCCTGAAATCTTTTGTGGATGAAGCCATTGATTACGCCAAGAAAAATGGAAAGGATGCTGCAATCAAGGAATTCAACGATCCTAATGGAACTTTTATCCGCGACAATCTCTATATCTATGCCTTTGATTATAACGGAACTACTTTGTCGCTTCCCTATCAGCCACAGCTGATTGGAACTGACCTTTCAGAGCTTCAGGATCCCTACGGAGTGAACTATACTCAGGTAGAGATACTCTTAGCACAGCAAGGTGGAGGTTTCATTTTCTACCATTATTACAACCCAGCCCACAATATGACCCTTGAACCCAAGATGAGCTATGTCCAGAAGGTAGACGATGCGTGGTGGTTGGGTGCAGGTATCTACCTGTCAGAAGCGGATCAAAAGATGACAACAAATGATCTGGCTGACTTTGTTAAGAATGCATCAGAATATGCGACTGCAGTAGGAGAACAGGCGGCTCTTTCAGAATTCTCGAAAAAGGACGGAGAGTTTTCCCGTGATAATGAATATATCTATGCCTACAATTATAACGGCACACTCCTTGTACACCCATATCAACCGGAGCTGGTTGGGACTAACCGGTCAAACTGGACCGATGTACGGGGGCTTCCAATGATAAAAATTGGTGCTTACACTGCTTCTAACGGTGGTGGGTTCATCGCCTACATGTACCCTGCACCTGAGAGTGGAGTTATCGATGAGAAAGCACTGGATACCTATGAACCGAAGATTGGCTACGTCTACCCTGTTGGAGAAAACTGGTGGATCGGATCAGGAATATACTTATCAGATATCGATAATTCTGACTCCGGTAGACCAGATGTCTTATCAGAGATGACAAAACTCGTGGAAGATTGTGCCGCCTATGGAAAAGAGAAAGGATCTACAAGTGCATTTGCTGAGATCTCAAACCTCTCTGGAATGTTCGTAAATGAAGAAGGGCACTACATCTACGCCTACGATTACAATGGCACGCTTCTGGCTCACCCCTACCTGCCAGAGAAGATAGGATCCAATCTAATGGAGAAACGTGATTCTTTTGGTATGGAGACGATCCGTGTATTGGCTGAGACCGCGCACTCCGGTGGCGGTTACGTGGTATTTATCTGGCCAAACCCCGATAATGAGAACAAAGAAGAGCTTAAGATCGGATATGTCCTCCCTGTAGATGACAACTGGTGGGTCGGCTCAGGTGTATATTTGAGCGAGATCACTGGAGAGGAGGCATCCATCCCCTCTCCGGTTTCCGGATGAGTTCATTTATTATCTAACTTAAGTTAATAGTAATTGTAGACAGTAAATTAGGAGGAAAGGGTTATGGACATTTTTATGCAGGCTGCCATAGAGGAAGCAAAAAAAGGACTTGCTGAGGGCGGCATTCCCATTGGGTCTATACTTGTAAGAAATGGAAAAATAATTGGCAGGGGACACAACATGAGAGTGCAGGAGAATGACCCCCTGGCACATGCTGAAATCGTCTGCATACGTAATGCAGGACGTATTGGCACTTATAGTGATACCACCCTTTATTCAACATTGATGCCCTGTTATTTGTGTGCAGGTGCTGCTGTGCAGTTTGGGATTAAAAAAGTAATAGTAGGAGAATCAGTGAATTTCTCCGGTGGTCCTGAATTCATGAGAGAGCACGGGATAGAAGTAACAGACCTGGGTATCACAGAGTGCATAGAAATGATGAGTAAATTCATCAGGGACAGACCCGATCTCTGGTATGAGGACATAGGAAAATAGATAAGATCATGTGAATTAGTATCTTCAGATCAAGAGAGGATGGCTAATTCATGAAATTTTCCGTGGGAAGCAATCATAAAGCAGTCAGAGACAGAATTCCGGAAATAGTTGGCAGTTCAGATAAAAACTACGTTTTTAAAGAGCTTTCAGATACTGAATTTCTTGCTGAACTGGAAAATAAGCTTCAAGAAGAACTGGCTGAATATTTTGAGAGCAAAGAGATCGAAGAACTGGCAGATCTCATGGAAGTAATTCACAGGATCGCTGATCTCAAAGGCTTTTCAAAAGAAGCATTTGAATCTTTAAGATTAAAGAAAAAGCAGGAGAGAGGTGGATTTGAAAAGAATCTGGTTATGCTTGACATACATGATGAAAACCACCTCAATCAGGAAGATATTGATACTTCAGATGAATCTTCTCCTGTAGTATTCAGACCAGAAAATTCAGTCGTGATCGAAAAGCATGGAGTCTCAATGAGGATATATACTACAAAAAAAGACTCACCGAATGCTGCTGTTCTTTATCAGGAAACCGAAATAGGACATATGGAAGAATTCGTTCACGAGAGAAGCGATTTTCTGTATTATATCCTTGAAGGGAATGGTACCTGGATAGTTGAGGACAAGGAATATGAAGTCCGGGCAGGAAACGTGGTAGTCGTGCCTGCTGGAAAAAGATTCTGGTTTAAAGGAAATCTTAAACAGATCTGCATAACGTCTCCGGCCTGGGAAGAACAATACGAGCGACACATTAGGGATATTCAACTGTAATCCCTGCAGACGTTGCTCTTTCTTCCTGCCTGTTCTTTATTCTTTCCTTATCCAAGTTCGAAACTCGTAACCCCATAGACCTTATCAAGCTCTATATCAGGCTCTTTTTGACTGTACATACGTATAGTCTTAAACATCACATTCATGTTGTATTTCTTTGCTAATTCCAGTGCTTCTCTATTGGGTTCCGGGATGTCAAGGTAAATGTTCTCTTTTGGAGCTGAAGCTCTAAGGGCTCTGAATATTTTCTCTGCTGTAGCTTTATCGTCCGCAAAAAGAGGGCCTATTTTATGACCTGTCCAGCATTTTCTAATCACACCATACCCTTTGAGATTCCCATCTTCAAGGGCTGCACATGCATAAGAATCTGGCTGATTAATCCATTCCTTCAGAAAACCAGACCTCGGAGCAGGAAACATTCTCCTGTCATACTCAAGGAGCTTTTCAAAAGGCACTTCGGAGAGCTTTACCAGTCCATCCGGGATTGTTCCTCCACCTTTTCCTTCAAAGCGCAGGTTGCTGTAAGATGATCTGAATTTCATGACTTTCTGGTATTTCTCTTCATTCTCTACAACACCGTCAAGCCCGATATTTCTGTCTCCCATGTATTCCATGCATTTTTCGGTTAGTTTCATGCCTATGCCTTTATTCTGAAATTCGGGTTTGACCACGTAGAGCCCCAAAAAACCAAACTTGTCATCGTATGCCACAGCAGAGGCACAGCCTACTGGCTTGCCTTCAAGTTCCGCAATAAAAAAACCATTATGATCGGCTTCGTAAAAAAGATCTCCATCATAGAGTCCGGGATTCCAGCCTTCAGCAGCTGCCATATCAATTGCAAATTGCACTTCTTCCCGGCTCATTATGCGGATATTCAAGTCTTTTACTATTTCCAAATCCTTATCCATGAGAAATAATATTCTCACTTTCTATTTAAAAAGGTGTTAGCTCATTTTAAGAGGTTCCACCTTCATATATTCACGCAGCACCGTGGTGGCATAGCTTCCTTTGGGAAGAGAGAAGTCCACCATGACTTTTTGTTTTCCATAGCTAAGTTCATCGTCCTGGATCTGGAATTGTGGCTGCACATTGAGAAGTAGTTCCCTTCTCTGACCACGGGAAGACATTGTGGGTATTTCCTGCAACTTGAAATATTCAGGTTGCAGTTTGAGCTCATCTATTATTGCTGCTTCCAATTCTCCGGGAATACCCGAAGCCATTTCGGTTTCGTATCCGAAAAGTGGTGCAGTGACAAATGCACGTCCTCTTTTTATAAGATTATTCATTCCATCCAGATTCACAGCATTGACACGCTGTGTTCTTGAAGTATCCGGCAGAGAATCACTATTCTTGAAACAGACAATATCCCCTTCAATTGCCTGGTTAAGAGGAATTCCGGCTTGAATTCTTGCACAGATTATCCGGTTAAATATGTATGACTGGAATGCGTGTACGAACATTCTGCTCATGCTTTCTGCTAACATCGAAAAAGAGCCTTTGTAGTCTCCAGGATGCTCTACAAGATAGTGCATCATAGCACGTTCATATCGAAGACGTGGTGGAAATGTTTTCAGACCCTGTCCAAAGTCTCTGCTGCTTTTTACTTCATCCCTTGCGATCCTGGTTTCCTCTGGTTCGTCTTTGAAACTATCAGCAATGTATATCATAGCTGCTTCTTCAGCTGAGCCTCTGACAAGTGCCTCTCCTACCAGATGTGTGACAGGCCTGACGGCACCAAAACGCTGTATTCCAAAGAAATTAGGTACTCCACCCATAGCGTTAATCTCGGAAGTGATAATATCCATTCTGTTTTTAAGTTCATCTTTCTCAAGAGATATATCACGCATTGTTATTTTGAATTGGTTTCCCAGCAGATCCCCCAGTTCCACAGATCTTCTGTATCGCCCAATGGGAGTTAGCTGCACATCTTTCATGTGTATTTTATTAACTGCTTCTTCAGAAAGATCAAAAATACTGATACGCTGGGTAGTGATTGCTCTTTTGTCTTTGGTACCTGCAAAACCAATGCGTTTCTGGCTGATCCCAAGCGCCCTTGACAAGTCCCTAATAATGTGATTTGTATCCCAATCCTTCTTGATAAGTTCCAATATAAGGTGTTTTCCGGAATCTTCCACTTCCCAGCCAGATATTTCATTTACTACAAAATCCTCCGGCTCCTGCCTGAGAATTCCGCCAATGCCTTCGGCTGTGGTTGCGTACAACTCCATACCTATCATGTGTTCTGTTTCAGGTACCTGCATGAGGGGTTCTATAGTTCTGAGAGTATATCAATTGTATCCACATTAGAAGTGTTCATGTAGTGTGACCAGTAAGCAGGCAATACACATACAGAAAAAAAAGATCAACAGAACCTTGCCGAAAATACATCAAATTTGGGGAAGGATATAAAAAATTAAAGAAGTTTAAGATCCTTGGTTATCTTATCCAGATCCTGGGCCCTTGCTGGACCAATACCCAATACAGTTACTGTTCCTGGTTCAACTTCTGTAAGACCGGCATCAGCGATAAGAGCAGTGGGAAATCCCTCTCTTCTGGCCTTTTCCTTATACTCGAAAAGGTCTTTTAGTGCTGGAACCCTTAAAACCACTTTTTTCTGTCCGCCTTCTTTCCAGTTATCCAAAGCGGACTTTGAAGCCCAGCTGCTGGCAGATACAGCCGCATGTGCAACCTGCACTGCAAGCTTGCCTTTTGAAAGTTTCAGATCATCTCTTACAAGAATGCATTGTTTATATTCATCCATTAACTAAGCCTCATATAGAACATAAATTTGTAGATCATAATTTTTTAGATCATAGTTTTGACGGTATATAATCCAGAATGTGTCCGGCAACATTTACTCCACATGACTTATATATACCTGCTCCTGAAGGGGTTCCATTTACCTCAAGAACCAGAGTACCATCCGGTCCTTCTATGAGGTCCACTCCTGCAAATACAGTACCCACAGCTTCTGCAGCTTTAGCACATATCTCTTCCTGAGAGGAAGTAAGCCTGCATGGAGCGGATGAACCACCCTGACTCAGATTGTTGATCCAATGACCTTGCTGTGCAGACCGATATATGGAACCCAGTACTTTTCCGTTCACTACAAAAGCACGGATATCCCGCCCTTGATTTTCTATGAACTCCTGTATGTAAAGCATACCCCAGCTATCGAGCATTTGTGTGATCTGGTCTTTCCAGGGAATTTGTGAAATGGAACCATTGGGTTCAATCATGTTTCCATCTTTGACCCTGATTATTCCTTTTCCTTTGTAACCAAAGACAGGTTTTACGACTGCATCTCCTAGGTCACCTACTATTTCAATGGCTTTATCCCTGTCCTGAACCGAGAATGTAGCCGGTACCGGCAGACCCGCTTTTGCAAGCAGGTATGTTGTATGATATTTATTTGCAGCATTTCTGATGGCTTCAGGGCTGTTGAGGATAAGTGTGCCTTGCATTTCAAGTTGCCTTAGGGCATCGAATCTGAAAGAAACACCGTCCATAGATCCAGCACCGACATCTCTCACTACAAGGGCATCAAGAGTTGGAAGAATTAGACCCTTATTGTTGATGATCACCTCGTCTTTAATGACAACATCTGTATCCCTCAGGTCAATAACATAGGTTTCAAAGCCTCTGTCTGCTGCAGCCTGCAGAAGTGCAGCAGCAGTCCAATCATGCGGATCCGTGACAGCAATTCCAAGTCTCATTAAGGGGTATAAGGAAACTATACGTATTAAATACTCACTAAGAATACTGTATTGGTATTGTGAGGATACATCATTAGAGAAGTGATCGCTCAGAGCTGTGATAGCATCATAAACTAAATTCTCTGAGATCTAACTGTTTAATGTGAAAGCTAAAAATAGAGATATCAATAGTTAAAGAGACAAATACCATTGATATTACATCGTATATTTGATTTTGTTCGCTTGAATCGAAAGAGACTTGTACAAAGCTAGAAATTTACTTCCTTTTATAAAATTCAATAAGCCCTGCAACTCCAACTATTATTAAGACTATGGGAAACCAGGGAATATCGATTGTGAATATTTTCAACTCATTTATCAACCACAATATACCGGTAACCAATATTATCAACGGGATCGTAGGAAAAATTTCTTTCTTGGGACTCTTTTCACTCTCCATTAAATCACCCCATATTAAAATATGAATCTATCATTATTGAACGTTTCCAAAAATGTAGATATATAGGAACTGACTACTGGAATTTAGTAAACTGTTGGTGGTTACATGCTCAATATTAAGTTTTGCTCGATTAGCAGTATGCTTTTTACAGGAGGAGCCGTAAATGAGAAAAGCACTGATTGACGTGTTATTTGCTTCCGATCAGAGAAAGGATGTTCTTCTGTTGCTGCAGGAAGAACCAAAAGAAACGGAAAATCTCCTCGAATCTCTGAAAACAACAAGAAATGAATTACTTCCACAGATAAAGCTCTTGGAAAAACATCATCTTATTTCTCATTACGAAGACACCTACGAATCGACGGCGATCGGCAAACTACTAGTTGATGAGATGGTCCCTTTATTACAAAAAATTGAGGTTTTAGATGCAGATATCGATTACTGGGGAACTCATAAACTTGATTTTATTCCGCCCTATCTTTTTAAAAGACTACTGGAACTTAAGAAATGCCAGATAATAAATCCATATACCCAGAGTATATATGCTCGACCTTCAGAGATATATGGAACAGATGACAAATTCCAAGAGACTTCGAAGAGTTGCGATAATTTTTATGCAGTCAGTGCATTTTTCCACCCAAATTTCATCAACATGTTTACAGAGATGCTTCATGGAAATGTGAGAATAAATGTAATAGTTACCCCAAATGTGTTTGACATAATCAGAAATCAATACCAAGCTGAATATATGGAAATCATTAAAAGTAAATTGTTCAATTTGTTTGTTTACCCAAAAGAGATAGACTTTGTATCTTTTGCATATAACGAATACTACTTACTCATGCGTTTGCTGACTAGTGAAGGAAACTATGATTATAAGTATATGCTAAGTTCCAGCCAAAGTGCACTTGATTGGGGAAAAGAACTCTTTGAATATTACTCAAAAGATTCTGTGCCATTGGCAAGAATCTAATTATTTAGAGTCATTTTATTTACTGCTTTTTATCGCGATTGCCTGAATTTACTATACGGAATGAACGAACATGGCTTCTCTAAGGTTATATTTCATTAGATGAAGGAGAATGAAAAAGCTAATAAGCCATTTACTTCGAACGCTCATGTAAGGGAAAGGTGAAGACTCACCTATTATAAAAAGAAAAATGAGAATTTAGTTGGTTGGAATGATCAGTTCCAATTCAATAAAAACGCAGAGTTCACAATAACTAAAACAGAACCTGCATTATGTACCAGAGCACCTGCAACAGGATTCAATACACCTGTCATTGCCAGAAAAAGAGCTGTAAAGTTTAGCACCATCGAAAATATAATATTCAATTTAATGGTAGTCATAACTTTACGTGATAAGCGAAGCAGATGAGGAAGATTCCGAAGATCCTCGCCAACAAATACAATATCAGATGACTGAATAGCAATGTCACTGCCAACACCTCCCATTGCAATTCCCACATGGGCAGTTTTTATTGCAAGGGAATCGTTTACACCATCTCCGATCATGCATACAAGTTCTTCTTTTTCTTGATATTGCTTAATTGCCTCCATTTTATCTTCAGGCATACAATTGGCATGTACATCCGTAATACCTGCAATGTTTGCTATGTAACATGCTGCATATTGATTATCTCCAGTCAGAAGGCTACTTTTTACTCCTAGTTCATGGATCTGCTGTATGGCCTTAGGCGAATCTTCACGCAAGGTATCTGATAAAACAATAATTCCTCTAGCGTAATTGTCGATTGCAATATAGATTACAGTACAGCCCTTGCTTTTGTATTTCTCTATGTCTTTTTTCATCTCATCAGGTATAGCAATAGAATTTTCATTTAATAATTGTTCATTTCCAGCAAGGATATTTTTGCCATTGACATGTGCGGATACTCCTCTTCCAGCAATGAGTTGGAATGCGGAAGGTTCCGGTAGAGACTTGGAAGAAACGGATTTGATATGTTTTACAACAGCTTTTCCTAACGGATGTTCAGAACGAAGCTCTGCGGAAGCTGTCCATACTAGCAACTCCTCAGATGAGATAGAAGGATCAAAGCTTTCTGTTTTTATTACCGTTGGCTTACCATGTGTTAACGTACCTGTTTTATCAAAGGCAAATCGTGGCACTTTTGCTAGACGTTCTAAAGCATCGCCTTCACGAACCAGTATTCCGTATTTTGTAGCATTACCTATCCCTGCCATAATCGCAGTAGGAGTGGCAAGCACTAATGCACAAGGACAAAACACAACAAGAATTGTAACAGCACGAACTATCTCTCCAGTAAGAAACCATGTTAAAGCTGCGGATGACAATGCAATCATAACTATCCAAGTAGCCCAGCGATCAGCTATCCTTACAATCTTTACCTTTCCAGCATCGCTAGAGCTTACAAGCTGGATCATTCTTTGCAATGAGCTGTCTTCACTTACTTTTGTCACTGTCATATCAAATATGCCAAACTGATTTATCGTACCAGCAAAAACTTCATCTTTAACACTTTTTTCAACTGGTAAAGATTCTCCCGTGATCATTGATTGATCAATGTAAGTTTGGCCAGTTACAATAATTCCATCTACTGGAATGTTCTCTCCCGCAAGAACACGAACTGTGTCCCCTAGCCTCACCTGTTCAACCGGAATTGTTTCTTCCCCTTTCTGATGAACAACACGGGCTTGTTGAGGTGTCATATCAACAAGACTTTCAATTCTTGCCCTGGCTTTTGCTACAGTTCTTTCCTCCAGAAGAGAACCAATAGTCATGATAACTACAATCTCTCCGGCAGCAAAGATTTCTCCTATCCATACCGAAGCAACCAAAGCCAAGGAAACCAATAAATCTGCCTTTATATCAAATTTTGTAACAAGCTCTGTAATCGCTTCCTTCAAGATTGGAATCCCACAAAGACCTACTGCTATCCACGCGATATCCACAGGAAAATGCCCGACGTTTAAAAAACTCATCATAAGAGAAATACCCGAAATAACTATTGAAAAAACGGTTAGTTTCTCCTCATTTTCAAGATCAGCGTATTTTTCTTTCATCTGTGTATCCTTCATTTAGTATTATATGTACCTATAGGGGTATAGGTATATGGATATATTCCATATAAAATCATTGGTAAAATATGATATAGAGCCCAACTTTGACAGTCAAAAGTAATATAAGTGTTCTTAATTTTGTTGTATTCGACCAAAAATGCAAACAAAACTAAGAACAATTGACATTATTCCCAACGATAATATATGCTTTCCTATCGGAACCA
>NZ_JBGMEB010000003.1:0-35451 GCF_041447285.1 Methanomethylovorans sp. | reverse complement strand
TAGCGGCAGGGCAACTCCTGTACCCATCCCGAACACAGAAGATAAGCCTGTCCACGTTCCGTACTGTACTTAAGTGCGCGAGCCTTTGGGAACTTCGGATCGCTGCTATGCTCACTCTATGAATTTTGACTCTAATTCTAACGACTACAACTCTTTGACTAGTTTGTACTCATATTCTATTCTAACAGCATCTCTTAATAATGCTCAGTTGGTTTGTATTTTTCACTAATTCTCAAGACTATTATATGTTCCTTAGACTATGACCAATACTATAAAGACAGATACGATTCAATCAGTTGTTATACATGCTTTCATGGAGAGGATGGCAAAGTGAAAGAATACGATTTGATAGTTGTTGGTACTGGCTCTGGAATGAACTATATTGGGCCCATGATGGATGCCAATCCGGAAATGAAAGTTGCTGTTATCGATAAGGATGAGCCCGGAGGTATATGCCTTACAAGAGGCTGCATTCCCTCTAAGATTCTGTTATATCCTGCTGAGCTTGTAACTGTTATCCAGAAAGCTCGACATTTTGGGATTGATGCCCAGATCAAAAATATCGATTTCAGCAAGATAATGGACCGCATGCGTAGCAAGATATCTTCTGATATGCGATCCATAGAAGAGAACCTCATAGCTAACCCTCGCATTGATTATTACAAAACTACTGCAGAGTTTGTTGAGCCATACTCTCTGAAAGCAGGAGAAGAAATTCTAAAAGCAAAGATGATCTTCTTATGCACGGGCTCAAGACCATCTGTCCCATTCTTAAAGGGACTTAAAGATGCAGGATATCTCACAAGCGATACTGTACTCCAGATGTCTGTACTGCCAAAAAGCCTGGCTATCATAGGCGGCGGTTATATTGCAGCAGAGTATGGTCACTTTTTCTCAGCAATGGGTTCAAAAGTTACAATCATCGGTCGTAATCCCTATTTCCTCCCCCAGGCAGAACCTGAGATCTCAGTGCTTGCAAAGCGCATGATGTCAGAACGAATGGAAATACTCACAAATCATGAAGTCTTGGAAGTAAGACAGATTGCGGAAGGAAAGCAGCTACTTCTGAAGCATAGAGAAACAGGTGAAGAGAAATCTATAGTGACATCGGATATTCTTGTTGCCACAGGCAGAGAATCTAATTCAGATCTTCTAAAACCTGAAAACGGGGGCATCGATGTAGATAAAATGGGTTGGATCAAAGTTGATGAGCACCTTGAAAGTTCCCAGAAGAACGTCTGGGTAATAGGCGATGCTACAGGTAAACATCTCTTTAAGCATGTAGCAAATCACGAATCCACCATCGTCTACTATAATGCTGTTCTCGGTCGTAAGGCAACTGTGGATTTCCATGCAGTTCCCAGTGCCGTGTTCTCAGAACCCGAGATCTCCAGTGTGGGTATGTCAGAAAAAGAAGCTGCAGCCCAATATGGAGAAGATAACATCTCCATTGGTTTTTATAGATTCCAGGATACTGGCAAAGGCATTGCCATGGATTTAGAAGATGAGTTTGTAAAAGTGATTTTGGAAAAAGAAACGGGTAAGATACTGGGAGCTCATATAATAGGTCCACATGCTTCGATACTTATCCATGAGATCATTCCTATTATGTATACCCCGGATCAGAGCTCTGCTCCTATAATGTATTCCATGGATATCCATCCTTCTCTTAGCGAAGTAATAAAAAGAGCTTTGTACTCCCGGATGCCGATCAATGAATATCACATGATACTCAAAGCTTTGAATCTGGAATGAAAGAAAATATCATTTTCCATTTTTTTGTTTTATTCCACTCATAAAAGTCTGGCAAATTAAACTTGTTATATTTTGATTACTATTTTGATTACTATCTTTATTATTACTCTTAATGATACTGTTTTTGTTGTTTCTCAAATTTAATATATAGCAAACTTGCTTTACTTCTATTTTCTGAGCTGTTTAATCGCTTTATTTTGGAAAAAAAGTCCTATCGTCACCTTTTTATCAAATCCTCTCCTTTTAAATATAGAAATAGGATTCTCTTTTCATAGTCCTGTTTATCAAAAGGAGGTAAACTTTATGCAATCTTTCATAGTAGAACATTACCTGCAAAAAGATGTAGATGTGTATTGTGGTGGACCAGACACTTTCCAGGGAACAGTTGAAGCCTGTGCCGATGGTGTCCTTACCCTCAAGAAAGAAACCAGATTTACTCATATATCCATCGACAAGATTATTGCTATCTGGGCTAAGTAAGGATATTTTCTGATCCCTTACATTATTTATTCTTATATTTTTTGATCTGTTTTCTATATTGGTATCCAGAAACTAAAAGTGCTGCCTTTCCCCACTTCACTCTTTACGTTTACTTTGCCCCCATGCAACTCCACGAAATTCTTCACTAATGAAAGTCCAAGCCCTGTTCCTTCATATGTTCTCGAATCAGTAGAATCAAGCTGGTTGAAGGGAATGAACAGGTTTTTCAGTTCTTCTTCATGGATACCTATTCCTGAATCTGTCACAGCCACCTCTACAGCATTATCTGTTTTCCGGACTTCTATTTTCACCAATCCCTTTTCAGGGGTAAATTTCACAGCATTGCTGGCCAGATTGTAAAGTATTTGCTTGAATCTGGATTTATCCGCATGTAAAGTTGAGGCATCAGGATCAATTGTAAATTCAAGTTGGATGTTTTTCTTTCTTGCAATTGGTAAAATTATGGATTCCACATTCTTAAGAGCTTCATGTACAAAGAAGTCATCGTAATGTAGTTCCATTTTTCCGGATTCTATCTTTGAAAGGTCAAGTATATCATTTATAAGATCCAGAAGATGCTTTCCACCATTGGAAATATGCCCGATTGATTTTATTTGTTTGGGATTTAGCTCTCCAAACGCTTCATCAAGTAATAGGTCGGCATAGCCAATGACAGCATTCAAAGGTGTTCTCAATTCATGGCTCATGGTAGCAAGGAATTCACTTTTGATTCTGTTAGCTCTTTCAGCCATCATTTTTGCTTCAAGAATCTCTTGTTCTACATTTTTTTGCTCAGTGATGTCATCAACACTTAGCATTACCTTAGCATCGCCCTGAATATCAAGATAAGCAGTAGATAATAGGAGATGGCGGGTGAAAATTGTTCCATTTTGCAGAACATCCAGACTGCCCTCTACCTTATGAAAGTTCTCCCCAGTTTTAAAAGTTTCAGAAAATGTGCTACGTACGGGGCAGCTGTGGCATTCAGTATTCTTCCCACACCCATGTCCTTTAGAGGAATTTACACAGGAAAATAATTGCCCTCCTAATAATCCTAGCACTTCTTCTTTTTTTCTGCCGGTTGCTTCGACTCCTGAATAATTAATGTTCTCGACCCTTCCCTCCCTATTTATAAGCATCATAGTAATAGGTGCGTTATGGAAAATAGTATCCATCACATTTTTTTGTTTTCTTAGTTTATCTTCAGCTTTTTTGCGTTCGCTTATGTTGCGCGTGACACCTACGAATAATTTGAAATTTCCCACGTCATCATAAATAGGATTTACAACTACATCAGTCCATACCGTAGAACCATTTTTACAGAACTGTTCTACTTCAAACACATAGGATGTTTCATTTGATATTCCTTCTTGGAGGTTTTTAAAAAAAGCTTCCATCTGCGCAGAAACAGTTTTCAACGATTCGGGAGTCAAAGTTTCCCACAAACACCTCTTCATTGCTTCTTCAGGAGAGAACCCAGTCAATTTTTTGACAGATGGACTTACATAAAGGAATTTTCCTTCAGAATCCATTGTCCATATTGCATCATTTGCACTTTCAGCGAGCAATCGGAATTTCTGTTCACTTTCTTCAAGCGATTTTTGTGCAGCTTTATATTCTTTTATGTCCTCGGTGACTTTAATTTTCATTTCATAATTGTTGATCACATTTTTCGCTACATAGTACAATTCATTCTCATCTAATGGTTCTTTAATGTACCATGCAGATTGTGCATTATTCAGTTTGTTAAAAAAGTTCTCATCAGGATTTGAGACAATGAATATCGAAGGTATTTCAATATTATTTGATGTTTCCAGTATTTTATCAAAGAGGTTGCAATTCTCGGCAGAATGGAAGTATATTATAATGTCAGGTTTTTTTACAGACAGTGATAGTATAGTTTCCTCATCATATTGATATATTATGGATAGGGATATTCCCAAGCTTTCCAGCTTTTTTTTAAGGTTTTGATCGATTATGCCTTTACTATCAAATACTATAGCTTGAAGCATTTGTATTTCCTCTTAAAAAATCAAAAACTCAAACATCAAAGTTAAACCTTAGTTTTTAGTTTCCACAACATATCTCAAATATAATCGTTTGTATCTATATTATTCCTTCTATATAACTCTTTGATGAAACTCCTTTCTATATCTAAAAAGTTAGCTCAGAACTTTCAATAAAATCCATATACTTTCTTAATCCATTCTATTTATGGACTTGATCACTTTCTTCATCTACTCTTTTGTATCAATCTTCGTAATAGTGAGTCCCTTGGATGGAGTTGTGACTTTTGTATCTATGACAAGCGGGATGGGCAATAAACAAAGACAGATACTTGGAAGAAAGGCTGTTTTTCTTGCATGCGCTATTTCTCTTTTCTTTGCGCTGACAGGTGACACGATGCTCAGGTTGTTCAGCATCAATGTTGACTCTTTGAGGGTTGCAGGAGGGATACTGCTGTTCAAAGTGGCCTTTGATATGATGATGGCACATATATCAAGGGAAAGTATTACTCCAGATGAGATTCACGAATCTTTAGGAAGAGACGATGTTTGGGTGTTCCCCATAGCTCTGCCCATATTGGCAGGACCTGGATTAATAACCACTGTTATAGTTTTGATGGACAGCACAGATCTTGTTCTCAACAAGATGATAGTGTTAGCTGCCATTGTATTGACCTTTTTTGTTTGTCTGGTATTGTTCCATTTCGCTCATAAGGTCTACGAATGGCTTGGTTATACAGGCATGTTGGTATTTACTCGTCTTATGGGGCTTTTTCTGGCCGCTTTGGCGGTGGATTTTGTAACAAAAGGATTATTTAATATCTTTCAGGCATTATAAGGGACTAAACTTCAAACTAAATAAAAATATGTTGAAAAGGCATATCTCCTTTTCATCATTTTAGTTGTCCTTTTAAGACATGATCATATCTACAGCCTGTTGTGGGATGTAGACTTTTCCCTTTCCATCATTGGCTTTCGGAGCATAGATTACTATTCCATCGAGTTTGTGTTCAATTCCTTTGGAATCTATAAGAACATCCTTATTTACCGGCAGTTTATAGTCCCCGATCTTAAGAACCAAGTTATTTGAGTCTGTGCTGTCCAGTTCATACTTGCCTGGAAATGCCTCATCTACATCCACGAACAGCTTATCGCTTGTGCTGTCCAGGCTAAAACTAAACTCTTCAGCAATATAAGTGGCAATTTCAGTGTTATCCATACGACCCGAAAGACTTCCTGATCCGTATGCCCACAGAGGTATATCCTCTCCGCAGTGGCTACCAGTTGTCCATCCGATTATGGTATGATTACTATTAATTATATTTTTCAGGGCCGCGAAATTATTGCTTGTGACTATTTCGTTGATCTCTGTCTCTGTAAGGTTAATACCCGTCCAATTAAGCACTTCTTCATGTACTTCAGAAGCATTTGTTATGTCCTGTATCTGACTTTCAAGGTAAGAGTAAGTGCATTTCATTCCCTTAAGAGGATCTACAAGGTCTTCCACTGTGGTCTTTGTATATGATTCATCATAACTGCTTCCAAGCGTCATACCGCCAGTGTTGTGATCAGGGAAGACGATTACAAGTGTATTGCCGTCCTTTTTTGCAAAGTCAACAGCAACTTCCACTGCTTGATCAAAAGCAAGGAACTCCGTTGCCATATAAATCGGATCGTTAGCATGTCCTGCCCAGTCCACCTGACTGCCTTCTATCATCAGGAAAAATCCATCTTTATCCTCAGAAAGCAGTTCAATAGCTTTCTTAGTCATGTTAGCGATGTGTGGCTCATCAGATGCCGTATACTGGCGGTCTATTTCAGGAGACATGGCTACTCCTGCAAACATTCCCCATACTTTGCCGGATTTCAGAGACATCATTTCATCTTCGGTTTCAACGAACTGGTATCCTCTGTTCATCAGTACTTTAGTGAGGTTTTCCCCATCCTTTCGGCTGTCATTGAGGAAATCCTTACCTCCGGCAAAGACCACATCAATATCTTGGTAAACCATTTGTTCTGTTATGTTGTCGTACTGTTTTCTGGAATCTACGTGGGAAGCAAATGCAGCAGGTGTTGCATGTGGTATCTCACAGGTTGCTACAAGTCCAGTGGCTTTGCCCTTGAGTTTTGCCCCTTCAAGGACAGTCGCAAGAGGAACATATGGTTCAGCCACAGTTGTTGGATCTATGATGCTTAAAAGAGTTGCCGGGTTTGGACCTACGCTTAAGGCTCCGTCCGATGTCTTATATCCTGTTGAAAAGGCTGTTGCAGCAGAAGCAGAGTCGGTTATCAGTGAATCGCTCATGTAAGTTGAGATCATCGCAGCGTTCATGCTGTCAAGCTGGAGTTCATCTCCGCTGTACCAGCGTGTTATAGTCTGGACGCTTTGCGAGCATCCATCTGGAACCATTACTATGATATTCTTTATTTTATTGTTAGTAGAATTTGTATCCTGTAGAACTGTTGTATCTTCTTTGGCAGTAACACAGTTCTGTATTACCTTAGCTGATCCTATCGATACTGCACTTCCAATCAGTAACAATCCTACGATAGTAAGTACTGTTAAAAAATTGATTCTTTTCATAGCCATCTTTTTTCCCCTGTGAATTAGTTTCACAGACGATGTTAAATGGCCCCATGCATTTGAATTTTGTACAAATATAATATATGGGATAAGGTATTCTATGTACTGGTAATACGTCTATATATCTATATTTCCAAGAATGTGCTATCCAAGCCTGTAGTTAATGATTTACAGCATTAAAGTTACTGTATTGCGCTGATCATTTTCTATCTTTGTTTATGTTGCTGTAATACATGCATTCTTCCCTTGAGAACAGCGGCATCTCTACAGATCCTTCTACCATCTTCACAGATGCTCCCCTTATAACTACAGCAGGAATACCTTCTCCTGCTTCTCCCATAACAAGTTGTGCAGCAGACACCATGTTATCAGCAACTGCTTTTCTGGTTATTTTCAGCTCCTTGCCAAAAAGGTCAAGTTCTCCCCTTGCATCTTCCACAGGTTCTATACCAGAAGTCCCAAGGGCTATACCTACACATCCCAGTCTTAAGGGCTGGGTACGGCTATCCCCAACAATAACACCTATGTGGCATGAAAAGGCTTTTTCAATCCCTTTTCTGATATTAGCTGCACTTTTTTGTGGATTTTTTGGTAAGAGTACTACACAGCCTTCGGGTGCATTTGAGCTATCTATCCCAGCATTCGGTGAAAGTGCTCCTCTGGTAATGGTTAGTGCTGCTCCAGGTACTCCCCCGAATATCTCATCGCATTCCTCGATTATTAACTGCATTTCTCTAGAGTCAATTTGATATTTCTGTGCAAGCTCAAGAGCTTCAGTAGTTGGGTTAATGTCATTTAAACACACTACACGTCCTTCAGAGGTAGCTACAGCAGATTCCGCCAGCACGATCACATCGCTGCTCTGCAGGGAAATTCCCTGCTTTTTCATGGAATCGACAAGTATCTTTACTATGTCTTCTCCTGTTCTTATGATCGGTGTTCTTATGCCTATCAACTGCATTGGTGCTTTGTTACTTGAAGGCTCATGCTTCTCATTATTCATTATGTGTTCTTCCTTCTGTCAATCCTGACATCTTTAGTATTTCTCTAGTATGTGTATGCTGTCCAACAGGCATCAAATGTATGCCTCTGCACATATTTTTCAATTCTCTGATGATTTGTGAGGTAATTTCCATTCCTTCACTTGCAGGCTCTTCTGCATTCTCCATTCTTGTGATAAGTTCCTCAGGTACTCTTATTCCCGGAATATTGCTATTCATGTACCTGGCCATCTTTACAGATTTGAGCGGTATGATGCCTGCTATTAAAGGTACATCAATGTCACTAACTTTTTCCAGAAAAGATGCAAACTCTTCGGTGTCATACACTGCCTGGGTCTGAATGAAATCTATTCCAATACTTGCTTTTTTCCGAAGTTTGATATGCTGCATAGGCTGTGAGGGGTCTGTATTAGAAACTGCGCCCACTAGAAAGTCGGGGGACTGTTCCAGTCTATTGCCTGATAGGTCATATCCTTCTTTCAGTTTCTTAACAGTATCCAGGAGTTGTACTGAATCAAGGTCGTATACAGGTTTTGTGCCAGGATGGTCCCCTTTGGTAGTATGATCGCCGGTCATTACACATATATTACGTATTCCAAGAGCCCAAGCTCCTAAAAGGTCAGATTGAAGAGCCAATCTATTGCGGTCTCTGCAAGTAAGCTGTACGATGGTTTCGTGTCCTGCATCTTTTAATAATTTTCCCACAGCTACAGGATTCATGCGCATGACAGCCCGTTGATTATCTGTCACGTTGAAAGCATCCACGTACTGCTTTAATTGTTCTGCATCTGTTAAGAAAGACGAAGTTTCAACACCCTTCGGAGGTGTGATCTCCGTAGTGATAATGAATCTGTCCGATTGAAGTTTATCTCTGAAGGCTGCAGGCATCGGGGATGTATTAAGTATCTCTCATTTTTAAACTCATCGAAAAAGGGCTCTGTAGAAAACATGCACATCAAGTTTGAACCACTGAGTTCACAGAGGACACAGAGAATGAGAATCGTTATCTATCTCCGTGAACTCTGTGTACTCTGTGGTTGCATCTGCCTACAGTTGAGATTGTAGCATGAGGATTTCTACAGAGCCCGAAAAAGGATATCTTTTGTTCGGATATGTTGCAAAGGGATTTGAACAAAATAAAGTCTTGGATCCGGGAAAAGAAATCTCTGAGGGCTCGATCTTCGGAAGCCCTCACTTAGGCGTTTATAAATTTATTCAGAGCCCTGCTCTGCCAACTATCACGTCTGCTACCTGTTTGGCACTGGTGAAGGGGAAGTCACTTGGCTTGAGCAATTTACCCGCCTCACCTGCTGTGACCTTTACATTGCCAGACTGGCAGGTGGTGTCAGCACCGGCAGGAAAGGCTGCAAGTAGTTCCTGAGGTGTCTTCAAAGGGAATTCTGCGTTCTTAAGCGCTCCTGTGATCTGTGCGTGTATTTCTTCTTTCACTGACATGTTCTGTCACCACTACATAATATGCTGGTTATAATTATATACTTAATGGGCATTATTATGTACAAAATACGATTACTACAGAATAATGACCTTGGATCAGCACAAGTGTATGAATGACAAGGAAATTCAGGGAAGATCACTATGGAGAAGGTACACAACTCACTGCGACAATGTAAGGAACTGGAAGAGCTGAAAAATGAGATAGTTTTAATGCGTAGTGAGTTCAACAGATTTCTGGAAGGTTCTGGCAGGTATATCGTGGAGCAAAACACTTCACAGTTGAGGGGCAGCTTCTCTAAGGCTCTCATTGATTATATCAGGAAGGATACCAGTGACAGCCTGGAAAAGCATATGGTGCACGACTGCAGGATGTATGAAGGCTGCAGGCAGAAATTCGAGGAGCTTCTAAGTGAAACATCTTATCTGTTGAGTCAGGAAAGCGTGAGCAAGGATATAGTGGACCAGTACTGGCAGAAAATAGATCATTTACGCAAAATCACCGGGCAGCCCATGTGCGGTCAGTGCTTCACAGAAGTTTCAAGGCTCTACGACAGCCAGATAGAGGCTATGCGCTCATTGCAGATATATGAACGACAGAAAGGTGATCATAAATTAGAAGAAATCCCAATTGAAGTGGTGGATTCCATCTGCGAACCAGTTGCCAACAGGCAGCGTCTTCTCATCCTTAAAGCCCTGGCAGGCAGTCCGCGGGGTTTTTCGGAACTCTCACAGATAACCACTCTGAGAGGGGGTAATCTGCTCTTCCATCTGCAGAAATTACTGGACTCAAAGATGATCCTTCAGCACAGTGAAAGGGGCGATTACCAGATCACACACAAAGGTTACATTACCCTGGAAGGTCTTTTGAGTATTTATTCTAATATGAAAGATGTCTGAAAAAAGAAAAGATGCAAATTCTTTACAACGGCTTGACTGTGACCAGCTCTCCTTCTTCTACAGCGGAAAGGATGCCATCTGCTACGGCTGAATCCATCCTTACTTTTATGTCACCGTGACGCCCGACGGTGGCACTGAACATGAACTCATCTCCTGCGTAGACCTCAACGTCATGGGCTGCAAGTTCAGGGATATTCAATATTACATGTTTTTTCGTTTTTTCGATAATGGGCCGGAACTCTTTCTGCGGAGGCTTTTCTTTCTCTTTCGCCTCTCCGGATTCGAACTTGCGCACATCTATGTGGATGCCAAGTATCTTCTCGATGTTATCTATCACACTTCCACCTTTTCCTATTACTTTAGGCAGATCGTGTTCAAGGACCCGAACGAAAGCTTTGTTATCCGAGATCATTTCTACCTGTACGGGTCCGGTAGCATAACGCTCTACGACTTCCTTCACTTCTCCTTCTGCAAGCTTCCAGGACGGTTTCTTCACCTCAATGCCCACTGGCATCACTACCACCTGGTCTCCATAAGTATAGATCTCATACTCCGTTCTGCCGCTTTCCAGATCTGTTACTATGATCACCGGCCTGGCCAAATCGGCTTCTGTCATCCCGGAAGGCACCTTCACAGTGAATTCCAGCACTTGGACTTTTGATATTTCTCCTTTGTTAACGAAGATCACGGTGTCCACTACTTGGGGTATAACTCCCAGTTCTACCCTGCCAATGAGCCTTTGTATAGCATCCACAGCCCTGTTGGCATGCACAACACCTATCATGCCTACGCCTGCCAGTCTCATGTCTGCAAATACATGGAAGTCACTGGTCTTCCTCACCTCATCATATATTGTATAGTCAGGCCTGACCAGCAGTAGAATATCTGCGGTTTTTTCCATACTGCCGTCAAGTGGTGCATATTGTGTGATTTCTTTTGGTACCTGCAAATCTCGGGGAGCTTCCATGGTTTTTACCACGTATCCCATATCATGCAGGTATATGGCAATACCAGCTGCAAATGTTGATTTTCCAGCTCCAGGCGGTCCTGCAATAAGAATTCCGCGCTGTTCTCTTATACGCTCTTTAAGAACTGCGCTAAGACGGTATTGTTCAATAGACACTTTTGCCACTGGCCGAACAGCAGTTATTTCTATTTCGTCTGAAAACGGTGGGTTAGTAATAGCTATTCTCATATTGCCGATTTGCAATACGGATGCCCCATTGAAATCTAGTTCCATAAAGGAGGTAGGGTCACTACGTGCTCTCTCTATAAGTTCCCTTGAAATAAATTTGAGTTCTCCATAAGTACAGGGCTCTTCTCTTATTTTTAAAAATTGCACAGAAGCCACACTTCCCTTTTTAGCCATGGGTGATATCCCATTTTTGAGGTGTACAGACATAGTGTCTTCTGTGAAGAACTGCTCTATCTTAAGCGGTCCATATTCTATAAAGCGGGGAGATATAAAGTCAACATCTAAGCCTTTTGCTATGGCAACCTGTGACTGAACTCTGTCAGCAGTAACGAATATTGCATCATTTTCCTGAGCTGTTTCTCTTATGAGCGCATCGATTTCTCCGCCACCAGCAAGCTTTACTTCATCAAGGTTTGGCCTTCTTCCTGCAAAAATAAGTTCTATTGTTCCCTGAGTTGCAAGTTTGCGCAACTCCTGCAACTCTTCAAGTCCTTTAAACCCTATCTCCAATCCCCGGTTTGCCTGGGCTTCAAGCTCTGCAACTACTGCCTCTGGGATGATTATCTGAAAACCGGAGTAATCTCCGCTCTTTACCCGCGTTGATATAGCACCATCAATTATAGCGCTTGTATCACTGGCAATGCGGGTTGTACTTTGGCCCTCTCTCTTCATACTGATATATTAGTATCATTCTCTATATAATTCAATTGCAGGCCAGCTAGTACACTTCATCGGGCTCGAATACTTTGTCACCTACGATCTTGCCTTCTATGGTACGGTAGAAGCATGATCTGTATCCTGTATGGCATGCCCCTCCTTCCTGCTCGATAAGCATTAGGATGGCATCCATATCGCAGTCGATACGTATTTCTATTATCTTTTGCAGATGATTTGAACTTTCTCCTTTCTTCCAGAGTTTCTTCCGACTACGGCTCCAGTAGTGTGCATATCCTGTTTCTATCGTCTTCTGTAAGGCTTCTTTGTTCATATAGGCACACATTAGAACTTCTTTTGTTTCGGCATCCTGTGCTATGGCTTGGACAAGTCCATTCTCATATTTCAGTTTATCAAGGTCTATCATTTTTCCACCACATTTTTATATTAATATCTATATATTGTTAGTCTGCTCAAGTAGTATCTCAGTTTACACTAACATATTTGCATTTATCGCTCATGGGTGAAATTTATGGATTACAGTTTTGATGGCTCCGGAGGTTATCGGGTTCCCACTGGTGTGGCGGGTCTTGATGTACAGTTAGGTGGCGGCGTACCGCCTGGAACAACTATTCTGCTTCTTGCAGAACCAGGGGCTGGTATGGAAGTATTTGCACATCAGTTTGCTTACGGCGGGCTTGTGAATCATGAAGATGTCTTCTATTTTTCATCCGAGCATCCGCTCTCAGAAGTAATATCTGGCATGGATTACTTCAACTGGAATGTCAGAAAACATTTGGAAGAAGGTAAATTTGATTTTACAGATGCTTATTCCCCGCGCTTTTATAATGTTCTCCCAAAGCATTTGGTATCTGATGTGTCCGCAAAGGATTTTCTCAAAAGAGGAACTGATTCTCTTAATTTGCTTAAGGGTACAGTGACTCAGGCGCGTACCAGAAAGTATAGGGGAGTTGTAGACTCCATTTCGTATTTCTTACGCTCCTATGAACTCAATAATGTATTGAATGTAATAGAGATCATATCCTCTATGGGTAAGGCAACTGGTGCTGTCCATCTTCTTATGATGACCAGTGGTATGCATGAGCCGATCATTGAAAACAATATGAAGCACATATGTGATGGTGTGATCGAGTTCAGGATGAAAGAGCGTGGTAGCGAAGTAGAACGCTCTATACTCCTTAGAAAAATGAGGGGTATGATCGTTCCTAACAGGACTATTTCTTACGTGATCACCACTAAAGGTGTAGAGCTTGAAACGACCACAAGGGTACTGTAATGTACAGTGCCCATAGAAACATATTTCAGTTCGTCTGTCCTTATTTCACTGATTAATTATGAAGCAAGAGCTTTTGCATATCTTGAGGGATGTTTTCAAATCAGCAGGTTACAGTGTTAACGAGTCTTCTCGGTGTGATTTAATTGCCGAAAAAGACGGTTATAACACTATTATTAAATTCGGCTCAGATCCTGATATGTCTGATCTTAGATTATTTGCTGATCAGGTGCTAGAAGGTATTGGCCTTTATGTTTCTACTACAGATGTAAATGCAGATGTAAAATTCTATGGTGAAAATCTTGGACTTATAATATGGGATAGGGATGAAGTAGCTTTGCATATTGGCAGAGCTGTGATTGCTGATATTGAGGGAACTGCAGGCAAACTTGAGCTTGTAAGGGCGCCATCTTCGTATTCTAATGAATATTCTTGTGAACCATCTGAGTCACGTTCCTTTTCTGATGTTTTCAGGGGAACAACCGTCTCAACAAGAGACAGTGCTATTTCTTCGTATCGTTCTGTAGCATCTGCATCTCCTTTTGCTCAAGTTGTAGTTCCTGCACATGCTGTTAACTCTGTGCGGCTGGAACTTCAGGCTGCTCCTCTTAAGCTCACAAAGGATCGTGCTGCTGTGATGGGCAAACCTCATGTGCAAACGGTACAGGCTGTTGTCCTTAAACTTGTTCCCTTCTGGAGATATTCTTATTCTCTAAAGGTGGAAAAGAAGTATAAATCTAAGATCATCGATATTTCTGGTGAAGGTGTAGGATATCTTAATGCATTGAACGGCAACATCAGTAATATCGCCATTAATGAAATAAGCGATGTACTTGATCTCCCGGATAATGACTATGAGCTCAAAACTCAAATAATAACTCATGCACAAGCTAAGGATTCAATTATTAACATGCTGATAGATGAGCACACAAAAGACCTTCGCTTTGATGATACAAAAGGCGAAGCTATAATCTCAGAACATAAGAGGTTCAAACCGGCCGTTGAAGATATTAATCTGCAGATAGATCTTATCTATGTGCCTATATGGGAGGTAAAAGGACCTCGCAATTCAGTAGAGCTGAATGCTCATACTTCTGAGGTGCTTACCCATCCTGTAGACGATGATGTTGAGTTTATATGAGAAGGTTTGTTCGCAATCATACGAATATCTTTTTATACCAAAACTACATATAAAGGTATTACTGTTTAGTCCATAGGTACTGATAGTAATTAGAATAAATAAAGAGTGAAAGACACATGGTAGAGATAACAGTAAAGGCAGCATCAGAAATCAAGTCACTACTTGAGTCAGAGAACAAGACGGACCATGCACTAAGGGTGTTCGTTGCAGGTATGAGCTGCTGTGGTGTGCAGTACGGCATGTCTCTTGATAATGAGTTAGGGGAAGATGACATTACAGTAGACAGTCAAGGCATTAAGATAGTCTTGAACAAGAACGATGCAGATGGCTTGTCCGGTGCAACTATTGATTTTGTCGATGGTCCAAACGGTAGCGGTTTTATTATTGACAATCCAAAGGCATCTGGCGGATGCGGTCCATGTAGTGGCGGTTGCCACTAATTTATTTCATTTTGATAACTATTGAGGTGGTTACATGTTTCCGGGCGTAGGCGGTAGAGGTATGAACCCTGCCAAAATGAAACAAATGATGAAGCAGATGGGAATAAGCATCGATGAGATACCTAATGTGGAGCAGGTAATTATTCGTACACCGGATGTAGATATTGTTTTTAATGATGCTAACGTCACAGTAATGAATGCGCAGGGAGCTGATACATATCAGGTTGTCGGCACACCGGAAAAGGTTCCACGAAAATTGGAAATCCCTGATGATGATGTGAGGCTGGTGGCTGAGCAGACTGGGGTTTCTGAAGAAAAGGCAAGGAAGGCTCTTGAGGATGCTAAGGGTGACCTTGCAGAGGCAATTTTAGCCCTCTCTGCATAATTTTCATATCTCTCTCATTTCTTTTTTCCGTTTTTTGATCTGTCTGAAAATTTATTGTTGTCTTCGTGTGGCCACAACAGATTTATACCATTTTTTCCATTACACATGATTAATTATGTAGGATATGCGTGTATAACCTTTCTGCCTGTTTGCCTCAAAAGCTGCGATTGCTTTCCAATAATGCGGATTTTGGACATAAGGTAGACTGACATCTTGTGACTCGCTATTGCATGAATAAATGAGGTATTTTTAACCAGGTGAAAACTCATGTCTGAAGATTTCGGTGTAAAAATGGAAAATAAGGTGTATTATCCTGACCCATCTCTCAAGGAAACTTTGAGGATGGGAGATTATGAGGCAATCTACAACGAATTCATTCAAGATCCTCAAGCTTACTGGGAAAAAGTAGCAAACGAATTAGAATGGATACAAAAGTGGGATAAGGTGATGGAATGGAACCATCCTTATGCCCGCTGGTTCGTAAACTCAAAGCTCAACATTACTCAGAATTGTTTAGACCGTCATGTGCACAACGGTAAGAAAAATAAAGTAGCTATCATCTGGGTAGGCGATGGGGGAGAGGAGCAAGTTTTCACTTACAGGCAATTGTACCGTGAGGTCATGAAATGTGCAAATGGTCTCAAATCACTGGGAGTTAAAAAGGGAGATGCTGTATGTATTTATATGCCTCTTGTGCCTGAACAGATAATTGTAACTCTCGCATGTGCTCGCATAGGCGCTGTCCATTCAATTGTGTTCGCAGGTTTCGGTACACAGGCCCTAAATTCCCGTATCAAGGATGCTAATGCGAAGATCGTTGTAACGGCTGATGCGACAATCAGGCGTGGAAAGCGCGTGGAGTTAAAAGCCATAGTTGATGAGGCTGTTGTGAATGCTCCAAGCGTGGAAAAGATAGTAGTGCTGCGCAGAATGACTCCTCCGATGGAACTGTATTCTGAAATGGAAATCGACTATCATGAGATGCTTAGCAATGTATCTGAGTGTGAAGCTGAAGTGATGGACGCAGAAGATCCTCTTTTCATTCTTTATACCAGCGGTACTACAGGTCCTGCAAAAGGTATAGTGCACACATGTGGCGGTTACATGGTAGGTGCATACTATTCCACCAGAAATGTCTTCGATCTGCGTGATAACGATGTGTTTTGGTGTACAGCGGATCCAGGCTGGATCACAGGACACAGTTATATCATATATGGGCCGCTGCTGAACGGTGGTACTATCCTTATCACAGAGTCCACACCAGATTATCCGGATGCTGGAGTATGGTGGAGCATCATCGACGAGTTTGATGTCACCATATTCTACACTGCACCTACCGCTATCAGGATGTTTATGCGTATGGGTGCGGAGTGGCCGAATAAATATGATCTGGGCTCCCTAAGGCTGTTGGGCTCTGTCGGAGAGCCTCTGAACCCTGAAGCATTTGAATGGTATTATCACGTTATCGGAAAGGAGCGCTGTCCAATTGTAGATACCTGGTGGCAGACAGAAACAGGTATGCACATGATCACAACAATGGCAGGACAGCCAATGAAGCCTGGTTTTATAGGTAAGCCTCTCCCCGGAGTAGTGGCTGATGTGGTGGATAAGAATGGAGATCCAGTTCCAGCCGGTACAGGTGGTTTCCTTGTTATCAAAGAGCCGTGGCCTTCAATGATGAGGACTGTCCGTAACAACGATGAGCGTTACCGCCAGTATTGGACAACAATCGGGAAATATTATACTGCAGGCGACTTGGCAGTAAAAGATGATGATGGTTATATCATGATCCTTGGTCGCTCTGACGATATAATCATAGTTTCTGGTCACAATATCGGAAGTGCTGAAGTTGAGAGTGCCCTTGTATCCAATGCTGCAGTAGCAGAAGCTGCTGTGATCGGTCTGCCAAATGCACTCAAGGGCCAGATCCTTAAGGCTTTTGTTATTCTGAGGACAGGTTCCTCTCCCAGTGACAAATTGAAGTCAGAACTTATATATCATGTAAGAATGAGCCTTGGTCCCATTGCCATGCCATCCGAGATCGAGTTCGTGGATTCACTTCCCAAGACCCGTAGTGGTAAGATCATGAGGCGTGTCCTTCGCGCCAAAGAACTTGGAATGGACCCAGGAGACGTTTCCACACTTGAGGATTAAATATCCTCTGTTTTTTTTTATTTATTGCTGGGAATAATTAATAGGGTGTGTATTGTTTATTATGTGTTTGTTTTTGTACTTATTTGTAGGTATGTTCTAATTAGACTGTTTTTGTATGAATTAACTATATATCTTATCTTCTTCTATGTTTAAGTCTTTTTCATTATATTATCAAGTACAACAAACACTTAATTAGCACTTCATATTGCAAATATATCTTTCTCTTGTTAAAAAGGTACATATGACTATAGATTTCTACCAGAATCTCATCAACTTTGTTTTTATTCTATCTATAAAATTCTGGACATTCTATATGAGACACCAGTGTAAAAATTTATATACTATGTTATTTCATATACTATTTGGGTAAGTGGGTAATTAGGATTAGCTTTAGGTATTGTGGGAAGTACATAAATTCGTGATAGGAATGATACTAAAGAAGCACTATTGGGTTGTGCTAAGGTCAGATGTCTATCATTTTTTAGATATTTCTATGTCTTCTTGATTGTAGTTATCCACCTACGTAAAAATGTATTAATTCCTCGCAACACGTTTGCAAGGGGGTAGTGTGGTGGTTTCGTCATGAGAGCTTCTGAAAAGCACTTGCAATGACAGTAAGCAGCCGCAGGCTCGCTTTGCAGGAAGATATAGCTATTAGAATGGGATGACACTATGAACAAAATAAGTAGCATAACAATCGTGTTGGTGTTTTTATTGATAAGTGCGCTGATTCCTCAAGCAGGTGCTTCGATTTCACCAACATCACTGGTAGCGACATTGAACCCAGGAGAATCTATCATAGACAACAAAACTGTGGAGATTACCGCAGTTCCTCCAAAAGCTGACGTGCTATTTTCTTTTGACCTCACGGGAAGTATGTCGGGAATAATATCTACTGCTAAATCGCAGTCAGGGAATATTATGACCTCTTTAGATGCAACTGGTGTAGATATAAACTATGGTGTAGCTAGCTATATGGATTACCCATATGCCTATAATAGCTTTGGTTATTCGAATATATATGGTGCTTCATCGTCTGGAGACTATGCTTACAGGCTTGATTCTCCAATAACTAATGATAGAACTGACGTGTCAAATGCCATAAATTCCTTAGTCCTTGGTAGTGGTTCTGATAGTCCTCAAGACTATGGAAGGATAATGTACGAATCATACGCTGATCCAGCGGTTTCATGGAGAACCGGTGCAAAGAAAATATTGTTGAATTTTGGTGACGATGTACCACACGATAACAACCTGTATGAAGGGGTACCCGGTTACTCCGGAACATATAGCACTGGCGGTGATCCTGGTAGAAATGAAGTTATGGATGAGACTAGTGATCCAACAAAAATTGGTGTGGGCAATGATGACCTGGATTTGCAAACAGTACTTGCTGGAATGGCATCAAACAATGTCATTTTACTTGAATCTCATACAGGAGCTTCAGGATTTATGTTTGATGGGTGGACATATTGGACAGGTATAACAGGTGGAAAACTATTTACTACAAGTTCGTCAACAATGCCTGCTGATGTTGTTGCAGAAATTACGAAAGCTCTTACAACACCGACAGTAGATAATGTGCATCTTGTAGCAAGTTCTGGATATGAATCGTGGATCTCTTCACCTGATTCATATACTGGACCGACTGGTGTTACTGAAAAATTGGGATTAACAATAACAGTACCTTCCGGCACACCTGCAGGTGAATACAAGTTCACGGTAAGTGCAGTAGATAGTTCAGGTGTAAGCTATGGTGACCAGGATGTTACTATCACTGTAAATGGTGCTGTAGAGGAGGGATCCATCGATATCGAGAAGTATGTATGGAATGGCACAGCATGGGTTGATGCTGATTGTGCGACTGGTCCTTCTATATCCTGTGAACATGCCAAGTTCAGGATAGTGGTTACTAACACTGGAGATGTCCCATTGACAGGTGTCACTGTGACTGATGATAAGTATAGTAAAGTTAGCCTAAAGACTACTACGCTAGCTGCTGGCGCTTCAACCGAGGCAACATATAACATGAAGAAGGTTTGTGGTCAGCAGGTAAACACTGCTACTGCTTCTGGCTACTACGATCGTACGATATGCACTGACACAGACAAAGCATACTACATGGGCACAACTACTACTAAAGCTTCCATAGATATTGAGAAGTATGTGTGGGATGGCAGTAAGTGGGTTGATGCTGACACTGCTACCGGTCCAACTTTGTCTTGTTCTACTGTGAAGTTCAAGATAGTAGTGAAGAACACTGGTACTGTTCCATTGACCGGAGTCGCTGTTACTGACAGCAAGAAAGGTAAGGTAACTCTAAAGTCTACTACTCTGGCTGCTGGTGCTTCCACTGAAGCTACGTATACCATGACCAAGATTTGCGGTCAACAGGTAAACACTGCTACTGCCAGCGGTACTTACAGTGGCACCAAGTACACTGATACTGACAAAGCATACTATCTTGGCAAGACGGCTACCAAAGCATCCATAGATATCCAGAAGTATGTATGGGATGGCAAGAAGTGGGTTGATGCTGACAGTGCTAAGGGTCCGACCTTGTCCTGTGCTACTGTGAAGTTCAAGATCGTAGTTAAGAACACCGGTAATGTCAAACTGACAGGAATCACTGTTACTGACAGTAAGAAAGGTAAGATAACTCTGAAGACAACTAGTCTGTCTCCAGGTGCTTCAACTGAAGTGACTTACACCATGAAGAAAGTTTGTGGTCAGCAGGTGAATACTGCTACAGCATCCGGTACCTACAGTAGCAAGAAGTACACAGATACTGACAAAGCCTACTACTATGGTAAAAAGTAGTCATCAACATGAACTACTGAAAGACAATTGTAGTATGTAAAGGCTTTAGCCTCTAAGGCTAACTAAAAATATCGGCTCAAGTGTGCTGTCTATAACAGCGTGATTATGGTTTCACTTGAGCCTTTTTCTATTTTATTGTGAATTTATGTTATCAGATGCCTTGCTGTTATGGATGAGTTTTTGGCAAATTGCTATTCATAGGGAATAGATTTAGTTGATTCACTTATCAAACAGCAAAAAAGGATAATCTCATCCCGTGTATCCCAATTCTTTAGCCTTATCATAGTACATCTTAGCGTCATCAGTCCTGCCAAGCTCTTCAAAGAGGTAACCTTTGATATACCAAGCACGGGGGTCCTGAGGATCAAGTCTGATAGCAGTTTCTAATGCCTGCATAGCTTCGTTGAATCTGCCCAATATAATGAGCGAGGCAGCTTTTCCATCCCATGCATCCAGATATTCGGGGTCAAGTTCTATGGCTTTATCATAAGCTAGTATCGCTTCGTCGTCCCTCTCCATGTCACCAAGTGCCTGACCTTTGCCGTACCATGCAAATGATCTCTGTGGGATAAGTTCAGCGGATTTCTGGGGGTCAAGTTCAACAGCAATGTCCAATGCTTGTATGGCCTCGTCATATTCTCCCAGATAATCAAGTGCAAGACCTTTATTAGCCCAAGTACTTGCATTGCGGGGATCAAGTTCAATGGCTTTATCTAAAGCCTGCATTGCTTCTTCATATCTGCCTGCTCCGCAAAGTGCAACGCCTTTGTCATTCCAAGGCGCAGAATTCTGCGGATCAAGTTTAATAGCTTTCTCAAAGACTTTTACTGCTTCTTCAAATCTTCCCTTATCGAGAAGCTCAAGACCATTTGTATACAATTTCTGAGCATCTTCGCCGCTATTGCCATCTTTTTTCTTTAAACTATCAAACAATCCCACACTAACAACCTCCTATATTCAAAATAGGCTTTCACCGAAAATAAACATGCTCTTTACATCGGCACTTTGAGAATCTGTATGTAATGTTGTAACAGATGAGTATAGGGTACCGATAGTAGCAGTTCTGGTTGAAGCTCTTTCAAACGGATTTTTACAAAAACAGTGGGAGTGTATTTTCATTGTTTTAATTTCTTAGCAATCTTCTTCAAATACTTTAATTTGT
Organism: Methanomethylovorans sp.; assembly: GCF_041447285.1. Lineage (GTDB taxonomy): Archaea > Halobacteriota > Methanosarcinia > Methanosarcinales > Methanosarcinaceae > Methanomethylovorans. The sequence goes on along the minus strand of NZ_JBGMEB010000003.1, from coordinate 14,028 downwards.
TCAGTATGACTTTCATGTTCATAAAGAGCAGGATAGTTTTCCTCACGAACTTTAGCTTCCAGAATATTGCTATAACCACTATCTTTCGGATTATGTCCTTTTTAGTCCACACTATTTTCTCCCCTATGTTCAAATCAGCTTCTGAGAATAAACTACTTATGATGTTAACAGTATCCACTTTCTTTAAATGCAAGTATTGCCAATAATGAGTGATACTATGCCTGCCCCCTCAGAAATAATCGAACTTGTAGAACGTTTTGATCAGTATAGTGCCAAATACAAGTCTAACTCTTATAATGAAACTCAGGTTAGAAGAGAGTTCATTGATCCGCTTTTTAAGGCGCTGGGTTGGGATGTGGATAATACTCAGGCATATGATGAGAGGTATAAGGAAGTCATCCATGAGGATGCTGTAAAGGTCGGCGGCAAGACCAAAGCACCGGATTATTCTTTCAGGATCGGTGGGGTAAGGAAGTTCTTTGTCGAAGCTAAGAAACCGGCAGTAAATCTTAAAGAGAATCCTGAGCCTGCATACCAGCTTCGTCGTTATGCTTGGAGTGCTAAGCTGCCAGTAAGTATCCTTACGGATTTCGAGGAGTTCATTGTTTTTGACTGTACGCGGAAACCATCACCTAACGATAATTCCTCACTTGGGCGCATCGAGTATTACACTTACAAGGATTATATCTCAAAATGGGATGAGATAGCATCGAAATATTCAAAAAAGGCTGTCTTTACTGGCAAATTTGACGACCTTGCCGATAGCCTTGTGCAGAAGAAAGGTGGGAAGGGTACGGCAGGAATTGATGATGCGTTCCTGGCGGAAATCGAAGGTTGGAGGGATGAACTTGCTAAGAACCTTGCTCTTAGAAATGCGAGTCTTTCAGTACGGGAATTGAACCTTGCGGTGCAGAAAATTATCGACAGGATCGTGTTCTTGCGTATCTGTGAGGATAGGGGCATTGAGGAATACGGTCAGCTTAAATCGAAAGCTGAAGGGAAGGATGTTTACAAAAATCTGATCGAGCTTTTTCTTCATGCTGATGATAAATACAATTCAGGACTTTTCCATTTCAGAAGCGAGGATGGCATGGAAGAGCCGGATATTCTGACGACTTCTCTTGAGATCGATGACAAGACATTGAAGCACATTATCAGCAGGCTGTATTATCCTGAATCTCCGTATGAGTTCTCTGTGATCCCTGCTGATATTCTGGGTCAGGTGTACGAGCAGTTCCTGGGAAAAGTTATCAGGCTCACTGCTTCTCATCAGGCGAAGATAGAAGAGAAGCCTGAGGTCAAGAAAGCCGGGGGCGTTTATTATACTCCTACCTATATCGTGGAGTATATTGTTAAAAACACTATTGGGAAGCTTGTTGAGAACAAAACCCCCGCAGAAGTGTCAAACTTGAAGATCGTTGATCCAGCATGTGGTTCCGGTTCCTTTTTGATCGGTGCTTATCAGTACCTGCTTAACTGGCATTTGGACTGTTACATGAACCATCTTGTACCGTTGATGAAGGAAGGCAAAGCTGCCACTGACAAAGAGGTGCAAAAGCTTCTGCCTGCAAAACCAGTTCCTACCAAGAGGGGAAAGAAGAAAGCACGATCTGCCGGAAGTGATTATGATTTCCCTATTTATCAGATGAGCGAAGATGACTGGCGACTCACTTCGGATGAGAAGAAACGTATCCTTCTCAATAACATTTATGGGGTGGACATTGACCAGCAGGCTGTAGAGGTCACGAAACTTTCTCTTCTTCTCAAGGTACTGGAAGGTGAAAAGGGCGAACGTATCTCAAAACAGCTTACGATCACTCAGGAGAGGGTGCTTCCTTCCCTGCATGAGAACATAAAGTGCGGTAATTCGCTTATCGGCTCTGACGTCTATTCTTCTGTCCAGATGAACCTCGATAACGATGATGAGTTCTACAAGATCAATGCATTCGACTGGAATCAGGAATTCCCGGATGTCTTTGAGCAGGGTGGCTTTGATGCAGTTATCGGGAATCCGCCTTGGGGTGCAACGTTCAATTCTTCCGAACAGAAATATTTAAAAACAAAATTAGTCACAGCAAATAGTCGAAATATTGATTCCTATGTTGTTTTCATTGAAGCTGGGTTGAGTAAGTTAAAACTCGGTGGATTGTTAAGTTTTATTACTCCAGATACTTTTCTAAGAAAAGATGACCATGTTGCTACTCGGCGCTTGCTGCTAGAAAATACAATCATATATGAAATGATTGAAACCGGTCCAGTTTTTTCAAAAGTAAGAGACACTTGGTGCTTAGTGTTTAGGGTTGGTAATGAAATTCCAGCTACTGATTCAAATATATTTCATAAAAATTTAAGTCGATATATTGTATCAGCAGAAGAAAGATTAGAGCTGTTTGGCCAATATAAATGGGATTCTGAATCAGAAGTCCCACAACTTATATGGAGTAATAGACCAGACTTGATTTTTGGCTATTTTACTTCTACTGAGGATCAGCGAATTATTAAAAAAATAGAGTTGAATCCGAACTTGAAAATGTTGGAAGACTTCTATTCAATATCACGTGGAGAGGAAGGAAGCAAATTTTCATTAAATGAAGATCCTAATTCTAATTTTTATATGGTTATTCCTAATGATATAGCAAGATATCATTACAGTCCAGGTATTAAAATATCCACTGAAACTCTTTCAACAAAGAAAATTGAAGATTTCTATTGTCGCCCAAAAATCTGGATTATCAGAATTCAAAAAATGAGATGGAAACAAAGACTGGTTTGTACATTAGATGATAGATGCAACTCTGCTGGAATGAAAACTCTCCAAATGATAATTTCAAAAAGTGGGGATATTAAAAAGTTGTTCTATCTTTTAGGAATTTTATGTTCATCTCTGATTAACTATTATTGTATAAATTACCTAGCTGATGATTTGAACAAGTCATATTTATCAAAATTACCAATCTGCACCATCGACCCCTCAAATCCCGAAGATGTAGCCAGACATGACAGGATGGTATCCCTTGTCGAACAAATGCTTGAGCTGCATAAAAAGCTCGACATCGCAAAGCTTGGCAGTGAAAAAGAAATGATCCAGCGCCGTATCAATGCAACAGATGCTGAGATAGACAGGCTTGTGTATGAGTTATACGGGCTGACAGAAGAAGAGATTGCTATAGTGGAGGGGAAGTCTGCTTAAATAAGGCTGTAGCGTTGTCGGGAGGCTGTTTTATCTTCTTTTTTGTGTTTTTTAAATCTGGCTTTATTGAGGGGTTTATATAATGCTTGTCATTTGATTGACAAGTGCTTTATATACAAGTTGTCATCTGTTTGACAACTCATTTATATACCGGTTGTCAAGGCTTGACAAGTAGTTTATATACTACTGGTCATTTGATTGACAAATATTACATCACTATCCCTGTCACTTTGTTTTTGTTACTTATATGATCCAACTCCGGTCGTATCTCCCTTACACATCATATTTCCAAATCATTCTCCATCTTAAGGGTTATTTTAATATCCTACTGGTGCAATCTTTCGTAAAAGAAAAGTGTAAAAACGTTAGCAATATAAAACTATAGGAAATTTGTTTATGGACCTGTTCGACCTTTATCTTGATGAAGACTGTCCTTATGGTGATGAGACTGTGGATCTTCTTGGCATAGAAGGTAACGGCAGATTGCGTATCATGTCAAGAGAGCATGGCGTAGCGGCTTGTGTGGAAGAGCTTGCAGCTTTCTATCGGAAAAAAGGTCTTGAGGTTACTGCACATGTGCGTGAAGGCGGAGAGTTCAATCCGCATGACGTGGTCTTTGAAGCAAAAGGTGATCTGCGCCAGCTTTTCAAACTATGGCGTATTTCACAGACCTTCCTTTCCATGGTTTGTGCCATTGCTGCCACTACCCGCCTGTACGTGGAAACTGCGCGGAAGGTCAATAAAGATGTTCTTATCGCAACCAGTAGGAAGACCCATCCGGGTATGCGCCGGTTCGAACTTCAGGCAGTGCGGGCAGGCGGTGGTGATCATCACCGCAATTCCCTAAGTGATTCCATCCTTATCAGCCAGAACCATCTGGGCGTGGTTGGAGATCTAACTGAAATGAAAGCTGTGCGCAGAATCGAGATCGAACCCAGAAACGAAGAAGAAGCATTAAGGTATGCGAAAATCGCAGATCTGCTGCTACTTGATCATTTATCCCCTCAGGATATTCAAAGGCTTGTTCCTTTGCTCAAGGAGAAGAACCCCAATCTTCGGATAGCTGTGGGGGGAATCTCAGCCCAGGACATTCCTGACTATGCAGCTCTTGTGGATATAATTGTGATCTCTGCTCCTTATTACGCTCCACCTCTTGACCTTACAGCGAGGATATATCGGGCATGATTAATCTCTCTAGTCAGGAAGGCATTTAGTTAACCTGCGAAAGGTATTTATGGAAAGCAAGCAATGGTTTTGCAGGGGTTCTACAATACCGTTGAAAGCTGCTATTAAAGCTGCTATTATATCAGCCGGTGAACTCCTATAAGACGGGCACTTTTTGTCCACCTAGAAAATATTCAAAAAGGCTTGTGCTTTGCCGTATATCAGAAGGTGATAAAGTGAGCAAACCAGTATTAATGGATTTTAGTGCTACATGGTGTGGGCCCTGCAGAATGCAGAAACCTATTCTTGAAGAGGTTGAAAAGAAGTTCAAAGACCAGGTAGAGTTCAAGATCATAGATGTGGACCAAAACAGGGAACTTGCAAAGAAGTATGTGGTGCAGGCAGTACCTACACTTGTCATAGAAAAAGATGGTCAGGTGGTCAAGCGTTTCACAGGTGTAACTTCTGCCGATGTGCTAAGCTCCGAACTCAAAAAGGTGCTGTGAAACAATAATAAAGCACTTTATGTAATTATGCGCTTCAAGCCAGTAATATCCTGATCTCTATGCCTCAAAAGCTTATTGACATGGGAATATTGGCTTTTCGTCAGACCAACTCACGTGGGGGTTTTAAACCCCATCTTTCCATCAGGTTCATGTCTGATGAAGGGAAACCAGTTACTTTTTCTATAGATACCACCCGAAGCCCTAACAAATGCCTGCAGCCAGATGTGTATCTTATAACGCATGCCCATTCTGACCATAATGGTAAGTCTGCGATGCTCTCAGAGAGTGCCCTCTGCTCGGATAAAACCGCAAAAGCACTTGAGATCCGATATGGTAAAGCATACAAGGGATCAACGATGAGTGTATGCGATTCAATTGAAGTGGCTGGTGTCACGGTTCACACATTTCCTACTGGCCACACCCCCGGAGCTACAGCATTTTACTGGGAAAATGAAGTTGGCACACGTATTCTTGTTACAGGTGATGTAAAGGATTATTCAATGCTTCCAAAGTGCGATGTGCTGATAACTGAGGCCAACTACGGTGATCCAGGGGATGCTACGTGCTATTTTGAGGATGATATCGAAGGTCTTGAACAGTTGCTCAAAGACAACTCCTCTTCTGCTCTTGGTGCCTACGCATTCGGTAAAGCCCAAAGAGTTGTTGAATTGGTAAGATCTCTTGGTTATGGTGATGTTATTGAAATGGAATCCCAGTCACTTGAACTCACCCGGTGCATGCTGGAAAATGCAGGGGATGTTGTTGGTTTGGGAGAGGCTGGTGGTAATACCTTATGTGTTGTTCCTCCGTGGGACCTGGATCGGCTGTCATGGCATACATCAAAGTATGTAATGAGTGGCAGATCCGATTTCAGGTACCCTTCTATACAGATCAGTGATCATCTGGATGTCAGAGGCCTTACAGATATGGTAAGCCAGATAGACCCAGAGTTTACAGTAGTCTATCATCCAAGCGGTCACAGACCCGGCAGATTCGCTGCTCATCTTAATTGCCTGGGCCTTGATGCTATTTCTATAGACAAAATAAGTAATGTTCTGAGCAATGGCTTTATTTAGTTTAGTTCATAAGTTGGCGCATATAAAGCTTTATATAAGTAACATCCTTCTATACTATCCATTCCATTGATATTTTCAGGAGATATAGCCATTGAAAAAAGAAGCCAGGCAACCATCCGGTAAGAATAAGCAAATTACTACCCAGGCTGCATCCGAGGTAAAGCAGGAGAAATCTGCAAAAGGGATCCTGAGTGTAAAACAAAGGACCCCTGAGGAAAAAAGGAAAGCACATATGCAGGGTATTATCAAGACAGCGGTTGCCTCTATTCTGGGAGTAGTTGCCGGTATCCTTGCCAATATGCAATATGGTATGGGAACTGAAACAAAATGGTATGCTGTTCTTACCATCATTGCCGTTCTGGCATATTACGCCCAGAGATTAATTTATCCGGCCATAAAGATCAACACCAAAGAATTTGGTTTCAAGGACTGGTTCTATGTTGAATTCCTTGTGGTGGATTTCTGCCTTGTGACGTGGACTCTTCTCCTGAACTGATACTACTTCCTATATTTCATTTTTTATTGACCAGTGATTAAAATGCGAATAGCTATACTTAACAAGGACAGGTGTCAACCACGAAGGTGCAGTCATGAATGTGAAAAATACTGCCCCAGAGTAAGAACCGGTGATGAGACTATTATTTTTGCAGAGGATGGTAAGCCGCTGATCTCGGAAGAGTTGTGTGTAGGCTGCGGTATATGCATAAACCGTTGTCCTTTTGATGCTATTATGATCATTGGCCTGCCGGAGGCCCTCAAGTTCCCAACTCACCGCTATGGTCCCAATGGCTTTGCACTTTATGAGTTGCCTGTTCCTCAGAAAGGAAGAGTAACTGGTATCCTGGGTCCTAACGGTATCGGTAAAAGTACTGCAGTGCAGATTCTCTCAGGAAGGTTGGTCCCCAATTTTGGAGAGGAGGGAGGTACATGGGAGAATGTATTGGAGCATTATGCTGGGACTGCTCTTTATGATTATTTCAAGTCTGTTGCCAATGGCACTCTCAAGGTTTCTCAGAAACCCCAGTACGTGGACCTTATTCCCAAGGCTTTCAAGGGAAAGACATCTGATCTGCTTTCCAGAACCGATGACAGAGGAGTAATGGATGAACTAGTAGAGCGCCTGGACCTTTCACACATTATCGACCGCAACATAACAGAGCTCAGTGGTGGTGAACTCCAGAGAGTGGCTATTGCTGCATGTGCGGCTAAAGACGCAGATTTCTATTTCTTTGACGAGATAAGCCCCTATCTTGATATCTACCAGCGTATCAACTGTGCTAAGCTCATACAGGAGATAGCGCAGGAAAAGGCTGTATTGGTAGTAGAGCATGACCTTGCCATTCTGGACATGCTGGCAGATATGGTGCATGTTGCTTATGGTGAGCCTGGAGGTTACGGTGTCATCACCCTTCCAAAAGGAGTGCGTGTGGCTATTAATCAATATCTTAAAGGTTATCTGCCTGAGGAAAACGTGCGTATTCGTCCCGAAGCTATATCTTTTGAGGTTCACCCGCCAAGGAATGAAACTGAGATCGATACTCTGGTGGATTATAGCAGCTTTTCCAAGAAATACAAGGAGGGCTTCTCTCTTGAAACCGATGCAGGTTCCATTAAGCAGGGTGAAGTCTTGGGTATTGTCGGACCAAACGGTATTGGTAAATCAACTTTCATGAAAGTTCTTGCAGGGGAGGTAGAACCTGATGAGGGCAAGCTTGATTTAAATATCAGTATTTCCTACAAGCCGCAGTACATTAAGGCGGATGTTCACATGCAGGTCCAGTTCTTCCTGCGTGGCATATCCCGTAAGTTCGATTCCAGTTATTTCCAGACAGAAGTGATAAAACCTTTAAGTCTTGAGAAGCTGTATGAACGCTCTCTGCCGGAACTCAGTGGTGGTGAATTGCAGAGGGTAGCTATAGCAGCATGTCTGTGCCGTGATGCGGACATGTATCTTCTGGACGAGCCCAGTGCTCATCTTGATGTAGAACAGCGTTCGATGGTCACAAAAGTGATCAAACGTTTTGCTGAGAACAATGGTAAAACAGCCATGGTAGTAGATCATGATATCTATATGATCGATATGCTCAGCGAAAGATTGATCGTTTTCGAAGGTGAGCCTGCTGTATATGGTAAAGCTCATGCCCCATTAAGTATGCATGACGGTATGAACAAGTTCCTTTCAAATCTGAATATCACCTTCCGTCGTGATGAAGATACTCGCAGGCCCAGGGTGAACAAGCCCGATTCCCGCCTTGACCGTGAGCAGAGGTCTAAAGGAGAATATTATTATAATATACTGGAATGAGACCTGAGGAATCATTCCAGTATTCCTTTTATTTTTCATTTAAGTTTGAAATCTATTTTGATCTGCTTTCAGCCTCAGCTTTCAGGCTGAGAAGACCCGAATGTATAGCCTTTTCCAGCATCGTTCTCATCGTACCGCGAAAAATACGGGTAGCTATCCCTTCCCAGGACTCTTCTGTCCGTACCAAAGTTTTCCCGTTAAGTGGTTTCAGCTTCCAGACGTGGATTGCATAGATAATACCCAAGGTCTTGCCAGTCCAGGCTATCAGGCGTTCGTTCTCCACACTGTGGATAGTTGATTTGATCATTCCAGGTCCTGCTTTCCATTGAAATGTCTCTCCCTCCTTAACTTCTCCATTTAATGAGGCTTTGTTAACTTCAGGATTCCAATTTGGCCAGTTATTGATATCTGTCATTATTTTCCAGATCACTTCCGGACTTGCTTTGATCTCCACTTGTCCTTCCGCAAAAACAGGTGCATTCCTATTGGCCTTGAATGTGATTATGTTCCCTCCTCTGTTTGCTATGGATGTGTGATTTAAATCTTTATAAAACTGATTTTAAAATGAGAATGGTTTCTACTTAAATATTTAATGTTAATGCCATTCCAGAATCAAAAGTAGTGCAAATTTGTATTTTAAGATAGTCGCCATTGCAAAAACATTGAACAGCATATTAACTTAAGTGTGGTGATAATCATCCCCGCAGAGTGGATCTATTTGTGAAGTTGGGTGGTATTTAGGTGGTGGTACTTATCTCTTGATCCATATAAACGCATATTCTGCGGGGATGATAACTGTAAAGTACTGGAGGCCAAAAATTAACAAGCTTCTACAATAGTCAACAACCATTTTAACCCAATCTCTAATATTATCTATATGTTGTACCTCTATATACAATTTGTCAATCTTCAAAACATGCGCATAAAAAATTCGAGAAGATTGGATTACTTGGGTTCTTGTTTACATTATGCATCTAATACGCAAAAATGCGGCATCATCATGATATGCTCTCTATTATTTCACCTGTTCTTTCATAGGTAATTATTCCAGGTGGCAACTGTTTGGCAAAATCAGGTGATCGTAGAGTTGCAAGAAGGCTTTTAATCTGTGGGATATCTATTATTTCTCTATTAATAAGGAAATCGAACTCCTCTACAGTAATAGGTATAAACTTAAGCCCCATTGTTTCTGCAAAGGGCCTTATTCCAAATCCTACGTCTGCTTTACCACTAGCTATAGCCTCACAGACTGCTCTTTGCGTCTTTAAGCCGGAGTTGTAACCGGGTATTGTCTTTACAAGCTGTGCTTTTGTGATGCTCTTTTTAACAGCCAATTCTTCCAGCAGTTTATCCAGCAATGCCCGGGTGCCTGAGCCTCTGTTACGGTTTGCTAATTTGTTTCCAGGTAGATCTTCAAGGTTTTTAATATTGCTCTCTGGGTGTACTATCAATCCTTGTTCCCGTCGGTAGCCTTTCACCAACACTGCATTACGGATACCCATACTTCTGATAGCTTCAAGATTATATTTTTCGGACCCTGCTATATTGATACCTGCGATATCGGCTATGCTATCAGCCATAGCGCTTAATCCACGGCTGGAACCCATACTTATTACTCTGAAGTTCATTCCTGTAAGGTCTTCCAAAAGATCAATGCCAGGACATTGTCCCCCAACGAACATCAGATCAACAGGAGTTATATTTCCAAAAAGTGTAACATCTATCTTTTTTCCCGGTTCCAGATACTCAGTCTCTTCACCGATCTCGATGATACCATCGGCTTCAGCAAGAGTTGTAATGGCTCCAGATGTTTTATCCGCAGGATATATTCTGCCTCTTACAAGTCCCACCGGGTAAAGCTCCTTCCTGCCCTCGGATCTGATACCTGTTCCCAGGACTGCCTGCACTTTTGTTTTGAATGGAGGAGCAGTCTCAAGAGAATTATATATAAGCGGGGCTATGAACTCGTTAAATATTGACAGTGCTGAAGTGGGATTGCCCGGAAGCCCTATGAGCGGTATATTCCCAACAACACCTATTACTACTGGTTTTCCAGGTTTTATTGATATGCCATGCAACAACGTTCTACCTTTTTCAGCTATTATTTTATACATCACATCGCCCACTCCTGCAGAAGTACTGCCGGAAGTGAGGACCATGTTGCATTCCTGTAATGCACGATCAATAGCCTCTGACATTGCATGTTCGTCATCTTTTACGATCCCATATATTATGGGATTTGCACCGCATTCTTCAATACTTGCGGCTACAGCATAGGAATTTGCGTCATATATTTTCCCCGAATCCAATTTTGATCCAGGTTGAACAAGTTCATCACCTGTGGAAATTATTCCCACGTTCAGCTCTTTTACTTTGACCTTATCAATACCTATAGAAGCAAGTACTCCAATTTCTCGTGGGCCGATGCGTACATTCTTGCGCAGTACACGTTCTCCTTTCATGATGTCAGCACCAGTACGCATAATGTTCTCATTTATATGCACCGCCCTGCGTACTAGTATATTGCTCTCTTCTGCTGTCGTGTGTTCTACCATTACTACCGCATCTGCACCTTCTGGTATCGGTGCACCTGTGGCTATCTCTATGATTTTTCCAGAAGCAAGGGTAATATCGGACACACTGCCCGCTGCAATTGATCCACTCTTCTTCAATATTACAGGGTCAATTTCAGTAGCTGCGTATGTATCCTGTGCCTTTACAGCAAAACCATCTTTAACAGACCTGTCAAAGGCAGGCACATCGATACTTGAAAAGATGTCTTCTGCTAGAATACGTCCATTTGCATGTTCCAAAGGCAAGGTTTTAAGTGCCGGCTTGATAAGGACGTTATCTATTATACGGCGTGCTTCTTCAGGGGATGTGAGTTCTCTGAATTCCTTTTGCTCCATTTCCGACAGGTTCACTCCTTCAGGTGTTCTAAGATATTTTTGTTGAGCCTGAACACCCTTGAGGCCACATACCACAATCCAACTATATACACTGCCCAGGTTGCAATGGAAAGCCATTTAAGTGATTCTGTAGAGTCAAGCGCCTCAAAAACTATGACCAGTGTCACAGGCATAAGAAGCAATATAGCAATCACAGAGTCATTCAGGTACTTTAAGTTTTCTAATATCACTTTTTCTTTATCATATATAGGTTCCATGGTAACTCCAATTTAAATAACATTTATATTATATATGTGATATTAGTTTAATCGTTAATTAATGTTTTTAAAAAAAAGTTAAAAAAGAAAGAGTTTTATTCCTTAAAAATGGGAGTACCTGTAGTCTGGGTGATCACTTCAAAAGCCTTTATCATCTTCTTTGTGATGGGACCTGGTTTCCCGGTACCTATTGCTCGCCCGTCCACCTTAACAAGAGGTGCAGCTTCTGCTGCTGTGCCTGTAACAAATATCTCATCTGCAGTGTAGAGGTCGAACATTCCGAGGTTCTCCACAGAGACCGGTATGTTCATTTCTTCCAAAAGTTCAATTGCAGTAGCCCTTGTTATGCCTTTGAGGTTGTTGATGGTAGGTGGTGTATAAACTTTTCCATTCTTGATGATGAATATGTTGTCACCTGAACCTTCGGAGAGGTATCCGTTGCTGTCAAAGAATATGGCTTCGTCGCCTCCCTTTTCATTAGCCTCTATTTTTGCCAGGATGTTGTTCAGGTAATTAAGGGATTTTATGTTAGGTGATAATGCATCGGCTGCATTGCGGCGAACTGAAACCGTGACTCCTGTTAAGCCAACTTCATACAGGTCCCCGTACATCGCGCCCCAGGGCTGTGTAATGATATATATGCCGGGCTTAGGGCATTTACGGGGGTCAAGGCCAAGGTCGCCAACTCCTCTTGTGACTAGAGGTCTGATATAAGCATCTTTCAGATTGTTTTTGCGCAGAGTTTCAAGTATAGCTTCTGCCATTTCTTCTTTTGACATAGGGATCTCCAGCGCGATTGCTTTTGCCGAGTCATAAAGCCTGTCCAGATGCTCTTGTAATTTAAAAACGCGTCCGTTGTAAGCTCTGATTCCCTCAAAGACTCCATCGCCATACAGGAAACCATGGTCAAATAAAGAAACAGTAGCTTTTGATTTGTGAACGTACTCACCGTTGCAATAAATAAACAGCTCGCTCATTGTAGAACCTCAATATGGATTAATGTAGGATTCAAGTGAACCTATTGTATATTTGTATTTCGACCCTTTTAGGAGGAATTATAGCAGACTCATCAAAAGGCTTTTATGTAAAAACATCTATCATGTACCCCTACAGGTCCCGTGGCTTAGCCAGGATATAGCATCGGGCTTCTAACCCGAGGGTCGGGGGTTCGAATCCCTCCGGGATCGTTTTTTATTTTTTTTATTAATTTTTCATTTCATATTGCTATAGTGTACTTGTTATCATAGTAGGATCTTAAGTTGAGCTGAAAGTGCTTTTTATGCACTCTCAATACCCTTTTTCTGTAAAACAATCCAGGCCAATAGTACAAAAACTCCGCAGGTTAAAGCGATGGTACCCAATATGTGTATCCTGTCAAGCCAGTTCTGTGATACTAGCCACATGCCTACAGCTCCAAGAGTGAAGTACGTGAATATTAGCAAGGAGGATGCTGAGCCCGCATCTCTGCGCACCTGCTCAAGTACAAGGTGGTTGCTTGGCGGCCTGCTGATACCAATCGAATAAGTTATCATGGCCATGGGGATCGCAAAACTCCACGGGCCATGTTGCCCGATGGTAAGAATTAGTATCCCTCCTAGCACGATCCCTATAAAACCTGCCGTTATCAGATTTTTGGAATTTGTTCTTTCTGCCAGTTTCAGGCAAGACATTGATCCTGCCATGAGTGCAAGAGCATTAAAAGCGAAGAAATAGCTGAAATTTTGCTCAGTCAGGCCAAATCCATTAACATATATAGCAGAGGAGCCAGCGATGAAACTGTATAATGGTAAAAGGCTTATGGACATCACAAGGACCATGATCACATACTTTTTGTTGAGCAACAGTTTGCCGTAAGAATACATGACTCTTGATAGAGGGGTTTCTGATACTTCTTTCAGTGTTTCAGGTGTTCTGATCACACCAAGAAGACCTAAAACGCCCATAATTCCCTGGACAATAAATATCCAGTGCCATGAAATATACGCCAGGATCCATCCTCCAATGATGGGAGCGAACATAGGAGCCAGGGCCATAATGACTGCTATATACGCTAGTATTCTTTCTCTTTCTTTCCCGGAGAAGATGTCCTTGGTCATGGCCATGGACAAGGATGCACTGGCTGCAGCTCCGGAAGCCTGTAGTATACGGAATGCTATCAACATAACTGCACTGTTTGCCATTGCGCATAGCATACTGGCAAATATATACAGGGAGATCCCTGCAATTAAGGGTCTTTTGCGTCCGTACCTATCTGAAATTGGACCGTAGAATAGCAGAAAGAAACCATAGGTGACGAAAAAGCAAATGAGTATTAGATTGACCACTGACAGCGGCTGATTCCATGTCACGGCAAGGGACGGGATGGCTGGGAGGATCATGTCAGTAGAAAATGCAGGAAAAGCTGTTAACAGTGCCAGTAAAGGCACCATCTTTTTAATATTACTTTCAGTTGAATCGGAGGACAAATTTGATCTCCTTAAGTTTTCTGCCTTGTAACCCAACTTTGACAGTCAAAAGTAATATAAGTGTTCTTAATTTTGTTGTATTCGACCAAAAATGCAAACAAAACTAAGAACAATTGACATTATTCCCAACGATAATATATGCTTTCCTATCGGAAC
>NZ_JBGMEB010000002.1:0-252196 GCF_041447285.1 Methanomethylovorans sp. | reverse complement strand
TTATCAACTATTGGTACTTACTGAATTGCAAAATAAAGTTAAACTCAGGAATTCGTTTGGAAGGCTATTCTAAAAAAGTACATCAAATTAGAATAGAAATCTAAGGAGCTAATTTGATGGCCTCTATCTTATGAAGATAACTTAAGATACACTTAATAATGTGCCGGTCACAATGGTGCTAATCATTTATGGAGTTGGTCATTGTAGCCAGATCATCAATAGAAGAACAAATACTTGACACTAAAAAGGAGCTTCATGACCTGCTGGAATATCCTATCGAAAAATTATGTGAAATCATCAAGGAAGTAGGCTTTGAATGTGACCTCTGCGCAAGATGCTGTACCAGTGAGTTCAATGACCATGTATTCCTGCTGGACAAAGAAGTTACACGTATAAGGAAATTATCACCTGATGCATTGAAACCTGCACCATATTTTGATTTTTGCGATAACAACGGGACATTTTATGTATCGGGTTATGCACTTAAGACAAAAGAAGATGGTTCTTGCATGTTCCTTGAAAATGGAAGATGCAAAATATATGAAGACAGACCCACGATATGCAGGCTTTATCCTTACATGCTGCACCGGGAAAGAGACGATTCAGGAAAACTAGACTGGAGGCAGATCAGCGGACTGAATGAACACGGATGCTATCATTCAGAAATAAGCGATGAGGAATGCAGCAAGATAGCAACGCTCACCAAAGATTACGAAGTATCATATCTGGAGCATCAGATCAGGTTCCTGGAAACCGTAAGCAGACATTTCAAGAAACACAATATGAAACATGTCCAAAGCATCTATGACCGCATGATGCGAAACCTGAACAAAGGAAAAGAAGTGAGAGTCATGGTCTTTTGCAATGGCAAGTTCGAAGAGCATCTGCTCTGAAAACCACTGTGTTCGAATCATTACAGAATACTCATTCCCAGGAACCCGTGATCTTACCGTTCAGAGCAAGCTTGCCAAGCTCACTGTTGACCTTCTCACTTACCTTGCTCGGAGACACATGCGCATAAGGAGTACCCGGCAATGGTTCAAGATAATGCGCTCTCACTTCACCGCCTTTGCTACATATCCACTTTATGAGTTCAAGGCTCATTTCCTGTTCTTCTGCCGTTTCGTCCGGAAAACCCAAAATAAAGTCAACAGTAGGTGTGATCCCATGTTCAAAGCAGCGTTCAACGGCTATTTCAACCTCCCTGACAGTATGGCCTCTGCGAATCTCCCTGAGGATACGTTCACTACCTGATTGTGCACCAAGACTGATCCTATCATTGGTGCAATATTTGTTCACCATTTCCAGAGATTCGTCTGTCACGAACTCTGGCCTCACTTCAGAAGGAAAAGTACCGAAATAAATATCCTTACCCTCAATTGCATACAAAGCCTCCAGCAGCTTCTCCACCTTATCAAAACGCGGGTGTACGCCATCGCTTCCGTAGGCAAATGAATTAGATGAAATGAACCTCAAGTCCTTATAATGCTGGGCACACTTAACAATAGAATCTAGACTGCGGTGTCGTACCTTACTGCCGAACATTTGAGGGATCTGACAGTATTTACACTTCCAGGGACATCCCCGGCTGATCTCTATGGGGGCCTTGATAAGATGCGGATCAAAACATGGATAATCATCCAGTTCTATGGGCTCCCTTTTGGGAGTGTAGACAATTTTGCCCTCAGTATCCTTGTAGGCGATACCTTTGACCGTACCTACGTCCCCTCCCTCCTGCAACACCTTTACAAGCTCAGGAAGAGTGGCCTCACCTTCACCGATCACCACATAATCGAAATATCGCAAAGTTCCTTCCGGATCCCCGGATGGATGGGGTCCTCCCGCTATGAAAATAGAATTGGTGGTTGCATTCTGAACTTCCCTGAAGACACTTGCTGCCTGCCTGGTCACCAGACTGTAGATCATTATACCGTCAGTTGGTGTTTTGACCCTGCGTATGCTGGGCAGCAAAGGTGCAAGCGCAGCAAGGCTGAAGGCGTTCTTCCTTTTCCACCTCAAACAAATGTCCATTAGTACATCACTTTTCCAGTACCTTTTTGCATCATCGGGCTCGTTACCCTTCAGGCACTTCCACATATCCTTCACTGCTATTTACTTTTATGGACATGCCATCCTTAAGGAAAGTATATGGATCATCCTCCAGCCTGTCAACCAGCGGTATGGCAGAGATAATAGCACCCACAGCAACTATAGGCTCAGATTCCAAGTTTATCATGGCTGCAGGGGCGACACCGTTCTTGAAGAGCTGGTATATTACATAGGAACCTACAGTGGAGCCTTTTCCATGCGGGAAGACCAAGACCTTGCCCTGCACAGACTGCCCGAAAAGTTCGTGGTTCGCATCCACTACTTTGCCAGTCTTGGGATCTACGTTACCCAAAAAGGAAATCGGATCATGCGTGAGCATCACTTGCCCCTCTGCACATCCCCGGGAAATAGTACGGCATTTGACCTTCATTCCTTCACCGCCTCCCTGATGCACTTATAGATATCACCAAAAAGAGTGGGAACGCCGCACATTCCGGGTACGTATGCCAGAGCTTTGCCGGAATTCACCATCATGGTCTTATATTTTTCAGTTGCCGGGGATACTACCATGCAGGTATCGCAGACTACTTTTGCCCCGCTTTTTTCAATGGACTTAACAAGTTCGGGATGTTTGTCTGCAATCTCTCTGGAAGTGCAGATCCACACTTCCTTATTGACAGTCCTGCCTTCAAGCAGTCCTGCGATTAGAGAGAGTTCAGCCGAGGAGCAATGCGGACAGCCGATGGTTACGATGTCCAGGTCATTGACATCGGGTTTTGTCCTGTCATATATCTCCCTTATCTGACTTTCCTCGATGACTATATTCTCATCAGGTCTTGCAAACTTGTTCCTCATTGCTTCAGGAGTAACGCCTTCCACGTGATATAGGGCAACCGCCCCGGAGGCAGCCATGGCAGCACCCAGAGACTTCAGCTCTTCATTATCCGGCTTTCCTTTCAGGATAAACAAAGGCACTCTGCTACCCACCATCTTCCCTACGATATACCCAAGGGCACCGTAATCAGAGCCCTTCAGTTCGCATTCCACTGTAACCGATACTGTGGGCTTGCGCATCTCATCGAGATGGTATCCATAATTGGCAGTCTTGCCCACAAGGGCTGCCGAGAGAGCCGATGGTCCACCTTCGCGGTTGGTCCTTGCCCCGATCACAGAGTTGGCATAAGAAACTGCTGAGGACTCGCTCCAGGCAAGGTGATCTCCGTAGGTGGCATTGAATCCTTCAAGATAATAGGGAGTACACGTGCATTTTGCACTGATACCCAGCTTTTCGTATGCTTCTATTATTAACTGCTGCTTATGTGCAAATTCAGGATCTATCCGCATTTTTTCCCAGTCCTGCAGATCCATGCCCGCAGGATTGAGTATTGAGGGAATCTTTACTTTTCCGTGCAGATCGGATATCCATTCCAGACCTGCATCTCCTATGGTCTTGTATGAAACCCCGGCTATCTGTGCGCTTTTGACAGGTATGAGCCTGTCAGCACCATAAATATCGCCCAGGGCAACAAGTATCTCAATGGCTTTCCGGAGTGTTTCACCTTCTTCGCCATCGAGCATTGCCTGTTCTTCTTTTGTGAGGTACATGGTCCACCTACTCGGGCATCTTAGCCCTTTCGAACATCTCTGCCTGCTTCAGGACTTTGGTAGCGTCTATGCCTATTTTAGTGGTCGTGCCGTCAGGTGCACCCCTTGGGTCCAGGGAACTGCCCCTCACGTTGGTGACTATCATAACGTCCATATCTCCTTTTACACGGGTCGCAATAGCGAACTCTACGTCTTTGGGATCGAAGATATCGATATCCTCGTCCACTACCACCACATGCTTGAGGCTTGTGTGACTTGCAAAGGCTGCCATGATGGCGTTCTTCCCATCGCCTTCGGTCTGTTTCTCGATCTGCACAACTGCATGCAGATAACAGCATCCGCCTTCTGTGAGCACCACGTTCTTTACAGTGGTCACTTCGCTTACTGCCCTGTAGATCTTGGGTTCGTATGGTACTCCCATCATGAGCAGGTGTTCCGGTCCTGCCGGGAGGATGCCGTGATAAATGGGGTCTTTCCTGTGTATTATCCTTGTAATGTGAATCACAGGTTCCGGACGGATCTCATCGTAAGTACCGGTGATGTCAACGAACGGTCCTTCCTGGACACGTTCCACAGGATCGACATAACCTTCCAGTACGATCTCTGCATGTGGGACCTTTACGCCATTGCTACATTCGAATAATTCCACCGGAGCACCTCTAAGAGCTGCTGCATAATGGAATTCTTTTCCCAGAGGCACACGGGTTGTTGAGGCGAATGTAATTACAGGATCTGCACCGATGACAATGGCTACTGGAAGCTTGTCTACTTTGGATGCAGCCTTTTTGTGCAATACATAGGTGTGTCTTGGAGGCACGAGTCTGGCAGCCAGCTTATCCTTATCAAGCACCATGAGGCGGTGTATGGATGCATTCATGGAGCCTTCGTACTCACTGACCACGATACCGGCAGTGATGTACAGGCCGCCGTCCTTTGCAAAATGCTTCATTATGGGAAGGCTGTACAGGTCAACCTCCTCATCCACAACTTCCATGGTCGGAGATTCGGAAACTATTACGACTTCCCCATCCGGCTGTACCTCAGATAGCTTCTGAATGATCATATCCCGGGGCACTCCGAACATCGCTGCAAGCTCATCCCTCGTACCCAAAAGGTTCATGATCGCTTTCTTTCCCTCTATATCATGGAAAAGCACAGGCCCAGGTGTCTTTTTCGCTATCCTGGGAGCTTCGAACTCCCTTGAAACAGAGTCTTTGATCTCCGTGACCTTGCCACTGCTTCTTAGCTGCTCTATAAAATCTCTCATCGTATCTGGTTATTACATACTCAGAGGGATACATACATTTTTCGTGTAGAAATTGATTGATTGGAGAACTTGTTCATCAAATATGAATGAAACCGGAGAAATACCTAAATAAATATATTACCTAAATTTGTTCAATAAGTAAGAGATATTTTTGATAAATTTCCATTTATAGCCGATTGGTTCTAAACGGTTTAGAAAGCAATTTTCAAATATCGAGTTTTTTAAAAGTCCTCTACACAATATTAAACTTAAGGGATCGATTTTCTACAAATAGCCGAATAATACCATGCTTGGATCATTGTTATTGGACTTGAACTAGTCAATGGGTAAAGGATATAATTATCTATGTGTTTATCCTACTTTGTAGTTTAACTGTTCAGTTTTTAGAAATAGAAGGATGAAAATTATATTGGTGAGTTGTCTATGGGGAAATATGCTAAAAACTTTTTGACAAATGTAATTGTTAGAGTTGATTTTTTAAATGAAATAGATTTGGATGACAAAATTCCAATCGAAATATCAAAACAGATAATGGAATTTTTTCCGATATCCGAGCCAAAGAAGTTAATAGGCAGAACTGTGAAGTTTAACCCTGTTGAAAAAAAAATGGAATTTGAGGGTGAAGACTCGACGGCTACAGAGTGGCATTTTCATGGAAAACATAGGACAAAAAGTTTGATATTAACATCTAAATCATTTGTTATAATTTATACAGTATATGACTCTTTTGAAACATTAAAATCAGAATTCATGTCCATATTTAAAATAATAAGTGATGTATTCACTAAAGATTTGCAAATAAACCGCTTTGGTTTGAGATACGTAAATGAAATAAATCTCAATGAATCAAACCCAATGGATTGGAAGAAATATATTAATGATAATTTGTTGCAGGCTTTTGATTTTTCGAGTGATAATGGAGTAATTGCTAGATTGCTTAATAATATTGCTTTCAATTTTGATGATATTATCCTCAATTTCAACAGTGGAATGCACAACCCAGATTTTCCTGCTCCTATTAGAAAGAAGATTTTTGTCCTAGATTATGATGCATCTTACATAGGACTTATTGATTTCGACGAAATTGAAGATAGTTTAATTAGATTCCATTCTAAAATAGAAGAAATGTTTGAACTTTCAATAAAACCCCCTCTGCGAGAGATTATGAATGATTCCTGAAAAATATTTTACTACTAAAGCCCATGATAATAATTCAATAGTTACTACAGGGATGAACCCAACAACTGAAATTTCAGTTATTGATAGTTATACAAAAAATAAAGAAATTCCAGATTTAAGCATAAAGCTAGAAAAAACGGGTGTAGAGATATTTAGTGATAATAAGCCTAGAAGAGTAATTATTAAAGCTAAGATTGTACATGATTAAAGTAAAAACTGATCCTGAAGAGAGAGTATCTCAGGGAAATATTTACAGACAAGTAGAATATATTGAGTCGTTTTCTGAAGACGAAGGGATTATAACAATATCTAAAATAATATTTCCATATATTATTGTGCTAACCCAAGATTGTGATTTATCTCAAGATTTCAAGTTTAGATTTGATAGTTCAAAAACACAAGACAAGCTTATTTTGTCTGTTTTGGTGGCTCCTTTGTACCAAGCAGATTTAGTTTACACGGGACAACACTTAGAGAAGTTAGGCAAGAAAATGGAGCCTATTAATAAAAATAGGTCTCCTGGACATATTTTGGTACAGAATAATAATCCAAGATATCACCATCTTCAGTTTCCTGAAGAATCAAGTTTAGTACCATCAATAATTGACTTTAAACACTATTTCTCCTTAAATGTAGAATACCTTCTCAACATACATAAAACAAATTTTGTATGCAAGGTGAGTGAACTATACAGAGAAGATATTTCTCAACGATTTGCAAGTTTTTTATCTAGAATTGGTTTACCCTAATTACAATAGTCTTACTGTACTAAACATGATTATTGACCATTTCCCTTGCAGTCAAATTTTCAGGTATGTGTTACATGAAAAAGAGAAGAAGGTAGTTAGTAAGTTTGCATACTAATGAATTAGAACTCGATATAAATCAATTTAAGACTCTTTCTCATATATATTCTGCCGAATTTATATTAAACAAACAAATTACATATTTTTTAAGCTCTAACTCTATTCTTTTTCCAACCTATCTTTTTAGGAATGATCATGCTAAATCTCTCTGAGCTCTCCTGAAATTTAACTTTGACATAATCTCCTCCTCTGTATGACAATGTAATATCTCACATTCACTGGCTAAGGAACATGCCTATAGATAGGAAAAAAATAGAATCTAAGCCCACATCACTAAGACATGGGCCAATACTAAAATTCATTACCTACGCTGCTTCCGTCAAACTTTAAAGTTTGACTTCCGGGACTGGTCCAGAACTCTTGACAGCTTCAGTTCCTGTTATCCTCTCATCTGCGCTTTTGAGGATGCTGGCAATCATTTCCGAATAAGAGATACCAGCTAATGCTGACATCTTAGCCAGATGTCCGTCCCAGCACCATCCGGGATTGGGGTTTACTTCAAGCAGCTTTGGATGTCCTGCTGCGTTCATTCTCCAATCAAGACGCGTATAATCCCTGCACTCAAGTCTTTTTATCATTTTCAGGCTGCATTCCACAATGAACTCCTCAGTTTCCCTGGGGATGTCAGCAGCAATGGAGCGGATCTTCCAGTACGGAGAATCAGGGATCCATTTTGCCTCATAACCGCACATTCTGGGCAACTCCGGAGGAAGTGCAGAATAATCCTCCTCAATGATAGGCAAAACCGTATAGTTATCAGAAGGATTCCCTATAATGCCTATACTCAGATCCTTGCCCGTGAGGAACTCTTCAATAAGGATGGGCTTGTCATATCCCAAACCCTCTCGTATATCGTATATAGCCCTTACAACCTCATCACGGCTATGACATACACTGTGCTGGTTAAGTCCGAAACTCGAATCCCCGAAGTTAGGTTTCACTATCACCGGGAACTGCATAGGAACCTCGAAAAGAACATCCTCCGCCTTAATTATGATTCCGTCGGAAACCGGCACCCCAAGATCCTTGGCAATGCCCCTTACAAGAGCCTTATCATAACAGAAAGCAAGACATTGCGGACCTGAACCTGTGTAAGGTATGCCCAGCATATCAAGCAAAGCAGGCACATGCAGTTCTTTCAGTGGATCGTTGTAAAATCCCTCGTCACAAAGGTTGAATACAAAATCCACTTTTCCTTTAAGGCGTTGCAGGTCCTGTATCAGAGTATCATGGTTGTCCAGGAACTTGAAAGAATATTCCTCTCTTTCCTTAAGAGCACCTTTTAATTGGTCGATGGTATACAGATCATCATCATCAAAAACGCCACATGGCTTTAGAGAATCTCTCTTGGTGGGATCACCGAATACTACCACCACTTCCTTTTGTGTAGCATGGACCTTCTTTTTATGCTCCGACCATTCCTTGCGTAGTGTAGCCGTGATAATTATGCGCTTCTCCATCATGCCAAGATCCTGGTTTCTCTTACTGTTAGATCCAATGGAGTTTACAAGCTCAACATCACTGAAACCAGCCTTTTTGAGGAGTTCCTGAAGAGATTCCGGAGTGTAAAGCCTTTCTGCATAGAACTGGTCCGCAATAACACCCTGTTTATCATTGACAATGACCTCTCTGGATATCAATTTCTGGCTATCGATAGATAGAGAACGTTCCCTGCACACAAAGTTGTGCTTATCGATCCATTCCCATGATCTGGGCTGATAATTTGCTTTCAGGTAAGATCCGTCAGTCACGTCCAGCAGGACTTTGCCCCAGGGTTTAAGCACCCGTTTTACTTCATTAAGCACCCTAAGATCCTCTTCTGAGGTCTCGAAGTAACCAAAACTGTTACCGAGCAGGAACACAGCATCAAAATTATCAGTAGAATAAGGAGTTTTACGGGCATCCCCTTCCTTAAACCGTAAACTTAAACCCTCTTTTTTTGCAGTGTTCTTCGCTCTCTGGATAAGATAATGCGATCTGTCCAACCCTTCGACATTCTTGAAGCCTCTCCTTGCAATCTCCATGGAGTGCCTCCCCTGTCCGCAGCATAGATCCAGGATCTTGCTGTCCTGAGGCAGATTCAAAACGGAGAGGAACATATTGACCTCTTCCTTTGTGATCTCAGAATCCCCTACTACATCAGCATCTGTTTTCAGATAAAGGGAATTGAATATCTTTTTCCACCAGTCGGGATTCACGTGTTCTTCAAGGCTGGATACTGGCCCAAGACTTTTAGGTTTTGGTGCATACTTTTTTTGAGGATCTGTCAAAGTATTTCTGTTCATCGATCTTGACCTTCAGCGTTTGGAAATGGACTGGAATGTCCACGCCTAATTTAATGTGATTAATAGAATAAAAAAGAGTTGCTGATTTATCGAGTAAGATCTTTCCACCTATTGTGCACTCTAAAGAAGTGGATTAAACTATTGTGTGCAATAGTGCAAACAAAAATTATAGATATATTAATGAATGAGAGTATTTTAAATAATATAAGTTGTATTTTTGATATATGACAAATTCGATGGTAAAAATAATCCAACGAATAAAAATAACTGAATCCGCAAAAAAAGAACTTGGAGCTATTAAAGGTGTTTGTCAAGTAATACCCCTTGATTCAGTGGATATAAGGAAGATAAAAAAGCTTGAAAGTCTGGACGAACAGATCGGTTGCAAGATGATCGGACGGAAATACAATGTTGGAATAAGGAAAGTACTGAGTTCTGATGTGGTATTATCCCTCATGGTTGACAAAGAATATGACTGGCCAGAAAATACCATACAACTTTTCCACAAAGGAAAAATGATAGGTGAAGATACACAGGATAAAAATATCATCAAAAAGTTCACTGAATGCAATGATTCGTTTGTGATGGGTAACATCATCTTCTACGACAAAGAAGCCCTAAGAAATAGTGACATAGATAATCCTATTAGTATGATAGTCACAGAACAGCCTTGCCCGCAGTTAGATCCTCTTTGGGGCATATCTGATGCTGTTATAGGGATACCTTCCAGCTATACTCACGATTACCTGCAGCTAAAGATATGTGCAGATCAAAAACAAATGCTGGGAAGTTTCCTGGTCGGATTTAATATCGATAGGATATACGATGGCATTTTTTTAATTGATGATAATCAGGTCAATATGAATATGAAAGATACAAAAATAAAAGATGAGAAGTGCCAGCTTCCCCTCTAGTTCCCGTCAGTCAGGCTGGCACCTCAGTTCATGTTCATTGGGAAGGTCCGATCTTTATGGAGTACTCAAAGTTCTCTGTGTTGTGCGGCATTACTGACAGAGTCCACTGACCTGCAGATGCCTGCACTGTGTAAGTCTCCACATAATCCTGTGAGTAGCTCTGATATTCGGAAGTTTCCCCAGATGCCATTATTACGGGGTAGGATATACTTCCGACTGTAACTGAACCACCATACTGCACGCCTGCCTTTACTGCTTCAACCTCGTTGCCCTGTGGGTTTATGAGCTTGACCTCAAAGGATGGATCTGCACTGCTGCTTGAGGCATACATGTCATACATGTGTGATGTAAGTTCAATGGTAACTGTTCCATTATCATTTACCTTAAATGGGATCTCATAGGGCTTCTCAGGCTGTACTGCCACATGGAAGTTAAGGGAAACCATTCCTTCATACTCACGGATGCCCGGATCGTCAATGTTCAGGTCTATGCTGCCGGAGAAATCTCCCTGTGCGTCATCAGGCACCTCTAGCTGAACCTTGACAACAGCAGTTTCCCCCGGCTTTATGCTTGAAGGACCAGTTATTGTAATGGCATCTGCCCCGAAGGCCTGCTCATATCCACCATAATATGGCATCGATGATGCAGAATCTACTGCAACTGAAGCTTTTTCAGCAATCATGGGATAGTACATGTTTTCCACAAGTTTTGGATCAATTGCTATCTCCGAGTCACCGGTATTCTTGAGCATTATCTCGTAGTTGTATACCTTTCCAGCTTCCACTCTGTCGTATATGTATGTTGTAAGTATCTGTACCTGTGGAGGTGTCCAGACATCTACGTTCAATTGTACAGTGCCTGGGAATCCAGGGTACAGGATATCACCTTCAGGTATATTTTCCATAAAGGCCAATGTTGCAGCATAGTTCCCGATCTCAGCATCCTCTGGAATGGAGATCTTCACTTCGAACTGTGCCTTTTCGCCGGCCCCAATAGACGCCTCTGAAGGGGTTATTGTTACCCAGCTTTCGTCCATGTAACTATAAGTGTATGGAGTAACAACCATTGTAGGGTGCAGTGTAACTGCGACATCTTGAAGGTTTGTTACAGTAACTGTGAAGTTCTCACTGTTTCCAGGTTGCAACATCAGATAATTGTAGCTTGGATCTACATTTATTGTACCCATTTCAGTGGTTGTTCCAGCGTTAGAAACTGCACCACCTACTGTTGAAGAGATAACCTTGTTTGTAATCTCCACCGCAGGCTCGGAAATTACCGCATCACCTGCAAATGCTGTAGTTCCTGTCATGTAGACAAGAAGCACAGCAAGTAATCCGTACATTATGAATTGTGCTCTTTTCATAAATTTCACCCTTTTAAGCTAACAATGCATAATATGGATGTGCACATATTAAAGAACTTCTTAAACTTCAAATAAATTCGCAGTTATCAGCGAATAAATAAAGCGTTTGAATAGATAAAATTAGAGAAAAAGACAATTAATAGTCTTTTTCATCGCCAGCCCGGCTAACTGTACTTCCCTTGCTCAGCAGAAGATTATACGCATCTTTTTCCTTATTATAGTTCACAAGCACATTATAGATCTCTAATACTTCCCCGTACTTTGCTCTTTTAATAAGGCTATTGTCCTCGGTGACATTATGCCAGGGAAGAACCGCATATACTGCTTTTCTGGAAGTTCCATCACATATCTTGTATAGGCTGTACTGTTCATCCCCCAGGTCAGCGGACATAAGGGAACACACTACATTAATGCGTTTATCTTTGTGTGTACCCATTTTAGAGAAACGGGCGAACTTTGCCTTGGGCGGGACTTTATAGCACTCTTTAGTGAGACCATCTTTTCTCACTATAAAATAAGAATACTTAATGTCAGTGTTGATATAGCGGTATGGTTCATCACATTCTGATAGCTTACGCATCAGCAGTGTGGGATTTATATCCTGCTTTTGTTCAAAGCTCCAGCATTCTTCAAGGCTGCAGCCTGCACCCCATATAAAAGAACATGGAGCATATATTCCAAGACCTGCATTCTTGAGTGCAATACTCAACTTGCGCATCTCTACTGAATTCACTCTATCGGCAGGCTCTATTACCAGTATACTTCCATCAGATGCAAGCCTTTGCGCCAATTTCATCACAATGTCAGCTTTTTGTTCAGTTGTAGCATCCTTGATCTCATTGAGCACATTGGAGAACACCATAAGGTCGATATCTTCAGGCAGGCTCTCTGGCTTAATTTTACTCACATCTGACCTTATAGGTTCGTGGACAGTTATGGAATCAGGTACATATTGCGGAACAATGGAATTGAAAGCTTCAATACTCTCATCGTATAGTTCGACACAGTAGATGTCAGCCTTGCAAGCTTCCAGTCTCTTATAGAAATCAGCAATAGCCAGAGGCACAGTGCCCGGACCTGTACCCACATCAAGGATTTTCATCCGCGTTTTAAGTATCCCTGCCTGAGCCATGCCGTAAAGTATGTGCTGGAACTGCACAAAATACACAGGAAACTGATAAGCAAGGTACCCCAGCACATTGTAGCCTTTTTCATAAGAGATCTTTCGGGAACTTCCTTCTTTCCAGTATGCATTCTTTTGACCTACGACTGCTTTTCTGATCCTGTCCAGGACAAGAGGATCATCCCAATTCTTGGCGGTCTTCTTGCTGACGTATTGTTCTATGATCGTCTGCAGTTTTGCTGATACCACTGCCGACCTGAGGAAAAGTTCAGTTTTCTTTACTTCTTCTTCGGTAAGCTCCATCACTGTTGCAGGAGAAGAAAGCTTTATCCTGAAGTCAGGGCCTTCAGGGCTGGCATCAATGCCTAGCTCGTATAGAAATGGTCTGATCGTGCTGTAGATCTGTTCAACAGACGTGTCACTTGTAATGTAATTCCTCATCTCCGAAAGCATGAACTCAGGCTTCATGTGGGAAACATACTTAAGAGTGGAAATTATTTCCTTTTCACTATCCTTCATTGATAGGATGGATGCCGGGAAGACTCATAAATGTACTGATTCCGAAAAATTATCAGATACAAACGATTGTTATTCGTATGGACCTCAATAAGAGATACAGGATCTGGCAAAAATCAGCGGTATATTTTACGATATTTTCTGCGGTGTAGCTGACTTATCACTGGGAAAAAGACAAAATAAAAGTATGTGGCATATACCTTTACGTATGCCCATATGGTATAAAATAGCAAAGGTCGGCTCTGTAGAATACTTATAAAAGTCAAAATCATCAGCCTGAAATGTAGGTATAGAGCGATATATACAGACACATTCGTTAAAAATGTCAATATGATTAGTTCCTCGAAGAGAAACGATTTCTACAGAGCTGCAAAATGCAGTTCCATTAAATACCAAATGAATAATTTAATAATCTGTTATTAAAAGCATTTAAGGAAGGGGGGAGTGCGAAGTCCCGAATTGACGCTCCATATCGCACACTATGTTTTCTATTAGTATTCTTTTTCGCAAACCTCAATCTCAGTTTCGTTACATCTTAGTTTATTTATAAGCCAATTGAACTATATAGTTAAATTCAGCCTGTATATTTTGAAGTGCTTGCCAGGTACTTTTTTATAAGTTAAACTTCATTTATATTTTATGGGACTGATGCATCCTCTTGTTCTAACATCGCTTATTGCAATTACAATGCTATCTGGTTGTATTGGGGCGCAATCTGAAAACACATTGTATGAACAGTCCGGTACAGCAAACAACTCTCTTATGATAGTTGACGCTCCTGTAAAATATGCTTCCGTCAATGGTATTGAGATCGGTTACAGGGAATTTGGTTCAGGGGAGCCGATCCTTATAATTCTTCCATTTGGTGCAACAATGGACAAGTGCAATGATACCTTTATCGGAATGCTAGCTGTCAATAATACGGTTATCCTCTTTGATAATAGAGGAATGGGATATTCATCGGATAACAATGAAACATACTCGATGTCACTGTTTGCTAACGATACTGCCGGATTTATAGATGCACTTGGACTATCTTCTTTAAATCTGTATGGTGTATCCATGGGAGCTTCAATTGCCCAGGAAGTGACACTTGCATATCCTGAAAAGGTTGATACCCTTATTCTTTCATCAGCAACTTACAGTCTTAATATATCTGAAACAGCAATCCTGACGAATGGACTTGAGGCTGTTGCAGACAACCCTGATGCAGATCCGGTGCTCAGGAAATATGCAGAGGCAAACCTCGAATGGAATGGAACATATGAAAGACTGCCTGATATCAGTATTAATATATTACTCCTTACCGGCACTGCAGATGTACTGACACCATCTGAAGTTTCTGATACAATGGAAACAAGGCTTCCTCATGCACAAAGTATCATGTTTGAAGGAATTGTACATTCAGGTGAAATGTATGCTCCAGAAGATTATGCTAATGCTGTTATTGATTTTCTGAATTCAGAATGATACATAAAACGTACATAATCATGTCTTTACTCTTTGATTTGGGCATAATACTACGGAATCTGTGTTAGATATTTTTAGATATCAAAGACAATTTCATGTTTCTCTTTTTTTCATTTTCATAACATTCATTCACTAACAAGAGAGCAATTACAAGCAGTAGCTATAATTCTTCTAAGAAATAGAAAAGGAAAGAAAATCAGAGGTTACTATCGAAGGAAAATCATATTAGAGTTTGATGAATAAACCTATCATAGA
This sequence comes from Methanomethylovorans sp., assembly GCF_041447285.1. Taxonomy (GTDB): domain Archaea; phylum Halobacteriota; class Methanosarcinia; order Methanosarcinales; family Methanosarcinaceae; genus Methanomethylovorans. The sequence continues at coordinate 237,304 of NZ_JBGMEB010000002.1, read as the reverse complement.
AAAAAACCTGGTTGAAACTGCATTTTCCGTCCTTAAGAGAAAATATGGGGAAGAACTAAAGGCCAGAAAATATAGAAATCAGGCGAAAGAGATTGTGTATGTAATTCTAGTTAGGATTTCTATAGAGCCCAAAGTTCAAAATTGAAAATATTCTCAGTATTCCAGAGGTCTGGATGCATTCCATTCTACTTCAATAAAATGCCTGAAAATCGAGACCTGTTCCTTTCCGTTGTACCATGTGGCAATGAGATTTGGAGGAGTGACTTCATCCTTTACAGTAATTATTAGGAGCTCTTTGTCATCTATGACAATTATTCCACCCTTCAAAGGATGAGAACTGTCATCAGTAGAATACACCTTCACCTCAGCACCATGAATGGACTTTTTGCCGCCCCGATAGTCACTTCTTGCCTGATGTTCACTGATAGTGACCTTAACCTTCAAACCCTCATCTATCTTTTCCTGAATTTTAGTGCTGATAATATCCATAACAGGATACGTTTCTGTGGCTTTGTCCAAAGAAGGATAGGTTGATGCAAGTATTATCTCTTCTTTAGCCGAGTCCAGCATTTGGACGATCTTATCAGTAACGTTCTTCACACCGCTGATGTTCCATACACCATCTTCTTCTACTGAAGTATCAGGCGCATGATATATCTTCTCAAGTTGCTCTAAAGATGTTTCAACAGCATTTTCATAGTTCACTTTCAGCCTGTCAATAACCTGGGCCGGAGCTAATGCTCTGTAACGCATGGGTTTGGTATTTTGAGTCTCGATTATTCCTTTATCGTTAAGTTTGGTTAGCACACCGTACACGGCAGAGCGGGGGATACCCGACAATGCATGGATATCCGCCACATTCCCGCTACCGTACCGTGTAAGTGCAATAAGTACTTTGGCTTCATAGGAAGTAAGACCCAGTTGCTGAAGAGATTCGATCAGTTTATTCATCATGTCACTTTAGTACCATCTTAGTTATTTTTCTTTTTCTTCTTTATAAGATATACAGGTGTGCCTATAATACCTACAAGGACTACAAATCCAACTGCAACAGATGCATTCATTTTTTCGGCAGCACTGACATCCACAGGTACTTTCAGGTTATCTGAATACTGGCTTTCGTCGTGTACATCTTTGTATTTTATCTCACTGCTTATCGAATAGTTCTTAATGGTCGCATCTTCTGCCACATTTACATCAAATGTTGCTGTCTTTGACTCACCCGGATTCATATCCCCGAGATATGACTGATCGTCTGTAGTGGTAAAAGGATCAACAACGCTTATCCTTGCAATACATTCACGTGCTACCTGTTCCCCGGTATTGGTGTATGTTACGTTGATAGTCTTTTCATCGCCTGCCTTCAGATCAGATTCAACATTTGATATCTTGAAATATGGTTCTTCTTCAACAACTACATGAAGTATCATTGACTGGTTCATGTCCTCATACCAGTAGTAAGTATCACCATAAGGCGGAGTGACTGCAGAATCCCTCTGTGATCTATAGGATATATTGAGCCTGAGATCATAAGTACCAGCTTTTGCATTATCATAGATTTCGATTGGGAATTTTGCAGGGGTTGATAAGGACTTTCCAGAGCTCAATGAACCTAAGAGCAGAGTATCTTCTTGAATATCTATAGGTGCATTTGGATCTACAAGTGAAAGCGTTGCAGTCATTGAATCTGCTGTTGTAATTGCCCTATCGGAAGAAAGTTCACTGGCCATATATGTACGGGTAAGTGTTTCTCCATACTCCTCAAGATCGTCTTCGATGTCGTCTTCATTGGCCTCGAAACCTGTAATCTTTCCATCGTTTAGTATATTTACATAAAGGGTAGCTTCTTCCCCTCTTTCAAATACTTCATCACAAGCAAGGTTTGCTACTAAATGAGGAGACCCGTAGACATCATAATAATCGCTTGCAATTTCACTGACAACATCCTCATCTACACTTGCAGATGCAATCGAAACACAACTAAGTAATAAGATTGCTATCGCAAGCACGTTCATATTTTTCAGGGATATCATATACTCACCTTATTAGTTTCCATACATTTTTCTGATGTTTTACGTCTTAATCTCCATTTGTCCAGGTTAACCATGATAGGTGGAAGGACAACAATTGTGCTGAGTAACGAAAAAGCTACGGCTATAACCGTAACAGTTCCGAAATCACGTAACATTGGGAACGAGGATATTACTAGGGCTGAGAAACCAAATATTACAGTAAATCCTGATGCAAGGATAGCTGGTCCTATTTTTTGTGCAGCTGTTTCCATAGCATCAGATGGTTCCAGTCCTCTTTCACGTTCCTCGAAATAACGTTCCAGCATAAGTATAGTAAATTCGGCTCCAATTCCTATGGCTAGAGCACCCAGTGTAGCTGTAAGTGGGTTGTATTTCATGTCAAGCACATACATAACACCACCAATCCAGCCGGTAACCATGACAATAGGCAGTATTGTAGCCAATGATTTCAGCCAATCCTTGTAGATAATCACCATACCCACAAAGATAATTACCATACCCAGGTAACCCATTTCAGTTCGTCCCGAAGTAAGAGCACCGATTATTGAATTCTGCATGAAAGTGCTTCCTGTAACAGTAACAGTTACTCCGGGAGGTGGCGCATACCACTTAAGGTCATTTTCAACTGAGGATATAACATTAGAAAGCTGATTTGAATCTAAATCACTTGCAAGCTTGAGATTGAGGACACCGAGATTTCCCCCTTCTATGTATTGGTCAGTAACTACTGAAGACATGCTGTCAGTAATTGTAACAATCGTATCTCTGTCAGAGGGGATGGAACCATAGCTAGAGTTTACCACTGAACCTATACTGCTTGACCCAGTTATCTGACTATGGCCTTCTTCTTCCAGTTTCCCAAAATCGATCATCCATTGTAAGAGGTCCGGGTCTAAGATATCATCGGCTCTGATGATCACATTTAAGGTATCAGTTCCACCCATAACCCTATCTAATTTGTTCAGGTCCTGCAATGCCTGCATGTCTTGGGGTACAAAATCCTTTGTATCGGTCTGCACTCCCACACGCTCATCTGCATATAGTCCTGCAATTGCAAGGAGAGTTGCAACTGTTATGACAATAGCATAGTGTTTTGTAGTTAGCATGGAAATTCTGGAGATAACTTTTCCCATCGAAGAAGTCTTAGGTTCATTTTTCTTTGCAACAACTGTTTCTCCATTTTGCTTCTTTTTCATTTCCTTTTCCAGTGACCTTCTATCAAGCCGGTACAATAAGGACACAAGCAAAAACATTGAAACGAGATAACAAAGAAGAACTCCTACAAGACTCATCTTTCCAAAATCCTGTATCATAGGAACAGGAGAAATGAAAAGAGCAACAAATCCCAAACATGTTGCCACAACTGCTGTAGCGACAGCAGGACCTGTATGCTTAATGGTATCTATTACAGCATCTTCGGCAGATTCTCCTTTTGCAAGTTCCTCTTCAATACGGTTCTGGAACTGAATTGCATAATCTGCCCCTAATCCGATAAGAATGGGGAATACTGCCATTGATGCCATGGTCATTGGAATACTGAGGAAGCCCATTGCACCAAAGGTAAAAATCAGACCTACAAGAATGACAGGTATTGGAAGCAAGCACCATCTTACATGACTAAAGACAATGAGCAGACCAATTATCATCAGAATAAATGCAAGGACTAGCATGCTTGAAAGACTTGAACTCATTTCCTCTGACATTGCTATTGAGAATGCCGGATCGCCGGTGGCTATAGCAGTAGTGCCTGATGGAAAATCAACTAATGCAATGGTCTTTTCTACCTCGCCAAGTAGCCTTTTCTTATTATCCTCACTAATACCCCCAGGCATCTGGACCATCACGACAGTATGTGTGGTATCTGGCATGAAAGTATCAACATAAGTAGAAGGTAAATTGTCAATAAGTGTCAGAATGGTAGTGTCATCTGGAATTTCTTCGCGACCTGTTGCAGAAGAAGCTGCACTTTTGACGAGTGAAGCCAGACTGATAACATTTTCAACATCTTTGTCTTCAGCGATGATCATATCAAACTTGTCTATTGCCTCAAGAACATTGGATTGCCTCACATCATCAGAATCTACAAGCACAACTATAACTTCGCTGCCGAAATTTTGTTTATACAGATGGTCATAGTTCTGGTAAGTTTCAGAACCCTTTTTGACAAAGGTATCTGTCCCACTCTTGTTTTCTATGAGGCCAGCACCCTGCAATGATACAAGCATCAAGATAATCGCGATCAAAATTATTGTTTTGGGCCGCTTTTCTATAAATGCCCCTATTTTCTCAAAGATTTGTTTTACAGACATGCTAAGCAGTTAGTACTACATTACTAACAGGATATATACTTTGCTATTAACAGTAGTGTATTAATATATAATATAATAGATTAGAGTTGAGTTAGATTCTACTCTGACATCCTTATATGCTCACGAAGCATTACCTGTACCATGGCAAGCTACAAGGTAATGGTAAAGGACGTTATTAGAAAAGCGGACGTCCTGCTTGAAGTGGTAGATGCCCGGTTTCCAGATGAAACCCGGAACAGCGAAGTAGAAGCTGAAATAGTATATGCCAAAAAACCTTTTATTATAGTCATGAGCAAATGCGATCTTGTATCACAGGAGAACCTTGAGAAAACAAAATCCCGCTTGTCGAAGATTGCACCTACTGTATTCATATCCAGCAAAGAGAGATTCGGAACAACGATGCTTAGGCACAAGATCCTTGAAATTGCCGATAAAAAGGACGGGGACATACTTGTAGGCAGCCTTGGATATCCGAATACTGGAAAATCCTCAGTTATCAATGGAGTGGCCGGACGGCATCGTGCCAGTACTTCTTCCATCTCAGGCCATACAAAAGGTGTGCAGCTTGTGAATGCAGGATCACGCATCAAGTTCATCGATACACCCGGAGTGATACCGTTTGACGAGCATGATGAATACATGCAAGGGATGCTCGGTATAAAGGACGCTACTCATCTGAAAGACCCAATAGGAGTAGCTTTGAAGATCATAGAGAAAATGTGTGTCGAGAACAAAACGGCTTTGGAAGAATTCTACAAGGTCACCATTGAGAACCAGGACTCCTACGATGTACTAGAACTAATCGGCAGACAGACAAACTGCCTGAAAAAGAAAGGCGAAATAGACGATACAAGAGTAGGCATACGCATAGTGAACGATTGGCAGCGGGGACTGCTACTCATTTAATAGAAAAGAGTGCTACTTGCCTCTCCAATAGAAAACTAATAATAGAACAAGAAAAGTTTATCTGCATTGGATCTTAAGGCATACTTTGTCTACAGAGTAGAGGGGATAATATCAGAAAGGAACTGAAATGGATACTAATAGCGTTTATTCTGCTTGTAATGCTTGGTGTCCTACTTCAAGAACCGGCTAAACGCTCGGTGAATTCTACAGATCAAACTTATGAAAATACAACAAATGCTACACCGGAGAATGCCACTCCCGAAGAGATATCAAATAACACTGTAAATTGGAACACTTCTGAAAACCAATATTCATCTCCTGAAAAATCGCCATCTGGCACTCAAAAAAGCAACCTTACAGTTCACTTCATAGATGTGGACCAGGGAGATTCAATCCTTGTAGAATATGCTAATAAAACAATGCTCATCGATGCAGGGGGAAGTGACAAGGCTGCCAATGTCTCGGCATTCCTTAAGGAGCAAGGAGTTTCTATTATCGATATTGTAGTCTGGACTCATCCATATCCAGAAAACATCGGCAGTATAATTGACATATTGAATGAATACCCAGTGGGAAAGTTTGTAGACTCAGGATACTTATACACGAATAAAAGCTATGAAAATCTGCTTAGTATTATTCAAAATAAAAGCATTCAATACCAATCACCAAAACGTGGAGAAGCACTGGCCTTTGCTTCAGGTATACAAGTTCAGGTATTGAACCCGCCAAAAAGGTTATTTGAAGACATCAATGAAAATTCTCTGGTGCTCAGGCTTGTAGATAATAATGTATCATTCCTTCTCATGAGTGATGCTGGCCTTCAAGCAGAAGAAAGTATCATGTACGAAGGATATTATGTGGAGTCAGATATCCTTAAAGTAGGTAGCCATGTAAACAATTCAGGAGAGGAGTTCATAGGGGAAGTAAATCCTGATATAAGTATTATGGAAGATGGATCAGATAATGAAGATGTTACTCCCCGTTCAGAGATACTGCAAAGACTGCAGAACACATCCACTGTGTACAGAACTGACCTTTATGGAAACATAACAATCACAACCGATGGCTTAACCTATACAGTGACCACTGAAAAAGATCCTGAACAGGACAGTACAAGTATGACTGTTTCTTACCCTGCCATTAAAGTTAAACAAAGGTCAAAATAACAGTCACTTCAGCTCTAACAAATGGGAGTGATGGCTGCCTGTAGACAAGTATAAAAAATCATAGAACCAATCTAAAAAAATAAATGTTGGTTTCCAGTTCAGGCAAAAATGATTTGGGTGGTACATTAACCTGAACTGGATGCACGTCTTTAAAACTCAAATATGATATAAATTCATTTTCATTTTGTTCCGGTCTTAAAATTTGAACATTCCATGCTTTATTTAGCAGCTGGAGCTTATTTCTGATCCTTGTCTCTTTTATGGAGATGTGAAGTTTTGCAATCATGATATTCTGGCAAGCGGTGCTTTAGACAGAAAGATCCTCCACAAAAGTGGCATTTATAAGGTATCCTCAAGCACTTCATACCACGTATTTCTCCCTGACAATAATCGCATTTCATACCATATACATTATGCAGAGCAATGTTTTAAAAATATCTGTCAAAGACAGTGAAATAAGAAAAGATGAAAACCAGTTCAGATTAAAAGGGGGGAGGGTGGTACTTAGATAGGGATGAACTGAACTGGTAGTTTAAACTTAAATGAAACGCATATATATTGTTTTTTATTTTGTTTCGACTTTAACACAGTAGGAAATCCAGAGAGAGATTCTTGATGCCCACAGATAGAATATAAATAGCTGAATGCTGAAAATCTATAATGGGAGTGGAAAGGGGTTGGGACCGAGATGCAATCTATTATGGATATTATAACTTCTTCAAAAGAGAAAGTAGAAAGACGTTACGACATTGATTGGATACGCATTTTTGGAATGGCAACTATATTTTTATATCACTGTGGTAGATTTTTCAATATTGAATATTGGCATGTCAAAAACAATGTGCTTTCTCCAGGAAGTTCAATAATTCTGGATGTCCTGGAAATATGGATGATGCCTTTGTTCTTTATGATCTCTGCAATGTCATCTTATTATTCTCTCACGAGGAGATCTCCAAAACAATACATACTTGAGAGATTTAAAAGGCTTATAATACCCCTGATATTTGGTACTTTTGTCATCATAGTGCCTGTGCAGGTATATATTGAAAGAGCATCATACGGTCAGTTTAGTGGTTCTTTCATTGACTTTTATCCGCACTACTTTGATGGCCTCTATGCATTAGGAGGAAATTTTGCATGGGTGGGGTTGCATCTATGGTATTTGGAGTTTCTTTTCATCTTTTCCATGATAACACTTCCATTGTTCATGCTTGTTATAAAGCAAAAAAGCTCCCATATAGCTTCTAGTACATTTTCCGTTTTAACAAAGCCAGGAGCTATTTTCCTGTTGGCAATACCCCTTATCCTTGTGGAGATGTTTGTGGGCCAATATAGACATAACATCATAGGGCTGCAAGATTTTGGAGGTTGGAGTCTTTTGACCTATTTGGTCTTTTTTATAACAGGATTTATCCTGTCACTTGATCCAAAATTCAAGGATACAATTGAGAAACAGAGAATATCAGCCTTACTTAGTGCTGTTGGGATCACTTTGATGGGAATCATGAGTTATCTGTACGACTTTGAATCAGTAGTAAAATATCAGGATATATTAACTGCAGCTGCCTCCTGGTGCTGGCCTCTGACAATATTTGGTTTTGGCAGCAGATACTTAACTTCTAGCAATGCCATCCTTAAATATGCCAATGAGGCTGTTCTTCCATTTTACATACTCCACCAGACTGTAATTGTAATCTTTGGATTCTAGATAAGGGATTGGGGGCTTGGAGTAGCAACAAAGTACATTGTGCTGAGTTCAACTTCATTTTTGACAATAATGCTGGTATATGAATTCCTGATCAGAAGGAATAAAGCGATGCGTTTTTTATTTGGTATGAAGTGAGAAAATATTTCACAATGAACATGACAAAAGAATCGGAGTGGATACACAATTCATTATGCAGTACCACATTCCCCAACTTCAATTGAGATATATACAGAAATTATATATATTTATATTACATAATTACAGGTTTAATCCAGGAAACAAAAGTATAACAAGTGAGGGAATGGACATCATCGCTTGAATAGAGAGATTCTGATCGTGGATGCTAGTCACGATAAAATATCTTTCAACGACCTGGAAAAACAATAGAGGAGAGATATAATGGGTTTATTTGATAAAGTCAAAGGAATCAAAGAAGCAGAGCAAGTAAAACTGAACAAAGAAGAAGCATTTGCAGCAGTTTCCTTGGCTGCAGTAGCTGCAGATGGGGAGATTACAGAAGAGGAAGCAAGAGGTCTCATCACATCATTACTTAGAATGAAGCTGTATGAAAAATTCAATGACAAGCAAATGTCAGCTATGTTCAACAAACTCGTTGGTGTCATAAAACGTCAGGGTGTTGATGCTTTAGTTACATCCTCAAAGGATGTCCTTCCAGCGGACCTTAAAGAAACTGCATTTGCAGTTGCAGCTGACCTTACACTGGCAGATGGTGTACTCGCAAAGGGAGAAAAAGACATCCTTACCAAGATTCAGGAATCTCTGGGTGTCCCTGAGGACAAAGCAGCTAATATTATTGAAGTAATGCTGATCAAGAACAGAGGATGAAAACAGTAAGTGCATTCATTTTCCATAAATGGGACAGGCTTAAAATGCCTGTCCAAACACTTCCTCATAGAATTTCATTTAATATAATGAAACTTTCTGCTATGGATCATCCTATACGGAAACTTCTCATGGAAATAGAACCATACTGGAAGCCTTCATGAACAAATTCAAGGGCATCATCCTTTTCCTGCAAGGCTATAGCGTAGATCATAGGTAAATAATGGTCAAGAGTAGGTACTGCAAAAGGTGCTGTTCTTCCCATATTCCGGTAATCAATAAGGTATTTGTGGTTTCCCGAAAGCAGATTAGATTTTACTTTTTCATCAAATTCAACAGCCCAGTCAAAAGGTTTGGCATCGATATTACTGAAATCAATCATTCCCAGATTGTGCACTATATTGCCACTTCCAATGATCAGAACACCTTTTCTGCGCAATTTTCCAAGCTCTGATGCCAAATCATAATGATACTTGACCGTTTTAGGATTCCATTCGTTAAATGAGTAATCGAGACTCATCTCAAAAATTGGAATATCAGCTTGCGGGTACATGTGTTTTAGCACAGCCCATGAAGCATGGTCTAAACCCCAGTTATTGTTACATTTAACCTGTACACTACGTACGAATTCACTTGTGAATTCTGCAACTTCAGGGGAGCCAAAACTTGGGTACTTGACCTGATACAACTCACTAGGAAAACCGTAAAAGTCGTAAATCAATCGTGGATTTTCATTGCATGTGACATATGTCCCATTTGTTAGCCAGTGTGCAGAAATTACCATTATGGCCTTAGGTTTCGGCAGCTCTTTCCCAAGGCGCACCAGGCTTTCTGTGTAGCTGTTACTCAAAATTATATTTAAGGGTGAACCGTGCCCGATGAAGAGAACTGGCATTTTGTCAGTTTCAGGCAGTTCTTGATAGATTTCCCCTTGCATCACATCACCCATCCAGAAAGAGAAAAGGATTAGTAATAGATTTTTTGGTCACACAGGATCATCTTGTACCTGAAGTAGAGTCTGAAGCATATATCTCCTTCACTCTTCCTACACGACCATCTTCCAATTGAACCTTTATACCATGTGGATGAGATGAGGAATTGGTTAGAATCCTTTTCACAACACCCTTTGTGATTTTTCCGCTGCCCTGATCTTGCTTCAGAACGATTCCTACGTTCAAACCTATCTTAATATTTCCTCTGGTGTTGCCTGCGCTCATGGCACAAATAGATTCTTCATCATATAAGCATGTTCGTTCATAAAATTGCCATGCTACATGAACTGAACTTAGGGGAACAGAGATAACTCCAGAACAAATGAAAATAGTAAAGGTCTACTCTCTTTATAGTAAGTAGATATCACACAGAGATATATATTTAGAAGCATCAATATATTAATAGCAATACGTTTATATAATATATGCGTGTGTATATAAGTAGAGTTCGAGTGTTTGTCGATTTAATAAAAGGATTATCTCATTCTTGTGTTCTTCTTTTAATTGATTGATTTAACAACAAAGAGTTGGTCGTATCAATAAGTTGAGATCTGATTAAGATCAGATCGCACCTGTCATGCGAAAATTCTCGATTTCAGCTATTGCTGAGGCGAACTACCTAAACAAAGGAAAGTAAATATGAGATTCGATAGTAGAGGCGGAAATGGTAGAAGCGGTGGCTTCAGACCAAGTGGTCCAAGAGAAATGCACAAAGCAACTTGCTCAGACTGTAAGCAGGAAACTGAAGTACCTTTCGTGCCATCCGGTGACAGGCCAGTATACTGCAGAGAATGCTACCAGAAGCATAGACCAGCTAGATATTAGATCTGTAACTAACAGATTCCTAATTCTATAATTACACAAAAGGCAGATGTATTAACATATTTCTGCCCAATGATTTTTTTGAGCATTTTTTATTCAAATTACAAAATTACTTAATGTAATTTTGCAAAAGGAAACAAAGGGAGACAGATATGTCAAGTGAAAGCGTAATATGTCCAGGTTGTGGAATTCAAGTTTTCGCTACGGTGCCTTTAGGACAACAGATAATTTGCGTCTCATCAAAACTAGGGAGTCCTAGTAATTTTGGAGCAACATACAGATCTGCATCCAGATGCACTAGCTGCAAAAAGAGCTTTACCTGCTACACCAGCAATAAGCATCAAAAACTCAAAAATGTAATCTGAAGAGTTTCATTTTACCTTTGAATGTGTGATATTTTGTCCTTATTCTGATATAATTGCTAGAAGGAAGATTTATCCAGTATATTGGAAATCCTTTTCTGAGCTATCTAATGTCACGCAATCTTTTTAAGAAACCTTCGGCTTCTCTGCTCTATGTTAGAAGATAGAAAAGGGCATCTGGCCATACTTCTTGGGTGTGTGTTATACGGAACCACGGGAATATTCCTGGCCCATGTACATGGCATGTCCATTCCTTCAATGATCTTCTACAGGCTGTTCTTTGGAGTATTGCTGATACTTCTTGTAATCATTGCTACCGGAAATATATCACAAATCAAGCTTCGAAATAAGAAGAAACTGCTTGCGTTGCAAGGTATTGTAACAGTTGTCAACATGTTTTTCTACTTCTATTGCGTCAAAACCACATGTTTTTCCATTGCCATATTACTTGAGTATACATCACCTATCTATGTGATGATCGCCTCACCTTTCATACTGAAAGAAAAGATCACAAAGCAAAGCGTATATTCAATGATCATAGCCATCATTGGTGTAGTCCTTGTGATACAACCGGAAAGTGGATTTTCGGGATTTAAAACAGATCCAGTATATTTGACAGGTATTCTTTCAGCCTTCTTGATAATGAATATCAGACTCATGAAAGATGAGTACCCGCAAATGGGTATTGCTTTTTGGTCCATGGGACTTAGTTGCTTACTCATGACACCATTTGCTTTCGGTACTCCATGGAATATATTCACCGATAATCTCAGCGTTCTGGCATCATTTGGAGCGGTTTCAGTAGGAATGGGAGCATTCCTTACGATCATAGGATTCTCCCAGGTGGAAGCCCAAACTGGTTCACTCCTTTCATTGATAGAACCGGTGAGCGGCGTATTATTCGATGTCACATTGCTAGGAGTCAAACTTGGAATGAATGTATTCATTGGTTGCATTCTGGTTCTAATCTCAGCATTCCTTGTAAGCATAAAGAGTCAAACAAGGGAAGAGAAATTAGTTAACATCTCTGAGAAGACAACTTGAGACTTTTCTATCTGTCTCATACCCTACTTTTTATTCCGGCCATAAGTTGAAATACTTGAAGTCCCCAATACTTAATAAGTATAATATTGGTGTATTGAAATGTCGAAAAATGAAAACGTACTTGCAATAATAGGACCTCTTAATAAACCAAAATTTATGGGACTTGCCAACGATAGCTTTACTCTCATTGTCACAAAGGAACAGAGTATTTTTGCCAAACTAACATCAGAGATCATGAAGAAAGTGACAGAAGAAGCAAGGCAACAAGCTAAACAGGACGGAAAAGGATTCTTCGGACAATGGAGTAGTCAGATAGCCGGAGGAATGAACTACTCACAGAGGTATTTTACCATGGAGCCTGAAGAGATATTGAAAGAAAATCCTGAAAATTTCTTCATCCCGAATTCCAGTATCAATTATGTTGAAGTCAAGTACAAGGACAATAGTAGCGATGATGGGACTGGTAGATCTGAATGGGCCATTAACATCCATGCGCACTCACAGAAATTGACTTTCAAATGCAATAACGATCCGAGAACTGAACTAAAAAAAGCATATCCAGAAACAGTGAAATAAGTGGAAATTGTAGCTGTAAGATTACCAGCTACACTTTAATACTTTCTTTTTTAGCAGAAGTTGTTTTTCATTTAAGTTCACATTTGAATTCTTTTCCCGAGATGTTGATCAAATAGTAAGCACCGGCAAGGGAAAAGACAAGCACCCCCAGCCCCATAAGGAACAGGGGGGCAGTGGTTTTCAGGTCTATTATTATTACCTTACGGACTATTGCTGTGATCCCCACCAGAATAATTACACCAACATTCATTGTGGATTCAGTGATGATCATCTTTATGGTTTCAAGCAACTCAATGCCAATTATCACCAGAAAGAACAGACCAAATATATCCAAGACTTTTTCCACATTAAGGAAAAAGAAAGGAGGCGTAATAAGACCACGTAAGATTATCCAACCTACCTCCAGAGTGGAACTGAGGATTACAACCACCATTAGAACAATAATAGTCTTTATTACCAGAGTTTGAAAAGCGTTTACATATTTTATCATACGAAAACCATCCAATAACAATACATTCCTCTATTTGCCCTTATAATAGTAAGAGTCCTATAGTTAAAAAAGTGAGGATAAAATCAAGGGATGGGGCAATTGTAATTAAAGAGATTGAGATCAAAACATCTCAAATACCTGATGATTTATAGCCTTTACTTCATCCTAGATGATAAATGACAGGAGTTTTGCCGCCTGCAATTAACAGATACGTGCTTACATTCCATATTTGGAACTCCGACTCCAAAAATGGAAAAACAGATAGCATAACCATCTCATCCTAATTTAGCAGCTTCTGGGAATCGGTTCATATGGAGAAAAATTCCCATAGCTACAATGGAACAAATAACTGCAAAGACCATAGTTTCCCGAAAACCAAAGACTTCAAGAATTGCACCACCCAAAAGAGCTCCTACAATGTTAGCAGCAGATATAATCGAACTTAATATACCTGTGGAACTGGCTTTTTCAATAGTACGCTCTACCAGTAATTGATTTGCACCTACATACATAAAGGACCATCCAAAGGCTACAAGAAACATACCAGGGATAATAAAATAGTAGTTAGATGCAAAGAAATAACTGCCAAAGGCAAGAGCTGATGTTATGAAACCCCATTTCATCAACCATCCATTATTGAAATTGTCCAATTTGCGCATGATAAGAAATTGGATCAACGGGTTAATGGCATAAATGAGACCAATCCAGAAATTAGAAGCACCCAGTGATGACAGGTACAAAGGCATGATAGTCCATACTGAAACTGCACCTACATGCCTGATGAACACAGACAGATAAGTATCGAGGTTTTCCCTGAATACCTCCAGAGAGAAATAACTCACATGAATTGAAGGCTTTTCTACTTCTATAAGTCCTAACGCAACAAGGAACGCAATACAGAATGAAAGTGAAGACAATATGAAGAGGTACTCTATATTCCCTATAAATCCTGCAAGTACATAACCTACCATCCACCCAAGAGCACCGAATGAACTGAACTTACCTATACTTCCTTTATTGTAATAGATACTGACAATAAGTGCAGCAGGATATATCCCCACACTGAAACCCACCATTGCACGAATCACAGCAAGTGATGAAGCATTATAAGCAAATATCTGCAGAAAAAAAGAAACTGCTGAAACTGCAAGACCTGTTAGAATAATAGGACGTATGCGATTTATGTCAGCAGCCTTACCAAAAATAAAAGATGAAATGAAAGAAGCCGAACCATAGAAAGCGCTTATAAGACCGACTTCAAAATATGAAGCTCCCAGAGAAGCTGCAAAAACGGGTATAAAAATACCTGACATCATAAGGGGAGAATAAGATAGAAATTGGATCAGATTTAATCTCATTGCTTATCGATTCCAGAATATATTTCCAGAATAATAATTAAACTATATCTAGTTATTGAATGCAGTAAGCGATCTGAGAATTTCGTCAAATACCTAATTTCCTAAATCAATTGAAATGATAAAAATGAACACGGATATCAACAATGATAGCAAAAAAGGGAGTTTTTTAAAAACTCACTTTTGGAGCTGTTTTTTCCTCTTCGGCAATTTCTAATAATTCCTTCTTTTCAAAAAGGAACATCCCTGCGATTATGTTGTTAGGTATTTGCTGGATGGAAATATTATATTTCATAACAGTATCATTATAGAACTGTCTGCTGTATGCGATCTTATCTTCAGTTTGAGAGAGCTCATCCTGCAATTGCCTGAAGTTTTCATTAGCCTTAAGTTCAGGATAAGCCTCTGCAACAGCAAATAAGGACTTCAGTGCACCTGATAGCATGTTGGAAGCCTGTGCGGCCTCACCGACAGTTGATGCAGACATCCATGCAGATCTGGCTTTAGTGACCTCGTCAAACACAGATTTCTCATGTTTTGCATAACCTTTCACTGTCTCAACGATATTGGGTATCAGATCAAACCTTCTCTTAAGCTGAACATCTACCTGCGCCCATGCATTTTCCACTCTGTTACGTAAAGTTATGAGTTTGTTATATACAGAAAAGACAAACACTGCAATAAGTAGCGCTATAACAAGAACTACGCCTAATATCCACATTATATCCAATACCATCCTTTTCCCTCCGTTCTTAATTTATCTGGCACCGCCTCCGCCACCACCAAAACCACCACCTGCTCCATGGCTTCCTCCTGACGAGGACCTGGGAGCTGATCTCTGGTAAGCGTGGCTGAAGTCCGATGAATAACCTGTAATATATACCCTGTTATGGAAATGGCTCGCCCTGAATTCCACTTTGGGAACTATGACAGACATATTCTTGAGTGCCTCTTCAGCCACACCAAGTGCCATAGCATAGACCATATAATGGTCCCATAACTTCACAGAACCCGGAGGATGTTCCCTCAGATCCGAGAAGTCCGTGATATATTTCTTAAAGTTCTTCCAGCGCTCTACGTAAAGCTTACCTTCCGGAGTCCATCTGCCCAGAAAGGTCCGGTATTTGGCATTGAGGACAAGCACAACAGGTGAAACGAATGCAACAATTATTGGCATGAAACCCAATTTTTCAATTATCGGATATGCAGATGAGTCACCCAGCCAAGGAACTGCGAAAAGACTTAGCAGGGAGACAATAAAAAGTATGCCTGCGAAATAGTCCATTGTTGTGGCACCTTTTTCTATGAACAGCTTCTCAAGGTCTATATGAGCCTTCACCTTTTTATTCCATGAATTTATGAAATTGTAGAAGGATGTACCTTTTTTGAGCTTGGACTGGAACTCTTTCCAATGCAGCTGCCCCCCTTCAGAATGCTGTACTATGAGGTCCAGAACATCCTGCTCGAAGTCAAGAAGTCCTGGAGAATCTCCTTTCTCCCTCTCTTGGCCGGTAATATGCAGCACGATATCCCTGGGATTGCCATCATCGATCCTTAAGTAGTCCCGGTGTATCAGATCCATTACAGTCGCCGCAAACCCATCTATCGTTGGGTTCCCTACATCATCTTTTATCATGGCATTGACTACAGCAGGCTTTGAATCGTAAGGAAGTTCACGCTCATAGATACCTGCATACGTAATGTCAGGTTCCCTTCCATATTTGAAGTATAGATAGAACGGAGCTAAAAGAAGAGATAATGCCAGAAGTACGTATACTATGAAGACCAGATATAGAGCCTTCTGTTTCAGTGCGTATTGGGACTCGATCCGGAATATTTGAAACTTAGCATTCTGATCATACAGGCTCACATATCTAGGACCAGGCGAAGCCAGCCTCGGGAAGATAACTCTTATCTCGTACCAGCTGTTCGCAGGAATATCATCGGCCTGCACTGTGATCGTATTGCCGGTTATGACTGCTGTTTTGGTATAGTCATCCGGATGGATCCAATATGTTATATCAGAGCTATTGGCAGGCAGGACCGTTACTGTTGCTGTGAGACCTTTTAGAGGCTTTTCCCATTCGTCTCCCCAGAATTTGTAATGCAGCTCCGAAACATCGTTGTATACTTTGAGGCCACCATAATAATCGTATGAAGTAACAAATGTCACTTGTTCAGGAGTAGGCGACGGCAACTTGCATACAAGCTCGTAGCCTCCATAGACTTCAGTCACATAAAAATCAGATGAAAAACCATCTAAATGACCCTGCATGTTCTCTATGGACCCGCCAGGAGGAGGGTACACCTGCCTATATACCTCAGAAAATGTGCCATCAAAGTGATAGGTGAGCGATTCCTGCACATGCACTATACCCTCAGATGATACTGTGACATTCACATCGGCACTCTCAAGAGAATAATCCCTGGCTGATGCCATTGGTAAAAGAAGTAACAAAATAAAAGCTACAATAGAAACAAAAGTTATACTTCTTAAACACCCGCTTCTGCCCGTGGAAAATTCGTACACGAAACGCACACCCTAATTAAAAAAAGGAGAGTGTTAATATATACACTTATCGTAATTACATGGCATTTATATTTGGAAACACTACTGTGTGCCATGTACAAAATATTAATAACATTCATCAGCGATTGTATAAAAACGAAAATATAAGATATGCTGCTTCAAATCACTGCTATCAATGGTAAAATCACATGCAAAACTATATCCGCAGAGAAATGCGAGATCATAGCCGATTCTAAACCTTTTCTCCAATAAAGCCATCCAAATATAATTCCACCAACAGCATTTAGAGTAATGGTACGGACAATAACCAGCGGTGTGAGTGTTGTTATAGCCATTACTGCTGGTAAATGGCCAGCGCCAAAGATAACTGCGGCTAAAACAATAGCTAAACACATACCTATATTTGTTGGATTGCCTTCTTCTGTTCTTTTGAGTTTAAAGATAATCCATGCAATAAGAGTCATTATGAATAATCTTAACAGGACCTCTTCATTTATCCCGCCATAAAACGATGCAAGGAAGCCCTGCCATGCCGGAGGATTTATTGAAGCCTGTGCTAGATTGATCGGTACGCCGGCAAAGGAAAACAAATAATCCAGTCCGATTATAAGAATACCAGCGAGGATTCCAAGCCCAATTGATATCCCAAGTATGGATCTTAAATAACTTTTAACTTCCCTGCCTTCAAGCCATCTTTCAAGTATCGGAAGGCCAAGTCCAACTTTCCTGGCAAGATGAAGGCCAACAAAGATAGCAAGACCAAACAGGACCACACTCTGGATAAGCTGAGCAGCCAGGAGAACGTGCAAAGGTACAGGTAAATTCTGAAGTAATTCTCCTTGAAGAGTGAGAGTATAAGGTAGTACAGCTATCGTTCCAAAGATACATGCAATTAGTAAAATCAGAAACAATTTCCTCTCTTTTCCCATATTATATCTCCATATTAGCTATGTAGAATACTCGATGATCAAAATGGATTGGCTAATAGGTGCTTCATATCAACATCCTACAGTAGATCCAGAAAATTATCCACTTAAATCCTGATCTTGAAATAAAGAAGGTCCACGGACCCTTTATCTCATCACTTTTTGGTCGCTCTGCAACCTTCCCCTATCGAGAAAGCTTTTCCAATATTACGTCCCATGCCGTAGTAGCTTCTATTCCCTGTTCCATATATAACAGGCCGGATTTTCTCTATGTCAGGATTTCCGCTTTCGTCAAGTACGGATTCTTCCGCCTTGATATCGACTATCTCTCCAACAAACATGGTATGAAGCCCTATTTCAAATGTGTGGAGCAGTTTGCATTCAAGAACTACAGGGAACTCTCCTACATAAGGAGCATCTACAAGATCGCTCCTTACTGGAGTCAGATCAGCTGTCTTGAATTTATCTTCATTCTTTCCGCTTGCGAGGCCAAAGTAATCAGCTTCTTTTACATAATCTTCGGAAGGAATACTTACGGTAAACGCTTTATTTTCGATGATGCCGGCATAGCTATAGGTAGCCTTCCTTAAAGATACGGTGATACATGGAGGGTTAGAACAGCAGATTCCAGCCCAGGCTACAGTCATGGCATTTGGCTTTCCATTCATATCATAGGTACCCACAACCCAGGTTGGTGTCGGGAATGCAAGTGTCTTTGCTCCAATCGATTGTTTCATGGTTTAATGTTCTTTCAGCTGATATAAAATGGTTTTCAAGCCCATAGCAGCGTTCCAGCCATACAGCATTTATCCTTATATAAAAGAAAACTACTCTGCTCTCAAAGATATTTATAAAATAGAATTACGTTAATGAAAATACAGCGTAAATACTCTTTTTTAGTGGACCAGTCTGGACATAAAAAATACTATCCTAGATCCACACCTGCATTTATCTTCGGAAGGTCCTTCGATGACATGTACATGGCAAACATTTCCAGTTCATCGAATGGAATCTGTATCTCTTTTAAAGTGTTCTTCATGTGGAACCCTGAAAGTTCCTCAGCATAGGATTCAATGGTTTTTTCCCACTCTGCTATAACTTTAGCTTTTTCTTCCTCAGATATACCTGTTTTTGATACATTGGATATCATCCATAACGCAAATTCCTTGATGATCAAGAAACCCACTGGACATGGCTGCAAGCCTATGGAAGTGCCTGAAGTGTTTACCTTAAATGGATACAAACCACACACAATGGGACGCTCATAGTAGACGCCGCACCTGTCATGCGATTTTAAAAAGGAACAAGGCGTCTCTATCCTGTAAAGAGGACTTGCAGGCATCTCGCTCTGTATCTTCTTTGCCTTTTCAGGATCTATCTGAGAGAAATTCCTGTACTCGTCCTCAAAAATATGGATCTGGCCATTCTTGCAGCAATGTGCTTCACATTCCTCAGGACATATGTAGTATTGCAGTATGCTTTGTATCGTACCATAGTGAATGGCTTTTTTGACAGCTTCTCTCATATCCATAAATGATCGTACCGAATTTGATTTGATGATTGTGACCTATATAAGGCGTCTGATAAACTCAATAAGTTGAATATATATGTTTGGTTAAAAAGAAAGGTAATCCCATAGATACCTGCTTCCCTTTGACTCGAAGAAACATTTTTCAAATACTATACCCTACGTTCATTTAATCGACATTAACTGTTTTCTGCTATTGAAAAAGTTCCTGTAGGACAGGTAGCAAGCCACATATGATGAAATAGAAGTGGTCGAAAGCAGCATAAAAGTCACAATGATCTGATATTTTATTGCCTCTATGGGAGATATTCCGGCAAGTATCAATCCCGTCATCATTCCCGGAAGTGATACAACACCTAATGTTTTTGCAGAATCTATTGTTGGGATCATACCAGTTTTTATGGCATCCCGTATAATTCCTATGGAAGAAGGCAGGATATCCGCACCCATAGACAGTTTTGTTTCCACTTCCTCTCTTTTGCTCTTGAAATCAGACAAGAGCTGCTTATAACATACCCCCAGTGCTACCATGGAATTGCTGATGATCATACCGCTCACGGGAATGACCTGATAAGGCTCATACGCTATTGTCCTCGAGAATACAAGTACAGAAAGTGTCACCACAGTACCTATAGAAATGGAACCGAACGATATGATCAATATTTGTTTGATGCCTTTTCCTCTTTTGGAGGCATTGTATGCAGCGTTAAAGGTCATAAAAAGAAGTAGAATAGTTGTAAAAAGGGGGCTTTTAAGACCGAATATGTATTCAAGGATATATCCTACAATAACGAGCTGGACCACAGCCCTTGCAACACTGATCAGGGTTTCCTTCTCAAGTCCCAGCTTTTGTGAGTATGAGAGATAAAAAGACACCAGCACAAGAGAAGAAGCAATGAGCAAAGATGTACTATCAATAGCTACTGAACCATTCATTTTAAAACCTCCAGAGACTTTATCTCGCCTGCTTCTAAGGTAATGATCTTATTTGCATACTTTTGGCTTTGTTCAGGATCATGTGTGATCCACAGAACAGTAATTCCTCCTTTGTTCAGAGAAGAAATCGCATCCTCCGCCATGCGTGTATTTTCCGCATCAAGGGCAGAAGTAACCTCGTCCAGCAGCAGAACTTCAGGAAGGAACAATAAGGTTCTTATCAACGATATCCTTTGCTTTTCGCCCCCGGAGAGGTTTTGAACATCGGAATTCAGAAAAACAGGGGGTATATTGAACAATGAGAATAGTTCTTTTACTCTGCTTTCGTTGAAGGGAATATTCCTGATAGAGAAAGGAAATTCGAGGTTATCCTTCACATTATTGCCAAAAAGGTAAGGGGTTTGGGAGCAATAAGATATGTTTTTTCTTAATTCCGTCGGACTATACCCGGTCATATTTACGCCTTTGTAGAATATGTTTCCGGTTGTCGGACTGATCAAATGACCACAAAGTCTGAGCAATGTACTTTTACCACTACCCGATGGACCAACTATAGAGATAAAGTCTCCAGCATCAGCAACAAAGGATACGTTCCTTAGAATGTCCTTACCATCGTTAGCAAAAGACACGTTCCTAAAATAGAGCAACGGCAAAATGCAATACCTCCTTCCTATTGGCTCTTTGGAGAGAACAGGGATCCTACATCGATATTTTCAAGCAGTTCCTCAAGAAGTGCTTTGAGCTGCTCTTTTTTCTGAGGTACCAGACTATCGAACAGATTCCTTGCAAACATCTGATCCTCTGTTACATGCTTTTGAACAGCCGCCTTTCCATTTTCAGTGGCAATCAGCTCTATGGACCTTCGATCCTTGTTCGTTCTCAACCTTTCAATAAGCTTCTTATTTTCCAGCCTGTCAAGGATCCCCGTAAGCGTGGAGGGAGAAATATTGTATTTGTTAGAAATGTCTTTTGAAAGTATGTTGCTGTGCAGGTATATCCTCTCGAGTACATACATCTCCTGAGAAGGAATACCAGAAGTCTGAAGCTGGTATTCATTTTTGTAGTGAATAATGTCGATGATCCTGTGAAGCAGAGCATTCTCATCCAAATTTCATTTCTCCAGAATATTTTGTCTACCGAATATTACGATATACGAAATAATATATATCCCTTTTGGTTTCGATTTGGAATATCTGGATCTGTGGAAATCCTCTCTTTTCGAGGAACTAACCAAATTGATTTTCAAAAATGTCTGTATATATCGCTCCATTCCAAGCTAATAATGTTGATTTTAATAAGGAAGTGGTTTTAAAACTCATTTTGCATTCATTTAATCAAAGTTCTGTTGAATGGAATTTAATTATAGTTCACAGAGCTTTCATTGTTTGCCTGTTGAGTCAAAAGAAGAATAGTAGGAGTTTTGAAACAAGCTCAAGTATTCTACAGAGCCGATTTTTTAGCAAATTCCATATACGGAAAGCTTAAGGTGAGGAATGTTCGAAAAACAAGGAAAGTATATAGACATGACTTTTTTTACATATGTACAGAAAATATATGAGTTATACTGAGGAAACATATTTAAGTTAGCAAATTTTTATGAGATAGAAGCGTCTAAGCTTCACTTAAAGAAGTATGACATTAATTATAATCATTTTACAAGAAAAAGTTTTTAGATCCACAATTGTAAGCCCAGTTTATTTTCAGTTCCATAGTCGGTAAATATGATGTCATACGAAAAAATAGAACAGCTTAAATCCTTAGTATCAGAAACCAAACGGCAGGATCGTCTGATATTTGCGGGTATACTATTAATCCCTTTAATCATTGGTATATTCATAGCTAAAAGTGCTAAGAAGAAAAAGAAAGAACTAATTACATTAAAACAAAATATTATCAGTAATATTGAAAAAGAGCATGAAGTTCGTACAAAAGAATTCAATGATAACTATAATCCAACTGATGCATTTATTACATACCATGAAAAAATTGAATTAGTCAAAAAATGCAATTCATATCTGGATGACCTTCAAGTTCTTGATAAAAATAAAACACTTTTTGATAACGACTTCAATAGCTCAATTAAAGAATCTATTCAAACAATTGCTTTAATAAAAACAAAAATCGTGGGGGACATTAAAGCAGAGACTAAAATCCGAATCGACGATTTGAAAAATACTAATACATTTGATAAATATATTACCTATCCCGACAGAATCGAATTAGTCAAAAAAATCTATTCATACCTGAGTGACCTTCAAGTTTTCGAGAAAAATATAACACATTTTAATGATGACTTCAATGTTTTTATTAATAAGTCCATTCAAGTGATTGCTTCACTTAATGACAAAATAATAGATAATATCGAAAAAGAAACTAAAATTAGAATTAATGAGTTAATTATTGGTAATAGTGGTTCGGTAGATGGTACATATATTGCAAAAAGAGTCGAATTGGTCAAAAAGTGCAATTCATACCTAGAGGACCTCCAAGTTCTAGAGAAAAATGAAATACATTTTAATTATGACTTTAATAATTTCATCGACAGTTCTATTCAAGCAATTGCTTCAATTAGAGGAAAAATATTAAGTGATATTGAGAAATGGGTTAAAGATCAATCCAAAAAACTAATGGTTGTTCCTGAAAAATGTATTACACATTATGAAAAAGTAAAATTTATCAAAAAATGTAATTCATACTTGGACAATCTCCAAATTCTCAAGAAAAATGAAATAATTCATAATGAAGAATTCAATGACTTTATTGAAGAGTCTTTTCAAAACATTGCTTCAATAAAAGGAAAAATTTTAGACAATATTGAAGCAGAGACTAAAATTCGAATCGAGGAACTGATTAATGATCGCTATTCAATAACTCATACCTATTTTACATATCATAAAAGAGTAAAGTTCGTCGAAAAGTGTAATTCATACCTAAAGGACCTTAAACTTTTCGAGGAGGAAAAAATAGTTTTAAGTGATGAGTTCTGTAGTTTTATTGATGAATCTATTCAAAAAATTACCTCGATAAAAGATGTTTTTGAAAACTACAATAATAGTGATTTTATTGAAAAGCGAATATCAAGATATGACTATTTGTTCAAGAAATCTTCTTTCCCATTAGATCAATCTCAAAAGGTTGCAGTCGTAACGGACGATACTCATAACTTAGTTGTTGCGGGAGCAGGTTCAGGAAAAACAGAAGTCCTGATTACAAGAATAGCTTATTTAATCGAACGTAAACCGGATACAATAGATACTGAAAGAATTCTTGTTCTTGCTTTTCAAAATAAAGCTGCTCGAGAAGTACATGATAGATTAGACTCACGATTTGGTTTTGACACCAAGATTAAAACTTTTCACTCATTGGGTCGTGAAATTCTAATGGAATCATACAGGGATTCAGGTATGGATGCACCTCGAATTGCTGATGAGACTGAGCAGCAACAGTTTGTCCTTACAATTTTTAATGAAAAGACAAAAGACAATATGTTTCAAAATGAGATTGTTAATTATATGAAAGCATATGGAGACAGCGAAATACGTAAGTCAAAATCGGATTTTGATGAAAAAGAGCAATATTACGAATATATGCGAAATTTAACTTATACGGCCTTAGATGGTACCAAAGTGAAAAGTGAAGCTGAAAGAGAGATTCTCAACTTTTTTGTAACTCATGATCTAAATGGAAAAAGAGTGAAAGTTCTATACGAACGTCCTGCTGAATGGATGGAGTATAAGAAGGAAAATGGAGATACTCATATTCCGAAACCTGATTTTTTCTTCCCGGATTATAATATTTATCTTGAACACTGGGCTATAGACGAATACGGAAACGTTCCTGAATGGTTTGAAGGGAAGAATCCTGCAAAAGACTACAAAGAAGGCATGGAGCAAAAAAAGAAGAAATTTGCAGAGCAAGAAAAATATTTGCTTGTAGAAACATCAAATAAAGATTATATACAAATAAATTTCATTGAGATTTTGAAAGACAGACTGCTAAAAGCATTAAATGAAAAAAACCCTGGAAAAAATTTTGAGTTTACACATATTGCATATGACAAGCTTGTGAACAGAGTATGGGAGGAGTGCGTAGTTTCTGTAAGATATCTTCCTCATCATATTGGTAACTTTATAACTATAGCCAAAACATACAATTTAACTCCGGCAGAAATAGAACAAAGAATTAAGAATGAATTTTGGTCTCCAAAGCAAATAGAATTTGCGAATATAGCTCTTAACGTTTATTCAAGTTACGAGAACAGACTGCGGGCTGAGAACAAAATCGATTTCTCAGATATGATAAATCTTGCAGTCAAAAATCTCAAGCAAAATGGAAGTCTATACAAAAATAGGTTTGACCATATTCTTGTTGATGAATATCAGGACATCAGTCAGCAAAGATATGAACTCATCAAATCGCTAATAGAAAAAAATGATGGTTGTAAACTTTTTTGTGTGGGGGATGATTGGCAGAGTATAATGGCCTTCTCTGGTTCGAATCTTGATTTTTTCGTTCATTTTGATCAGTATTTCGACCATCCTGCAGTAACTTACCTGACTGTGAACTATAGAAGCTGCAAATCAATAGTGGATACGGGAGCAGAAATTATAAAGCATAACGGAGATGCTCAGCTTAAAAAGGATGCCATTGCTCAAAATAATAGTATAAAGCCTATAAGAGTTTATATTTCAATCCACAACTCTCACTTTGTGAATGATTACTATACGCAAATTGCTCAACATTGTGTAATTACTATAAATGGTTATTTGCAAAAAGGGTACCAGGAAGAAGATATTATGATCCTGTCGAGGATAGCAAATAGTCCTATAATGAAAAAGAAGTTACAAGAATATTCTAAAACTTATGATGTACCCATTTCCTTTGAAAACAGATTAAATAAAAAGATTCGTTTTATGTCTGTTCATGCAAGTAAAGGTTTGCAAGCAAGAGTTGTATTTTTGCTCAATGTTGTAGATGGACTATATGGTTTCCCTTGTAGAAAGGAGAATCCTGATATTTTTGAGCCTGCTACCAGAGGAAGGAAAAAAGATCGAGAAGAAGAGGAAAGAAGGCTTTTTTATGTAGCAGTGACCAGATCAAAGGAAGATCTAATTATATACAGTCAAATAGATTCGCAAAGTAAGTTTCTTGGAGAAATTGAAAGCCATGTTATTGAAAATTTACTAAACTGAACCCACAAATACAAAAAGCATTGGAGAAATAAGGGATATAAGCATATTAGTGAATAAACAATATACAGCTAGCGACTAGGTTTAAAAATCACTACATTAAAACTGTTTCGATAATTTCTGCTTCAATAAACTATGCGAAAAATTCCTCGCTCCAGTCCACAGAACCGGGTTTGTATTTTGCTGTCACCTGTTCATCCCGGTCTTTGAGCAGAGCATCGAGGATCTCTTCAACATCCGTAATGGTCTCCTCAATGGTCTGGTTAGTGGTGTCTATTTCAAAGACCTTGTCACACCACCCCACTGATTCGAACAGGATTACATCGAGAGCCTCTGCTTCCAGGTTTTCCTGGACTTTGTTCTCAGAATAGTTCCTTTTCTGTAACCTTTCCCGCAGCTTATCAGGAGATGTCCGCAGCACTATGACAATATCAGCAATATGGTGGGAAAGATGGCTGTCCAATATAGTAACAGGGCTGGACCTGTTAACCTTTTCCATGACCCTCTGCTCCACTAGATCCATGTCAGCTACAACACAATCCCTTTCAGTATCCACCTCAGAATAGAGTTTTTCATCTTTTATAAGTTCATTGAGGTGGATTATCTGGTATCCGGGCTTTTTTTCCAGCTGCGCTGTGACCGATGTTTTACCCGTTCCTGGTGTTCCTGTGATTCCGATAAGCATGATTTTGAATAAACACGAAAAGGCTTAATCCTTATGCATGCCAGCTATATTTAGGAAGTTCTCGACGATTTTCATCCCGTTTTCAGTAAGCACTGATTCCGGATGGAACTGCACACCGTATATGGGATACTTAATGTGCTCCACTGCCATGATAATGCCATCTTCTGTCTTTGCCGTCACTTTTAGTTCATCTGCAAGCTTTTCAATTGCAAGGGAATGATATCTTCCACCTTTGAAGGTCTGTGGCACACAATAAAAGAGAGGTGAACTTTCATGGCTGATGCCAGATGTCTTGCCGTGTATCGGGCCACTTTTTGCATGTCCGATGGATCCTCCAAAAGCTGTGTTGATGGCCTGGTGACCGAAACATACACCAAGCACAGGGATCTCAGGACCGAAATCCCTTATAATATCAAGACAAGTTCCCACATCTTCAGCCTTATGCGGTGTACCCGGACCAGGAGATATTACGATGGCATCCGGATTAATCTTCCTTACTTCATCCGGAGAAATAGTATTCGGAACGACTATAGTATCCGGTTCGAATAGGGAAACATAGTCCACAAGGTTCCAAACAAAAGAATCCTTGTTGTTGATGAACAGTACCCTCATTATTTCCCTCCGATGGCCTTTATCATTGCAGCCATTTTCCTTTCGGTTTCCAGATATTCGTATGTCGGATCTGAATCAGCCACGATGCCTGCTCCAGCCTGCACATAGGCAGTATTGTTCTTGATCAGAACAGTCCTGATGACTATAGCAAAGTCGGCGTCACCGTTCCAGGAATAATACCCAACGCCACCACCGTATATGCCCCTTGATGCAGGTTCCAGATCATCTATGATTTCCATTGCCCTTATCTTGGGTGCTCCGGATAACGTGCCTGCTGGGAAGATGGCACGAGTAGCATCGAACTGGTCGCATTCATCTCTCAGTTTTCCACTTACAGTACTCTCGATATGTTGGAGATGCGAATACTTGACAACGCTCATGAGGTCATCAACCTTCACAGTCCCACCTTTTGAAACCATTCTCACATCATTGCGTCCCAGATCTACAAGCATGATATGCTCTGCTCTTTCCTTCTCATCCTGAAGCATGTGGGCTGCAAGTTGTGTGTCCTCCTCTTCATCTTTACCTCTGGGACATGTGCCTGCAATGGGATTGCTGATGACCTTTCTGTTGTAGACCGTCATGAGGGTCTCGGGACTTGCACCTACGATACCGATGTCCTTGAAGTTGAAAATGTACATATATGGACTTGGGTTGATGTCCCTGAGCCGTATGTAGAGTTGCAAAGGGGTCTGACTCATTTTTACGGTGTACCTGCGTGAAAGCACTACCTGAAAAATGTCACCGTCAATTATGTGCTGCTTTGCAGTAAGTACCGCCTTTTCAAAGGTTTCCTGATCGGTACTGGGTACTGGTTCCTCAGACTTTACTCTACCCAGTATATCGGAACTTATGCCTATCACAGAGGACATGTGCAATGAGCGCTCCATGAGCTGTGCATCTGCTAAAGCATGTTCATACACTGCTTCAAGATCACTCTCCTTTGTTACAAAAGGAGTAATAACCAAATATGTCTCGTTGGTGATGTGATCAAAGACAAAAGTCTTGGTCATTATGGCAAAATGCATCTCAGGCGTGTCAGCATCATCCTTCTTCTCACGGCCTATCCAGGAATCATATACAAGGTCATAACTGTTGTAACCAATGGCACCGCCGAGGAATGTTTGTCTCTCAAAACGCTTCTGATTAAGGAGCTCAACATTGTTACTTGTCGGGAATATTTCACGGAATGCAGCAAGATCATCGCTGCCTTCCTTGACTTTTACCCTGAACCTGCCTCCTATTAGAGATTCAGTATTTCCCATAGCCTTTACTTTATCATAGATGAACTTTGAAAGCTCTGAATTCTTCTGGCAATCGATGGTAAGATACTTATCCTTAATGTCCACCACGATTTCAGGTTCAGAACCCACAAATGAGTACCTTGCATGTCTTTTTTCTTTTTCCACCGATTCAAGAAGATATGAATAATTTGCATTCTGCAATGTAGCATACAGTTGCAAAGGATTGCAAACGCTTTCCACCTTTGCCATGAGCTGTACAATTGCAGGTGTTTTTGAATTTTCTACAAGAGAAATAAAATCATTTTTATTAAGATCAAATTCAACCATTTGTACACCTTATCTGTGTAATGAACCTGCTCACTTTATCAGGGTCTTTCTTACCATTTTTCTCAACTCCCGATGCAACATCCACTGCATAGGGCCGTACTTCTTCCACTGCCTGAAGGACGTTTTCGGGATTGAGACCTCCTGCGAGTATCACAGGAGCTTCCATTCTCTCTACGATCTGCCCGCTCACAGACCAATCGTGGACAACGCCAGTTCCACCGACCTGCCCGGCTTTGCTTGAGTCAAGCAGCATGCCATCTATGATATCGTTCTCAAACAGCTTTTCCATTGAATCTATTGACGGAAGTGTCTCTTCAACAATATTTTGTTTTGCAACAGGTATAGAAAAGGTTTTGATGATCTTCTGCCGGACATTATCCCTTATATATTCAAGATCAGAAAGTACGAGGTCATTATGCAGCTGGACGATATCCGGTTTGCATATGTCAATAAGCTCCACAGCTTCCTCTCCGTTTTCCGGCATGATCACAAGTACAGAATCTACGAACAACGGCACCTGTGAGATAAGAGATGATGCAGTTGCAGCATCAAGCTTCCTGGGGCTGTTTACAGGCACTTCTGTAATGAACCCCACAGCATCTGCTCCGTACTTGACGGCCATCTCAATGTCTTCAGCACACTGCATGCCGCAGATCTTCGCTCTTACAGGAACTCTCATATTCTATGCCTTCAAAGGTCTTGTCGCTGAACTGTCTGAGCTTTTCCATGGCCTTTCCTGAATCGATAACCTCTTCCACCATGGGTATGGCTTCCTTCAGAGAATCGGCTGCACCTGCAACATAAAGGGCAGCTGCCGCATTTATCACAATAAGATCTCTTTTAGGTCCTTTTTCTCCTTTGAAGATGTAGATTATGTCCTTCGCATTTTCAGAAGGAGTGCCGCCTACAATATCTGTGGCTTTTGCTCTCTTGATGCCCAGTTCTTCAGGGGAGATAGTGTATGTCTTTATCTTGCCATCTTTAAGTTCCGCTACCTGGGTCTCTGAGATATTGGAGATCTCGTCCATTCCGTCTCCGTGTACAATCATGGCCCGCTTTGCACCCATCTTCTTAAGCACCTGTGCGAAAATCTCACAGAGCCCGGGATCATATACGCCTAGAAGTTGTGCATCAGCGCTTGCTGGATTTGTAAGAGGGCCGAGGATATTGAAAACTGTCCTTACACCCATTTCTTTCCGAACCCCTGCTACTCTCTTCATTGCCGGATGGAACACAGGAGCAAGCATGAATCCGATACCTATCTTTTCGATTGACTCCTTTACGGATTCAGGGTCTTTGTCGATCTTTATGCCCAGCTGTTCCAGTACGTCTGCGCTGCCTGAAAGGGAAGTGATCGCGCGGTTGCCGTGCTTTGCTACGTTCACTCCTGCAGCAGAAGCAATAATTGCAGCAGCTGTGGAAACATTGATGGTCTTGTGCCTGTCCGCTCCGGTTCCCACTACATCCACAAGTGTGCCTTTTACATCAGGGTGTATGCTTCTTGCAGCTTTCTTCATGCCGCATGCAAACCCAGCTATCTCATCAGCAGTCTCACCTTTCATTTTCAAAGCCATGAGCAATCCAGCTATCTGAGCATCAGTAGCTTGTGTGAAAATTTCTGTGATCGCTTTCTCAGCCTCTTGCAATGTCAGGTTCTCACCTGCACTTACTTTTTGTATGTATGACTGCATGATAACACCTTTGAAGACATCAATGTTTTAATTTGTACATTGATGTATAAGTAGATGGATGGTATAAATACTTAACCGTTCGACAAAAATGTACCAAATATAACTAAAACTGAAAAATACGTGCAAAAAGAGTGACATTCATCAAAAATATGAAAAATGTTTACGTGAAAATGACGAAACAAACATCATCAGGATAAGTATGGAGATAACAAATAAAATAGATAAGATTATTGACTAGCTGAAGAATGAAAGCTTGAAAATACTTTTCTCTGCAGATGATTGCATATTATGTAAAATACAAAGCCTTTGATTTGATCGACTTGTATAATTACTTGGACAAAATTAGAAATGTGAATGCTATTTCAGTTGGAATTGGAAATACTTTATAAAAGACATTTGTTGCTTTTAACTATGCCTAATCCATTGGAAAAAACAGGATAGTCAAATATACCCAGAACAACAGATCGGAGACATTTGACTGCATATCAATTTTAAGTTTCACACTCATATGTTTTACAGAAGACTTTATCTCTGACCACATAGAATAAAATCTTCTTAAATTTGAAAATTTAATTTCCTTCTATCATCGCATAGATCTTGTCCATGTCCAGGCAACTACGTACGATATCTGCAAGTTCATTATATGCCTCTTCTTCGGTGGTTGCCTCTTCAGGATGGAACTCCACGCCTTTCTTTTCAGCCAGATAGATCATCAGAGCAGTTCTTATGTTGCTGTTATCGAACAGTCCGTGCAGGTATGTGCCTACGACAGTTCCAGTCTCATCGATGCTGCCATCATCACCAAAAGCGGTTCTGAGAGTCATTGTTTTACCCATGTGGATCTCGTACCCCCAAACTTCCTCACCTTTGATATGCCGGAATATCGGTCCCTCTGCAACTACTTTCTTTTTAACCTGAGTAGTGGTCTTCTTATACTCACCGAAAGCCGTCTCCACATCAAGCAGCCCCAGACCCTCATAATCTGCCTCACGGCCGTTTTCTATACCAGAATCATGTAGAGTCTTACCAAGCATCTGGTAACCGCCGCATATCCCAAAAATTGGTACCTTACCATACATTTTCTGGATCTGCTTATCCATTCCACTTGCTTTAAGGTCTAAAAGATCACTGATAGTATTCTTGGTACCCGGGATAATGATACAATCAGGAGTTCCAAGGTCCTCATGCAGCTCCACATACCTCACCTTTGCCAGGCGCTCCAAGGGTTCAAAATCTGTGAAATTAGATATGCGTGGCAGCCTGATCACTACAATCTCTACATCGTTCAGGCAACCTGAAGAAGTGTTCCTGCTTTTTGAATAGATTGCCATGGAGTCTTCAGATGGGATTTTTAGTTTATAATATGGCAATACACCCAACACAGGGATGCCTGTCATCTCTTCCAATTGCCTCAACCCTGGCTCCAGGATAGCCGGGTCTCCTCTGAATTTGTTGATAACGAAACCTTTTATGTTGCCGCGTATGTCCTCCGGCAAAAGTGCAACTGTGCCATAGAGACTTGCGAACACTCCTCCGGATTCGATGTTGCCCACCAGAATTATCGGCGCCTGTGTGAGCCTTGCTGTGCCCACATTCACGATGTCCCTGTCATAGAGATTTATTTCCGCGGCTCCGCCAGCTCCTTCCATAACAATGAGATCATATTTCTCACCGAGACGATCCAGAGCTCCTCTCACCACTTCCATGGTTTCCGAGATGGAATCATAGTAGTTACCTGCCGATTTATCAGCAAAGGGTTCACCCAAGATAATAACCTGTGAAGTCCTGTCACCTTTGGGTTTCAAGAGCACCGGATTCATATCTGCAGTAGGATCAACACCTGCTGCTTTGGCCTGCACAGCCTGTGCTATGCCTATTTCCTTACCATCTTTAGTGATCCAGGAATTGAGACTCATATTCTGGGCCTTGAACGGAGCCACTCGGTATTTCTCTGAAAGGATCTTGCAAAGGCCTGTGACCATTATGCTTTTGCCCACATCCGAGGCAGTCCCCAGTACCAGTAATTTTTTAGTACTTTTGCCAGTCATATCCAACAACCTTTTAACATGGAAAGCTTTTGTGTTAACGAAGATTTCTCACAAGTTTTATGAGGAACAACTTATATCTACTTAACTCCAGAACTCCAGTTTACTTAAATTAGGTGGAACATGTTTGATCTTTTACGTGTAAGCGGTGGCCCAACAAAACCAGAAATAATCGCTATCGCGGTCTCCAAGTTAGGACTAAGGGACAGCGATATGTTCTTTGATGTAGGGTGTGGTACAGGTGCTGTGTCGATAGAAGCAAGTTCACTTGTTAAGAACCTTCACATCACTGCAATAGATGCAAGGAAAGAAGCTATTGAAGTAGCAGAGAAGAATTTCGAAGCATTTAAGATACCGAACGTGAATCTGGTTTTCGGTGAATCCTCTGAGGTCATCGCTCAAGCGGAAAAAGTAGATTGTGCTTTCGTAGGCGGATCTAAGAACATCCTGGAGGTGCTGGATGCTCTTGCAGCAAAGAATGCCCGTAGTATAGTCGTGGACGCTGTGCGTATAGAGACCGTAGTAAGGGTAATACAGAGGATGAAGGAACTTGGTATATTCCGTGAGGTACTCCATGTAATTGTATCACATGGGGTCGACCTTGTGGGCGAGACCATGTTCAAGCCTGTAAATCCGGTGTATATCATTGTCGGAGGAACAGACAAAACGAATTAAGAGGAGAATCATATAAATGCTAATTGGAGTTGGACTTGGACCGGGATCCCCGGAACTTCTTACATTGAAGGCTGTAGAGACCCTTAAGAAAAGCCACAAAGTCTATGTACCTGGCAGACTGGCCGCTGAGCTTGTTGCTCCTTATGCTGAAGCGGAGATCCTTGATTTCCCGATGCTTACCGATTATAACGTCCTCAACGAAGTATGGACAAAGAACGCAGAACTCATAGCAGAGGAGTCCAGGCATAACCTTGTATCCTTTGGGCTTATAGGCGATCCGAATTTCTTCTCAACTTTTACACATCTTAAAAGAGTGATGAATAGACTTTACCCTGATGTAGAGACAGCTACAATACCAGGTATCAGCTCTATTACATCCTTTGCTTCAAGAGCCGATGCAGAGGTCGATGCTTCATTTGAAGTAAGTGATGGCTCTGAAAAAACATATAAGATTGTTCTTAAGGCAACAAAGCCACTCGAGATCATAGACTCCATGAAAAAAGAGGGTTACAATAAATTTACTTTTGCTCAGCGTCTGTTCATGGACGACGAGATCATCATCAAGGAAATGGAAAAGATCCCGGAGAAAGGCAACTACTTCAGCATAGTGTTCGGGCAAAAGACATAATGGAGGAAAAAATACAATGGCTCGGAAGGTATATTTTGTGGGTTCAGGCCCGGGTAATGCTAAGTACATAACTGTTATGGGCAAGGAACTTCTGGAACAAGCGGACCTTGTAATATACGCTGGTTCCCTCGTGAACCCGAAAGTGCTTAATTATTCAAAGGGAGAGAAAGTGGACAGCTACGGACTGACTCTTGATGAGACAAACAAGCTGATGGTAGATGCCCTCAATGCAGGTAAAAAAGTAGTACGTCTGCACAGCGGCGATCCATCACTCTATGGCTCTATTGTAGAGCAAATAGAGGAATTGAAGAAGTTTGACGTTGAGGTAGAGGTGATCCCAGGCGTTTCCTCAGTCTTTGCAACCGCAGCAGCGCTCAAGACACAGCTGACCCTGAACAACGTTACAGAAACCCTGATTATCACAAGACCAGCAGGCAAGACCCTGGAAGAAGACCAGATAAAGGAACTTTCCCGGCATAATGCCACAATGGCTGTATTCCTGGGTACTCAAAAGATAGAAGAGATCATGAAAAAGGTTGAGTACAGTCCTGATACCCCGGTGGCTGTGGTCTTCCATGCATCCTGGCCTGATCAGAAAATAGTCATCGGTACTGTGGCCGATATAGCTCAGAAGGTCAAGGATGAAGGCATAAAGCGCTCAGCCATGATTCTCATCGGAGGGGTAGTTGACCCAAAGAACTATGGGAGGTCGTACCTATACGGAGTAGCACAAGAACCGCTGTCATAACGTTTGAAAGAAATCTGGAGATCGCCGAGCGTATAGCTAAGCACCTAGATGCTGATGTTCTTCTATATGGAAAAGAGATCTTCAGAAAGGCGTTTGAAGAATATGATGCAATAGTGGCGGTCTTTGCAACTGGTATCGTGGTTAGGGATATAGCACCACTTATCCAGGATAAATGGAAAGATCCGGCTGTAGTTGTAGTTGACTCGAACCTCAACTTCGCTATTTCCCTTCTTGGAGGGCATCATGGCGCCAACGAGCTGGTCCGCAGGATTTCCGAAATAGGTGCTATACCAGTCATCACCACAGCCACAGAAGTTCATAACCGTAACTCTGTGGAAGGTATTGCTAAAGTTCTGGGATGTGATATCGTTAACAAGGATTCCACTCGGCAGGTCAACTGTTCCCTACTGGAACAGGATGTGGAAGTGCTTGAGATAAAGGGTCCCAGGATCGTGATAGTTGGTGATGATGTATCTGTGCTGAAAAAGGAAAAGGCGGGAAACAGATGATCATAGGTATCGGAGCCAGGAAAGGTGTCAACAAAGAAGAGGTCATATCCGCCATTGAGTCTGCACTTATAGAAGTGGGGAAAAATATTGGAGATATTGACATGCTTGCCTCCTCAAAGATAAAGGAAAATGAGGCTGGCCTGCTTGAAGCTGTTACTTTACTTGGGAAGGAGATAAAATTCCTTTCCGATGACGAAATTAATCATTATGATGCGCCATCTGGGTCCCAGGCAAATCGTTTCGGTTTAACAGGGGTGGCAGAACCATCTGCCTTGGCGCTTTCTAAAAAAAAGGAATTAATCTTAAGGAAGAAGGTATATGGAAGGATCACAATCGCAATCGCAGAATAAGACCTCTGCTGGAAAAGGGAGGCTGTACATAATAGGAATTGGACCTGGTTCAGTACCTCAGATGACCATTGCTGCCAGAGATGTATTGCTGAACTCTGACTACATTGTAGGCAATGGCACTTATCTTGACCAGATAGCAGAGCTGATCGATAAACAGGAGATCATTCGCAGCGCCATGGGCAAGGAAGTGGACAGGGCTGTAAAAGCAGTACAACTGGCCAAGGACAAAGTTGTATCCATGATAAGCGGTGGAGATGCCAATATTTATGGCATGGCCGGACTTGTGTTGGAAGTAGCCGAACATGAAGGTCTGGATGTCGATATTGAAGTACTCCCAGGAGTTACAGCCATCACTGCTGCAGCAAGCGTACTGGGTGCACCCATAGTAAATGATTTTGCAGTTATCAGTTTAAGTGACCTCCTCACACCCTGGGAAGTAATCGAAAAAAGGCTGAACGCAGCTGCTTCTGCTGATTTTGTAATCTCGCTCTACAATCCAAAAAGCAGACAGCGAAAATCAAATTTCTCACAGGCTATAGATATAATTAAAAAATACAAGAATGGCTCAGTACCAGTCGGTCTTGTAAAGAATGCATTAAGAACCACTGACCAGGATTATGTTGTCACAACTCTGGACGAGGTTATGAACTATAACGACTGGGTGGATATGAGCACCACTATCCTGATAGCCAATAATGAATCCAGGATCTGGAAAAGCAATAACGGGGAAAAGATCATCACTCCAAGGGGGTATCAGAGAAAGTATGACTACTAAAAGCAAAAAGCAGTCCGGTTCACCTGCTCTTGAAGAGCTTGTGGAGTTCACTACAAAAATAGATCCCACACTTATAGACATCTGCACTGACCTCGGCGCTCAGACTGATGAGGCAAAGGCTATCTACATGACAAGCCGCAACCTAGCTAAACAGATAGTGGGAGACAGAACCATAGAGGATAGGATACGCCAGCGCTGCATGGTTGCAGTGGGCGACCTTTCAATGGCATATCTCATGCATTTCAACAAAGATCCTATAAAGGCAGGTGTGGAAGCTCTGAAGAAAGGTGCACCGATATTTGTGGATATCAACATGGTAAAATATGGTATCACGAAGATGGGACACAAGTCAGAAGTCATCTGTGTGATGGATGAGGACAAGGATGCCGCCATAGCTAAGAAATTCGGTATCACCAGAACTGCAGCAGGTTTTCTTGCATGCAGGGATAGGCTGGAAGGTTCCATCGTTGCCATAGGCAATGCACCTTCTGCAGCACTTGCAGTGTGTCGTATGGTAGAGCATGGCATAAGACCAGCTTTGGTCATAGCAACACCTGTAGGATTCGTGAATGCTGCAGAGTCCAAGGAAGTCGTAAGAGATACAGACATACCTTCCATCACATGTATCGGTACAAGGGGTGGAACTCCCATTGCCGTTGCTTGTGTTAACGAACTTGTGGCAATTGCCAATTCAAAAGATGAATGCGAGGAATAAATTCTCGCATCGTCTTAACTTATTCTGCTTTTAAAATCTAAATAAGTAAGGTTATTTGGCTTGTGTAGGCCATCCATAATCCTGCAAGTATCAGTAAAACGCCAGCTATCTTTTTGACTATAAAGTCATAGCGAGCAATGTTCCTTAATCTCATAGCAGATACATTTGCAGAATATGCGATAATGAGCATAGGCAATGCAAAACCAATAGAATACATAAACAGTAATGATGCGCCGTAGGCCAGATTGCCCTGCATGGCCACCAGCACCAATACACTTCCTAATAAAGGTCCTACACATGGTATCCAGATGATGCCCAAAGAAAGACCTAGCAAGACACCACCCAGTAGTCCTTGCTTATTAGAATTATGGACCTTACTTGTTAAGAAGGATAACCAATTGAAGACCTGAAGGTCAAAAAGCATGATGATCCCAAAAAGGACAATGATAACAGAAGCTATGAGATGCAAATAAGGAATATAGCGTATTAACAAAGCTCCAAAGGCAGATGTAATCGCACCCATAGATGTGAAAGAGATCACCAAACCTGCTATCACTGCAAAAGGGCCATATTTTTCTTCTTTTGTGGAAAAAGCCAGGATAGCAGGCAGCAAGGGAAGAGTACATGGAGAAAGTACACTAATTATGCCTGCAATTAATACCGCCAGAGGACTAATATCAGTAGTCACCATATTCTTAGATATGTCAGTCTCAATCACTTATTCTGCCTTGAAGCAATAGCCAAGTCCAGTGTTTGGGTGAGAATGTCTTTCTCAGTTACACCGATGAACCTTGCAATATTCCTATCTCTGGTAATATTGCCGTCAGATGTCATATAAAGATAGCCTTCTGAATCTCTGTCTGCTATGACGAACATGTCAGGCACAGAATATACATCAAAAAACATGGCAACTTCAGGAGTTTCCCGTGTATCTAAATACATAACTGTAGCCTTTCCAGAATATTCCTGTGCGATTTCCTCAATGGTAGGTTTCATTATTTTGCATGCCGGGCATGAAGCAAAACCCATATCTACAAGCACGGGACCCGAAGCGAGTGCCTCATCTATTTGCTGCTGGTTCTGAACATTTACTATAGCACTAACCACAGTACTGTCTCCAGAAGAGGAAGTTGTATCAAGGCAACCAGAAGCGGCTATGAGTAAAAGTGCAATATAAAAGAAAAGACATTTCTTCATAAATTCACCTGAAACTATCAAGTAGTATAATATCTTCAAAAGATATAGGTTTTGTGAAGTTAGTGCATCACAGCACAAAACCATATAGATTCATTTTCGAAGATTAAGAACTTTCCACTTTAAGAGAAGTCCAGCCTCTATATTCTCGGCTGATATCATTTCAAGAGGCAAAGTGCTGGTGTCCGTAAATCCTTCTCCATCCACCAGAGTGGGAGCCATTTGTCCCCCGATTATAACATTACCCACAAAAGTGTATACTTCATCAACAAGTCCATTTGAAAGCATAGCCCAATTAAGTGTTGCACCACCCTCTACCATTAAACGTTTGATACCAAGATTGTGCAACTGCTCCATTGCATACGGTAGATCAACCTTTGTATCTCCGTTGATAATGATCCTGGCTTTTTCCCTCAATACCTCTACATTATCAGATGGAGCAGAAGAACTTACTACCACTATTCTCTGACCTTCTCCTTTTTTAAAAATATCAGCATCAATTGGGGTCCTTGCCTGACTGTCTATTATAATACGTGCAGGATTCTCACAGAGACCTTTTGCCTTACGTTCTGCTTTCCTTTGAGCAGATTTTACTGTAAGACTGGGATCATCAGCAAGCACCGTGCCTATTCCAACCATTACAGCATCGGATGTAGCCCGCAACTCATCCACCCGGTCAAAGTCAATAGCTCCCGAAATCCGTACCTGTTTTCTCTGCCATGTGGATATTTTACCATCAGCAGACATGGCCGAATTTATAAAAGTAAATGGGCGATTCATTTTAAACCACCATTGATATAATTACCGGATGCAAAAGCACCCGGCAGGGTAAAATTAAAGATTTACAATTGATTTCAAGAGGTCACGATCTCTTAATAGTCCAAGGAACTTCTGGTTCGCATTGACTATAGGGAGCTGATCTATCCTGTTGCGTTTCATCTTAAGGGCGCACTCACTTACACCAGAAATATATGATGCTTTCACAAGGCCGGTGATCATAATATCTTTGGCAAGCACATCCGGCACTCTTATCCTGGAAACACTATAATAAATACTCATAGTATCGCGCATGGATTCCCAGGTCCAGTGATCATCATCAGCACCATTGGACATGTTTGACATCTCTACCGAGTCTTCTATAATACTGGCGCTTATAACATCCCTGTCTGCTATAATACCAATTAGTTCCAGATCAGAATTCAAAACCGGAACTGCCTTTACATTAGCAAGTTCCATTATTCTTGCTACCACATTAAGAGGCGTCTCACTCCATACAGCTACTGATTTATTGCTGCTGTACTGGCCTACGTGATCAGTAAGACTCAGATCTGCAAGAGCGCCAACAATATCAGCTACAGTAAGTAAACCCATCAGTTTTCCATCTTCAACTACAGGAAGCCTTCGAATGTTGTGCTCAATGATCAACCTGGCAGCATCTGTAATATCCTTATCCTGTGTAATACTGACAGGATCCCTTGTCATAAGTAATGCAAGCTGCTCTTCTTCCGGGTTCTGCAAAAGATTTGACCTGCTCACAATACCAACAAGCTTTCCATCTTTTAATACTGGTACACCTGAAACTCTTTTTGCCTTCAGGATCTCAAGGACTTCATCCCTTGAACCAGGAAGTGTTGCACAAGCAACATCTCTAATCATTATATCTGAAACTTTGATGTTTTTAGGCATGTAAATCCTCTTCCACCATCACTCCTTCTTGGAGGAAACACCCTTTACTACAAGAACTGGTACTGTAGAGTTGCGGGTAACTTTCTCTGCAACGCTTCCCAGAAGGAACCTATCAAGACCACTCTTGCCCAGAGTGCCCATTACTATGACATCGATTCCATTCTTTTGTGAAAATTCGATGATCTCGTGACTTGGATGACCTTCAAGTACAACGGTCTCTGTCTCCACACCTGCTTGCTTTGCAAGTACATCAACCTTTTGTACAGCTTCGTTTGCTTCAGTCTCCATAAGCTCATACATCATTTCCCATCCTGCATCCATAGGGATGGAAGCAAAAGCAGCTGTGTCCACTACGTAGCCGACAAATATTTTCCCCCCGGCTATTTTAGCCAGTTCGATCCCATACTCGATGGCTCGTCTGTTTTGCTCGGAGCCATCTGTCGCAATGAATATTTTCTTAAACTCGGCTGTCATTTTCTTATCTCCACAACATATTAATTGATAACTGTAAGGATATCATCAGGCCTTGCCCGGCGCACAATACCTCTGATAGGATCTGTTATACCTATGAGGTTATCAGAACTTCCGTTTAGTACCATTATCTTTGGACTGAAGCCTTTTGCAATGTACCCGATTTCATTGATGTCCAATATTGATGCACCGTTAAGCGTACACATCATAAATACTTGTCTGTCATCAATGCCAAATATCTTTACCAAAACCTCCATTTCAGCAAACATATTAGGAGAATTCAGCATCACATTATCAGTCCCCACACCTACAGTAATCCCAAGATCAAGCATTTTTTCGACTGGAGACATCCCCACCCCTGTTATGAAATTAGATCGTGGACACACTACCACCGATTTTTGCTCATCTGCAACCTGCTTCAGATCACTTGACTCTGCATGTGTCATATGTATCAGAACATGAGGATCCAAAGAGAGAGCCGGACCTATATCATTTCTGTTTTTCTCCCCTGCATGGATGAAAAATGGCTTTCTCCATGATGCTGCAGCTTGCCTTAGAGTTTCTAATACATTCTTTTTTATGTCCAGAGCGCCACTTATGCCAAGCCCATAGGATTCTTTCAGCAGGCGTTCAGCTTCATACTCAACATTAATATTATCTCCTTCTGTTAAACTGATCCGCCCAAGAATTCTACCGATTATATTTTTATCTTCAAGAGCATCCTTTAATGCAAGTGTTCCTGCAACACTACCCTCTCTGAAATCTGCAAAAGCAGATGTTCCGGTATTGATCATATCAAAAATGGTCCTTTTCATTGATTCGACCAGTTTTGACTGCGGAGTAGCCTGTAGTATACGGTGCTTAAGGCCATCAGGCGGCCTTACTAGAGAATCCAGATCACGTTCTATACGATTTCCCACTGTCTTCCCAAGTATAGGATCTTTGAGAACTGAATCTCCGATATGAGTATGAGAGTTCACCAAACAAGGAGAAATAATATTCTCACTTTTCGTGTTCTCTTCTCCGATTTCAGTAATGACTCCATCTCTTAGGCAGATATATCCTTCGATTACTTCCGGTTCCGGTCCCAGGATAATCTTCCCGGAAATTATCTGTTCGCTGGACATTTGAAACTCTTTGCTGTGTCCTTGTTAGTATTAGTAGTAAATCCACAGAAGAAACTGTGAAATTAAGTCGTTAAATGTCTATGATCATTAATAAGATTTCTCATGCTGTAACAGGCTTTTCGTACGACCTTATAGATTTATTAGATATTTGTGCGCAATGTTGATATAGTTATAGTCTAAAGCATGGATTGCGCATTTTTAGGTCCTTGCACAAGAATATGGCAGAGCCTTTCAGTGAGTGTACAGTCAACCATAATGCGCTACATAAGATAATGCAAAATGAGCCTGTCACGAGGGAAACTGGGAAGGACTGCGGACATTCCAGAGGATGAGCTCCCGGAGTTAGTGCGTCAGGCCACAGCATTATCGCTGCTATAGACACATTTTTTCGTTATCGATATATACAATCCGGAGATTACTATATCTATGCCTTTCAAGGATGCATTGAGAGAGGTTAGTGATGGGACAGTAATTGATCTTGAAGTTACTCCTGGTTCTAAACATACATGTATTCCAAGTGGGTATAACCCTTGGAGAAAACGCATCGAAATTAAGCTTTCTCAGGCTGCACAAAAAGGAAAGGCTAATGAACAGTTGATAGAACATCTGGCAATATTATTTGAGATACCCAATTCTTCTGTGAATATAATCAGTGGAACTAAAAACAGCCAGAAGTCCGTACTTCTGAAAGCAGTAGAGATAGATGTTGCAGTGTCTGTTCTCGAGAAAAGGATAAAGTGATTGAACAAACGAACCAATTACTTTCACCCAGCTTGGAACCCGTTAATATATGCTCTTGACCTACGTATATTTGAGGTGAAGAGCATGAATACGCTATTTGATGGTTTGCTTGAAAGGGCACGGTATTACGAGCAGTTCGAACAATTCCACAGATCTATACAAATCACAAATTATCGGGAAACTGATGTATGCCAGACCACAGAAGCATGAAAATGCTTATCAATCTGGGGATTAATGGTTATTGATATAGATCACATGTCTAAGAACGCGAAAAGTTATAGAATACCCGGATCCGAAAAAACGCTCAAAGCACCTATGTTTGTATATAGGAGACGGCTTGAGCTAATTGATGAATTACTTGAGGAGCTTCTCTGTTTTTCCAGAGAAGGAAATATTATTTTAGTAGAGGGAAAAAGAGACCAGATCTCACTAAGAAAGCTTGGGATCGAAGGGAAAATAGAACTTGTTACCCACCATCCATTAACAGATATCTGTGAAAATGTCGCTGCCACTGGAAAAGAGGTAGTCATATTAACAGACTGGGACCGAAGAGGTATGATTCTTGAAAAAAAGATAACTGAGCATCTGGACCATTATGGCATCAAAATACAATGCCAACTGCGAAGGCGTATCCTATCCCTTGTACAAAAGGATATAAAGGACGTGGAAAGCCTATACACCCATATTGTAAAACTTAGGCAAATAGCTGATCCCGACTATCACTATAACAACACTGATGATGACGTTTTCATTTAGCCGTAAGCCGATTGTGTACTTTCCTGAGAAGCGAACTTACGTTCAAACTCAGGGTATAACTCGGCCTTATCAACCAGTTCCTCGTAGACTTTATGCCTGGGACTCACAATAACAATATGTGCCGGCGGATGGATCTTACGAAGCTTACTGATAGCTGCTCCCGCATTATTATCGAGTTCCACCAGCGCTGCAGAGTTGCATTTTGATTTGAGGGGTACTCCTACCACACTCACAAGAACGTTATCTGCATACTGAGGTTCGATACGCTTTGGCTTTGATAGAAAACGTAGATGACCATAATGTTCAAGATCATGCAATGCTACATTAACCTTGTCGGCATTGTCCGCCCTTATGACAGCAAACGACTTAATGTCAATCCCTCTGGTCAAACTACAATCCCCCTTTTTTATTTCAGACATAATTTACAGTTCTCGATATAAGAATTTTGTTATTTTAAATTTCAAATGCTCAACATTTACTAAATTCTATTTTAATATATAGTTTTCCATTAAATTTTATTCGCCGAGTTCTCGGGACCTTTGTGAAGCAGCAATAACTGCATTCATGAAAGCAGCGCGAACACCCCTTTCTTCAAGTACCCGAATACCCCTGATAGTGGTCCCTGCAGGAGATGTTACCATGTCCTTGAGTTCTCCGGGATGGGCATGGTACTCAAGAGCCATCTTTGCTGCGCCAAGAACTGTCTGAGCTGCTAATATAAGTGCGCTTTCTCTATCCAGGCCTTCATATACACCACCGTCAGCCATAGCTTCAATGATAGGG
The DNA here is from genome assembly GCF_041447285.1 of Methanomethylovorans sp. Taxonomy (GTDB): domain Archaea; phylum Halobacteriota; class Methanosarcinia; order Methanosarcinales; family Methanosarcinaceae; genus Methanomethylovorans. Next base: position 193,827 of record NZ_JBGMEB010000002.1, on the reverse strand, counting down.
AATATATATGCAGGTCCACTCCCTGAAAGTCCCGTTACCGCATCCATCAGTTTTTCCTGAACGATAATAGCACTTCCCACAGACCTGAAAATCTCAAGGGCGCACTCAGCATCATCCATTGAAACTGTGGGACCGGGACAAAGTGCAGATGCAGCCTCTGCAACAGTTGCGGCTATATTTGGCATCACACGAATGACCTTCGTACCAGGCAACAGTTCCTTTGTGATCTCCTGGAGGGGGACACCAGCAGCTATTGAGATCACAAGTTTATCAGAAGTAATTTGCTCTTTCAGTGGTTTTAGAACACTCTTCAATATCTGAGGTTTTACAGCAAGCAAGAGGATATCAGAATTAGAGACTGTAACAATATTATCAGTGGATACGTTGATACCCAATTCAGACCTCATTTTTTCAAGTCCAACCTCATACACATCACTTGCATAAATATCGGAGGAAGAGATTATGCCTGAATCACATATGCCTTTTATGAGAGCAGATCCCATCTTGCCAGTTCCGATTATTCCCAGTTTCTTGTCCTTAAGGCTCATTAACTTACAACTCCTTTCAATCACTTACGTTTGATATTGACTATATCGCCAAGGGTTGTTCCCTTATGGAGCTTATCTCCTTTCCAGTCATCGCCACTAATCTTTTCAATTAGTTTGACCTCAAGGATACGCTCAAGTTTTTCCCTTACGCTATCTTCAGGAACAAGTTCTCGGCGTTCAAATTTCCTAATGAGCGTAGCCTTTTCCTTTATTTGCGCTGCAAGTTGTTCCGGCGTCCAGCCACGTTTTTCTCTCGCTTCCCGGATAACTTGATCATAGTTGTCCACGATTTCTTCAGCTAGTTTTTCAAATCCAGTCCTCTGGGGTTTTCTTGGCCTGGCATACGCCGGTTGCACCGGAGAAACTTTCCTTGAGACCGGCGAGTGCTTGTTGGCGGGGGTACCGTACTGGGAGCATTTGGTGCATACAGTCAGTTCGCTACCATCGATAGTAATCTTAAAAGGACTTCCACGAATATCTTCACCACATATTTCGCATTGCATACACAAATCACTCTTAAAAGCCTACATAGCCTTTTTTCGAAAGGGCTATATATCGTATGCGCTTAAATAATGTTCGGAGCTGTATGAACGAGACCAGTGAAGCAGACACTAAAAGGTTTGCTCCCGCGGGAGCAGACAGGAAAAACTATGAATATGCTGGTTCAGAAAGTGACGAAGATTTTTCCAAATACCTGCTGGACCGCATGAAACAACTGGAGTCCCGCAACACTCTTCTTAAAGAGCAATGCGACCAGATGGAGTCGGAAAAAAGATATGTAGAAAGCCAAAAACTTAAATTCGAACGCGAAGTTCGCAGGATGCAGGCTGAGATTGATAGATTGAAGACCGCTCCGCTTGTAGTGGCGACTGTAATAGATGTAATTGGTAATGACAAGGTACTTGTTAAAAGCAGTACTGGCCCCCAATTTCTGGTTGGAGTATCCCAATTCATAGACGATGAAGCTCTGGTACCTGGTGCTACTGTGGCTTTGAACCAACAGACACTTGCCGTTGTTGATGTAATACCCTTCACCGAGGAGCCTATGGTAAATGCTATGGAAGTGGTTGATCCACAGGATGTGGATTATGACCAGATAGGCGGTCTTGATGAGCAGGTACAGGAGATAGTGGAATCTGTTGAACTGCCACTTACTAAACCTGAGGCTTTTGCCAAAATAGGCATTTCTCCTCCAAAAGGAGTATTGCTTTTTGGAGAACCAGGTACAGGGAAAACCCTGCTTGCAAAAGCGGTGGCTAACAGGACAGAAGCTACCTTTATCAGAGTCGTTGGTTCGGAGCTTATACAGAAATACATAGGTGACGGGGCAAAACTTGTGCGCGAAATCTTTGCCATGGCAAGGAAAAAAGCACCATCCATTATATTCATCGATGAGCTTGATGCCATTGCCTCAAGGCGTCTTAATGACACCAATGGTGCGGATCGTGAAGTCCAGCGTACGCTTATGCAGCTTCTGGCCGAGATGGATGGTTTTGACAACCGTGGTGAAGTGCGCATAATAGCTGCAACCAACCGTTTGGATGTACTTGATCCCGCCATATTGCGCCCCGGCAGATTTGACAGGATTGTCAACGTACCTATGCCTGATGCCAGTGCAAGAGAACTGATCCTCAAGATCCATACAAGGAATATGAGAATTGCAAAGGATATTGATTTCAAGAAACTTGCAACTCTTGCGGAAGGAGTGAGCGGTGCAGACCTTAGTGCTATCGCTATGGAAGCTGGTATGCTTGCTGTAAGAGAAGATAGAGAACAGGTAGAAATGGATCACTTCCTCAGATCAGTGAAGAAAGTAATGTCACCTGTAAAGTATTCCGTTCAGGTAATTACCGATCAACCACAGACAATGTTTGGCTGATGTTCGTGGTTGACAATTAATTTTTTTTATCAGCGGACAATTTACTCTTGTGTATAGATCATTCCACATAAAAAATGAGATAAGAGTGCTTGGTATAGATGATTCTGCATTGATAAGGGATCAGATAATGATAGTCGGAGCCTTTTTCAGAGGCGGGGGATGGCTCGATGGAGTGATGCGCTCATACGTTACAAAAGATGGTATGGATAGTACGGATGCCATTGTAGAAATGGCAAGATCCAGTAAACATTTCGGACAGATACGTGTCATCATGCTTGATGGAGTAACCTATGCTGGTTTCAATCCGGTGGATATTAATTATACATGGGAACAGACAGGCATCCCCGTAATAGTGGTCATGAGAGCATATCCAAATTTTAGAAAGATAGAAGATGCCCTCGCCTATCTTCCTGAACCAAAAAAAAGAATGGACATCATACTGAAGGCTGGTGAAATAACAAAAGTGCAAACAAAAAAAAGAGCACAGCCAGTATACATCCAGCATGCAGGCATAGAACCAGAACATGCAGCAAAAATCGTACAGCTCACAGCCACCAGGAGTAATATCCCTGAACCTCTTAGGGTGGCTCACCTTATAGCAACGGGAATCGTGCTTGGAGAATCAAGAGGAAAAGCATAAGACAAGCTTATGCATACTTTTCCACTAGTTGAACTCCATTATTCATCAACTCTAAAGCTCTCTCGTTTGTCCTGGATTCTGCAAATATGCGTATAATAGGTTCGGTGCCTGATGGCCTGATCAACACCCATCCATCCTCATACCAGATCTTGACACCGTCCGTAGTATCAACTTTCATTTGGCCAGTAGCGACCTCTGCCTTCAGTTTTTCCATGATAACTTTTGGATCATGGCATTCTACTTTTGTTTTTGAGTTGAAATATGCAGGTACGCTCTTTGCCATTTCAGAAAGCGTTTTTCCGTCTGCCATAATCTCCAGCAGCTTTGCACAGGACATAGCACCATCTCTGCAATACTGGTGCTCAGGGAAGATAAGTCCTCCATTGCCTTCACCACCAAATACTGCTCCCACGTCCATCATCTTACGTGCGACATTGATAGAACCTACGGCAGTCCATATCAGATCCACACCTGCTTCTTTTGCAACATCGAGCATTCTCTGGGAAGAACTTACAGGAGTCACAAGTGTTCCTTTCTTTTGTTGAAGAACGTATTTTGCCATCATTGCAAGCAAAATTTCTTCATCAATGAATTTTCCATTCTCATCAAAAAACACAGCTCTGTCCGCATCACCATCATGTGCGACACCCATCTGAGCCCCTTCCTTAATAACGAGATTAGCGAGATCTGTAAGAGCATCTGGTGTGGGCTCAGGATTACGTGAAGGGAAAGTACCGTCTGCCTGTGCATTGATAGTAATTACCTCGCATCCCAAACGGCGCAACAAGAAAGGCAAAGTAACAGAACCTGCTCCACAACCTGTATCTGCTACTACTTTGAACTTCTTCTGCCTGACAAGATCTGCATTTATAGAGTTGATTATGCCTTCTATGTAAATATCATTGGCATTGACATCATGCCTGAAGTCTCCCGTGTACTCCCAGGCGGCTGGTTTGAATTCCCTAGAGAAATATATCTTTTCTACCTTCCCCTCGTCTTCTCGGGACATCTCAGTACCATCACCGGCTATTAATTTTATACCATTGTATTCTCTGGGATTGTGAGATGCAGTGATAACTATTCCCGCATCGGCATGATCGCGCACATAGTACTGTATGGAAGGAGTTGGGACAATACCTACATCGATAACCGTAAGGCCGGATGATAAAGCACCTGCAATTGCAGCAGATTTGAGCATATCACCTGATATTCGGGTATCTCTGCCAATGGCAACAGTGCCTTTATTGCCCATTAAAGTGCCCAGGCTTCTTACAATATCCATTACCATCCGAGGATTCATATACTCATTAGCTATGCCTCTTACTCCATTAGTTCCAAAAAGTTTCATATTTATCACCGGTAACTGCGATTATTATGACATCTCTATATATTATCTTTAGTGGTCTGCGAGGTGTAAATATACATCTTCGAAGATAGACAATATTGATGTTCTTTGACAAAATGAAACAGATAAAAGAGGCGCTTGCTTCAAAGAGCAGCGCATTAGTCGCGTTCTCAGGCGGAGTGGATAGTTCTACTCTTGCTGCCCTTGCCTACGAAGTATTGGGCAATAATGCACTGGCAGTCACCATCAATATGCATTCCTTGCCAGAAGGAGAGCTGCAAATGGCAGAAAATATTGCCAGAGAGATTGGGATCAGGCACAAAGTTATAGATTTCGATGAGTTTAATGTACCAGAATTTGTAGAGAATTCTCCAAAAAGGTGCTACTACTGCAAGAGATCAATACTTGAACTTCTCCTGGAGGCAGCAAAAAAAGAAGGTTCTGAAGTGGTGATAGAAGGTACGAACATAACAGAAATGCAAGGAAATCGCCCTGGTATGCAGGCTGTTGCAGAAATGAATGAACGAGTTATATCGCCCTTCCTCCAATTCTCAGTGACCAGGGAAGAGATCAGGCAAATGGCCGAATATATGGGATTGTCAGTTGCCAAAAAGCCATCTTCTCCATGCCTTGCATCACGTATTCCCTATGGAAAAAAAATCACACCCGAAGGGATTTCAAGAGTGAAATCTGCAGAAAAATACATATTTAATTTGGGATTTACTCAATTCAGAGTTCGTGACCATGGGGATGTTGCCAGAATAGAAGTAAAATCTTCTGATTTTCCAGCGGTTATAGAAAAAAAAGAAGGTATTGTGAATGAGCTTAAAAGGCTTGGGTTTCATTACGTAACCCTTGACATGGAAGGTTTCAGGAGTGGGAGCCTTGATGAAGTCGTTAGCAAGTGATATCCATACTCGACTTGCAACAGCGCAGGATATGCATGATATTGAGTGCATTGCATCTACTTACTTTCTTGATATTGATGGATTAGGTTATAGTGATTTTATTGTTGCAACATTGGAAAATAAGATAATTGGCATAGCCTCCTTCAAACAAAACGAATGTCCTGAACTGCATACCATTGCAGTGCATCCCAACTACAGGGGAAAAGGCATAGGTGCTTTATTGGTAAAAGAACTTGCCTCTACCCTCTGTAAAGACAATGAACGGATATATGTACGCACTACAGCTTCGGGATTCTTTGAAAAAGTGGGTTTCGTTGCCCTGGAAAATGCAATAAAAAAAGAACTGTGGAACGATTGTATTGCTTGCGACAGATTTAACAATTGCAAGCAAGCTGTTATGTGCCTGGAACTGAGGAAATAATATGCTGACAATGGGAATAATCAACACATATGACAAGATCAAAGTACTGGATGCTCATTACCGTGCCATTGCAAGAGCAGCTCCCATCTGCCATGCATTTGGATTTAGACTTGCACTATACGATTTTCCCTTCAATATGACCGCCGAAGAACTCGTGGAATATGTTACCGATAAGACCACCATAGGTGAATCTGGTAAATACCTGCGTCTGTTATACGAGAAGGGTCATTTCTTTGTTTTCGATTTGCCAAAAAAAGGTTTTCAGCCTCAATTTGGCACAGCGATTGTAACAACTTCGAAACCTGAAAAGAAACGTGCCATAACTCCTGATGAGATTGCAAACGGAATACTCAGGAAAAGTTCATACTTGTTGCTTGTTGGCCTTGGCAGAAAAGGGCTTCCAAAAGAAATGTTCGAACAAGCTCCCCTTCACCTTGATATCACTTCAGCCGGAATATCCCTGGAAACCTGCACGGCTATAGGTTGCATCCCTGCATATATTATGGGAATAGTGCATACAAAGCAAAATTCAAAACCAATGATAAGAGAATAGATTAAAAGAGTGTAGAGCAAATAACAGAGAGGCTCTTAGAGCCTCGGAGAAGGAGTTTTGCGCAACCAATCGATATCCGACTGATACAATTCGCGCAGGTCTTTAAGGTCCAGTTTGAGCATTGCCAGACGGCTTACTCCCAGACCCCAGGCAAGCACAGGGTATTTGATGCCAAGCGGATCGGTAACTTCCTTCCTGAAAACACCTGCACCTCCAAGCTCTACCCAGCCAAGTCCCTCAACGTAAACCTCAGGTTCCACACTGGGTTCTGTGTAAGGGAAGTAGCCAGGCCTGAAGCGCACATCCTTGAATCCCATTCTGTGATAGAATTCTGATAGCAAGCCCAGAAGATTGGCGAAAGTCATATCTTTATCCATGACCACCCCCTCCAGTTGCTCGAATTCCGGAGTGTGGGTCGGATCGATAGTTTCCCTGCGGTATGCTCTGTCAATCGAGAATGCCTTGATAGGTGATTCAGGGTGATCAGCAAGGTATTTGATGGTTACAGCAGTGGTATGTGTCCTGAGAACATTCTTACAGGCAATTTCCTCACTCCACTTGCCACCCCATCCCTTTGATTCAAGATCTCCTCCATGCTCATGCATGGCACATACCTTATCTTTGTACTCCTCTGGAAGATCTGAAGTCTCTTCAAGGTGGAAAGTATCCTGCATCTCTCTGGCAGGATGATCCTGTGGCTGGAAGAGCGCATCGAAGTTCCAGAAAGAACTCTGTACAATGTCACCTTTTATTTCAGTGAAGCCCATTTCCAGGAAGATCTGGCGCATCTGGTCTATAAGACGCTGATATGGATGGATCTTTGCTCCATAAACAGCACGGGGCAGGGGATGAATATTATAGGGCCTGAAATTTTTCTCTTTCCATTCTCCACTCTTTAGCATCTCGGAAGTAAGTTGAGCAACCTCTTCCTCCAAAGTGATGCCCTCAAGTACGAGCTCTTTACCTGCAGAAGTGATCCCTATAGTTCTCAACTTCTCTTCATTCCGGCTTACAAGTTTGCGTTTCAGGAGATCCTGTATAGTAGTAGTATTCACTCCCAGCTGCTCAAGTGTGACCTTGCCATTGCTTAAATTAGCAAGTGCCTTTTCATCATCACCTATCTCTGCTTTACCTGAAGGGACTACATTTCCCTGCTCGATATTGGCCCATCCTTTGCGGCGAAGCCATCCGGTAGCAATCCCCACTGTTTTAGGTGATACTTTTCCTTTAAGCTCTTCCAGAGAAGTGGGACCGGAAATAGCTGAGATCATTTGTCTTTCAGGAAGACCACACCTCGCATACTCTTCGCCCTCTGAAGTAAGGCTGTATGTTTCCAGAACCTGCTCCGACACCTCAGCAAGTCCTTTCTCTTGCAGCATAAAAGCAGACTGGACCAAAGTCTCTATCTTTAGTCCGGAAATCTGCGCAAGTTCTACTGGAGTTGATTTTCCTTGTATCCCCAGCTTTATCAGAACAATTTTCTCGTTAGTAGTAAGATTATACTGGTGGTTCATTATCACACCTGATCTAAGTCATTATCATATTCATAAGCCGTACTCATCAAGTCTTTCCCTGGCCAGTTCCCTTTTCTCCTGGTGATCCTTCAGGAACTTCTCCATTCTTTCGGCAGCCAGATTCTTACAGCTGCCACAGGTCCTTTGTCCCGTGATACACTCCTCACGGATCTGCAAAAGCTCCTGGTCATCTTCCATGAGATGGAAAAGCAAAAGCTCGAACACAGAGCATTTTTCGGGTTCGCCACCGAGTTTCTTTTGCTCCTCAAGGCTCATACGGCCTCCAGTCTTGGCACGCTTTACCTTTTTTGCCCCTTCCTTGGGATCATCGAGAAGAGCAATATGACTTTCAGGGATACTGCTTGACATTTTTCCGCCCTGCAGACCGGACATGAAACGATGATAAGTAGCTGCGGGCGGGACAAATGCATATCCTCCATAACGAAGCTCAACTTCCCTGACCGTCTTTAACAATTGATCAAAGTCATCAGCTTCAAGAACATCCAGATGGCCTTCGAAGAGTTTTGTATTTCCCGGAATGATATCATGCAGTTCTTCTAATGCTCCTTCGGGAGCTGCTTTACTGCGTATACTGAAATAATGCTTACCGTCTTTATCTTCTCTTCCTTCTATTTTGAACATGTTCATCTTGTGACCAAGTCCGCGGGTAAGACGGATATGTGGGTCCTGATCAGCACCTACCGGGATAACAGTTGGTTTTGGACCTCCGTACTCCTCAAGCTGAGGATGAAGGATATCAGCACTCTGCGTTACTGCACTTACCATGTGGGATACACTTGTTTCTCCGGAAAATCCATATATAGCACTTAGTTCTGAAAAATTAGCCTTTGAACCGAGTTCAAAAGAAAGGTCTTTCACATTATCCGAAGTGGACTGGAAATAAATGTGCCCATTTGGTTCAAAACCAAGGGCAATGAGGCTCACGATGTACTCATTGATGCCCGTATCCCTGCATTTCTCCCATGGAATACCTCTTACTGAGTGCGCTTCACGATCAGCTATTCCCACAAATGCATCTGCACCTTTCTGCTGATGCCATATTATCTCTTCCATAACCATCTTATGCCCAAGATGTATTCTGCCGGATGGCATGAATCCACTCATTACGGCAAATGGGTCTTTATTCTGCATTGCATCAAGCACATGCTCATAACTGCGATGGCCGAAGATCAATTTCCTGCGCATTAATCTGTGAGGATCTTCTATACGGGAATATAAAGCATCAAAAGGCATTATTCCAAATTCCTCAAATAATTTAGAATAGTCTTCAATGTTAGTTGAGCTCCACGGATCGAGTTTTACGTTCATGAGGGATCTAGGTCCTATGTATGTTGATATAAATATTATACATGCCGCTGGCTGCCTGGCAATAGTAAAAACACCTAGTTATATGTAAATGTTCTTATTGTAAAAGATAAAGGCTATTTTTCCAACAGCCTGAAATCGTAGGGTGCAGACTCACTCTCCGGGATACTCCTCACCAATCCCAGGAATGCAGGATCATGCATCTTACAGCTATAGCGTTCTCCCCTGTAATGTGAGCTTTTACGTATCCTTTTCCATATAGTTTTAAGAGACTCTTCGCGAACATTACCGTAACTGAACGGAATGTAAGGACAAGGTTTTACAGAACCTTCTACGCATAAATGTATCCAGCGCTGTCCTGCCATGCATCCCAGCATGCGACCTTCAAAATAAGTATTTGCAAATATCCTTGGCCCACCTTTTGTGGAGTTGATACGCTGATAGAAATCAAGGATATATTTACGCTGTAGATCGGAAATAATTGGATCTTCCGGTTTCTTGGGAATGCTCTCCCATAAGGAGAATTCATGCACACCCAGAGAAGCTGCCATCTCATACATTTCAGGGATGTTGTCAATGTTCTTGGGAGAGACATGGGTACACATTGTAACAAGCAATCCTGCCTCAAGACCCATTTTTATCGCAGAAGTAGCTTTCTCAAAAGCACCATCAAGCCTGCGGACCTCATCATGTTTTTTAGGGTCAGTAGAGTAGATGCTTATCAATAGATTGTATAATCCTGCTTCTTTCAGCTTTTTGGCAGCTTCTGGAGTCATTTCAGTACCTGGAGTGTACATATTGACGATAGCACGCTCCTTATCAACATACTCTATAAGCTCGAATATATCCTCACGGAGCATGGGATCACCTTCCGTGAAAGTGATTATGAAAGCACCCATATCCAATGCTTCGTCGATGACCTTTTTTACAGTGGAAGTGTCAAGTTCGCCTTCACCTCCACTTATGACGCAATGCGCACACTGGCACTTACATTTACGCGTGATCTCAAAGGAGACTGTTTCGGGCACATACCTTCCAAGTGCTGTCTGAACCTCAGCAAGCAGCAGCCTGTTGAAAACTTTGCTGGGAATGGGAGGGAGCCATGTAGAAGCGACAATATAATCTTCTGTAACCAGAGCAGGCTTTTCGTCCTTCAAACGCGAATTAATCATATCAAGGAAAGGAGTACAAGCTCTTTTTAGCCCACCTTTTGCTTCGAGTTTGATAAATGCATCACTCTTATGTAATTTAATGGTAAGTCCAGGTATTGACACCAGATTGATATTAGTTTCCAGACCTTCTGATGAAACTTCAGTGGAATTCATTTATATGCTCCTTTTTTGAGAACTGCTGCGGAAAACAACTGCTTGCTGACCTCTGATGGGTTCATGAAGATCAACAATAATTCCAGCGTCTGTGATCCTATAAGGATGGAATAGATTCATCATTTTGACTCCCCTAATCTTAAGGATTTCTATAGAGCTTACCCTTTGATTTCCAATCCTTGATACATGGAGAGGAATCACTCCATCTGCAGGATATTCTTCTACATTAAATGTGTCTGAATCAGATTTATTTCCATTGAGATAAGGGTTGTGCCGTAAAGTCCTCCCATACTTTATAAATTTGAGTAAGAGGAATATGGTACTAACAGAATTAAGAGAAAATTTTACTGTAATGGAGATATGAATAGACTTTTTGCACTTATATCTGCATGACAATTTTATAAAGAAATTATGCACCTTATGAAGAATTATCAAACTCTAGTCCAGAGTAAGTAGAATAAAATCATCTTCGATAAAGCCGCATTTGATAAATTCATAAAAAAGTATTCCTGCAAGCACTACCATGAAGGAAAGTTAAAACAGTATTGAATAGTAAATTATATGTTTGTAAGATATAATCTACTACTCGCTATACTTTAGATACCCCTTTTAAACCCTTTCTGCAAAGGCCAGATTACCACTGATTCTCTTAATCTTAGCTTTTACAGTCTGCCCTTTGGAAGTGTTAGGAACGAATATAGTATATTTGGACAACTTAGCAATACCATCGCCCTTTGAACCGACGGAATCGATCATCAGTTCATATTCCTTTCCTTCTTCGATCTCATCTTTCGGGGCCTGAGCTACAACGCGTCTCTTTTTGACTGGCCTGTGACCACCACATGCAGAACACTTGAGCATTAGTACCCTGTCTACTTTGACAAGCTGTGTATCTGGGCGGCCACATTCAGAACAGATGACATACTCTTCAACATAGGCATCTATGTTGGACTTTAGCATCTCCTTGGTGAAACGACCCTGGAATACAGCCCTGCTTCCTTCGATCTTACCTGCAGTACCGAGTTCACGGGTCAGATATTTCATCAAGTGGTCCGGCTCCCTGTTGAACACGTCCGCTATGTTGCCAAAATTATCCAGGATGGTAGTTTTTCCTTCCACCAATACCCTAGGCTCGGGAACCACGAAACGTTCACCGGTGGTTTCCATATCAGGTAGATCGGCTAACGCGCGGTCAAGCAACTTTTCATAGCTATCCATATATAATACCTCAGGAATGCCGGTATATAGATTTACTGTACAAGTTCTAATCCCTGGTCAATTACTATTCTCACGGGTGTGGGGAGTTTCTGACCTGCACGCCTCAGTGCATCCTTAGCGATAGCGTAGTTCTCTTTGTTCACGGATACGGTGAAGATCTTTTGCCCAGCGGACACCCTGGCAGCAGTTCCCACGTTCTTTCCGTAGGCGCCTCTCATACCGCTTGATACACGGTCTGCTCCTGCACCAGTTGCCTGCTTGTTCTCCCTCAGGACCTCATGAGGATATACCCTGAGTTTCAGGTGGTAACCTGCACGGCCAGCTGCATTCATTACAGCCCTGTTGGCAGTAATACGGGCAGCTTCAAGAGCAGTATGTCTGATCTGACATCTTTCTTTGGCAATTAGGGAGAGTTTTACGGGGAAATCTTCAGTTTTACTACCCATGTCGTAGTGGATGACCTGGCTTCCCGGAACACCACCCATGTATTTTCTGCGAGTGAATGAACGTTGTCTGACGTTCCTGTACATACTTGCTGGCTTTCTTACCATGAATAAAATCTCCTAATAGTGTTATGAATAAGTTCCCAGAATAGAATCTGGCTCCTTATAGATAATGTAGGTATTTGAATCTGTTGAGTCCTCTGGTGAATTACCTAGAGTAAAGGCTCTTCCTTTACTACGTTGGAGTTTATAAGCCTTATTCCCCAATACTTATTATATCTTGCTGACTGTCGAGCGGTTCATATAGATAATTCCAATATATCAATGCTTATGCAATCCTCAACCCCACTATCTCACAAACAAAATATAAAAGGAAACATACGATTCGCGCTAATTACTGTTTCAACATCAAGGTTCAATAAATATGGCCCTGTTAGGTCCCCACAAGAAGCTGAAGACTTATCAGGAGACCTGATGTACAACTTAGTGAAAGAAAGTGGACATGAAGTGATGTCCTATTCATTGGTCCCTGATGACGAAGCTGTCATAAAAGATCTAATTTCACGCATGGTGCATGAAGATGTAAATCTGATCGTAACCAGCGGAGGCACTGGACTCAGTCCGGATGATGTAACTATAGAAGCCGTATCTCCTTTGTTCCATAAGGAAATACAGGGTTTTGGAGAATATTTCAGATATCTTAGTATCGAACAAATAGGTAGTTCGGTGGTCCTTACAAGAGCTTGTGCCGGAACGGTGAATAACAAAGTGATATTTTGTCTTCCAGGATCCCCAAACGCAGTAAAGCTTGCATTTTCAGAGATTATTCTACAGGAAGCAGGTCATATTTTGAAGCATCTTGGGAGAACAGTATAAAAGTAAGATTCTATAATATGTGTTATATACCAGTAAAGATATTATACATCGCTACATTCTACCAAATAGAAGAAAAACGGCAAATTAAAAAAATCATTCAGAAGGTTATGCATGACAGGATATTCATTAGGCATTAAAGAGCTCGATGAGATCCTTGGTGATATCAGGGAGGGAACAAATATTATGATGATAGGTCCCCCCATGAGTTCTAAAGATGAGCTTCTGAACCTTATAGTTTATAACGGCCTTATGAACGGAAATTCATCAATAGTCGTATCTACCCGAGAACCCGGAGAAAGATTCTTTGAATGGTTTAACCGCAACGGAATCAATATATCAGAATCTGATATTGGAGTTGTGGATTGCGTTACTAAGACACTTGGAATGGGAGCCCCTGAGACCGAAAAGATAAAACGTGCTTCCAGTCCTGTAGACCTGACCGGAATTGGTGTGAAGATCAGTCAGTTCTTTGAAGATTTTGTTATGAAAAAGAGAATTCCAAACAGACTTTGTATGAATTCCCTTTCAACGATATTGATGTACTCCAACCTTCAGACAGTATTTAAATTCCTCCATGTGTTCACCGGAAGAGTGAAAGCAGCAGGAGGATTCGGAATATATGTTGTTGAAGACGGAATGCATGACCAACAAACAATAACCACTCTTCAGCAGCTTTTTGATGGCATGATTGAGATCCGTGCAAGCGGAGAACATCACTGTATAAGAGTAGTGGGACTAACTCCAAAACCAACACCTTGGTTTGAATATGAGGTAGAAGGCAAACAACTGAAACTGAGAGACTGTAAATAAAAACGGTCCAAACTGATTTCTATCTGCTGCATACCTTTGACAATAAGAAATGACATTTTATATCACAGATTATTTGAACATGAAAAGAGTTGGGGAACAGCTATGGACAAAGACAAATTATATGAACTTAAAGCACAGGCTTCACAACTGAAACCAATTATAAACATTGGAAAGAACGGGATCACTGACACAGTAGTTGAAGAGATCAAGAAGCATCTTAAAGCAAACCGCATGATAAAAATAAAAACATTAAAAAGCTCAAGGGAAGAAAAAGATACCGAATCAATCGCAAATGAACTTGCAAGCGCCACAGCCTCACAAATAGTAGAAATAAGAGGCAATAGTTTGGTACTGTATAAGTGAAATTAAAGTTCAACTATTTTTAACCTGAGAAGGAGGTATTACCTCCACTTCCTGCAAGATCATAAGTTCACGCGGAAGCATTTGACGCAATTGTGGGATGACATTACGGATATTATCCTCCGTATCTACAGCCTGCACTATAATGGGAAGATCGGCACCAAGCCTGAGCACATTTGCCGTGTGAATGATGTGATCCACACCATAACCTTCCAGGCAATGATGCACTGTCGCCCCGGCAATGCCAGCCCCTTTGAAAAATTCTATTACTGCATGATAAGCAGCTTTTCCTCTATACGAATCTTTTTCGCTGAGGTATATCCTAAGGATCACATGCTTCATTATAATTCACCTATTTGGCGCTTATTAGATTAAGTTTACCAGCAATTGACCAGCTTTTACAGCAGCCAGACACAGAAATAGATTAAGGCCGACATTAAGGATAAAATATCGGGATTCATTGTTTTCAAGAAGGCGAAAGCTCTCATATGAAAAAGTAGAGAAGGTGGTAAATGCACCCAATATCCCGACATTAACAAAATAAACAATTTCACCGTAAGCTCCAGAGAATGTCAGATATGAGAGAATAAAACTTCCGATGACGTTCACGGTTAGAGTACCCGTGGGAATAATAGATGATCTAGGTACTGCTCCAGAGACAAGATATCTTAAAATAGCGCCTATAGTGCCTCCTATTCCTACAAGCAATACTGCTGAGTATGACATGCTAACGCCTCCGTCCCAAATATACCATGCATGCCCGGCCTAGAAGAACACCCATCAAACCTGGCACAATATTGGCACAGATGAATATCACAGAAGCTGCAAAACTCATCTGGAAAGCATACACTGCAAAACTTGAAAAGGTTGTGAATGCTCCCAAGAAACCTATACCTGTGAAAAGACGAATACGGGTGGGAACGTAACCTAGAAACTCACTGTGATACATGAGCAAGCCCAGGCAAAAGCTCCCCAGGACATTAACGGTCAGGGTCCCTAGAACAGATGTCAGGCTCTGTGCGAACATGAACCTGGCCACTGCACCCAGAAATCCCCCGCAGCCAATTGCCAGGAGATCTTTTAAATCCCAGTCTCTGGACATTCGTATTTCTCGGCTTTTACTCGGTAGCTATTCGATCACTATTCGATCAGCACGACATCGACTTCGCTTTCTTTCTCATATCCTTCGACGTGTTCCGGTATGATAACGAATCCCTGGGATTTGGCAATGGAACTAAGGATACCAGCCCCGGCAGTCATCAGAGGATGAGCGATCTTACCATCGAGTATCACTCTGGCATAACTGAGATACCCTTCGCGCGAGGTGATCTTAGAGCTCAGCTGTGCCTTTACTATGATAAAGGGCACATCGGGAGCATTTGCCACCTTTCTGAGTGCGGGCCTGCCAAAAACGAACAATGCCACAAGACCCGCAGCAGGATAACCTGGCATACATACAACAGGTTTATCATTGACTAGACCAAGAGCAGTGGGCTTTCCGGGACTCAGACCCACGCCGTGCACCAGCAGTTCTCCCATGGAAGATACAACACCCGGAACGAAGTCCTTCTCTCCTACGGATGTGCCACCGGAAATGATCAACATATCTGCATCCAGGTTCTCTTTAATAGCCTGCTCGATCTGAGCAATATCCTCCGGCACTATATCATGATACTTGGATATACCACCCCATTGTTCCACGTACAGTCCTATCATGAGGCTGTTGCTCTCCAGGCTCTTACCGGCAGGTGGCAACTCTGTGTATGAGAGAGGTACTAGATCATCGCCAACTGGAATTATGGCAACCACAGGCTTACAGTATACTTTTACTTCCCGGATACCCAGGGAGGCCAATACCCCTACATCACATGCCCTCAGCAGATGACCTTTGTTAAAAAGGATCTCGTTCTTGCGGATATCCTCACCTATGTCACCCACGTTCTTCCCGGGGTGCAGCTGTGCCCTTATTTCTATCATATCGCCCATGGATACGGTGTCTTCGATCATCATCACCGCATCAGCGCCTTCCGGCATATACTGGCCTGTGCCTACCCTTGCACATCTGCCTTCGTCCACAACATCAGAAAGCTCTAACATCACAGGATTAAGAGGAGATGCACCAAGAGTGTCCGCAGCCCTCATGGCATAACCGTCCATTGCAGACCGCCTGAAATGGGGCACATTTCTGGGAGCTATGGTATGTGTGGCCAGCACCCTGCCGGGACATTCCCGGATACTGATATCTTCCGTCCTTGTGATAGGAGCAATAGATTCTAGGAATTTCTCTCTGGCCAAGCCTACGGACATGCGTTCCCTGAATATCCTGTCCATCCGTCATCACCCGCCGGACACCGGAGGCAATACGCCCAGCTCATCGCAGTCGCTAACCTTTGTGTTAAGACCATCAAGATGATGGATATTGTCACCGTTAAGAAAAACATTCACATAGCCACATAGTTTGGGATCAGAAGTAGTTGTTTCAAAAACCCTGTCCTTCAGACCCGGAAATTGCCTCACGAGGGCTTCCAGCACCTCAAGCACCGTCTCTCCCCCGAGCTTCAACTCGGAAGTCCCTGCTATCTCTTTAAGGTTTGCAAAGAGCCTTACCTTAACCTCTGTCATGGGCGTGTATTTATAAAGATATTAGATAAACCTTGTGTCAAAGGGGGAGTTTATAAGATGAGATTTTTTTGGGGGATGTGAAGGGGAGGGGGTTTTGGAGAGGATATAGGTTTTAGTGCAAGGGTAGAAGAGAAATTCATACTAAAAAGTTTATGTCGTGACTGAAAAGTGTGAACTTCTAATTATAGCTCAGTTAGTTGACGATGTTGCATAGTAAAGAGCAATTGTGACAATATTTTGTAAAAGAGGCTAGAAGCTGCCCGGAGTGGGCATAAATCTCTATTTTCAGTTCCTTTTAATAAATTTTAGTTAAAGGCCGATTGATTGAAAGCTATTGCATTGAAAGACCAATAGAATGTGATTTAATCGGTTATAAGTTACGAACCATAAGTTTTTAACTTTAAATCTGTGAGAGATTGATATGAGAAAGGATTAATATCTTGATTCGAAATATAGAATTATGCAAAAAGCAGGAAAAATTATGTTATTTTTTTCATCGTACTTACTCCTTTTTGTCATTTTATTTATAAGGGAAGTGGGAAATTATTTTTCAAATAGTTCTAGTATTGAGTCATTTCCTGCTATGGTAAAAATTCTCACATACTTTATTTTATGTGTACTTTCAGTTGCATCCATTATATTCTTTAAGAAAAGCTATGCATTTTCATCGATAGACGAAAAAGTTCTAATTTCCATCAATAATGTATCAAATGGCAATCAAGAAATTGTCTCTTATCTATTAACAATCGTAATCCCATTAGTTAGTGATATATCATATTCAATTTCAACAAATGATTGGATAAATCTTATAACTATGATACTAATTTTATTGTTTATGTTACTCATTTATGTCAATTCAAATTTGGTTGTAATAAATCCATTGTTAGTTATTTTTGGATATTCAATTAACAAGATAAATTTTTACTATGATAATAATTCCCAAATTGAATTTGAAGGAGTTTTACTTAGCAAGAAAAATTATGATTTGACCTCTATTTTAAATAAAACCATTGTTAATGAAATTGATGAACATGTGTTTATCTTACAGGGGATCTAAAATGCACAAGGATAAAGTAGAAACACTGTTACAGCAAATATCAAATTATGCGATTTCAAAATGTAGAATTAATCCATTCATCTGCCTTTATGGAGAAGAAAATGATGGAAAAGAATCTATAAAATCAAATCACTATGCAATTGATTCTATCAATAGTTTTGAAGAAATTATTAAGATGTTAACGGGTTACAAAGATAGAATTAATAAATACATATATTCTGGAAAATCTGTAGATGAATTAAAATCGGGCTCTGAAAGTAAATTGTTATTTCATAAAATGAATGAACAGGATTTTGAAATGACCTTGAGTTTTATTCGTAAGAACAATGAAAAATGCAATTTTGATGATTTCTTGAAACCAAATAAATTCAAAAATTCATTTTTAATAATTGAAATTGACCTAGATAGTTCAAATCAAAAAAAGTTATTGTTTTTAAAATCAATTCCTCAAAATTACTACTCTGCAAAACATCACAACTTTTCTATAACATCGGTATATAATAATAACCCAAAAATAACGTTCATTAATCGTAAACGTGATTTGCTACTTAGTGATGAATTTGAGATGGTAGCTTTCTTAGATAATAAAAATCCTGATACTTCATTCTTCATTATCCAAAATATTGATCGATTCGAAGAACTATATCGATATCTTAGAAGATATACTGAAGCTTACGACAAATTATCTAAAATGCTGGATTTTGTCGAGTGGAAAAATGTTGAACCAAGTCCATCTGCTAAGAAAAAATGTTTTGAACTTATGAATAATGAGTTCTTTGAGGAATGCATTCACCAACTAAAGATCAATTTGGCATCAAAAGAAGATAACCAAATAAAAAAAGCTTTCTTTTCTAAGCAAATAAAATATTATGTTGATAACGAGGGAAATATAAAGATTGTACCTCAATCTAAAAATGAGCTTAAAGCATTGCTTCGGATAATAAACGATGAAGTCGCCTCAACAGCACTTTTGCATCGAAGTGTTATTGGATCAAATTACGAAATTATTTAAATAACTTGTGAGATGCGATAGGATACTTTGACAAGTACCTCTTCATACAATAATGTGATTTACGATGGAATTGTACTAAAGTAAGTTATCCGATGAGGTACCCGTAAGTTTATTGTTTTTTGAGAAATGTATTTTTGAAATAAAAAACACGTTTTAAACTCTTCTGTGTTGGATTGGTGAGAAGATGAATAACACAAAATGCACTATCTTCAAAGATGAAGAAAACAATGAAATGTGGATGAACAATCAATTAGAACCACTTTACTTTTATGAATATCACCCTTATGATGAAGGTACAAATCCTGCATGGTATCAGCCAACTGATGGCCGAATATTAGATGTAAAAGATAATTTAGATGTAGGGGTTAATTTTTTTGTCTCAAAGCTACAACAAATATTATCCAGTACTGAGTACACGATTTGTGTTATACCTTCTAGGAAAATTGGAACTCAACCATCTGGTATAAGGAGTATTGCAAAAAAACTATGTTTCCATTCAATAATAGATGGGACAGAAGTTTTGCATCGAATTAAAGAAACGGAGAAAAAAGCAACGGGTGGACATAGAGATCTTAATTTGCAAATTGAATCATTGGAAGTTAGAAATGAAAACTTAATTAAGAATCAGCAAGTATTGTTACTTGATGATGTTACAACATCTGGGAATTCACTAAAGGCAGGTCAAATATTGTTAGAAGAAGCGGGAGCAGATCTTATTGTCAAATTTGCACTTGGGAAAACTGTGCGATAAGGATTCACTATGGAGCCATTGCCTATATTAGCCTTACAAAATATTTCTGGAATTGGAAATACAACTTTGAGAAACATATCGTCTTTATCCAACATAGTTGAACCTGAAAATAGCCATGATTTATATAAAGTTATTGTTAAAGCAAAATCAAATTTCAATAGAATTCCAGCAGTAGATTTC
Source organism: Methanomethylovorans sp. (assembly GCF_041447285.1). Lineage (GTDB taxonomy): Archaea > Halobacteriota > Methanosarcinia > Methanosarcinales > Methanosarcinaceae > Methanomethylovorans. The sequence continues at coordinate 174,039 of NZ_JBGMEB010000002.1, read as the reverse complement.
AGTGTAGTTGATACTGCATGGAATAAAGCTCTTGAAATAATTGAGTTATCCGAAAAAAACGATATAAAAATAATAGGAAGAAATAGCCCTTATTATCCTTCCTCGCTTTCCAAAATAGACAATCCTCCAGAGTTACTTCATATAAAAGGAAATATTGAAGCTTTAAAGGAAAACTGCGTGGCAATTATTGGAACTAGAAATCCTACTGAAGACGGATTTTACATGGCAACAAATTCTGGAGAGGGAATGGCAAAAAATGGTTACGCAGTTGTTAGTGGATTGGCAAAAGGAATTGACACCGCGGCACACGAGGGAGCATTAAAAGCAAATGGTAGAACTATAGCCGTGTTGGCCCACGGATTAGACACTGTTTACCCAAAACAAAATGAAAAGTTGGCCGAAAAAATAATTGAAAATCAGGGCGCATTAATTTCTGAATATTTCTATGGTAAAAAGAGTACAAAGAGTTCTTTTGTAGAACGTGATAGAATTCAAAGTGGACTATCCTTAAGTGTTTTAGTTATTGAAACCGCAGAGAAAGGAGGAACCATGCATACTGTCAAATTTTGTACTGAACAGGAAAAACTGTTACTAGTATTTGAACCCCCTGTTGATCCTTCTACAAATAAGTATTATTCAGGAAATAACCAACTAATAAAAAATAAACTGGCAGATTTCATTATGAAGTATGACAATAATTCCTTAAATTGTTTTTTTACGTACAATTATTTTAGAAATTCGAAATTTGATTTCATGCATGAGTATTTAAATACAGATACTCAAAATAAGTACTTTCATATTTATTCAAGGACTTCCTTAAAATCAGACCCCGAAAAGAGCCAATATTACATGGACATCAAAAAAGAATTAGGAAACAAATTAAAAAATAACGCTATCACTCATTTTGTAGAATTAATTTCAACAATAAAATTTGCCTGTAAAAAGGATTGTCAAAATTGTGAACATTTTAATGATTGCAAACTAATCGATCAGGGATTTTCGGAGTTATGTCCATTTAAAGAAATGAATCTGAATAAACTTCCGCCAAAAAAAGAAACTTCGAAAAAGAAGAATAAATCAATTTATTCATACTGAAACTGCGTTTTCTTATATTGATACGACATTAACTTAACAACAGACAGCAAAAATCCTATTTCTTACCCATCATCATCAACTTTTTTAAATCATCAATCCTGTCCACAAGGAACTTAGGAGCATTTGTTTCCAGTTCATAAGAAACAAGCATTGGAATTATTGGAAGAGCAACTTTTAATTTCTGATCTACATCCATCGGAGAATAAAGTTCATACAGAATCTCATCAATCTGCTTCTTCATTCCTGGAATCTCATCTTTGATTTCTTCTAGGTTTCGCAGGATTGCATCAACATATTCCTGTGGGTTTGACTGCTCATTGATTGTTGTTATTAATTGCTCTACATCTATACTCATAAAGTCTACTTTTGCTTCAAGAGAAGCCATTCTTGAAGGCATTGACATCGTTGGAATTAAGGGAATTATCATCGAAAGAATTGCCATCTGATCTTCAACTTTCATACAATCCTTCATTTCGTCAATTTTAGAGATGATTTGCTTGTTTTCAGGAACGCTTGGAATCTGAATCTTTAAAGAGAAAACTAGATTATCAAGACTTGTTGCCATTTGTCCCTGATTTTCAACTTGCCACCCTCGTATTTCTTGGCTAATAGTACATGCTACTGACTCGGCAGCTGTTCCCTTCGCCTCCTTACAAGCCTCCTCAGCTTTCTCTTTTAAATCTTTAAGTAGATCTTTTATGTTGTTATCAAATAATGGTTTAACTTTCCCATATAAATCATGAAAAGCAGGTGTTACTTCACGATTTTCATCTATCAGCCGATCAGCATAATTGCAAATTTCAGAGCAATACTTAAGTAATTCTTTGTATTCAACACAATCTTCATTAACAGTTTGTACAGTTCTAAGGACTTCAGATAACTTTTCAACTGCTTCTAGAAGCTTCTGTTTGCTTTTGGATTTACCAACTTCTTTCTTTGCAGCAGTGATATACCTGTCAATTTCCTTCTTTGAACATGTCCTTTTGAAAAAAATAGCATCAAATGAACGATAAAATATACTACAGAATCTTGCAGGGTTGGAGTAACTACTTTCACCTGCAGCTTTTTCAAAATACTTAATTGCTTCTTCTAACAAGGTTCTAGAATCGCTACTATTTTCAGATTTGGAGGCTTTATATATGCAGATTTTCCCCAATGAATGATTTGCACTCATTCTTACATAATGATTCTTGTCTTTAGTTAGCTCATTTAAATCATTCCACACTACAGATTTGTCAAGAGCATGAGTAAAAACAGAACCTAAAATCTCAGCGGCATTGCTTCTCACAGAAGTATTCGGTTCTGTTGTTAGCTTATGGAGATCAGTCCATGCATTAAATTTGTCTGGAACATATGGAAAAGCAGAACCTAATACCTTCGCAACGTTTGTAGGCAATTGCTTTTCATTAGCAAGCTGAATTAACTGAGACCAAGCAGTAGATTTGTACTCCTCAGGAATATGTGGAAAAGCGGAACCTAGAGCCTTACTAACAGTTGAACTAATATCCCATCTTGAACGATCTACAAGTCCGATTAAACATTCCCAAGCAGCAAATTTATCAGGAACAAACTCAAACGCATGACTGAGAGTGGTAACAGCTGCCTGTTTGATATGTGTATCCTGGTCGAGAATCAACATCCTTAGATCATTCCAAGCAGCAGATTTATCTGGGGCAAACTCAAATGCATGGCCCAGAGCAGAAGCAGCAGCCTGTCTGATACGTAGATCCCGATCGAGAATCAGCTTTCTGAGACCAAACCAAGCAATAGACTTATCAGGAACATATGGAAAAGCAGAACCTAAAGCTCTAGCAGCATTCCAGCTAACTTGCATATTCAAATCACATATAAGCTTAATCAAATCATTCCAAGCAGCAGATTTGTTTGGTATAAACTTAAACACATGACCAATAGTAGCAGCTGCACTACTTCTTACAGATGGATGTTCATCAATTGCAAATTTATGAATGTCTGACCAAGCAGCAAGTTTGTCAGGAATGTATACAAAAAAATAGCGAATAGCAATAGCGACGTTTGACCGAACATTTACATTTTTATCAGTTGCTAACCTATGTATATCAGACCAAGCAGTAGATTTGTCGGGCACAAATTCAAATGCACGACGAAGAACGTAGAGGACTATTAATCTAACAGATGGATTCTCATCAGTGATAAATTTGTGCAAGTCGGACCATGCAGCATATTTATCAGGAACAGATGAAAGAGTGGAACCAAGAATATCAGCAATTTTTAATGTAACGTCTGAATGTTCATCAATTATAAATCTAGCAGGGTCATTCCAAGCAGGATATTTCCACTCATCGGTGATATAATAAAAATTTGAACTAAAAGAAACAGATGTATTCTTTAGAACATCCAAATTCCTAGAAATTAGCATCCGATACAAATCTGACCAAGCAGAAGACTTATACTCTTCTGGAACATATGAAAAAACATAATTGAGAGATTCAGCAGCTTTCAATCTTACATTTGAATCTGTATCAATTGTTAGTCGGCGAAAATCATCCCACGCAACAAATTTGTATTCGTGAGGGATATGTGCATAAGAAGAAATAAGAGCAGAGACTACTTTTCCTTTCAGATCCATATTTTCGTCGCTTATTAACCTATACAATTCAGACCAAGCAAAGTACTTGTATTCGCGAGGAAGAGATTGATTAGCAGAAATAAGGGCTTCCGCTGCACTCCATCTTACATTTAAATCATCATCATTTATTGACTTGTATAAGTCACACCACACAACATATTTGTATTCTTTAGGAATGGAAGAATAAGACGAAACAAGCACGTAAGCAGCATTCCATCTAACAAATGATTCCTTATCAAATGTTAGCCTGTGCAAATCAGACATAATAATATATTTGTTTTTATCAGGCACATGTAAGAAAATAGAGACCAGAACATCAGCAAGTTTCCACCTGACAATAGAATCGCCATCAATTACAAGTCTATGCAAATCAGACAAAGCAGCAGTTTTGTGTTCTTCGGTGATGTCAGAAAAAACGAAACCAATGGCATCAAGGGCACTTATTATAATAAATAAATTTGTATCAGTTATCAATCTATGTAAATTTGACCAATAAGTATTTTTGTCAACAAGTAATGAAAAACTACTTTTAAGTAATCTGGCAGCTTCTAACCTATCATCCACATTTTCACTCAAACTAAGTCGGTGAATCTCTTCCTGATCTACTGCCATCTAATCCAGATGTGCTCTTTCAGTATAAATAAAATACTTTTTGATGCTGTACTTAACATTTTACTGCTTTCGACCAGCTTACTTATGTTCAAAGACCTGGGAAACAGTAGAAAAGTTATGTATATGCATAATAAGGATCAAGCACACAAACTCTTTCCACAACACTAAAAAAAGAAAAAATAAATCAAAATACAACCAACAGTACATAAAACAAGGTCAAACTAACAACACTGAAGCGATATTCTTCGTCCAGAACGAACGCCTATACCTAATCCCCTTGGATTGCAATAAACTGTACATCTTTCTTTTATCCAACCTGAACTGATTATGGCAAATGCCACATGTTCCGTATAGCCTTCCACCATGCTAATAGATGTGATCTCTACTCAAAAAAGAAAAGATATAGATGTACTGCATTACACAGGACCTATTCCACTCATGTTTTCTTAAACATCAGGGACATTATTCCTGGCTTTGAAGGTTTCATCGGGTTCTGGAAGAAGCCCATTTCCATGCTTGGACCCCCGAACATCTCATTATTGACCCTTTCGGTTATTTCATCGAATATCATTTTGTAGGAGACACAGTGGGGGTCGACTCCCTTTATTTCCCCGCCGGTGGGAGTTATGGCATTGTAAGGGCAGCCTCCTCTGCAGTATGTAATATGGGCGCAGTCCTTGCAGTTCTGGTCAACGTACTCTTTGTAATCGAACATGAGCTTCCAGGCATCTGACTTCGCAAGTTCTTCAATGCTTGGGTTGTCGTAGACATTGCCCATGACGTATTCCGGCATGCCTACAAAGCGATAGCAGGGATATATGCCTCCGTCAGGGCCTACGGCTAAGACATCTCCCATACAGTCCACGAAGGTGCAGACAGCACCTTTACCACTAAATACGCCTTTACAGAGGTGGTCGATGTTCATGACCTCGATCCGGTCCATGTTTTCCAGGTATTTGTCCAGGAGGTAGATCAGGAGCTTCCCGTATTCTTCCGGGTCAAGAGCCCATTTTTCGGGTTCGTCGCCGCGTAAAGAAGGCAGAGCAGGATGGAACTTGAGGATCCAGCCGTTTTCCAGGTAAAAATTGAAAATTTCCTCCCTATATTTTTCAGAATGAGATGTGAAAGTGGTGATGAACCTTACGGAAAGTCCATGTTCTTTTGCTATCCTGTATCCACGCATGGTTTTTTCGAAATATCCCTCTCCTCTCTGGAAATCATTAAGCTCTTTCGGACCGTCAAGGCTGGAACCGATGGGAATGTCATATTCCGCAAAAATTTCAGCTATTTCGTCTGTCATCTTCCAGAGGTTAGTCTGTATGGCAAAAGCCACTTTCTTCGGCTTTACTCCTTCAGCAAGCATCGGTAAAGCCTCTCTGTAGAAATCCGCGCCTGCCAGGAGCGGTTCCCCCCCATGGAAGGTAAAGGTAACCGAATCTTCCCTGAAGTTTTTGAGCCATTCAACTACTTCTTTTATGGTCTCAATACTCATTATAGGGGATTTCTCCTCAGAACTCCAGCAGTAACTACAGTTCCCAGGACAGCCCAAGGTGGGGATCAGCATGACGTGAAAGGACATTTTTATAGCACCTTTTTTGTAAGGTTTTTCAAATTATTAGTAGTTTTCTAAAAGTCATCCCCCATAAATCAGTGGTAGGATAGTTCTTCCGAATAGGTTTTTATTTTCAACTTTCTCTGAGCAGGAATGATAATAGTGTAAAGAAGTATCTGAAAGCAACGTCTCTTATTGATGTTCTTGGTTGCAGTGGCAAGCTACCTGATTAGAAAGTAAAGATGACACCACAGAGGTACCTGGATACTAGAGGGCAGGTACCTCCTCCTTTTAGAATTGTTTAAGCATTTATCATATAGATATTATATATTAAAAAAATACGAATTTACCCATAATGTTGTAAAGATCCTTCCTTTTATTGATACTTTTTAAAATTGTATTTCTCAGCAACTTTTGCTTTTTCTTCTGATGGAAGTGACGTGAAATATTTTTTCCAACCCGGGCAAAAATTGATGTGCCAACGCCAGAATCGTCCGGCAAGAGACTTCGGCTTGTTATCATGTTTTGCTCGCAACTTGCAGTTACTACAATTGTTTTCAGCCATAACAATACTCCTCTCAATAATACGACTACCCGTAAGATAAATTATAGTTGTAGCCATTACTTTATATTCATAACGTCTGAACTTACCCGGCAGACACTTGTAGAAATTGTATGGATCAATTGATTAGGAACCGCACGATGTATATAGATAAGTGTAGATGGATTGCCTACGTGCATCTGTGCTTATCTGCATTTTTAAGAAAAATTGATGATCGCTACATAGTTAACTTTACCACAACCCATACACCGGACCGAAAAAGAAGAATCCTAACAAGCCGATAGTGTTGCTTGCCCCGTGAGCAATGATCGCAGCCCATAGGTTGTTATCGTAATGCATCTTTATCAGGCTGAAGAAAATCGCATCCAGAAAAGTGAGAATGACCCCTATTGTTCCCTGTTCCGTATGTGCAAGTCCGAATAGTAAAGAAGAAATACCCACAGCAAGAATTATCCCGATCCTTGTATCCCCAAAGAGATCCCGTATCCTTTTTTGGAGATAACCTCTATACACGATCTCTTCTCCAAATGCAGCTAAAGTCCATGTCAGCGCCAGGAAGAACAACAGCTGGTTGAAATTTCCTTTAAGGTTTTCGAATGCACTCAGGTCTTGTGTTGTTCCTGTTAAGTGATTGAGTACCGGCATGAATACACTTAGATGCAAAATGGTCCAGAAGATCACTAATACTATAATAGTGACTACCATCTTAAGCCAGCTACTGTTTTTTCTGAAACCTAAAGTTTGCAGTTTTTCTTTGCGTATCAAAAGCGAGATTGCGATAATTCCCAGAATAATGATAGTCGGGATGAACAGGTCCAGAACGATGACCGCAATGGCAATGAGCAATTCAACAATTGATATCAATTTCCAGACATTTTCCCTATCCATTCCACCCATCATATCACCCTGCTATCGGCTTTGCAGTATCCTGAAACATCTTTGAGACACATTTGAATGTATTGTTAACATGGCTGATCGCTTGAATATAGATTTTTCTACATAGCCGGAAAATACAAACTTTTTTTATTCATGAAGCAAGACAATCTATCATCATATTAAAGGATAAGGATATGGAAGATAAAGATCCCACTAAAGACGAGATAGTCGGGCTTATAGGATCAAGGTTCCCGGAAAAGGACTATCACAAGAACTTCCTCAGCGTTCTGGAAAAGAGCAGCCCGATATATTGTAGTGAACTTCTCAGAACTGTCCGCATGCTGCTTGATAAAGACCTCATGCTTGCAGAGGTTCTCTTTGAGGCTCTTCCTGTAGCACAGCACATCGGGCCTGAAGGCATAAGGAAATGGGCTGGCATTGGCATAAAGATATTTGACCTGGACAAGGAGCTGGCAATCGATTATTTTTCCCATTCATCTTCCCTCTTAAAGGACCTGGATATCGGTGAACTTGAAGAGTGGGCTCTGAACGGCATAGCTATCTTTGAAGAAGAACCATTCCAGGGAAGAACTTATTTTTCCCTGAGATCTGAGAGCTCAAAAGAATTCATCAAAGGGCTTACCGGGTCAGCGGCACTCAATGAGATCGTAAGCGTTCTAAAGTACTATGCCCTTGGTTTATCAGGTGTCAATTTTAACATTCTTTCCCGAAGGATGTTACAGATGGAGGAAGAAAACAATTCCATAAATCCTGTGGTCGCAGGCAGGACCATCTACCTTGCACCCTGGATCAGGAGATACGGTGATCTTGAAGATAACTTCAGGATATACAAGCTGAGCATAATGCATGAGGTCGGACATGTGCAGTTCAGTTCTCACAAGATAGAACGCGATAGTGCAGCGGAACTGATGGCAAACATCAGAAACCGGTACACTACCATTATGAAAAGAACTTATCTGTCTGGAGTGCAAACTGAGGGTTTCATTGACATTGCTGATGTTATAGCTCTGTTCCCTAACAAAGCACTGGCCGGAACGATACTTGGCATTCTGGAAGATGCCAGGATCGAGTACATGATAATGCAACACTACAAAGGAGTGCGCTCAGACCTTGAGAGAATAAGATACCAGATGCTTCTGACAAGACCTGCTCCAAAAGGTGATCTTGAAGAGTTCATGGAATCACTGCTATGGCTCTCGACAGGACATGAACCCGCCTGCAAGATAAATAAAGGAACAGAGGAGCTTATGGGAGAGATAAGCACCCTTCTAGAGGATAAAATATTCCATGAGAGATCATCCATCCTTGGTTCCCTTGATACGACCTTCAGGATATATACCATGCTTGATGACCAGATCGGCCCATTAAGCCAGAAAGAGTATACGGTCCTGAAGAATATCGATTACCGCGGAGTGGATATCGGGGCGTATCGTAAGAAGGGCTCTCTTTCTTCGGATCCACATGAGAATATAATCAGAAGCTTCATCCCCAAAAGCGAAGTGGAACCGGAAGCAGAAAAAGAAGAGCCAGAAGAAGAGATCAAACGCCGGCCCACCTATGCTACTAGCAAGAACTGGAAGATACTGGGCAGTTACAGGTATAATGAATGGGACACCGTGATAAATGACTATAAAACAGATTGGTGTACGGTCAACGAGATAGAGCCCTTCGGCATGTCCAGTGATTACTACAAGGATGCTTCAGAACAGTACAGGCATGAGATAGCTTTGATCAAGCATGTATTCAACAGGATGAAACCGGAAGCATTCCGCAGGATGAAAGGACAGACCGATGGAACTGAGATCGATATCGATGCATTCATCGATGCCCTGATACAGAAGAAATGCGGGATAAATCCCGATGACGGGCTCTACCTAAGATGGGACAAGCATGAAAGGGATGTTGCAACTCTTTTCCTTATAGATGTCAGTTATTCCACCCATAAAAAGATAGGCTATGAGGAAAAGAGCATAGTGGATGTTGAAAAAGACTCTCTTATCATCATGATACAGGCTTTTGAAAGCATAGGTGACAAGTATGCAATCTACGCATTTTCCGGCCAGACAAGAGATGATGTTGAATACTTTGTCATAAAGGAGTTCGATGAGGAACTATCGGACAACGTTGCTCGCAGGATTAGTGTGCTGGAACCGGCATCCAACACAAGGCTCGGACCTGCCATCCGCCATTCGATCAGAAAACTTGACAAAGTAGATGCAAGAACAAAGATCATAATACTGTTATCCGATGGCGAACCCTTTGATACCTCCCGGGGAGAAAGCGCATACAAAGAAAGAATTGCTGAAGAGGACACTAGAATAGCGATAAAGGAATGCAATGCCAAGGGAATTAATTTCTTTTGCATAACCGTAGATCCAGATCCCGGCAAATATCTCGACAATATTTTCTCTGATGCCGGATACATAATAATAGATGATGCCAGTTCACTTCCAGAGAGGCTTCCGATACTGTATAAGAGGATCACTACCTGATCCTGTAATACCGGTGCAGTGATACTCATGTGTATAACTGTTCTTCAAATTCAAATTTAACTTCAAATGCATATTATTTCTGAGTATCAAAGTTTGCTCATAAAGTATATAACATAGGAAATGCCAGATTCGGTATGGGTTTACATCTATGGATGAGGTCAATATAGGTGGATTACGCATAGCATTCCAACGGAAGGGCAAGGGGTCGCCCCTTGTGCTCCTACACGGTGGCCTTAGCGACAGCCGGATGTGGCGCAGGCAGCTTGATGAACTGTCCGATGAATTTACAGTGGTGGCTTGGGATGCACCCGGATGTGGTCGTTCAGCAGATCCGCCGGAGACCTTCCGTTTGCCTGATTTTGCAGACTGCCTTGCTGCATTTATTGAGGAAATAGGTTTAGTAAAGCCTCATATTCTCGGCCTGTCATTCGGTGCCGGACTTGCACTTGAGTTATACCATCGATATCCTGCCATCCCGAGATCTCTCATACTGGCTTCGGCTTATGCCGGATGGTCGGGATCGCTTCCTTCCGATGTAGTAGAACAACGCTTGCAACAAGGGCTTAAACAATCCGAATTGCCACCCGAGCAGGTAGTTAAGATGTGGATTCCGACGCTCTTCGTTAAATCTGTATCTAACAAGGTAATTGAGGAGACAGCAGCGATTATGTCCGAATTTCATCCAGTCGGGATGAGAACTATGCTGCTTTCTTTCGCTGAGGCCGATCTTCGTGACATGCTTCCAACCATCAAAGTACCTACACTATTGCTTTACGGTGAAGCCGATCAGCGTTCTCCTCTGAACGTTGCAGAGAACCTGCACGCAGAGATTCCAACTTCAAGGCTTGTGATCATACCTGCCGTTGGCCATGAGATCAGCCTAGAGGCACCAGAGATATTCAATGCCGAAGTACGCAGCTTTTTTCGAGCAAATCCGTAAGAATTGGCACCTAAATTGATTAGAAAAAGGCGTGCAATTTGAGCCTGTAGAAATCCTCGAGATTCTTATGAGAATTCAGTGCCAGTATTCTTAGTATACTCTCCGATATTGATGAGAATTATCCAGTTTATCCTGTTGATACATTTTAGGAGAGAGGGCGTCTACATAGCCGCATCTTCTAATCCCTTTATTTCTCTATTTTGCCAGATAAACAAAGAGATCACAGATATCATTGCCCCGGAGATCACAAACATCAAAGCAATTCCCCTGCCTTCTCCCACTCCGATAATATAACCAGCTGTTCCAGCCAATAGGCCATCCACTTCCAGAAGCGGATTGAAAACATTATCTGCTAAAAAACCTGCAACTAAAAAGGCTACGAATGAGCCAAGATATGTGACCATGGAAATGATAGACCACACACGACCTTGTTTTTTGTTTTCAATGTTTTTGCGGATCAGGACTTCAATGGAGGTGTTTATGAACGGCAAGGTTGCAAAGAACATAAATCCTGCCAGAGTGATCAGAATGATATTCGTTGATAATCCAAGACCGGCAAAGAATATTCCAGAAAGAAATAGCGATATTGATAATATAATTACATGTTTGTGTTTGCTACCGAATAATCCGATGAACAGGCTTCCAAGAATTATACCTGAAGCGCAGACGGATTGGGAGATTCCCACTATTTTTACTGTTGTCAGGTTGAGCAGCATTGGAATTATAAGGGATTGAAGCAATCCGACAAAAAAGAGCACGAGCATTGTTGTAATAACCAGATGAACTACGCCTTTGATTTGTGAAAATTCCTGAATGCCCTCTCTAAGGTCAGCCATGATGTTTTGTTCGGGGTGCTTTAGAGTTATGCCGCCTAAGATACTTCTGACCCAGATAACGATGAAACTGGAGATCAAGAGAGTGCTGATGTCTATCAAAAATATAAATTTGATATCAATTACCGATAATAAGAGACCAGCGAGGAACGGAGAGATCAGGTATTGAGCAGAACTTGCTAATTGCATTAATCCGCTTGCTTTGGCATATTGAGTTTCGGGTAGAAGGTCAGTGACAAGGGCTTTGTAAGCGGGTTCCTGAAAAGCTGAAAAAATGGAACTGATCCCAATCCCAAGATAAATATGCCAGATTTCAATGTTGCCATTCAGCATCATGAAAAATATAAAGAGAAGCCCGAGAGTTGCACCAAGATCACCAAATACCATCATTAGGCGCCTGTCATGACGATCTGCCAATATGCCCCCATAGGGTTTTAGCAACATGGGCGGTAAAAGAGCACAGATGAGTATGAAGACGTAACTTGAAGCTGTATTGGTTTGTTGGTATACATATACACCCAGGGAAAAAATAGTAAGACCAGTACCTATTATTGAGATAAACTGCCCAATCCAGATAAGAAGGAATTTGGAATAGAGATCCTGAGGTTTATTGGTCATTTTTTAACCTCTGGGATTAGGTGCTCTTTGGAAAATAACATATCTTTTTCCAGTACAATAATAATGGCGACAACAACAATAAGCACTACGGTTTCGATACATTTTGTAATTTGGGTAATTGCCAGTATCTCCTGTGAGAGGTTGATGACAAAATGAAAGAGGATTGCAGAAAGCACACTTTTTCCGTTCTTTATGCACATCCAGCTGATGATCACTCCCATGGGGATGATGCTGATGAAAAAATTCACACCAAACCAGATGTTCTGATGAAATATCTCATACTGATAGGAATTGTTGACAAATATAAGCGGAAAATGCCATAGCGACCAAAGTATGCTGAAAACTACGGATGCTTTAAAGTATGTGTACCGGCTCTGGAGGCTGTCAAAGGCATATCCTCGCCATCCAAGTTCTTCAAAACCCGCAGCAAGCAACAGAAGAAGCAATACAGGGACAAATCCGGATGAAAAAGAGAAACCTTCGGCAAATTGAAACTGTGAAAACGATCCTCCGAAAGGAAGCGAAAGAGCGATAGATACCAGAACAGTAAGCGGCATTATTAAAAGCAATGTGGGCAGCATTTTTAGACGTATCAGTCGGATATTGATGAGCCTGTTGACAAAATCCTTATTCAGATCTGAATTTTTAGACGTAAAGATCATGACAAGCGAAATCAGAAAAGGTGCCATCAGCCCGGGCAGCATAAAAAGCATATACATTCCGCTTTTATCATCATGAAAACTTACATATGCCCCTGCAAACCAGAGAATATAAGTGACTATAAAGGTCGCAATAAAGTAGACCCTGGGTTTATATTTGTAGTTCGGGATCATCGCTCCTCCAGATTCAAAATTCCATGGTATGTACCTCAGCGTATCAAACAAAATACTACAGTCAACACTTATAAAATATGGGTCTATAGAAAAGCTGATGTTATTCTTATATTCTTTTTTGAAGACTTACAGCAATATATGAAGACCAGCTTTTTGTAAAGCTGATGCTGCATCAACAAATTTAAACGTCTGTTAAGCAAAAAGAAATGGATAAGAAAAATAAAAACATATAATAGAAAGAATATAAATAAAATATTACTCCCACCTTTTTTAAAGGTGAGAGGGATACATATTTTCTTCAGTTACTTCTCTTCTTCTCTCTTCTTTTTATACAGGAAGAAAATCAATACTGCAGCAACTAGTAGTACGGTTCCAGCGGCAAATATGTTGCTGCTTCTGTTGTTACTACCTTCATCACCTGTGACCTGGATATCATCATTGGTTTGCATGTTCTCACTGGTTACTGTTTCAGTACCTGTTGAGCTTCCTGTACTCGTTGATACTTCAGAACCTGCCGGACCAGAAGATGTGGATCCTCCCGTCTTACCAGAATCTTCTTGTGATGACCAGAGACCTGCAATGGCTTTACCAATGCCTGACCCCGATCCTGAGCCTGAAGAGTACTCGTAGTTTGCTGTTATTGCAAACGGCGAGAAACCGGAAATATTGCGGACAATGAAATACGAATATGTACCATCATTGCTCAGCAGTTCCGGAACATAGCTTTCCCATGCCGGATTGCCCCAGTGCTTGAGTATGACGGAAGTTATGGCAAGGGAGCCACCATCACGTTCGTTCAGGACTCTGAACTCGATACTCCTGTTAAGACCCGTTGTATCAACAAGGGTCTGGTTATTGAAACTAATATCAAGATACTGGTACACTGAGTCCTGAGAGAATCCTGCTTCTGATTCATTCAATGATGACTTGTCCAGAACTTCAACCTTAATACGGAGGTTAGAAGCATTACCCGGAGTATTGAAGGAAACAAACGTAATGCTTCCGGTCAGATTACTATTATCAATGTTCTCGTCATCAGTCGTGTCGAATCCTACGTATGACATGTTCCCTGATGAAGTGATATCTGGAGTCGTTGATATCACAAACTCGATATCCTCACTGTCCTCTACAGAAGAATTCGTTACTGTCCAGTCCCAGGAGAAAGTATCTGACATACCTGTGCTTCCATTACTTACTACAACAGATATGTTGTAATCATCCACAAAGAAATCATCCTGATCGATGTACTCACTTGTGTTAATAGCACAAAATGAGACTGTTGAGGAATCGTCATCATTCGAGGATATGGTAACACCATCACCGCTTATTGGCTCACCATCGATGTACCAGCTGAAGCTTGAGAGGATGTTGGTTGATACGCTAAAGTTCTTCTCTTCAGCGTATATTGAAACCGGGTCAGAGTCTTGCGGAGATGTGGTGCAGTTAAGTGGCTCAGCAGCCTTTATGTTGAGCAGCTGACTGGAAGTGCCATTGTTATTCGTCACTGTCAGGTTGACACTGAAATTACCTGATCCGAATGTATGGACAGGATTCTGCTCTGTAGAAGTACTGCCGTCTCCGAAGTCCCAGTGCCAGTCTTCTACCCGACCAGATGAATCATCCTCAAAACTTACTGTAAGAGGAGAATTGCCTCTGGTTGCGCTTGCCGTGAAATCAGCGATGGGCAAAATGGATACATTTAGCAGGATATCACCTGTGCTTCCCACATTACCTGCAAGATCACTGAAAGTGCAGCTATAGATCACCTGACTTACGAGTGATCCTGAATCACTGGCAGGGATGTCAACGGTCCACAAGTAGTTGCCTGAATCGGTGTCCATCTGATGCTCTTCACCGTCAACAGTTATGGTGCACTCTGAAACGGAATCCACGTCAGTCACGTTCAGTTCGATGGTAACACTATCTCCTGTATCTGCATTCAGAGGTTTCTGTATCCAGGTATATTCAGGGGCAGTGTTGTCCAGCCTGAAGTTCGAAGAGACCGAGTAATTAGTATTGATTGCATTATCAATTGCCCTTATGTGCAGGTACCAGTCACCGTCACCCGAATTCTTTGTAAGGGTAGCTCCATTGGTAAAAGATGTCCACTGGGATACTGAATCCACGTCAATGTCTTGGGTCCAGGCATAACCAAGCTGATTGATACCTGAAAGTGCATCAGACACTGTTACATCAGTGCTGTGACTCTTCGCATAGGTATCGCTTCCATCGGTACCGAAGTGTATCACAGGCAAACCATTATCAAACCTGAATACATTGGACACGGAATAATTGACATTACCAGCATTATCGATAGACCTTACATGGAGATACCAGTTGCCGTTCGCAGAACCCTTTGTTACCGTATCACCGCTGCTACATGCAGTCCAGGAGGAAACTGAACCCACATTGGAACTCTGGGTCCAGGAATAGGCAAGGGACTGCACACCGGAAAGGTCGTCCAGGGATGTTATAGTGGAACCATGGCTCTTAGCGTATGTGCTGTTACCAGCCGGCTCAAGATCTATTGACGGAAGCACAGTATCAATATATGATACTGTAAAGGTGGTGACATTCTCATTACCAACTGCATCCATGGCATATACAGTATAATTACCGTTCTCTGAGACCTCGAACGAATATGGATAAGCTATAGTCGTACCGTTCGAGCTGAAATATGTAGTATCTAGTATGCCACTGTCCCATTTTACCAGAGATGCACCCGAGAGGTCATCTATGGTTACGTTGATAGTAGCACTGGTGTTCTGCCAGCTGGTCGGATTACCTGTGATACTCATAATAGGAAGGGTATTATCCAGCGCAAAAGCAGTGGACACAGAGTAATTGGTATTGCTTGCATTGTCAGTAGCTCTGATGTGCAGATACCAGTCACCTTCTACGGAGTCTTTGGTAAGGATATCACCATTGAAAAAAGAAGTCCATTCAGAGACTGAACTCACATTGGAATCATTGGTCCAAGCATACGATAATTCATTGATACCTGAAAGCGCATCAATCACTGTTACATCAGTGCTGTGGCTCTGTGCACAAGTGGCGTTGCCATCAGTACCGAAATATATCACAGGCAGAGCATTGTCAAGCTTGAATACATTAGATACGGAAAAATTGACATTACCAGCATTATCAGTAGAATTTATGTGCAGATACCAGTCACCGTTGACAGTATCCTTAGTTAACGTAGAGCCATTTACAAAATTGGTCCATGAGGATACCGACCCAACATCTGAACTTTGAGTCCATGAATAAGATATCTGAGCAAGACCTGCAAGAGCATCTGATCCTGTTACAGTTGTGCTATGAATTTTGGAATATGTCATATTGCCATTTGTACCGTAGGTAACCACAGGTTCCAGAGAATCGACAGTAAATGTTACATCCCTTGCAGAAGAATTATCCTGGGTATCATTTGAATATACACGGAATATTGCACTGTTAGTATTGTCTGCTGGGAGTGTGAATGTCTTACTGTTGAGACTCAACAGATTCCCTATCTTTGTCCAGCTTCCATTGAAGAACCACAGATCATACTTGACAGCATCACCCTCAGGGTCTGTAGACACACCCCAGTTGACATTTATTGACTGGCCACCTTTCTTTATCTGATCATTTGTAGGGGATGTGAAAGCTCCGGGAGTTGTCGGAGCATCATTGATAGAGTTAATACTTATTACAATGGTGGCAGTAAGCTGTGGAAGTGTTTCAGGATCTCCTTCCATTCCACCGTATTCTACAAGATAATAATTGACACTAGATGAATCAGGATAGTCATTCCAAGTTTTACCTGCTTCATTTCCATACATGTGTGCATAATCCTCACCAGTACCACAATCGTTTGGTTCTTCTGAGGCCCAATTATTATAGCCTATTGCAATTCCGGGATAGTTCCCATTATAGAACAGGGTTCCATTTTCTGGTCCTGATACCCATTTCCATTGACCTTCTTGTGCCTCATCACTTGCTCCAATCCAAGCGTTTGCACTCACTTTTGACCCCAAGAATGCATTTTCTTCAGCGGATGTGATCGTAGCAAGATATCCCTGCATTCCAGAGAGGGTCCTTGATGCGGCTGCAATTTTTGCATTGGTCCATGAGATCGATGAACTTTCGTAAACACTTTCATAGTAGTGTCCGGTGTCTTGAGAATAAATTGCATTGTCGCCTAATACAAATGTAATATTTCTGTTAGCAGTATTAGGGTTTTCATTTACATTATAATAGGTAATATTCCTGAAAGCTGCCTGGTATGCAGCTGCATCTCCATTTCCTGTAAGTGTTAAGACTCCATTTGATTCACTAAAACTTCCGGTTATACCGTTAGTAGTTGTATATGCAAGGTAATCTTCGCCACTAATATAACCATCACCAATGTAAACCCTGGCAGATGTAAAAGAACTGTCACTGGAAACAGTTATACCAGAATCCACATTAATATGGTCGTTTTCATTATAAGTGACTGAGGTATGAGAAGCATTCACTCTGGTCGCTACTACTACAGTGATATAATCCACTTGGGTGCTTGTGTTGCTTCCAGCGGTGTTTGTTGCACTGAGACTGACGGTATAAGTGCCTCCACTTGTATAGGTGTGGGTAGGACTTTGATCATTTGAAGTGCTCCCGTCACCGAAGTCCCATAACCAGGATGCGGGTGTGTTGGTTGAGAGATCAGTGAAGTTCACTGCAAGTGGAGCTGGACCAGATGTAACGTTAGCTGTGAAATTGGCAACAGGAGAGAGGATTTCTTCTGCAGTTGTGAAAGTTTGATTTTCACAGTATGGGCCTGCAGCATTATTGTTATCCCATGTTCTTATTCTCCAATAGTACGTAGTACTGTAATCCAGATCGGAGCCAGCATAAGAGATATTGGTTGATGAAGAACTTGTGACTTGGCCACTGTCCCACATATCACTTCCACCTTCGGTTGTTCCTACCTGAATCTGGTAAGCACCCTGTGTATCACCAGCATCCGGATCAGAGAAAGTCCAGCTAAATTCAGGGGTCAGATCTGTTATATCTGTTGGATTCGTCTCACCTTCACACATAGGGGATGCTGGTGCGTTAGGAATTGTATTGGATACGAAAGAACCGCCCTCTATGAAAACACCAGAATCCCAAACACCATCTCTTGCGTCTGCAATGGCAAATTTCATGTGGTTCAAAGTATCTGGTACTACTTCCGCTGTAGCTGTCAGTATTATACTGGACCCATTAAAACAATTATTAAGAGGACCTGGCTCATAGTAAGTGCCATTTCCAATATTAATTACACTGACTGGATTTCCATTCGGCAGCAGAGCAATATTCTCCCCATTTACAAAAAGGCCAAAAGCATCATCATACACGTCTGTAAAATTTTCTTCAGAGCTAAACCGATAATTAAAATTGATACCGCTTTTTTCAGGGACAAAATCAAATTCAAGAATAATGGCATCGAAAGTAGTATCATTGACAAGCGTACTCAGATCACTGTCCCCTGACTGACTATTATTAGTGTCAGCGAAGTTAGACATATCATTGGATATGTTCGAGATTAAACCGGTACTCATTACAACACCAGTATCAAATCCCAGCGAGCCACCATTACTGAAGTGACCGATCGCCGCATTACTGCCTGTAATTGAGATATTGGAAACAGTAACATTACTGTCTTCTCCAAGCAGTATGTTCACCAGATCAGCGGCAGTGACACTATCTGATACATTTTCAACAGAAATTGTCGCTGCACTACCGATTCCGGCAAATAAGATCGAAAAGAAGAAAAAAGTTGTCAACAACGATACTGAGATTTTAGTGTGTATGAATAACGCCATACAAATAGATATACACTAATTATATAAAAATAACTCTATTTTTGTACAGTTGCCGCTGAGCTCAGTTGTGTATGAAATAATGGAGAAAGAGGACATGTGGAAATTGAAATTTAAACTATTGAAAAAGTAAACTTGAAAAGAATGAACAATAAAAAAGAAGTCTTAAAAGAAGTTTGGTGGGATAGCGCGGATTTGAACCGCAGTCCAAGCGTCCCAAACGCTCGAGGATGGACCAGGCTACCCTACTATCCCAAGGGGGTAAGCTCTGGAATGGAGCTTATAGGTTAAAAACCTTCCGTAAGAAATCACTTAAAAAATGTAAACTTGAACTAAAAATGGTTAGAAAATGGGAAATGAAGGTCTGAGATAACATAACTCATTTCCATCTTTTATACACTTCATTGTCTATTCCCGCGAGGTCTAAAGCGCGCCCGGCAATGGAATTTACAAGGTCATCAATAGTCTTCGGCCTGGAATAGAAGCCCGGGCATGCAGGCAGGATTACAGCACCTGCCCTGGTGAGTTTGAGCATATTCTCAAGATGTATCTCGTTCAAAGGGGTCTCACGCGGCACAATAACAAGTCTGCGTCTTTCCTTGAGGCACACATCAGCAGTTCTTTCCAATAAGTTATCAGACATACCATTTGCAATGGAACCGACAGTTTTCATGCTGCATGGAGCCACGATCATACCATGGAATCGATGTGATCCGCTGGCTATAGGTGCAGTGAACTCTCGTTCTTCATATACATAGCTTGCAATATCCTCTACTTCCACAACGGAATAGTCAGTTTCTATTTCTATGATCTGCCTTGCTGATCTGGTTATAACAAGGTGTGTGACTATATCCATCCTGGAAAGGATCTCAAGCAGCCTTATGCCGTAAATAGACCCTGATGCCCCACTTATGCCAACTACTATTTCCATTTTGCTCATCTTATGACCTCAATAACATCGTCGATCATTTTTTCAGAAGCCTTTACAATGGCTTGGATCTCATCAACTGTTATGTCATCTACGTGAATACCGACCATAAATACTGTTGTACTCTGAGTAACAGAGCTAACCTTTCTTGCCCCTTTTAAGGCGATCTCATCTTCCCTGTGACCAGGTGCGCTGATCACCGAAGATGATGCGCGTCCGCTTTCCTTGTTATAGATGCCCATAGCAACCGCACCTATGTGCTCCCTGCCGCCTGACAGTACGAAGAACATGTCCTTGTCTACAGATTCGCCTTTTAGAAGAAGCTGCACCCTGCCAACTTCTTTTATTATCTCGATCATGATCACAGCTCCGTGAGCCTGAACTGCTTTGTGGTCTTTTTAACCTCAAAGAACTCCCTTGCGGCTTTGCCTACTTCCTCACGGAACTCCTTTGGCGTGTAGACACCCATCTTCCAGTTATCCCAGTGAGCCTGCTCAAGAGTAGCCACCACATAAGATGCCTCGTCCAGCCGTACCATCTTGCCATTGAGCTTCACAAGCGCCTTAAGTTCGGGGATATCAGGAGAACGAGGTATGTCTATGAGTACATCTGTGGGTTCAATGCCAGCCATAGATGCTATTTCGGCTTCGATCCTACGTATGTTGCCCCTGTGTTTCAAAACGCCTTCTGTAACTTCCTCAAAACCGACATATAAAGCTCTTTTGTAAAGTCTCCGTTCTTCAAGCCGCCGAGCAAGGTCACCGGCATATCCGTCAGTTGAACGCATTATATGTAACAGATGAGCATCGTCCATCTGCCGCAGTTCCATAGGATTTATCGCATTGTCCTTAATAAGTTCTTCAATCGCCCTAATGCACATTGTTTCTGCTATACGCGAAACATGATGATAGTAAACAGATGGATGCATGAGGAACCTGGAAACAAGCAAAGACTCTGCAGCTTTGACACCACCTGAGCCTACCACCAGTTTGTCTTCATAGAAATGCATCTCATGAATAAGCCGCACATGATCCACCAACCCGAATGCAACCCCGGTATAATATGAATCCCTTACCAGGTAATCCATACGGTCAACATCGATCTCACTGCTCAGGATCTTACCCAGATCGGTCTCGCCTTTGATATGTTTCTGGATTGAAGTGGGACTAAGGTCATGTTTTTCCAATATTTCAGCGATCTCGCCCTTGCGTAGCAAGTGAAGTATATCTTCGTGCTTCTGCCGTGTATACTGAATTATAAAACTCTCAGATACATGCGAGAGAGGACCATGGCCGATATCATGTAGCAAGGCTGCAACTCTTAATTCATCCTTCTCCTGCTGGGACACTGAGTCTATCTGCCTTGTCAGCATGGTCGCAAGATGCATTACACCCAGAGAATGCTCAAAACGTGAATGATTGGCACCCGGATACACAAGGTTTGAAAGGCCTAGCTGCCTAATCCTGCGCAGGCGCTGCATGGGAGGAGTATCTATAAGAGAAAGCGTAAGCTCATCGAGTTCGATGTAACCGTGAATGGGATCACGAACAACATTCATATTGTTTAAATATCCCCTCATCCTATAATGCTGTTCCTCTATCATAACTAATTTCTATAAGGACTATCCGAGGACATACATGCTCGTACTTTCCGGTGGGACCGGAACTCCCAAACTTCTTGAAGGATTAAAGAACATATTACCTGAAGAGGAAATCACTGTTGTTGTGAATACTGCAGAGGACATGTGGGTATCAGGAAACCTCGTGACACCGGACATAGATACAGTTCTATACCTGTTTTCCGGAAAACTTGATACGGCTAAGTGGTGGGGAATAAAAAATGATACTTTCATGACCTACGAGGCTCTAAGATCAATGGGACATAACGAAACCATGATGCTTGGAGACCAGGACCGTGCTACAAACATCATGCGTTCTGACCTTTTAAGAGCAGGTTATTCTCTCACAGAAGCAACACAGGAACTTGCAAGAGCTTTTGGCATACGCTCAAAGATACTGCCCATGTCAGATGATCCTGTAAAGACGATGATAACAACACCTGCAGGAAAAATGCATTTCCAGGAATTCTGGATAAAGGAACATGGTAAACCTGAAGTTATAGAAGTGGTTCAGGAAGGCATAGAAAAAGCCTCTATTTCACCTGCTGTCCTTGAAGCACTGGAAAAGGAAGAATATGTGCTTATAGGACCCAGTAACCCCATCACAAGCATCGGACCTATACTTGCCTTGAAAGGAATGAAAGAACTGCTGAGAAAGAAAACTGTGATCTCAGTAAGTCCCATTATTGGAAAGGAGCCAGTAAGCGGCCCTGCAGGAAAATTAATGACTGCAAGGGGTTTAGATGTCTCTTCTGCCGGTGTTGTCGACTGTTATGGCGACATCCTGGACATAATGATACTGGATGAAAGAGATACTTACGGCATATCTGCTCTCAAGGATGCTGCATGCAAGATACTCATTGCAGATACGCTGATGAAAAATGTAGAAAAAAGTACGGCTCTTGCCAGATTTGTTGTAGATGCTCTCGACTTTTGAAGTTAATGAGACCAGATTTTATTTGAAAAATAATTCAAACCAAAATTTATTTTGTAGGCTCTCTTTTATAGGTGTATACATATATGTGGCAATCTAATTAAGGGGTATTTGAGATGCTAGAGATATTAAAAAAATCCTTCAAAGGCATCCCCATAGTGAAAAGGGGAGATTATAGTTATTTTATCCATCCGATCTCTGATGGAGTTCCTGCAATTGAACCGGAACTTCTGGAAGAGATAGCTGAGTTCATTGTGGAAAGAGCGGATCTGGATGTGGACAAAATATTAACCATTGAAGCTATGGGTATTCCGCTGGCTACCACCGTCTCTTTGATGACCGATATACCTTTTGCTATTGTCCGTAAAAGAAAGTACGAATTGGAAGGAGAGGTGCTCCTTTCTCAGAGTACAGGCTATTCTAAAGGTGAACTGTACATCAATGGCATAAAAGAAGGGGATCGTGTGCTTATAGTTGACGATGTGATCAGTACAGGCGGCACTTTGTTGGCGCTGGTAAGAGCACTGAAGAATATTGGAGCCATAATTACAGGTATCTTTGTTGTCATTGAACGCGGCGAAGGAGTTGCAAATCTTCGAAAAGAAGGCATAGAAGTGACAACACTTGTGCGTATAGATGTGGATGAGTATGGTGTGCGCATACTGGAGGACTAAGTTGGCGGATATTGAGGCATTTGATTTCCAGATAGCAAGGATCATTAGTATAATAAGAGATACAAATGCAAAGATAGTGGGCTTACAGTTTCCTGAGGGCTTTAAGCGTAGAGCTACAGGAATAACCCGCGAGATAGAAGAAGAAACAAATGCGCAGATATTGATATCCGGCAATCCATGCTTTGGGGCATGTGATGTGGATGTTGATCTTGCATGTAAGGTAGATATACTGTTCCATTTCGGGCATGCTGTGCTTGATGACAGCAACTACGTTAAAAATGTGTATTTTATTGAAGTAAGGTCCAATGCAGAAGTGGAGAAAGTGGTTGAGAAGTCTCTGGAAATGCTAAAAGGACAGAGAATAGGACTTATCACCACGGTTCAGCATGTACATAAGCTTCAGGAAGCATCTGAAATATTACGATCACATGGCAAAGCATGCGTAATAGCAAAGGGAGATGCAAAAATAGCGTATTCTGGACAGGTTCTGGGATGTAACTTCTCATCTGCAAGGGCCGAACAGTGTGATGAATACCTGTACATTGGCAGTGGCTATTTCCACCCCATGGGAGTGGCACTATCTACTGGAAAAAGAGTACTCATAGCAGATCCCTTTGTAAATGAGGTAAGAGAACTGGATATTTCAAAAGTGCTCAAGCAACGCAGTGCTGTTATTGGAAAATCCCTTGATGCAAATCTTTTTGGAATAATTGTGTGTTCCAAACCCGGACAGGAGCGTATGACACTTGCCCTGAAGTTGCAGGATATGATACGTAAACATGGTAAATCTGCCAGGATCATAATGATGGATCTTGTTACCCCCGACCAGTTACTCCAGTTCAAAGTAGAAGCTTTTGTAAATACAGCATGTCCAAGACTTGCCATTGATGAAGTTGGCCGGTTCAATGCTCCAATGCTCACTCCGCCAGAACTTGAAATAGTGTTGGGTGAGAAGAAATGGGAAGATCTGGCGTTTGATGAGATCACAGCCTGAAAATTGCAGGTAATAAAATGAAGCAGAGAAAACTTGAGATCATGCTGGAAAAGGTAAAAGGGTTTGAGAAACCCGATGTCAACCTTGAACAATATGCTACGCCTGCCCCCATAGCTGCAGAAGTGCTTCATTTTGCATTCATGCATGGAGATCTGCAAGGTACAGTATATGACCTTGGATGTGGCACCGGTGTCCTTGCAATTGGTGCAAAGCTCCTTGGTGCTGAGAAAGTAGTGGGTTTTGATCTGGACCCCAGTGCACTGGAAATAGCAAGACAGAACGCAGCCATGATGGGAGTTGATGTGGAGTTTGTGCAGTGTGATATATCAGGCGTACCAGAACACGCGGATACTGTTATAATGAACCCCCCTTTTGGTGCCCAGTCCAAAGGTAATGATCGGCCTTTCCTTTCAACAGCCCTGAGAGTTGCAGATGTGATATATTCCGTACATAATTGTGGAAGTTACAGATTCATAAAGAGTTTCATAGAACCTGCAACTATTAGTGAATGGTATGAAACCGGTTTTCCTATAAAACGAACATTTAAATTTCATAAAAAGGATGTAGAACTGGTTAAGGTTGAGATCTACCGGATAGTCCGGTGTGATGGCAGCATATAATCTGCCTTTATTTGCAACTGCTTTATATAGCGGGAAACATATGTCTTGCAAACTGGCGTTCAATTATATAAATATAATTTCATCATGAGGGATTTTTATTCGGATAAGGAGTAGAAAAAAGGTTTCACGCAGGATGATAAAAGGTTCCGGCGAGGAATCAGAAAGTGTACAGTCACCTGATAAAACAGAGCAAAAGGGGACTGAAGAAAAGAGAGGGCCAGCAACCGGAGTTGCAAAAAGGCCTAAGCACAGCAGTGTAAAACCTTCAAAGAAAGAGAAAGAGGAAGAGAACATGGAGGAAGGAGAAATGATCTTTGTTATGCCTGGTGACATTATCGGTACTACTGAAGAATTTAGTCCGGGCATTGGAACATTCCTGCATGTTGCAGATATCCATGCTGCCTCTACAGGTGTTGTGAAAATAAACAGAAAATCGCGCGTTATATCTGTCGTACCCAGCACCAAGTACCCACCAGCTATTGCTGTAGGAAATATTGTAGTTGGTGCCATAACAGGACTCAGAGAAAGTGTTGCTCTTGTTGAGATCGCTGCTATAAAAGATGAAGGAGAACGCGAATTCCAGAAAGTGGGACTTGCTGCCGTACATGTGTCAAATGTCAAAGACTCTTACTGTAAGAGACTTGATGAAGAGTTTGCTGTAGGCGACATAATAAAAGCAAAGGTTCTGAACACTGAGAACATGAGGCTTAGTACCGCGGAGAAGGAATTTGGTGTAATGAAAGCTCATTGCTCCAACTGCCGTACCGTTATGGTAAAGGACGATAATAAACTGAAATGCCCGGAATGCGGAAGAGTAGAGAAACGTAAGCTCTCCTCAGACTATGGAACTGGCATTGTATAAAATCAAAATATAGGGTTATATGGGTGAAGTCCATGGAATTAAAAATCATAGATAAGACAGAAGATGAGATGCACCTTGAAATTAAAGGTGAGACACATACCCTTCTCAACATGCTGAAATCTGTGTTACTGGAAGATAAAAGAGTACACACTGCTTCTTATGATATGAAGCATGTGTCCATAAGTGAACCAATACTGTATATAAAAACAGATGGCACAGATCCAATAATTATCGTAAAAGAAGCTGCAGAAATACTTGCTTCACGTTGTGAAGAGTTCATTAGCGTTTTTGGCAAAGCCGTGGAAGTGTAAGAATTTCCACGACTCTTGTTCTTTTCTAATATTTACCTGGCATTAGTTATTTACCGATTTAGATCGCTTAGCCTTGTAAGTAAGCGATCGGATTGATTGGGAGATGTAATACATGAAAGTAGTGGCATTCAATGGTAGCCCAAGAAAGGAAGGCAATACTTCAACGCTTATAAAATATGTCTTTGAGGAGCTGGAAAAAGAAGGCATTGAAACAGAGCTTGTAAATATTGGAGGAAAAAGGACTATAGGGTGTACTGCCTGCATGAAATGCTTCCAGAACAAAGACAAAAAATGTATCTTTGATGATGATTTTGTCAATGGATGCATTCAGAAAATGATAGAGGCTGATGGTATTATTTTGGCCTCTCCAACCTACTTTACTGACATAACCACCGAAATGAAAGCTCTTATCGACAGAGCTGGTTTTGTATCAAAAGCCAATGGCGATCTGTTCAGAAGGAAGGTCGGTGCATCTGTTGTAGCAGTACGCAGGGCGGGTTCACTCCATGCTTTCACTACCATGAATAATTTCTTTACCATCGGTCAGATGATAATACCCGGATCAAGCTACTGGAACATGGGTATTGGGGGAGCTCCGGGAGATGTACAAAAGGACGAGGAAGGCATCCGTACAATGCAGACTCTGGGACAGAACATGGCATGGCTTATGAAAAAACTATACAGCTAAATAGGAAACAGAGGACATATAATGGTACTTGATGAAGCGGCACTAAAGAAGTTTGGGTTCATACCGCGCGAACCTAAGGATGCGATCAACATAGACCCCTTGCAGACGGCAGGAAAGTTAACCGAAGATGCCAGGCGTGCCCTGCTTGAATGGGGAGACGGGTACTCTGTCTGCGATTTCTGTGGTGGTGTGCTGGACCTTATAAAAAAGCCACCTATCGAAGAATTCGTGCATAGTGCACTCCCGGAATTCCTGAATGTAGATGCAGTTAGGATCACACACGGAGCAAGAGAAGCAAAGTTTGCGGTAATGCACTCCATTGCACAGGAAGGCGACTATGTTGTGATGGACGAGGTTGCACATTACTCTTCTGTTGTTGCAGCTCAGCGTGCCAGGCTTAACATAAAGAAAGTACCTCATAGCGGCAGCCCGGAATATATGACAGATGTAGAAGGATATGCTACTGCTATTGAAGAGGTTATAAAGGAAACAGGTAAAGCACCAGCTTTGGCTCTTATCACTTATCCTGACGGAAATTATGGAAACCTTACTGATGTGCAGCGCATCTCTAAGATCTGCCATGATTATGATGTGCCCCTGCTTCTAAACGGCGCATACGCAGTAGGCAGGATGCCAGTGGATGCAAAAAAGCTGGGTGCAGACTTTGTTGCAGGAAGCGGACATAAATCAATGGCTTCATCAGGCCCAATCGGACTGTTGGGCGTAAGTTCGGAATATGCAGACATTGTGTTC
Organism: Methanomethylovorans sp.; assembly: GCF_041447285.1. GTDB lineage: Archaea > Halobacteriota > Methanosarcinia > Methanosarcinales > Methanosarcinaceae > Methanomethylovorans. The sequence continues at coordinate 146,790 of NZ_JBGMEB010000002.1, read as the reverse complement.
AGAAAATCACCTACTAACAAGAATAAGGAAATAGAATTATTGGGATGCACAGCCAGGGGCGCTACGATCATGACCATGATAGCCTCATTCCCTCATGTAGTTAAGCGGGTGAACAACTGGGACCAGGAAGTACAGGATGCACGCTGGTTCTCGGTTAAACTGGAAGAGATGGGGATAGTCCAGAAGGGACAGAAACCACACAACCATGATCTGATGTTCTTTGAAGCACCAGTTTTCTACGAGATATCCCAGAAGGCAAAGAAAGGAAGGTACTTCTTGTACAGGGAACTTAAGGAACGTAATATCCACGGCATCAAGTCCGGTCTTACCAAATACTTCAAACTGAGCACATTCCAGGTTGGCAGGGAGAATCTGCAATATGTGGTTGACTCCTTCCAGAGTATCATTGACAAATACGAAGCAGAGAATTAGATCTGGTCATAAGGTATGTATATTTATATTCAAAGCAGTTGTCTCATCACAATAATATAAATATAATTGAATAATATGTTGTATTACAGGTACAGCAATGGATAAAGACTCAATTCTTAGACCTTCAAGAGAGAAACTAAATAAAGTGAAGATGAAATTCGCCCATGAGCAACTCAATAAGGCGATATTATTCTTTTTGATAGTGATACTTCCAATAATTGCCATTGATATGGCCGGGCGACAGGATATGATCCCTGTGCCCGAAGTATTACTGAAAATACTGGAAGGCGCAATGGTAGTCTTACTGTCTTTTGGTGGGGCTACCTTATTCATAAGGCTTACCATTAACTTCATTACTGACAGATTTGAAGGCATTGGACAACAGGAAGAAAGAATCCTGTTAAGCAAGCTATACATTTTCCTTATATATGTACTGGCTACAGTGATTGTTTTCTTGTACATGGGAATTGGAATGGAAAACATTGCGCTGTTTTTAGGACTGGCAGCTACCGGTTTTGCCTTTGCTATTCGTGATGTGGTACTTTCCTACATAATATGGTTCATGCTGTTAACCAAGAAACCGTTCAAAATAGGCGATTATATAAATGTAGCTGGGCAGGAAGGGCAGGTCAAACATATTGGTGTGTTCTATGTAGTTGTTGATGCATCCCCATATACATATGCAGACTATACTAAAATACCCAACAAGATTTTCCTTGAAAAACCCATTCGGAATTATGGCAGTGACAAGTTCTTTGCTGAATTCGAACTATATTTGGAGAATATTTCATCTGATATCCTTGACAGGATTGAAAGGATCAGAGAAAAAGGAAAAACACTGAAAGGGGCAGACCCTACATTCAACCTAAATAGTGATAGCGATGGGATTAAGATCAGTGTAGAGTTCAAAACAACTTACGAAGATAGGGATATCCTTAGAGACCGTCTATTATCTATAATGTTACAGGAATTGAACCTGGCTGTTTGAAATAAGGTAATCGGCTGACACCACAAACTCTATAATGAAAGAAGTCTTATATTTTTTGCTCTTTTCAAGATGCGGCTGTGGTTTAGTGGCTATGACCTGGGCTTCCCAAGCCTAGAACCCGGGTTCGAATCCCGGCAGCCGCATATATTTTGAAAAACAAAGTGCATTGGATTATTTTTTTGCTTTTTCGGGTATTTTCTGGTCAGGCGTGACACCGTAGAATTTTGTTCTTGCTTTGCCCCAGATACAGCCTGTTTTACCAAATATCTTCAGTTCCAGGTTCTGTATAACTTTGCATATGCTATTACCTGCCCTTGCTCCTTTGCATACAACGCAATATTTTTCACAGAATACAGGTGCTTTTCCTTTCTCTGCCATATCCTTACCTCCTACAGGTCAAAATAAACCTATATGTAAAATGGAGATATCAATTTATAAAAGATGCGTCTGCGTATGAGAAAAACTTTTTGGGGCAATTAAGTGTTGGAAAATATAGAAAAAATAAACGCTCATTCCATGTCTTTTGAAGAAACATTGCGAAGCCTGGTTACACCATCGATCTCGTCTATGACATCCGCTACAGCGACTGGAACGAGTTCTCGCCACTCATCGCCTTCAAGCATCTTTTTGCGGATCTCAGTTCCGGAATAGCCTTTTCTGTTGAACATGGGAGGCTGTCTCACATTCATATTAGATTCCTTGAAAAGCTGAATAACAAGAGGATTGTTAGAATAGACTACATCAAAAGGAGGAGCCATGGAAACAATGTGCGACACCCACACAGCATTACGCTGCAGATCTTCAATGGGTATTGCATAATGTTTCACATCTGCATCTTCCAATGCATGTTTTATCATCATAACCCTTTCACCCGCAGTAAACGGATTTTCAGGGTCATGACTCTTCTGGGCACTGCCGATACCTATTACCACCTCATCCACTTCCTTTGCAATAGTGCAAATCGTGGAATAATGCCCAAGATGGAATGGTTGGAAACGTCCTATATAGAAAGCTCTTTTCATGTGCATATATCACAACTGTTCAACGTATGCCACAATCGTCAAATGAGAATTTCTCACAGACTTCAACGTAATGGCCTGAGTTGGCATCATGTTTCATTTTAGTCAGTTTCTTTATAAGATCGATTCCCGGAGGAGCAGGAGTTTCCATAATCTCCAGTGCATCTTTCACAATATTGAAGTATTTCTGCCCTACATCAGTGCGTATGAACACAGAGTTCCAGCCGTCCGGAGTACCTACAGAACCTACGGATATATCTGCAGATACAGCTGTGTAGTCACAACAATGGTGGCATGGGTGCCTTGCATGCGGTGCAACATCAGGGATCTTAACACTGTGCTCTTGGCCATCCTTTGTGTGGCACCAGAACTTACCTTTTGTGAAATTCATTTTCACAATATCTTCGGTCTTGAGCTTCATTATGTCAGGAATGATCTCATCGAGCATTACATCATGATAAAAACTTTCCATGCAGAACAAACCCAATATAAGGACTATCTTGTCATTAACATTTTCTGATATAAGACGAGCTCCGTGAGCCTGACAGGGAACACCTACAACTGCTATTTTATCATATTTTGCAAAGGGCTCTTTTAATGCCTGCAATACAGAATCATAAGTGTACTTGGTACCAGGGATCTTGTCTACATCTTCTGGTTTTGTCATGAGAACAAGCTCTGTTTCCCATTTCTCATTCCGGGAGATGCCTACCACACAGTCGATTTCACCTTTTCTGAGCAGCTCTTTAATAATCAGAGAGCTCACACCTCCATCCTGACCTGCAATAGAGCTCTTTGCACCAAAGAAGGATTTCACGTTGAAAAATTCATCTTCATGATACCCGTCAACTACAGGGCAAACTCTTCCGCAAGTAAAACAACCTTCACATACATTAGGCGCTGCACCTTTCTCATACAACTCGAGATTGTCAGGGTCGCGAACCTCTGCTCTCTTGTTAACAACTATTGCACCGGCAGGGCATGCTGATGCGCATGCCCCACAAGCAGTACAGACGTCATATTCAATGACCTCTAAGATCTTTGGATGAACCATCCAGATCCTCCTAATTATCCGATTATTTCCTTACCGATGAGCTTTATTGCTTTCTCTTTGTCCGGGCCTATCGGAGAGCCAGCAACGATCTGTGTAACGCCTATGTCCAGGAGTTCATTGATCCTTGTCTTGCAGTCGTCAGGTGTACCGCATATAGAGAACGCATCTATCATCTGAGGGGTAACCATACCGCCCATAAGGGCACCGAAATCGCCTTTTGCAATAGCTCCTCCGATTGCTGCCTTTGCAGCTACATCAATACCATGGCGCTGAAGGACCATGTCAGGGGAACCTGCAACTATGAATGCAACAACTACTTTTGCAGCATTTACTGCCTTTGCTGCATCCTTATCAATTGAAAAACATGCATAAGCTGCAACATCTACATCTTTGGGGTTGCGGCCAGCTTTCTTTGCACCGGAAGCAATCTGCTTAACAGCCTCTTCGAAGTCCCTGGGGTGAGATGCATTGATCAATACTCCATCGGCTACCTCTCCGGCGAGTTCCAGCATCTTGGGGCCCTGTGCACCCATATAGACGGGTACATTGCCTGCCTTGAATCCCATCTTTGCACCGCTGAACTTAACAGCTTCGCCACTTACGCTAACCTTCTTGCCTTCGAAGAAAGTGCGCAGTGCCTGAATGCTTTCTTTTGTAGTAGTAAGAGGTTTATCCCATGAGATGCCCATTGCATCAAATGTTGCTTTATCTCCTGGACCGAGACCAAGAATGGCACGTCCGCCTGAGATCTCATTAATGGAAGCAATGCTTGATGCAGTCACTGCTATGTTTCTGGTGTAGGGGTTGGTCACACCAGTACCGAGCTTGATACGGTTGGTGTTCATTGCTAATACGGCAAGAGTAGAGTATACGTCACGGTTGTTGTAATGGTCTGTGATCCATACATTGTCAAAGCCCTGATCTTCAGCAAGCTTGGCATAGTATGCGATCTTAAGGACGGGGTCGTTGGGTACAAATTCTATTCCGAATGTCATTTTTATTCTCCATGATAGAGTGTTGTTAGTTTGGTAACTATACACACTTATATATTTGTTGGTATAGCACCCGATATTGCCCTAGCAGATGAAGGATTGATTGAATAAGAGAATCGTTAGACATTATTCATTAACAATCAATCATGCACTCGATTTCTTAAAATTGCACAAAATATGACCAGAAATATAGAAAAATGTAGGATAAGTAAGAACAAACGTGAACCAACACAGATATATCAATTGAAATAAAGAATGTTATTTAAGTGGCCAGGAGGTGAGATGGGGCAAATCACTTTTCTGGGGGAACAATAAGGATATCCGGACAACTGGATGCATCGTTTTATTTTATTGTGCATCAAGCATCAAAAAGGAGAAAAGAGTGATACTCATGAAATGTTACGAATGTTCAAAAACCGGGAAAGAAACAGACACTGTAGCTGTTTGTATAATTTGTGGAAGAGGGGTATGTAAGGACCATCTTGTCCGGGAAGAAACCCCTATATGGGAAGGCGAGTACAGCATAAAACTGAGGTGTGGCATGGGAGTAGAATGTAAGCTAGACGATGTTAACCGCTGGAAAAAGATACTCTGCATACCCTGCCACAAAGCCCTCAAGGAAAATTATTAGGTGATATGAATGATGAAATGTTATGACTGCATGGAAGAAGAGAAAGATACTGTTGCTGTGTGCGTTTGTATCTCTTGTGGCAAGGGGCTGTGCATGGACCATGCAAAAGAACTCGAACTCCCTGTGACCGTAGGGATACCACCTGATTTGAAAAGACTACCGAATAGCCTGCCACACCTTGTATGTAACTATTGTTTGAACCAGACCATAGAAGATGGATTTGATTAAACTTAAAATAACAGGAGGAGGAGATATGACTCGACATAAAGAGATGCTTGAAGACAAAGAACTTATCAGATCGATGTCAGAGAAGCTTGGCTTTACCCCAGAGATTCTTAACGTTCTTGGTGAACTTGAACCTGAGTTCCTGATGAAATATAACAGGTGTAACCACAGGTTGTTACAGGATGGAGCACTACCTGCAAAGGTAAAGATACTCATGGCACTTGCGGTAGTGGCCTCTAAGCAGTGCGAAAGATGTGTGGTTTCCCAGATGAAGAGCGCTTTGGAGAATGGCGCTACAAAGGAAGAGATAATGGAAACATTGGATGTAATTTCCATTACTTCCGGGGCACCTGCAGTTGCAGCATGCAGGGATGCGCTCAAGTTGCTGAAGTAATTTTTCCATGGAAGGTCATCACACAGATGGCCTTCTGCCGGAATACAACCATCTTCCATATTTTTTGGATTATATGCCTTAAGGGGGTGCAAGCTATCGGGGACTTCAAAATCAGATACATAGTAATAGTTATGGTCACAGCTCTGTTCACGATAACTTGCAATGCACTTGCGGCTGCCCCTACCGAACATGGAGAACTGACATCAGACATGTTCACAGATAATACAAAATGTGCACAATGCCATGCGATCATTCATTACCAATGGGAAGGAACCATGCATTACAATGCTTTTGAAGACCCATTTTATCAGCGAGAGTTTGCTGCAGCAAGCAATGATACTGAAGGCTCGCTGGATATTTTCTGCTCCAGATGTCATACTCCTATTGGGGTTGTATCTGGTGAGATACCACCTATTGATGGTTCCCAGCTCAGCACTAAAGCAAGGCAGGGGGTACAATGTGATTTCTGCCATGTGGTATCAGATAGCAATGGTACAGGCAATGCACCTTTTGTAGTTACACCCGGAAAAACTAAATGGGGACCTTTTAATGATTCAAAGTCTGCATATCACGAATCTGAATATCTTGAACTGTATACTCGTTCTGAATACTGCGGCATGTGCCACGAAGTAGTACATCCTCTTAATGGCCTTGTGGTCGATGACACCTATACAACATGGAAGGAAGGACCTTATGCTGAAGAAGGAGTAGTATGTCAGGACTGCCATATGACTCCAGGTATTACCAAATTTGAAGCAAATCCTGGAAGAGCGGGCTCAAGCACACAAAAAAGAGAACACATATCAACTCATGATATAGTTGGTGGGAATGCATTCGTTACGGCGATACTCGGAGAAAAAAGATATAGTGAAATGGCCGTGGAAAGGCTTGAAAAAACTGCAACTGTTTTCATTGATGCACCCGAGGTAGCTCAAAGAGGAGATAATGTCAGCATGAATATCTCCATTACCAATTCAGGCGCAGGGCACAAGATACCCACCGGAGTTTCTGAGATACGACAAATGTGGGTGGCAGTAAGCGTGAAGGATCGTAACGGAAAGGAAGTGTACACTACAGGCGAAATAGATGATGACGGAAATATTATGAACGCCACAAAGATGTACAACACCGTGCTTGGTGACGCACAAGGACAGCCAACACTCAGTTTCTGGCTTGCTGAATCAGTTCTTGTGGATAACAGGATACCACCAAAAGGAACTGCCACCGAAAGACATAACTTCAAAATACCTGTTGATGTGGTATACCCGCTTACTGTGAAAGCAACACTAAAGTACCGTTCGGCTCCGCAGGAAACTGTAGACTATCTCTTCGGAGACAATCTATATGAAGTACCAGTTATCAACATGAGAATAGTATCCTCAAACATCTATGAGAATGAAGGAGAAGCAACGGAAGCACCCTCTACACCAGGGATTACGGCCTTGGGATCGATAACTTTCGTCATATGTGCAGCATTCTGCATTCGCAGAAGGAAAATATGATATGAGTTATCCTATATTGTGAAAATCCATCTTGAATTTATATGAATAGGAGATTATGAAAATGCCAGCAAAAGTAGACCCTAGCAAGTGCGAAGGGATCGGAGCATGTAAAGAATCATGTCCTACAGCAGTTTTTGAGTTGGAGGACGATGGAAAAGGAAATCTCAAATCTGTCGTTGCACGTCCTGATGACTGCATTGAATGTGGATTATGTGTAGATGCATGTCCAATGGAAGCAATAACCATCGAATGAATGTTGAATGAAACTAAACATAATGGAGTGTATTGATGACAGGTGATGGCACTATAAGATTACTTGGCATCTCCGGAAGCCCGCGAAAGAAAGCCACCGATTATATCGTAAATGAGGCACTAAGATACGCCCAAGAGAAATTCGATGTGGAAACAGATTATTTCTCTGCCAGCGGAAAGGAACTGAAGTTCTGCATCCACTGCGACTATTGTGTTCGCAAGCAACAGGGATGCATCCATAAAGATGACATCGTGGGACTTTATGAGAAAATGCTATGGGCTGACGCCTGGATAATCGGTACTCCTGTGTACCAGGGTACGTTGAGTGCCCAGACAAAGACTATTATGGATAGATGCCGGGCGGTTGTGGCACGTGATCCAAAAGCCTTTCGGAATAAAGTTGGTGCTGCCACTGCTGTCGGTGGAGATCGTATAGGAGGCCAGGAACCTGCAATCCAGAGCATACTAAATTTCTATGTAATCAGCGAGATGCTACCAATTGCAGGCGGATCTTTTGGTTCTAATCTGGGAGGAACGTTCTGGTCACACGATAAAGGTGCAGAAGGCGCAGCCGAGGATGCAGAAGGTATAAGAAGCCTTCATCGTACAGTAAATAAGCTGATAAAGACTGCCCAATTGATAAAAAAGGCTCAACAGGAAGGATTGAATCTTGAAGTTTGAACTGAAGGTCCTTGAGATCATAAAACGGACACATGATGCAAAGAGCTTCAGATTTCCACGGCCTGAAGGTTTTGATTACAAACCGGGCCAGTATGTACTTGTGAGCCTCACTGTAGAAGGAAGCGTGGTTACAAAACCATTAACCCTTTCCAGCAGCCCCACTGAAGATCACATTGAATTTACAAAAAAACTCACAGGTCATCCTTTTTCAAATGTGCTTGATAATATGAAAATTGGAGATAGTGCTGTGGTCAGCGGGCCTTTCGGGAAGATGACCTTTGAAGGCGAGCATGAAAAGGTACTATTGTTAAGTGGTGGAATAGGTATCACACCTATGATCAGTATATGCAAATACTGTACCGATATGCATATTGACTCTAATATTGTGCTTATATGCAGCAACAAGACAGAAAACGACCTTGTCTTCAGGAAAGAACTTGATGAGATGATGCACAGCAATAGCAATTTAAAAATAATGTATACCCTGACCCGTGCATCAGAAAGCTGGATAGGCTACAAGGAACGTATTTCTGACAAAATGATAATTAATGAAGTTCCTGATTATATGGAAAGGCGCTTTTACATATGCGGCCCACCTGAGATGGTACATTCCATGGAAGAAACGTTGGCCTCAATGAATATTCAAAAGGAAATGGTCAAAAAAGAATTACTCACAGGCTACTGATAACTTGAGGGATTGTATGAAAAGAATAGCATGGGGAATAACAGGTTCTGGAGATCTGATCAAGGAAACATATAATGTAATGGTGGACATAAAGAAAAAGACAAATGTAGATTTCATGGTGTTCCTCTCCAAGGAAGGAGAAACGGTTATGAAATGGTATCGGATGTGGGAGGACATACAGCATGACTTCCCGAATTTTAAGACGGATGCTGGACCAAATTCACCATTCATCGCCGGACCTCTGCAGCTTGGACATTATGACATGCTCATAATCGCCCCTGCCACAGCCAACACTGTGGCCAAGATAGTGCATGGAATTGCAGATAACCTTGTAACAAATTCAGTTGCGCAGACTGCAAAAGGTGACACGCCGATCTATATCCTTCCGGTGGACAGAAAGAAGGGAACGGTGACCACTTATTCTCCAAAAGGCAAGGAAATGAAACTCAAAATGCGAGATATTGATGTTGAAAACACACAGAAACTATCCACGATGGAAAACATAACGGTGCTTGAAAGCCCTGATGATCTATACAGGATAATAGGTATTTCAAAAGACTAAGGCATCACATAAAAGTGAAGCCTTCCCTTATGTAAAGCTCACATAGTGTGTTTTGATGCCCCAGCACATTTTTGGCTCTAAAAACAGAATAAGCTGCGATAATACTATCTAAGGCGTCACCATCAGCGTTCTGCAAAGCCTTGTCTCTTATGCCTGTGGACATATCCACTGCTTTTTTTTCAAGATGATCAAGAATATGCTCTCTATTTGCTTTTTCCTTTGATCCTTTTCCTTTATATGGATTATATAATCCTTCTTTTTTCAGAGTAGAGGCGGGGCATATCTCCATAAGCCATGGAACATCATTCCTCAGGGGCTGCATGGGTAATATACTGGCAGCATCCGAGATCACAAGAGGTCTTATGATGTCACGTATACCAAAATATGTCTGCCTGTACAGCCTGAGGTTATAAACACAGAATGGAGCTTTTACTTCTTTGTCTGTTAATCTTTTGAGCTCTACGTTTCCGGAAAGTTGACGGTTGATATCCCTGAACTCATATTCATTGCTATAGAGTTTTGGAAAATCGCGAATAAACTCATCCCAACTAAGACCTTTCATCAGCTGAACCGGGATTCCAAATGGGAAATCCATTCCAAAAATAGAATGTTTACTGGAAAGTATGAGGTCAAGCAGGGTAAGAAGGCAATCCTCCCTGCTCATTTTAGACAAACTTAATTCACTGAGAGGATAACAGTCCGAAATACATAGTCTTGTGTCAGCCACTTCTGCGCGGCTGACCCATATTTTGTTACAGGCGGCCTTTGCACCACTGAAATCTACACCAAAGATTTCGCGATGGCCAGATGCCGCCAGGGTCATATTTTTAGTTTTCCCTCGTACCCGCAATGAATTCAAGGGTCATATTGTAGGCTTCATCGTCAGTGAATTGTTTTGGAGGGTGCTTCATGAAATATGCGGATGGAGAATAAAGTATGCCACCAATACCTCTGTCCAGCGCAAGTCTGCAGCACCTTACAGCATCAATTACAACACCAGCAGAGTTAGGAGAATCCTCCACCGACAGACGCAACTCAATGTCCATAGGCACATCGCCGAAAAGTTTCCCCTCCATCCTGAGGAAACATACTTTATTATCGTTCTGCCATGGCACATAATCGCTTGGACCTACATGGATATTATCATCATCCAGGCGCTCTCCTACTACGGACTGCACGGCTTCTGTCTTGGATTCTTTCTTGGAAGCAAGCCTGCTGCGATTAAGCATATTAAGGAAATCGGTGTTACCGCCGGTATTCAACTGATAGGTCCGCTCAAGTTTGACACCTCTTTTACGGAAAAGGTCAACAAGCATGCGATGAGTAATAGTGGCACCAAGCTGCGCTTTGATGTCATCCCCAATGATAGGGATACCTTTTTCAGCGAATTTCGCTGCCCACTCTGGTCTGCTTGCAATGAAGACTGGCATGTTATTTATGAAAGCTACACCTGCCTCCAGGGCACATTCAGCATAGAACTGCGTGGCCAGTTCAGAACCAACAGGCATATAATTCAAAAGGATCTCAGCACCTGAATCCTTCAGTTCCTTAACTACATCTTCCTTTTCAGATTCAGGCTCTGTTGAGACTATGAACCTGCGAGAATCAGCATAAGATGCCATGTGTTCTGAAACACCGTCAAGTACCTTTCCCATCTTTACAGTGACACCCTTTCTAGGAACATCACTGCAGAACACTGCTGTACAATTGGGTAGTGCAAAGATAGCTTCTGATACATCCTTTCCGACTTTTCGGACATCTATATCAAAGGCAGCTACCACTTCGATATCAAATGGTCTATAGCCCCCCAGATCCCAGTGCATAAGCCCTATGGCATCCTTTGAAGATTTATCTTTATAATACTCAATACCTTGAATGAGCGAACTGGCACAGTTACCAATCCCGGCAATAGCTATCTTTATTTTGCCCATTAGATTACCTCATGATCAAAATAACTGAAGAATAACGAAGTCACACGATAAATTTAAACTTCATAATGGAGGCAGGTCAATAAAAAGTTTTCTAAAAACAAATATTCACTGGTTGCCTTTTTATCAATATTAAGCAGGCTTATATCAAGTGATGCACATATATTCGAAAGTTATATAATTTTATAGACTCTACGTTTAAAAGGGAGTATTTTAGCACATTGGTTTTGACCATGGTGCTTATGGGATTATAGTAGATGGAGATGAGTTACAATGAAAGATGTATTACACGAGATCTCTGAGGAACTTGACCAATTGAATACATTGGAAGAAGCCGTTGATGTGGCTATCAAGCTTGAAGAGGATGGACGGGCATACTATCTGAAAAAGGCAGAATCAATGCAAAACCCGGCTGCTCGTGAGCTGTATACATTCCTTGCCGGAGAAGAGAAAAAGCATGCTGAGATGCTGAGAAAGTTTCTAAATGGAGATATGAAAGCTGCACACGCGGAACATCATTTTCCAGATTTTACTCCTTCTTTAACACAGGAGTTCTCTGACAAGAAGCTCGAAGAAATAGGTATTTTGCTTGCTGCTTTGCGTTTTGAATACAAGAGCGAGTATTTTTACATGGAGCTTGGAAAAAGAGCAACAAAACCGGAACAAAAGGAGTTCTTTGAGAAGATAGCTGCAGCGGAAAGAGGGCATTACAGACTTATAGATGAAATGCTGCAAAATGCTACGGAATTCAGAATGCAGACTTGATGGAGAGATGCAATTGGGAAATGAGATACAACCTATAGAGATAGCTGAAGGTGTTTACTGGGTAGGTGTTGTGGACTGGAATCTTAGAGATTTCCATGGATATGAAACACCCAAAGGCGGAACCTACAATTCATATCTGATAATAGATGAGAAAATAACCCTCATCGATACTGTCAAAGGGCCTTTCTTTGACGAGATGATCGGAAGAATTTCACAGATAGTAGACCCTGCTAAAATAGACTATATAGTATCTAACCATGTTGAAATGGACCATTCCAGTTCCCTGCCAGCTATCATGCAAGTAGTTCCTAAGGCCAAGATATTTAGTTCAGCAAAAGGCAAAAAGGGTCTGCTCGAACACTATCGTGAAATGGGATTTCAGAACTGGGACATAGAGGTGGTGAAGACAGGCGACGAGATCAGCATCGGCAAAAAAACTCTGCAATTCATCGAAGTGGTGATGCTGCACTGGCCAGACAGTATGCATACGTACCTTAAAGAAGACAAGATTCTCTTTTCCAATGATGCATTCGGTCAACATATAGCCACCTCAGAAAGGTTCGAGGACCAGGTAGAAGGCGTGATGGAAGATGCCGAAATATATTACGCAAATATCCTCATGCCTTTTGGAAAGCAAGTATTGACATATGCTGAGAAGATCAAGCAGATGGGACTTAAGTTCGACATGATTGCCCCTGCTCATGGAGTTATCTGGAGAAAGGAACCTGAAAGGATAATCGAGGCTTACGTTAAATGGGCTAATGCTGAAGCAAAACAATCGGTACTTATAATTTATGATACCATGTGGGGCAGCACAGAGATAATGGCAAAGGAAATCCTTTATGGAGTTGAATCTGCAGGAGTTGATGTGAAACTCAGGAACCTGCGCAAGAACGACTGGAGTAAAATGGTCAAGGAGCTGATGGATGCATCAGTAGTGGCCATCGGTTCTCCCACACAGAACAATGGAATGTTCTTCACAATTGCAGGATTCCTTAGCTACATGAAAGGACTCCGGCCAAAAGGCAAAAAGTTCTTTGTTTTCGGGTCTTATGGCTGGGGCGGTGGCGCAGTGAAGGGAATTGAAAAGGAACTCACTGAATCAGGTTTTGAAATAGTGGAGCCTGGGTTCCAGGTTAACTTCAAGCCTTTTGAAGAGGATCGGGAAAAATGCAGAGAGATTGGCAGCAGGCTTGCTTCCCTGGCAAAGAAATAAATGATTAGAGATAAAATAGTCATAGGAATAAGGAGGTTTAACATGAAATTTAACAGCGATTTGGAAGAAGAGTTCTATAACAGATCTAAGAAAAATGCTATGGAAACCGGATACAAGCTGAACCCGGACTATGATGTGATCACTACAGCTGTAAAAGGTATAGCCAACAATAAAAAACAATATGGAGAATGGTATTGTTTCTGTCAGAAGCGTACCGGGGATAAAGAAGCTGATAAGAAGATCATCTGTCCATGCGTAGCCAGAAGCAAAGATGTAGAGACTCGTGGATCCTGCAGATGTGGATTGTACATTAAATAATAAATTAATACTATATCGTATATCCTTGTGGAAAGGATATACTAACTTTTTTAAATATCTGCTTTTTTCAGAGATGCATAAAACAGTTGGTCATAATTAATTCTATGCCTTCAATTTAATAGTTGCTGACCAATAAGCTTCCGAAAATGCATAAATAGTACTTGGTTAAATCTTTATTCTAGTATCAATGGGGGATACGGGGAATGAAAACAAATACTGAAAACTCATGCACCATAGAAAAAGAACTGAGCAAAGAAGAATTGCTCTACATAATGGAAAAGCAGAAAGAAGCATTTGAAAAACTGAAAGTCCTTGAATCCATAATCAATAACAGCCCTTTTATTGCTCTATCAAGAGACGCTTCTAAGGATTTTTCCGTTTTGTTCATTTCTGAAAATATCTCACAATTTGGCTACAAAGCAGAGGATTTCATTTGTAAAATGGCGTACTATGATATCATACAGCCAGATGAACGCGAATATGTAAAGCTGGAACTAATGGAAAACTGCAGAGAAGGTAGCAAATATATCACATTGAAATACAGGATCATGACAAAGAAAGGAGAAGCAAGGCCTGTTGAGGAGAAAATATTCATACAGCGAGACGCTCAGGGAAATCCCTTGTATCTGCAAAGCATCATATTTGAAACACAAACAAAATGCAGTGTCTGAATAGTTCAGAATATCCGGCAGGCAATGAAATGAAAAGAACATTTGCCATAGGTGAAACATTTTACGACATAACATTTCAGGAAAAAAGGCCGATATCTGCAAATCCTGGAGGTGCAATTCTCAATACTGCCATTTCTCTTGCAAGATGCGGAATAGATGTAACCCTGATCACCGAATTCTCCACTGATCATTTAGGCGATATAGTAAATGAATTCCTCAAATTCAATGGTGTGAATACTGAAAATATATATAAATATAAAGAGGGAGAAACGCCCCTTGCACTTGCTTTTCTGGACGAGAGGAATGATGCAAAATATGTTTTTTATGAAACCTATCCTCCTGAAAGATTACAGATAGCAACTCCTGCTTTTAGAAAAGAGGACATTGTACTTTTTGGCTCCCTGATAGCGGTATCGGAGCAAGCAAGAGAAAAACTTTTGGACATACTAAAAGCCGCGAAAGATGCAGGAGCTATCCTGATATATGATCCAAACCTGCGGGAGTCACTTCTAAATCGTATTGAAAGTGTAAGGAGCATGGTAAAGGAAAACATATCACTTGCACATATTGTCCGGGGTTCACATAGGGATTTTGAGATAGCTTTTGGTAAAGAGGATGTAGAAGAAGTATATGGGCACGTAAAAGAATGTGGTTGTAACTGCCTGATATATACAAAAGATAACAGAGGAGTCTGGCTAAGAACTACTGGAGACAAAAAACATTACTCAACGCCACCTGTAAAAGTCGTGAGTACTATAGGAGCAGGAGACAGTTTTAATGCGGGCCTGATATGCGGCATGCTGTCTGTAAATGACAATAAGTTTTTTGCAGAATGGGATAACAACGATGTATGGGAAAATATAATTTCCATTGCAATAAGCTTTGCTACCCATGTGTGTACACACTCTGAGAATTATATATCTAAGGATTTTGCATCTTTGTTGACCAGGAGAATGGTATGAGAACCGAAGAAGCCTTTTTGAAACTGGAAAGCTCTCCAACAGGACTATCAAATGAAGAAGCTAAGAAAAGGCTTGTAAGGTATGGGCCTAACCAGCTTGAAGAAAAGAATAGAGTTACACCTTTAAAAGTATTGATCAGGCAGCTTGCAAACGTAATAGTATGGGTACTGGCTGCTGCTGCCATAATAGCTTTACTGGCCCATGAAATAATCAATTTCTGGGCGATAATCGGCATAATTCTTTTTGTAATAATAATGGGATTCCTGCAGGAATACAGAGCAGAAAAGGCTATGGAAGCCCTTAAGAAGTTCGTGCAGCCGGTCACAAGGGTGCGCAGGGACGGAACATTAAAAGAAATAACTTCCAGAGATGTCGTACCAGGAGACATACTTGTACTGGAAAGTGGGGACATGATCCCCGCAGATGCCCTTGTTATCGAGATGGTGGGGCTGCGTATAGAAGAGGCTGCACTTACCGGAGAAAGTGTACCTGTGAACAAAGAAATGGATGATATGATCTTTGCAGGCACCCAGATTGTACACGGTAAATGCAATGCTCTTGTGATCTCCACGGGCATGAAAACAAAACTTGGAGAAATCGCAGGATTGGTGCAGCAGGAAGAAGAGGCCACTCCTTTGCAAGAGAAGATCACAAAGCTTGCACGTACACTTGCCGCCATAGCGCTTATTGCATCCCTGGTTACTCTGATAACTGGCCTATTCAAAGGAGCACCTGTTGCAGAGATGCTCTTGATCGCCATCGCCCTGGCCGTTGCAGCCGTTCCTGAGGGCTTACCCCTTACCATGACAATCACTCTTGCCAATGGAATGCGTCACATGGCTCAGCATAATGCTATTGTAAGAAAAATGCTGGGTGTGGAAACACTGGGTTCCACCACTGTCATCTGCACTGACAAGACGGGTACTCTTACCCGCAATGAGATGACCGTAAGGAAGATCGTACTTCCCGGCAGAGAACTGGATGTTACAGGAATGGGATATGGGCCCATAGGGGAATTGCTTATTGATGGCACTCCTGTGGAGATAGAAAATAACAAAGGTTTGGAAATGCTGCTCAGAGCTGCAGCCTTGTGCAACAATGCAGCACTGGAAGAATCCAATAATGAGTGGAAGGGGATAGGAGATCCAACAGAAATAGCTTTGCTGGTAGCTGCCGCTAAAGCAGGAATATGGAAACAGAAACTGGATGATGAACTTCCAAGGTTGCAGGAAGTTATCTTCACATCCGAAAGGAAAATGATGAGCACATTGCATGATATGGAAGAGCAGGAGGTAGCCTTTACAAAAGGTGCTCTTGAAATGGTGCTCGAAAGGTGCACACGCATATATGACCCTTCAGGTGTGAGACCTCTCACCGAAGAGGACAGGGCAGAAATGCTTAAGAAGAACTATGAGCTTGCACAGAAAACGTATCGTGTACTTGCTTTGGCATACAGACCGATGACTGGTACGGGCGAAGAACTAGAAAAAGACATGACTTTTCTGGGGCTTGTAGCTATGCTTGACCCACCACGAGAAGAGGCAAAGGAAGCCATTGAGACTTGCCATAGAGCAGGGATCAAGGTTGTTATGATCACAGGAGATAACCAGGAGACTGCAAAAGCTATTGCCATTGATATCGGTCTTTCGGATGGTATCGTACACCTTGATGGAATCACTGATGAAAAGGTAAAACGTATTTTGGAAGATGGGGCTATCACGGGCAATGAACTGGATGAACTTAATGAGGAAGAATTCAGCAGCGTGGTGGAAAAGGTAAACATATATGCAAGAGCACGTCCTGAACAAAAACTTAGGATAGTCAAAGCTCTGCAGAACAAAGGACATGTTGTAGCAATGACAGGAGATGGTGTTAATGATGCACCTGCCCTTAGAAAAGCTGATATCGGCATCTCAATGGGCATCAAAGGAACGGATGTGTCACGGGAAGCAAGTGTGATGGTATTGCAGGATGATAACTTTGCAACCATCGTGGAAGCTGTGAAGATGGGAAGGAGCATTTACTCTAACATAGAGAAATTCACTACATACCTTGTTTCCCGGAACTTCACAGAAATGATATTGATTCTTATTACAATAGCTCTTCTGGGGTTCGAGTACATACCCTTGCTGGCGCTGCAGATCCTTTTCATTAATATGTTCAGCGAAGTTGTACCGGCTATCTCCCTAGGTATGGACCCGGTAAGGGAGGGTATTATGCGCATAAAACCCCGTGACCCAAAGGAGGAGATTCTAAATAGAAGGAATCTGACCCTTGTGATCAGCATAGCTTTCGTCATGAGCATAATTTCGTTCTTGGTGTTCCTTGTCGCCGACCCCTTTACTGACATTCAAAGGGCACGAACACTTACGTTTGTCACTAAGATCAGTATGGCCCTGTTTGTTCCCGCCTCCTTCAGATCCCTGGATGAGTCAGTTATCAAGATAGGACTGTTCTCTAACCGATCGATGCTGATAGGAATGGTTGTCACTTCCCTGCTGATCGTGGGTGTGGTATATATCCCCCTCTTCCAGCTGGTGTTTGAACTGACACCTTTAACAGCCATTGATTGGGTGCTGCCTTTGGGTGCTGCTTTCCTCACACTGCTTATTGTAGAAGGAATCAAGTTTGTCGTAAGGACGGAAAGAAAGAGAGCAAATGTAAGAAACAATTAAAAGACACAGGAAAATCCGCTATTCAGTTTTTAAGGAGCATGTGAAGCATTCAGATCCCTGTATTATTCAGGACATCTTATTTTGGTTGGTTGGTTATGCATATTTATAGGATGTCTTCGCAGCAGGGTGTTGTTGGTAGCTTCACATCCGACTCCTTGTTTTAAACAAACTGCCTAACGTATTTGAATCTTTCTAAATTATTCCACAAGATATACGACTAGCTGCATCCCTAAAACAAAATGGTGTAAAAAGATTATTAATACATCACGACATCATCCAATAATAATGAATGGAAAAGAAAGACTGCTGGAGCCTGAACCCTATATCCTACCAGACACGGTCATGCAGAAAGTCCATGCAACCATGCAGGAAAATGTAACCGGGTTGGTGGAACTGTTCAAAGTCCTATCAGATCCTGTGAGGATACACATTCTGAAAGCACTTGAAGTACAACAGCTCTGCGTTTGTGTGCTCGTGGAAATCACGGACTATAAACACTCTGCATTATCATACCATCTGAAGCTTCTGAAAGAAGCAGGACTCGTGGATTCCACGAGAAACAAAAACTTCCAGATCTATTATCTTACAGATCTGGGAAAAAACCTGCTTAAAAATATTGAAAAAACTTTTGATTAGTGGCCTTCTGTAGGCTGTGCAGTATTAAGCTTTACATACTTCACACCCTTAAGGGACATCAACTTCTCAGCTATTGTCTTGACCTCCTGACCTTCCCCATCCAGGATTATAACTTCAAGGCAGTTATCATGGTCCAGATGGATATGTATCGAGGTCTTGATCAGAGAAGAATGGTCATGCTGTATCTCAGTAAGAGAGTTTGCCAATCCACGCTTCGTGTGATCGTATATCAAAGTGATAGTAGCAACACGCCTACCCTTAACATCGCTCATCCATTCGTAATGCGTAATGTAGCTTCTGATGGCATCCCTTATACCCTCAGAACGAGAGGAATATCCTCTTTGCTCTATTATGCCGTCGAATTTCGTAAGAAGATTCTCTGGCAGCGAAACACCAATTCTCATTAATTCTTGTTCCATAAGATCACCATGTAAATAAAAGATATGAACCTATCAATGAAAGTAAAGGCTAATAACATTTTGTATGTCTCAATGATAGGTTTATTAAGATAAATAGTACTTATATGGGAAAATATAATAAAAGAACATTTCCATAGAGAGGGACATGATGAAAGGCGAAAAATTATACTCAGGAAAAGCAAAGACTATCTACAGAACAGAAGATCCTTCTAAATTCATATCCGAGTTCAGAGACAGCCTTACTGCTTTTGATGGGAAGAAAAAGAGCGAAGCTTCAAAAAAGGGTTATTACAACGCACAGATCTCAAAAAAGCTCTTTGAGCTACTGGAAAGCAAGGGTATCAAGACCCATTATGTAAAGATGGTCTCAGACATTGAAATGCTTGTGGAAGCTGTAGATATTATAAAGATAGAAGTCATACCCCGCAATATTGCTGCAGGCTCTATCACCCGTAAATACCCCATAAAAGAGGGCACGGTGTTCAAAAAGCCAGTCATCGTCATGGACTACAAGAGCGACGAGTACGGAGACCCGATGCTCAACGAAGACATCGCAGTAGCTCTGGATGTTGCCACATACGAAGAAATAGCCACTATTCGCCAGCTTGCTCTGCGGGTCAATGAGATCCTTATTGAGTATCTTGATGAACGCGGCATAGTTCTGCCCGACTTCAAACTGGAGTTTGGAAGAAAAGATGGACAAATTCTGGTAGCTGATGAAATATCCTGTGATACTTGCCGTTTCTGGGACAAGGAAACTGGAAAATCTATGGATAAAGACATTTTCCGCTTTGACAAGGGTGACCTGACAAAAGCATACGAAGAAGTAGCAAAACGTATAGCTCCTGAGATATTCCAATGAGCCTGTAAAGGAGTTAGCATCATGAAAAAATATGATGTTATAGTTGTTGGCGCAGGTGTTACAGGACTACTCTCGGCTTTAGTACTTGCAAAGCATGGAAAAAAAGTACTGATACTGGAAAAAAGCAAACATGTCGGCGGAAATTGTAATAGTTATGTAGTTGATGGTTTCCAGGTAGATACGGGACCTCATGCCATCACACACCTTATAGAAGGTCCTCTGAAAAGGCTCATGGACAGCTACTTTGACTATATACCTGTCTTTGAGGACTACGGGAACTATTTCATCCGAACTGATAAGCGCCTCGTTAAAGTGCCTTCCAACATCAAGGAGTTCGTGACATTCGATGTGCTGCCGAGGATGGACAGGCTGGCACTTAGCCAAGCTGTTACCAAAGCCCTTACATATACAACCTTTGGCATGGACCTCTCCAAGCAATCGGTACATGAATTCCTTCCCAAGAACCTCTCAAAAGATACATATGATTTTGCTGATACCATCTCTTATTTCCTTTCAGGCAAGGATATGAAACACACATCGGCAAAAAGAGTGCTTGAAGGAAGTGCATTTGTGCGGGATAGTGTAACACCCGAGCAGTTAGAGGAAATCTTGAAAACAGACGAGAAGAATGGTCATGAGGAAAAAGTACTGCAGAATCTTATTCCCTTGAACCTCCATACTTCGCTGCAAACCCGCCTGAACAAAGTATCAAGCCCTCTTACAACCCTAGGCAGGCTTGCTACTAACAAGGTAAGCTATTCACAGGGATACCCACGTAAGGGCCTAAAATCACTCCTTAATGCTATACTATATTCCCTGCCAAAGACGGTAGAGATAATGGTAGAAAACCCTGTGCATAAGATACTAGTAGAGGAAGGAGTGGCAAAAGGAGTAGTAGCAGACGACACATATCTTGCCGACATGGTGATCCACACGGGTTTTGCAAAGGACCTGCCACAGCTTGTAGAAGAACTGCCATCTTTTTATGTCAAGGATCTTGATGGAATAGCGCAGACAAAAAGTCTTACGATCTGGATTGGGCTGGACACTACAATGGAAGCTTTCAATTATATCGGCTCAGAGATCTGGTTTAAGGAAAAAGCCTACTGGGCAATGCCCATCAGCAACTACGACTCATCCCTCGCACCTGAAGGAAAACAATTGATAGGTTTCAGTTTTATAATGAACCCTGAAAAGGACAACAGTTCAGAGATAAAAATGGCCTATGAAACAATATACAATGCCATACCAAGTATCGAAGAACATATAGAGATGAAACATGAACAGATAATCATCCCTGAAAAAGCTGCAGTAACCATTGATGGGAATTTTGCAGATATTAGAACACCGATCAGAAACCTGTACGTAGCAGGCACAGATACTGACCGACGCAGCATGGGAATCACCCGCGCAGCCTATTCTGTCATAGAAATGCTGCGTGTTCTAAACGCAGATGGTAACCTTCACAGGAGAGGAGTTAAAAACTCATCTCCTTAATACCATAGTACGCAATCTATCAGCAGCACTCTCAGTACGGTCAGCAATCCTGCCTATATTCTTAGTAAGTTCCACAAAGAAATAAACGCCCCCGCCGCCCAGTAACTCTTCTTTTTCAAATATAATTTTCATCAATTGTTTCTCAATGAGATCAACCTGATGTTCCATTTCCTCAACCTTGACAACAAGCTCCAGAGTTTCTTCCACATCTTTCTTTCCAAATGAAGATTCTAGAAGCTCACTTAGAGTATCTACAAGAAGCTCATACATTTCAACTGTTGCCAGAGTCCGGGACATTAGTTCACGGAACCCTTCTTCAAGTTCTTTTGGCACCTGGCAATCCCGCAGAGTAAGCCAGTAAGCGGCGTCCTGGCATTCATCGCAGATAGAGTCCTGCGGCTTCAGGAAATTTAGAAGATCATCCGCATTTACCGGCAGCATGATACTAGAAGATAGTTCTGCTCTTATAGTCTGTTTAATGATATCTGCTTCATGCTCTAGGATATCTACCTCATTGTTGAGTCTGGCCACTGTCGGCATGTCACAGGCAAAGTAAGCAGAAAGCTCCTCATCCAACTTCCGAACAGCATCTCCTCCTTTGGTGGCATGCACATGCAGAGGCCTGAAAGGAGATTTTGCAAAAACGCTTAGCACTGAGCGTATATATTCCCTCTTTGTCAAATACCTATCCCCATAAGTCCTGTAAATATTAGAGCTGATGTTAACGCTGCCACAGGCACCGTAATTATCCAGGATATTGCTATCTTTCCTATCACACTTAAATCAACCGCTGCAAGACCGCCTGCAAGACCTACTCCTATTACAGACCCAACAAGTGTATGAGTAGTTGAGATCGGCAGAGAACTATAACTATGCAGCACCACCACAGAAGCAGTGGCGAATTCTGCACAGAAACCCCTTGTAGGAGTAAGTTCAGTGATCTTGGTACCAATGGTTTGTATTACTTTGTAACCCCATGTCGCAAGTCCCAATACCATGCCAAACCCACCAATAACCATGACCCACGTGGGTATTTGGTCACTATTCATTCCCAGAACATTGAGCCCCGCATATAAAGGACCTATAGCATTGGCAACGTCATTTGAGCCGTGAGCAAATGCCATATAACATGCTGTCATGGTCTGAAAGGCTATGAACTTCTTTTCAATAGCAAAAGGATCTTCAGTACGTTGGAGGATAAAATGGGACACCAGCATGAATAGAATATATGCAATAAGAGCACCAAGCAAAGGTGAGACTAACCAGCTTGCTATAATCTTAACCAGAACTGGCCAGTGGATCTCACTGTAAGGAATAATTCCATGATAAGCTGCAACTAAACCAAAACCAAGAACAGCCCCAACAATAGAATGAGTAGTAGAGACAGGTAAATTGTAGAATGTGGTTAATGTTACCCAAAAACCTGCAGCCAGAATTGCCGCAAGCATACCGACAATAACAAGATGAGAATCAATCATTTTAATGTGATCTAATGGGACTATACCATTTGCAATAGTCGAAACAACTCGTTTGCCAAAAAATATAGCACCACAGAATTCGAATACCGCTGCAACCAAGATCACCTGCTTAAGGGAAAGAGCACCGCTCCCCACCGAAGTTCCCATAGCATTGGCAAGATCATTAGCCCCTATGTTCCAGGCCATATATAATGCCGCAGCCAGCAGAGCGATTACAAAAGGATTAAAAATATCCATTTACCATTATCCTCCTATTAACTACGTGGACAATTTAGTAAGATATAGATAAATGTAGGTACCATATTCTATATATCAATATATAGTCATATAGAATCAGAGGAAAAAATCAAGAGTTTTCTGACACTTTAGCTCTTTGACCAAGCTTGCTTTTGGCTTCCATGATCCAATAGGAGTTTTGAGCCTTGAAGACATCTCCAATAAAGCCGAGTCTATGCTCTCAAACTTCTGTGGAGGGTTCTGCAAAGCCTTACGTGCAGCCTCCCTTACTACCCAAACCCCCAAAGGAGCCCAGTAATCAGGTCTTATCTCCCTCACCATGAATACAGCTGCCTGCCTCTTGATACTCTTCAGATACTCCAAAGCTCCTAAACGTGCCGCATAATAACCGCCAGCAAGATTAGAATATCCTTTTTTGCCATCCACACCTTCCCTATCAGCGTCTACCCACGTTGAATCTCCTGACCATACAGCTCTCGGCATCCATATCTCTATAAGTTCATAGGAAAATGAACGTGGGATAAAAAGGATCTCAAAATGATTACCAAAAGCCCCTCCACTAAAGAGCATTATATCACTGATCTGAGGAAAATCACGCACTTTGTGCAATACTTCCTTACCGAACATATCATCTACTGCAGTTATGGACCAACGAGTAGGCACTAGCTTGCGCTCTTTTCCAAGAAGGCCTATAGAAAGCAGACGAGTAATATGCTCTTGAGAGATATTTGACGAGATGAGTTCTGAAACTGCATCTTTTGCCAGAGCATCGTCGTCATATACCAGATAATCGACCTTCTTTGGAACATTAGGATTCTCAGTAATGTCCAAATCTTTAAGATCACCTGATGGTCCCATAGGAGTGAGCACATTATCGAACTTCAATTTATTACTGAGAGGCTTATTGAACCAGGCTTCAGTATCCACAGGGGTCATGGAAAGAGCCAGTTCCTGAGATTTAAGAAGCAGCGGGTCCCTTGGATCTGCAGCATCCTTTACGTTCATACGGGCACCCGCCCTCACAAGCCTAGAACGTGCTGCAATGATCTGACCAATATCCATGCTTAACAGCTTCTTTGGATCCTCTAGTAAGGAAGATTCATCACCCCCCATGTCAGGAGGTACCATTGGACCCGACATAACAGAAGGATAATCATGCCTGCCTATGAAAACTGCCGGAGGAGAAGCACCAAAAATTGAAGTTGCTCCTTTACTGGCCGTGACAGATAACTCTATAGAGCGGAACTTTTCTAGTATAGGACATGTAGGACGCCCACAAAATCCTCTGCCCTTGCATTGAACACACTGATTATGGCTCAAATCTGCTCTTTATCCCCACATATAATACATGATCCTGCTTCAGGTATGTTCTTATAGAACCAGCCTGACCGCTGCACGAACTTGCAGATATTGCACATTCCCTGCACTTGGTCTTTTTGATCCATGCCTTTGAGAAGCCTGGCAGAGAATTTTCTTACCTCCACACGGACTTCTTCGGGAAAATCAACTTCAGCTCCTCTTTTCTCACTCATGTATTGTGAAACAGCAGCTCTGGAAAGGCAGAGGATATCAGCGATCTCCTGCTGAGTACATCTATGTTCAGAGAACATCACGCGTGCAATTTCCGCACGTATAGCAGGGAGAACTTTCTGCACCATGATCTCGCATGTTGTTTTCAAAAGACCATCCTCCAGAATCAAACCTTTTGCTTTTTCAGATAATCTTCAATAGCCACTCTTAAAGTATCCGGAGCAAAATTGGAGCAATCCATCTTGCCTGGGGGAAGGCCACCAAGAGCATCTGCTACCTCTTCCTTTGTGAGGTTCAAAGCCTCCTCTATGGTCTTGCCTTTAGCCATTTGAGTGACCATGCTTGAAGTAGCGATAGCTGCCGCACAACCAAATGTTTTGAACTTCACATCGTCCAATATACCGTCCTTGACCTTGATATAGATGGTTATAACATCACCGTCAGCAGGATTTCCCAGTTGCCCCACACCATCTGCATCCTCAATGACACCTACGTTCTTAGGATTTGTAAATTCTTCGAGAAGTTTTCTACTATATTTCATACTTCCTCCTCAAACGGAGACAGTTGGCGCAGCTTCATCACTGCTTCTTCCAAAAGATCAACTACAATATCTATCTCTTCCATGATATTCTCCCTTCCTAGAGTGAACCTCAGAGAACCATGTATATATTCAACGCCTGGATCAATGGCTGTAAGCACATGAGATGCTTTTTGGGATTTTGAAGAACAGGCCGAGCCGGTAGAAACAGCAACACCGTTCATATCCAGAAGCATAAGCAAAGATTCACCTTCCACATGCCTGAAACTCATATTGACATTATTTGGAAGGCGGGTTTTTTCATGCCCATTAAGCCTGACATGTGGGATCCGGCTTTGTATATTTTTAATCATGGAATCACGCAGATGTTGCATGTGCTTTGAATCCTCTTCCAGTTGTTCTTTGGAAATGGACATCGCCTTGGCAAAACCCACAATACCCGGAATATTTTCAGTACCCGGACGTAACCCACGTTCATGCCCCCCACCCTGCACAAGAGGCATGATATTGACACCACTTCGCAGATACAGGGCACCAACTCCTTTGGGACCGTGGAGCTTGTGAGAAGAAATTGATAGCATATCCACACCCAGTTCATTAACATCTGTGGATATCTTACCCACAGACTGGACAGCATCCGTATGCAGGATGATTTCCCGCCCTGAAATGAGCTCACTTATTTTTTTTATAGGCTGGATAGTTCCAATTTCATTATTAGCATGCATTATGCTTATGAGAATGGTATCGTGCCTTATAGAATCCTCAAGGAATTTCAGATCAAGTATGCCTTCACTGTCCACCGGCACATAGGTAACCTCAAAACCTTCTCTTTCGAGTTCCTCGCAAGTGCGTAACACTGCAGGATGCTCTATAACAGAAGTGATGACATGCCTTCCTTTTGAAGAATGCATGTACGCCGCACCTTTTATTGCGATATTATCGGATTCGGTGCCACCTGATGTGAAAATGATCTCCCGGGGATTGGCTCCTAGTGCTGCAGCGACAAGTTCACGGGAAATAGCAAGTGCTTCTGCAGCTTCCTGGCCAAAGGAGTGCAAACTCGAAGCATTTCCGAACTTTTCAGAAAAATATGGAAGCATGGCTTCTAATACTCTGGTATCTACATGTGTTGTTGCACTGTGATCCAGATATATGCGTTTCATGCTTCACCTTACAAACATGCAGATGATGTGCACACCTTTCCTTAAAATATGAAAGTTATTGCTTTTGAATATTTAAGTTATAGTGATGTGGAGACAGTAATGATATTGAAGAGATTAATCTTTGATCTGTTCCGGAGAAAAACCTCTTTCAACAAGAACGTCTTTCATGCGAGACAGATGGTTGCCCTGCAACTCAACAGCATTATCCCTGACAGTCCCCCCACAGGCGAACTTGGATTTAAGATATGTAGATAGCTCGTGAAGATCGATCTCATGTGCATCGAAACCTTCTACGACGGTTACTTCTTTTCCGTACCTTCTTCTGTTGACCTTCACAGTAATTCTTTGTTGCTCTTTTGCTACTTCTTCGCAGATGCACAATTCCATTGGCAATCCGCATACAGGGCACATCTCTGAACTCATCTAGTGATATTTCCTCCGAATTTATTAAGATCTTGACCATAAACTATACTTAAATAGCCGTATAAAGTAAACAGCAATGATATTAAAACCTAATGGTGAAGTAATTGCATCTGACGTTGAATTTGCAGAGGGTATAATCAGTCAGTCAAGGGGGCTTATGTTCCGAAAAAGAATTGCAGAAAAATACGCCCTTGTTTTCATACTACCCACCCCTAAATCGGTTTCCGTACACATGCTTTTTGTATTTTTTCCAATAGATGTACTCTTTCTAGACACTAATCAGAAAATACTTAGAGCTACTAGATTAAAATCCTGGACTGGACTTACTAAATCTCCTAAAAATACAAAATATATTATCGAAATGTCTGCTGGCTCTATCGAGCGCTATGGACTTATTAAAGGTGAATGGATCAAAATAGATCGTAGATGAGGACATAAATATAGATCTATTTGTGCCAGTGAAATTGAAGGAATCTTTTTTAAACTTGAGTGCTTTTAAGCCTACAGAAACACAGAAATGAATAGTATTCTGAGGCACACAATGTTACCAGAGAACGACTTGAAGCTTATCACTGAAAAAATGGGAAGAGAACCCAATATAGTGGAACAGGGATGTTTCCTCAATTTGTGGAGCGAGCATTGTTCATATCGTTCCAGTGGACCTTTATTAAAGACTTTTACCACCACCGGAGAGAAAGTGATCATAGGACCGGGAGACGATGCGGCTATTGTGGATTTTGAAGACGGCTGGGTGCTTGCAATAGGCATGGAAAGCCATAATCATCCATCATATGTTGACCCACATAATGGTGCTGCAACTGGTGTTGGAGGCATTGTAAGAGATATAATATCCATGGGTGCAAGACCCATAGCCCTGATGGATCCTCTGTATTTCGGACCCCTAAATACACCTAAGAACCTTTACCTTTTCGAACACATCATAGAAGGTATTTCAAGTTATGGTAACTGCATAGGTGTCCCAGTAGTAAGAGGAGAAGCATTCTTTGATGAAACCTATAGCGGTAACCCTCTTGTAAATGTTGCATGTATTGGCCTTGCAAAGAAAGAGAACATAGTGACAGCAAAATCTCAGTGTGCCGGCAATAAAATGGTTCTCATGGGATCTACAACTGGAAGGGACGGTCTGGGCGGTGCATCCTTTGCTTCCAGGGACCTGTCCGAGAGTTCAGAAGCAGAAGACAGACCAAGCATCCAGATCGGAGATCCATTTACTGAGAAACTGCTTATAGAAGCTACTCTGGAAGTCGTGGAAAGAGGATATGCGAAATCCTGCAGAGACCTGGGAGCGGCAGGCCTTGCCGGAGCAAGCTCTGAAATGGCATCCAAAGGAGATCTGGGAATGCACATAATAGCTGATAATGTTATACTCAGAGAAAAGGGAATGGTGCCTTATGAGATACTCATTGCAGAATCCCAGGAGCGTATGCTTTTCGAAGTGGATCCACAGGATGTAGAGGCTGTACTGGCCATAGCAAAGAAGTATGATCTCAACGCCAGTATGATCGGAGAACTTACTGAGAGACTATATTATACAGTAGAGTTTAAGGGCGAAATCGTTGCCGATATCCCAATTAAATTGCTTGCAGAAGGTGCACCAACCTGCGAAATGCCAGCTAGTGAACCTGCTGAGAAAAGAGAATGGGAAAAACCAAAACTGCCAGCTGATCTTAAACAGACACTTATGGATGTGTTATCCTCTCACAACGTGGCATCAAAGGAATGGATATACAGGCAATATGATCACGAAGTGCAGATAAGGACTACAGTAAAACCTGGCGATGATGCCTCAGTACTTCGAATAGAGGGTGATAAAGGAATAGTACTCTCCTGCGGCTGTAATCCGCGGCATACTATGCTGGATCCCTATCAGGGAGGAAAGGGCACTGTATACGAAAATGCAATGAACATCGCAGTTAAAGGCGGCAAGGGACTTGCTCTTGTGGATTGTCTTAATTTCGGCAACCCACAAAGACCAGATATATATTGGTACCTCAAACATGCCATACTTGGATTGGGTGATGGTTCAAGAGAACTGCAAATACCTGTAGTCGGTGGAAATGTATCGTTATACAACGAAAGTGATGAATTTGATACAGCAATCTTACCCACTCCATCCATAGGCGTAGTGGGAACAACAAATAACGTGTCAAGCACACCCCTCTCATCATTTGCCAATAAGGGAGATACCATAATCCTTGTTGGAGAAACAAAGGACGAACTTGGTGGCTCTGAATATTATAGCCTATTAGGTAAGAAGATGAATGGCAATGCTCCGAAAGTACCGGAGAATGCGGTAGAAATGGTGGATTCCGTGATCAAGGCAGTGAATACAGGAAAGGTCACATCTTCCCATGACGTTTCACTTGGGGGACTCGGAGTTGCACTCGCTGAAATGTGCACCTTCATAGGCGCAAATGTGGATCTAAGCAAAGCATGTGCTGGATTAAGAGCAGATGATGCTCTGTTCTCAGAATCCTATGTAAGAGCTATCCTTACAACATCTGAACCTGAATCCCTTAAAGAGGCTCTTAAAGGAGTTCCATATACCATAATAGGTATTGTGGGCGGAAACTGTTTGAGGATACAACTGGCCGACAAGTCCATTGAGATCTCACTTTCTGAGATGGAAATGGCAAGAAGTAGCCTCACAAAACAAATGATGGAATAAAAAAGAAGATTAAGTCAGATCATACAGATCTGACCACCTTTATTTCTTGGTCGCATAATAGACCATATACAATGCAGACAGGCCTACCAGGATATAAACTATCCTTGCTACAATGCTGTAGCCGAATAAAAGTGCCACCAGGTTCAAACCCTGGGATATACCAAAGAGTCCCCAATTGAGACCTCCAATTATAACTAGCACTAATGCTATCCAGTCTAACGTACTTTTCTCTGCCAAAAACTCACCCCCATGGTTTTGGTTAATAAAAGTATGCATATGATAATATATAAGCAACACGACTGTATGAATAAAAATGATTTGTAGTGAACATATTTTGTGTAGACATGTGTTTTTGAAGAGATTTTTATCTTGTCATAGATATGCTTTCGGTTTAAACCCAAGTAACCGGCACATGTATTTTTATGCAGTAGATAAAAATAAATACCTATAATCGGACTATATATGAGATTCAATTACAGGATGACATCATGGACGAAGTACAGATT
This sequence comes from Methanomethylovorans sp., assembly GCF_041447285.1. Taxonomy (GTDB): domain Archaea; phylum Halobacteriota; class Methanosarcinia; order Methanosarcinales; family Methanosarcinaceae; genus Methanomethylovorans. Next base: position 116,860 of record NZ_JBGMEB010000002.1, on the reverse strand, counting down.
AAGGTTGAAAAAGCACATCCGAACGATTTCGGACGCGGCATCATTCGTCTGGACCCCAGCACACTCCTGAGCTTGCAGCTCTCTCCCGGGGACATTGTGGAAATAACCGGGAAGAGGCGGACATGCGCTAAAGTATGGAGAGCAGACCGTCAGGATTGGGGACAGGGAATTGTCAGAATAGATGGTTTCATCCGCCAAAATGCAGGAGTGGGCATAGGAGAAAGAGTAACCATCAAAAGAGCGGAGTTTGAACCCGCTACACACTTAGTACTGGCGCCTCCGGAAGGAGTGGTGATGGAATACGGAGACCATATAAGGGAGATTATAAAAAGGAACATACTAAAAAGGCCTTTTGTAGTGGGTGACGTGATACCGATCATCAGTTCTATGACACAACCCATGGCAACCCAGTCTTCAGGGGGACAGGCAATACCCCTTATAGCGGTTGAAGCCGAACCACACGATTTAGTACTTATAGTCAATGACACCACAGAGATAGAACTGCGCCAAAAACCAGTAAGAGGATATGAGAGTGCAGCAAGGGGCATTACCTATGAGGATATAGGAGGACTCGGGGATGAGATACAGAGAGTACGGGAAATGATAGAACTGCCTCTCAAGCATCCTGAACTCTTCCAGAGGTTAAACATAGAACCTCCAAAAGGAATAATATTATATGGACCTCCCGGAACTGGAAAGACCCTCATCGCCAAGGCAGTGGCAAACGAATCCAGAGCCAATTTCCTCTATATCGCTGGCCCTGAGATCATGGGAAAATACTATGGTGAAAGTGAAGAGCGTATCCGCAAGATATTCGAAGAAGCTGAAGAGGATGCACCATCTATAGTATTCATCGATGAGATTGATTCTATTGCTCCAAAAAGACAGAACGTTACGGGCGAAGTTGAACGCAGAGTAGTAGCCCAATTGCTCACTATGATGGATGGCCTAGAAGAGCGTGGACAGGTAGTGGTAATAGGAGCCACTAACCGGTTGGATGCTATTGATCCTGCATTGCGCAGGCCAGGACGGTTCGATAGGGAAATAGAGATAGGTGTTCCTGACGCTGAAGGGCGGTTGGAGATCCTGCAGATCCATACAAGAGGTGTGCCTCTAGGAAGCGATGTTGATGAGAAGTACCTTGAAGACATAGCTAAGAATACACAGGCATTCGTAGGTGCAGACCTGCTGGCCCTTGTACAGGAAGCTGCCATGAGGGCATTAAGAAGAGTGTTGCCGGATATAAACCTTGATGACGAGATGATCCCGCAGGAGAAACTTGAGCAAATAGTGCTGACCAGATCTGACTTTGAGAACGCCTCAAGAGAAATAGGGCCTTCTGCAATGCGTGAAGTACTCGTGGAGATACCATCTGTGAAATGGGAGGACGTTGGAGGATTAGACAACGTCAAACAGGAGATCATAGAGGCTGTGGAATGGCCAATCACAAAACCAGAGAAATTCGTGCAGATGGGCATAAAGCCTCCGAAAGGTATCTTACTATTTGGGCCTCCTGGTACTGGTAAAACCCTGGTAGCGCAGGCTGTTGCAAATGAATCCAATGCCAATTTCATAAGCATCAAAGGACCGGAAATGCTCTCTAAATGGGTAGGGGAATCCGAACGTGCCATAAGGGAAATATTCAAGAAGGCAAGACAGGTAGCCCCATGTGTGATATTCTTTGACGAGATAGATTCCATTGCATCTGCAAGAAGTTCCATGTCAGAGGATGCAAAGGTCTCTGAAAGAGTGGTCAACCAATTGCTTACTGAACTCGATGGACTGGAAGCACTCAAGGAAATTGTTGTCATTGCTGCCACCAACAGGCCGGATATGATAGATCCTGCTTTACTGCGTGCAGGAAGGTTTGACCGACTGGTGCTTGTTGGACAATCCACAAGAGAAGGAAGAAGGAGCATCTTCCAGATACATACAAGGGATATACCACTTGCAAGCAATGTATCTATTGATGAACTTGCGGACATTACCGAAGGATACGTAGGCGCTGACATAGAAGCAGTGTGCAGAGAAGCTGTGATGCTGGCACTCAGAGAGAACTTTAGTGTAGAGAAAATAGACATGAAGCATTTCAGGGAAGCACTAAACAAGGTGAGACCTACGCTTTCTGAGAATCTTATGGGCTACTATAAGAAGATACATGAGCTTTTCAAGGGCGGGATGCCGAAAGAAGAAACAAGCTCTTATATAGGATACAGATAAAATATATGAACAGTTTAGAGTAATAGGGTGAATTACATGACGAAGGTATTTGCTAAGAACCTCTCCAGCAAACAGGTAATGGCTACGGATGGCACTGAACTGGGTGTGCTCTTCAACATAGTCATGGACGGGAAAACGGGAGATCTTATAGATCTTATAGTTAAGCCAGACATGAGTCTGGATACTTCCAAGTACAGGACAGATGACCAGTACATTCTCCTTCCATTTACTTCTGTAAGAGCCATTAAGGACTACATAGTAGTAGATAAAAATGTTGCATTAGGCAAACCTGTTGAATAACCGGCTTTGCCTATTCTGTTTTTTAAATAAGGTCGTGTTCTTTGAGGTAGGTTATGCCTTCGGCTGTGCCAGCCCCATAAGATGAAGAAGCAGTAAAATTGGCAATTTGTTTCAATTCAATATCGGCGTTGTCCACAGCTATGCTGAAGCCTGCGAGCTCAAGCATTTCTATATCATTTACAGAGTCACCTATGGCAACAAAATCCTTCGGCCCAATACCCATCAACTCTGCAGCTTTGATAAGACCTGTGCCTTTGTTGATCTCCTTGCTCTTGATATGAATAGCAAAATGCGTGTCAATGATCTCCACTTTAAAACCGTAATCATGAAGCATTTGCCTTGCATGGCCTACGTCAAAGTTCCTTCTAAGCACTATCTCTGTCTTGCGATGCTCTGAATCCAGTTTAATCAGGTTGAATTTATCAGATAAGATATCAAAAGCCCTTTGACACTCTTTAATAGATTCAGACATGATAGGAACTGTATCAAAACCGGGAGATACAATACCACCGTTTTCGGCTATCACGATACCACCCACACCTATAAGCCTTGCAGCAGCATGCGCATAACAGAGGATATTACCTGTGGAAAGCACCACAGGTACATTGAGATTACGCAGGCTCTCAATTGCGATCAGATCGAGTTTTCTGTCCATGGAAGTAATTGTGCCGTCAATATCAACTGCAATGGCTTTGAAGCTCATGCAGGTAAATTAGAAAAAAAGTTTAAAAACCTGCTGTTCAGGGATCACGCAGGCCGGCTGTAGTAACTGAGATCACTGCCTCAGCGTCAGGAAGGTTTGGGGCATCCACAAGCTTGACTATTCTTTTGTCACCCTTGGATTTACGCATATATAACCTAAATGTAGAAGTATGGCCGAGTATGTGCCCTCCTATGGGCTTTGTTGGATCGCCAAAGAAGGCATCCGGTTTTGCCATGACCTGATTTGTTACCAAGACCACAGCGTTGTTGAGGTCACCGAATCTCTGGATGTCGTGGAGGTGTTTGTTGAGCTTTTGCTGCCTGTCAGCAAGGGTCCCACGCCCTATGTACTCAGCCCTGAAATGCGCTGTCAGGGAGTCAACTATGAGTAGTCTCACCGGTTTGTCAGAATCTTTGAGCTGATTAGCAAGTTCCGATGCTGCATCCACGAGCAGGATCTGATGGTTTGAGTTGTATGCCCTTGCCACATGTATGTGCTTGAGGAATTCTTCTACATCATAGTCTTCACCGTATAACTCTGAAAGGCCATCTACCATCTGTTTTATCCTCTCAGGCCTGAAAGTGTTCTCGGTATCTATTATTACCACAGAACCATCCAATCCTCCTTTTTCACGGGGCAACTGTACATTGACAGCTAACTGGTGAGCAACTTGAGTCTTACCTGACCCAAATTCGCCATATACCTCAGTTATGGCCTGGGAGTCTATTCCTCCTCCCATGATATCATTGAACTCTTTGCAACCTGTTGAGAGCTTACCTACCAGCTTCCTGCGTTCCATTACCACATCACCTGTCTCAAAACCACCTATATCAGCAGCTTTACGAGCTGCCTGGATGATCTTAGATGCTGTAGACTCACCTATATCAGCAGTAGCCGCAAGTTCTGCGGGAGAAGATACAGCAATGGCCTCTACGGTTGAAAAGCCTGCTTCCACTAGTTTTTGTGCTGTTGCGGGACCGACATGGTCCAGATCCTCAAGTAGTATTTCTGACATTTAAAGACTCCTTATGGTGCACATGTTAACTTCCGGTGCACAATTCGATGAATTATTGGTCTTTAGAATATATATACATGAAGAGAGCGGAGTGAAAGTAATAGTATCGCTAAATAGACAAACTAATTTTACAGTTACAACTACGTACATTTTCAGGCAAACATTTATTTTATAAAATACCCTTTATACCACCAATGCCCAAAGTAGTAGTCGGTGGAACTTTTGAGTGTCTTCATGATGGACACAGGAAACTATTAAGAAAAGCCTTTGAGCTTTCCGGCAATGGAGAAGTTGACATAGGACTCACATCCAACGAAATGGCAAACAAGCGCCCTCGCAAGATACCTGATTACAGTATTCGTAAGGAAAGGGTCATTAGATATATAGATCAAATTGCAGAAGGCCAAAAGTACACTATTATAGAGCTGAATGACTCCTTTGGAAAGACCCTTACAAAGGATTACGACTACATTGTAGTTTCTCCTGAAACATATCCTGTTGCCCTGAAAATAAACAAACTCAGAGCCGAGAAGAGCATAAAGGATATCGAGATCGTAAAGATAGATTACGTCCTCGCTGAGGATCAGATACGTATCTCTTCCACAAGAATTGTGCAGGGAGAGATAGATATCCACGGGCATCTGAAGGGTTAAACCGGAACATAATTTTATAAACTAGCTTTTACAACTAAAATCCATGAGCAGAGTATTCAGCGACATGGATAAGCAGATATTCGACAAGCTTGCACCCGAACTTAGCGGGAACACAACATCATCAGCAGGACATAATTATCCTTTCATCCTCAGACCAATATCCCACAAGATAGCAGAATCTGCTGAGGATTTCAGGGAGAGAATGGAGCGCCTGAATGTGGAAGAATTGGATTATCTGGTGAAACTTGCACTGGAAGACAAAGAAGACATACACTCTCTTGAGCCTGAAGATATCGACACTATCATGGAACTGGTAGAGCAGAAAATATCTGCACAGCGCATGAAAGAACTCAAACAGCATCTGGGCATAGTCTGATGAACCACAAAGAATTACTGTTTGGTACAGCCGGTGCACCTTACTCCTCAGCTAAAGGCACCACGATAGAAGGCATCCGCAGAGTGAAGGAACTTGGGCTTGGGTGCATGGAAATTGAGTTCGTGCGCGGAGTAAAGATGGGAGCTAATTCTGCAAGAGAAGTGCAGAAAATAGCCACATCTGAGAATATAGCCCTTAGCGTGCATGCACCATACTATATCAACCTGAATTCACCTGAACCTGAGAAGATAGATGCAAGTATCAAGAGGATATACGACTCTGCACTCATAGGTTCCACCTGCGGAGCTCACTCTATTGTATTTCATCCCGCCTACTACCAGAAAGATAAGCCAGAAGACGTATTCTCCAATGTTCTGCAAAAACTGCAGGAGCTCACAGCCAAAATGGCTGAAGAAGGAATTGATGCGATACTAAGACCAGAAACCACAGGTAAACCAACACAATTCGGTAGCCTCGATGAAACACTCAATATGTGCAGCCAATTGGAGAAAGTCTTACCATGTATCGATTTTGCACATCTGCACGCAAGAAGCAATGGCAAAGAGAATTCCTATGAAGAGTTCGCTGCTGTATTTGAGAAAGTCGAAAACGGGCTTGGAAGAGAAGCTCTGGAAAACATGCATGTCCATATTTCAGGTATTGAATATGGACCAAAGGGAGAAAAGAACCACTTGCGTCTGCAAGAATCCGATCTTAAGTACGTTGAACTGTTACAGGCCTTCAAAGACTTTCGAGTAAAAGGCCTTGTGATATCCGAAAGTCCTGATAATGAAGGAGATGCTTTGCTTCTCAAAAAAACATATAGGGAGCTTTAATTACCCTTAATGTGATGCTCTTCTGAAGGTTGAACGCATGATACCTGCCCGGTGCAGGCTGTTGCAAGAGAGGAAATATCCCCATTCTCATTTATGATATCAACATGGATATTGATACCGCTTTCTCCAATATAATGAGTGATACGTTCAAATGCATGGTAGATCATCCCTCCATGTGTGATTATAAGGCACCTCTGCCCACAGAGAGCATTGAGAATGGAGCGGTCGATGACCCCTGAAGTGATATCAAGGTGTATGTCATCCCTTTCAGCTATGAGTTTGCTCCTTTTGCCCATGGCACCCACAGTATCCACATCCCCGTTGGCGATGAACAAACGTAGGAAGCCAGCATCATGATGGTCAGTATCATAGATCATGATAGAGCCTGCACGCACGTAACGCCTGCTGAGTTCCACTATTGCCATACAGTCTTCATGTATGTGGAGTACCTTACCATTTACAGCCTCCATAGGATAGTTCAGTGCAAACTCACCGTGAAGCAGCCCCAGGTTCACACTATCCCCGACTTTAACATCAGGGGAAACTTTTACCCACATTAGCTCCGGCTCTTTTAGTATCCTTACAAGACCCGGAATATCCTTAGGACAGCCATTTGTCTTGACAAGACTGCGCCTGCGTAGTTCTTCATGCACTTCAAGGATCTGGGGCTTTCTCAGATAAGCCCTCTGGAGAAGTTCCTCATTCCTGAAAATATCTTCAGGCGTTCCTTCTCCGATCATCTGGTGATTGGTCATGATGAAAACATAATCCGCCCATTTATACGCCAGATCGACATCATGGGTAGAGATGATTATCGTTTTACCAAAATAATTCAGTTCGTTCAGAAGGTCCATAACCTCATCCGCACCCACTGGATCCAGATTTGACAGAGGTTCATCGAGAATAATAACCTCCGGCTCCATGGCAACAATACCTGCAATGGCAACTCTCTTTTTCTGACCTCCGCTTAAGTGATGCGGGGGTTTTTTCTTAAGCGGGTTGAGCCCCACATAATCAAGGGTACTCTGCACTACAGAATTGACTTTCTCCTTAGAGTAACCCAGGTTCGTGGGACCAAAAGCCACATCCTGATAAATGCTGGGTGCAAAAAGCTGGTCATCAGAATTCTGGAATACAATGCCCACATTTTTCCTAAGTTCACGCAGGGATTTTGCATCGTACTTAACAGGCTCACCGTGGAAAAATACCTCGCCTTTCTTTGGGACCAGTGTGCCGTTAAGGGTAAGAAATAGAGTTGATTTCCCGGAACCATTGCGGCCTACAAAGGCTATTTTTTTACCTATATCGATCCTGACGCTCACATTATCCAGGGCAATTGTGCCGTCCGGATAACTGTATACAAGATTCTTGGTTTCCAGGATTGTCATAATATACCTCAGATAAGAAGGACGTGTCTCGTGGAATAGAAAACTACAAGCACTAAGATAAAATACGCGGACGTAAATGCCACTTCGGACCTCTTTATAGGACGATCCTCTTCCAGCAATATAAGCCTGCCATCATAGCACCTAGAGTTCATTGAAACATAAAGTTTTTCTCCCTGCTCCCATGCCCTTATGAAAAGAGATGTGCCCAGCATTCCCATAGACCTAAAAGAAGTCTTAAAATCCTTGTAACCCAGCCTGACGGTCTGGGCGTACTTGATACCCATTGCCACTTCCATGAAGACAAAGATATACCGATACATCATCATGGCTATCTCTATGAAAGAATCCGGGAAACGTGTTGCTTTCAGTACGGAGAAAAGTTCAATCATAGGAGTTGAAAGCGAGAGGAAAAAAAGGCAAGACATGCCGCTGATGGTTCTGGCAAGCACTAAGAAAGCCATGTTAAGACCGCCAACGGTAACAGCAAATCTGTGGCTGAATATATCAAAACCAAAAACTTCACTGCCGGCTCCTGAAAAGAAAGCAATGATCGCAGCGCTTACCATAACAAATCCTGCAGGTGCAGCAAGAATTTTAAAGTAGAACTTTGCAGGCACCTTGCTGAAATGAATCGTTGCAATGCTCATGCAGAGAGCTATAATAAAAGGTGTGACAGGAGAATTGGAAGAAACACCCATAATTATCCCGAAAGCTGTTATGGCGATTTTGAGCCAGTTGTTCTTTTCTCGCAGGGGACTGTTAAGGGCGTAATCATCCAGCATTTGAGTCATAATGTTTCCTGCTCTGCCTCTTTTTTAAATCAAGCAAATTTGTTTTTATAAAAAAGCTCCATTCTAAGGAGGATTAAAAGTCATATTAGATAAGAGTTCCGTTTTATCATGGCAACTTTGAAGCATGAGAATTTAGACTTAAGATGCCGCAAGGATATTAAAAAGGGCTTCACATGAAGCCCATTACTGCCCTGCTTTGTTCTTTCCCCTATAGTAGCCAAAGAAGTATCCTATAACTAAGGCACCGATTGCCGCCTGAAGAGCAAAGAGCAAGCTTTCGATCTCTCCGCTTGGAGGCTCAAAGGTAGGAAGCCCAGGGTCCCAAGGTTCGTAATTAGGATCAATGGAAGTTATTACATTCTCTGCCTCACCATCTGCTCCGCCAAACTCGGCATCTGGATGGACCGCAATTCCATAGAAGAACTGGACTACGAAAAGAAGCAGAATTGCACCTACAATATACTCCAGCTTCATGCCATAGCCCCCTTTAGCTTGTTCACTGCATCTGATGTGAGAACCTGTAGATTTACAAGTACATCACTCTTGACCTGAACCACATACTTCATGATAAGAGCTGTGAGCGCACCTTCCATGATAGCAAGCGGAACCTGAGTAGTGGCAAAAACTGCCGCAAAAGCTGCAAATGAAGACATGAAACCTGATAATGTGAGGGCTCCACCTGCTGGGAAAGCCAAAGCAAGCTCAACAGAGGTTGTCACATACGTCACCCAGTCAGCTATTGCTGTTGCAAGGAATATGTTTAGATAAAAGTTCATATTCATTTTTGCAGCTGCCTTATAGAATGCATAAGCCACAAAAGGACCTACTATACCCATAGATGCTACATTAGCACCAAGTGTACTGATACCGCCGTGGGCAAGGAAGAGGGCTTGATAAATTAGAACAATCAAACCAAGCACAGAAGTGATTGCAGGCCCGAAAAGTACTGCTGCCATACCTGTACCTGTGGGATGGGAGCAACTTCCGGTCACTGATGGAAGTTTTAATGAGGATAGTACAAAAATAAATGCACCAGCAACTGCTAGCAGAGGCACTACCTCCCGGCGTTCGCCCACGAGTTTATTCAAGCGATACATACCGAATAAAATAATGGGTATGGAGAAAACGAACCATAACTGCCACCAAGGTGATGGCAAGAAACCTTCGAATATATGCATAATTATCACCTTCCTATCGTTTTCCAACTAGATAATCAAGTTAATTTGAGTTAGGTAAATGTGACTAACGTGTTATTATACATAAAGGTAACGATTCTTGTTTCAAACGATTAAAGGTTTAGTAGTAAAAGAGATAGATATACCCCATAACTTAATCAATATTACAGAAAGGAGCTGCACATATAACAAAGTATAAAAAAATGATTCAAGATCAGATAGAACTCAGTGCTGCACGACCAGAAGACAATACATATCAGACTCTGCAAGCGGAGGTTTTTGTACAGAACCAGCTACTGCTCGTTCTTCAGGATAACCGATGTTCTCATAAAGACAGATCTTTGCCTCAACACCCATTTCACGCAACAGGTCAGCCACTTCCTGCGAACCAAAATTCTCTGCGGGCAACAGAAATATGTCCTTTCCGAGTTCGACCTCTCTTATGAGAGCCTCCCTGGCAGGTGATGGGTCACGCCCATGTGCCGTGATCATAGCAAGATTTGACATCTCTACATGAAAACGGGCACATGATGCCTGAATTGAGGAGACACCTGTGATCACCCTGTCGTTTTCACCAGCGAACTTCCCAAGCCCAGAGAACATAGGATCACCTGTAGAGAGTACTACAGCATCTGCTGGCAGCAGATGAAGCTCCCTGTAGTTCTTGATGATATGAGTTTCACAATTGATGAAATCCTTTACAAGCTCGATGGACCTGCCTGAACCATAAATCACAGGAGCATTACGGATGGCTTCAATAGCCTCCTGAGTAAGCATATTAGGACCAACGCCCACGCCTACAATAATCATGCCTTTTCCCCACTGTCCATGAGCACTGTACCATCTCTATCTACAACCACGACCCTTGCACCATTGGCTTTTTCCACTGCCATATCAAAAGCCTTCTTAAGCCTCTCGTTACCCGGGTCCAGTTCCAGCATTTCGACCACAGTGGCATAACCGCTGCCTTCGAGCATATTAGGGTTCCCCCACTTGAGGACAAGACCGGGAAGCCCACAAATAATAACATCACCCTTAGCTGCAGCTACAGCTTCTGATATACGGCTGCCTGCAAGTACAACAGTATATCCAGGGAATAGCATGGTGGAATAGCGTATGCCGATCCTGCCAGTAGTAAGGACAACCTTATCGGCACTGCGTATCAGATCCTCTTTCATCTCACCCAGATGGTCGTTCCAGGGCTCCACAAAGCCAGTAGTACCTAGTATGGATATGCCACCTTCAACACCAATACGGCTGTTCAGTGTCTGTTTGGCGACCTCTGCGCCGCGAGGCAAGGACAAAGTGACCTCAGCACCCTCAAGACCAAGTTCTTCCACAGCTTCAGTAATAGCTGCCTTTATCTGTTGCATGGGTTTGGGATTGATGGCCGGATAACCTTTCTTTGATTCCAGACCATCCCTTGTAACGATACCGATGCCCTCGCCGACCATAATAAAAATTCCATCGGCCTCTCTGGCATCTGCTACAAACTCAAGGCCACGAGTGATATCGGATTCATGATCATTATATATCTTCACAGCAACTGCATGACCATTAACAGCATGCACATCCATCTCAGCCCGCAACCCTACAGGTGTAGGCACAGATATATGTGAGACAGGCTTGCGTAGTGAAAGTACTGCCGCCTTGGCTGCAGCTGTTGCTGTTGTCCCGGTGGTGTAGCCCCTCTTTAGCACAGAACCATCGCTTAAGAGGACAAGTCTTCCATTTTCAATACCTTTTATTAGCTCGTCCCTGGGTACTTTGGAACGTGCAACCCACTCGTCTGGGATCTTGGATTTATTCACCGGGTCTATCATTGAAAACTCAATTGTGGTACAAAGTTATAAAAGTAGCGAATTCATCCTGTTCTTTTGAACATGCGGTCCAGTTCTTCCCTTGTGAAAGATATCATTGTCGGACGGCCATGTGGACATGTATATGGATTCTTGCATTTCTTAAGCTGGCGGATGAGGTCGGCCATCTGATCCTTATTGCACACTGCACCTGCCTTTATAGCAGCCCTGCAAGCCATGGTACTGAAAACATGATCATATATCTCCGTATCATCCTTGATCCTGCCAACAGAGAGCAGATCAGATACAATGTCATGTATCACATCGGGACTTTCCATCCTGCCGAATATCGTAGGCACTGTAGTAACTACATAGGTACTTGGACCAAACTCGGAGATGCTGAACCCCACCTCTTCCAGAAAGGGAATGAACTCCTCCAGGATTATCTTCTCCTTAGGATTAAGCTCAAGTGTCACAGGATTCATAAGCTCTTGCCATCCCATATCCCGGTAATCCAGCACCCGTTCATACATGACACGCTCATGTGCAGCATGCTGATCTATCAGCAGCAGTTTTTTCTCCACCTCTGCAACTATATAGAGGTCCTCAAACTGGCCCATTATCTTCACATCATCTGCAACGAAAGCACTCTCTTCTTCACGAGGAGATGCTTCCAGCCTGGACTGAAGGCGTGAGCTTGCTTTGAGCCGTCTTTCAGTATCCTTTGCAGGAGGATGATAAGAAGCTGGTTCTTCAAGAAGTTGAGATGAAGCCTGTATCTGTACCTTATTTTGGAACTTAGTTCCTTCCTCATCTTTCTCTTCGTACAACACCTTCTGAACAGGAATAGGCTTATCCTTTACTTTAATTTCAGGAACAAGATGAGTTGAACGTAAGGCTGAGTCTACAGCAGCAGTAACAGTATCCATGATCTCTTTCTCATGGCTGAGCCTCACTTCTGTTTTACGCGGATGCACGTTCACATCCACAATCTTAGGGTCGATCTCAAGATTGAGGAAAGCTGCTGGATACCTACCCTTCGGAAGAAGAGTGTAGTAACCAAGCCTTATGGCGTTGCTTATAGCTTTTGAGGAAATGCTGCGCCCATTGATATAGAAGGACTGTAGATCAGAACCGCTGCGACTGAGTTCAGGTTTGGAGATATATCCCGAGATTTTTACAAGATCATTTTCCCATACAACTGGCACCAGCGATCTGGCAACCTCTGCACCGTGGATGTGCACAATGTTATCAAACATATTATTGCTGGCAGGAGAACGTAAAACAACCTTGCCTTCGTTCAGGAGAGTAAAAGAGATATTCGGATGGGCTATGGCATAGTTAGTAAGGACTTCAGTGATATGTGCCAGCTCGGTACGGCTGCTCTTCAAGTACTTTCTCCGGGCAGGAGTACTGTGAAACAGATCAGCCACATCCACAGTAGTACCCACCGGAGCGCCTACTTCGGAGAGGGACTCTACACCATCACTGCCTGCTGTCACCTTTGTGCCTGCCACATCCCGGCTCCTGCGGGTGATGAGGGTAACTTTTGCAACAGCAGCCATTGAGGAAAGAGCCTCGCCTCTGAATCCCAGTGTACGGACAGTTTCCAGATCATCGATGCTGGAAAGCTTGCTAGTAGCATGTTTCTTGAAAGCCATAGAGGCATCCGCATGGCTCATACCACAACCGTTGTCCCTGATGGATATTCTCTTGACACCAGAGCCTTCTATTTCCACTTTTACCTCAGTGGCTCCCGCATCGATAGAATTGTCAAGCAACTCTTTCACTGCAGAGGCAGGTCTTTCTATTACTTCCCCGGCAGCTATCTTGCTGATAGTGGCCTCATCAAGCAGGTGTATCCTGTTGCTGTTCACATCACATGCATCATCGACCATATCATTCCCCACTTTCATTCAGTAATTTCTTAAGGCTATTGAGCCTGTTCAAAGCATCAACAGGAGTAAGAGTATTAACATCAAGAGACTTCAGCTCCTCCAGTACAGGATGCTGTACATTGGCTTTAGGAGAACTACCACCATCGAACAGCATAAGCTGTGTATATCTGGCAGTACTCTTACCCTTGCCTTTCTTTGGCCTGCCCTCCCGGTTGATAGCACTCTCACTTTCTATCTCCTTTAGCACTTCCTTTGCGCGGGAAGTAACAGCATGAGGCACACCTGCAAGCCTTGCCACATGAATACCGTAGCTCCTGTCAGTGGCCCCTGGCACAATCTTACGCAGGAACACCAGATCATCGCCTTCTTCTTTCACTGCTATGTGTAGGTTCTTTACCCGCTTGAGAGTGCCTTCCAGTTCAGTGAGCTGGTGGTAGTGAGTAGCGAACATGGACCTCACACCCACCTTACTCTTATTATGAATGTATTCTACAACAGCCTTTGCGATACTGTACCCGTCGTAAGTGCTTGTACCCCTACCAATCTCATCCAGCAGCACCAGGCTTTTTGGAGTGGAATTGTTAAGGATGTTGGCAAGCTCCACCATCTCCACCATGAAAGTACTTTGTCCGCTGGCAAGGTCATCAAAGGCTCCTACCCTTGTGAAGACCCTGTCCACTATACCTATGGAAGCATGGGAAGCAGGCACGAAAGAACCCACCTGTGCCATGATGACAATGAGCGCTGTCTGCCGCATGTATGTAGATTTACCTGCCATATTGGGACCAGTGATCAGCAGAAACTGGTTATCCTCGCAATCAATCTCTGCATCGTTAGGTACGAAACCACCCGGAACTGTACTTTCCACCACAGGATGACGGCCATCCCTGATAAGTATCCTGCAATCGCTTGTAACTGCCGGCCTGACAAAGTTATTATGTACAGCAACCTCAGCAAGGTTCACCAAGACATCGAACTGCCCTATGAGAAAAGCAGCCCTCTGCAACTGCTTTGAATAGGAAGCAACAGTAGCATTGATCTCGCTCAGCAGTTCATATTCCAGAGCATGCGCCTTCTCATCTGCATTGAGGATAGAAGTTTCCATCTCTTTAAGTTCTGGAGTGTAAAAACGTTCGGCGTTGGCCATGGTCTGCTTACGAATATAATCATCCGGCACCTGAGAGCTGTTAGAACTGGTAACTTCCAGATAGTAGCCGAACACTCTGTTGTAACCCACTTTCAGAGATTTGATACCTGTCCTTTCCCTTTCCTTTTGCTGGAAATCGGCCACCCACTTTTTGCCGTTGCGGGAAAGGTCTTTGAGTTTATCAAGTTCGGTATTGTAGCCGGGTCTGATCATGCCACCTTCCCTAACACTTAGAGGGGGCTCATCAACTATGGCATTGCCTATGAGTTCCACAAGGGAACCAAGCTCTTCAAAACCCCGCAATTCCCCTATTACATTTCGGATAAGCGCAGAAGAAATATCTTCTTCCATACATTGAATCAGCAGAGGTACTGCCTCCAGAGATAGTTTCAATGCAAATAAGTCTCTTGCATTGGAATTACCATACATGACCCTGCCTACAAGCCGCTCGATATCCTTTACATAAGAAAGGTTGGAACGTAGATCAAACCTCACCAGCGTCTTACCGGAAAGTTCCTCCACAGCATCAAGGCGTTCATTTATTTCACTCACGGATATCAGAGGTTTTAGCAGCCATTTCTTAAGCATCCTGCCGCCCATGGGTGTACTGGTCTGGTCCAGTATCTTAAGGAGGGATGTATCATTACCCTCGCCCCGGACATTATGAACAATCTCAAGATTGCGCAGGGTGATAGAATCCAGGATCATGAACTCGGATTCAGAATATGTGGATAGTGACTGCACATGTCCCAGTTCCCTCATCTGGGTTGTGATGGCATAGTTAAGGGCAGCTCCGGCAGCGGCTATTGCCTGAGGCAGGGTATCGCAACCCATGCCTTCCAGAGTAGAAACACCGAAATGCTGCTTCAGATGTTCTCGTGCGTTAGTTGTATCGAAGGCCATTTGATCGAATTCATGAACTATGACTTTTAGTTCCTCAATGCGCTGCATTAGGTGTTCATTACCATAGAGATGTAACGGAACTATACATTCAGCAGGCAGCATGCGGGCTACTTCGCTGGCTATCCTGTCATAGGGTGGCTCATCGAAGAACTGGGTTGCCATGAACTCACCGGTAGACACGTCCAGGAAAGACACACCGAAATCGTCATTCTTCCCTGATAGTGCCATGAGATAATTGTTAGTGGCATCGCTGAACATGGATGGGTCTATGGCTGTGCCGGGTGTGACTACACGCACAACACCCCGTTTCACAACTCCTTTGGCTAATTTGGGATCTTCAAGCTGCTCACATATGGCAACCTTGTAGCCTTTCTTGATGAGGCGGGGCAGATATGTATCAATGGCATGATACGGTATGCCTGCAAGAGGCATGTTCTTGCCGTCCTCCCCTTTGCCCCGGGTGGTGAGAGTGATCTCCAGCTCCCTGGCAATGGTCTTCGCGTCCTCTCCGAAAGACTCATAAAAATCCCCCATCCTGAAAAAGATCAGGGCATCACTATACTCTTTCTTTGCCGTATAGTACTGGTGCATGGCGGGGGTCATCTTGCTCATGGTGCTGTGGTTTATCTGTGTGGTACTATTTTAGTGCTTTCATGGGAAAGAGAAAAGGTAGTGCCATATTTTTTCTTGAATATATGAAAAATGTTATACTCAATAGATAATGGAGCTAATGCACAGAGGAAAGAGTTAGGAACTTAAATATTCTCAAGAAAATTAGCATGCATTAGACACTGAATAAATAGTTACACAAAGAATACAATAAGTATAGTTTCAGATATTATTGCACGATCTGATTCTTAATGAAAAAGAAGGGGTGATTTTTTTTCCCTATATGCAAAAATGATTTGCAAACACGTTAACTATATAACATATCATAAATATTGTGCTTTGTGTAAGGGGTTCAGAGATCTTGACGGAACACTTGAACCCCCTACTGCCCAAAGGCAAGGTTATAGTTTGTTTTGATGTTGCTTAAAACTTACGTCTTCTTGCCTCTGGAGTAACGGAAATTAGGTAAGATAATGAATTTGTTTAAAAGAATTAGAATAACTTCGCTTTTAATGGCGATAGTGATGCTGGCCACGTTATTCGTGCCAGCTGTGAGTGCAAAGACTGATGTTTCAAATGTGCCCACTGCTGATAAAAAACAGGTGGTAGTTGAAAATCTGCCTGAAATTGAAGCAATAGAAATGACGGACACCTTGAATGTGATAAAAGTAGGAGATATAGTTATAAGATTTGAATCAAACCCAGAGCATACTGAAGCTGTAATGAGCATTGAAAATACAACTACCGGGGAGAAAGCAATCGTCAATTATGATGTTGAAAAAAAAGAGGGAAAATTCAAAACAAAAGTTTATGTCGATGGGAAGGCCGTTAACACCCTTGATACAGACTATAATCCTCTTGATCCAAGTGCAACTAAAAAGATTCTTTCGGACAATAGCAAGGCAATTGCAAACGGCATAGATGGACAAGTAACAACATCTAAAGCCTCCCCTACTAAATATAAATGGGATGGTGTGAATTTTATCAAAGGTTCGGGCATAAAGTATCCACACCCTGATTACGACAAGTATAGCGGTGAGGTTTGGGATACTTGGAGTATTTCGGGTACACAATTAAAACACTGCCATATATCTGATGATAGCTCTGCAACTATATCTAAAATGACACCAGCCCTTGCTGGAGCTGCAATAGGTGCCTGGGGAGGTATACCTGGAGCACTACTTGGAGCAATATTAGCAGAAGCTATGGGAAACTCTGTATCTGGAGTCCTAGTTGACGAAGAAGGTTGTATATGGTATTGGAAGTCATATAAAGGAGCATATATCTTACTTCCAGTAGTTCTGATTTTTAAAAATGTTCCCAAGTATTTTAGAGTTGCAAATTATGAATTGTGGGATAAAATAGGTATTTCAAATCCATAACTAATTTCATAATTTCAACATAGTTCTGGGTTATATGAGGTAAAATAATAAGTCATCTAATAACCCTTACTTTTTAATTATAGTTACACACTCATGGTTTGTAATTTATGAATGCTAAAATCGCATGGTTGTGAAAAATAGAGATCTGTCGAAAAATATAGAAATATATAAAGCAAAAATTAAAACATATTTTGAGGATATATATATGCCAACTAAAATACATAAAGAAGAAATATATGGTTTGTTGATTGGAATAGTGTGTTGCTATTCGTGGATATTTATGATAATGGATCTAAAAATGAAGTTTTTCTCAACGGATTTAGTAACAAATGGAACTACAATAACCATTGCGTATAACTGGGGCCAGGTTGACAACTGGCTTGAAGCAGGCATTATTCCTTTGTTCTTGATTGCTGGACACTATTTTGCATCTAGTAAGGTCATTTCTGAAAACAAAAAAGTAAAAGAAATAATTGGAATGAAAAGTAGCTTATTGGGCTTTTTTATATGGCTCATCGTAACAATTACAACATTCTTACTTGAAATCAACATGAGCTATAAAATTACCTTAGCAGGAGGGTACATTACAATAGTACTAATATACCTCTTCATGAAAATAAACATTAATAGAAGGTTAGAATAAATCATTGAGAATTTATAATAGTACTAATTCTTAGGCACTCTAAAAATACTCATTTGAACAATAGAAGAGAATTATATTCAAGCGGAGAAATAGATGAATATAAAATTTATAAAATGTCCTGAAGTTTACTTAATTCTTATATCATTTACATTTTTAGCTATGTGGATTCTAGGTACTATATCTTTAGCGTTGGGTTCATTAGTGCATAATTCATTAGTCGCTCTCGAAACATCCAGACAGATATATCTTTTGCTTCTTTACATTTTTTCCATGCTCTTCCCCGCTATTGGGATTATATTATTCACATACACTGTCAAAAAAAGTTCGGCTAGATGGTACTGGGGAATACCACTTTTTATTGCAGTGTTTTTGATTACGTTCCTCAGGGATAATATATATATGGTACAATTCTACAATATTTCTTTTATTTCTGCTTACGATAAGTTGCATGTTTTGGATTCTCAGACTGGAAAAGCCTTTATTTCAATATTTTTTGCCTTATCGTCTTTATTATTCACGCTTTCAGTACCTGAAAATAGAAGAAAAACTATGGTGATGCCACTTAGAATGGCAATCCTTGCTTCTGCTTCGATTATCATTTATAATATAGTGGATTTATCTTCAAAGATATATGTGAGTGAGGCTCAAATATTTGGCATATTGCATGTATTAGGTGTTTTCCTTTTTGGATTATCACTAGTCAGAGTGGCGATTAATTATGACAAATAGACTGATGGAAGCAAGGTGGATAGATAAAACACCAATCAAAAAACCCGGTATATACCTGATACTAATATCATCTGCTTTCTTAGCTATGTGGATCTTGGGAGCTTTATCACTGGCTCAGATCATACGTGAAGATTCCCACCATATATTCCTATTCTATTTGTTGTCTCTGTTTATTCCCTTAGTAGGAATCATATTATTTATGAATAATATAAGAAATAAGTCTCCAAGATGGTATTGGGGAATACCGCTTTTATTTTCACTTGTATTGATTACACTACAAAGAGATATGGGAATCTTGGGTTTTTACTATGGCATCTCTTTTATTGAAAAATATGATACATCAAGTATTTTACGTAATGATGCTCTAGTATATTTCTCTCAACTAGCATTCATAATTTCATCAGCACTATTCACACTTTCAGTTCCAGAAGAAAACAAAGCCAAAATGATAATTCCCTTTAGGATATCGTTGATAACTCTGACTTCGGTCCTAATTTTCATAATAATTAATATCCTAGTGGACTGGAAGATCATAAGTTTCACAACAATACAGAGTAATTTCTGGGGCTTATATGTAGTTGGAATATTTATCTTTGGTCTATCCCTTATTTGGGTTGCATTTAGATATAAAAACTGAAATAATTGAGGTGGTGTAAACGGATAAGTTTGGAAAATCCACCTAACTCCTTAAAATACTATGACAGAATGAAAAACATTTAGAATCATAGAGGGGAGAACATAAAAGATCATGATGCAGTGGACTCTTTCTTTGCCGTATAGTACTGGTGCATGGCGGAGGTCATCTTGCTCATGGTGTTGTGGTTTATCTGTGTGGTACTATTTTAGTGCTTTCATGGGAGAATAGAAAAGTTAGTGCCATATTTTTTCATGAATATATTAAAAATGTTATACCCAGTAGATAATGGAGCTAATGCGCAGAGGAAAGAGTTAGGAGCTTAAATGTTCTCAAGAAAATTAGCATGCATTAGACACTGAATAAATCGTTACACAAAGAATACAATAAGTATAGTTTCAGATATTATTGCACTATCTGATTCTTAATGAAAAAGAAGGGGTGATTTTTTTCCCTATATGCAAAAATGATTTGCAAACACGTTAACTATATAACATATCACAAATATTGTGCTTTGTGTAAGGGGTTCAGAGATCTTGACGGAACACTTGAACCCCCTACTGCCCAAAGGCAAGGTTATAGTTTGTTTTGATGTTGCTTAAAACTTACGTCTTCTTGCCTCTGGAGTAACGGAAATTAGGTAAGATAATGAATTTGTTTAAAAGAATTAGAATAACTTCGCTTTTAATGGCGATAGTGATGCTGGCTACGCTATTTGTGCCAGCTGTGAGTGCAAAGGCGGATGTATTTACCGCAGAAGAAAAATCAGAAGTTGATACTCTCGATGATGTGAACATAAACTATACTGAAACCCAATTACAGGACATGTACAAAAAATATAATATTACTAATAATGACTTGAAATTTGCTAATAATGAGTTACCCAACTATTTAGAAGAGACAATTCTTGACAGTGATTTAAGGGTGATAGCAAGTGAGACTGGAGAAGCCCCAGAGAATCTAAAACAAGGAGAAGATTATGATATCCTCATAACTGAGAAAGAAATGATCTCCATAATAGAGGAAGCAAGAACTAAATACATCCAAAAGTATGGAGTAGACCCAAACAACCCAAAAGTGGATGTAGTTAATGGCGTTGCTTTACCTAGGGAAAAAGTAAAAAAGCTTGTTAGAAATAATCAGGAATCAGTAGAGAGTGAATTATTCACCTTTGGTAAATCACTAATAAGTACCGAGGATTCTACTAAAGCATTCCAGTCTGTTTATAGAAATCCTCGAAAAATTAACGGTAAAATAGAAGTGCATATTTTTCCTGCAAAGGATACTAGCCATAAACCCACTGAAGCATACTCTCAAGATACGACAAATGCCTTGATTAGATTCCAAACTTTTAGTGTTACAATGACCCGTTTTTGGCATTATAATTACTGGGATGCGAGTGATGTAAACGAAGAATCAAGTCTTCTTCTCAACGACCTTGAAGAAGATACTACTTGGGTAATTAATGCCAATAACGACATTGTAGTTGGCTGGGTGAAAACTATGGGTAATAATGGAATAGCATGGAGACCAGGGTCATTTTCAGTTTGTGGAACTAGAGCATGGGGTATCGATTGGCCACACGACAGTATAGTTCAGCATGAAGTATCTCACAATTTTGATGCGAATGATCATTATACTGTAGATTGTATTATGGATTATGAAGATGCCTATTCAGGAGTAGATACTTGGTGTGGAAACTGTAGAAATATAGTGAGGAATGGAATACTCAATTGAAGATCTAACCTTTTCTAATTTCATAGAGGATAATTGGCATACGCAGAGCATCCTCTTCCTATTTATTGAGGTATACAAATGAAACATGAAAATAGAGATATATACATTGCCGGATTAGTAGTTCTCATTTTAATTAGCTTTTTAATGACCGTGCCTTTCCTTCTCGTTGGCCCACCGGTGCCACTCTACTCGATTCAGAATGGGGATTCTATTAACCATACGATTAATATTGAAATTATCATTTTGAATAAGATACCCATACATAAAAATGAATATCATCTAACACCTATGGAAGAAGTAGTCAAGGACAAAAGCATGCTTTCACTGTTATATTTACCACTTATAGGAGACAAATGTACCATAAAAACTACTCTTGATTCCAATCCATCTGAAATTAGAGAAGTGACATTAGGCATCTGGGAAATGCCACATATTTCCATAATAAATTCAACTATTAATATTGCATATAGTGTTGTTTAAGCATCGCGTGATAAGCTGTAAGGATCATTGGGGATGGAATTTCTCACACATCAATATTCTATCTCAATATCCTTCTCGAAAAGCCCTTTGATCTCCATGCTCAGACCTGATCTTAAAAGCTCCGATTCTTCTGTGAGAGTGTCGAAGTGCTTCTTTTCTGTATCACAATCTTCCTCTGTGGTCTTCAGCATGTGCTCATCACGAGATATTTGCTTTACAAGCTCTTCTTTGTCCCTGTAAACGCTCAGACTGTTCAACTCGTTCATTGCACTTTCAAGCTGTATTGAATATTCTTTTCTCTTTTCTCTTAGAGATGACAGGTCTTTGGAATTGTGCAGTTTCTCTACCTGTTGCATGGCTTTTTCACACATCTGATCTTTAAGGCCAAGACTTCCGTTCTCTATCCTAGGTTTGACCTCGGCAAAAAAAGAATCAAGATCATGCTCAAGAGCAGAAGCAGGGTCGTGCGTGATCTTTTCAAGAATTTGCCTGTGTTCAGGAGAGAGCACACATATCTCACTTTTATCCTGTTTTTCCATTCTGGAGAATACCTTGGACAGAGGGGAGAATAATCTCTGAATATTGTGATCTACATCCGATAAGATCTCTTTAAGAGAGATGACTTCATCTTCAAGTTGTTTTGCCCTTTCAAACTCCCGGCTGTTTTCGAGTTCATTGAGGTGGTTCTTAGCATCAATGATATCTTTTTTCATTGAACTTATACGGGATTCAAAATGCTCTACTTTAGTCCTACTTTCCTGAATATGCTTTTTCATCCGGTTATAGTTCCCGATCTCTTCAGAAAACTTATCAAAGGAATCCATTCTGGCTTTCTTGTCCCTAAGAGCCTCTAATAACCCATGTACTGGGTCTTCAAGCTTTGATAGTGCAGAGATGATATTCTCTGACTCCTCGGGGTAGATGGCTTTGATATAAAGCTGACTTCGGTGTGTATTTTCCAGAACAGTTTTAAGAGTGGATTTGGCAAGTATACAGAATTCAAAAGCACTCTGAAGAGAAGCATCCTCAGGAATTACCACTTTTTCAAGGAGAGAACGCAGGTTATTGACTATATTATCCCTGTTGGCATCCCCTACCTTCTCCACTCTCTTATTAGCATTTTCAACAACCTCGGCAGAAAGTAGGCTTTCTATGACCCCAGGTATCTCATTGAGTGAATTATGAATCTCTTTGTACTTTTTGAGGATAAAGGGTTTCAGTTCATTGAACTCTTTTTCAGATTCATCTGAGATGAACTGAGGAATCTCATCGATCTTCAACTTAAGAGAAAGATTTTCTGCCTTCTTCTTCCCAAAAAGCTTGTCAATGAATTTCATGTTCTTACCAAAAAAAGTGAATTCTGATACAGATTATGGATGGCATTGATTGCATATAAGTAAGATGGGAACACAAAAAAAGAAGATCTGATCGAAGATCAGAAGAACTTAGACACAAGGGATGATTTTACATCACAGCTTTCGAGATATTCACAGTCATGACACAAAGGTACCTCTTTTCTTTCCGGCAGGAAACCTTCTTTGATCTTCTTTATGTTACTGCATACTCCAAGAACCTGTCTTCTGTCGTTTGCTCTTATTTTTACAGGTCTTATGCAACCAGATCTCGAATAAATAACAATTCCATCATCTATAGATCTATTATGAATCTCCTGCGCAAGCATTGAAAAGGCAGTCAGATGAAGCCGGTCATCTGCCCATACTCCATATTCCGGGCACTTGCCAGTTTTGACGATAACCGGAACCTTCGATCCTTCAAGTTCAACTACACCCGCAGGTATTCCGGAAACTTTCATTTTTGACCCAAATAGCACAGGCTGCACTTCCATGCCGCACAACGCCTTTGCCAAAGATACATTGCTTGCATCCTCAAGCAGCTCTGCCACATTAAGGGCAACATCTCCAAGGCAGGCATTTACTTTTTCAATGGCTCCAGATACTGTTTCTTCTGAAACCCCTTCAAGATCAGAAGCATATATGATGCTCAATTCAGTACATACTTCATTGAATACGCTTTGGATTTTGTCTTTCTTGTCATCGGCTTTTGACGAAACATACCCTAAAAGCTGTGGATATCTCAATCCAAGTTCCTTAAGGAGAAGATGCTCAACAAAGGAAACATTATCCTTCGGCTTTGTTTTTTGAGCACGCTTTGAATAGTATACTTTTCGTGGACACTTTAGATACAATACTATGTCAGAGACGTTTGTGTTTTGTTCAGCGTTATTAGAAGACATGTATATATAATATAAGAAATTTTTAATATAAATAAGTAGATACAACTTTGGTTGATGGTTTCCTTTTGTTCGTCAATCAACGATTTGACGTTCGTTAAATATATATAAGTATGCCTCGTTTAGAATATGAAATGGCTGACAATGCATCTCGTGAGAATATACGCCAACGTCTCGCAGAAAAGATGGCCGGTGAAATAACACTTTCAGAGAAACCAGGCGAAGCTCTGAAAAAATGGAGGTTAAACTTCGAGATTCCTCAGACGGACCTGTCAAGCTACCTTGGAGTATCCCCTTCAGTTATAAGTGACTATGAAAGTGGAAGGAGAAAATCCCCGGGTACGCTGATAGTAAGCAGGATCGTAGAGGCGCTACTGGAAATAGACTCACTGAGAGGCGGACAGAAGATACATTCCTATGAAAGTATACTTTTTTCAGATCTCACATCAAGAGCTGTCTATGCAACCTACGAGTACACATTTCCTATGCAACTTGCCAAACTGGCGAGCCTGATAGAAGCTGATTTCGTAAACAGGGGTATAGAAAAACCCCTATATGGATTTACAGTAGTTGACAGCCAGAAAGCCATTCTCGAACTTTCATCACATGAGTTTCAGAAACTTTATGGATGGAGTACCGAAAGAGCTTTGATATTCACAAAAGTGACAACCGGAAAATCGCCACTTGTAGCCATAAGGGTCACAAATCTGAAGCCAGGAGCAGTGGTAATACACGGACTTAGAGGCAATGAACTGGATCCCATGGCAAAAAAGATGGCAGAGATAGACAGGTTGCCTCTTTTAGCCACCACAATGGATCTTGACCAATTGATCGAGAACCTTAAAAAGTATAGTCAGTACCACGTAATGGAATAACACTTATATAATATCTAATATCGGTGAAAAAATGAGTGCAGGGATAATCTCATACGGAGCCTATATCCCAAGATATAGGATTAAAGTGGACGAGATCGCCCGGGTTTGGGGCGATGATGCCAACAGCCTGAAATCAGGTCTTATGGTATACGAAAAATCATTACCTGATTTTGATGAGGACGCAGCTACAATTGCAGTAGAAGCTGCAAGGAATGCAGTAAAGAGATCAGGAATCGATGCCCAGAGGATAGGAGCAGTATACACAGGATCCGAAAGCCATCCGTATGCTGTAAAACCTACCAGTACCATTGTTGCAGAAGCTGTGGAAGCTACTCCCGTCCTGACAGCGGCAGATTATGAATTTGCCTGCAAGGCAGGAACTGCTGCCATACAGACATGTATGGGACTTGTGCAGTCCGGAATGATAGACTTGGGATTGGCAATAGGATCTGATGTTGCACAGGGAGCACCTGGCGATGCACTGGAATACACTGCTGCTGCCGGAGGTGTAGCCTTTGTAATAGGCAGCAAGGAGTCAGAATTTGTAGCAGTCATTGAAGACACATACTCTTTTACCACTGATACACCTGACTTCTGGAGAAGAGAAGGCATGCCATATCCAGAGCATGGAGGACGCTTCACCGGAGAACCAGGATACTTTAAGCACGTAACAAATGCAGCAAAAGGATTGCTTGCAAAAATGGGTACAAAACCAGAAGATTATGATTATGCTGTGTTCCACCAGCCAAATGGTAAATTCCCATCCCGTGCAGCATCCATGCTGGGTTTCAGCAAGGAACAGATAAAACCAGGCCTTGTAGTTCCAAAGCTTGGTAACACATATTCAGGATCATGCATGATGGGAATTGCTGCAACTCTTGACCAGGCAAAACCCGGGGACAGGATCTTTGCCACTGCTTTTGGATCAGGTGCCGGTGCAGACGCTTTTAGTTTCACAGTAACTGACAAGATAGAAGAGATACGCAATAAAGCCCCTACTGTACTGGAGCTTCTGGCAGATCCAATATACGTGGATTATGCAACATATGCCAAGCATAAGGGAAAAATAAGACTGGCATGAGGTGAGAAAAATGAGAGACGTAGCAATTATTGGTATAAAGACCACCAGATTTGGAGAAAACTGGGATGTTTCCTTAAGGGACATCATTACCGAAGCCGGTGTCGGTGCGTTGGAAGATGCCAGAGTTACCGGAGAAGAGATCGACGCGATCATAGTAGGTAACATGAGCGGTGGCCAGTTCATAGAACAGGAACACATAGGCGCTTTAATAGCAGACTATGCGGGACTTGCAAAGGAACTCCACGTGCCGGCAACCCGTGTGGAAGCTGCCTGTGCTTCCGGAGGATTAGCCCTTAGACAAGGTATACATGCAGTAGCATCCGGATACGAGGATATAGTAGTAGCTGCCGGCGTAGAAAAAATGACGGATATCTCCTCCTCAAGTGCATCGACTGCCCTTGCAGCCGCCGCAGACAGAGAATGGGAAGGCATAATGGGAGCAACTTTCCCTGGGCTCTATGCCATGATAGCAAAATTACATATGCATAAGTACGGCACTACCAGCGAACAGCTGGCACAGGTAGCTGTAAAGAACCACGCTAACGGCATTCATAACCCCATAGCACAGTATCGGAACAATATAACCGTAGATAATGTTCTGAAATCCATTATGGTTGCTGATCCGCTGCACATATTCGATTGCTCGCCCATTACAGACGGTGCAGCAGCGGTAATACTTGCACCTGCAGATATTGCCCACAAATATACTGATACACCAATTTACGTAAAAGCCACAAGTCAGGCCAGCGATACCATTGCTCTTCACGACCGCAGGGACATCACAACCCTGGATGCTAGTGTAGAAGCAGGTAAAAGAGCCTTCAAGATGGCTAAACTCACACCCAATGATATAGACCTGGTGGAAGTACACGATTGCTTCACCATTGCAGAGATCTGTGCTATTGAAGACCTTGGCTTTGTCAAGAAAGGAGAAGGTGGCAGATTCACCGAAGAAGGAAACACAGCTATCGGAGGCAAGATACCTGTGAACACATCAGGTGGACTTAAATCATGTGGACACCCCGTTGGTGCCACGGGTATCAAGCAGGCTGCGGAAATAGTCGAACAGTTGCGCGGAGATGCCGGAAAACGCCAGGTGGACGGAGCCGAGATTGGTATGACCCATAATGTTGGAGGTTCTGGTGCCACTGCTGTAGTACACATATTTTCGAGGGACAGGTGATCACGATGTCAGTACCGAGATTCTGGAGAAAACAGGTTGCCAGGTATAACCTGATAGGTACCCACTGCACTAACTGTGGAGCATACTACTATCCGCCCCGCAACATGTGCCCCACATGCCGACGTGATGGTAAACTGGAAAACTTCAAGTTTAGTGGAAAGGGAGAAATTCTTACATATACAGTAATCCACACTGCTGCCGAGGGTTTCGAGAAACAGACACCTTACGTGCTTGGCATCGTGAAACTTGAAGAAGGACCAAGCCTCACCAGCCAGATCATAGGTGATCCGGCATCCATGAAGATAGGCATGAAAGTAAGACCCGTGTTCAGGAAGCTTGGCCAGAGCGGCGAGAAAGGCATGATATATTACGGCACCAAGTTCGTGCCTGAGTGAAATGATAGAGATAGAAGTAAAAGCCCGGGCAAGCCACATTTCACTTCGTGAGAAACTTGCCTCTATGGGTGCAAAGCCGGAAGGTATCCAGAAACACCTGGATACCTATTATAACTCTCCTGTGAGAGATTTTTCAGAAACAGACGAAGCATTGAGGATACGCTCTGTGGATGGAAGATCTGTGCTCACATATAAAGGAAAAAAGCTTGATTCCGTTTCCAAGACCCGTCCGGAATTCGAAACCGAAGTAGAAGGTGACAGCGCAAGGAGTATTCTTGTAGCCCTTGGTTTTTTTGAATCGGGGATAGTCCGTAAGAGAAGAGAAATCTTCAGCTGTCAAGGTATGACCATTGCTCTTGATTCAGTTGAAGGGCTTGGAGAATTCATCGAGGTTGAGAAACAGGCTGAAAGTAACATTGAAGAGCACCGCGAAGAGATATTTAGATTTCTTGAAACATTAGGCATCCGAAAGGAAGACTCCATAAGAACATCTTACCTTGAGATGGTGCTTGAAAAGAAGGAATAAAGAATTAGCAACAGGTGCAATTACAAATGCACCTGTGTACAGACTCCTAATTTGGAGTTAGATTTTTGATTTTTGATCCTTTATCTGACAATAGATCCTGGTTTCATTTCCTTGTCAGGAGTCAGCAGAGACACACGTTCGCCTGCATCAGCTGCCAATAGCATGCCCTGAGACTCCACACCACAAAGTTTTGCAGGCTGGAGATTTACAAGAACGTTGACGATCTTGCCCACAAGTTCTTCCGGCTGATAATAATCCGCAAGACCTGCAACTATCTGCCTGGGCTTTGGTTCACCGACATCGACCATCAGTTTTAGCAGTTTCTTGGATTTCTTTATCTTCTCTGCACTAAGGACCTTACCGACACGGATATCCACCTTTGCGAAATCCTCGTAGGTAATCTGGTCTTTCAGAGGAACTACCACAGGTTCCTCTTCGATTATACCTGCTTCCTTTGCAAGAGCTTTGCGTACCCTCTCATTGGAAATGGCAGTCATCTCATCGATCTTGGCATCTTCGATCTTATCAAAGAGAATGCTGGGGTTGGAAAGCTTTGTACCTGCTACGACAGGCACCAGAGCTTCTTCATATCCTGCTGTATGCACATCTGAGTCCATACCTATCTGTTTCCAGGCGATCTCCATCTTTTCAGGAAGGGTTGGTTCGAACAGGAGGATCAATGCCTTTGCTATCTGTATGCAGTTTGCCAGCACTTCAGCACATGCTTCCTTATTCTCTTTAATTAGCTTCCATGGTTCATTGGACTGGAAATAGGAGTTGCCGAAAGAAGCCAGTGCCATAGCAGTATCAATGGCCTTCTTGAACTCGAATTCATCCATTGCAACTGTGACCTCATTAATGGTGGACCTTATCTTTTCCATTATCTCAGGTGATATCTTGCCTGCCGGAATCTCTCCGAAGTTCTTGAAATCGAACAGTAGACTGCGATAAAGGAAATTACCCAGCACAGCCACAAGCTCAGTGTTTATCCTTTCCTGGAATACCTTCCATGAGAAATTGACTTCCTTGGTATGGGATGTGTAACTTATCAAGTAATATCTCAGCAAATCAGCATGGAAACCATGGTCCAGGTAATCCTCCTGTACCCACACAACATATCCGCGGCTCTTGGAGAATTTCTTGTCTTCGATCTTCACCATGCCTGAAGACACCACTGCCCAGGGTTGGCTGTAATCGGCACCCTTGAGCATGGCAGGCCAGAATATACAGTGGTGGTAGATGATATCTCCACCAATGAAATGGACAATAGGACAATCACCTTTCCAGAACTTCTCCCAGCTTTCGTTATTCGCCTTAGCCCATTGCTCTGTGAAGGCAATGTAACCGATAGGTGCATCCACCCATACATACACAACAAGATCATCGTGACCCGGGAACTTCACACCCCATTCCAGTGTCCTTGTGATACACCAGTCGGTAAGCTCCTGTTTCACCCAGCCAAGGGCATAGTTTCTGGCATTGGAAGTGCCTTCGAGATGTTCCAGGTGTTCCAGCAGAAAGTCCTTGAATTCGGAAAGCTTGAAGAAGAAATGTTCCTGTTCCTTATATTGTGCAGGACCACGGCAAATGGTGCATGCAGGTTCTTTAAGCTCCCCGGGTTCCAGGTGTTTACCGCAACCCTGGTCACATTCGTCCCCTCTTGCATTCTGGCCGCAGTGAGGACAGACGCCTGCCACATATCTGTCAGGAAGAAAACGGTCACATGCGGGACAATATGCTATCTCGATTACCTTTGGATAAACATATCCTTTTTCAATAAGCCGGTTAACGATATCCAGCGTACGGTTGTGATTTTCCGGATCATCTGTTGTTCCAAAGGCATCGAACGTGACACCCATGGACCCGAATACCTCATAAAAATGCTTATGGTATATTTCCACAAGCTCTTTAGGGGTCATCTTCAATTCTTCTGCATTCACAACTATAGGCGTTCCATGCGTATCTGAACCGCAAATGAAAGTTACTTCTTTCCCACGTTTTTTCAGGGATCTCACATAGATGTCCGCAGGAATGTACGTTCGCAGATGGCCTACATGGGCTTTGCCGTTAGCGTAAGGAAGGCCGCATGTAACAAGTACAGGTTTATCTTCAGGTAGTTTTGACATGTATGATCTCCGAAATGATATGAGCAGTATATCAGATCCTTATTGAATAGATTTACTTGATGAGGATAGAATGCTATTATAAAATATATTACGCTTGGGTTCTGTAGAAATTATCATGAAAACATCAGCATCAAAATAACCATATAGAACACAGAATTCACAGATAAGAAGATTGAGTGTACATAAGTATAGGGAATTTGTGACAAAGTTACAACTGCCTAATAGAAAAAACATGTATAAAAATGGCTCTCTTCAACATCGTGTGGGTAGTGTCAATTTTCCCGCCATCAGATAGATCATCGTATTCCTGTATTTTTCCGTCTTTAGACCATAAGATCTTTTAAAAGCGGTTTTAATTTTATTGTTTAGCCCTTCTGCAACTCCATTGTTTAGACCATTCTTCATTGCTTCAAGAATCCCTTGTGCATGTTTTTTGATTGCTTTTGACACTGAAATTATCTCCGGGATATTGCTATGGGTTCCCCAATAATGCCATTTATCAAGATATTCCCTTGCTACTGATATCTCTTTTATTTTCCACAATCTTTGAAGGGCCAATCTAAACTGGTATGCCTTAGCAGTTTTTGTATCAAGGTTCTTGATAGATTCCATGATTACGTTTTCTTTTTCTGACAATCTCTCAGGGTTCTTTAACCACATAAACCTGGTATTCTTAAGAACATGGTTTTCTTTTGATTCAGTTCTTCTTACTCTATCAACTGAATCATTCATCATCTTTATCACATGGAACTTATCAAAAACGATCGTAGCTTTTGGGAAATATTCCCTGGCCCCACTTTTGAATGCAGGATACATATCCATAGATATGTATTGGATCTGTTCATGATCTACCTTGCCAGCGATCTCTGTTCTGAATTTTTGGAACACATCCTTCCTTTTTCCATTTTCGATGTGTATGACCCTTGCTTCTTCCATATCATAGAACAAAGTGACGTAGTTATGGCCCTTTTTAACAGCTATCTCGTCTACTCCGACCGTTTTAAGATCTGATATATCTCTTTCCTCTTTTGCTTTGTCTACATAATGACTGAGTATTCTCCACACTGAATC
The DNA here is from genome assembly GCF_041447285.1 of Methanomethylovorans sp. GTDB lineage: Archaea > Halobacteriota > Methanosarcinia > Methanosarcinales > Methanosarcinaceae > Methanomethylovorans. The sequence continues at coordinate 85,934 of NZ_JBGMEB010000002.1, read as the reverse complement.
CTCATGAATATGTACTATATCAGCTACGGAAGCAACTGACATTTCTTTGCACATAGCAACGATCAATGCTTCAAAGAACAAGGTAAACCCCGTGTTCTGTCTGGTCCATGGAAGATCGGTCAACTTCACACCATGTCCATTACACTTTATTCTGGGAACCTTTGCATGAAGATAGGTTTCGTAATGGAAGAAATCCAGGTGTCTCCATACTCTTTCTTTTGTATCATGAATAGGGCACAATTCATTACATACAGGACAGAGGAATTTACTTCCTTTTATAAAATCAAGGTAAATATCCATCCTTTTCTCAGAAGTATCGAGGTTTAGTTCTTTTACAAACCAGGGAGGTGTTATTCCCAGAGCAAGTTGAATGAGGTCTTTGTCTTCCATTAAAAAGGGTTTAGATGAAATAACATATTAACTTACCCACTCAATGTTGTGGAGATCCATAAAAATTAAGCAACTCTTATATAATAATATTGAATTAGTATAATATAGAGAAGTGATTCAAAGATGATAGAAACAATATGGGGCCTTATTGTATTGATTTCTGTTATCTGGGTTTTATATGATGTATTAACCCAGAACAAGGGTCTGAGTACTGTAATGAAAATTGTGTGGATACTTGCAGCACTTATATTTGGTATCCTTGGGGCCATTGCTTATTATTTCCTTGGAAAGAAAGGATGAAGATTAAAAAATATGATTTTTTTGGCTTTGTAGAAATGCTCTAAATTCAATCAATTATGTAAATCAGTAAAATTTCTATATGTCATCCTGAATCATGATTATTCCCTTAAAATATGGTCTATGGATAGTGATTTTAATAGGATTCCTACAGAGCCGAAAAATCTCACATTCACCAAGAAAATGAGATCGAAAAAGCAACTCAAGAAAGAGATGTTTTTCATAGTGAAAAGGTTTTGATAAACTGCTTATTTGTGTTGCTGAAGCTGAAGAAACCAACGAAAACATTGACAACTAAAAGATAACAGTTGATTAAAAGAGTTAATAAGATGGCCACAAGGTTTACCTGCTACAATGAAGTTTATTGGATCGGTTTTTAATCCGTCCTGAGTGCGCTTCCCTTTCCATCTTACGCGTTACTCAAGCTTGTTACGGGTTACGCGTTATTGAAGCTTTTACGGGATCAGATATTAATCCGTATTAAATGCGCTTCATTCTACATCTTACGCGTCAATGAAGCCTGTTACGGGATCGGGTTTCAATCCGTCCTGAATGTACTTCATTCTACATCTTGTGCCTCAATGAAGTTTGTTAATGGATCAGATTTTACTCCGTCCGGAATGCGCTTCATTTCACAGTTTATTCCCTTATGACCAATTTATAATATGTAAGTAATGAGATAAAACACTGGCGTTTAGATCACTGTGAGTTATTCAATGAGATGATTTCCAAATTCTAAACAGTGTCTATAGATCAGACCTTCCGCAGATGTCTCCTTAGAAAGGGTCAGTGTTTGAGGAACTCTGGTGATCCATTTCATGCTTTCTCCCATCGATCTTATGTTATCCTCAGAATAGAAAGCACTGTCAGCTATGTAATAAACATCATCAGGAAAAGTTATGTTTTCCTTAAGTCGTTTCATGGCTTTGATTATGCTCTCCTTGTCTGAAGTGTTACCCGAATAAGCCTTTGTGAATAATGGAATCACACATTGATTCGTGATCATTCCCAATCCAAAACGTTTTAAGTCATCTCTTTTGTCTTTGGCATGACCATAAGTTATCTCAATTGTAGATCCATCACCGCTATGTTCATAATTGCCGTAAACACTGAAATTCGTGGTATCACAATGCAGTAGTTGAGTTTTTAGATTGATCTTCCCCCTCATTTTCAGGGAGAGTTTCATGAAAAGCTGAGTTGGATTAACATCATGAATACTATCCAATGTCCTACCTAGAACTGTTTCAATCTTCGATGCCCAATATTTCTTTGGTCAGCTCATAGCTATGTTCTGTACATTCAGGAGCAGATTCATCAACACATTCATTATAAGCAAATCCTGAGATCTCATAAAGCAGTTTGTTCAAATTCCTACCTTTGCTTGTTAGGTGATATTCTATAGTTAAAGGTGTCTTAGAGACGATTACTTTTTCTATAAGCTCATCTTGTTCCAGCTGATGCAATTTCTCTGATAGGACCTTGCTGCTAAGTTTTGGGTTATTCTTCAAAAAATCATTGAAGTGTTTGCTTCCGCAGAACATATCTCTTATAATGTTAAGAGTCCATTTCTTGCTTATTATTTTGATCGCTTTATCTATAGGGCTGCATTCTAATTTTCCCATGAATTCTCACCTGATTACTAATTGGTTAGCTTAAGTATTTAAATTACTATTAGTAATTAGGGTGTGCAAGACGATATTGTAGAAAACCTTTCATACATAATCCAAAATCCATGAATGTTCGAACCATCTGAACTTGAGCATTCAATGTGGGTATTTCTACAAAGTCCAAAAGGAGAAAATCAACATGGCAAAAATAACACAGAGTCTTATTGGAGAAGCATTGGTAGGAGAAGGACCTGAAGTTGCACACATCGATCTTGTTATCGGTACAAAGGGAAGTGCAGTTGAGAACGCATTCATGAACGCACTTGCAAACCCACAGCGTGGCCATTCCCCATTACTTGCAGTACTCGAACCAAATGTTATGCCAAAACCAGCAACACTTCTGGTGAACAAGGTAACCATCAAGAACGTAGCCCAGGCTTCCCTGATGTTCGGACCTGCACAGGCAGCTATTGCAAAAGCTGTAATGGACAGTGTAGCTGACGGGGTTATTCCAAAAGAAGAAGCAGAGAATCTTCTTGTCATTGTTTCAGTATTTCTCGAGTGGGATGCAACAGACAAGGAAAAGATCTACGAGTTCAACTACAAAGCAACAAAGCTTGCAATAAAGCGCGCTATCGACGGAACTCCAACAGTTGATGAGGCACTTGCAAAGAAGGACACTGCAGAGCACCCATTTGCTTAAAAAAGATTTCCTGCGAGCAAAATCGCAGGATGCTTATCTTTTTGAATTCAAAACAATGACTTAGTTTTCTATATATTTTTTGGAGCTAACATGGAAATCAACAATCAAATTTCTTATGGGATTTATTCCAAATTGATTTTTTGTGTAGTTATATTTGAACTTTCAGGGCACCTTATATCCCATAGCTGAGTGCTTAAAGGATCCATAATAACCAATGATCTTTGGTATTGGTTCTTTAGCTCAGTAGCGCAGAGCTTTGAAGAAAACCTGCAATCAATAAAAAAGGGCTTATAAGGACATGGTGATAAAATTAAAATATATTATAGAATGGTTTTGCACTTCATGACCATTCTTATAGTATGCACCTTATTAGGATACCTATCTCATGATTTATTGAAAGAAATATATGCAGGTATTTTTGCTGGAATTGGATTTGTTTTAGCAGAACATTTTATTAAGTTTTGACGCTTCCACGGTACTCTGCACTCCTGTTTCTCATGAAAAAGCTATGAAGAGATTCTAGTTTTTATTTGGATGATAGGGCCATAAGTCCTTAGTAATTAATTGATAGATATTTGCTTACTACATGAGGAAATGTAGCCGAAATCCAGACAATATTGTTGATATTGTGTCAGAAACATTCCAGACATCTTGAAATTATATAAAACCCGCGTTTAATTAGTCAAGATAAGTATTTCAATGTTCATGTACATTCTCTTGCCAAGAAGGTATAATCCAGATGAATCCTGAAGATGTGGCAAATAGTCCCGATACAACTTATGGGGAAGAAACACCGGCCATGGAGAATGATCCTTATTCAGCAGGAAAAGTGGAAAGGGATGCTCCGATAAGCGGAACTTCGGCCTATACCCGAAATACACCTCCGCCTATGGCACCCCGTAAAAGCAGATGGAAAATGTACCTGTTGCTGGCAGGATTTCTTGTTATCCTCATTGTCGCAAGCCTTGCAGCCATCATGGGTACGTTCGATGGCAATCTGTATTCCACAGGTGATAAGATAGCAGTGATCTACGTGGAAGGCTCAATTGTTTCCGGCAGCATATACAATGGATTGGGATATGCCACTCCTGACGGGATAAATGAGAATATCCGTAAGGCTGTAGAAGATGAAAGCGTAAAAGCTATCGTATTAAGGGTAGATAGCCCCGGAGGCTCGTCAACTGCGGGTGAGGAGATATATGAAGAAGTTAAAAGAGCTCATGAAGAAGGTATGCCTATAGTGATATCCATGGGTAACGTAGCTGCCAGTGCAGCATACCATATATCAGTACCTGCTGACGTGATAGTGGCAAACCCTTCTACGATGACGGGTAGCATAGGTGTGATATGGACCTTTGAGAACATGTCTGCTTACTATGACCAGGAAGGAATAGAATTCCATGTAGCTAAATCCGGAGAATTCAAGGATATGGGAGGCTCATGGAGAGGCCTCTCTGACGAGGAAAAGGAATACGCCGACAGTGTAATAATGGAAGTTTACGATACCTTCGTGACAAATGTCGCAGAAGGCCGTAATATGTCCGTAAGTGAAGTCAAGGATATTGCAGACGGCAGAATATACACTGGCAAAAAGGCAAAGGAACTGGGCCTTGTGGATGAACTTGGAAATTTCTATGATGCTATTGAGATTGCCACGGAACTGGCTGGCATAGAAGGAGAGCCTACCGTAGTATATATGAACAAGCCTTCCCTTTCAAGCCTGTTATTCGGCTCAGAATCCGGAACTTCGAACTTATCTCTTGAAACAGCATTAGAACGGTATGAGAAGAACCCGTACGGGTATTTGTCCTAAGGGAACTGGACAAATATCCTTGTATTTCTATATAGTTCATCCTTAAAACAGAATAAAGAGATGGCTATTTTCGTTCAAGCTCCCTGCATTGCTCATGCCTGAAACAATCCACAACATGATCATTGACCATGCCTACTGCCTGCATGAACGCATAGACCATTATCGGACCCACGAAACTGAAACCTCTTTTTTTCAGGTCCTTACTTACCTTTTCTGCAATTTCGGTCTTTGAAGGAATCTCTGCCAGCGATGTCCATGAGTTCTGCACTGGCCTATGGTTCACAAAGCCCCATATGTAAGCATCAAAAGAACCGAATTCATCCCTCACTTTTTTGAAAGCCCGGGCATTATTAATGGCAGACCGCACCTTAAGTTTGTTGCGGATTATGCCTTCGTTCTTAAGCAGATCCTCCACTTTTGCATCATCATAGACTGCAACCTTCTCATGATCAAAATTATCAAATGCCTTCCTGAAATTATCCCTTTTTTTGAGGATCGTTTCCCAGCTTAAGCCTGCCTGTGCACCTTCCAGCACAAGAAATTCAAAAAGTGACCGGTCATCGTGTATCGGCACGCCCCACTCCTCATCATGGTATTTAAGAGCAAGATCACTGAAAGAAGCCCATTCACATCTTACTGGCATAAGAGGTGGATTTATGCTATAGAATATTTATTTTACTGATGTTTTTTGGTTATTAGTTTATAAACGTGCAGATGAAAAAGAATCCATAGAGGATTTATTTGATGTTCTGTTAAGAGGCTGGAATGAAAACATCGTTCGATCTGCACGCACTGGAATACGATTCCTGGTATGATGAGCACAGTAAAGTGTTCGATTCTGAGCTGGCGGCTATAAACAAAGTGCTGGGACATATCCATCCGGAACAAAGGTCCATCGAGATTGGAGTAGGTACTGGCAGATTTGCTGAGGGCCTGCATATCACCTATGGTTTAGATACTTCCATAGAAATGCTTAAAATAACCAGGGAACGAAAAATAATTTGCACACAGGCTGTGGCTGAAAACTTGCCTTTCAAGGAGAAAAGCTTTGATATTGTTCTGATGGTCACTGTAGCCTGCTTTCTGACCAACCCGCATCAAGCATTCTCTGAGGTTTACAGGATACTAAAACCAGATGGCAGACTTGTCCTGGGAATGATAGACAGGAACAGTGAACTTGGAAAGACATATGAGAAAAAACAACAGGAAAATAGGTTTTACAGATATGCAAGATTCCGTTCAGTAGAAGAAATCTCCGAATTCCTCCATGAAGCATGTTTAAGAGAAGTTACTACAGTCCAGACACTTTTTAGACCACTTGGAATGATAGAAAATGCTGAACCCGTAAAATATGGTTATGGAGAAGGAGGATTTGTGGTTATTAGTGCAATCAAGGAAAAACATGACAGTTGATAAGTACTCAAAGATCAATATATCAATAAGGATTTGAGTACACTAAAATATGCAATAAGGGGAGTATGAAATGCAAGAGATAGGTAAAGATTTCATGAAATTGACAAGGTTCCAGTACCTTGCAAAAGCACCACAAACAGAAGGATATCCTCAGCCACCTCTGCAAAAGGATCCAGATGATGCTCTAGAGATAATAGAACTACCTAATCCGGATACTGTTCATGTCAAAGACATGAATTTAAGGCGTGCCATCGAACATCGTACCAGTGTGCGCAGCTATTCTGATAAGCCCCTTACACTTAACGAACTCTCATACCTCCTGTGGTGTACACAGGGAGTGAAAGAAACTATAGAGAATGTTGTCACTTTCAGGACTGTGCCCTCGGCAGGAGCAAGGCATGCACTGGAAACATACTTGTTGATCAACAATGTGGAGGACCTTGAGCCCGGATTGTATAGATTCCTTGCTATAGGGCATAAACTGCTCCAATTAGATATTGAGACCGACATGGCAAAAGAGATTACAGAAGCCTGCCTGGGACAGGATTTTGTAAAGAAAAGCGCAGTGACTTTCATATGGACAGCTTTTGCATACAGGATGAAATGGAGATACGGCGAGAGAGGGTATCGTTACCTGCACCTTGATGCTGGCCATGTATGCCAGAACCTGTACCTGAGCGCAGAAGCCATTGATTGCGGGGTTTGCTCCATAGGAGCATTTCTGGATGATGACATGAACGAACTTCTGGATATTGACGGTGAGCATGAGTTTGTGATCTATATTGCCACAGTAGGAAAGAAATGAAAGATGGGAACAAGATAAGAGTTCTCATGGAATTGCAGGTTATTCCGGGTGTAGGTGAAAAAACTGCAGAGGATCTCTGGGAATTGGGTATTCGTTCCGTCAAAGATCTAAAGGGGAAAGACCCTGAAGAACTCTACCTGAGACTCTGTGATAATGCAGGAATGAAGATAGACAGGTGCATGCTCTATGTCTTCAGGTGTGCAGTGTATTATGCATCGAATGAGGAGCATGATCCACAGCTTCTGAAATGGTGGAACTGGAAGGATAATAAATAGTGTTCCCGGAAAACATCAATAAATCGACACCTTTTGCCTTAAGTTCTATATTCCTTCAATCAAGGACCAATTGATCAAAGGAATAAAACCTTTATCTATTGTTGGGCCGGATCACATTTCCATATCCCGATCAAATGTGATAAATTTACTGAAGGATAACATTATATGTTTTCTACATTAGTGATCTTCACGTATGTTTCTAGGTTCCAGATGAAATTCCAACTCAGGGTAATACTATTAATCAGGTAATTGAACACCTGAATATGAAAATAGGATCAATGCCTGTAGTTATAGGGTTAAACTATACTGGGTTGAACAATGGGTATGTCAAAAGAGAATTTAGAGCCTTTACCTACCTCGCTCTGCACCCATATCCTGCCGCGATGTAATTCAACCAATTCTTTGGTCAATGCAAGTCCAAGCCCAGTACCCTGATACTTGCGACCGTAAGATGAATCCAGTTGCGTGAATGGCCTGAAAAGTTTCTTCTGATCCTCCACAGATATGCCTATGCCGGTGTCAATAATAGAGATACGTACCATGTTTTCTACTATACTTATATTAATGTCGATTTCCCCTCCTTCAGGTGTGAACTTGATAGCATTTCCAAGCAAATTGTACATGATCTGTTTTAGTTTAGCCTCATCAGCCACTAAAATATTCACGTCTTTGTCCCTTTGTACTCTTAAAATTAGTTGCTTTTTCCTTGAAAGGGACTGCATAGTCCCTAGTATTTCTGCCATAAGTGGTTCAATGTAGATCTTCTCAGGAGAAAATTCCATCCTACCGGCTTCTACTTTTGCTATGTCAAGTATTCCATTGATAAGGTTAAGCAGGTGTTTTCCACTATTAGAGATGTACTGAAGACAATGATCCTGTTTTGGAAGAAGCTCCCCTAGATCTCCTTCCAACATGACATCAGAAAAACCAATTATGGAGTTCAGAGGTGTCCGCAGTTCATGGCTCATATTGGCAAGGAATTCACTCTTTGTGCGGCTTGCAGCCTCTGCAATAACCTTAGCCTGAAGCAAGGATTCTTCCAACTGTTTACGATCAGTGATATCCTTTATGATAACCATCTGACCCATTGTGTTACGATGTTTATCATGCAATGTAAGGAATGTAATACTAAACCAGAAATCAGAACCTTCAATTTCCTCTAGGACCTCTATATCATTTCTCTCACCGGTATCAGGTTTTCTTTTTAAAAGATTACACCATGGTTCAGACAATTCCGATACATGTGTTCCTATTTCCTTTGGTTTTATGTAACAACTATTCACAGCAGAATCATTATAATCCACAATTCTCTGCTCCGTATCAAAAACTATGACACTTTCAGGCAGATTCTCAAAAAGCAGACTGCGAGCCAGAGGGGTAAGATTGAACAATTTGTATCGTGTAAATCCTATAAATATAATGATCGCACTCAATGTGAGGGAAAAAGGAAATGGATCAATACCCCAGGGAAACATTCCAGCCAAATAGATTAAAAGGGTTAAAAGGGGGACGGAGGAGCCGATTATTACAATGGCAATTTGTTTACGGAAAACCGGAAGTGTTCCTGGCAGCATACTGAAAAGTAGAATCAGACCAAGGACAATGCAGATGAAAGTATATGAAAAATGTACCCAGTACCATACACCTGGATCAAAGTCTAACACTGGAAAGATACCATCATAATTTATGTAATATGTTTTGTGGAACAATGTATGATATTTTGTGGTGAAAACAAGTAGAACCGTTGTGATGGGAATTACCAGAAATAAGGCCAATAAAGGCATTGGCAATAAGTTTTTTTTACCACTATAGTTCACTATGAACAACAGAAAGAATAAAGGTACAAAAGGAATTCCGATATATTCTAGCTTATAAAACAGAATGAATGTTTGAAGATTAGTGGAAGAAATCTCAAGTCCATAAAAAAATGAATAAATTGCTATGGAACCCAGAAGCAGGGGCATATATTTTGAACCTGGAGTTGTTTTGTAGTCTTTTGAATAATAGAGAATAATACAGACAATGATGCACGATGTGAATACAGGGATGGAGTAAGCATTAAAATACATCTTCACTTCCTCATTGTCAATAAAAAACTCGTTCACTGAAGGTTATTCCTGTCACAAAACAGGAAGATTCGATACATAATGAAGAACGGACTTATGTAAGGAATCCTTCACATGTACCATAGATTACTATCCGATTTCAGATAAATGACTGCCAACTAACCACCCAGAGAACATATGAAGCTAAAGTAGTAGCTTTTTAAAGCCTTATTCGGTTCTGAGGTAATACTATATAAAAGTACCTATGACGCATGTTCCAATTCCAGCTCTTTACATTGCCTTCCATGCTTGGTATTAATACATAAAAAGCAATCCACACAAATATCGAGTAAGTTATTACAAAATATTGTTTTATTGAGTCCTCGCCTAATATCGATAGCAGGAATTTCTACTGAGCCTGGATAGCCTTCATGTGCATAAATGTGGATATGTTAGAATTACTTCAAATCCACCAGGTCCAGCCCAAGATATTCTTTAATAACCATGTATGCCATTGCAGGAGGAAAAGCACCTGCATCAGTAATAATGAGGTCAATGTATTCCGGTGGCGTGATGTCAAAAGCTGGATTCCTCACTTTTACATTGGGCATCTCTTTGAGTAGATTGGGGTCTATGACCTCATCACTTGAACGATCTTCAATCTCTACCATCTGTCCCAGAATAGTGTTGGGGCTGAACTTGTAAGTCTCAGCTGCAACTAAAACGTTCTTGCGAGCTTCCCTGGCTGCCAGTGCAAGCTGGGAAGTACCGATCTTATTGACCAATGCACCGTTAACTGCAATGGAATCCGCACCTACTACCACAAGGTCCACATCTTTCATGACCAGCCTCACAGCAGAGTCCACAATGAGTGTTGTGGGAATCCCTGCATCGTTCAGTTCACGGATAGTAATGAAACCCTGCCTGCGGGGCCTGGATTCCGTAGCTATCACTGAGATCTTCTTGCCTTGCTTAAATGCTGTCTTGATGATAGCAATTGCAGCATGAGAATTGCAATGGGTCATAATAACGTCCCCATCACGGATACGCCTGGCACCGACCTTACCAATCTTTTCCAGTGCTTCATTTGCATTCTTTATGAATTTCTCGGAATTAGCAACGATCTCAGCAATAGCTTTGCTGACATCATGAGATGAATGCTTTTTTGTAAGAGCTACCGCATTCGGAAGGGAAACAGCTGTGGGTCTGGTTTCCACAAGTAGTCCTGCAGCTTCATTGATACTATTCTCGAACTCTTCGGGAGACAGGGAACTAAGGGTCTGTGCATGATCCCTCATAGCTGCCGAAGCTGCAACTGCTATCCTGCCGGCTCCACGGATTTCCATGGTACGGATCTTTTCTGCAGTGTCCATCAGGTCGTACATAATAAAGAGGTTGTAAGGAAGGAATTTATATGTGTTGGCAAATGCAGTTCTTTTTTTGATTTGCCAACTGCTTATTCCAGCTCTATATCATAGATATTTAAAAGAGAGATTACCTCAGGAATAGAAAATTTGGTCTTTTTCAGGAAATTGTTGTTTGGATCTATATTGTAGTTCTTTGCATTCCTGAAAGACGTGAAACTAAGGTTTGTGTGTCCAAATAGACTATTTTTAAGATCAGATCCTTCAAAATTTGCATTTTTGAGGTTGGTATTGAGAAAATCACAGTCATATATCTGGCAGTTAATGAAATCCGTGTTTTCTAAATTCATATCTGAAAAAATAGAATATGAAAGAAAAGAATCTTCAAATCCCATACTGAGCATAAAGTCATTGCATTTTGAAAAATCCAATCCCAGAATTTTACATTTCCTGAATCTGATATCCTTGAACTTTGTGCCATTCAGGTCTACGTTTGACAAGTTGCAATTCTCAAAATTACAATCTATGAACTTTGAGCTTTTGAAAGATGTACCTGTCAGATCAAGGTCCTTGAATGTTTCCCCTTCATACTCTTCATTCTGGAATTTCATGATTAGAGGATGCATTTCAAGTTAATATAATTTCTTTGTAGGAGGAGAATTTTTAGCTAAAGAAGATCATTTCAAAGAAGAAAAATCAAATGAAATAATTGTGATTAAATGCACCTTATTCCCAACCCTTCCAGAGATCACCGCCTTCCAGCAAGTGATTTCTGAGACTTTCCGAAACCCTGGAAAGATCTATAAGATCCACAGTGTATGGGAAATTAATTTCCTCTATCTTTTCCATCGAATAAATCAACTTTTTTCGATTATAGGGAGAACGGGGAAGTATACCTATGGCAACCTCCATTGAATTGCGGGAAGATCTTGGCTCACCAAGATTAAGAAGTATTATCTTAACATCCTCCCCATCAAATGTTTCCAGCAAGATGGCCTTTATCTGCTGAAGCTGTTCTTCATAAAGAAAATATGGTGTCGGCATGGGATCAACTTATTAGTAAGAAATATCTTGCATTGCTTAAATTGTTGCTCTATACAGAAACAATAATACTACAAACTGCTAAACAAATGATCGTAAGCAATCTTTGTATAAAACAGGAAGTATCTAATATGCAGGAAAGACGCCCCCTGAGTGATGATTCAGTTCTCATGAGGTGGATGAGAACAGAGATCAATAAGATGAACGAAAGCATAGTGTTCGAAAGAAAAAGCCTTACTCAGCTCCTGCAGGAAGAAAAGCCCTCGGCAAAAACAAAAGCTGACAAGGATCACTTTTTTGAGATCGCGACACTCAAGAAACTCGGCGAAAAGCTACCAGAAAAACTGCAAGATAAACTAAAACTTCCAATGCTGTTCTTCTTTGATAACCAAGTCCCAGGCAGCTGTTACCTTAATGATGCATATGCTTTGGAAGCCTTACAGGCTTTGGGAGAGATCAGCCGCCTGCGCACAATGCAGCAGGGTAGGCTATGGGTTGGCAGATCAATAGCCTACATAATTATGAAAAAATATCCAACGGTTGTACAGATAGTGATGGGGTGACAACAAGTTATCCTACATCATCTACCTAACATCTTTAGATTCCCCAGCTAACTTTATACCCCATACCTTCCTCTTTTCTATCCAGAGAAACAATCATCTATTGGAAGTTTCACCATGAATCTTATCTCATCCATCAACCCAACAACTGGAAAAACTATCAAACAATTTAAACCCTATTCTGAAGAGCAAATAAACACAGGCCTAAAGAAAGCTAATGCAGCTTTTCACGAATGGAAAGAACTTGATGTATCGGAACGTGGTGAAGTTCTAAATGGCGTATCAAAGCTGCTGAGAGAAAGAAAACAAGATCTTGGGGAACTCATCACTCAGGAGATGGGGAAGGTCATAAAACAATCCGTTGGCGAGATTGTAAAATGCGCCGATACCATCGACTATTTTGCTGCACATGCAGAGGAGCTTATGCATCCGGAACAGATAGAAACAGATGCTTCTGAGTCCATGGTATCATACGAGCCTATGGGTCCGGTATTGGCTATAAAGCCCTGGAATTTCCCTTTCTGGCAAGTTCTTAGTGCAGCTTCCCATATCCTTGCTGCAGGGAATGTGATGCTGCTCAAGCACTCCAGTTATGTGCCCATGTGTGCCCTGAAGATGGAAGAACTATTTCTGGAAGCAGGAGTTACTGAAGGAGTATTCCAGACATTGCTCATTGACGGACCCACAGCTTCCTCTCTCATATCAAAGAATGAGATTAAAGCCGTCTCGTTCACAGGTGGCGATGCTGCCGGAAAAAAAGTCGCAGAACTCGCAGCCCGCAACATGAAGAAATTTGTGCTGGAACTCGGGGGTAGTGATCCATTTATAGTGCTGTCTGACGCAGATGTAGAGAAAGCAGCAAGTGTCGCTGTCCCCAGCAGGTGCATCAACACGGGACAGACATGCATTGCAGCCAAGAGGTTCATAGTAGCACAGGAGGTTGCGGAAGAGTTCACCAATAAGTTTGTGGAACTAACAGAGAAACTAAGACTTGGAGACCCTATGGACAAAAACACAGATATTGGGCCCTTGGTGCGTGAGGAACAAATAACCATGCTTGAACAGCAGGTGAAAGATGCCACCTCAAAAGGAGCAAAAGTCCTTGTACCTGGAGGAAGAGTAAACAGTGAAGGGTTCTTCTATTCTCCTACTGTTCTTGCCGATGCTACACCCGATATGAAAGTGATGGCAGAAGAGACATTTGGACCAATAGCTCCTATAATCACCGTCAAGGATGAGCAGGAAGCCATCCAGATTGCCAACAAAACCCGGTTCGGCCTGGGGGCAAGTATCTGGACAGAAGATAGAGAGAAAGGAAAACTTCTTGCCAGACAGCTCGAAACTGGAATGGTAGCTGTCAATGCTTTCTTTAGGCCAGAAGCATGCATGCCTTTTGGAGGAGTAAAGGGAAGTGGAATGGGGAGAGAAATGGCAAAGCATGGATTCTATGAGTTTATCAACCTCAAGTCAATAAAGATATATTAGAAGGTGTTCTGAAAATGAAAGGCAGTGATCTCCTGGTGAAATGTCTCGAAAATGAGGGCGTAGAATATATTTTTGGTATTCCGGGTGAAGAGACCCTGGACCTGACCGACTCACTTTCCAGATCAAAAATCAAGTTCATAGTAACAAGACATGAACAATCCGCAGCCTTTATGGCAGATGTCTATGGCAGGCTCACCCATAAACCTGGAGTATGTCTTGCAACTCTTGGTCCTGGTGCAACCAACCTTATAACTGGTGTCGCTGATGCACACCTGGACAGAGCACCATTGGTAGCTATTACCGGACAGGCTGGACTTGAAAAGACTCACAAAGAAGCCCATCAGTATCTGAATATAGTACAAGCTTTCCGAGAGTTCACAACATGGAACTCCAGCGTGACCAGAGCAGATTTCATACCTGAGATCGTTAGCAAGGCTTTTGATACAGCCAGGGATAGACCAGGAGCAACACACATAGAAATTCCTGAAGATATAGCTGCGGAGCAAACTAACAAGGTACCGCTTGTAAAGAAACCATATTCTCATATACGAATGCCTGATGAGGATGAACTGCAGCGTTCTGCCATGCTTATAGGAGCTGCCGATATGCCTGTAATTCTGGCAGGTAATGGCGTTATAAGAGAAGATGCATCTGAAGAATTATGTAATTTTGTAAGAAATACAGGTATTCCTGTAGTTACAACTTTTATGGGAAAAGGTGCATTCCCGGCTGATGATGGACTTTACATGGGATCCATGGGTATCAGGGACAGGGACCATATCATGTGCGGTTTTGAAAGAGCTGATCTGGTAATCTGCATAGGATTCGATCATGTGGAATATAGTCCCAGGTTCTGGAATCCGGATGGCTCCAAGAAAATAATACATATTCACTCCCACCATCACGAGATAGACGAAAAATATATCCCAGACCTTTCACTGATAGGAAACATTCGCACTGCCCTGAAACAATTAACACCCTTTTGCAAAAAAAAGGAAATGCTCGAATATTTCTCACGGGTTAGAAAGAACATGGAAAGAGAACTCCTTGATTTTAAGGATGATCTGGCGTTTCCCATGAAACCTCAGAAGATAATATACGATATAAGACAGACCATGGATAGAGAAGATGTAGTCATCAGCGATGTGGGTGCCCATAAACTCTGGATAGGACGTCTTTATCCTGCTTATGAACCCAACACAGTCCAAATATCAAATGGTCTTGCGTCCATGGGATTTGCACTTCCGGGAGCCATTGCCGCAAAACTCCTGAAACCTGAAAGAAAAGTAGTAGCTGTAGCTGGAGACGGTGGATTCCTTATGAATGTACAGGATCTTGAAACTGCGGTGCGTTTAAGCTGCGATATAGTTATAGTTATATTCAATGATGCCAAGTTCGGACTCATTGAATGGCATGAAAAGAAAAAATTCGATTCCAGCTTTGGTATAGACTTCTTGAATCCTGACTTTGTTAAACTTGCCGAGAGCTTCGGAGCCCATGGAATAAGAATCGAAAAGGCAGAAGATTTCAGGCCACAGCTTGAATACGCATTAAAAGCAGGTGGAGTATGGCTCATGGATGTAAAAGTGGACTATTCTGAAAATATGAGGCTTACAGAAAAATTGCGCAATAATTTATGTATTATCTGAACGATCCAAGATATATTTCGTGCAGAAAAGTGATTTAGAAGTATATTGAAGCTTGATATAGACTTCTAAACCGTATTAAACTTTTAATTTTTATTGTCTATTCGTTGATAGTGTAAGTGTCTTTTTATTTTAATTTCTTTCATTATGCCATGTGAAGAGCAAGATTGTGCTGATAGGAAATTGAAAGCAGATCTAAGCTGTAGTCTCAAAAACAAAAGAAGACACTAAGGAGTTGAAGATTCGAATGAAACGAGCACTGATTAATTATATTGTAGATATACCATTATTAATATTAACAGTCCTGGAAGGAGTTTCAGGCCTCATTCTCCAGTTTGGAGGAAGAGGTATGTCTGAATGGAGACATATTCACGAATTATGTGGAGTGCCAATGGTGATTTTATTCGTCATCCACCTTGCATTGCACTGGAGATGGGTAATCTGTGTAACAAAGAATACCTTTGGACTTAATAAGCCAGCACAAGCATGTTCTATAGAGTGACCTGCTATACCATGAGGGATTTCTACATCCCGTATTCTACTTTTTTCGACTGGATTTTAATAAATATATCGCTTTTACATGGATGATATTAAATACTAGAGAATTGGATGTGCCGTAAATAGAGAAGGGAGTCTCAGGATCACATAGAAATGTGATTTTCATACTCTATTTTTATATAGACGTATTAAATAGAATATTTGTCAGAATGTGAAAACATAAAATACAACTGTTTCACACCTCCTTCTAAGGACATATCAAGCTTAATTTACAGTTCTATGCTTTAATGAACCTTTAAAGGAGATCACTTAAAACTTCAACATACAAAAAAATGTAAGTTTCTTTTTATTATAATGCAACCCATTGGGATGAATAAGGAGAAGTATTGAGCCAATAAAATACTCACATCAAAAATTAAATACTGGGTTAAAACACAGAAAAATTGGAGGAGTTTAGAGTGAAAATGACAAAAACCCATTTTATTATAGATGTGCCATTAATGGCATTGATGCTATTACAGGGAATTTCAGAGATAGTGCTGCTAGTAGGGTCAAATGACTCCACATATATAGGAATTGGCGGATATGAATGGAAGTATATTCATGAAATTATTGGAATCCCAATAATGATACTATTTACTCTGCACTTTATAGAATACTGTAGATGGTTCATTAATGAAACAAAAGACGTTTTCAGAATAGGCTTGTTTGATAGTGTTTAGCAGGGCTATAAGATGCACTGCCCTAATGCTATACAAGCGACTTATTGAAATTCAGGTCACATTTAAGGATACTTTTGACTTTGCGTGAAATGCATCATTTGAAATGAGGTATCATCAATGAAGCCAAAATATGCAAGACATAAAGGAAGTTTCATTACATCATCTGTAGCTTTCAATGCATTCTCCATGCTTTTCCAATGAACCATATCTGTCCACTGGCCGTTGTCACCTTTGAGCAATTCCCTATCAATGAAGCCTGATAGTTTGCCCAGCTCCTGCATCATATCAGCAGATGCCTTGAGAAATTCCTGCTCATTGGTTCCCGGCTTGACTTTGAAATGTACAATTTCCACAGCTATTGATGGCACTGAGATCACTGTATAAACGTGAAACATCAAGATTAATAAGGGTTATGGAATATTGGAAGTGGAAATCTCAGGCAAAACAAGGAAATCAACAATAAGGGAACAGACAATGAGCCTTAGAGATATATTGAAAAAATCACTCACACAACAAGAACTGATGATATTGCCCGGAAGATTCGATGTAATAGGCAACATAGCTATTGTATCAATACCTATAGAGCTTGACGCGCATAAATATGAGATCGCGAGTGCACTTATAGCTGGCCAGGGAGGAGTAAGAGCTGTGGTGAACAAGACCTCCAAGCTCAGAGGAGAACATAGAATCGCATCCTATGAGCTGCTTGCTGGCAGTAGTACCAAAACAATACATAGAGAATTTGGTTTTGCCTATGAACTTGATCTGCAGGAGGCTTTTTTCAATAGTAGATTATCCTATGAAAGAAGCAGGATCACCAATCTGGTACAAAAAGGAGAAAGGATAATAGTACCTTTCTGTGGTGTTGGGCCTTTTGCAGTACCTGCTGCTGCTAAAGGTGCTCATGTGGTCGCATTGGAGAAGAACATCGCAGCCTGTCATATGCTTCAGAAGAATGCTTTCAGGAATGGAGTTCTGGAAAACCTTTCAGTGATACGTGCCGATGCCACGAACATTCCTTCAATGCTAAAATGTCATTTTCACAGGGCCATAATTCCCACACCTTATGGCATGGACCAGTTCCTTGACATATTATCACAAGTAGTTATGCCAGAAGGAATGATACATTTCTATACATTTAAGAAACAACATCAAATAGAAGACCTTATTGCAGATTATAAGAGCAGGGGATTTAATGTGCTGAACTACCGCAGATGCGGCAACGTGGCGCCTGGCGTGAGCAGATGGGTATTTGATATTATAAAAGGTTCAAGTTGAGGAGATAGGCTGTGAAAAGCGATGAAAAGGATGCAAAAATAACTATTCTCTGCTCTACAGTTGACAGCGCTAGCCAGAACATCAAGGAACATATACTGAAAAAAAGAGAATGGGTTCCTTTGAACATAACTAGCGATAAGTGGAAGGAACTTGTATGTGCTTATTCATCCGAAGATTTCTGGCTTGTAGAGATTGATGGGCATCACATATACCAGGATGGCATAGACCGTAAAATTGAAGCATGCGGATTAAAAACACGGCTTATTATAGTGGCCTCAAAACATAAGAGCAAAGATGGGAACAGGGTTGTTACCGCTCATTATACAGGCAACAGCGGCAATGCGGAGTTTGGCGGACACAGCGGGGAATTATCCTATCCTGCGCCCTTTGCCTTGAGATCCATTTTGAAAAACATGCAAAAAATGGTGAAAAATAGTGGCTATGAGGTTACCATGGAATCCACACACCATGGCCCTACTGATGTGTCTTTACCGATGGTCTATGCAGAGATAGGCAGTGCAGAAGAACAGTGGAAAGACCCTGTGGCAGGGGAGATAGCTGCCTGCGCAATATTAAATGTTAAAGAAGATATTGTACCAATAGCTGTTGGCTTTGGGGGTGGCCACTATGCAAAAAGGCAATCCAAATTGTTGCTTGAGAACAATATAACATTTGGGCACAATTTTCCGAATCATCAGCTTGATAACCTGGACCTGGGACTTGTTAAGCAGGCTATTGAGAAATCAAATGCTGATTTTGTATATTTTGATCGAAGGGCAATGTCATCAGCACATAAAGAAAAGATCACTGGTATTATCAAAGGTATTGGACTTGAATTGCTTCGGGAAAGTGATATATTAGATATGCAGGGATTGCCCTGGAATATATATTCCCATATGTTTAGGCTGGCAGACAGGTTGTGTCCCGGGAGCCGCCTGAGGATAACAAGTGGATTCAGACAGGATATAAACAACACAAAAGGAATAAAGACAGAGGATATTCAGATCTTTGAGATGGATGAAGGGGTCTTCAGTGAAGCAGTAGCTGTTGATAAGAAAAAAGTGATTGAATTAATTGAGATGTTGGATGTGGTGTACCTTGAAAAGGATAATGGGACATTACCCGGTATAATGATGTGCAAACAAGGCAAAGAAAAGGCTTCAGCTGATATGCTTATAGATGAATGCATTAAAATACTAAAAGAGCATTATGAAATAAAATATATCCCGGAAGAGATGACGCTATATATTACAGAGGAGAGGTTCAACCCGGAACTTGCCCGGGAGCTGGGTGTGCCTCCTGGCCCTATGTTCGCAGAGTTGAAAAAAGGGAACCCTGTAACTGCCAATGGCAGAATTGTAGAACCATTAATGGTTTATACAAAAACCACAAGAAGAATTACATTAGGAAATACCATTACTCTTAAATAAATACTACGATTTTCACTCAAGGGAGAAGAAGAATGAGATCCATAGTTGAAGAGGCGCTTGCTAGGGCCGAAGAGGAAGGACGCCTCCATACACGTGTGCCGGAACCGAACGATATCAATGCAGAGCTTGAAGAGATGCTTCGAGATCTGAGAACTGTGATAAAGGTAGTAGGCTGTGGTGGAGGAGGGTCAAACAGTACCCAGAGAATGGCCAATGAGGGAATAAAAGGAGCAGAATTAGTTGCTATAAACACTGATGCTCAGCACCTTCTTAGAGTCAATGCAGATAAGAAGATATTGATAGGAAAGAAAAAGACAAGAGGTCTTGGTGCTGGTAGCCTTCCCCAAGTTGGAGAAGAGGCAGCTCTGGAAAGTGTTGATGAAATCAAGGCTTTCGTAGAGGGCAGCGATATGGTATTCATCACAGCAGGTCTTGGAGGCGGTACTGGTACGGGTTCTGCCCCAGTAGTTGCAGAAGCTGCCAGGGACGCAGGAGCACTTACAATTGCAGTAGTTACGCTTCCTTTTGGAGTTGAAGGGCATGTAAGGCGTATGAACGCTGAAGCTGGCCTTGAGAGGCTAAGAGAAGTTGCTGACACAGTAATAGTAGTACCAAATGACAAGCTTCTTGAAGTTGTTCCAAGACTTCCACTGCAAGCTGCATTCAAAGTATCTGACGAAGTTTTGATGAGAGCTGTAAAAGGAATTACCGAACTGATCACAAAACCGGGACTTGTCAACCTTGACTTTGCCGATGTCAGGACAGTTATGCAGAATGGTGGCGTTGCAATGATCGGCCTTGGCGAGGCAGAAGGAGAGATGAAAGCCGTTGAAGCGGTTCAAAAGGCATTGAGAAGTCCACTGCTCGACGTAGACATATCCGGTGCTACATCAGCTCTTGTGAACGTGGTAGGTGGACCTGATATGACCATTGCAGAAGCTGAAAGCGTGGTCCAAGAGGTATATAGCCGTATAGACCCCGACGCAAGGATCATTTGGGGTGCCCAGGTAGACGAAGAGTTGGAAAATACCGTGAGGGTAATGCTTGTTGTCACTGGTGTTAAATCGCCTCAGATCTACGGTCATGGCGGCGCTAGAAATATTACACGTAAGTATGGAATTGATTTTGTAAAATGAATACGATTTAGGCAGACAGCCAGAGTCTGCCTACCTAAATGATCGAAAAGTATTTTAGAGAAGAAGTGATAGATAGTCGGTACTATTTTATAGCATAATTAAAATCTGACTACTCATTATTAGATAAATGCGTCCAGACATTGGATTAGAGAACATAAGGCTTAATCGGTTGTGAAGATATTGGCAGGGAATAATATAGATTCAAGCAAGTTAAATGCCACAGTGGACTCTGTGGGTTCTATTTTAAGGGCGCACCTTAGGGTTCTAAAACTAACAAAAAAGCCCTCAAGAGAAGAATTTTTGACCATTGCTAAAGTAGCCGGTCTTGGAATCCTTGCCATTGGTATGATGGGATTCCTTATCTATGTCGCAATGGTAGAAATACCAAAGTGGGTGTGAATTAATGGCTGAAGCTTCTGCTGTATTCGTGGTGAAAACAACTGCTAATCAGGAACGTTCCGTAGCAAACATGATCGCAATGGTGGCAAGGAAAGAGCACTTAGATATTCGTGCCATCCTGGCGCCAGACGAGCTGAAAGGATACGTATTAGTAGAAAGCACATCACCCGGTATAGTTGAACAGGTAATCCAAACAGTTCCGCATGCACGTGCGGTGATCAAGGGACAATCGAGCATAGAAGAGATATCTCATTTCCTTACACCAAAGCCCACAGTGACAGGTATAACAGAAGGCGCAATAATAGAGATTACTTCCGGACCCTTTAAAGGAGAAAGGGCACGTGTCAAGCGGGTCGATGAAGGACATGAGGAGATTACAGTTGAACTGTTTGATGCTGTAGTACCGATACCTATAACTATACGTGGTGACACTGTAAGGGTCCTCAGGAAAGAGGAAGAGTCCTGAACATATTAAATTTATAACATAATAGATGTAACTGGTGATACTCACATGGCAAATGTTGTAGAAGCACTGGTCTCTGGAGGAAAAGCCAATCCCGGACCGCCTCTTGGCCCGGCCCTTGGACCTCTTGGGATCAATATAAAGGCAGTTATAGACAAGATCAACGAGAAAACAAAAGATTATAATGGCATGCAGGTGCCTGTCAAAGTGATAGTTGCCGATGACAAGAGCTTTGAGATCGAAGTTGGTACACCACCAACCGCTGCGTTGATCAAGAAAGAACTGGGTATCGAAAAAGGATCTGGCGAACCAAAGACAACTAAAGTTGGAGATCTGAAGATAGACCAGGCTATGAAGATAGCACGCATGAAGAGGGACGTAATGCTGGCATATTCCATGAAAGCTGCAGTAAAGGAAGTGCTGGGCGTATGCGTAACTCTGGGCGTTACTGCAGAAGGAATGGACCCAAGAGAATGCCAAAAAGCCATCGACGACGGAAAGTACGATGATGTGCTTGCTGCAGAAGCTTGATCCAAGCCACATAACCGATAGATATAAGAACTATGCTCCACGATGGGGCAATGTTATAGTAATGGACTGAGGTTATCCTTGGTCCTTTAATCAACCGTAGTAGGCCGAAGTGGCCGAAGGACGGCAGTTCAGCACTACGGGAGGAACAGAATGGTAAATAAAGCAACAGTAGAAGCTGTTAATAAATTATTAGAGGAATCGCCGCAACGCAAGTTTATGGAAAGCGTTGATCTGGCTATCAACCTAAAACACCTCGATATGAGTCAGCCTAAGAACCGTGTTGACGAAGAAATAATACTTCCACATGGTCTTGGAAAGGACTTGAAAGTTGCTGTTTTCGCAAAAGGTGAGGTTGGTCTCCAGGCAAAAGAGGCCGGTGCTACATACATCTTCACTGAGGAAGATATCAATGCAATGAAAGAGGACAAGGCACGCGCAAGGGCTGTTGCCAACGAATGTGACTTTTTCATAGCCGAAGTGCAGTACATGCCACTCATTGGTAAGAGCCTCGGTGTAGTTTTAGGTCCCAGGGGAAAGATGCCAATACCACTCCAACCTGGCAAGAACGTAGCCGATGTAATCAACTCCTCAAAGAATTCCGTGCGTATAAGGTCAAAGGATAAACTGACCTTCCACGTAGCAGTTGGGCGCAGGGACATGGAAGTTGAGAAGCTTGCCGATAACATAGAAACGGTGATCTCCAGACTAGAACAGTCCCTTGAAAAAGGTAGTCAGAACATCAGGTCGATCCATTTGACGACCACAATGGGCAAGTCCGTGAAGGTGATGTAATTATGGAGATGGAACATCACTCATCACACATACCAAAATGGAAGGCTAAGGAAGTCGAGGAGATTAAAGAGCTCATCAAATCCTACCACCTATTTGGTATAGCAGGAATTGAAGGCATTCCTGCAAAGCAGCTCCAGAAAATGAGGAGAGACCTCCAAGGAACTGCACATATCAAAGTGGCCAGAAATACCCTTATAAGAAGGGCACTTGAGGAAATGGGCCAGGATGTAAAGGATATGAGCGAATATATTGATGTCCAGTCGGCATTAGTATTTTCAAACCAGAATCCTTTTAAGCTGTATAAGCTTCTCGAAAAGAGCAAGACACCTTCACCAATCAGATCAGGAGCTATAGCCCCTAAGGACATTGTTGTGGAAGCAAGGCCAACAAGCTTCCCACCAGGACCTATACTGGGTGACCTGCAGCGTGCAGGCATACCAGCAGCTATTGATGGAGGCAAGGTCGTTGTAAAAGAAACAAAGACCGTACTGAAAGAGGGAGAAAAAGTCCCACAATTGCTCGCAGCCATGCTGAACAGGCTTGAGATCTATCCAATAGTAGTAGGATTGGACTTGAGAGCAGTTCTGGAAGAAGGATCCATTTTCCGTCCAGACGTACTGGCTGTGGATGAGACACAGTACTTCAACGACATAGCTCTGGCCGCAAAGCAGGCATTCAACTTGTCAGTATACGCAGCATATCCAACTGCAGACAACATAACCACGCTTATCGCAAAAGCTTCAACAGAATCCAAGAACCTCGGTATCAATGCCGCTGTGTTCGAACCGGAACTGATGGGCGCATTGATGGGCAAGGCTCAGTCACAGATGCTGGCCGTAGCTGCTGCAGCTTCAACTAAGAATGAAGAAGCAGTAGATGACGAGCTTAAGCAGGCTCTCGGTGCCGCAGCTGCAGCAGCAGTAAGCACAACCACCGAAACACAGGGCAATGAAGCCGCCGAGGCAAAGGAAGAGAAGGAAGAAGAGAGTTCAGAAGAGGACGGTATGGCCGGTCTTGGAGCACTCTTTGGATAAGACAGACATATAACTTACATTGATAAAAGGTGATTTCACATGGAATATATATACGCAGCACTTTTACTGCACAAAGCAGGTAAAGAGATTACAGAAGATGCAATAACTGCCGTTCTTCAGGCAGCTGGTACCGCAGTCAACGAATCACGTGTAAAGGCACTCATTGCAGCCCTTGAAGGCGTAGACATCGAGGAAGCAATGGCAACTGCAGCAGTTGCAGCAGCTCCAGCAGCAGCAGCTCCAGCAGCAGCAGCAGCAGCAGCTCCAGCCGCTGAGGCAGCAAAGGAAGAAGAGTCCAAGGAAGAAGCAGAAGAGAGCGGAATGGCCGGTCTCGGTGCACTCTTTGGATAAACATCTCAAACAACTTACACATATCTACATGCCCGTGTTCTGCGGGCACATTTTCTTTTTTAAAATTACAACTTACATTGCAGCTTTTGCTGTACTCTAGAACAGAATATTTAAACTAGCAACCAATGTAGATACTGAATCATGTCCAGATCACCCTTTATGGCAGCAAAAGCATTCTGGCAAACCAGAGTAAGGAGGAGACCTCTTGTACTTTCCCACGCCATCAACTCCCGCTGCAACATGAAATGCGATTTCTGTGAATACTGGAAACAGAATGGACCTGAAATGACACTTCAGGAAATAATCAGACTACTGGATGACGCAAAAGACTTCGGGATAATGATATATAACGCATGGACCGCTGAACCCTTGCTGAGAGAGGACCTTCCACAGATACTCCAACACGCCAGAGAAATAGGAATAACAACTTTTCTTATAACCAATGGCCTGTTGCTGGAAAAAAGAGCTGAAGACCTTAAAGATCTGGATTACCTTTCCGTATCTGTTGATGGCATAAACAGCTACAAAGAGATAAGAGGAGTAGATTTCAAAAAGAAAATACTTCCAGGAATAGTCAAAGCAAAGGGGCTGATGAAAAATCCATTGCTAATGAACTGTGTGATTAGTGGTCGGAACCTCGAGGATATTGAAGAACTTATTAGGCTTGCTTCAGAACTGAAAGTGACCATAGCTTTCGAGCCGATGTACGAATTCTCCGGAATACAAGATGATGTCTGGAAGAACATCGGGGTAAGAGATACTGAAAAATATCGCAGGACAGTGGACAGGATAATTGAAATGAAAAAAGAAGGTTATCCTATTATAAATTCATACACGTATCTGAAAATGATAAAGGACATGGACACTGATTTCAAATGCCATGCCGGAGAACTTATACTTAATGTGACGGCCGATGGCACTATAGAACATTGCAGAGCGGAAAGGCAATCTCTTGGAAAAGTAAAAGACGGTCTTGAGAAAGTATGGGTGAACAGCCGGAAAAAAAGAAAGCAAATACCTCTTAACTGTCACAAATGCTTGTTTTTCGGATATGTGGAGAATAGCCTCCTCTATGACATCAACCTTGAAGTGATGAAGCATTACAAGTGGATGTGAAATAGCAGGAAGATCAGCTTTTTTTAATCCTTACCTCATCACCACATTTTATATTCAGTACTTTTGCAGCGCTGCTTCCATTCACAGCTATTTCGAGAAAACCATGACTACCAATTAAAGCGAGTAGTCCCTCTTTCTCTGCATATCCATAGGTTTGAAGAAAAGGCATCGTATTGCCGAATAAGATTACGTGTTCTTCAATGAGAAACGTTTTAAACGCATCAGAAGCCTGTATATTAGTAATGATGTTACCGAAATCATCAATATAGATCACTTGCCCTGAAATGAAATCATCTCTTACATCGACTTTTCCAAAATCAAGGTGAACATAATCAGCTGTCATTTCACCTACTTCTTCTAGCGGCATACCTTCTGAGAGATAAGCACCAATACGGGCAAACACATCCCTCCCATGAAAAGTGGTAGAGATATCACCCAAAAGACCGAAATTTGTTATTTTGTAGATACCCATGTCGCCCAGCCTGGAAGCTGCAGGAACCATCAAACCATTGTCCGGACCTACAAAGAAATGGCCTCCAGCAGAAATAACTATTGAATTTCGTGATGTACCCACACCCGGATCTATCACGGCGATATGAACAGTTCCTTTTGGGAAATAAGGAACTACAGAGTATAGAGCAAATGCTCCGGCACGTATATCAGCATGAGGAACGCTATGAGTAATATCCACAATAGTAGCCTGTGGATCAATACTCAATATCACCCCTTTCATAGCAGCAGGATAAACCGAACCAAAATCTGTAGTTAGGGTTATAAGTGACATATAATAAGATTTAACTTTGTAATATAAAAGATGAGGTGTGAGTGCTCTTTTTTAGAGCACTCAGACTTTTGAGGTGGAGGAGGTACCTGTCTCTAGACAGTGGATACTACAATACATCACATCGCGGACGCACTTGCTCAGGACGTACATCTTATTACCACAGTTTTTGCAGGTTACAGTTACTAATTGCATATATTTGCCCTCCTCTTGCAGATCTGCTATGGCGAACACACCAGAAGGATAATTTGGAATCATTGTCGGAGCAATGATTACAAGTCTAGAGACCCTTGTTTGAAGTGTATTTACCACTTTGCTACTGATCTAGTAGATACCTACTTGAATGCAATATATAATAATTTCTACACTGCATGATATACTGATTGTCATTATGATGATACAGAAAAGAGAACATTTTTTCGTAGTGTGAGAAGTAAAAAACATATTTTTTTAATAATAGTATACAATATTAATAAGAAGGTGTTTCATGAAAGCTGTCATAATAGGCGCAGGGGCAGTAGGTTATCACATAGCAAAAGCACTGTATGCCACTAATGATGTAATAGTTATAGAACAGAATCAAGAAGCTTGCAAGCGGGTTGATGAGCTGGATGTCCAGGTCATTCAGGGCAATGGAGCGAATGTATCGATATTGTCCAAGATCCTTAAAGGAACTGACATCCTGATGGCTGTCACTGGTTCTGATGAGGTCAACATAGTAGCATGCATGGCTGCTAAGCTCATTGCAGGAGATAAAAGCAAACTTAAGACAATGGCAAGGGTAAGTAATCCGGATTACATTGATAAGCCAATAGCCAAGCGTGCTAGTATAGGCATCGATGTGATGATATGCCCTGAGCTTGCTATGGCTTCGGAAGTCGCACAGATACTTGCAATACCATCTGCTATTGATGCTGAATCATTTGCAGAAGGCAAAGTGGAAATGATGGAGCTTGTGGTTTCCAAAGGAAGTTATTTTGCCAATAAGATGTTGAAAGACCTTCACCTTGCTGATTCTTGTATAGTAAGTGCTATTTTTCGTAAAGATGACGTAATCATCCCTCATGGGAATGATTCTATGCAGGAGAACGACCACATAGTAGTGATTGGCCAACCTTCTGCAATGAAGGAGATAAGGGAACTTCTGGGGGAGATAGCTGGCAGGCGTAGTAAGGTCATGATCATAGGTGGAGGTATAGTTGGTTTTTACCTTGCAAAACTCATTGCTAACAGCGAGACAGATATTAAGATCATAGAATCGCGCAGGGCTCGCTGTGAAGAGATCGCAGACAAACTTTCCGGGGCTCTTGTATTGAATGGAGATGGAACAGACATCAACCTCCTAAAAGACGAGGGTATCAATGAGATGGATGTGGTCATTTCCGTCACGGATAGTGATGAGAAAAACCTCTTATGTTCTCTTATAGCTAAAAAACTGGGTGCGAAGAAAGTTATTGCCAGATCAGATCGATCTGATTACATCTCTCTGTTTGAAATGGTAGGAGTGGACAGTGCGGTAAGTCCCAGAGGAGCAACTGTAAACGAGGTACTTAAACTGACCATGGGAACAGGCATTGGGACTATGACCACAATCGAAGGACAAAAAGCTGGGATCATTGAATACACTGCTTCAGCCAAATCAAAAATAGTTGGTAAACTATTGCGTGAAGTGAAATTCCCTCCAGGTGCCATTGTAAGCATGATAGTGCACAATGGAAGGACCATCGTTCCCCGTGGAAGTCATGTGGTTGAGGAGAATGACAGAGTTGTGGTGTTCACTCTCCCATCATCCATAGCAGCAGTGGAAAAACTTTTCAAGTAATAAAGGTGGTTCATGAACTCAAAGGTCATACTGAGCGTGTTAGGAACTCTCCTGCGTTTTCTGGGACTTATGATGATAGTTCCCTTGCTTTTGGCTTTATATTATCATGAAAGCTCAGTTCCTTTTCTTGTAGGCATGGGATTAACAGAGATTGCAGGCATATATCTCTGGTTGCGCTACAAGTCAGATGATGACTGGAAGCTAAGGGAAGCTTTTGCTGTTGTAGCCCTCAGTTGGTTAGTAGCTATGTTTTTTGGATCCATCCCATTCATTGTAGGAGGTATGTCTCCGCTAAATGCTTTTTTTGAAACCATGTCGGGCTTTACCACTACTGGTGCAACTATCCTTGATCAAATCGAAAGCCAGTCAAGAAGCATTCTTTTCTGGCGTTGTATGATCCAGTGGATAGGTGGAATGGGTATCATTGTGCTGTTCGTTGCTATTCTTCCAAAATTGTCCACCGCTGGTAAACTACTTTTTCGTGCTGAGGCTCCTGGCCCGACAGAGGATAAGATAAAACCCAGAATAAGGGATACAGCCAAGATACTCTGGATGGTATATGTGGTAATATCGGCCTTACAGATCGCAGCATTGCACCTGGCTGGCATGTCAACCTATGATGCTGTCACCCATACGTTCACCACAATGGCTACGGGTGGTTTTTCCCCTTATGGGCAGGGTATTGCAGCTTTTGACAGCCCTTTAATAGAAGCTATAATCACAATTTTTATGTTCATAGCAGGAGCAAACTTTGCACTGCTTTACAGGACTCTTTATACTGATCATAAAATTCTCTTTAAGGATGAAGAATTCAAGTTCTACACAGCTGTAGTTGTAGTAGCAAGTGCTATGCTCATCCTTGCATTGAGATATGGAATAGGTGCAGATCCCCTAACCTGCTTGCGTTATTCTGTGTTCCAGGTAGTATCTCTCCTTACAACCACGGGTTTCGCTAGTATAGATTTCAATTTATGGCCTGACTCTTCAAGGATAGTACTGTTACTGGTAATGTTCATCGGAGGATGTGCCGGATCAACTGCTGGTGGGCCGAAAGCAGTAAGGATGTTATTGTTACTGAAGTATGCCAGATGGGAGCTATTTAAATCAATTCATCCAAAAGCAGTAAAGCCTATCAAGTTCAATGGAAAAACTGTCCCGGAAAATATGATACAAGAAACTGTGTCTTTTGTAGTGATGTACTTCCTTATATTCATGACAAGTACATTTATTATTTCATTGATGGGAGTGGATATTCTTACTTCGATAACTGCATCCATCACAACTCTGGGTAACATAGGTCCAGGATTCAATCTTATAGGACCAATGGGAAGTTTCAACGCCCTACCAGCACTTGTTAAAGTGGTATTGATAGCAAATATGTGGATAGGGAGGCTTGAAGTATTTACAGTGCTGGTAATGTTCACTCCAGAGTTCTGGAAAAAGTAAAAGAAAATATACACAAGAAAACTGGATGGGTAGAGTAGATGACTAACAAAAATATATTGATAGTCCTGGGCGGATTCGAACCACCGTCTTCGGCTCCAAAGGCCGAAAGGATTGACCACTACCCTACAGGACTATGCTGTTTTGTTAAGGCAGAACTGACGCAGGTCCTGATATAGACCTGCTGGTTCTTATTTGTGTCGATTGTCACTTATTGATAATAAGCGTTACCAGGTCTTCATCTTTGAGCACATGATCAAGACCTGCCCTCTGACCTGGATGTTTGGCAGACCTGCCCCATATCTGGGAATATCTGAACTTCCTGCGGAAATCCCTGTGCAGCTTGTCACATACATCACCCACAGTGGTACCACTTTGCACTATCATGGGTTCTTCAAGGTCTGCAGGTCCACCCTGCGGTTTAAGATATATTCTGATGAAATCCAGAGCATCGTAGATGTTATCCCGCACGGCATCGAGATTCATATCCAGGTCTGCGGAAATGAAAGCTGCATCTGGAAACCTTCTCTTTGCTGCTTCCAAGGTTGTCGGATCAGCCAGGTCGACCTTATTCACAGCAATAATAGACGGGATGTATACCCTGTTGCCCATGACGACATCAATGAGCTGGTCAACGTTTATATTTTCCCTGATAAGCACATGGGCATTGTGTATCTTGTATTCATTAAGGATGTCTTTGATAAGGTCGTCATCCAGCTCCAGTTCCATTGTCGAGCTTATAATGACGCCTCCGCGATCCTGCCTCTTGATAATTACATCCGGGCCTCTCTGGTCGAGCCTTATGCCTGCCTGATACAATTCTTCCTTAAGGACATCATAATGCTGCAGCTGGAAAATATCCAGCATGAACAAAACGAGGTTGGTATTCCTTACCACTGCTATGACTTCTTTTCCCCTGCCTCTGCCACTTGCTGCACCCTTCACAAGTCCAGGTACGTCCAGAACCTGGATAGTGGCATTCTTATATTCCATGGCACCGGGAATGACATCCAGCGTGGTGAACTCGTAGGCCCCCACCTCGGAATTGGCATCAGTGAGCTTGTTGAGCAGCGTGGACTTACCCACCGAAGGGAATCCCACGAGAGTAACGGTGGCATCACCCGATTTTTTTACGGAATAGCCTTCTCCTCCGGATTTGCTTGCAGCTCTCTTTACAACCTCATCCCTAAGACGTGCAAGCTTGGCCTTCAGCTTGCCTATGTGATGGGACGTGGCCTTGTTATAGATCGTGTTCTTTAACTCTTCCTCGACCTCAGCGATCTCCTCTTGTATACTCATCTGGACCTGCCATTATAATAATATAAGAAATATAATTTACTTTCGCTGCAATTGCAGCTTTGAATCTTGTCACATGATGGCAATTAGAGTATAAAAAGACATTGTATAAGGAGATAGTGAGAAGGAAGAGGAATTGGAAAAACTAGTTAAACAGAAATAGTTATCCATAAAAAGAAAGGAAGAACGCAGCTTTCCCAAAAAATCTTCTCTGCGCATGCATGAGATCCTGATCCATCGGTAAAAGAGTATTATCTAAAAATAGTTAGATCCAAAACTTTCAAATATAATAGACAAGCTTCATATGATTAATATATAATATATTTTATCAATAGACTGGCAGTAAATTATTTTGCAAAGCCTTTAAAAAGTAAAGCATTTGATTCAACAGATTGATGGTGACAAATCATGGGGGACGTTATTAAAACGATTGAAGAAGAAACTGATGGTAAAAGTTATCGTTCACATAAATACTGTCACGATGTGACTCCAACTGCTGGAATTTATTATGATGATACTACTGGCGTAGTGTGGAAAAATTATGGTGAAACCGTAAGACATGCACGTCCAGTAGATGTAAAAAAATTAGCAACTAGAATTGCTGAAAATGACTCATTGTTTACATATTTCTTAGATGGGTCGCGCCATACATACAAAGTTGACGATATCTCATATAACAACAATGTATATCCCATAATTGCAGGACAGATTGGTGTGGGATGTTGCAAACGCGTAAACAAAGAATTGAAAAAAGAGATTTTTAAAAGAAAACTCATAATAGTCTTACCAGACGTTGCTAATAATGATGAATGGGGAGCTACTATGTTTTTTGAGAAATTACTTCAAAAAGTCAATGAATCTAACGAGCTCCAAAACAAATATAGAATTCAATTTGACGAAATTACTCAATACAATCGAAATAAAGATGATAAACTAGAAAATAAAGGAATTGCTGTTGTTCAAGAGAGAATGATAGAGATGGAAAAAGATACCGTAGAAGATTTGGTCCTTGCGGGTAAATTAAATCAAGATCATTATCTAGTAAAAGACGGTTCTATAGAGTATAAAGTTTCATCTAAGAACTCAAATAAAAAGAAAAATCTTAATGACAAGAAAATAGCAAATTATTATAGGTATGTAATAGGTGTTTCCAAATCTTTTGACCCTACTAAATGCAAAACAAAATCTGGCGGAACTAATTCAGATATAATCGCTAATTTGAAACCTTTTGAAAGAACTCCAGCATATATGTATCAGTCGGAAATTGCGGGTAATGTTAGTTTTGTTATTTGGTATTTGAGAATAAGAGAAGCCAGATATACAAAAAACATATTTGATGGTGTGGTTAAAATTGAAAAGTTAGTCATTACCACTGATGAAGAAGAAAAAGGCCTAGATTCAGACCTTGTTGATTTGATTTCTGCCAATATAATGAATGAACGCAATCCTGTATGTTATGGGAATGATGGCAGGTGGGCAAATCACCTATATCCGGTTTATTTGACAGAGTCTTTTGTAAAGAGTCAATATATGAGCAACGACTTGTTTATGCAGCTTTTTTAGAAGGGATATAAAATGACTTTAATAGGGAAAGTTATAGCAACTGAAAAGAATCCAACAACAATTGATGACTTTTGTTTTTGGACTGATAAAAATTTGATACTCAATCCTTTTGATGTTGTTAAAGTAGAGCATATAAATGGAAGTAACACGTTTGCTGTAATTGAAGAGATATCTCACATCACTGATTCTGCCAGTTTTTTATCCAACTTTATATCTAGTGATTTTGGTGATGTTAATGCAACAGAAGGCACCCACAGGATAGGGATGAACTATGTGAAATCAAAGGTTGTTGGAAATGATAAAAACATATTTATTCCAGTGCAAAGCAATTCCAAAGTTTATTTGGCAACAAAGAATGAAGTTGCCATAGCACTTGGATTGAATGACATTCGAAATCCACTTGCTTGCGGTTATCTTGAGATGTATGAAAATGTTGAAAATTGCGAGAGAATTACCCTTCCTGTAAACATTGACTCGAATTTCCTAATTGGACCTGAAGGAGCACATCTAAATATCTCCGGTATTTCTGGCCTTGCTGCAAAAACATCTTATGCAATGTTTTTACTCAAGTCTATCCAAGACAAACAGATAAAAGAGGAACTAGATAGTGATGTTGCATTTGTGGTATTCAATGTGAAAGGAAAAGACTTGCTTGCAATTGATGAAAAGAATGATTTTGGTGGAAATAAATCTGAAGAAGAAGAAACAAAAAAAATATATGAAGAAATGCTACGTATTGACTCTACTCCCTTTGAAAATGTAACATATTTATATCCTTATTCAGACCCACGATCTTCAAATACTCATATGGATAAAACCTTGCTCGAAAAACAATTAAAAGATGGAAAAGCTTTCAGGTATAAATTTGATTACAAGCTGGACAAAGATAATCTGGAATTAATGTTTGCAAACATTGATGACCCTACTCAGTCAATAGAGTCCATTCTTAATTATATTATAAACAATGAGGGAGAGTTTGGCAGTATTGAAGGATGGAAGCAATTTTTAGAAGCTATTGACAAAAAATGTGTAGCTGGAAATCCTGCCTCTAGTAGAGAAATTACTGTGCAAAGTTGGCGCAAATTCTACAGACTTGTCAGAAAATCCATACATAATAACCCTATGTTTTCAAATGTCTCCGAAAAGAAAAAAGAAGTAAGAATTGCTGAACAGATTGCTGGATTAAAAAAGAACCATATTTATGTGATTGATATTGCAAAGTTAGACTCTGATATGCAGGCTTTTGTATTTGGTCATACAATTAGAGAGCTCTACAACCTGCAACTTGGTGACAAAGGAGAGTTGATAGGCGGGGAATCACCGTCAAAAATTATAGTATTTATTGATGAATTAAACAAATTTGCTTCTAGTGAAGTTCCGAAGAGCTCACCTATATTAAAACAACTACTTGATATCGCTGAAAGAGGACGCTCTTTAGGAATTATTTTGTTTGGAGCGGAGCAGTTTAAGAGTGCTCTTCATAAAAGAGTATCTGGAAACTGTTCAACGTTTGCGTTTGGAAGAACTAATGCAATAGAACTTGCTACAGGAGGAGATTACACATATATTCCGCCTGTTTACAAAGGCATGATGACGAGACTAAAACAAGGTGAGTATATCATTCAGAACCCCGTCTTCAGATCGCTACTTAATGTTAAATTCCCAAAGCCTCTCTACAAACAGTTCAAATGATGGGTGAGAATTGATGCCTAATATCAAAATCGGTAAAAATGCACTTGAAAATCTCACTATTGGGATGTATAGTGATTCAAAAATAATCTATCGTGAATACATACAAAATGCTGCTGATTCGATTGATCTTGCCTGTAAAAACGGGATATATAATGGAGACGAGAAGCCACAAATTGAGATAGAGCTTAATAGCAAGGAACGCATTGTCAGTATAAAGGATAATGCTTATGGGGTAAAGGCATCTGATATTTGGAGAAAACTTGTTTATATTGCCGATTCTGAGAAGGATAGAGGTGTGAATAAAGGATTTAGGGGCATTGGTAGATTAGGTGGTCTGGCATATTGTGAGACGTTACGATTTATAACAACATACCCAGGCGAAGCAATCCAAACAACCATGACTTGGAATGCTAAAGAACTCATTAGTATGATCGACGATCCAACTGTAAAAGATAGTGCTGAAGATGTATTATATAAGATTATTAGTTGCTCTGAGGAACCATGTGATTCTGAAGCGCACTATTTTATTGTTGAGTTAGAACACATCAGAGATGAAAATAGTGAATTATTGGATGTTGCTGAAGTAAAAAAATATATCTCTGCTAATGTGCCTGTTGACTACAACAGTAAGTTCTACCTAAAATCTAAAATTAAAGAATTTATATCTAAAAATAACTTAAGTTTTTCGGAATATAGAATATTCGTAGATGGGGAAGACGTTTTTAAAGATTACAGCCATGTATTATATGAAAAAAGTGGAGAGTGTTTAAAACAATATGATGAAATAGATTCTCTTGAATTTAAAGAGTTTAAAAATAAACAGAACGAGTTACTAGCTTGGATGTGGTTTGGTGTAGGTGCATTCGACAAACAGATACCCTCGTGTAACGACATGCGGGGAATAAGGCTTAGAAAAGATAACATTCAGGTAGGGGACGACCAGACACTAATCAGATTTTTTAAACAACAACGTGGAAATTATTATTATATAGGCGAATTACATGCTGTTCATAGGAACCTTATACCAAATGCCAGACGTGACTACTTCAATGAAAATCCTACACGTGTGGAGCTTGAAACAGAAGTTGAACGTTTTTTTGGGGATGCCTTACATTCTCTTTATATTGATGCAAATCGGGCGAAAAATGCATATAAAAAAGAAAACCTGTTGCATGAAATAGAGGTTAAATATGCTGAAAAAGAAAAAACTGGATTTATAAATAAAGACGAAGAGATAAATCTTAAAAAAGAGATTGATGCGGCTAAAAAAGAAATCGAACAATCGCAGAAAGAGATAGATAAATTAAAAGAAAAATCTAAGAAAAATCCGACATTGTCCAAAGTAATGAAGTCAGTTGAAAAGAACCACAAAAAAACTGTGAGTCCAAAAAACTTGGGAAATAAGGAATCAATAACAACGGAAAAATCTTCGCATAATCTAAATAAAGGAACACCCCTGTTAACAGACAAGCTTATTCATCTGACAGAAAATGAACGCAAACTTGTCGGGCATATTTATACAGTTATACAGGATGTTTTACCTCCTATACAAAGCTCTAGCTTAATTCAAAAAATACAGGATGAAATAAATAAGAAATGAATCGTAAAGTGTTACTTGTAGAGCCAAATTATAGGAACAAATATCCTCCAATAGGGCTAATGAAGCTTTCTACCTATCATAAGCTTTTGGGCGATGATGTTACCTTTTATAAAGGTACATTTCGTGACTTCGTTGTAGAAGAAATTTACTCTGAGCTGCTCAGAAAACTCACAGTCAATGATAGTTCTATTTTATGGGAAGAAAAAAAAGATCTTATTCAACGTTATATCAAACTGGGTCATGAGTCCGATTTTCAAAAGTTATCATCACTTAGCTCGGATGTATTTGTATTAGAAAATCTGAGATACTATAAGAATTTGTATAAGAAGAAAGAATACCTGAAAACGCCCAAATGGGATCGAATTTGCATCACTACTTTATTCACATTTCATTGGAAAATAACTATCGATACTATAAATTCATTCAAGCTAATGTGTAAAAACCCAGAACAAGTATTTGTTGGTGGCATTGCTGCTTCATTGGTTCCAAAGGAAATATACAAGGAAACAAGAATCAAACCAATTGAGGGACTTCTTGACAAAACTAGTGCTCTGGATGACAATGACATAATTATTGATGAATTACCATTAGATTATTCTATTCTCCATGAGATTGATTATGTTTACCCTGAAAATGAAGGCTATTATGGATACATGACAAGAGGTTGCGTAAACAAATGTAATTTTTGTGCTGTTCCTGTTCTAGAACCGGAATATCGTAATTATATCAGCATTAAAAATCAGATTCAACAGACAAATGAGAAATTTGGTCAGAGAAGGAACTTATTGTTACTTGACAATAACGTTCTTGCTTCTGCCAAATTTAATGACATAATTGAAGAAATAAAAGCTTGTGGGTTTACAAATGGGGCAACTTATCTTCCTCCCAATGAATACGAGGTCGCTATAAAGGGGTTACAATCTGGTTATAATGATAAGGGATATACCAAATTAATAATCAAGCTTTACAGACTATTGATCAAGAAAAGTAATGAAAATACTCAGAAAGAAATTTATCACGTACTTAGTGACCATAATTTACTAAGCAGTAATACTGCTAAAAAGGAAAATATTATAGAAGTCAATAGTTATTTCGAACCACTATTCAGAAAAATTAGTCCTGCAACTCAAAGAAAGCGATTTGTCGATTTTAATCAAGGCATTGATGCCAGACTAATTAATGAAGATAATATAAAAAAATTAGCAGAAATCCCAATACAACCTTTGAGAATTGCTTTTGATTCTTGGAACTATAGACATGTGTATGAGAATGCAATTAGACTAGCAGCAAAAAATGGTATTAAAAAAATGTCCAATTATATGCTGTATAATTATAATGATAAGCCAATTGATCTTTATCGTAGATTGAAATTGAATATAGATTTGTGTGAAGAATTAGGAATCAGTATCTATTCTTTCCCTATGAAGTATCATCCTATAAAGGATCCAAAATATTTTAAAAATAGAACCTACACTGGAAGACATTGGAACCGAAAATTTGTCAGAGCGATCCAGGCTGTTCTAAATTCTACAAAAGGAAAAATTGGTACAGGAAAATCTTTCTTTGAAGAAGCTTTTGGTTGTAATGATGAGGAGTTTGAGAAAATCCTGTACATGCCAGAAACATTTATAATTTACAGAATGTATTACAAATCTGGACTTACTCAGGAATGGTGGAATGCCTTTCAGAATTTATCAGAAAATAAATTAGCAAAAGCAAAGGAGATAATACATCTAAATAATTTTGAATCAATTACAGAAATTACAAGAGATGAGGATATTCTGAAGGTTCTTCGATACTATACAATTAAACATGAGGACACTGAAAGAGATATTCTAATTGAAAACTATTGACTGTCTCATTTTTATCTTCTCCCAGACACAATGCAAAGATTCGTATTCAATTGTTTTAAGCAATTTTTATATCGCCTCTGTAGAAATACTCTCTTTTCGAGGAACGAATTAGATTGATAGGTTTTCATAAATAAAAAAATGAATATTTTCCGATATAATATGTGATAGATGATATGCTAATTATCATCTCGCCATACTAATATATATTTTACAACAATTTATTACTGTAGGAGAGTTCATTATGAGAGTATCAGTTATCGGTACCGGTTATGTTGGATCAGTTACTGCCGCATGTTTTGCAGAACTTGGTCATGAAGTGATCTGCGTTGATGTGGATGAGAAGAAGGTCAGCATGATCAATGCCGGCAAAGCTCCCATCTGGGAGGATGGCCTGGAAGAGCTGCTGACCAAACATGCCGAGAAACGCATCATAGCCACATCGGACTATGATTATGCCGTCCAGAAGTCGGATGTATCTTTTATCTGCGTGGGCACGCCTTCCGATGAAATGGGCAACATCGATCTGTCCATAGTGGAGTCTGCTGCTGTGAGTCTGGGAGAAGCCATGGCAAAGAAGGAGCATTACCATGTGGTAGTTGTGAAAAGCACGGTAGTGCCAGAAACTACAGAGAAGTTCGTTATGCCCCTGCTGGAGAGCTATTCAGGGAAAAAGGCTGGCAAAGACTTCGGTGTTTCTATGAATCCCGAGTTCTTGCGAGAAGGCAAAGCTGTATATGACTTCATGCATCCTGATAAGATCGTGGTGGGAGCCATTGACGAAAGAACGTTCTTCATCGTGTCCGAGCTGTACCGGGAACTTGACTGTGAGGTCACGCACACCAAACCTACTACCGCAGAGATGATCAAATACACCAACAACTCCCTGCTGGCCACCAAGATCTCCTTTGCCAACGAGATCGGCAACATCTGCAAGAGACTTGGCATCGACACTTATGCCGTTATGGAGGAAGTGGGCAAGGACTACAGAATATCCCCTTACTTCCTCAATTCCGGGGCAGGCTTCGGAGGCTCCTGCTTCCCCAAGGATGTGCGGGCGATAATAGGAAAGGCAGAGGAGATCGGCTATACACCTAAACTGCTACGTTCGGTCATCGATGTTAATGAAGAACAGCCTCTGGGCATGATCAGATTGCTCAAGCAAAAGATGGGAGAATTGAAAGACAAACGCATCGCAGTGCTTGGACTTGCTTTCAAGAATGATACAGACGACATCCGGGAATCCAGATCCATACCTGTCATTGCAGAACTCCTGCACCAGGAAGCCCACGTATTTGCTTATGACCCAATGGCAATGGAACACATGAAGAAGGTCTTCCCAAACATCACCTATTGTGACAGCGCAGCTGAAGCCCTTACAGATGCTGATGCCTGCCTGCTCATGACAGAATGGAACCAGTTCCGCAGACTGGATAAGGAATTCGCAGCTATGAGAACATGTCTTTGGAGTTGCATGCCCTTAGTCATAGACGGCCGACACCTTATAGATCCAAAAGAACTGTCCGTGAAGATCGAATACGAAGGGCTCTGCTGGTGAGCTGAGAATGGCTACCGATGAAAAAACGAGGGATGACCTGCACGGCAGGATCAATTCCTTCGACCAGAACCTCAGAAGCCTGGAGAGAAGGCTTCGGGCAGTTGAACGCAGGCTTTCCATGGAAGTTCCTCCCCAGGACCTTATGGACGATCCTGCACACATGCAAGCCGATCTTTTGCAACAAATGCAGAGGGAGATCGCAGAACTGCGGGAACAGATAGGTTCGCCGGATGTAAAAGGCTCCGATCCACAGGAAAGCGATATCAGCAGCCTGAAGCAGCAGATGGAAGAACTAAAACAACAAGTTGACACGCTGAGCGAAGGGTATCAGCAGACAAAGCACGAACTCCTGAACAGCAAGAACGACGACCAGATGCTCACGCTTACCCAAAACATGAACAAGCAACTTGAGGACATGGAAAAGAGGCTTAAAAAAGCAGAAGAGAGGAACAGGATCACCATCGGGTCTGTGAAAGTGCCCATGGAACTCTCAGGACTTGTGGCAGCAGCCATCATTTTCGTTACAGGCGTGCTGATCATGAGTAATAGATGGGACATAATAAGATCCCCTTATTTCTCATTCACCGTTGCGCTGGTGCTTGCCGGGACTGCCCTTGTCAGATTTTATATGGCAAACAGAGATTCTGACAGAGCATAAAATATAGAAAAATGTATCAGGTGGATCTGACCTTTATGAAATACTGCTCTTCCAGATCCAGATACCCTTCCTGTATCACTTTGACAGCAATATATCCCTCACTTTTTCCTGTGGGCAGAGACATGTTTTCCAGTTGGAAGATGAACTCTCCAAAAGAGTCCGTAGTTCCTGCTTTAGCTGTCCTGTGGTCAGGAGACCAGATAACCACACTTGCCCCTGGCACTGGTTCATCTTCTGAATTGAGTACATTTAGCTGAATATACGGAGAATCATCTGTAGTTCCACTCATGGAAAAGGAAGTGGTGTTGGAAATTACGTAGAGCACACTAGGAGTGGTATGAATGCCTGCAAGTGCAGATAGTATCATGGTTAGACCCACAAGACCCACTATAGTCAATACCACCATCCTTATGGGAAGACCCAGTGCAGCCCCATCATCCCTTAAAAAGCTTCTCTCCGTCATAGTATTAAAAAATAAAATGGTCAGGCAGTCCTGACGATCATCACAGCATCTTCCTTCTCATAGTCGTAGAACCCGTTAGCTGAGATGGTAAGGTCCATTGTGCCTTCGTTCTGGTTAGGCCCCATTGTTACCATTGCCGGGTCAGTGATAAGCACAGCCCTGCCATCACTGCCTGTGGTGGCTGTAGCAACCCCTCCTAAGCCCCTTAGCACCACGCTGGCATCTCTTACGGGATTGCCATCAGTGTCTGTAGCTGAGAGAGTTACCCTTACATAGAATGGGTTCTGTGCTGTAGCTGAATCCACTATAACCGCATTGCCATCGGTCATGGTTATAGCGGTAGTATCAGAAGCTCCAGCACTATCAATATAAACCGACATGTTTTTGGTAGGTGGAGGAATAATGGCGACAAGGGCTGCAAGTGCTACCATTCCAACAACCAGCATAACGACAATATTAATTGGCAGTTCCATGGCATCATCACTGCGGAACAAAGTTCTAGCATTCTTTCTGTTTTTCATACTTCTCACCAGATTGGTTTAATGTTTAAAAAGAATACAAAGTATATAAGTCATACTATATTATTTAATAATTGGAAATGAGATATCCACCGATACGTTAAATTGATGTACAAGGAACAAGCTCTAACTTCCGATGAAAAATATCGTGATCATAGACTATGGGCTTGGTAACCTGCGCAGTGTGTACAAGGGACTTGAACATGCAGGTGCCTCTGTTTCCATCTCCAGCGATCCCGAAAAGATGCTTGCAGCAGATGGGGTAATTCTCCCTGGAGTGGGCGCTTTCATGGATGCCATGAAAAATATAGAGTGTCTGAAAGATACTATTACCGAATATGTGAATTCCGGCAAGCCTATGCTTGGTATCTGTCTGGGTGAGCAGATACTTACGGACTGGTCCGAGGAAGGAAGGTTAACGGATGGATTGGGACTTGTGAAAGGAAATGTAGTAAGATTCCCTCATTCTGAACTCAAAGTGCCTCACATGGGATGGAACTCCATACAGATCACCCAGGAACATCCACTATTCAAAGGCATACCAAACGGATCTTATGTTTATTTTGTACATTCATACTACGTCAATACTGCACAAAAGAACACGCTTGCATCATGTGAATATGGACAAAACTTTGCATCTGCCATAGTCAACGATTTAGGGAATGTAATGGGCACACAGTTCCACCCTGAAAAAAGCGGAGATATTGGTCTGAAGATGCTTCGCAACTTTGTAGAAATGTGCTGAGGTAAAAAACATGGATATCGAAGGATATGCAAAAAGAGGCCTACGTGCCAATGACACCGAACTTGAGGATAAACTAACAACAAGAATCCTGGAAATAAAAAGGACCACACCACAGCATGCACGTAAGCTTGCGCAGGCAACAATTGTTGAAGCTCAAAACACGCTGAATGTGAAAGGTGACATTCTGGAACCTACCATATCTGGAGTCACCATGGGTGAGTTTGGCGTAGGTTCAAGGGGCACAGGCGACTTTTACACACACGAGAAAATAGCAGAAGTAATTGGAAAAACAGGAGCGGTAGTTGATAGTGCACAGCTTGATGATTCCGGCGTGGTCTTAGGTAACGGCACAGACAAATACATAATAGTCACCATAGACGGAATACACTCACGGCTTAGCGATTTCCCATTCCTTGCCGGTTTCCATGTGGCAAGAGCTTCACTGCGGGACGTGTATGTGATGGGAGCCCGGCCTATTGCTCTGCTCTCAGATATTCATGTCGCGGATGACGGGGATGTAGCAAAGATATTCGATCATATCGCAGGCATCACCACAGTATCTGAACTTACCGGCATACCCCTTATCACAGGCAGTACACTGCGTATAGGAGGCGATATGGTCATCGGAGAACGCATGACAGGGGGTGTAGGTGCCGTGGGGACGACATCGGACCTTACAGCCCGAACTCAGACATGCGTTGGAGATGTGATCCTCATGACCGAAGGTGCAGGAGGAGGCACGGTTTCCACTACAGCCCTATACTACAACATGCATCATGTTGTCAGCGAGACCATGAATGTAAAGTTCCTGGAGGCTTGTGAAGCTCTCATTGGTTCCGGCCTTTTGCCGCACATTCATGCCATGACTGATGTCACAAACGGTGGTATCCGCGGTGATGCGAAAGAGATATCAAAGACTGCTGGCGTAAAATTGGTATTTGAAGAAGAGAAAATGAGAGCATTGGTCAATCCAGTGGTCCTTGACATGCTCGAAACGCTCAAGATCGATTATCTGGGAGTCTCCCTCGATGCTCTGCTCATCATAGCCCCTCTGGAGCATGCGCAGGATATCATGCATGCTGTGAAAAAAGCAGGTGTTGCCATAGATATCATAGGGCGTGTGGAAGAAGGTGTCGGCTCAGAGATTAGAATTAACGGAGAGATCAGGGATTTCACACCTCGTTTCAGAGAATCTGCATACACCCCTGTCAAGAAAATGATAGGAGAAGAGGAGCCACGGGATTTCATTGAAATGAAGAATGCAATTGATAAGGCAGCTGAGAATGCAATTGAGAAAAAGCGCAGAGTAATAGAAATCATAAAGAAAGGATCTGCTTAAGTAAAAGAGCAGATCATTTTTCTGAAATACGCTGTATTTCATCAATCTTTTTTACGATCAAAACCGTTCCATCCTTTTCCAGGATCTCCACTTTGTCCGCTTTTTCGATGGCTTCCCCGGAACGTGCTTTCCAGTTTTCGCTTTTGTGCCTCACATATCCGAACTCTCCGGGCACAAAGGAGTCCTGTGCAACAGCAATATCGCCTAAAAGCTCACCGAACTTAGGTTTGGAGTGTCGTACAATTGCTATTTTATACAGAACAAACAACAAAAAAGCACCAATAGCGATGGTCGGGGCTACAACAGAAAGCAAGATGGTCTGCTGGAATTCAGCTGGCGTATAATTTCGTGGAAAATCTGTTGGTGCAAGCAGTACACTGCCTACAACTATGCATACAAGCCCTGCAATACCGAAAACCCCGAAACCCGGAGACTGGAACTCTATTATGATCAATGCGACACCTACCAGTATAAGGAATATTGATGCGATATTAACATCGAAACCCGTACCTACAAGCCCTAAGGATATAGATATAAGACCAAATACTTCTCCTCCGACCCCTGGATGAGAGAGACCTAATATTAAAGCGTATATACCAAGCAACAGTAACAAGGAGGAAATGATAGGATCTGAAATTATGTCCAGGAAAGAAAGCCTTAAGGATGGTTCATAGAAAACTATACTTGCATCTCTGGTCTTAAGTTCCCGACCCTTGATTTCCTGTCCATCGACCTGGTCCAGCAGGTCATTGAGATCTGAAGCTACGTATTCTATTACTCCATATTCCAGGGCTTTTTCAGGATTCAAATTGA
This sequence comes from Methanomethylovorans sp., assembly GCF_041447285.1. Lineage (GTDB taxonomy): Archaea > Halobacteriota > Methanosarcinia > Methanosarcinales > Methanosarcinaceae > Methanomethylovorans. The sequence continues at coordinate 42,599 of NZ_JBGMEB010000002.1, read as the reverse complement.
GATTTTCAGTAATGAATAGTCCTGCAGCAGTTTCATTGCGCCCGTATTTGCGGGCATTTTCCTGTGCTGTTGCAACTAGAGCGTTCACTACCTTGGAATCGTTTATGGGTTCTGAACCTGAAGGAGTTATTGTGACAGGCTGAGCCGAGCCTATAACTGTAAAAGGAGCCATTGCTGCTACATCCGTGCTAATAAGGAGAAGAGTACCAGCAGACCACGACTTAGTACCTTCCGGATACACGTAACCGATCACAGGCACATCAGTGTTAGCTATTTGTTCCATCATATTGAGGGTCGCATCCACTACACCGCCAGGCGTGTTGAGAGTAATCACCAAAGCCTGATAATCACCTTCTTCGGCAAAAGCAATAGCATCAGCTAAAATGTCATCCGATGCAGGAGTTATGGAATCCTCTATCTGCAACACCAATACCTGTTCCGCAGAGGCACAGGGTGTGCAGCACAACAAAAAGAAAAAAAGGAAAAAAGAGAATCCAAACCTGGATACCATCCTGATCTTTCCTTCAGCTCTTGTTCTTCTCGCTGAACGCCTTCGACATAGCCGCTATCCCCCCAATTTCCATAGAACTGGAAATAACTATCAGGTTCTTCTCCCTCGCAACTTCGGATATGGTCTGCAATTCACGCAGTTTAAGTCCCGCAGGCATATCTTGGTATAACTGTGCAGCTTCCTTCATCTTTTCAGCAGCTATGAACTCCCCCTCTGAAAGAATGATACGTGCACGTTTCTCACGCTCTGCCTCAGCCTGCTTTGCAATGGCACGCAGCATAGTATCATCTATTTTCACATCTCTGAGGGTAACTCCTGTAACCTTTATACCCCATGGATCAGTAGCTACATCCAGCATTTCCTGGATATCCTTATTGATCTCCTCCCTATTGGAAAGGAGTTCATCAAGTTCAATCTGACCTATCACATCACGTAATGTAGTCTGGGACAAAGTTGAAGTAGCGTACCTGTAATTTTCCACTTCATTGACAGCAGAAGAGGGGTCCACTACCTTATAATACACGATAGCATCCACGTCCACTGTCACATTATCCTTGGTAATCACATTCTGCTTGGGCACATCGATGGTAACCACACGCAGATCAATTTTCACCACCGTATCTATGACAGGTATTATGAAAAACAGGCCCGGACCTTTGATACCGCTTAGCCGTCCTAAACGAAAAATAACAACGCGTTCATATTCATTAACGATCTTGATCGCTTTTGATAAAATAAAGATTGCTACGATAAGTAATGGAAAAAGAAAATCGAATAAAGCCATAGTACCTCCCTTTCAATCAGTGAAATTACTGATTTCATATAAATAAAGGGTCACTACATGTTAAAAACTTAATGCTGGTTGTAGATAAAATGGTAGAAAGGAGTTTGGGTCCGAACCGTTTTTCGAGGGGATGGATAGAGCATGAAAGCAAACATTTTCCTTGTATTTCAGACCCAACAAGTAATAAGAGGATTTTATGGTTTATTAATCTGATTGATTTTGTGGTGTGAAATTACAAACTAACTCAAATTGTATCAAGTGTAGCTTGATATCGATTTTTGACATACTTTATACGGCTGGAAACCAAAGACATAAATCCCACATATTACATTTAAGGCATGATAAAATGAGTGAAAGATGTCCAGAGTGCGAGGGAAAGGGATACATTGTTACCTCCTCGAAGAAATGCCCGGAATGTAAAGGAAGCGGGAAATCCAAATCAATAGACTTTATGAAACTCTCTGAAAAAGATGTTTCAAATTTCCTTAGTAGTGGCTCAGCATGTCTAAAATGCGGTGGAACCGGAGAGATGGAAGAAAAAGATGCTTGCAAGGCATGTAAAGGAAAGGGTGTCCTCTACTCTTGTAAAACATGCGGTTCACCCATAGACAAGCTTGTAGACGGAGAAGAAGTGTGTGAAAGCTGCAGCAAGAAACAGGTAGTTTACAAGCTTGATGATTCTTGCACTATCGACGAGATAGAGATCGGAAAGCTATATCATTGTGTTGTCAACAGCAACGTTACATTTGGGACTTTTGTAGATATCAATTCAAAACTGAGAGGGCTTATCCATTCGAGCAATATAAAGGAAACTCCAAAGATCGGAGACAACCTCGTTATTAGTGTGAAGGAAATAAGGAACAATAACAAATTGGACCTACTACCTAGGAATATCAGCACATATCAAACCGTGGAACTTGAAAAAGAGCTTCCAGAGCTTAACTCCTCCAAACTCTCTGAAAACGTAGGTAAGACAGTAAGAGTCCATGGAGAGGTAATACAGGTAAAACAAACAGCAGGCCCTACCATATTTACCATTGATGACGAGACCGGCCAGATATCTGCTGCAGCCTTTGAAAGTGCCGGAGAGAGAGCATATCCTCACATAGATGCTGATATGATAGTATCTGTTACCGGGGAAGTACAGCTTAGAGGAGAGAACGTTCAGCTTGAAGTCCGCAGTATGAAACGGCTGATCGGAGAAAAGGAAACTGCTATAAGAACACGCATAGAAAATGCAATTGACAACAGAGCTGAGCCACATGAGATTGAGTTCCTGGTTAAGAGCGACATACTGGAAAAGCTCAGACCGGCCATGAAAGCGGTCGCAAAGGAGATACGTAAAGCAGTCATTAAGTCCAAACCCATTCTACTGAGACACCATGCCGATGCAGATGGCATGACTGCAGCAGTTGCCATTGAGAGGGCTATCCTGCCTCTCATAAAAGAAGTGAATGGATCAGACGGAGAGTATTATTTCTACAAAAGAGCTCCTTCAAAGGCTCCGTTCTACGAATTGACAGATGTGACCAGAGACTTATCCTTTGCTCTGGAAGATGCTGTCAGGCATGGGCAAAAAATGCCTCTCGTAGTGAGCGTGGATAACGGTTCCACATTGGAGGACCTGCCTTCTTTCAGAATAGCCAAGGTATATAATATAGACATGGTTGTAGTGGACCATCACCACCCTGACAAGGAAGTCGATGAATTCCTGAAAGCTCATGTCAATCCGGCACATGTTGGCGGGGATTACAGTATTACTGCAGGGATGCTCTGTACTGAAGTTGCCCGCATGATAAACCCGGATGTTGAGACAGAGATCCTGCACCTTCCTGCTGTTGCAGGAGTGGGTGACCGTGCGGATTCGGAAGAAGCAAGGGATTACATAAAGCTTGTATCTGACAGATACTCGTTGCAAGACCTGAAAGATATGGCACTATCATTAGACTATGCTGCATATTGGCTCAAATTCAGCAGTGGAAAAGGAATAATTGATGATATACTTGAGATGGGAGACCATAACACCCATAAGAAACTTGTCAGCCTGTTCTGCGAACAAGCCAACGGTATGATCAACGAGCAACTTGAAGCCTGCATGGCACATGTAAAAGCCCAGAAACTTCCAAATGGTGCTATACTTAACGTTTTGGACGTAGAGAACTTCGCTCACAAATTTACGTTCCCCCCACCTGGGAAAACATCGGGTGAGGTCCATGATAGACTTTGTCGGAAATACGAAGGTCAGCCAGTTGTTACTCTGGGATATGGCCCTGACTTTGCTGTCATCCGCTCAAAATACGTTAAGATGAACATACCAAAAATGGTCAGAGAACTTCATGATGAGATCGAAGGTGGTGGCGTAAACGGTGGAGGACACCTTGTGGTAGGCAGTATAAAATTTGTAGAAGGAATGCGCAGCCAGGTACTGGCAAAACTTGCAGAAAAGATCGGAGCAGCGGAAGTGGAATAGAGATCCCTTCCAACTGCATTTATTTTTGAATATTTTACTTATTATTGGATCTATCAGTCCACACGGACTATACGAACCAATGGCCTTACAGGCACATCAGAGATTAGTTCAGCGCCTTTCTTGTCTACCAGAACTGCTATTGCCACGGGTTTGCAATCTTCTTCCCGCAGGCGTTTTATGACTTCCATCATAGTATAGCCGCTTGTGATGACATCATCCACTATGACACATTTTTTACCCTTCACAGAACTGAAATTACCGCTGAAATCACCTTTTAGATGCTTGTCATCAGCCGGATCATAATGCGTATGGAATACTGCAAGGTCGGTACCAAACTCTTCTGCCATAAGGCTTGCAAGCGGCACACCGCTAAGACCAATACCAACAATGAGATCAACGTCATCGTCAGTTTGCTCTAATGTTTCCAATGCCATATCGCAGAGAACTTTTGAGATATTACGCAGCCTGTAAGCGTTCTTTCCGATGTTGACCCAGTTGACGGAAATGTCCTTGGGTGCTGGAGTGCTTACATCTTTCTTTGCACGGGTGAGAAGCCATGTCACAGTATCCCTGGAAACGTTAAGCTCATCTGCTATTTGTCTTGAGGTAAGCCCGTTGGACTGTAACTCCACTGCTTTCTGAATCAAATTCTCTATATTCTTCATGTGATCCCTGCCTGTGATCTTCTTAACGGGTATTCTATAAGATATTCTATAAAGACGTCATTACTACATATACAAGTATTGTTATAATTTTCTTTTGCGTCCTTTTCTCATAGGAGAGCCACACACAGGACAGATATCACCTGAATCGAACTTTCGCTTACATCCAATGCAAACTTTCTGCCATATAAGCACATCCTTTATCTTCTTTTGGACTACCGGCTCTACTTTTATACCCAAAATGCTGGCAACGTTCTGCACTGCATAATCGTCTGTAAGAAGCACTGCTTCCTCCTTGCGGTCATATGCCCTGGCAAGCACTTCAATATCAGTGCTGGATAATACCTCATGGTCCTTTGATAATCCGGAAACCTCAGCAACTCTGTTGAGAGCCTCCTGAGAAGGCAATTCCACTGACAGACCCAGTTCCCTTGCAAGGTCAAAGCGAAGCCGGGATTCACTGCTTTTCAGCTCATCCACCACTGAAGGGACAGTAATGGTGCACATGGCATCAACTGGCTTTCCCATGATGAATACCGCAGAGTCTGCTATATAAATAGGCATGAGGCTGAGTTACAACTTCCAGATAGATTAAACCTTTGAGCAGGATACTTTATTTAAGTAGGATGTAGCAATAAGGACAGAAATAGAATTGAATTTTCACTTAAGCCACTACAGAGGACAGGAACATGGAAACAGAAAAAGTAAGAGAAGCAGTTGTTGAATTTATAAGGGAAAAAGTAAGGGAAGCAAATGCTGAAGGAGCTGTCCTTGGTATCAGTGGGGGTATCGACTCTGCACTTGTAGCATATTTAGCAGTTGAGGCTCTCGGCAAGGATAAAGTGCTAGGCATACACCTACCGGAATTCAATCTTACACCTGCTGAAGATGTTCTTGATGCAACTGAAGTGGCTCATAGATTAGGCATAGAGTTTAAAGCTATAGATATATCAGGGATGCTCACTGCTTACCTTGAGAACATTCCGGATGGAAAGAAAGCTACACCCCACGCCAAAGGGAATCTGAAGGCACGCATCCGAATGTCAGTGCTTTATTACCATGCTAACTTATTCAACAGAATTGTCATCGGTACTGGAAATAAAACTGAACTGCTGTTGGGCTATTTCACAAAACATGGTGATGGAGGAGTAGATATACTTCCTATCGGAGACATGTATAAGACCGATGTGAGAGAGCTTTCTGCCTTAATGGGAATTCCGGAAGCTATTGTTAATAAAGCACCTTCTGCCGGCCTTTGGAGTGGACAGACGGATGAAAAAGAACTGGGTATTACTTATAAAGAAGTGGACAGGTTCCTTTCCCTCCTGCTGGAAGGAGAAACACCTGATGTTGCCCGGAACACTGTGGGTATTACAAAAGAACAGGCCGATTCAGTAATATGCAGGATAAAAATGAATGCGCACAAACTGAAAACTTCACCTGTGGCAGACCTTAGCCATTTAAGATAATGTCATCGGGATGGGAATATTTTTACTGAAGGATCCTTGAATCTTACAAGTGGTTTAGCTAGATGTCTGCGGGCACATGGTGGTACCTCGTATATACCTGGTTCTATATCTCTTTTCATTTCTACCTGCACCAAGACCGAAGATTTAGTACCACATTTCCTGCACCTGTATCCTTGCCCTTTACCTGCTGATTCCATTCTTTTTCTGCATGAAGGACATTCCGGGTTATGGGAAGCTACCAGAGGGGCAAGGGAAACTATTTCCATCTTTTCAATGTTCAGACTTTTGTTCATGAAACTTCCATAAATCTTAACAATATCTCCTTGAACGAGCTTGCGCACCAATGATCTGAAGTTCTTTGTTGGTTCAAAGGCAGCACATTCTATAGAAGCACCGCTCTTATCTGATATAGAGAAGATAGTATGTCCTCCTGGTATCGTAAATGGATCACCTGACACAATGCCTGATACAATGTAGGACTGCATCTCCTTTATCTTGGATATACTGTCAACTGGAATTAGATGCATGTCTGTGCCCTGGTTCGTGCAGTATACGCATGACCTTCCCAGTGGTTCTGTAGATAGCTTTTCTGCTGTTCTTTTTACGACTTCCGGATCTTTACCTCTTATTCCATAAAGAACCGGGTCCGGAGAATGAGGTACACACACCACCAGTTCATTATAAACATCAATAGTATCCCATGTTTCAGGATAAGTGGTACTGTCGGCTCTAAAGAAGCTTTCTTTATCCACATTTCTGGGAGTTCCCCATTTTTCTCTTTGCCTGTAGGCCAGATACTCGAAAGTGTGATCCCAGCCGGGATTCAACATTGAACCGCATGCTGCAAGGGCTCCTATTAGACCTCTGCCATTTTTGAAACCTTTAGATTTCAGGCCAGTTTTCTCAATAAAGGATTTTGCTTCTTCAATTGAGATCACTTCCCTTACAGCACGCTGGAAAAAAATGCCCAGGGTATCTCGGACACTTTCATATTCATCATCCTGTACAAATACAACTCCTGGATTTGTCATGTCACAATCCAGTGCAGCCATTGTTGAAACTCTCGAAATTACGTGTTCTATTACCTTATCCGGGCAAGAGGTGTCTATATTTATCCCCACGCACGCATTGCCTCTAGTTTTGTAAGGAATTGTAGGATTGAGACGAACAAGCACCGGGAGTTCTATTATACTACCATACTGCCTCAGTTCTTCCATGAGAAGGGCTCCCAGATATGTTGTGCACATGCCTTCCCTGGAATCTGTATCATCTATACCTATGAGCATGTTATGACCCTGATAATTTGGCTTACTGATGAGTTGCATACAATTAAGTTTTCTGCAGGAAAGATGAGTTAAGTAATAGATAAGAGTAAAAAAGATATAGATGCGCAAACAATCATTTCTTTGTCATGACAAAAGACATCCTCATACATCAGATAGTAGATGTACTGAGACAGGCAAACTTCATTGTCTCAAAGCGCTGTAACATCAGACCGCGGAGTTTCGATCTTGCTGCAAGGAAAGACAACATCCTTCTTTTTTGCAAAGTATTGTATAATATAGATGGGCTCAACGAGGAAACAGCTCATGAGATGAAAGCTCTTGCAAGATATCTAGGAGGATCAGCAATCCTGGTGGGAGCTAAAACCCGGGACCAGATGCTTGAAGATAGCGTAGTCTACATGAGATATGATATACCTGCAGTCAATGTCCAGACTCTTTATGATTACTTTGTGGAGAATGTGCCTCCACTTGTATCCGCAGCACCTGGAGGACTGTATGTCTCGATAGATGGTGATGTCCTGAAAGAAGCACGTACAAAGCAGGCGATGTCACTGGGCACCCTTGCTTCAGAACTGGGAGTATCCAGAAGAACCATCAGTAAATACGAAGAAGGGGGAATGGATGCATCAATAGATGTAGTGCTGCACCTGGAAGAACTGCTTGATGTTGCACTTGCAAAATCCATAGATATACTGCAGGCTTTTGAAAAGAAACTCAAGGAACCGCCAATGCCAATTGAGGAAAAGAAATACCCGCAAGAGGATAACGTTCTTGATATGCTTCATTCCCTTGGATACCAGGTGGTTTCAACATCACAGGCACCCTTCAAAGCAATATCCAAAGATAACTACGATACAATGCTTACAGGAGTCAGCACTTACAGCAGTGCGATGATAAAAAGAGCTGATCTGATGAGCAGCATCTCCTATGTAACACAGACAAGGTCTGTGTTTATAATAAAAGGTCCAAGCAAGTCAGAAACTGTGGAGAACACAGTTCTTATAGAAGAAAAAGAACTGGATAAAATGGCTGGACCAGAGGAGTTTGTAAGCCTCATTGACGAGAAAACAAAGTACAAAAAGCATTGATATTTTTTTAGTTAGGTTGTGGGCCAAATCCAAAAATCTAATTATATGAAGATACTTTAAGAGCCTATAATGACCACCAATATAGGAGTTTTAGTATCAGGCAGAGGTTCCAACCTCCAGTCTATCATTGACCATGTGGAAAGCGGCTATTTAAAGGACATTAAGCTCAGCGTGGTCATTAGTGATATTAAAGATGCTTATGCATTAGAACGTGCAAAAATGCATGGTATTGATGCTGTTTTTATCGATCCGCGGGCCTATGGAAGCAAGATAGAGTTTGAAAAAAAGATGATCGAAACATTGCAGCTTTATGGTGTGGACCTGGTGCTGCTTGCAGGATACATGAGGATTTTAGGAAGTGAAGTGATCCAGACATACAGAGACAGGATCATGAACATACATCCTGCATTACTACCTTCTTTTAAAGGGCTGCATGGCCCAAAGCAAGCACTTGAATACGGCGTCAAAGTCGCCGGATGCACAGTGCATTTCGTTGATGAAGGAATGGATAGCGGACCTATAATTCTGCAGAGCTGTGTACCCGTAAAAGATGATGACACGGAGAACACGCTCGCCTCCAGGATATTGGAGCAAGAACACAGGATATTCCCAGAGGCAGTAAAACTGTTCACTGAGGGTAAACTTAAAGTGGATGGCAGGATTGTACTACGCAGAGATAACTAAACCTTAAAAAGCTTGTAATTGGATGATATCATGTCCTATATTTCAGAGATTGACCCCGAGATCGCTGAAGCACTGAAGCTTGAAGCGAACCGCCAGGATTACAAACTCAACCTTATAGCATCTGAGAACTACACGAGCCGTGCAGTTATGGAAGCACAGGGCTCGATAATGACAAACAAATATGCTGAAGGTTATCCAGGTAAGAGATATTACGGTGGCTGCGAATTTGTAGACATTGCTGAAAACCTTGCAAGGGACAGAGCAAAAACCATATTTGGTGCAGAGCATGTGAACGTGCAACCCCATTCGGGATCAGGTGCCAATATGGGCGTATATTTCTCTGTACTCAAACCAGGGGACACAATAATGTCCATGGACCTTTCGCATGGCGGTCATCTTTCACATGGAAGCCCTGTTAACTTCGCTGGCCAGCTTTACAATATAGTACCTTATGGAGTGTCCAAGGAAACGGAAGCATTGGACTACGATGTACTTATGGAAATGGCAAAGCGGACAAAGCCACGTATGATCGTTTGCGGTGCATCTGCTTATTCCCGTACCCTTGACTTCAAGCGTTTCAGAGAGATAGCCGATGAAGTGGGCGCATATCTGCTGGCTGATATTGCCCATATTGCCGGACTTGTGGCAGTTGGAGCACATCCCAGTCCTGTTCCTTATGCTGATTTTGTTACTACGACCACCCATAAGACCCTGCGTGGACCAAGAGGCGGAATGGTCATGTGCAAGGAAGAGTATGCAAAAGCACTTGATAAGGCCATATTCCCCGGAATACAGGGCGGACCTCTGATGCACATAATAGCTGCAAAGGCCGTGGCTTTCAAGGAAGCACAAAGCAAGCAGTTCAAACAGGACCAGGAGCAGACCGTCAAGAATGCAAAGATGCTCTCTGAGAGCCTTATTGAGAGGGATTTCAACATAGTATCAGGTGGAACAGATAACCACGTAATGCTCCTCAATCTCAATAAGTTTAACATCACCGGAAAAGAGGCAGAAGCGGCCATGAGCAAGGCTGGTATTATCCTCAACAAAAACACCATACCTTTCGAAACCAAAAGCCCGTTCATTACAAGTGGTATAAGGATAGGTACTCCTGCTTCAACCACCCGTGGCATGAAAGAAAGAGAAATGGTGGACATTGCCGGTTTCATAGAGAATGTGATCGCTAACATCGGTAATGATAAAATCCTTATGGAGATCAGTTCTGATGTTGAGCAGCTGGTCAGCAGATTCCCCATTTATAAGTAAAAAGTAAAGAGGCGGACATAGTGGTGGCAGAGGAATATAGCACGAGAATAATCGATGGGCGTGCCCTTGCAAAAAAGGTGGAGGAAGAAGTAAAAGAAGGTGTTCAGAAGCTCAAAGCCGAAAAGGGTATCATACCCGGCCTTGCCACCATTCTGGTAGGAGAAGACCCGGCTTCAAAGATGTATGTGCGCCTCAAGCACAAAGCATGCGAAAGGATAGGAATACATGCTGAAGATCACAACCTTCCAGCCTCTACCTCACAGGAAGAGCTTACCACCCATATAAAGCAACTCAACCTTAGAAACGACATCCATGGTATCCTGCTTCAACTACCTCTTCCAAAGCATCTTAACGACAAGGAAGCTATGCTGGCTATCGACCCTAAGAAAGATGCCGATGGGTTTCATCCATACAACATGGGAAATCTACTCATAGGAAATGAAGGATTTGTGCCATGCACTCCAAAGGGAGTTATTCGGGCAATGGAAGAGCATGGTGTCCAGGTACAGGGAAAACATGCTGTAATTGTCGGACACAGTAATGTCGTAGGAAAACCCATGGCTGCAATGTTGATAAACCGCAATGCAACTGTTTCGGTATGCCATGTGTTCACTAAGGACCTGAAACAATACACCCTGGATGCGGACATACTTGTAGTTGGTACAGGCGTCAAACACCTCATAAAAGCCGATATGGTAAAAGAAGGCGTTGTCGTTTTTGATGTAGGTATCACCGAAGAGAATGGAAAAGTCTATGGAGATGTGGACTTTGAGAATGTTATCAAGAAGGCCTCACTAATAACCCCTGTTCCCGGGGGCGTGGGGCCTATGACAATTTCCATACTCATGCAGCATGTGTTAATGGCAGCAAAAGATACATTTAAAACATAAATACCGATAGACCAACAAGAATTAGTTACTTATCTTATACTTTTTTGGGTAGATAATGTTCGTTGATACAGAGATCTGCAGTTTGAAAGTTGGGGATGAGCACCCGGTACGGATAATGGGAGTTATAAACCTCAGCAAGGAGTCTTTTTATAAGTCATCTGTGGTGGACGTAGATTCCATATTGGAAAAGGCGCATGAGATGGTAGACAGCGGTGCTACTATACTGGACATCGGAGCACGTTCCACATGGATGCTCGCAAAGCCTGTAATAAGCAGGGAAGAGGAACTTCAAAGGCTTGTACCTGCACTTGATATTTTGAAAGACAATGTCGATGCTCTTATTTCTGTAGATACGATGTTTGCTGATATTGCCGAAAGGTCCCTTGAACTGGGAGCTGACATTATCAATGACGTTTCTGGTTTCAAAGCAGATGAGGGAATGCTGGATGTTCTGGTCAAACATGAATGCCCTGCAGTGGCTATGGCCACGGAAAAGATACCCGGTGATCCGATAGGCATGGATGCTATAATGGGATCATTATCTGACATTATAATGCATGCACAGGATAAAGGCATGGACCCTAGTAAGCTTATTCTTGACCCTGCTATTGGAAAATGGGTTGCTGAAAAGGGACCAATATACGATTTTGAGACAATTGACCAGTTCGAAAGACTGAAAGTGTTCCAAAAACCAATTCTTGCAGCGATATCACGTAAGTCCTGTATCGATGCAGTGCTGCATAAACCTGCAGAAGAGAGATTATATGGAACCCTTGCTGCCACTGCTATTGTTGTACATAAGGGAGCACATATTATAAGGACACACGATATAGCGCAGACAATGGATGTAGTAAAGGTGGCTGCAGCTATGCGCAGCAGAGAGCCGAAAGTTAAAGAGAATAATTTTGAGGTATCTGTGCTGGACATTATTAACCCTGAAGATGCTGTCAGAACCATGAAAGAGATGGGTGTTACAGGAACTGGTGCCCAGATCATGAAAAAGAAATGCATTTCCCGAGTACTGAGGATATCTAATATAACCACCACAGAAGCCCTGATCATTAAGCAAGAGATACTGGCAAGAGGAGGCGATGCAGCCCTTGAACGCAATGCAGTATCCCATGAGACTGAAAGCACTGATGTCCTTGTGATCGGTACGATACTACAACTGGAAAAGCTTGCACAGAAATTGGAATGCCAGGCCCGTAATCTACCCCTTATTTCAAGAATGATCAAAGATACACTGAAACTTGATGATAACGTAGAGTATCGTTATTTGAGGGATTTATGATCATCTCTTCTTCAAAACCGTTTGATGAAGTACTTGCTTCCCTTGAAGGAATTGACAATATATTTGTTGTAGGATGTAATGTCTGTGCTGCAAGACTACACGTTGGAGGCGAACCTGAAGTTCTCGCCATGTGCGAGAAACTGAAAGAAGCCGGAAAGCATGTTGTTGGTTGGGTTTTACCCACTGCCGCTTGTAGCATACAGTCCTACGCAATGCTGGTGGACAAGAACCCAGATATACAGAAAGCTGATGCTATTCTTGTCATGGCATGTGGCAGCGGCACTTCAGTTGTATCCAGACTGGCGGACATACCTGTTTATCCATCCAATAACACTGATTCTCTGGGAGGGCGTTCAGAAGAGCAGGTACTTCCACAACTATGCGAAATGTGCGGTGAATGCAATGTCCAGCAATTCGGCGGTATATGCCCTAAAGCCAGTTGTCCAAAAGGTTTGCTCAACGGCCCCTGTGGGGGTTCCACATCCCGAAAATGTGAGGTTAATTCGGAAAAGGACTGTGCATGGGAACTAATATACAAACAGCTTGAAAAAACAGATAGGCTGGAACTGCTGGAAAAGGTATTTGAGCCCAGGAAATACAGCAGATAAGTTTCATTTTTTCTATCAGATTAGTGCTAATATCTATAATAAATTTAATCTATTTTTTATAGGCATGTGATTAGTTTCTAATTGCATAAACTACATAACCTTTAACAAATATTAACTTCCAGTATAAGTATTTACGTGGTTCAAAGGAAAGCTTGAAAGCACTAGTCCCTGAAGGTAAGGTTGTAGTTTGCTTGATGTTGTTTAAAATTACGTTGTTTTGCCTATGGGGTAAACGAAGTCAGAATATGTAAAAAAAAATGAGATTTCAAAGTTTTAGGTGTATGTCCAATGTCAGCCAAACCACGTATAGAGGAATTATTTGGAGTAATAGTTGGAACAGTGTGTTTTTATTCATGGATTTTTATGTTACTTGCCTTGAAAATGAAGTTCTTTTCAACTGACTTCATAACAAATGGCACTGTAATGACCGTAGCACATAACTGGGGCCAAATTGATAACTGGCTTGAAGCTGGTATCCTTCCTTTCTTCTTGATTGCTGGACACTATTTTGCATCTGGTAAAGTCATTTCTGAAAAAGGAAGAATAAATGACATAATTGGAATGAAAAGCAGCTTAATGGGCTTTATTATATGGTTTGTTGTAACAATTACAACATTCTTACTTGAAATCGATATGAATTATAGAGTAACTTTAGGAGGAGGATACATTCTGATTGCAATAATTTACTTTTTCATTAAAAGAAGGTAACCAGGTAAGGTAAGGAATATTCTTCTAAAAGTTCACTAAAATAAAGGGAAAAAATGCTGTGACATCAATCAGTACAAAATTCACAGAGCTTATTGGAGCCTTCTTTGGAGCTTTACTCTATTTTATATGGATGTTTTTTGTTCTTGCCATTCAACCACAGGATTTAGGCCAGATAGGAATGTGGCTTACATTAGGTCCCATCATTTTCTTTGTAACCTTAGGACACTATCTATTCTCTCGTGACCTGGTTTCTGAAAAGAGGCGAATAGACGATATAGTGGGATTAAGAAGCACTTTATGGGGATATTTTCTGTGGCTTATTGTAATGATACTAACATATCGACCAGAGGCGGATATAAGGTCCACTTATACTGTAGGAGTAGGCTACCTTTTCATATTATTGATCCACCTCTTAATGAAAAAGAACTATTACAAAAATGTCGTCGCTGGATAAAATGCCTCATAAGGAACATTTCCTACATGGAAATACCTAACATATTCAATATTATAACAGCTTTAGTAATATATCCTGAATGACCAAAAAACATAATCTGTTTATTTGATGGGCACAAAAGGCAGTTAAAGGTGATGAGGTCCGCCTTGACTAGTATGTCAAAACCGCTTATGCTGATGACTTCTGCATAATTAGAGAGGTGTACTCTTGTATACAGTTTTATTAATAGGCATAGGCGGATTTATAGGTGCTATCCTGAGATATACTATAGGTGGATGGGTACAGAACAGTTTTTCCAATTTCCCTTTCGGTACTTTAACAGTGAATATAATTGGAAGCTTCTTTTTGGGTTTAATAATGTACCTTTCTGAATACCAAGGAGTATTTAGTGATCAAACTAGGATGTTTTTAACAATTGGAATGATAGGCGCATTCACTACACTATCTACATTCAGTTATGAGTCTTTTAGACTTTTGGAGAGATCCGAGTTTACGTTATTAACTATTAATCTAACAGCTACAGTATTACTATCCATGTTTGCAGTATACATAGGAAAGACCGTAGCATTGAGTTTTGCCACAGGTATATGGAGGGGGTTTAGGTGAGAAATGAGTCCACGGCAATATTGCTGAGAATATTCATTGGAGAATCTGATAAGCACAAAGGCAAACCATTATACATGTATATAGTTGAAATGCTGAAGTCTGAAGGCATAGCAGGGGCAACCGTTTTCAGAGGTATCACGGGTTTTGGAAAGAACAGCTATATCCATACGACCTCTATACTGCGTTTATCAACCGACCTTCCAATACTTATCGAAGTCGCTGATACTGAAGAAAATATTGCCAGGATCAGGCCGAAATTAGATGAGGTAATCAATCAAGGACTAATAACTGAGGAAAAAATAAAAGTTGTATTTTATGATGGGAACGTGAAAAAGTAAAGTATTCATCATCACTTTTTAAAAAGATGGGTCTTTGTAACTCATTACACTAATGAATACACTGAGCAGGGGTAATTTGATGGGTGAAAATTCCTATTCTTCAGAGCCTACTCCAGAAACAGAGTTCAGACGATTCATTCCTGAAAAATTGCATGATACCCTGAATACAGGAAAACAACTTGTTGGAGCTATGGGTTCTGCTTATGAAATATATGCGCAGAAGCTCAATGAGCTGGAACAACGTCTTTCAGAAGGGAGATTCCATCTGGCAGTGCTCGGACAGGTAAAGAGGGGAAAGAGCACTCTCATCAATGCACTTCTTGGAGAAGAGGTGCTGCCTAGCTCGGTAATCCCCCTGACTGCAATTCCCACATTTATCCAATATGGAGAGCAGCGAGGGCTCAAGATAAAATATCTGGATGATAGAGCAGATGTTATACTTAACAGCGAATCCCGGCATTTAACCAAAGACAAAGATTCCCCCGGTTCCCCTGAAGATCTCTCAGAAATAGAATGGTTGAAAAAACAACTAATTGATTTTGTTACTGAAGGCAACAATCCTAACAACGAGAAAGAAGTGCTTCAGGTCGAGGTTACTCACCCTGCTCCCATTCTTCGCGATGTTGTGATCATTGATACACCTGGTATTGGTTCTACTTATCTGCACAATACTGAAGTGACTATTAATTTCCTTCCACAATGCGATGCAGCGCTCTTTGTAGTTTCAGCTGACCCGCCCATCACAGAGGTTGAGTTAACATTCCTCAAGGATATCAAAAATAAGATCTCAAAATTATTTTTTGTACTAAATAAAGTGGATTATCTTAATGAAGCTGAACTTGCCAATGCATTTGATTTTTATAAAAAAGTGCTGATAAAAGAAGTAGGTATAGATCCCAATACTCCAATTTTTCCCATATCTGCAAGAAAAGCTTTGCAGGCAAAGGAGTCAAATGACATACAGAAATGGAATGAAAGCAACCTTTCTAAAGTCTCTGATTACCTGACAAATTTTCTGGCCCACGAAAAGGATATTGTTCTGAAGGATGCAATAGGGAGAAAAGCCCTTGATATTTTCAACCAAACATACCTTCAGATAGAGCTGGAGATCCGGTCCCTTGAACTGCCACTCACTGAATTGGAAAGTAGGCTATCTCTTTTTGAAAAAAAGATTGTTGAAGCTGAACAACAACGAATCCACACACAGGACATCCTCAATGGTGATCGGAAAAGGGTTAGAGATCTGCTGGAAGAGCACATAAGAGGCCTTCAAACTCCTTTGTGTTCAAGGCTCGTAGAGATTTCCGAAAAAGTCATGCTAGAATCACCAGACGATACAGAGAATGCAGCACAAAAGGCAGTAGCGGATGCTATCCCAGAGTTGTTCAAACATGAACTTGACTCTATTTCAGAGATAATGGATAAGGAGATAGCAGTCCGTATGAAAGATCAAGAGCAACGTATTGATAACTTGGTCGAATCTATCAGAAAAACAGCATCTGAGGTCTTTGAAATTCCTTATCATGCTTATATTGGTGGACATGTATACGATGATAGAAGAAAACCATATTTTGTACAATATGATCAGGAAGATTTATTTATCCAGATATCTCCTAATTTCATCGAACGTTTAATGCCAGCAAAAATGCGTGAGAAACGAGTAAAAGAGAGAATGAATAAGCAAATAGATAAACTGGTGCTACGCAATCTTGAGAATATTCGATGGGAAACCCTGCAAAACATTGACACTACATTCAGGAAGTTCAGCTCCAGCCTCGATAACAATCTCTCTATGACCATTAAAGCGACCCATGGCACTATCCGCTCATCAGTTGCAGAGAGAAAAATGCATGAGGAGAATGCCGTTGATAAAATTGTTAAATTAAAAAATATGGCGTTAGACATTCAGAATGTGATCAGGTTGTTGGGATATCGAGAAAACTCCTCCGCCGAAAAAAGATGGTAACTTATCCTCAGATAAGTAAATACACTTGTGCCTTATCCAAATAACAGCATCTGTAATCCAATTATGCACAACAATGTCCCTACAAACTTATTGAATTTATCTTTGGGGATACTACCTATGATCCTCATTCCTGCCCATGTTCCAAGAACCATAGAAATGCCAATAAATAAACCCGTTGACAAAGCTGGCAACCCTATGCCTAAATATTTTTGATATACTATGATCTTGGTAATGTGCATTGCTATTGCAGTCATGGCCTCACTTGCGATGTAAGAAACAGGCGGCAGATTTAAAGATAAGAACAATGCAGCGCCAATCGGTCCTGCACTACCCACAAGTCCTGAAATGAAACCTACTAGCCCACCTCCCAAAACCATTGTACTATCAGTGGGATTAAATTTTAGGATTTTAAAGTATTTCAATACTACAAACAGGATAATTGCAAGTCCTATGAGTTGGGATATTATTTCTTTTGGCACTTCTACAAATGAATATGCTCCTAAAACACTCATCGGTACAGCACCCAGCATAAACAATAAAACTGGCTTCCACTTAATTTGCTTAAACCCAAAAAATGCTCTTGATAGGTTGCCAATTAACTGCGCTATCGTTAAAACCGGAATTGCCATTGTTGTGCCTATCGTTTTTGTTAATAGCGGCAATAGAAGCAATGCTCCTCCAAACCCGGCTGCACCTGATATTGTGGCAGCTAAAAAGCCGCCTACAAACAGTGCTAATAAATCAATGAAATCTACTATTTTATTCCCGACCTTCTTTATCTGTTATGTTACGATGAACACGCTATGAAACTTCTTATCCTCTCACAAATGCGCTTCTACCGGCATAGACTGCCTTGCTTCCCAGTTCTTCTTCTATACGAAGCAGCTGGTTGTATTTCTCCACTCTTTCACCCCTGCAGGGAGCACCTGTCTTGAGCTTTCCAGCGCTGGTAGCTACGGTAAAATCAGAGATGAAAGAATCAATTGTCTCGCCGCTGCGGTGGGAGACATTCAAGCCCCAGCCAGCACTCTTGGCTAGATCCATGGTTGCAAGTGTTTCGGTAACTGTCCCGATCTGATTGAGTTTTATCAGTACGGAGTTCGCAATCCCCTCTTTAATTCCTCGCTTAACAAGTTCAGGAGAAGTAACAAAAATGTCATCCCCGATCAGTTCGATCTTTTTTCCCAGTTCCTTTGTCAGCAACTTCCATCCCTGCCAGTCTTCTTCGGCCAGTCCGTCCTCGATGGAGATAATAGAGTAATTCTCCACAAGCATTTCGTAATACTTGACCATGCCTTCGGCAGTCAGCATTTTTTGTTCCCTTCGTAGTTCGTACCGTCCGTCATGATAGAAACCACTGGATGCCGGATCAAGTGAGATGCAGATATCCTTACCGGGCCGATATCCTGCTTCTTCGATCGCAGATGTGATGAGTTCAAGAGGCTCCTCGTTGGATGCAACTTTTGGTGCAAAACCACCTTCATCACCTATTGCTGTGGGATAACCTTTCTTTTTTAGAACGTTCTGTAATGCATGGTATGTTTCAGCGCCCCATTGCAGAGCATTCTGGAAATCTGGAGCACCAAGAGGAACAATCATATACTCCTGGAAATCGGCTCCCTGCCATTGTGCATGCACCCCGCCGTTTAGCACGTTCATCATCGGAACCGGTAAAAGATTACTTTTATCAGGGCTCAAATACTCAAAGAGCTGCACTCCTGTGGCCTGTGCAGCAGCCCTAGCGGTTGCCATAGATACACCAAGGATAGCATTTGCACCCAAAAGCGCTTTATTAGGCGAACCATCAATTCCGATCATAGTTTTATCGATCTGCTCCTGATCAAGAGCATTCATCCCGATTAGAGCATCAACTATTTGATTGTTCACTTTAGCAACAGCAGTAAGTACACCTTTTCCACCATAACGCTTCGGATTGCTGTCACGAAGTTCATATGCCTCATTTTTTCCTGTAGATGCACCGGAAGGCACTGCAGCCCTTGCACGTGTGCCATCTTGCAGTAAGATATCTACTTCAACTGTCGGGTTACCCCTTGAATCAAGGATCTCACGTCCGTGAATATTTTGTATGGTCGTATTCATCTCGTTCTACTCCTGTATTCGCATCGCTGGGTATACTTTAGAAAATAGCACTGATAAAGCCGCCTCTACCTACTAAAATATACAACTAAAGTCTAAACACTCACGTAGAAGTCATCAGCTTAAGCGGTTTAGACTGGGAAGTCTAGGCGGACCCATCACCTTTCTTATAAGGTCTATTTACATTAAATAAATAAATTTCGCAAACTTAGATTTTGAATTGCTAATTGGTCGAAATTCAATGATTCAATAAAAATTACATATCGTCACTTATTTTCTAACTGATCTGCTAAAGCAGCGGTCACTACGAAGTTATAATGTGAACACGAGACCAGTTTGAATGCAGACTTAAGTTCCATGCAGAAATCTTTTATATGAGTATACAGAAGACATTACAGCTATGTTCAATTCAACATAACGCGACTGATACCATTTTATTGAGGTGAAGCAACCATCTCGTCAAAAAAGCATACACCTCTATTTAAATAAAATTTAGAAGCTGCCTCCGGAGGAATTTTGATAAAACTCAAAGCAAATTTAATATCGGGAAGAACTGCCAAACAGGGTGCAAACCTGGAAGCAAAGACACACACAGCTTATTTTAAAGCCTGCAGTTACTGTGAACTTAAATCAAGTGACCTCGAGAAACTGGAAGTCTCCGAAGGAAACAGCTTAAAAATCACAACTGAGTTTGGTGAAGTTGTGGTATTTGCAAAGGCTAATGAAGGGAACCCGGAAGGACTTGCTTTTATCCCTATGGGACCCTGGGCAAATGCAGTGCTAAACCCAGATACTCATGGGTGCGGAATGCCTGGGTTTAAAGGCGTGCCTGCGGAAATTGAAGTTACGGATGAAAAGCCTCTGGATATGAAATCTCTCATGAAGAAGTACCTGGAATGAAAAATATGCAAGTAATTAAAGACGCAGTTTGTTCCTTATGCGGATGCCTCTGCGATGATATCACAGTCACTGTTAAGGAAAACAAGATAGTAACTATAGAAAACGCCTGCATCCTTGGGCACAGCAAGTTTGTCGGAATTTTTGAACACGACAGAATAGAAAAACCGATGATCAGAAAAGACGGAGAGCTTGTCCCGGTCTCTTATGAAGAAGCTATTGAGGCTGCCGCAAAAATTCTGGTAAATTCCAGGAGGACTCTTTTTTATGGTTGGTGTTCTACTTCATGTGAAGCCATCAGCGGAGCTATCCAGCTTGCAGAAGAAAACGGTTCAGTTATTGACTCCACAGCAAATGTATGCCATGGACCATCAGCTCTTGCTGCTCAGGAAAAAGGATCTCCTTCAGCCTCTTTAGGAGAGATTAAGAACAGGGCGGATGTAATCGTATTTTGGGGTTGCAATCCCATTCATGCCCACCCTAGGCACATGAGCCGTTATTCAATTTCAAAAGGCTTCTTTACCAAGAAGGGGCGAGACGACAGGACAATGGTAGTCATTGATGTCAGAAAAACAGATACCGCAAAAATAGCTGATGAATACGTAGAAATCGACCAGGGGTCAGATCTGCTCTTGGTAACTGCTCTGCGCTCAGTCATAAACAGGCATGAAGATGTAATACCCGAAACCGTTGCTGGCATTCCTAAAGCCCAAGTTCTCAAGATTGCAGAAATCCTTAAGAACGCAAAGTTCGTCTGCATCTTTTTCGGGATGGGAGTCACGCAATCAAGATCCAAATATAAGAATGGAGACGCAGTGTCATCCCTCATTTCTGATCTTAACCAGCACACAAAGGCTGTGATGATCGGAATGCGGGGCCATTATAACGTTACAGGGTTCGGACAGGTGGCAACCTGGGAAACAGGTTTTCCTATGGCGATTGACTTTTCGAAAGGATATCCATATTACAACCCCGGAGAGACGGGGGCAAACGACCTGCTTATACGTGAGGAAGCAGATGCTGCAATTATATCCGCAGCAGATCCAGGAGCTCACTTTCCACAAAAAGCTGTCAGGCATCTTGCAAGAATCCCCTTGATCCAGATCGATCCATATGCAAACCCTACGACCGAACTTGCAGATGTGGTAATTCCATCTGCGATCGTGGGGATCGAAGCAGAGGGGACAGCTTACCGTATGGATGCTGTCTCTCTGCGTATGAAAAAATTGATTGATACTAAGTTCAAGACAGATGAAGAGATCGTAAAAGACCTGACAATAAAGGTGAGGGAGCTAAAGAGAGGGGAATAAAGATGTCGGAAATCCTGATTAAAAATGCTACTGTCTGTGATCCTATCCAGGGAATAAACTGCGAAAAAATGGACCTGTGCATAAAAGACGGCAAAATTGTGGAAAATGTATCTTCTTCTGCAAGACAAATTGATGCTGGCGGAAGACTCACAATGGCAGGAGGTATAGACGGACATACTCATAGCGCTGGCAAAATCAATGTCGGAAGGTTTATGAATCCAAATGATGCCCGGAAGAACCTGGTCCAAGGTCTCTCGGGTCCAGAGCCCCGTACGGATAAGACAAGGGCTCAGGTAGGGTACAACACGCCGAATACCTACGCAATTGGTTACAGGTATGCAAAGTTGGGTTATACTACAATCTGTGAGGCTGCAATGCCACCTCTTACAGCAAGACATACCCACGAAGAATTCAAGGAAATCCCTATTCTTGATAAGATGGGTCTTACTCTTTTTGGAAGCAACTGGCAGGTTATGGAATACATCCGGGATAAAGAGCCGGAGAAACTCGCAGCTTATGTTGCCTGGGCCCTTAAAGCCTCAAGGGGTTACGGTATAAAGATTGTGAATGCAGGTGGCGGAGAGGCTTGGGGATGGGGTAAAAATGTCAGTGGACTATACGATCCGGTCCCATATTTTGATGTGACGCCTGCTCAAATATTACAGAGTCTGGGAGAAACAAATGAAAAGCTGGACCTACCCCACTCAGTTCATGTACACTGTAACAATCTGGGTCATCCTGGAAACTACAAGACCACTATCGAGACAATGAAGCTTTTTGAAGGGATAAAAACCAAGCGTAACAGGCAAAGCCTGCATGTGACTCATGTCCAGTTCAACGCCTATGCGGGCACTTCCTGGCGTGATTTTGAGACCGGGGCACCTATGGTTGCTGACTACATAAATAGTGTCAACCACCTGACCTTTGACCTGGGACAGGTCATTTTTGGACCTGCTGTTACCATGACAGCAGACGGACCGGTGGAATATGCAAACTCAAGGATGCTAAAGGAAAAATGGAGTAACCAGGATGTGGAGCTGGAAGACGCATCTGGAGTGGTGCCACTTAACTATTCCCCCAAGAGCTTTGTAAATGCAGTTCAGTGGGCAATCGGACTTGAGCTTGCCCTGCTTGTAAAAGACCCATGGAAGGTCATGTTTGCAACAGATAGCCCTAACGGCGGGTCCTTTGTGAACTATCCTGAAGCATATACTTACCTTATGAGTGAAAAGAAGAGACAGCAGATAATGTCTGATTTCCCGGAAACGGCTTTTTCCAGGATGGTTCTGCCTGGCCTTGACAGAGAACTGAGTTTTTATGAACTTGCGACTAGTACCAGAAGTATCCAGTCAAGGATGTACAGCAGGCCTGAAAAAGGAAACCTTGCAGTGGGTGCGGATGCTGACATTGCCATATATGATATTCTTCCTGATTCAATTGATCCTTCCGTTGAGCATGAAAAGTTAAAGAAGGCCTTCAGTGCTGCAACTTATACCCTCAAGGGTGGAGATATAGTTGTCAAGGATGGGAGTATCGAAGATACTCCTAAGGGCAGAACTTACTGGGTGAACGCAAAAGTTCCGAAAGATATTGAAAATGCAATGCATAAAGACCTTGACATCAAGTTCATGCAATACTATACCGTAAGCAAATCCAACTACATGGTAGAGGATGCATATATTCCAAAACCAGTTGAAGTCGAAACGGAGTGGTCCTAAAATGCAGATAGTAACAATATCCTTGAAACAACGAAATAAAATTCCTATCGAAGCTGATTCCATAAATCCGGACAACATTGCCGGAAAGACAGAGGACGAGATCAAAACTATGCTGGTATGGTATGGGAATAGGCAATGCCCGCTTGGAGAACTGTTCAATGTAAAAGTTGAAGGTAAAGACAGTACAGAAAACACCATAATTGTGATCAACGGTGACGTTTCAAGGGTAAAACGCATTGGTCAGGGCATGAGTTCAGGCGAGATCGAAATTAACGGTAATGTGGACATGCACTGCGGTTCAAATATGAAAGGCGGGAAGATCGTGATCAATGGAAACGCAGATAGCTGGCTCGGCTGCGAGATGATGGGTGGAGAAATTGTCCTTAATGGAAACGGTGGTTATTATGTGGGAGGAGGCTATCGCGGAGAAGCCTGCGGCATGAAGGGAGGAAAAATCACTGTAAATGGAAATGTCAGGGACTACCTCGGAGAACACATGTGCGGAGGGGAGATCCATGTGATGGGCAATGCCGGTCTCCTTCCTGCAATTATGAATAATGGAGGCAACATAATCATCGAGGGTAACACAGAAATGCCTGCAAGCGAAATGAAAAAAGGTACTGTTATAATTAAAGGGGAAGTAAGGGATCTGCTACCTTCCTATCTAGAGGAAGGAACCGAAGAAGTGAATGGTGTGCTCTATCACAGGTTCATAGGAGATGTGAATAACGGTGGCAAAGGTGTCCTCCTCATAAATAAACTACAAGATAACTTAACGTAGTTTATAGAGAATAAGAATGGGCCTAGAACCTCAAGAATCAATCTGCTGGAAATGGAACCTAAAGAATTCAGAGAACTTGTATCTTCAGAAGAAGCACACAGGATACTTAATGGTATCAAAATCAAGCCTAAGCTGCAAACATTACCTCTTGAACATGCAGATGGATATATTCTCGCAGAAGATATTTTTTCAGGCATTGATGTGCCTGCTTTTGACAGGTCCGTTAAAGATGGATTTGCTGTGCGAGCACAGGATACCTATGCAGCCTCTGAAAGAAAAACAGTGATATTGACCAGGGCCGGATCGATTTCAGCTGGCTTTGTCTCGGATATAACTATTGGTTGCAAAGAAGCTACAGAAATTGCCACTGGTGCACCAATACCCGAAGGTGCCGATGCTGTAGTAATGGTAGAACATACAACAAGAGAAGCTGAAAACATAATTGTACAGCGACCAGTGCACATAAACGAGAATATCATGCGTATAGGTGCCGACATTATGGTGGGCGAGCGTGTATTGCGCAGGAATGTGCGCATAGGTTCACAGGAGATTGGTGTTCTTGCTTCCATAGGTATTAACAAAGTGACTGTGAAAAAACTTTATGTT
The DNA here is from genome assembly GCF_041447285.1 of Methanomethylovorans sp. Classification (GTDB taxonomy): domain Archaea; phylum Halobacteriota; class Methanosarcinia; order Methanosarcinales; family Methanosarcinaceae; genus Methanomethylovorans. The sequence goes on along the minus strand of NZ_JBGMEB010000002.1, from coordinate 18,109 downwards.
GGAATCATCTCTACGGGAGATGAACTTGTGCAACCAGGTTTTAAACTGGACCCCGGCAAGATATATGATGCCAATTCCTATGCTGTGGCTTCCAGTATCAGAGAATGCGGTGCGCATCCCATAATATACGGTATTGTAAAAGATGATTATCGGGCAATATCCGATGTTATAGACCGGGCACTACAGGAATGTAACATGATCCTCACATCCGGTAGTACCTCTGCGGGAGTGGGAGATGTTATGTATAAAATAGTAGCTGAAAAGGGCAGGACACTGTTGCACGGGATCTCTATAAAACCAGGGAAACCGACGATTGTCGGTGTTGTCGGAGATATACCACTTATCGGGCTTCCGGGAAATCCTGCTTCAGCACTCATTATTATTACTGAATTTATAGCTCCGCTTATACATAGATCACTTGAAACCAGTTCTTTGTTAAAAACAAAAACAAAAGCATTGCTTGGAACAAGCATCAGATCAGAAGGCCGGAGGGAGCTTTATCCGGTAGGACTTGTCAGAGGCAGAGCATATCCTGCGGACAAAACATCAGGAGCCATTACCACCCTTTCTGAAGCTGATGGGATCATAGAGATAGGTGAAAAGACCGAATACCTGGAATTCGGAGAAACAGTAGATATCACGCTTTTTGGGAATAGAGTCCCTATTGACCTTATGTTTGTGGGTGGACAATGCCCTGGGATTGACCTTCTGGAAGATCTTACAGGAATGAACTTCAGAGTGATAAGCACGGGTTCAGGCCGTGGATTAAGTGCCATGGCTGGCGGCATGACGGATATTGCGGGCATTAACCTAGCAGGATCCGGGGAATACAACATCGAAGCTGTCACAAGCAGAGGCATATGCAATTCGGTTCTTGTAAAAGGATATCGTAGAGAACAAGGGCTTATATTCCGCCCGGAAACGAATATAGAAAAACTTGAGGACATGATTGGGAAAAAACTGGTGAATCGCAATAGGGGCTCAGGCACTAGGGCATTGCTGGATAAATTGCTGGAAGAAATGTCTTTGAGGAAGGGGATCACAAAAACAGAGCTTACAAAAATGATTCCCGGTTACAGCTCCGGCTCAAGGACGCACAGATCAGTGTGCATGGCAGTAATCAAAGGAAAGGCAGAAGTAGGATTTGGCATCAGACCATTTGCAGAAGCAATGGGACTTAAGTTTATACCACTTGCCGTAGAAGATTTTGATTTTCTTATAAACAAAGAGATAATAGATACACCGCAATTAAAGAATATGTTGTCAGTGTTACAATCCCGCAATTTTGCCGAAAGGCTTCCTTCTGGCCTATTTACCTATGAGAGAACTGGTGAAATGGTAGAATACTTTTGATAAGGAATCGGCTTTCATTAAGCAGATTGCCTCACTGCACAAAGATCAATTAAGAGGATTTGTAAAATTTCATCCAGAGGGATGTACGTGGGCAGGATATTGAAAAAGAGAACTTCTATTGATGATGCATTGAGATGTTTCCTTGAGAATGTATTTCCCTTGAGGAAAACAGAAGAAATTACATTTGAATTTTGCACAGACCGGATTCTGGCAGAAACTCTAGTATCCGGAAGGGATGTTCTTCATTACCGGCGTGCTGCTATGGACGGATATGCTGTAAGGGCTTCTGATACTGCAGGTGCTTCTCCTGCCAATCCTGCTCAATTGCAGCTTTCTGATCGCATAGAGACAGGAAGTGCCATCTGGGTACACACAGGAACTTTAATGCCAATAGGGGCTGATGCAGTTGTAGTTGTAGAGGACACGAGCATCGAGGGAGATATTATAGAAGTAAGGGCACAGGTATATCCGAACAGGAACGTGGCAGATGTAGGTGAGGACATAAAAAGGGGTGACCTGATATTTGAAGAAGGACATCTTCTGCGCCCTTGCGATGCTGCTGTGCTCGCATCTATGGGACTTGACAGGGTGAAAGTATTTCAAAAACCTATTGTGGCCATCATTCCAACTGGTGATGAGCTGGTTAGCCGTGAGAGGGCAGGAGAGGTTCCGCCTCCCGGAATGGTTCTTGAGACCAATGGACTGATGACCGCTCTCTATGTACGGAAATGGGGCGGAATTCCTCGGCATACAGGGATAGTGCCTGATAATCCGGACAGTATTAAAAAAGCAGTAGAAGCAAACCTTGATGCCGATATGATCATTCTTTCAGGCGGAACGTCTGTCGGAAAAAGAGATCATGTCCCGGATGTTCTGGCATCGCTGGGAGATGTGCTTGTGCAGGGTATCAAAGTGAGTCCTGGAAAACCTACAGTTCTTGGTATTGTAGATCAGAAACCTGTAGTTTGCCTTCCAGGTTATCCGGTTGCCGGATTTGTTGCCCTTTATTTTTTGGTTCGACCCGTAATCAAGAGGCTGGCATCGATCGCTAGCCCTAACGAATGCGTACTAAGAAAACGTTTAGCTACAAAAATCACTTCAAAAAAAGGATATGCCAATTTTATCTGTGTTTTCTTTGAGGGGGATAAAGCACATCCCTTTACCGGAGCCAAGGCTGGTTCTCTTAGCACGGTTGCAAAAGCTGACGGTTTTGTGCTGGTACCCGAAAATGTGGAAGTTTATGATGAAGGAGAGGAAATTGATGTATTCTTGCTTGAATGATCATTGGAGGTGATTGTTTTACGATCCACTCGTGAGGGGGAGGAAAAAGCAACTCCTGAAGATAAGGACTTCCAATCTAATTTGAAGTGACTTTTTCGAAAACGATATATACTAAAACGCGGAACGTATGCGTTGTGTTAGACAACACATAACGAGAAGAGAACTGTCTTCTCCGTTGATTCAGGCCAATGGAAAGAAGGGTACTAATCATGGCATTAAACAAAAATCTCATCCTGGCTATTACAGCTATACTGACAATTGCGCTCTTTGTGAGCGGATGCACAGATAAAGAAACCGATCAATCACCGGTTACGCTGACAGTATCTGCTTCTGCAGTAATGACAGAAGCTTTCACTGAAATGGAGAAAGAGTTTGAGGCAGACAATTCGAACATAGACCTCATAATGAACTTTGGAAATGCCGGTTCCCTGAGAATGCAGATAGAAGGAGGTGCACCCATAGATGTGTTTGCTCCGGCAGATGTGAATCACATGGACATGTTAGCATCAAAGGGATTGGTTTACAACGATTCACGAAAAGATTTCGCAGGCAACTCCCTTGTGATAATAGTCCCAAAAGGCAACGTGCTTAATATTACAGATATGAAAGACTTGGCTAAACCTGAAGTGAAGAAGATAGCACTTAGTGATACAGAGGCTTCAACTGTAGGCAGATATGCAAAACAATCGCTGATAGAAGAGGGCCTATGGACCAGTGTGCAGAATAAACTGCTTACTGGAGACACGGTGAAAAATTCACTGGTCTATGTAGAAAGAGGAGAAGCTGATGCTGGATTTGTGTTCATGACCGATGTATCATCAGCACAGCCAGACACAATAGAGATGGCCACTTCCGTTCCTTTGAGTGCGCCCATTATTTACCCCATAGCCGTGGTTTCAGCTACCCAGCATGCTGAAGAATCTCAGCTGTTCGTAGATTTCGTCACAGGGGAAAAAGGTAGATCCACACTGGAACATTATGGTTTCATTATTCCATAAATAGGATCAATATGCTTGACCAGATATGGTTTCCCTTATACATAACACTTAAGATATCACTGGTATCCTCGGTAATAGTAGCAATCCTGGGTACCATAATATCTTATATCCTGGCCAGAAAGGAATTTATGGGCAAGTGGATTATTGATTCACTGGTCACTCTTCCCATGGTACTTCCTCCCACTGTAACCGGATACATGCTTGTTGTGCTTCTGGGGAAAAAAGGGATTATTGGAAAAGTTATATTCAACCTTACTGGAATCAGCATACTTTTCACCTGGGAGGCAGCAGTTATAGCTGCATTTGTTGTATCCCTGCCTCTCATGATTAAGACCACCACAGCAGCTATAGAGGCTGTGGACAGAGAGCTGGAATATGTGGCTTATACATTGGGAAAAAGCGAGCTTGAAACTGCATTTTTTATTACATTTCCCCTGGCCAAAAGAGGAATACTTGCAGGTATCGTGCTAAGCTTTGCAAGAGCAGTAGGGGAATTTGGTGCAACGCTAATGGTTGCCGGGAATATCCTTGGAAGAACTAACACTATGGCCGTATCAATATACAGCGCCTTCCAGGGTGGCAACAGTGAACTTGCAAACACACTTGTGATCATACTCGTCCTGATGTCCTTGATATCCATGGCCGTTACTACTAAACTTATCAATAGCTGGAAGATCTGAGGTGTGTACCCATGGGAATAAAAGTCAACCTGAGAAAGCAATTTTACAGGAGCAACGGCCGCAAGAAAGAAATAGAACCGTCATTCACCCTGGCTGCCGAGTTTGAGGTAGGAGATGAGCTTGTAGTGTTCCTGGGACACTCGGGTTGTGGAAAAACAACAACCTTAAGATGCATTGCTGGTCTTGAAAAACCCGACAGAGGAGAGATACAAGTCAATGGCAAGATATATTTGGATTGCCATAAAAGGATCAACCTGCAGGTACAGCAACGCAGCTTAGGATACGTGTTCCAGAACTATGCTCTTTTTCCCCATATGGATGTGAAGACAAACATCACATACGGTCTTAATGGATGGCATGAAGAGGACAAGAAGAAGAGAATGAAAGAAATGCTCCAGTTATTGAACATAGAAGGACTGGAAGACCGTTATCCAGCACAGCTTTCAGGCGGACAGAAGCAGCGGGTTGCCCTGGCCCGTGCTCTTGCACCAAAACCGGACATACTACTATTGGATGAGCCTTTCTCAGCACTGGATATGATCGTGCGTATGAAACTAAGGGAAAGGATCAAGCGGATCCAGAAAGAGCTGATGATACCTGTACTTTTCATTACTCATAACCCTGTGGAAGCTTTCACCCTCGCAGACAGAATAGTTGTCTTCCACGAGGGGAACGTACAACAGATAGGAGCACCGAATGATGTGTTCTATAATCCTAAAAACAGGTATGTAGCAGAACTGGTCGGTGTGAGCAACATATTCGACGAGGCAGTAGTGGTTGATGATACAAAGCCGGATCTGACACTTATCAAGGACGGGAATATGAATATAGTCACCATGAGGCATGCCAGCTTCAAAAAAGGTGATAAGGTTTCATGGGGTATCCGGCCAGAGAACGTGATCCTTCTGACATCTAACAATCCTTCTGATATAAATAGTGGGAACTGCTTCAACGGAGTGGTTACGAGCATTGTTAATAAAGGTTCAAGTAAGCTTGTAGCAGTAGAATTGGATACTTACGGGAAGATGATGATAGCTGAGGTTTCTAACATGGCGTTCGATAAACTTGACCTCAATATAAGATCACGATGTATTGTGAGATTTGCACCCAAAGACACACTGTTATTTGACTAAGAGGAAAAAACATGGGAGAATCTGTGAAGAACATATGGAGCTTTATTTCAGGTACAGTTATCGGTATACTGGGAGGATTAATGGGCCTTGGGGGAGCTGAATTCAGGCTGCCTGTCCTGGTAGGATTTTTCAGGTTCACTACATTCCAGGGAATAATTATTAACCTGGTCGTAAGTTTGGTAACAGTCTCATTCTCCCTGATTTTCAGGAGCGCTTCCATACCATTATCCAGCGTGGCAGACAATTACGGAATAATACTGAACCTGCTGGCAGGTTCAATAATTGGTGCCTTTATGGGAGTCAGACTTGCAACTAGGATCAATCCTGAAAAATTGGATGATATTGTGTTTGTTTTCCTGACGTTGCTTGGGATTTTCATGATAAGTCACTCGCTCATCCATTTCAGTTACCTTGAGTTGGCGCCGATTGTCAGAATCATGGCAGGATTCCTTGCAGGAATAGTTATAGGGATTTTCAGCAGCATGCTTGGAGTTGCAGGCGGCGAATTGATAATACCGACAATAATACTGCTATATTCCATCGATATTAAGCTGGCAGGGAGCCTGAGTTTGTGCATAAGTTTTCCTACCTTATTGATAGGGATCATGAAATACAGGAAAAACGAGAAATTCATGGTTATAAAGGACAACATAAACTTTGTGATTTTCATGGCAATAGGCTCTGTTGTGGGAGCATTCATAGGCAGTAGGATGCTTATTGGAGTTGGTGCAGGCACGTTGCAGGTAATATTAGGAACAATCCTGTTGGTTTCTGCTATCAAGATATTCAGGAAGAGGAGTAAATCACAAGTTCATTGATATATGAAAACATCTAAGAAGATTTTTAAGTTGAATGAGCTGATTCGGATTGCTTTGCTTCAAATTTTTGACAACTGCAATCCTGCAGACTTGCAATAAGATACCTTCTTCCATGTTGTTAATAAAGAAGCCAATGAACCTGAAAGTCTTATCATAATTTAGGCTGATAAGCTGCTGAATTTGCCCGCATGGAAAATAAATAAATAAATAAATAGACAAGGATTTTAATCTGTTGTGAGTGTTATGCTTGAAGCCTTAATAAATGCGTATATTTCGTTTCCCACTTTGACTACAAGGCTTTTTGGAGCTGTTTTTGTGATTACTGAGACAATTTCAATTCCATTTCCCAGATCGATAGTAACCTCAGCAGTGACATTTCCAGCCTTAATATGCTTCACTTTGCCTTTCAGTACATTACGTGCACTTATCTTCATAGTATCACCTTTTTTAAAAATAATGACGCCGAAAAGTTCTTGCAGGCATTGTCATGGATTTTGCAAGAGTGGGGAGAGAATTTGGAACTAGTCCCCATGCAGAAACCTATTTATAACATAATAAGGAATCATCTGTGATATGTCTACTCCGACATAACGCTGCTGACAGCACTTAATAGACAAGACTACCTGACAAAACCTGTCAGCAGCGAAATATCCTGAATTATTTTGATCTAAAGAAGTTAAGGTGCTCTGCATGGATAAAAAGAACCAGACATTACTTACGGTTTCCATAGCAATTGTAATAATAGTAGCCCTTGCAGCTATTTTCATGGGCTCAGATGATGAGAAGCAACAAGACCAACAACTTGGGCAACAGCAGGATCAACAACAGACCCAGACCCAGCCGCAAGACCAACAAGAAGCAACACAACAACAAACTTCTGAGACTACACAGATCAATGTTGCTGCTGCTGCAAGCCTCACTGAAGCGTTCACGGATATGGAAAAAGAATTTGAAGCCGAGAATCCGGGTATCGATGTTGTTTATAACTTTGGAGCATCTGGCACTCTTCGTACACAGATTGAAGGTGGAGCACCCGTAGATGTATTTGCTTCAGCAGCCGAGGATCAAATGGATATGCTTGCAACCAAGGGATTCGTATATAACGATACCAGAGAAGATTTTGTAGAGAACTCACTTGTAATGATAGCTCCAAAGGGAAATACACTTGGACTTACCGGCATGCAAGATCTTACCAAAACTGAAGTGGAAAAGATCTCCATTGGTAATCCCGATAGCGTACCTGCTGGAAAATATGCAAAGGAAGCAATAACAAACGCAGGACTATGGGATAGTGTTTCAGGCAAGATGCTTATGGCAGAGAATGTGAAACAGGCACTCGTCTATGTGGAAAGAGGAGAAGCGGAAGCAGGATTTGTGTTCAGTACAGATGCATCATCTGCAGAGAACGGTTCAATTGAAGTCATTACTTCAGTTCCTGTGACCACGCCCATTACTTACCCAATAGCTGTAGTCTCATCTACACAGAACCAGGATGATTCCCAGCTGTTTATAGATTTCGTTACTGGGGAAAAAGGTAAATCCATACTGGAACAATATGGCTTCAGTATTCCTCAGACCGGATGAAATAGAATATGCTTGACCAAGTATGGTTTCCCTTATACATAACACTTAAGATATCACTGGTATCCTCGTTAATAGTGGCAATACTGGGTACCGTAATATCTTATCTCCTAGCCAGAAGGGAATTCATGGGCAAGTGGCTTATTGATTCACTGGTCACCCTCCCCATGATACTCCCACCTACAGTAACGGGGTACATGCTGGTCGTGCTTCTTGGAAAAAGAGGAATTATTGGACAAACATTATTCAACCTGACAGGAATCAGCATTCTTTTCACCTGGCAGGTAGCAGTTATAGCTGCATTTGTTGTATCCTTACCTCTAATGGTTAAGACCACTACGGCAGCTATTGAAGCTGTTGACAGAGAACTGGAATATGTGGCTTATACATTGGGAAAGGCCGAGCTTGAAACTGCACTTTTTATAACCCTCCCTCTTGCAAAAAAAGGTATACTAGCAGGCGTGATCCTGAGTTTTGCAAGGGCAGTTGGAGAGTTCGGTGCGACACTTATGGTCGCCGGGAATATACCCGGAAGAACTAACACTATGGCAATTTCCATTTATAGTGCCTTTCAGGGTGGCAACAGTGAACTCGCAAATACACTCGTGATAATACTCGTGCTGATATCGCTATTGTCCATGGCTATCACTACAAAGCTTGTTAATAGATGGAAACTGTGAGGAAATAGACCATGGGAATTAAAGTTGACTTCAGAAAACGATTTTACAAAGACAATGGAAAAAAGAAAGGAAAAGAACCTTCTTTCACTGTGGATGTCAACTTTGAAGCAGGCAACGAACTTGTAGTGCTTTTTGGCCAGTCCGGCTCCGGAAAGACCACGACCTTAAGATGTATCGCTGGTCTGGAAAAACCCAATGGGGGAAAAATAAAGGTCAACGAAAAAGTCTACTTTGATTGCCATAAAAGGATAGACCTCCCGCCCCAGCAACGTGGTCTTGGCTACGTCTTTCAGAACTATGCACTTTTTCCACACATGGATGTAAAGAAAAACATCACATATGGACTCAATGGCTGGAAAGAGGATGAAAAGGAAAAAAGATTGAAAGAAATGCTCCAGCTTTTGCATATCGAAGGGCTGGAAGACCATTATCCTGCACAGCTTTCAGGTGGACAGAAACAACGTGTTGCTCTGGCTCGTGCTCTGGCTCCGAAACCAGATATATTGCTGTTAGATGAGCCATTTTCTGCACTTGATATAATAGTGAGGATGAAATTGCGGGATAAGATAAAACAGATCCAGAAAGATTTGGATATACCTGTCCTTTTCATCACCCATAACCATGTAGAAGCTTTTACTCTTGCTGACAAGGTCGTGGTGTACCATGAAGGAAGAGTACAGCAGGTAGGGACTCCTGAAGAAGTATTCTACAATCCTAAAAATCGGCATGTTGCAGAACTAGTGGGTGTGAACAATATATTCGATAATGCTGAAATTGTGGACTGTGGTAATTCTGACAAGACGGAAATCAGAAGCGGAAACATGAACATAATTGCTAGGCGAACACATCACAAAAACGGTGAAAAGGTAGCATGGGGAGTACGTCCAGAGAACCTATACCTATTATCACCTCATAAAGAAGAGGTTGGAAATGGAATAAACGTTTTCAAAGGAACAGTTACGACAGTGGTAAACAAAGGTGCAAGTAAAGTGGTAGCTGTAGAATTGGATATTGACAGGAAAATGATTCTAGCAGAAATTTCCAATAGGGTCTTCGAAGAACTGAAAACTAAACCCGGGTCAGAATGCCTTGTTAAAATTGAGCCTGAGGACATGCTTATATTCGGGTAGCACATATATAAAAAAGAAAATAATATATTTAATCTGTTGCGATCATCACACTGGAAGCCTTGATTACAGCATAAACTTCCTTTCCGACTTTTATGCCAAGGTTTTCCACAGAATTCTTTGTGATGACAGAAACGATCTCTTTTCCGTTGCCCAAATCAATGGTTACCTCAGCACTAACCTGGCCAATGACCACATTCTTCACTTTACCTTTTATTGAGTTACGTGCACTTATCTTCATAATTCGATTCTCCTAGCCAATTACGGGCAAAACAAGATACAAGTCCTTACTACAAAACCCATAATCTAATATAATAGAAGGCGGAAACCAATTATATAACTTACGAGAGAAATAAAAGAGAAGTAGATGTGTATATATATATATATCCAAACTTGATGTGTGAAACACATTTTATTTTACTGATTCTCATGAAAATATGGCACCTACACAAAGATTCTCTGTAGAATACGCGAGCAGTGGAACTTTTTTACATAAATTCATTAAATAATCAGTCCAAAAAGAAGACTTGACATTAGCTTTATTAAAAGTCATTCAAAGTGGAGTAAGTTAAATATTTATAGCATAATGTTAGAAATAAATCACTTAATGCGAGTTAAATCTAATAATTCAAGAGGCAATCAACATGGATAACAGGTACAAATATAGCCTTTATGCAGCAATTGCAGCCGTTGTGATAGGAATAATGGCGAGTATCCTGCAAGTTGGCGATGAAGAAATCTCAAATATATTGATCAACATCGGTGTGGCAATTATTGCTGTACTGCTGGTAAGACTTAGAAGAACTGGGAACCTGCCGGAAAAGGATGAAAGGACAAAGAAATTAGGTGCTTATGGGCTGTCTTACTCATGGTTTATCACATTTCTGGCTTTGAACCTGCTTTTCTGGATAGACCGCCTGCACTTTGCACAACTCAGTGTATCCACTGTGATATTCATTCTGTTCATTCTTATGCTTGTGACCGCAAAGGGCTTCCAATGGCATTTCCTTTCCAAAGGCGATGTGGACTAATTACGCAAGAGGTGCTGAATGCAGACAAGGATCAAAGAGTTCAGGGCACGATACAATCTTACACAGGAAGAACTGGCACAAAAAGTAGGAGTGCGCAGAGAGACAATAGGTTTTCTGGAAAAAGGAAAATACAATCCATCTCTGAAGCTTGCCTACAAGGTAGCAAAGTGTCTGAACTCGACATTAGACGAACTTTTTATATTCGATGACAGTGACCTCTAGAATGAGAGATATGGAAACAAGAGCAAAAGTATGGATTACAGAAGACGGTAAACCCGTTATAGGAGAAGGAAAAGTTGAGTTTCTTAAAGCCATAGATGAAGAAGGCTCACTAAGCAAAGCCTGCAAAAAAATAGGGATTTCCTACAAGCATGCATGGCTGGTGCTCAATAAGATGAGCGAACGCCTGGGCGAAGACGTTGTAGTAACGATAAGAGGAGGAAAAGAGCAAGGGACTTTTCTCACTGATGCTGGCCGCAAACTCATAAAAGAATACGATATGAACAAACAGTTGCTCAACAACACAATGCATGATGAGACTTATAGGGAACATCTCGGACTGCATATTTCCGCACGCAACAGGATACCTGCAAAGATCATAGAAGTGGAAAAAGGAGATATAGCCTCCAGAGTAAAATTATCCATAGAAGCTGCAGTTTTAAGTTCACTGATCACCAGTGAGGCAGTGGAAAAACTGGATCTTAAAGAAGGTGACGAGGTTTTTGCAGTCATTAAGTCTACTGAAGTCCTCATTGGGAAAACGGCAATGAAGAAAGATTGATCCGATTATCCTCTACATGCCTTTTTTCTAAAAGCCAATAAACTAACCAATCGATCAGTTGCACTTTTTTCGAGTAATACCATAGGCCATAAGAGGCAGCAGCACAAGTGCAAATACAAACTGGATGGAAGCTGGTACAATATCCCCACCAGTTCCTACAACGGCAGCTGCTTTAACTCCAAGACTCATATAGATGAAATCCAGAAGCAATCCAAAGCCTATGGAACATACTGCTATCGTACCAACATAGATCATTGCAGTCTTCTTGCCGAGAAACTTCATTACCATGGTAATAGTTGCAGCGTTTGTCGCCGGGCCTGCAAGGAGGAATACAAAAGCTGTTCCAGGACTCATACCTTTTGCAACTAATGCTGCAGCAAGGGGTGTGGAGGTAGTGGCACAAATATACAGAGGAATCCCTATGAGGAGCATAATCATCATCGAAAAAATGCCACCTCCCAGATAGGAGCTAATGACCTCTTCAGGTATTAAGTACGCAATAACTCCCGCAAGCAGGGTTCCTATAATGAGCCATTTTGAGATATCTCCAAGAAGGTCTACAAATGCATATCTTATACCAGCAGCTATCCTGGAAGCTGCATTGGCATTACCATTGGAAGAGCATGCTCCATCTGAACAGGAACAGCCACACCCCGGGGTAGCAGAAGCATGCATCATAACAAGGGGCTTGCTTAAGAGAGGTTTCTTCTCATTTGCCGATGAAAAGTTTTCGATTATGCCTGCTGCAATAGCTGTAAACAATGTAGCAAGCGGCCTGAATACTGTCATGAGTGGATCCAGCAGAGCATAGGTAATTGCGATGGAGTCAACTCCTGTTTCTGGTGTTGAGATCATAAAAGACAAAGCTGCTCCTTTTGTAGCACCCCTTTTCTTCAGAGACAGAGCTGTAGGTACAACACCACACGAACATAGTGGCAGCGGCAACCCCATAAGGGAGGCATTGATCACAGACCTTACCTTTCCTGCTGATTCCCCCAGATAGGAAAGTATTTTCTCATCAGGGACCAGCACATGAAGTATGCCAGCAATCAAAAATCCCAGGAATAAATAAGGAGACATCTCCAAGAAAAGTGACCACGATTCAAATAAAATTCCATAAATAATATGTATTATAGATATTTCAGATATCAGTTTTCCATCTCCTTTGCGTGTTGCTGGCACATATCAACCAGTACGCTTACGTGCTCATCTGCCAGATGATATAGAGTAAAACGTCCTTCTCTTTTGGTCCTCACAAGGTCTAACTGTCGTAAAGTACGCAAATTATGAGAGATAGCAGACTGGGATTGACCCAGGACATTTTCAAGGTCAGTCACACAAAGAGGGCCATGCTGCAAGAGTAAGAGAATTTGCAGACGAGTTGTGCATTGCAATGCTCCGAATATCTGACAGATACGGTTTATCACTTGTTCAGAGGGAAGAGCATTGGTCATGGTTTTAACAGCTGCATCATCCATACATGAATGGGACATGTATATGAACATATGAACAATCATTCATATAATTAACCGTTCGATCTAGAAACAGAAGAAAAAGATCACCATACATGCCACAATGAATAGAGAAAAACAATCTGCTTTGTGCATCTTCAACTCGAACATAGAAGTTCTGCGGACACCCTGGTAACAGCGGCTTTCCATAGCCATTGCCAGATCCTCTGCCATGCGCATGGTGCTGTGGATCATGGGCACAGCCATTGAAGAAACCCCCCTAAGGGGATGTCGATTTAGATCCATGCCTCTGGAAAACTGTGCCTGCAATATTTGTGACAAGTTCCCATTCATCAAGGGTACAAAACGCATAGATATCGACATCATGATAGCAAGGTCGTAAGATGAGATACCAATGATAGAAAGAGGCAGTGGGCGCAGCATCTTTTCTATCCCCAGAGTCAGAAGAGCAGGACGTGTTGTTGAAAGAAGTAACGAAGCAAAGAGGACAAGCAGAATGAATCGCGAAGTAACAAGCCCCCCTTTCCAGATTCCTTCGGAACTTATGACCACTGGCCCTATAGAAAACAGGCTCTCTCCCCCCGAGGACATGGCCTGTACTGCGAAAATGAAGATGAAGAACAATAACATAGGACGAAGAGAGTTAAGATGATGTCTGATACCCAATCTTGCAATCAGCGAGAGTGTAAAAAAGATACAAAATAGCAAACCTATGGTCTTAAAAGTAGATGCCCTCAGCACAACAATACTGAGCAGCATTACTGAAATCAGTTTTGTGCGGGGATCCAAGCTATGAAGAATAGATTTTCCCGGAAGATAGGAAAAGAACATGTCATTCATGTGCCTGTCCTCATCTTTTTGATATGCATTATTTCCCTGAATGCTTCTTCCACAGTGAAAACATCATCATTCACATCTAGCCCGGATTTACGCAGCTCTCTCATCAGCAAAGGAATATCCTGAACCTGTGAATACCCTGATAAAAAGTAGTCTTCAGGAGAACCTTCAAAAGCTATCTTTCCCCTTTCCATGAAAAACACCCTTGTGGCAAGGGGCAATACATGATGTATATTATGGGTTACGACCACAACGGTGATACCAGTAGCATGAATCTCTCGTAACGCTTTAAATAGCTCGTTCCTGCTCTTGGGATCAAGACCTGTAGAAGGTTCATCAAGAACCAGATATTTAGGACTTGCAGCAATGATGCCTGCAAGAGCTACTAATCTCATATGACCGTTACTCAAACTAAAAGGAGACTTGGAAACTATATTCTCATCCAATCCCACCAATTTCAAGGACTCGATCACCTTTGTAAGCAGTTCCTTACCGGATATCCCAAAGTTCGAGGGTGCAAAAGCAACATCTTCAAACACCGTCCGTCCAAAAAGTTGCTGTTGGGGAAATTGAAAAAGCATGCCTACAAGCTTCCTGACCTGGACTGATGTAGCATTATACCCATCTACTGTTACTTTTCCTGAAAGGGGTTTTAAAAGACCATTAAAATGTTTTACAAGAGTAGATTTTCCGGACCCGATTTCGCCCATGATGACCAGGAACTCACCTTGATTTATGTTCATACTCACCCTGTCAAGCACTATTGACCCTAGCTGAGTATTGCGTGTATAAGAGAAGCTGACATCTTCTACAGTGATCGGCATATTTCCTCCGTCAGCGAAAGTGGGGAAATTTCACAACCATTCAGGCGAATAACACCTGCATCTTCCAGTTTCAATGCAAGCTTCATTAAAGGAGGAATCTCAAAAAGATCATGGTCAAAGCCAAGTTCCCTGATAACGGCAAGTGGAGTTCCATCAGCTACTATCCTGCCCTGATCCATCACCAATATACGATCGGCAATAAGAATTTCTTCCGGCCTGTGGGTGATGTAAAGCAAACCTATTCCTTTGTTCTTAAGAGAAATAACGATGTTAAGCACTTCCGTACATGAGTGGGGGTCCAGCATGGAAGTGACTTCGTCCAATACTAGGAATTTGGAACCCATAGCCAATGCTCCTGCAATGGCTGCTTTCTGTTTCTGGCCACCGCTCAAAGAACCCGGAGAAAAGCATCTATATTTCTCCATATCAGTGACTGCCAATGCCTCTGAAACTAGCTTTTTGATCTCATCTGGTGGAAGAGCAAGATTCTCCAATCCAAAAGCTATATCTTCTTCCACAGTGCTGCCAATGAACTGCACATTAGGGTCCTGGAATACCATTCCTACAGACTGCCTTATTCTCCAGAGAGAAGAAGGATCTATAGTATCCATTCCCATCACTTTTACAGAACCAGTTGTGGGTCTTAAGAGGCCATTCAAGTGCCTTGAAAAAGTGGATTTACCACAACCATTGGGACCCACTAAAACAACGAATTCACCCGCTTCGAGCTCCAGGTCTATGGAATCAAGTACATTTGTGCCATCTGGATAGTTGTATGAAAGAGCCTCAATGGATATCACGTGCTTAGACCTCGTATCGTGTAGCTATGAATGCAGCAATTATTAATGAGATCGCATCGCCTATAATGAAGGGCAATACTCCTGCAACCATTGTTTGCTGGAATGTAAGATCAGCTACTTGCATAAGCCGGAAAGCACCGAAAATGTAAATGATGCACAAGCCAACGATCATATGCAGACTATTTTTCAGTAAAGAACGCTTAGGCATGATTTCTGAGAGCTTGCCAGTTACAAATGCTGCAAATACAAAGCCTATTAGATAACCACCCGTTGGACCAAAGAGCACTCCCAGTCCGGAAGATCCTCCTGAGAATACAGGAAACCCTACTATACCGAGCAAAAGGTACACAATCATGCTGATAGTTCCCCATCGGCTACCTAGGATACAGCCAGTTAGCAATACGAAAAATACCTGCATTGTCACCGGAACAGGTGTAAGAGGAAGAGGGATCTTTACATACGCACCAACTGCCATCAGAGAGGCGAATAAGGCAGCAAATACCATTTTTTTCAGATCACCAGTAGAGATTCCAGTATCCAGAGAGGGATTGTAAACCATGATTGTAAAAGTGGTTTACAATACATTTAAACATTATCCCAGAAGGAACTGGAAAATAAAGATGAAAAGAATGCCAATAATAGAACAGAGAATAGATAAGAAAAGAAATGAATGGGCTTACTCGCCCATTTCAGCACTGGCGCCTGGCATGCCTCCTGCGCCTGCCTTGCTCTTGCCGGAAGATGCAACAATATCATCGATCCTGAGGATCATAACAGCAGCTTCAGTAGCTGAGTTTATGGCCTGAGTCTTTACCCTCAGTGGCTCAATGACATTTTCTTCCCACATGTCAACTACCTTGCCAGTATATACGTTCACACCAGCTTTTTTGTTACCCTTCTCGTGCTGGGAACGCATCTCAACAAGTATGTCAATGGGATCAAGTCCGCCATTCTCTGCAAGAGTTTGCGGAATAATTTCCAATGCATCTGCAAATCCATTTACTGCAAGCTGTTCCCTGCCTTTAAGGGTTGCAGCGTACTGCCTGAGCTTCAGTGCAAGTTCAACTTCAATTGCACCTCCGCCTACTACTACCTTCCCATCTTCCAGGGAAACGCCTACGACCCTCAGTGCATCATTGAGTGCACGCTTGAGACCATCGACTATATGTGTAGTACCTCCGTGAAGAACGAGAGATGCGGTCTTTGTGTTCTTACAGTCCATCACAAAGGTCATCTTGGTACCTTTGATTTCTCTTTCTTCAACATAGCCTGCGTAACCAAGGTCATCGATAAGGATCTCAGTGTCATCCTGAACGATAGTAGCGCCTGTTGCCCGGGCTAGCTTTTCCATATCGCTCTTCTTGATCCTTCTGCATGCGTAGATACCAGCTTTCTCCAGATAGTACTGAGCGAGGTCATCGATGCCTTTCTGACAGAACACCACATTTGCACCGGTCTTGATGATATTGTCGACCTTTGCCTTGATCATCCTTTCTTCCTGATCCACGAACAGCTGCATCTGTTCTGGGGAAGTGATCTTTATCTCAGCATCCTTCTCGATCTTGTTAAACTCAATAGCAAAGCTTGTCAGCATGACCTTGGCATTGTCGATCCTTTGTGGCATGTTGGGCCTGACACGGTCCTTGTCTATTACAAGCCCCTTGATCAGTTCTGTATCCTTTATACTGCCGCCTTCACGCTTCTCAATAGTAATATCCTCTATGTCTACGACATAGCCTGATTCGGTCTTCTCAGCCACTGAGAGTGCTGCATCAAGAGCTAATTCAGAAAGGAAATCCTTGTATTCCCCTGCACCTTTTCCTGTAAGAGCAGTTGAAGCTATCTTCTTCAATGCCACTCTGTCTTCAGGTGAAACATCAACAGTAATAGTATTCAGGATCTCTTCACATTTTGCAGCTGCCTGCCTATATCCACTGGTGATAATGGTTGGGTGGATACCTTTGTTCATCAGTTCTTCTGCTTTTGTGAGTAATTCGCCTGTAAGTATTGCTGCAGTGGTGGTTCCGTCCCCAACTTCGTCATCCTGGGTCTTGGACACTTCCACTACCATTTTGGCAGCTGGGTGCTCAATATCCATTTCCTTAAGAATGGTGGCTCCGTCATTGGTGATAACTATGTCACCCAATGAGTCTACAAGCATTTTGTCCATGCCTTTGGGGCCCAGTGTGCTCCTCACTGCATTTGCCACAGCCTTTCCTGCAAGGATATTGATGCTCAGAGCATCTCTACCCCTGGTCCTCTGATTCCTGTTACCTGCATAGTGTGCTGGTTGTCCAGCCATTCGTGCTGCCAAATCATTAACCTCCTAGTAATAATTGAACGATCAATTTGAACATTGAAGTGCCGTTATCGAAGATATTCAACACTCGATAGTTGAATCTAGATGCAAGCAGTTCTATATAAAGGTAACCAATGATATATAAACGAGAAATCGAACTTATATGAAGGAGAATCTCAAATTAGGATTTTGATTTAAAAACCTATTCCTTTTTTCTTTGATACTGCTATTCTCTTTTTTTGGGGGGGGCGGTAGCTATAAATAGCATAAATTTTGCCCCTCCATGTATAAAAAATCTATAGAGTATAAAGGAGTCCTCTTCGAGGACTCCATAGAAAACTATCTTTACAGAGAAACTGCCTCTATTTGCCAATTTCTTCATTTTCTCTGTATAGAAGACATTTCACAATACGT
>NZ_JBGMEB010000001.1:0-48069 GCF_041447285.1 Methanomethylovorans sp. | reverse complement strand
CAAGGAGATCTGTTCAAAAATACTGCTCTCTGGCTGTACTTTTAGTGGGGATGACCATAAACCTCGGCATTAATGAAAAGAAGGCTTTACAAGCCTTTGCTGAGTGAGGATACTACAAGGACCCTATTAGAATAGAAAATTCAACGCAAAAAGCTATATTATACGACAATTGACTTTAGTACTCAGCAACCAAAAAACCCTTTTATCCAATAGAAAATAAAACACAACACCAGGATTGTACTCACTTTTTAGAAAAGAAGTATTAATCTCCTTAGCAATAAGGCAGGGTAAAACTAAATATGCTGCCCTTGCCAACTTCACTTTCAACCCATACTTTACCACCATGCATTTCAACATACTTTTTGACCAGGACCAATCCAAGCCCTGTTCCTTCATGTTCACGCGTGAGATATGAATTCAGCTGTTTAAATGGCTGGAATAGTTTATAAAGATCCTTTGATGCTATCCCGACACCTGTGTCTGTTACACTGACCTCAAGCATGTTATCGATACGTTGTGCACTGATACTTACATAACCTTTTGTGGGAGTGAACTTAATTGCATTGCTAACAAGATTGTACAATATCTGTTTGAATTTGGTCTTATCTGCATTGATGTATGGAAGTTCGGCATCTATATTAAGATCAAGTTTAATTCCCTTTTTAAGTGCTATGGAAGATAACAAAGAATTGATCTCATTAATTGCATCGCATACAGAAAAAAGCTCTCGATTGAGCTCCATTTTACCTGCTTCTATTTTAGAAAGGTCCAGAATGTCATTGATGAGTTCCAGAAGATGTTTGCCACCATTTGATATATGATGCATGTAACGTATCTGTTTTTCATTAAGATTCCCTGCAGTTCCATTTATCATCATATCAGAAAAGCCAATGATAGAGTTTAACGGAGTACGCAGTTCATGACTCATAGTTGCAAGGAACTCTCCCTTGCTCTTATTAGCATCCTCAGCAGCTAGCTTGGCATGAAGTAACATATCTTCAGCCTGCTTTCTCTCTGTAATATCACGGCACACACAAAAAATGAATTTCTGGTCTCCAAACATGGCCGCATTTCCACTTATCTCCACATCTATGAAACTACCATCCTTGCGGCGATGTTTGGTCTCATGAATGACCCCTTTGCTATCAGCAAGCCTGATCATTTCCAGTAATTGCTCACGGGTATAATGGGTATCCCAGTCCCACATATACAATGAGAGAATTTCCTCAGATGAATAGCCCAGCATTTCAGCGTATTTCGGATTTGCCTCAAAGACCTTGCCATTTTGATCAAGAATTACTAATCCATCATTAGATTGCTCAAAAAGAATACTTCTTCTGGTTGCTTCTTCTGCGATCTTATCCTGGGCCTGCTTAAGTTCAGTTATATCTTGTAGAGTGCCGTATAACTTTACGACTTTATCATCCTTTATAAGAGGACGCCCAATTGCTCTGACCCATTTAGGTGTGCCTTTTACTGAGATAAATTCAAGTTCAAGGTCATATGGTTCTCTTTTCTCAATAACATCATTGATGGCCTTTTCTAGAATCTTCCTTGATCCTGGAGGGTAATGGTCAAATCCACCCTGAAGGCTTCGAACCTCATCTATTTCATTTATTCTTTTAACCTCAGAAGTTAATGTAGCCTTTCCAGATGGTAAATCAATTTCCCATCCTCCAATTTTTGCAATTCTGCCTACCTCTTCAAGAAGAGCCTCATTTTCCCTCAGCTTATTCTCAGTCTGCTTCATTTGAGTGATATCCCGGATCATTCCGATAACTACATTTCTTTCAGCAAAATACTCGGCCACTGAATGTATGTCACGGATAGCATCATCATTTTGCCATTTTATTTTAAAATACACATCGTAAGGTGACTTCCGTTCTACAAGACCTCTAAGCGCTTCATCAAGCATTGAACGATATCCAGGCAATGGCACATTCTGAATCACTCCGATAGTAAGCTGCTTTCCTTCTAATCCGTATATCCTGATCGCTTCTTCGGAAGCATCCACTTTGCCAGAGTTTAAATCTATTTCCCAGCTTCCAAAGCCTCCCAACTTCTGTGCAGCGCGAAGCTGCATCTCTCGCCTTCGCAATTCTTCTTCAGCCTTCTTGCGCTGAGTAATATCCCGGCCAACCCCTAATACACCAATCAAATACCCATTTGAGTCATACATTGGACTTTTGATAGTTTCAAGATATTCCCTATGCCCATCATCAGCATAAGTGATTTCCTCCTCATTCATGTTAGGCGTACAGGCATCCATGGCTTTCTTGTCATTCTGGGTAAAAAAGTCTGCCAGCTCTTTATCTACGAAATCATAATCGGTTTTACCAATGATCTCTGCTTCTTTTGCACCAAAAAAGCGTTCAAACTTACTATTGCACATGAGGTAATGACCATTCTGATCTTTCAACCAGACCAGATCTGGAATAGTATCTACCAATGTGCGCAATTGTCCCTTGCTATTTAACAAAGATCTGTCTGCTAACTTGAGGTCTGTTATGTCCTCACCGACACTAATAATACTGCAGATTTTCCCCTTTCGGTCCTTCAAAACAGTATTGTTCCAAATGATAGTTCTTTTACTCCCATCTCTGGTGATGATCTCATTTTCATAATATGATGGGAAATCAGCATTTTCAATTGTTCTATGAAAGACGGTCTTAATTTCAGAGATTATTTCTTTTGGCAGGAAAACATCAAACCAATTCCTGCCAAAAACATCTTCCGTTTTCCATCCTGCCAGATGGAGCAAAAAGTCGTTACAGAATATAATATTTGCACTTGAATCAAGTATTACGCCGGCAAGTCGGACGTTGTTAAGTAAAGTCTTTAGAGATTTATCAAATTCAGATTCTTCGGGTTCCATTTTTTTTCTTTCAGTGATGTCTACATGCTGCAAAATCACATTTGTAGGGCAATCTTGAGAAAGAGGATCAACTTTTACTAAAAAACATTTTTTCCCAGCCGGACCACATAACTGACATTGAAATTTGAATGCTTTCAATCTGCCTTCAATGACATCGAGTATCCCTTGCACTATCCCAGAATATTCTGATTCCTTATGTGTGAATTCCATGCAGAGTTTTAAATAATTACTTCCTTCACAACGTCCAGGATAATCTATACAATTATTCTGTAAAAACTCATTCCAACTTTTATTTGTGTAGCAAATAGTTCCATCAGAAGATAGTATGACAATACCATCTTCCCAAAAATCCATCGAACAGACTTCGGGTTTACAATTTGGAATAGGGGTGTTTTTTGAAGCCATACTTTAAGCCATAATATTGTTAATCGTAATTATATAATATAACTATTTATATGTTATTGAAATAATCTTGAAATCTATTTTGCCTGATACATATTTTTCTAAAGATAGTACGAATAATACTTTTAGACATAGGTTTGTTTAATGCATCATGTAACACACAAAATGAACTATTCAAATCCATGTCAGCGATCAATACTCAGTGGAAAAGGATATATGTGTTAATAGGCGTTTTTAGCCAATAGGGAGAAGATATTATAGGATAGTAACCAGGTGGGATTAATAAAGATCACTCCATAAAATGGAGATGAGGAGGCAGTTAATGTTCAGTATTTATAAATCAATAGAAAATAAGATTGTTAGCCTCGACACAATTGAAAAGGGAGCATGGGTAAACCTTGTAAATCCCACCGGAAAAGAGATCATAGACTTTTCTGAAAAACTAAGTATTCCTGTTGAACATCTTAAAGCAGCTTTGGATGAAGAAGAGCGTGCCAGGATTGAAGTGGATGATGAGTGCACCGTTGTCCTGATAGATGTTCCCGTTGCAAGTAAAGATACACCGGAAAGAGGAATATACTATACTATTCCACTTGGAATAATAATAACCAATGAAAACATTGTAACTGTTTCTCTAAGAGAAATCTCAGTTCTTCGGCCTTTTTTTGAAAATAATATGAAATCATTCTGGACATTCAAAAAAACTCGATTTCTCTTACAGATACTTTACCGTAATTCCAAAGTGTATCTTCAATATCTGAGAAATATAGATAAAACAAGTGACGTAATTGAAAATAGACTACATAAATCTTTGAAGAATGAGGAGTTAATACAACTCTTAGAGCTTGAAAAAAGTCTGGTCTACTTTTCAACCTCACTAAAGAGCAATGAAATTGTTCTCGAGAAGATACAGAGAGCAAACCTCATTAAAATGTATCCCGAGGATATGGAACTTCTAGAAGATGTAATAATAGAAAATAAGCAAGCAATAGAAATGGCAAACATTTATAGCAACATCTTAACCGGAACCATGGATGCCTATGCTTCAGTAATCTCAAACAACCTTAATATGGTAATGAAATTCTTGACATCAGTTACGATAGTTATATCCATTCCAACGATGGTTGCCAGTTTTTTTGGTATGAACGTACACGTTCCTTTTCAGAATAATCCTCATGCTTTCCTGATAATATTTATGATGTCAATACTATTCTCTGTAATACTATCGGTCTTCATGGTAAGAAAAGAGTTATTCTAAAAACAAGAGCAGGTTATTATTGTAGTAACCAGTCAAAAAACAGGCATCATAGACCAAGTAAATGTTTTCGATGATGTGAATCTCACATCATCGAACTATTGGATACCAATCCCGTAAACTGTATAATCAGCAGTATGCTACTTTTGAGACTGAGTCGTCAATTACTACTTTTGTAATGTCAAGAAGAATCAGCATCCTATCTTCAAGCTTGCCAACGCCTTTTAAGTAGTTAGTATCGATCTTACTGGAAATAATATCCGGCACAGGTTCCACTGTAGAAACTGGAAGTCTCATTACTTCACTTACAGAATCTACGACCATGCCTACAACATTATCATCAACTTCCGCTACTATTATACGTGAGCTCGCATCGTGTTCCTTTTGGTGCATACCGAACCTTATATCAAGATTAATAACTGTGATGATCTTGCCCCTTAGGTTGATAACACCTTTTACATAATCAGGAGAATGAGGAATACGTGTAATGTCAGGTATACGAATGATTTCCTGCACTTGCATGATGTCAAGTCCGAACTCTTCTTCAGCTAGCTGGAATACCACAAGTTGCAACAGTTCTTCGGAACGTGTTTCTTTTTTTAGTCCTGTTTCTTTTTTTAGTGCTAATTCGGCCATGAAGATACCTCGAAAGATATAGAATGATAATATATTATTAGAACATATATAAACATTTTTGTTAACACTTTTGTGAACATAGATCACACTACAGAAGATGTTCAGCAGCTAATAACTAACATTGAGGCTTTAATCCAACCTTGCCATGAAAGAAAAAGAAATAAAGATAGCAGGTAACCGAAAGTTGGTCAGGCTATCGATTTAAACGTTCTAAAGGAGTTTTATCTCAAACCCTACAACTGGCTGGCCTAATCCAAAATTGACCAGCACCTGAGGATAAAGTTCACCCATTACACCCACTTTAGTTCCATTGACTATAATATCAGCACGTCTGCCAGCAATGAATGCCGGATCTTCAGATTCTACCACCTCATACGAAATCTGCTTTTCCCGCATAAGAGCATCAACCAACTCCCTTACTTCAGTAAAGTTGGCAGCAGCGTGAATGGATACTGCAGCAAGATGCAAACCATTTTTCCCGTTAACAACTACCTCCCCTACTTCAAATATACGTTGAGGGAGTTCTCGGTGCTGGTTGAGAGATAATATTTCCATAAGGTTAGGCAAAAGTGTAGTCCTTACTATTGTCTGATCTTCACTGATCGGATGCATAACACAAGTGACATCATCCGTTACTGGACGGCACATCCATTGAAAATGAACTTTTTCACTGGTAAGTGTAAATGGCATTACTTCCGAGTATCCAAGACCCACCATAATGCTTCTTACATGGCCACGCTCCATTGAAACTGGATGCTGAGTTCCTATTGTAGCATTCATAGGTAGTATCGGCTTTATGTTCTTGTACCCATAAGCTATGGCTATGTCTTCTATAAGATCAGAGTTATCAAGGATATCTGCTCTGTAACCCGGAACCTGAACTTCCACAGTGCCATCTTCCATGACCTTTGCACCGAACCGCATGCGCTCAAGCATCTCAGCAATCTCTTCCAAAGAAAGCTCAATACCCGAAAGATCTAATACTTCCTTTGAAGTTAACTTGCGGATTTCAGGAGTCATATCAGGTGTCAGGCTCTCGGTACCATCGGCATTTATGATACGTACGAACTCTACCTGTCCGCCCCTCTCTGCAAGAGCACTTGTAACAATGATAAGAGCAGTATATACAGCATCACTGAGACCTGTTACATCGATAAACAGGTCTGTAGTGCCCTCATGAACCCTTGTAAGTGTACCGTTTATAATAGGCGGGAAGGAAAGCACATTACCATTAGAATCCGTGATAAGCGGATATTTAGACAGACCGTCTACGAGATGGGCAAACCTTACTCCTTTTGGATGCTTTTCAAGTATTTCCCTCATAGACATTGGCTCTGTGAAATCCAAAGGTATAAAAGTGAACTCAGGATCTACTGCCTGGTATTTGAAAGGCGGCTTGATATGTGCCATATCATGCACACCAATAGAAACTTTCTTACGGTTACGCCCGATAGCCCAGTGAAGGTCTTCCTGCAGGTCCATAAGAGATTTTATAGAGGAGGAACTGAACTTCATTCCTCTTACTACGGCACACCCCAATACAGGTCTGACTTTATCTACCTCAGCATCTTTGTAAATCTCAACACTATAAGGTTTTACCTCGTATTCACAAAGTCCCTTTTCGATTCCAAGGAAACCACGCATGGCTCTTGCGGCACCCTCTACACTATAAAGATCAGGGCGGCTTGGGAAAAACTCGATGTCAACATGGTCATCTTCTACACGTTCGACATCCGCACCAATCATAGGGATGCGGCTGACAATGGTTTTCCTATCGGCTCCTGTAAGCTTTTCAAGGTCATTATAATCTAGGGTGATCACTGGCATGGAATGTTAGCCTCTTGTATATTGAAAGACTGAATGCTACCTGAACATGAACCATCTGAGATTTAATATTTTTGTTCAGCACATGCCAGAGATACTTTACAGCATAATTGACACAAGAACTGTGAGCTTACCCAAGTTGCTGCCAAAAAAGACCACACTAAACCATATAATAGGTTCTACTGCTGCGAGCAAATAGCAGGTATAGTTGTTCATTGAACTTTTTACCTTTTTAATGTAGCCAAATGCATAGAACATAACAGGCACAAAGCTGAGAGAAACTAGCGGAAGAATGTGGAAATATACTGCAAAAGCCAATAGTGCAATAGATGCAATGTTAAGGCATTTCAATAATCCGAATTCTTTATGACTGCCCAATACTACGGGAATTGTTAGGAGGCCGTTTTTCCTGTCGCCTTCTACATCTCTAACGTCAAATAATATTTGTATGGCGACCATCCTGGTAAATACAAATCCTGCCATGATCAAAGCTGCTGCTGTGATAGGAATGGAGTAGTAGAAGAAAAAGAAAAGCACAAGTAAAGCCCATACCGCAGAGACAAAAAAGTTTTTGAAAGCGATTATGTTTTTTGTGAGTTTCTTGAAATAGGAGCTGTAAAGAAGGCCAAGAGCAAGAACAACAAATCCCAGAAGCATTGTTATAAGGTTACTGAATTGCATGAAAAGCATTGTTAGGACAGCGAATGAAACTGCAACAACAAAATATGCCTTTTTGTTGCCTGAAAGATAGCTCGCTCTTGCGGAATTAGTCATCAAGTCATCAGTTGCACCCTGAGTATAGTCATAAAGATAGATAGGATAAAATATAAGATAGGTTACAAGCAGAAGGTCTGGCCCAATCGGTAATCCGAATAAAAGAGAACACATAGCTACCACACAGGTAGCACCTAAAGCAAAAAGATGACCTCCAAATATAAACTCCTTCCAGAAAGAGATAATCATTTTTTCTATATCGATTCTAATATTAGTGTTATTTGACACATACTTGAACGTGGAAACCATGACTTAAACAGAAAGTGGACATGTTTGTAAGTATTATGAACATAATATTATAATTTAGACTAAAAAATATGTTCTAAGAATTGATTTCTTGTTCAAAATAAAAATTATGTTCATAAAAAGAGTTCTGAATAAATTATGGATGGCAAACGAATATTAAGAAAACGACATCAGTAAGCAGCCAAAATTGGAACAATTTTTTCATAAGTAATGCAAATCAATTTTGCGTGAACATGATAATAGTAGTACTGTTTGTAGAAAAGATGGCTTTTTACATGCTTTTTTGTCAGAATAAATAAAACAAAATAAATTACTATTTATAAAACACTAACTAGAGTCTTACATACTGAAATTACAAAAAAGGTTAATGTACATATACATAAATAATATGTTATAAATATTATATTAATAGTTAAAAATATGTTCACAAATATAGCACACTAAAAATTAAACATGGATATATGTATTTGAGATGTATCTCAAAGAAGAACAATGAATCATCTTTAAAAGTACAATAATTAATTTGATCTATTCTAAACTAATCTAATTTGACAAAAGATATCAAAAAACAAAAAGAATAAAAAATAAATAGAGTTGAAAAAGTAAATTCATTGATAAATGGGCAGTGAGATATGAACAGTAGTACCTACTTGTTCTTCACTCTCGATCCATATCTGACCATCATGAGCATCAATAATGGTCTTACAAATATAAAGACCAAGACCTGTGCCACCATATCTTCTTGTTATTGAGCCATCAATCTGATAGAATTTATTGAATATCTCACCAAGTTTTACCTGGGGCATACCTATACCTGTATCTCGGACTTGTATGTGAAGATGATCTTCATCTCTTATAACATCGATAAAAACGCTTCCGCCTGCAGCCGTGAATTTAATAGAGTTCTCAATTATATGTAAAAACACCTGAGGCATATAATCCTGATCAGCCCTTATCAGAGGTTCGCATGGAGAAACATTACATTCAATCTTAATTCGAGACTGTTTTATCTGCAAATCCAATGAATACAATGCCTGGTCTATTAGTTCCTTGAGGCTAACAGGATCAAATTTGTATTTTGCTTTGCCTGCGTTCACAATGTTTAGGAAAAGCAAGGAGTCTATAAGCCTTTTAAGGCGCGAAGAATTACGCACAATTGCACCCATGGCCTTTTTCTGCTTCTCATTAAGAGAGCCCAATACACCTTCATCAAGAAGTTCACTATAACCTTTGATGCTGATAAGTGGAGTCTTAAGTTCATGGCTCAGGTTTGAAAGGAATTCATCCTTCAACTTGTCCATGGATTTCAGTTCTTCGTAGGCTTTTGCAAGCTCCACCTCTTTCTTCTTACGTTCAGTTATGTCTTCTCCCGAACTGATAGTTCCCATGATACGACCAGCATCATCCCTTAACACAACATCATGCCAAAGAATCAGCCTTTCTTCCCCAGTCCGTGTCTGTATATAATTTTCCATAAATGGAGGCGGTGTCATTTCACCAGCAAGGACTTTTATATAATTCTCTTTTGTTATGTTACGTACCCGATCAGGAAGAAAAGTATCAAACCAGTTCTTACCAAGAACCTCATCTTCACTGTACCCAAGAACTTCACAGGCTTTCCTGTTGACCAGCACTATATTCATATCAGTGTTAACTACGCCTATTAAAGAACCTGCCACGTCAAGATACTGATGAGCTTTGTTCCTTTCTTTAATTACAAGTTCTTCTGTCTGCTTAAGATTTGAGATATCATATACTATAGCGTGTATAGAAGCATATTTTTCATGTTTGCAAATATTATGATGGAGATTAATGTTGACCCATTTCACATGGCCATCTATGCGCACTATGCGGTAGCTATGCTCAGCGGAATAACCTGGAATAAGAATAGCCTTTTCTGCATGGCGAACGAAAGAAGAGAGGTCATCCGGATGCAATATGTGTGCCCAGTTAACTCTCCCGGAAAGAAAATCTTCACTTTCATAGCCAGTTATGCCCTGAATGGCACCTGAAATAAAACGTATGTTATAAAATTGATCAGCCTGAAAAAAAATACCTTTAAAATTTTGCACAAAACAATTATACTTCTCTTCCACCCTGCGAACTTGCTCACCCAAACATCTTGAGTTAGAAGCATCTTCAAGAATAAGAAGCAAGTTTTCTGTCCCTTCTTCTGTTGCTTTTAGAGTATAAACCTTCCACAAATATGTATATTCTCCATTAGCCGTGATAATAGGACAGCAGAAATCCATGTGAGAAGAAAAAGAGTCTGATAAAAAAGAATAGCATTTTTCTTTTGCAGCAGCTCGCGTATCTTCTGGAACAAATGTTTCAAACCAATCTGCACCCTTGACCTCAGAACCCGTATAAGATAAGTTTGCAGCAATACTTGAACTCATGTACTTAACATACATGTTCTTATCAAGAATGATCACCATAGCAGCTGTTGTTTCAAAACAAAATTCTGCTATTGATGATTCACCATTTTCAAGATCTTGAGCAAATCTGCGTAGCATTTCTGGATTTAAAGATGCCTGTGCATATTTTGCACATTTTGGATCAAAACTCTTGTTTACAGCGATCATGTTAACAACAAAATACCTTTGAAGATGGATGTAATAAACAATTAAATGTATAATCATATCTTATATATATCTTTCTGCATAGATTTTGCCTCTGCTACCTATTTTATGATTTATCAATGTAATGTAATCCAGTAAATAGGACTAACCGATGATACAGATTGATTAAAATGAGACTGTACAGTGACTACCCATATTACTTTACTCAAATGATCAGAAACTCTAACTTTTGTGCAACAATAACTATATATAACGACAAATCATCTATAAACTTAATAGAATACTAATTTATTTATATTAATATCCGCATACCTTGCACTAATAATTATGGTGGAAAATGGCTGAGAATTCCAGTTTAAATGAAAGGGAGAAAAATGATAGCCTAGAAGAAGAATCTGCAAATCATAAATCTATAGCCGCCCACGAAGTAATTGTAAACCAAGTTGACAACGAAACAGGCAAATTGCAACAAAGAGAGATGAATGAATCAGGCAAGAAAAACATGAACGAAAATGGGAAGAAAGAAACAGAGGAAGTTGATATTTCCATCTATCGTCCTAGAATAAAAACTCAAAACATTGAACAACAAATATACTGCAGTTCACCATCAAAAAATGAGGATGAAATAAATATAAATCAAAATTCCGATGCAGAAAGAAAAAATGATCAAATTGAAGCAGTTACAAAAATATTCAGGACTGGGGAAAGTGCAGAATCCTTACTAAAGGACATTGAAATACTGGTTCCACGTTCATCTAAATTTGGGATTCCTCGTAATTTTGAAGAAGAGAAGGAAAACAAGACGGATAATACTGATAAAAATTTTAACTCTGAACTTTGCCTTCCTAATATTGAAACTGAAACTCCTTTTAAAGATCAAAAACCGGAGATTTCATTTGAGAATCAGATAGTTTCTCATGAGAGTTCAGGTGATGACACTTCAGATCTCACAGAGATAACGCTGGAAAAAATATCAGCAATTGAAGAACCTACAATTGAATCGACAGCAGTTATTGAAAAGGAAATAGAAAAAAATAAACTAGCTGAAACTGATATTAAAAGTCAGATCATCGAAAAAACTGTTACAACTGAATGTAAGCTGCCTGAAACCGATTTGAAAAAGAAGCTACCTATAAAGGAAAAAATACGCAGCTTGTTTCAGCAACAAGAACAGCAGATTGAGAAATACGACCCGAATATCCATGGCCAGATATCTCATTTTAACGGAGTGGAAGGCTATGAAGAAGTGGAACGCTATTGGGTCAGCGAACCATATACATTTGTAGTAATTCTCTTTAATTCTGAACGCAACAATTACCTCTACTATGTAGTAGAACCTGAATTGACAGATTTTGAACAAATATTCCTCACAGAGATCAAGGATCGTCTGAGAGATATGCTTCTAGTTGAAAAGGTCGATGAGGAAACCGAGAAAGAAAAAATACTGGACATGAAGATAGCCTATATAGTGAAAGATTATGCTATCGAAGTTACACCTGCAATGCTGGCAAAGATCTCTTACTATATAAAAAGGGACTTTATATGGTTCAATAAGATCGATCCCCTTATGCATGACGATTCTATAGAAGACGTTTCAGGCAATGGGCATGATGTGCCTATCTTCCTGTATCATCGAAAACATACTAATATTGCAACAAATGTGATCTTTCATGAAGATGAACTCAACTCTTTCATAATCCAGCTTGCACAGAGGAGTGGAAAACATATATCTGTGGCAGAACCCATGGTTGATGCCACAATGCCCGACGGATCCAGGATCCAGATGACTCTGGGAACCTGTGTTACTGCTCATGGCAGTACTTTTACTATACGTAAGTTCAGCGAGGTCCCCATTACTCCTGTAGATCTCATAAAATGGGGTACATTTTCAGCAGAATCCATGGCTTACCTTTGGCTTTGTATTGAAAACAATAAGAGTCTTATATATGCGGGAGGTACCGCATCAGGAAAAACATCGTCCCTTAACGCCGTATCCCTGTTCATTCCGGAAAAAGCAAAGATCATCACACTTGAAGATACACGGGAACTTAAATTACCTCACCCTAACTGGATACCTAGTGTTACCAGGGATTCTTTCACCGCAGACGAACGTGGAGCTGTGGATATGTACGATCTGCTAAAAGCTGCCTTAAGACAAAGACCAGAGTTCCTGCTTGTGGGTGAAGTGAGAGGAAAAGAAGCATTGACACTCTTCCAGGCAATGTCTACCGGGCACACAACATTCTCCACAATGCATGCAGACTCTGTAGCTTCTGCAATTCACCGACTTGAGAATCCCCCGATCAGTGTACCTCGTACTATGATCCAGGCATTAGATATCATGAGCATCCAGTCCCAGACTTACACCAAAGGCAAACGCGTAAGAAGAAATATCAAACTGGTAGAGATAACTGATATCGACCCAAATACCAGGAACATTCGCACTAACGATATTTTTGTATGGGATTCTGAAAGGGATGTGTTTGTAAGGACAGGAGAATCCAAAGCGCTCATGGAGATCAAGATGCGTAGAGGCTGGACAAATGCAAAGGTTGACCAGGAACTTCGTAACAGAAAACGAATTTTAGAGTATATGGTGAAAAATAACTATACAGATTTTAAGCAGATATCTGACACCATCAATGCGTATCAGTCTAAACCTGATAAGCTCCTGAAGAAACTGAACCTTGAATAAATATACAGCAGGTCGCATCATGGATAACAATAATAACGAGTTAGATACGGCCAATAATGATGCAAAGCAGGTATCAGAGCATATAGATGAGCAGGGTATGCAGCAAGATAAAGCAGTTTTAGAGAAAACTGAAACTAAGAATGATGCAGAATCACATAACAAAAAGACTTCCAGACAAAAAAAACAAATTAGGGATTTGTTTACATCGTTCTCTTCACGCAGAAAAAGAGATGTCAAAAACCCTCTTGAATCATCTATAGAAACTAAATTCATCTTCTATTTGAATATACTTAAAAAAATACCTTTTGTGATCCTTGGGGACAGGATAAAGGAAAACAAAGGAAGCTATGAAAATCTGAAAATACAGCTTAAACAAGCCCGCATTCCGATATCATATGAGATGTATATCTCTAATGCTATTTTCTATTCCCTGTTATGTGGTATTACAGGTGCCATTCTGGGATTGTTCATGGCATATACGTTGATTGCGGTGATAGGGCTTCCTGAACAGATCACACAACTTACATTTGGTCCATCCACAGCCTGGCTACTGCAATTCAAGAAATTGTTCATTTCTCTTATAATAGTAGTATTTTCCACTGTTTCCTTAGGTGGAGTAACCTATGCATTATTCATGATGTACCCAGGGTTTCAGGCAAGTGAAAGAAAAGGTAAGATCAACAGACAACTGCCGTATGCTGTGACCTTTATGTATGCCATGAGCAAGGGAGGCATGAATATAATAGATGTATTCAGAGCCCTTGCAAAATCAGTGAATACCTACGGAGAAGTTTCACTGGAAATGGATTCAATCGTAAGAGATATGGAATATTTCGGACACGATCTGAGGACAGCCTTGTCCAATGCATGCGCTATCACGCCTTCCGACAGATTCCAGGACCTTATGTATAACCTGCTTACAGTGATAGACAGTGGTGGAAGCATTCCAAAATATTTCCAGGATAAGTCCGAAAGCTACCTGTTAAAATCACAGACCGATCAGAAGGGATTTCTGGAAACCCTGGGACTCCTAGCCGAGTCTTATGTAACCGCCTTTGTAGCTGGTCCTTTGTTTATTATAATAATGGGTGTCATGATGGCAGTCATGGGATCTGGCACCACTACTATGATATACGCTGTGATCTATGGAGTACTGCCCGTGGGTTCAGTGATGTTCGTAGTCATGATTAGTATAATTACTCCCAGCGAGATGGGAGAGCCTGAACTCTTGCCCACACGTGCAGCACTTAAACATGATCTACCTCAAGTTCCCGATAATCTGCAACAGGAATTTGATGAGAATGGAGAATTGATCGAAGAGAGCGATGAGAAAGTTAAACAAAGGCAATACTATGAAGGCTTTATCAAGTCGAAAAAAGAGCTTAATCTGAAGAAAATGTTAAAAAATCCGCTTGCGCCTATGTTTGCCAATCCTCTGGTCTCCGCAGCAGCAACAGTTCCTATAGCATTGCTTGTACTGATGATACCTTTTATGCTTAACATGCATAGTATCGTCACTCCTGCACAACTTGTGGAGTTTATTGATGACAAGCTTGTTCTTGCACTTTTCATAGTTCTGATTCCCTTAGCCATATTCCATGAGATCAAGAACATGAAGAAGAAAAAAATAGAAAACAATTTCCCTGATATGCTTAAGAAACTGGCAAGTACCAATGAAACTGGTATGACCCTGAGAGATTCTATACACCTGATGGCCAAATCAGATACAAATGCCCTAAGTAAGGAAATAAAGAAGATATGGAACGATATTACCTGGGGGCTTGATATTAACGACTCTTTGATACGTTTCGCCAACCGGCTAAGAACACAGGTTATTACCCGGTCCCTTTCCCTTATCACGAAGGCAAACGATTCCAGCGGAGATATAGGAGAAGTACTTATTGTTGCTGCAAGGGATGCTGCGTCTGAACAGGCAATGCGCCGTGAAAGAAGCATGAGCATGATGATCTATATCGTTATAATTTACATTTCCTTCCTTGTGTTCGTAGGCGTGATATTCGTTATTTCTACTACATTCCTGACCGAAATGGCTACAGCCGGTGAGAAAATGGCAGCCTCCGGATCTTCAGGTGGTTTCCTGGGAAGTTTTGATCTGGATGCATACACCCAGTTATTCAAGCACGCAGCTCTAATCCAGGGACTTAGCTCAGGATTAATGGCTGGCGCTATGGGAGAAGGAAGCGTTATGTCCGGGCTTAAGCATTCAATAATCATGATGACCATTGGATTTTTGATCTTCACACTGTTCATCTGACCATATCAACTTTTATGCATTGCACTGGTTGTAGTAAAAGATGAGGATAGCAGGAATAGATGAAGCTGGGAAGGGGCCTGTGATCGGTCCTATGTGCATAGGCGGAGTACTTGCCGATAAAGAAAAGATTGATTCGCTGAAGAATCTGGGAGTGGCTGATTCCAAAAAGCTCACGCCTAAGAAAAGAGAACATCTGGCACATCAGATCGGGAAATATGCACAAAAGGTCTACATTTTTGTAGTATCTCCCTCGCAGATAGATGAGCTGCGTAAGGTCATGACCATGAATCAGATAATGGTTCTGGGATTTTCAAGAGTGCTTGAAGAATTGCAGCCTGATATGGCTTACGTCGATGCTGCAGATGTGAACGCAACAAGGTTTGGAACTAACCTTAAAGCGCAATATGCGAAGAAGTTCCCTGAAAAAGCCAAAGAGCTGGCAGTGGTTTCTGAACACCAGGCGGATGCGACATACCCTATAGTATCAGCAGCTTCTATTGTGGCTAAGGTAAGAAGGGATGAACTCATAAAGGAGCTGGAAAAGAAAATCGGCATTGATTTTGGTAGCGGTTATCCTTCAGATCCGAAGACAAAACAGTTCCTGGAAGACTGGAGCATGGAACATGATACACTGCCGGAGTTTGTCAGACATTCATGGAAAACCGCTGAGAATGTACTAAAAAAGAAAAAATAATTTCAGGCAGAACCTGTTATGTAATCTGCCATAGACTGGAATACTTTAAGACCGTCCTTTGAACCGAGGATCTCCTCTGCAGCCCTTTCAGGATGAGGCATCATACCCAGTACATTGCGGGAAGTGCTGACAATGCCTGCTATGTTCTCCTGTGAACCATTGGGATTCACTTCATCAGTAACATGACCTTCTGCATCTGCGTATCGGAATACTACGAGATCATCATACTCAAGCTGGGCCAGAGTAGCCTCATTAGCATAGAAATTGCCTTCCTTATGAGCTATGGGAATGCGTACTACCTCTCCTTTCTTGAACCTGGAAGTGAATGGAGTTTCTGTGCTTTCCACACGCAGGCAGGTAGGCTGGCACCTGAACTTGGGATACATGTTGGTTGTCATAGCACCTGAAAGCAAACCAGATTCTGTCAATACCTGGAATCCATTGCATATACCAAGAACGGGCTTTCCTTCTGAAGCCAGTTTCTTCACTGATTCCATAATAGGAGTACGGGCTGCGATGGCACCGGCCCTGAGATAATCGCCGTAAGAGAATCCACCAGGGATCACTACACCTTCAAAACCAGAGAGGTTTTCTTCTTTGTACCATACAAGTCTCGCATCCAGACCCACAACATCTTTCAGGACATGGAGTACATCCTGATCGCAGTTACTGCCGCCGAACTGGACAATGGCAATGGTCATCAGATTTCCCTCAAAGTAATAGTATAATTGTGTATAATTGGATTTGCAATGAGCTTTTGGCACATCTGCTCCACATTCTCTCTTGCATCATGGATGTTCTTTGACTCAAGTGTAATGGTGTATTTCTTTGAAGTTTTCACACTTTCCGGAGTATATCCCAGGTGTTCCAGTGCTCTTTTAATAGTAGTGCCCTCAGGGTCAAGCATACCGGATTTTAATTCGATGATAACATCAGCTTCATATCTCATTGTATATCCTCAGTTGGGTTAGTTGCTATAGTATGACAGACTACGCAATTAAAAATAACGCTTTATCTTCCAAACCTTAAGGAGCGTTCTGCCCGTATCAACCTCTGCAAAGAAGTGATATGAGTAAGAATAACTATCAAAACTATTGATGCAATCAGATAGCCAGTGAAAGATCCCAGCACCAACAGTATCATCCTTTCGGGTCTTTCTGCAAAACCAATATCCATGGATTTAGCACCTGCTGCCTCTGAACGTGCCCTGGTGTAGCTTACAAGATATGACCCGATTAGTGCGAGAGAACACCATAGCCAATCAGGGAACAATAATGAAGAAACTGAAATTATGTTCCTGCTGAGTAGCCCGTAGATAATTCCAACAAAAATAATACCATCTGCATAGCGGTCGCATACTGAATCCAGCACAGCTCCAAAAGCAGTCATTCTGTTAGAGGCTCTGGCCACTGCACCGTCCAGTACATCAAAAATACCGCTAAGAAGGATGAAGACTCCACCCAACACCACATAACCTCTGGCAAAGATCATTGCTGTTATAATGCTTACAACAAGACCTGTAATAGTAAGCATGTTTGGAGAAAAGGGTATTCCTTTGGCCAGTGGTAATAAAGATATCCTGATGGTGCTTTTTAACTTATTGAAAATGATGCATCCCTCGCTGATCTCGTACAGTTTTAACAATAATAGTATTTTAGTTGTTGGTATCAATAGAGCAAACAACTGTATAAAACGTCTCTATGATGAGTATGAGTATTAGTATATACTACACTAGAGAAAACATTAAATACCATTTTACGTGATTTTTACCAGATGCTGGAAGAAAAAAGGTGGTACATCCATCCAAGATCTAACTGGATCAAACACCCAGCAAGAGGTAACAAACATGAGACCTGAGCGCAAGATGGTGGTTTGCGAGAACGGCAATATAGTGGTAAAGAAGATCGCCCTGTCCTATAGAAAAGAGAATGGAGAAGAGATCTTTTTACTGGATTCAGAAGTTGTGATGGAGGAAAAGCCCAAATATAGGACTGCCGATGAGCTCTACAGGCGAATCGAAGAAAACTTTGTCAACATTGGACTTCTCAGAAGGGTCGATATGTCCGGTATGAGTGAAGAGATGGTAAGGGAACTTATAATGAAGAAGCATGAAAAGGAAGAAAAGTTCCTGGCGGCCGGTGCAGAGAAAGGGTTCAAACTCTCAGAAGACATAGATCCTGATGACATTCTAAGGTTCTATGTATCACTGACACCCGAAGAAAGGATACAGTTTAACTGCAATCCCTAACTTCAAACCTTTTCTTGTAGAAGCTTCAATTACCGTTACTTCAATTCCTGTTAGATAAGGTACGATAGATTATTAGCGAGGAACCGCATTTATCCTGCTGATCCGATAGGAATTGACAGGAACAGAAAATGTGCGGTATTAATGGCTTTTTTAACAGG
Organism: Methanomethylovorans sp.; assembly: GCF_041447285.1. Taxonomy (GTDB): domain Archaea; phylum Halobacteriota; class Methanosarcinia; order Methanosarcinales; family Methanosarcinaceae; genus Methanomethylovorans. The sequence goes on along the minus strand of NZ_JBGMEB010000001.1, from coordinate 29,405 downwards.
GAAAACGCTTCTGAACTTACGCTCAGGGCTTTGAACATATTGGCAGATCGCGGAAAAGACGGAGCAGGTGCTGCAGGAAATGGGTGGGTGGAGTATGAGAATATTCCTGAGAAACTGCACCTTCCGCATGAGAGCAATATTATTGGCCATACCCTGCATTCCATGGTTAACTTTACTAGGCAGCCTCTTGTTTATGAGGGGATTTTTGCATCAAATTGTGAGATATACAACTGGAAGGAACTGACAGAAAACTTCCATATCGATGCTTCCAACGACTCGGATATGCTTGTAAAGCTCATCGAAAAAAGATTGCATGATGGCAATGTGAATACCAATGAATCTGCAGCGGTGATGCAAAATATCAGTGAGACACTGGAAATGCTCCGTGGTGTATACGCATTCGTATACTGGAGGGAAGGAGTAGTTTATATCGCACGGGATATTATTGGTCTCAAACCTCTCTGGTACAGCCTTTTAGAGGGCTTTGCTTTCTCTTCCGAGAAGAAAGCCCTAAAAGCAACTGGATATACAGATATAAAAGAGCTTAACCCGAGAGAAATCATATCTTATGACATCAAGAGTGGAACAGTGAATCGTTACACTCGCAATTTTTTCTCAATAGCACCGCAGCATGAAGGCACTTTTGAGCAAATAGTAGAACAAGTGCAACATTTGCTTGAAAACGCTGTAACTATCCGCTTTCCCGACGAACCCTTCGGGATATTGTTCTCCGGAGGCTTGGATTCAACCATCCTGGCTTACATGTGCAAAAAGCTTGGAAAAATACCGGGAAAGGACTTCAAATGTTATAGTGCTGGCCTGAAAGATGTGCAGAACCCGCCGGATATAGAATATGCCCGCAAGGTGGCAGAAATCCTCGGTCTGGAACTTGTGGTGTACCAGATCGGCCTGGAGCAAGTAGAAGAGTATCTGAAAACTGTAGTGCCCCTAGTAGAGGATACAAATGTTCCCAAGGTCGGAGTGGCACTTACCATGTATACCGCCTGCAAGGCTGCAAAGGAAGATGGAATACGCGTTATGTTCTCGGGTTCAGGAGCAGACGAACTGTTTGCAGGATACGACAGGCATAAGCGTTCCACGGATATAAGCAGGGATTGTTATGCAGATATCCTGAAGATATACGAGAAGAACACTTACAGGGACGATGTTGTGTCCATGTACAACAACATCGAGATACGTGTGCCTTACCTTGATAAGAAGTTTGTGGAATACGGCCTTAGGATACCTCCACAATTCAAAATCAATGATACTGAGAACAAGCTCATCCTGCGCAAAGTAGGGGAAAGACTTGGCATACCTGCGGAGTTCACCAAAAGAAAGAAACAGGCTGCTCAGTATGGCAGCAGGTTCGACAAGGCTATTGACAAACTTACCAGAAGAGCAGGGTATGAAACAAAGACAGATTACCTGAAACAGTTCTATGATTATCCCAACCTGAAACTGGGAGTGCTGTTCAGCTCTGGCAAAGACAGCAACTATGCCATGTACATAATGCAGCAGCAGAACTATGCCATTGAGTGTCTGATCACCATAAAGAGCATCAATCCTGATTCCTATATGTTCCACACTCCTAATATTGGCCTTGCACAACTGCAGGCAGAGGCCATGGGAATCCCCCTTATAGAACAGATAACCCAAGGAGAGAAAGAAAGCGAACTGGAGGATCTGAAAAAAGCCATCCTTCGGGCAAAACAGGAATTCGGCATAGAAGGAGTTGTCACAGGCGCTCTGTACTCAAACTACCAGCGGGAGCGGATCGAGCGGATATGCGATGAACTGGGCCTCAAGGTGTTCTCTCCCCTATGGCACATAGATCAAGAAAAAGAAATGAGGCAGTTGCTCGCCCTGGGCTTCAGGTTTATTTTCAGTAGTGTGGCAGCCTATGGCCTGAACAATAAATGGGTTGGGCGCATGATTACGGAAAATGACATAGAACGCCTTGTGAAGCTTAACGAAAAGATCGGCCTTAACATAGCCGGTGAAGGCGGCGAGTTCGAAAGCTTTGTGTTGGATGCACCCATGTACAAAAAGAAGATTGAGATCCGTGAATTTGAGGTTATCGAGCTGGACGAATACACGGCTAAAGTCGCTATCACGGATGCTGTACTGGTGGATAAGGCAGAAGAATGATATTCTTCAGCTCCGTGAATTATTTTTTTTCGATGAGACTATTAAAGTAGAGTGTTGATCGCTTCGAAAACCTTGCCTAAGAATGGACCCAACAGACTCCGCAATACATAGATCTCATAATTATGAGTATTAACATATTTAATATATTCATAATGTATAAATACGTGACAAATCGATTTTGGAGTGTAGATCTTACCCAATTGCCTGTAAACAAGTAAGGCTAGAGAGGATGATAGATCCTGGACGAGGGAGAAGATCTAAAAACGGAGGGTGAAAAATGACATATTCCAAATTAATGAAAGCAATGCTGCTGACAGTAGCAGTATTGGGTCTAATTTCTGTGGCCAGTGCCTGTGAAATAAGCGGATATAAGTATGAAAAAGTAGGTGATGAGACACAGCCTGTGGAAGGCTGGACAATCTATCTGTACAAATTAGTGAATGGTAAGTTTGTTTACCTGACTGAGACAACTACAGATGCAAATGGATATTACCATTTCAGTGAAGCTGACAAAACTCTGACCCCATTCCCAAAGAGTACGTACGGAACCTATCGCGTGTATGAAGAGTCAAGGACTGGCTGGACACAGCTGTATCCGACAACTGGCTTCTACGAAGTACAATTGATAAGATATCCCAGAGAAGCACGTATAGTCAGGGGACTGAACTTCATAAACCAGAGAGATAATATCGACAATAACAATATCTGCTATACCGACGAGACTGCCTGGGTTGCAGGTTCCAGATACATAGAGAAGGGAAACTGGGCAACATATACACCTTATGATGGTGCAGCAAAGACCGTTGACATCTATGCTGGCCAAACCATAAAGGTAGGAACTGCCACATTCTCGGCACCTGATACAAATGGAAATGTGACCATTACTATCGACCTTAACAACGGTGCAGCTTTCGCTGATGTGGAAGAAAACCTCAAGATGCAGGGATATACAGATGTACCAGCTGAAAATAATCCTTCCCCAGGTAAGTTTACCACATATAAGGGTACGTTCTCTGGTAGCAGCGCTACAGTAACCATTCCCCAGTATGCTTACTACGGTATCCACTTGGATGTCAAAGTTCCTTGCTAAATGATGCAAGCATGCCGTTGCACCGGTCCTCATATGGACCAGTGCATTATTTTGTTGAGAAAAATATCTTTTTTTATGATCTTCTGAATGATTTTCTAATTATCAACATTTGCACTTTCTGAAATAAACTTAAAGTACATACAACTAAAGATTGTTTTAAATAATATGAATAGGAATTAATATTCCGTGTAGATGAAAAAGAGAATAATGAAGCTACAAAATCGATAGCATAAGCAGAAGATATATTAAAGTGTATCAAAACATAAACCAAAATGACCAACCAGCGGAGGTTTCCAGATGAGAATAGAATTCATGGAAAAGAAGTCAAGATACGATGAGTTCGAGAAGGAATACATGGACTCAAAGGCATACCTTCGCAGAGCCAAACTTTTCCGCGATAAGGGAATGGCCCATAGCGATGTGTTCAACGTAGCTTCCCTTGCACTTGAACGCTATCTTGTTGCTTTGTGCTACCTGTATGATGTAGAACCCTTTAACCACAATTACAACTGCCTCATGGACAGCGTTGAAAAGCTCATTGTCGTACCTGTGGAACTCAACGACGAGATCAGATCCCTAGACAAGATCTTCGACATCTGCTCCCTTGATGAATATTACCATGGTGAGCCAGAGGTGTCTGATATGGAAAGGATTATTGCAATGTGCGATGCTGTGGAAGGGTTGTTCGATCAAGAGAAAATAGAAAGAATAAGACTAGAAACAAAGGAAAACTAAAAAGAAAAAATGAAAAAAGCATTCATCGTAAATTTCCGACTCTTATGAGCCATATTGGGATTTCATTTAACTTTACTTTCCGGATTCGATAGTATTAGGGTGTTCAATAACTATTGATGTTTGTTCTATTACACCCATTATACTTACTACTCCAAAAACCAACCCCAATATAATTCCCGCAATTCCAAGGAATGCATACGCATCATACAGTGTACCATTATTCAGTATTGGCTGGATGATAATAGGACTCATAAGTTGTCCGAGGAAGAGCACTGTAGTGAATCCTGAGAATATCTTTCCGCGTGATTTCTCAGGTGCTATCCTTCCCAGCCAGCTAAGGTTTGTGGCGTTGATAACTCCAAAGCCAATGCCTGTTATTATTAGTCCGGATATAAGTGTTGTAAGGTCGGTAGCTATGGATAGTATGAAAATACCTGCTCCTAACATGATAAAGAAGAAGAGATTTGTCTTCATCTCTGAGAGGGATCTTGATATCCTCATGTTTCCAAGCCCTCCGATGGTTGCGAAAAATCCAGGGATAGAGATTAACGCTCCGATCATGAGTGTCGAAGATATGCCTTTTTCGCTCAGCACGAAAGGAAGCTTTGTCGGAACTGAGAAAAAGAGCACCATGAGTGTGAATGTGGCTATGTAGATGAGAGCAATACTCCTGAGAGACACAGGCTTTTGTTTCATCAGATTTCCAGCACTTTCTTTTTTAAGTTCAATATTCTTAGAATTCTTGTTCTTTTATTCGCTGATGGACAACATGGCCGCGGGAATTATAATCAGCGCGATGAGATATATGTAATAAGGTGCATGCCGGCTTATGTCGGCAAGGACCCCACTTGTTACTTCAAGCACCACGGCTCCAAATCCCATTGAAGCTGATTGCAGGCCAATCTTTTTCTTGAGCTCTGCACCGGAATAGTTATCTGCGAGCAGTGCAGTTGCACAGATACTCATTCCTGCAATTCCGATCCCAAGCAATACCCTGAAGGCAAGTATAGTGTAAAGTGTGTTGAGAAAAGCTCCTGTAGCCCCTACAATTGCAAAAATCGCAAGAGATATCATAAGTATCTTATTCTTGCTGTATTTGTCAGCAAGAATATCTATGAAAGGGGAACTGATAATGATACCAAGTGCCGGAAGTGTGACTACCATTGATACCAAAAGACCTGCGTTGAGAACGTCAGCGAAGTATTCGAGCATCTCGGGCAATGCCGGTGCAACCCAGCCGCACCCATGATCGTTAGCATGGATGCACTGAGGATGACTATGAGCTTTTATGTCTCATATTGTTTCTTTGAATTTTGCTGACCATTTATTGCAGGTCCTTTCCTGGAAATACTTTCCATTTCTTATCACCGTTTTCGTAAGCAGCTTCGTAACTGTTCTCTGAGATCCTGCGAAGGAGTGTCATTGCCTGCTTTCTCTCCTCTTGCAAGAGTCCTGAAAAAGCAGCTTCTTCCCATTCCTTGTCTATCTTTACCACTTCAGGAATGAGCTTTTCACCGGCCTCTGTCAGGTAAAGCCGGACAGCTCTGCGGTTGCTCTCATCCGTGATGCGTCTGACGATCCCTTTTTGCTCAAGGACATTGACTGCCCGGGCGATGCTTCCCTTATCAATGAGAAATATGCCTGCAAGGTAATCCTGTGTGATCCCCTGCTCTTCAGAGAGCACCATGAGTACGAAGAACTGGCCTGCAGATAGTCCAAGTTCTTTCATGCGATGGTTTATCCTCACGAAATGACTGCGATAAATCATTGAAATGAATGCTCCCAGTGGTAGGTCTTTCATGCGCTGCTCCTTTGTATCATGTAGTTGTGCAGATTATTGTTGTCACGGCAACAACTGGCAACCCAGTATTTAAGGATGTTGTTCACGAATCAGCAACAGCAAGGGAAAAAGAGGAAGCAGCAGAGGATCCAATATAATAAGCTATTTGTGTTTATGTAGAAATCTTCATGTTTCAACCTCAACGTGGACAGACACAACCACAGAGCACACAGAGTTCACGGAGATGGATAACTATTTTTTTCTCTGTGTTCTCCGTGAACTCTGTGGTTAAAACATAATGTGTATGTTTTCTGCAGAGCTCTATTTGCAGGCATGTAAAGAGATCCAGGAACATCACCCGTTGATTCACCTGTATTCAGTACCTTTATCCTTCTTTGCTTCGATCTTTTTCTGAAGCTCAACAAAACCCTGGATAATAGCTTCAGGTCTTGGCGGGCAACCCGGAATATACACATCCACCGGGAATATCTCATCCATGTTCTGAACAGTGCTGTAGGATTCGTAGAAAGGGCCACCGCTTATGGCACAGTCTCCAAGGGACATTACCCACTTAGGCGCAGGCATCTGTTCCCATATCCTTATCAGAGCCGGAAGGTACTTCTTTGCCACGTACCCGCTGATGATAAGCACGTCAGCATGTCTTGGAGAGTTACGCGGGAGAATTCCAAAACGGTCTGTATCAAAATGAGCCATACCTACAGCAATTATCTCAACACCACAGCAACCCATTGCATTTACCGTAAACCACAATGAATTCTTGCGACCCCAGTTGATAACATCCTGAAGCTTCGTCTTTTTAAGAAAGTCTGAGATAGCATTCGAATCAATGAGCGCTGTACCGGGTATGGCATCATTAGTTTGCTTTACTTCATCCATTTAAGAACCTCTTTCTTTTTAGTTTGTTGTCATAGCAACAGTTGTTGTGACAACAATTAAAGCGAAGGGGATATTTAAGGGTGTTGTTGATATGAGAAGAGGAATAGAAGGAGGTAAAGGTGTATTTAAGGTAGAGTTGAAGTGTTCTGGGATAAGGGAATGGCGCACAGGGAACTTGATCCAGACGATATGGATAGAGTTATTGTGATGTGAAATGCTGTGCTGAAAGGTTGTTTGAGAAAGAGAGGATGGAAGAGGTTAGAGAAGAGAACGGAGTAGAAAAAGGAGAATCGGGTCAGAAAATGGCTGTAATTAGTAACTAAGCCAATTAAAAATAGTAGTACATAATCTTGACAGGTACATTAAGTTTATAACTTGCTCGATGGTGGATGTAACAAAAACTTATGCCAAATAAATTTATGAAACCTTCTCCAAATTAGCATTAATAAACTTGGCCCAAGAGTAAAGTATATCTCTTGAACGAATTTTGTACTCGTCTGATTTAATATTGTTGAGAATGTCGGATATTCCATCTTCAAATTCATATCTTGTGCATTCAGAGTGATGGAATAGGTAATTAGCAGCTTGACATATTTTTGTCGTTTTCATGGCCTCGATTGCAATTAGTTTTTCAAATTCTGGTGTTCCGTATTTAGATTTGATTATCTTTCCTGTTTCAGTTAGATTTACAGTTCCATTTCGATATTTAATTAATCCTAAACATTTCAAATCATAAAGTGGATTTTGTAATTTTTTAAAATCGTCAATCTGTGTCTCCACGTTCAACTCCGAAAAAACTTTCATGTCATTTTTTGGTCTTTTATTGGGCATAAAATCTTTATTTGGACTATTTCTAGATGTTCGGATTTTGTTATAATCTATAAATCTCTCCATAATATCTAAATCTGCAAAATAAAACCAATTAACAAGGTTCTTTGCATAAACTTCCCATGTTTTTTCTTCAAAAGAAGTGGCTTTAAATGTGTCTTTTAAAACTAAAATAATATCAGAAAAAGTAATAAATTCAGAATTTATCTGTTTTAGCTTTTGATAAGGAGTATATCTGCTAAATTTATCATGCATAAATACCTTGAAACCTTCATCTGTTGGAGGGATATCAGATTTACTTTTTTCGAAAGAGTCATCGATTTTCCTTACCAAACCTATCATCCGAAGCTCACGTAAAATATTATCCATCGTCCGCAATCCTAAATTGCTAGGGGACAGCTCCACAAGTTCGTCTAAGGTAAATCTGTCTTTACATGAAAATAATTTATATACTTCCACACATACATTTACATATTGTCGAAGAATGTAGCTTTCCCCTATAGGTGGAACTTTATCAGTAACTAGATAATCTCTAAAAATATCCCAATAAACATTGTATTTTGTACCTAATTTTATTACTAAACGCTTATTAACTAATTCAGTCAACGTCTTCTCCTCTATTATATCATCCACTTCAGTTGTCTCAAAAAGATTTCCTTCAAAAGAACGAACTGCTATGTACTTTAGAGAAGAAGTCTCTTTTGGTGATAAACCTTCTAAATCATCGTCAAAGAGAGCTTTACAATTCAAATCCTGCTCTATTAAGCTCTCAATAGTTTTTCCAGATTTAATTTGTTGATATACATGGATACATAATTTTTTTATTAACCAAGGATAGCCTTGTGAACTTTCTATTAGCCTACTTTTCAATGTTGAGTCAATTGAATGTCCTATTGAACTTTCTAGTTGTTTAATTACTTCTTTTATTTCCAATTGATCAAACTCTTTAACAGAAAAACGTACTGCAAAGTCTTTATCCTGTTGCCATAAATAATATGCTTCATGTTCTATTGGTACATTTATTTCTGATTTCCACGAGAATCCTAAAATGAGATTGGATTTTGCCCCATCTACGTCATGTAAAAACTTATGAAAAGCTTTATATAAAGATGGTTTTCTAAATACATCTTCAAATTGATCAAAAATTAAAACTAAAATTTTATTTTGTCTTTCTAACTCGTCTAATAAACTATGTGCAGATTCTGAACCTAAAACATCAAAGCCGGAAATAAGATCTAATTTTAAATAAAATAAAGTGTTTCGCAAAAAATTATCTCTTATTGCATTATGAGCTAGTTTTTTAAAAGATAAACCAACAAAATTGCTAGATGAGGCACTCCTAACATCAACAGCAAATACATAAAATGGATTAACATCTCTTTTGATGTTGTTCCAACCACGAAGATAGTTTATTAAAGAACTTTTACCCCACCCTGATTTTCCATCGATATAGAAAATTCTTCTTGATGTCTTTTTTGAACCAACTTTCTGAATAAAATCTAATAATTCATCTGTAATACTTTTCCTACCAATGAAATGCTTAGATGACGCAGGCAGATAATCGTACCAATTTTCACTTTCCTGAACTTCAATTATATTTTCGATATCATCTACTGGTTTTTCTTTTGTAGACTGATCTTTATGACATGTTTCTTCTGAAAAAGAGATAACTTCTAAATCGTTGATTTCTGGAATGTTTTCTTTCAACTGATTAACTATTTCAGTATTATTAATATAGCTACCATTTCTAGCATCAATGACACAGAAATAAACGGGAAAAGTATTTTCCATTAGAATTAATATATGAAATATGCCAAAATATGTCCAAGCTAATGTATGTTTTGTAACAATATAAAATCCATGACTATAATTTATAGGTTTTATTTCACTGGAACTTTCGAGTAATTCAAAAAGCTTACTAGGGCCCCAGAAATATAAGTTTGGATATTTCCCACTATTTTTCATTTCATCGATTAAACCAGCAACTTGATGTTCATAATCTGAAGTTGACAAGAAATATCCACAATTTGCTTCATGGTGTTTTACATTGAAAGCAAACACTTTTATTTCACTGGAATCAAGCCTATCTTTTGCCTTACATTCTATATAGGCAAGTTCTGTTTTATCTTTATGACTTGCAATCAAATCAATTTCCATACCAGTGAAATTTACTCTTTTTTTAAGGTGATATCGTTGCGTTTCAAAAATACGACTAACGATATCCTCAAAAAAGTCTCCTTTTTTTGATTTAAATTCATTTGGATCTAAAATGATGATCATTTGTTTTTTCACTGGTAATCCACCCAACAAATCTGATTTATCGCAATTAATTTTTAGATCTTAAGATTTCGACTTTTTAAACTCTGTGACAACAAAAGAGTATGCATAGAATTCTAAATGAAATAATACAGATACTTATTTAAACTTAATGAAATATGTTCTTCAACTAATAGTTTTCATAATAAATTTGTAAGGCAATTGCTTTCACTTCCCCAGCACACTCTCAGCCAGCAGCACTGAAATGTCCTTCATGTTCAGTTCTTCGTTCCGCTCCTTGCAGACGCCTTCGGTGTGGTGCATGCAGAATGGGCAATATGAAACAAGGGTGTCTGAGACCTCCTTGTACCTGTTGACAGCCATCATTGCGATATCTCCTGAAATCTGAGGGAAGTTGGGTTTAAGACCGCCAGGACCACCGCAGCATCGTGTCTTGCCATCGAATAGCTCGATAACATCTACACCAATAGTCTTGAGGATGTCCCTGGGCACACCTGAAAGATGGCGTATAGGGCAGGCATCCCTGATAGCCACAGTCCGGTTCAGCTTTTGAGGCTTCAATTTACCTTCGTTCAGAAGTTCCTTGAACACGTTCATGGTAAGCTCCACCTCAAACTTCGGAGCTCTGCAAAATTCGGCATACGAATCCCTGATGCTATGATAACATCCCGGACAGGAGACCAGCAGCTTTTTTACGCCCAGGGACTCGATGTATTCCATATACTTCTCGCCATGTGCTGCGATCTCATCCAGATGGCCGCTGTCGATGAGGAAAATGCCGCAGCATTTCTCCTCTTTCAGTATCATTGGCTTTATGCCAGCCTTGTTGAGTAACCTGATGGTGGACTGTGCAATTTCAGGATGGCTGTAGGCTACCCAGCATCCTGCCATGTAAGCCACATCCGACTTTTCAGCAATATCAAGGTCTGGTGTCACCCAGGAAAATCTCAGAGCAGGGTCCTTCCCTCCCGGACTGTTCTTCTCCAGAATGTTCTTTGAGATCAGAGTTGTCTTTGCAGGTTCCTTGCCCTGCTCAGCCAAAAGCTTGCGTTCATATTGGATAATCTGTGTAATGGGAATATCCACAGGGCATACATCATCACATGCCCCACACCTTGTGGAAAGATAGATGTTATTGAACTCATCCTGACTCAGCTCTTCCCCTGCAAGTATCTTTGACAATGATTGGATCTTCCCCTGAGGAGTATATATGTTGCCTTCTGTAACCATATTCACAGGGCATACATCCCAGCATTTTTTACAATCAATACACAGATCCGCAAGTTCCTGTAATTTATCCATTTGATCATCCCTGTTTCCAGAAATCCTTATCCCTATCTTCATCGACTTCAAGTATTAAATCTTCGGGATAAGGCAATAGCAAAGTATGATATGCAGGGTCTTTTCCAGATATGAGGAAATACAGTTTAAGCAATTCCAAGACTGTACTGAAACATATCTTGTTCTGCTCGTAACGGCCAAGCATGGCCTCAAAAAACTGATGTTCCGTTTCAGACAAATCAGCAGCTATCGACTGTAACATTGCCCTTGCAGCTTCTATGTTCGCTTGGTGGACCGGTGGTCTTACCATCAACTGTTTCAGCAGGGACGCCAGCTCTTCCAGTATATTGTCAATGGGCTTCGTGCCATCCTGCACCAATCCGAACATCTTCTTTTGCAAATCCTTATTGTAGGCCAGGAAAAGGAATTCATTCCTATTCAGAAAATCCTGCACATTCTCCAGGCTTGCGGACTTCCTAAGATTTCGCATATCTGCAAACGTATAAAGGTGAGTTAAGAAATGCTGTCTTATCCTTGTATTGCGTAACCTGTCCTCTTCTTCCAGAGGATAGCCCGGATACTTTGCCAGCAGTTTTCCTGCAAAGAAACCAGTACCCCTCTCCACTACTGGTGCGTTCTCCACACCTGCGTATACCTTGATGTTACGCAGGCCAATGGTAGGAGATTTAGATTTGAATATAAAACCATCTACTTCCCGCAGATCCTCTATGAAACCCTCGGTAAAAGAGTTCATCCTGTCTGTGAGATCTTCACCCGTAGCTGGCTGAACGAGCCTGTAAGACCCATCCTTACGCACTATTCGAATAGTCTCACGCGGTACACCTAGCCCAATCTCCACTTCCGGGCAGACTTTTATGTAGTCAACGAACGGTTCCAGGTCCCTGACGATCCGCGAATGTATCACCTGCCCGTCATATCGCACCTTATCAAATTCCAGACATCTGCTCACTACCACTATAGGCCTTGGAAATTGCCTCATGCCCTGCCCTCTTTTTTCCTCATTATCTATTTGCCTTTAGCAAGTATAAAATATCACCTGAATGAAGCAAGCAGCGCTACCAGGAATTCCCATGTCCGCGATACTGAAGGAATGTACAGCCGCTCATCCGGTGAATGCGGGTTCTTTATGGTAGGTCCGAATGAGATCATATCCAGACCCGCGAACTTGGAACCGATTATAGCACATTCAAGACCGGCATGTATTGTCTCTATTCGGGGATTTTCACAGCAAACTGAAGAATATGCTTCCTTACACTGCTGCAGCAGGAGAGAATCCATATCCGGCTTCCAGGAAGGATAACCTTCACTGTTATGCACCGTTCCCCCTGCTGACCTGGCCATCGTATTTATTTTGTCTATAAGATGTGCAAGTTTACCCATATCGGAACTTCTCTGGCTAATAACAATAGTAACACTATCCTGTGATGATTTTATAGTAGCAAGATTGCTAGATGTCTCAACAAGGCCTGGCAGATCAGCTGACATGGAAACAACACCATGTGGCAGAGAAAGCAGCAACCCAACAAGCTTCACTGCAGTGCCGGGAGAAATCGCTCGTATCTCAGCATCAAATTTTTCCTGTTCAATCCTCAGGGTCAAACCTGGTTCTCTGTCAGCATACTCTAAGCGTAACTCACTTTGCAGCTGCGCAATAATTAATCCCATTTCTTCCAAGTTGTCTGCAGGATAAGCCAGAACCGCCTGTGAATATCTGGGAATAGCATTATGGGCTTTACCTCCATCGGCAGATATTAGCAGTATATTAAGATCCATCAGTTTATCAATAGCTGCAGCAAGCACCTTATTAGCATTGGCCCTTTTTTCATGGATATCCACACCAGAGTGACCTCCAGCCATGCCCTCGGCAATTAGTTTGCAGATATTATAAGACTCTGGAATAGGAACACGGTCCACACCCATTTCAATGCGGGTAGTGGCACCGCCTGCACATCCTACAATGAATACACCTTCTTCTTCAGAATCAAGATTAAGGAAAACCTTCCCTGAAATGAAATCTGGAGTCAGGGCATTGACACCCTGCATTGAGGTTTCTTCATCTACAGTAAAGAGCAATTCCAGAAGAGGGTGGGCAATTGTTCTGTCTTGGGCAAGTTCAAGTGCCATGGCCAGAGCAATGCCGTTATCAGCACCTAAGGTCGTGCCATCTGCCCTCAGCCAGTCACCATCATAGACCATTTTTATGGGATCTCGGCTGAAATCATGACTGGATGATTCTACCTTTTCACATACCATGTCCATGTGACCCTGAATGACTACCGTGGGAGATTTCTCATAACCCGGAGCGTGGGGAACAGTTATCAGTACATTGTTAACACTGTCGAACTTGAAGCTAAGCCCATGGGACAGAGCCCATTCCTTGAGCCAGTTAGCTATCCGCTCCTCATGTTTGGAACATCGCGGGATGCTGCTTATCTGTTCAAATATAGAAATAATGCTTTGTGTACGCTGGTCCATGCGATGATTATTGTCTTTATTAGTATTTTATCATACACATTTGATCTGCATATGCCTTAGGATTTATATTTGCTGAGATCTTAATCGATTCATGGAGAAGGGATATCTTAATGAAAGAGATAAATGAGAGGATTTTGATAATACTGGATGATATCGTTACACAACAGGTGGATGCTATTGTTAATGCAGCTAATAATTCTCTGCTTGGCGGAGGAGGAGTAGACGGAGCTATTCATCAGGCAGCCGGTCCCGGACTGCTGGAAGAATGCCGGAAACTTGGAGGCTGCCCCACAGGAGAGGCAAGAATCACCAGAGGATACAACCTGCCTGCAAAATGGGTGATACACACAGTGGGACCTGTGTGGAGAGGGGGCACTCAAGGAGAAGACAAAATGCTTTATCGTGCATACCAGAGTTCTCTGGAACTTGCACAACAACATAAAATAAAATCCATAGCATTCCCAGGAATAAGTATAGGTGCATATGGTTTCCCTGTTGAAAGAGCATCTAGGATAGCTGTCGGGGCCGTGCGGGATTTCTTGAAGAAAGAAGATACAATTAACAAAGTGATCCTTGTGTGTTACAACAAGAATGCTTTTGACATGTATTCAGCTGCTTTAGAAGATATTTAAAAGATAAATTGAATAATATGAAATATAAAGAAAAGTTGTACTCTGATGAATGTTGACTAATAGACAAACCAAACGAAAACTCATCATCATGATGATTAGTAGATACATTAGTATAGATATATTTAAATATTTGAGTACCGAAGATTGTATTGCTGAGGCAAGGATAAAGCCCTGAAAAGGCTGGATAGATTGGTTGGTACGAAATCATCGGTGGTACGATGGTATCCGGCAGAAATGCCTAAAAACGGAAAAAGGTTCCTTTCCACATGTTACATCGGAAAGGAACCTCCATTATTATCATATTCTTTTCCAGGCGACGCACATATATCTTTTCAATACTCCTCATATATGTATGACAGTCCTGATCATTAAGAACTGCGCCAGAGAAGGGCCTGGAACCTTGGGAGAAATACTCTGCAGTAATGACATAGGATATGAGATCATTGAACTTGAACATGAAGAAGAGATACCTGATCCCACAAAATATGAAGCTCTTATAGTAATGGGGGGTCCTGACAGTGCAAATGACACTACAAAAACAATGCGGCAGGAGATCACCAGAATAGAAAACGCAGTAAAGGCAGATGTGCCATATCTGGGAATCTGTCTTGGCATGCAGGCACTTTTAAAAGCTTGTGGTGGCAATGTGATAAAAAGCCCCGTAAAAGAAGTAGGATGGAAGGACTTACAGGGAAAAGGATTCTCTTTGGAACTTACACCTACAGGGAAAAAAGACACAATTTTTGAAGGATTGGAAACAACATTGCCCATATTCCACCTGCATGGGGAGACAGTGGAACTCACAGATGAAATGAAACTGTTGGCCACTGGGAAACATTGTCGCAATCAGGTGGTTAAAGTTGGGGACAATGCCTACGGATTCCAGGGACACCTAGAACTTACAACAGAAATGCTAGATACCTGGCTTGATGAAGACGATGACCTTAAGCAACTTTCATCGGAAGAAGTAAAGAAAGACTACGCTACTGTAAGAGATGAGTACGAAAGGAACTCGGAAAAAGTATTCACTAATTTTTTAAGGATAGCAGGGATCATTTAGAGTGATTTTGAAAATTGAAATAGATTAAATGAGCAAGGGGAGTAATAATTGATGATAGGGATCATGGCGGACTCGCATGACAATCTTGAAGCCATCGAACAGGCAGTGGAATTCTTCAACAAAAAAGGAGTAACAGCCGTTTTACATGCAGGAGATATTGTATCACCCTTTACGGCACGGGCCTTTAAAGAGCTGAATGCAAAACTGTACTTTGTCTTTGGCAATAACGACGGTGACAGGTTATTGCTTAAAGAATGGTTCGAGAATTTTGGTGCACAATGCTGCAAGGATTTTGGCGATATTCAACTGGAAGGAAGACGAATAGCCCTCCTGCATGGAATTTATGAGGAGCAGGTCAAAGCCATAGCTGCCTCCGGCATGTTCGATGTTATTGTAAGAGGCCATACCCACGATGCTGGAGTTGTAATAGATTTTGGAACCCCCATAATCAACCCCGGGGAAACGACAGGTTTGCTCACGGGTCGCAGGACTGTGGCTTTGCTTGACCTGGGAAGCCTTGATGTTGAGATGGTCGAGCTGTAATGTCAAATGATTCCAGGTTTCACGTATTATTTTGCGTCCCTAAAATTTTCAAACAAAGACCTTAATGGCATCGAAATCACACATTGAAACACAGGACATACAACGTTTGCAATTTTCTACCCTTACAGCTCGACATAATCCGTTCTCTACAACGAGTACACGATTTCTGCATGCTTCAACACATGAACCGCAACCTGTGCACTTATTTTTATCCACTGATATGAATACCATATGACCAATTCCAAATATTATGATTAACGTTTTTACTATTCTCATAATGTGGCCTCCCCCTTGATCAAATATGCACATCCTCTTTCCCTTTGATATAACATCTATTTATCGGAATACCGAGTCCATTATTCATGGATATATTATCTATAGGGAAAGTTCATAACCATGCTTCAGAAGAAAACATGGAGATATTGCCACTCTGGAAGCAGGCAATAAGCAGTATTGAGATCACAAGTAATGAAGATGAATTTTTTACAGAGGAGCACTCGCATTACATAATGATACACGACCCCTTGAAAATAAAGTTTCCTCAAAGCAGAGAAGAACTGAACAGAAGGTTCTGTTCAGCAATGGGGGCTTCTGTTGTAAGTTATATCCGCAAGGAGGATGACATGCATTATGTAAGAGGACTAATGGCTGAAAATAACGCCGCAATATATGCTATTTTACCTTATACATCCTTTGACCTTATTGAAGAGGCACGATTTCCTCAAAGCAACATGGAATCCAGAAAAATGAAGGCTTTCAATGATATTCTTCCACTGCTGCATGGAAAGGACATACTTGATGTAGGCTGTGGCCTGGGAACTCTCGCAATAAAGATAGCCAGCGCAAATCCAGATGCCATAATACACGGTATAGACTTGCTTGATAGTGTCATAGAGCAATGCAAGTTCAACGCAAGAGTAGAAGGTGTGAATAATACAAAATTCGTTGCAGCCAGTGCGTACGAGTTACCTTTTGAAGACGGATACTTTGATGCGGTAACCTGCTTCTTTATGCTGCATCATCTTGATGATATACCAAGAGCACTCAAAGATATAAGAAGGGTTTTGAAACCCACTGGCGAAGTCTTTGCAGTAGAACCTATTGACCACTTCCATGACGTACAAAGATATCCCGAAGACTGGAAAGCACTCTTTTTGGAGGCAGGTTATACGGTAGAGGTATGGGAGAAAGACAAAGTATCGTACATACGTGCAGGTCTGAAGTAATAAAAAAGATAATAGGAGGGGGTGAAACCACCCCAATAATGAAAAGCCTGTACACCCAGGCTAGGCTGTTGCACTTTTCTTATAAGACATTATAGTATTAAAAACTAACTGCATAGTAATACATAGTTATATTCTGTCACCTCAATTATAATAACTATAAGCTGAGAAGGTTCCGATCATCTTCGAAAGGTTAAAGAATGAGCCATGCTAACAAATGTCACTATAATTAATGGAGATATGGAAATGCTTGGAATCGATGATCCACAGATATGGATAGCATATTTGCTCAGTATAGGTAGTGCCTTGGGATGCATAATATACGGATTAATGCACTGGAATGACAAAGACCCACTGGAGGAAAACTAATGGCAAGTACGATGGTCCTTGGAATTGCTGTACTCATTTATCTTATGCTTACTTTCTATTGTGGATGGATGGGATACAAACATACTAAGAGTACTGATGATTTCATGGTGGGCGGAAGGAAAGTAAATCCTTTCGTGCTGGCACTTTCTTATGGAGCTGCTTTTATAAGCACTTCAGCCATAATTGGCTTTGGAGGATATGCCGGTGCTTTCGGAATGGGTATATTGTGGCTCGTGTTCCTGAACATCTTTGTTGGAATATTCATTGCATTCGTTGCATTCGGCTCAAGAACAAGAAGAATGGGAGTTAATCTAAAAGCTGTTACGTTTCCTGAACTAATAGGCAGAAGGTTTCAATCCCGTTTTATTCAGGGCTTTTCAGGCCTTTTAATAGCCATATTTATGCCAATTTATACAAGCGGTGTGCTTATAGGTGGGGCCCGTTTCATGGAAACTGCCCTTGGTGTCGACTATAATACATCTGTGCTTATGCTTACAATAATAACCGCAGCTTATGTGATCACAGGTGGACTCCTGGCTGTGATGTATACAGATGCAATGCAGGGGGTTCTTATGTTTGTAGGCATGGCAATTCTCATGGTGCTCACCTACTCTAAACTTGGAGGTATAGTTGAAGCACATCAGGCACTCACCAATCTTGCATATCTGGTACCTGAAACCATGGTACAGCAAGGACACAATGGCTGGACCTCAATGCCCACCTTTGGCTCCCCTATATGGTGGACCCTTGTTTCTACAATCATTCTCGGAGTGGGAATAGGAACTCTCGCCCAGCCTCAGCTGGCTGTTAGGTTCATGACTGTTAAAAACACTACCTCACTGAAAAGGGCAGTATTGTCCGGCGGACCCTTTATCTTCATGATGGTTGGAGTCGCCTATGTGGTTGGAGCCCTTTCCAACGTTTATTTCTTCAATACCAAAGGCATGTTAGCATTTGATGTAGCTGGTGGAAACATTGACAAGATAATGCCAGAGTATATAAACAGCTCAATGCCTGAAATATTCGTTGTATTCTTCATGCTCACCCTTCTTGCAGCTGCCATGTCAACCCTGAGTTCACAGTTCCACAACATGGGTACAGCTATAGGTCATGACCTATACAGAGAATACATAATGCGTGGAAAGATCGGACAGACAATAAACATTACAAAATTAGGCATTGCTGTTACAATTATAATAAGCGTCATTCTTGCATATATTTTGCCAGCAGGTATCATAGCCAGGGCAACAGCTATTTTCTTTGGTTTAACAGCTGCTGCATTTCTGCCTATGTACATAGGAGCTATATTCTGGAAACGTATGACAAAAGAGGGAGCTATTGCAAGCCTTCTGGTAGGTACGTTCAGCAGCCTTGGATGGCTTACTTTCGTGCATGCAAAAGAAGCAACAGCACTGGGGATAAGCCAGGCTATCTTTGGCCAGGCAACATTGCTTACAGGTACTTGGACATTGGTTGACCCCATACTTGTAGCTACACCGCTTTCAATGCTTGTTGCCATAGTTGTTAGTATTCTAACAAAACCAGCACCAAAGGAACACATCGATAAATGCTTTGGCGAGTAAGAGGAAATATCCTCTTACATTCTTTTATTGAACCACACTGTGTGTGATCTATTCGAATCGATTTGTGCTTTTTGACTAATTATAAATCGAAAGGTTAATTAATAATCCATGCTAACGCGTGACATGGTACATTTTAGCACGATTAACCAATATAAGGAGATAAAGAGACAAATGTTTGGAATAGATGACCCGCAAATATGGATGGCATACTTGCTCTGCATAGGTGGTGCACTTGGTTGCATAATATATGGCCTGAGACGTTGGAACGAGAAAGACCCTGAGGAGGAAAATTAATGGCTGTAAGCACACCTTTGCTTGGAATAGCAGTATTAGTATATTTAATGATCATCTTCTACCTTGGATGGTTGGGTTACAAAAATACCAAAGCAGTTGATGACTTCATGGTTGCAGGCCGCAAGGCAAACCCTTACATTCTTGCACTTTCATACGGTGCAACTTTCATCAGCACATCGGCAATAGTAGGTTTTGGGGGTGCGGCAGGAGCTATGGGAATGGGATTACTCTGGCTTGCGGTTATGAATGTAGTGGTGGGAATCTTCATCGCTTTTGCCCTATTTGGTCCAAGAACCCGACAAATGGGAAAGAACCTGCGAGCTGTTACATTCCCTGAACTGCTTGGAAGACGTTTTGATTCAAGGTTCATTCAGGGTTATGCTGGTTTGATCATAGGTGTTTTCATGCCATTATATACTGGAATAGTATTGATAGGAGGAGCACGATTTGTTGAAACTACACTCGGTATAAATTATAATAGTGCTCTTCTAATCCTTACTGTAATAACTGCGGCTTACGTTATAACTGGAGGAATCATAGCTGTCATGTACACAGATGCCTTCCAGGGAGTGCTCATGTTCATTGGTATGGCGACTTTGCTTATCCTGACATACACAAAATTGGGAGGTATAACCGAAGCCCATCAGGCTCTGACAAACATGGCATATCTGGTCCCTGAAGCCCTCGCAAAAGGAGGACAGGTGGGGTGGACCGCAATGCCCAGTACAGGATCACCTATATGGTGGACAGTTGTGTCTACACTTGTCCTGGGAGTAGGTATAGGAGTGCTAGCACAGCCGCAGCTGGTCGTAAGGTTCATGACAGTTAAAAATGACCGATCTTTATACAGGGCATTGCTCGTTGGTGGACCCTTCATCGTCATGATGACAGGCGTTGCTTTTGTAGTAGGTGCACTTTCTAATGTATATTTCTTCAGGGAAAAGGGAGTAATAGCACTTACTGCTGCTGGCGGCAATGTCGACCTAATAATTCCGGAATACATAAACATGGCAATGCCAGAGATATTTGTTGTCCTATTCATGCTTGTACTGCTGGCTGCTGCCATGTCTACATTAAGCTCACAGTACCACACAATGGGTACTGCTATAGGACATGATCTATACAGGCAGTTCTTAAAGAAAGGAGAGATAAGTCATACCACAAATGTGACAAAGTTAGGGATAGCTTTCACTATACTTGTAAGCGTAATTTTGGCATACACTCTGCCACCTAGCATTATAGCCCCTGCTACATCGATATTTTTTGGATTATGTGCTGCAGCTTTCCTGCCCATGTACATTGGGGCTCTTTTCTGGAAACGGATGACAAAAGAAGGAGCTATTGCCAGTATGGTGATAGGCAGCATTAGTAGTCTGGCATGGCTTGTATTGGTACATGCAAAAGAAGCAGTTCCACTTGGCATAAGTCAGGCACTTTTTGGTAAGGCAACTTTACTTACAGGCACATGGACATTAGTAGACCCGATTCTAGTCGCTACACCTGTTGCTTTGTTAATAGGTATTTTGGTTAGCCTACTCACACAGCCTCTAAACAGTGAGCATCTGAAAAAATGCTTTGAGAACATCAAATGATATGGTTGTTAACCATATCATTTAATTTTTAAAACAAGACATATCCAGCCAAGGCAACAGCTCAGATTGAGAATAAATGACAATTAAAAGATACAAGTCTGCCAAACAGAATAATCCATATAGCGGGCAACATTATAGCATGAATAAGGCAAAAGCCGTATGACGAGAACTAGAGGGGATATAGAGAACAATGATGTTCGACTTTTGCCATCTTATCTTCAGTATTAATTATATATAAACATACTCCTCATCTCGAAAGCCACTGCTTTTATAGCTCCAATACATCTTCTACAGACAGTATCAGTACTTTTGTTT
Source organism: Methanomethylovorans sp. (assembly GCF_041447285.1). GTDB lineage: Archaea > Halobacteriota > Methanosarcinia > Methanosarcinales > Methanosarcinaceae > Methanomethylovorans. The sequence continues at coordinate 8,259 of NZ_JBGMEB010000001.1, read as the reverse complement.
CACATATATCCTTTACCTTGTGCATAAATTCTACTGGATTCTGAGAAATTACATCAAATGTATTATAATGCATCGGTATTGCGATTCCTGGACCAATCATGGCCACGGCTTTTGCTGCATCTTCAGGATCCATTGTATATTTACCCCCTATGGGCAATAGCACAATTTCTGGCTTATAGATATCTCCAATGAGCCGCATATCTCCAAAAATACCAGTATCGCCAGTGTGATAGATGGAACAGCCATTAATCTGTAATATGAAGCCTGCGGCTCTGCCTCCGTATAACCTTTGTCCTGAATCAGATATGGATGAAGAATGATTTGCATCTGTCATTATTACTGAGATACCATTAACCTGGACTTTACCTCCTATGTTCATGCCTTCCGCCTTTACATTCTGAGATTTAAGGTAATTAGCCAGTTCATGCATTGCAATAACTCTACACCCTGTTCTTTGAGCGATCTCAACTGTATCTCCCAGATGGTCATAATGGCCATGGGTCACAAATATGATATCAGGATTTACATCTTCCGGAAGTAGCTTTGCACTTGGATTACCCCTGAAAAAAGGATCAATCAGCATATTATAAGCAGCCCTTATCTCAAAACAGGCATGACCATGCCATATTAATTGAATTCCATGCATGAAAGAATAGAATATGTTCTCAGACTAATATTTTCCGTGCGGGAACGTTATATTCATCACTGATATATGGAAAATCATGGAAATTGGACTAGTGATTCATGGTCCGGAGGTCATTGACTCGGGGCAGGCTAAAAAGATAATTGAGCTTCTGAGCTCAAAAGGAACTGTCACGTCTATGATAGCAGGCACAATGGGTAAAACTGCTGTGATCGATGCCCACATGGAAAATATAATTGATATTCGCAGGAGTCTTAAACCAAGTGAATGCATCGAAAAATGCATTGACACGAAAGATGTGATCTACCTGCTTAACCATGGAAAGAAACTGGAAACGGGGATAGCATTTGCACGCATGGTCATTTCTCACGTAAAAAGGAAAGATGAAAAACCTATAGTACATATCGAAAGTCCTGGAAGCTCTGATGGTGTTGTTATCCCCTGGAATAAACTTGCGCATGAGCATGCAAAGACTATTGCCAATGAGCTGGGCTTATCCATAATTATAGCTTCAGAGCAGGAAAAAGAAATCCTACTGGAGAAAGAAGGAGAGCGTGTTGTAAGGCATCTTACTGGAGTGCAACCTGGAGAAAAGATACTCGTCAATGGCATAGTAGTAGGCTCAGCAACTTCCTTTGAAGTTAGCATAATTGCTGAGAATGGGTACATAACTCAGATCAAGGGAGGAACTATGAAAGAACATGGTGTGGAAAAAATTCACGATTATGAGAATCTTACTCCTATCGATCTGAAAAGTGCCTGGGTTAAAAGTGGCAGGTTGCGCTCAGATAATTTTAAAGCACGTACACTAAAAACATGCGAGCTTGGTACATTCTCAAATAAAGAAAACAAGATGCAGAAACAAGGAATATGTGCAGTTATAGTTGACCATGCGGCAGAAAAAGTATTTGAAATCGTACCGGGTGCAGATGTTGCCGTGACCGTAGGAGATGATACAACTATTCTTGCAGCAGACATACTGTATAGGCTAGGCATACCGATCATTGGAATTACAGATGGAGATTCAGACGGCATTTCTCATAAGACACACATATTTCCAGGTTCAACAATTCTAAGATTAATACCAGATAGCGATGACGTAATAGGCCGCAAAATACTCATAAATTTGTTCATGAATAAAAAGAATATGAACTTTGCAAGCCAGGATGAATTGAAAGATATGATCATAAAACAAGCAGTTGGTGCCATAAAATATATAAAGGAATATTAAATATCCTGTCGTACAAAAAGTCCGGCTATAAAAGTTTAAATATAATAATGTACATACTATAGCTTAGATCTCACGGAAGAGATTTAACATAGAATAAGGGGTTATTTTATGAAGGACTTTGAAGTAAAAATATTGGATGATACCGACTATCGGTTCATAGATGCACTGAAGAACCTAGGAATGTCAAGGAATGTTGCTACAACCCTTACATATCTATCAAATGTAAGAGAAGCTTCATCCCAGGAAATAGAAATGAGCACGGGCCTAAGACAGCCTGAAGTCAGCGTGGCAATGAGGCAGATGCGTGAAAAGCACTGGATCAGCGTCCACAATAAGAAGGCTGTCGGAAAGGGCAGACCAACAAAGATCTACACCCTCAATGCTCCTATCGAAGAGATAATAAAGCACTACGAGGAAAAGATCATCGAAGACACAAAGACTACGATGATCGCAATAAAGAAGCTGAAGACCATAAGCAAAGGAATGGAATAATATCCATTCTTTGCAGTGGATTTTTTTACTCTAAATATTCATGTTTGATGGTTCTATTTTTCGGTATAAAGTTTCACAGTTATTACTTATCATATAAATTCTGCTAACTTATGTTATGAATCAAGTATTATCTGCAAAATAATAAACGAGTTTCTGGTCGAAAATTCAATGAGCTGAGCTCATAAACAGACTCTTAAAATAACATATAGTTCCCAGTAAATATTTACTAAAAGCCTCATGAGTTTACTAAAGAAAACGGTATTCATTTACTCTTACAGAGAATAAAAAATCTAACACCCTGAAAGACAAAAGAAAATTCAGAGTAAAAAAGAATTTGAGCGAACTTTTTCACTCAAATTTGTGAACTAATCTCTTGTGATTACTCATACTTTCTCTTCTCACCGAGTAATAGTCAGTTTCGGCCTCATGGCAGGATCTGGGCAGTCCAAGCTATAGAAGGCAATGTAATTGCCGTCCTCCATTCTTGCCTTGAGGAAGAAACCAGTATTCTCATAATCACCTCTTATATAAGCCCGTACAAGTTCTGTAACATCAAACTCATAGTATTTGTTATCTGGCGTCATGCCCTTCGGGAAAGTCACAGAAGCATACGGTGTGTTGCCCTGAGAAACTCCGTTCATATCGGACCAATTTCCTCCGGCTGTAGTCCATGAGACACCAGACACACGGTTATTCCAACTCACATACTTTGAATCCCACTTCTCCGCAGGCCTGTAGATATCTACTACAGTGTCAGAAGTGCGACCACTTTCTGCATAATACCAGTAAAGAGACAGAGTTGCCTTGGATATTGTATCCGTTGGCTTGTAGGCACTAAGGTCGAACAACATCACATCCCTGCTAGTTGAATTTTGGCTCTTTCCAATATCAATATAGGTAGTGGTGGAATAAACTACACTCGGCTTATTCTGACGCAATCTGTTGTCAGCTACACCCACCGCATAATCACTTCCTGTTGGAGTTGTTGGTTCACTCACAACTACCTTCAGTGTATCTGAATCGCTCTGGCTGCTTTCATCTGTGACATTAAGAGTCACAGTGTAAGTACCTGCTGTTGTATATGCGTGAGTGACTGAGACTCCAGTAGATGTTGTGCCATCATCAAAGTCCCACGAGTACAACACTATACCCTTGTCATCTGTGGAGCCACTGCCATCGAAACTTACAGATGAACCTGTAGTAGTTGCCTGATCTTCACCAGCATCAGCTACAGGTGCATTGTCAACTGGACCAACTGGATCATTTACAACCACCTTTAGTGTGTCTGAATCGCTCTGGCTGCTTTCATCTGTGACATTAAGAGTCACAGTGTAAGTACCCGCTGTTGCATATGCGTGAGTGACTGAGACTCCAGTAGATGTTGTGCCATCACCAAAGTCCCACGAGTACAACACTATACCCTTGTCATCTGTTGAACCACTTCCATCGAAACTTACAGTGGAGCCTGTGGTAACTGTCTGATTAGCACCAGCTTCTGCAACTGGTGCTTCATCAACAGGTAGTGTTGGAGCTACGGGTGCAGTGGGTGCTGAAGCACCACCAATGCACACGGTCAGTTTCGGCCTCATGGCAGCATTTGAATAGTCTGAACTGTAGAAGGCAATGTAATTGCCGCTCTCGGTTCTTGCCTTGAGGAAGAAACCATTATTCTTATACGTACCGTTTGTATACTCCTGCACAAGCTTTGTGACATCAAACTCATAGTACCTGTTGTCAGGTGCAGTGCCCTTCGGGAAAGTCACAGAAGCATACGGAGTACTGCCCTGAAGAACATTATTCTTATCGAACCAATCCCCTCCTGCTGTAGTCCATAGCTTACCAGACGCACGGTTGTTCCAGCTCACATACTTTGGATCCCACTCTTCTGCCGGTCTGTAGATATCGACTACAGTATCAGAAGTACGTGGATTCTCATAATACCAGTACAGAGACAGAGTTGCCTTGGATACAGTATTTGGTTCGTAGGCACTAAGGTCGAACATCATCACATCCCTGCTAGTAGATGCACCCTTTCCAACGTCAATATACGTGGTTGTGGCGTAAACTGTGCTTGGGGATGTCTGACGCAATCTGTTATCGGCTACAACTGCAGATGAAGTGCAATCTGTTGGAGTTGTTGCACTTGATGGGTCATTTACAACTACCTGCATTGTATCTGAATCCTTCTGTCCAATGGTATCTGTGACAGTGAGATTCACATTGTAAGTACCTGCTGTTGTATATGCATGACTGGCTGTAGCTACCGCATCTTCAGCTGTTGCACCATCATCAAAGTCCCACGAGTACAACATTATGCCATTGTCATCTGTTGAACCACTACCATCGAAACTCACAGTGGAACCTGTAATAACTGTCTGAGCGCCACCAGCTTCTGCAACTGGTGCTTCATCAACAGGTGCTATTGGAGCTACAATGGTTGGTGCTGGAGCACTCGCAAGACTTACAGTCAGCTTTGGCCTCTGATCTGGATTGGTCCAATCTGAACTGTAGAAGGCGATGTAATTGCCACTCTCTGTTCTGGCCTTGAGGAAGAAACCAGTGTTCTCGTACGTACCATTTATGTATTGCTGCACAAGCTGAGTGACATCAAACTCGTAGTACTTGTTATCAGGCACTGTGCTTGCCCGGAAGGTTACAGAGCCATATGGTGTACTACCCTGGGAAACATTGTTCTTATCGAACCAGGTTCCTCCTACTATCGGCCACTTCTTATTCTGGCTAACGTAGTACCAAGTCACATAATTTGGATCCCACTTAATTGGTCTGTAGATATCGACTACAGTATCAGAAGACCGAGTAGCACCTTCCGGATAATACCAGAAGAGCGAGAGAGTCGCCTTGGATACTGTGTCTGTCTTGTTGAACTTGCTAAGATCAAACCATAGCACATCCCTGCTACGTGATACATTCTTTCCTACATCAAGATATGTGGCAGTAGAGAATACAACACATGAAGACGACTCACGCAATCTGTTGTCATACTGAGCCTTGTAAGAGGCAGGACCATAGTAGTGCGCATCATCGCTGTCTGTATACTTAGTACTGCCATAGTAACCTTCAACCTCAGCAGTGTTTACCTGCTGACCTGAAGCCCAACTCATATTGTACTCAGCTTCAGTTGAAGCTCCAACTGCGAGAGTAGTAGTTGTCAGAGTGACTGGACCATACTTGTCGTCAGTTACATTGATTCCAGTAAGTTCAACATTACCGATGTTGGCAACTATTATCTTGAACTTAACTGGACCCGATGACAGAGAAGGACCTGTAACTGTATCGGCATCTTCCCAGCCAGTACCGTTCCACACATACTTTTCAATATCAATAGCACCACTTAGACCAAAGTAGTGGCTTGGATCTTCATCGGTTACTGGAGTACCCTTGTAATCTGCAGTTACATTACCGATGTTAGCATACTGACCAACAGTTGCAATACCGGTTGCACTGTAGATCCAGACTTCACCAACTTCAAGGATACCGTTACCGTTATCACCGCTTACATAAGCAGGTGTAACTCCTGGAATGTTATCAGTTACAACAACACTTGTCAGATTCACATTACCTGTGTTAGTAACATTGTAAGTCCAGGTTACTGGAGAACCTATTCCAATATAAGGTCCAGGTGCACTATCGGCATCTTCACCATTGGTATACTTCTTGATATCAATAGCTGTACTGGAACCGAAGTAGTGGCTTGGATCTTCATCGGTTACAGGAGCTTCATTGTAGTAGCCAGTAACATTACCGATGTTAGCATACTGACCTTCAGTAGCTACTCCTGTGGCACTGTACACCCAGACTTCACCAGGTTGCAGGATACCATCACCATTGTCACCACTTACATACACTGGGCTGACACCCATGTTGTCGCTTACAACAACATTGGTCAGGTTCACGTTACCGTTGTTAGTAACGTTGTATGTCCAGGTAACTGTAGATCCGATTGGGATGAACGGTCCAGTTGGATCGTCAGCATCCTCGCCATTAGTGTACTTCTCGATGTCAACTGAAGAGTTGGAGCCGAAGTAATGGCTTTCATCAGTATCGTTGACTGGAGTACCGCTGTAATCGGCACTGACGTTACCGATGTTGGCATACTGACCGGCAGTAGCAGTACCGGTTGCATTGTATACCCAGACTTCTCCAGGTTCAAGGATGTTGTTACCGTTATCACCGCTTACATAAGTCGGTGCAACACCCATGTTATCTGTTACAGCAACATTGGTCAGATTCACGTTACCATTATTGGTAACGTCGTAAGTCCAGGTAACTGTAGAACCGATGGGTATGAACGGTCCGGTCGGATCATCAGCATCCTCGCCATTAGTGTACTTCTCGATATCAACTGAAGAGTTAGCACCGAAGTAATGGCTTGGATCTTCATCGGTTACAGGAGCTTCATTGTAGTAGCCAGTAACATTACCGATGTTGGCATACTGACCTTCAGTAGCTACTCCTGTGGCACTGTACACCCAGACTTCACCAGGTTGCAGGATACCATCACCATTGTCACCACTGACATACACTGGGCTGACACCCATGTTGTCGCTTACAACAACATTGGTCAGGTTCACGTTACCGTTGTTAGTAACGTTGTATGTCCAGGTAACTGTAGATCCGATTGGGATGAACGGTCCAGTTGGATCGTCAGCATCCTCGCCATTAGTGTACTTCTCGATGTCAACTGAAGAGTTGGAGCCGAAGTAATGGCTTTCATCAGTATCGTTGACTGGAGTACCGCTGTAATCGGCACTGACGTTACCGATGTTGGCATACTGACCGGCAGTAGCAGTACCGGTTGCACTGTACACCCAGACCTCACCGGGTTGCAGGATACCATCACCATTGTCACCGCTGACATACACTGGGCTAACACCCATGTTGTCGCTTACAACAACATTGGTAAGGTTCACGTTACCATTGTTAGTAACGTTGTATGTCCAGGTAACTGTAGAACCGATGGGTATGAATGGTCCGGTTGGATCATCAGCATCCTCGCCATTAGTGTACTTCTCGATGTCAACTGAAGAGTTGGAACCGAAGTAGTGGCTCGGATCACTGTCATTGACTGGAGTACCGCTGTAATCAGCTGTAACATTACCGATGTTAGCGTACTGACCTTCAGTAGCTACTCCTGTGGCACTGTATACCCAGACTTCACCAACTTCAAGGATATCGTTACCGTTATCACCGCTAACAAGAACTGGAGTTACACCCATGTTGTCGCTTACAACAACATTGGTCAGGTTCACGTTACCGTTGTTGGTAACGTTGTATGTCCAGGTAACTGTAGATCCGATGGGTATGAATGGTCCGGTCGGATCATCAGCATCCTCACCATTAGTGTACTTCTCAATATCAACTGAAGAGTTGGATCCGAAGTAGTGGCTTGGATCTTCATCGGTTACTGGAGTACCACTGTAATCGGCACTAACATTACCGATGTTGGCGTACTGACCGGCAGTTGCAGTACCGGTTGCATTGTATACCCAGACTTCTCCAGGTTCAAGGATATCGTTACCATTATCACCGCCAACATAAGTCAGTGCAACACCCATGTTATCAGTTACAGCAACATTGGTAAGATTCACGTTACCATTATTGGTAACGTCGTAAGTCCAAGTAACTGTAGAACCGATGGGTATGAACGGTCCGGTCGGATCATCAGCGTCTTCGCCATTAGTGTACTTCTCAATGTCAACTGAAGAGTTGGATCCGAAGTAATGGCTTGGATCTTCATCGGTTACTGGAGTACCACTGTAATCGGCACTAACATTACCGATGTTAGCATACTGACCGGCAGTTGCAGTACCGGTTGCATTGTATACCCAGACTTCTCCAGGTTCAAGGATGTTGTTACCGTTATCACCGCTTA